>CAWCUJ010000060.1:0-198182 GCA_963798675.1 uncultured Actinomycetes bacterium | reverse complement strand
CAAACCGGTCCACGATGCGGCGTTTCCTGCATCAGAACCTCCGCATCTGCAGGGTTGCGGGTCAGCCGCAGCACGCTCGAATACAGTTCCCCGGCATATTGCACACCAGCCTGCCCGCCCCCGTCGGCAATCGTTGCCGTCATCGCCCCCGACGGCCTGAAAGCATCGAACCTCGACCCTTCACTGGATGGCAGCCGACGTGCAAGGGACTAAAGACCCACATCTCCCAGCGCGCGGCTAGACGGCACTCTGGCCCTGAATGGCCGTGGCGGGCTGTCGCCCGGAGTCGGGGCGCCCGCTGTGATCCAGCGGCTCTGCCAACTGAGCTACACCGGCGGGAGACTCCGGGCATGCCAGCCGATCCGCGGGCCGGGCTGGGGCGGGGCCGTCGGCCCCCGCGGCTCGACCCGCCCTTCGCCGATCCGCCCGATACCACGGGCTCAAGCTGTGCGAGGAGAATCGGTCACTGGTGACCTCACGTATTCAGGCCCCGGACGTCTTCAGGGCATGACAGGGAAGCAGCCGTTCGAAGCAGTCGTCTCCGCGCACGGCGCCACGGTGCTGCGCGTCTGCCGCGCGGTCCTCGGCCCGGCCGACGCCGAGGACGCATGGTCGGAGACATTCCTGTCCGCGATGAAGGCATACCCGGCTCTCCCCGCCGACGCCAACGTCGAGGCCTGGCTCGTTACCATCGCCCACCGCAAGGCCATCGACGTCACCCGCGCGGCCGCCCGGCGCGCGATACCCGTGGCCGAGGCGCCCGACACCCCGGCTGAGCCCACTGACGGCCACCACCCGGACCTGGACGGCGATTTCGCCGGCGCCCGCTGCCAGTCATCGTGCCCTGTCACCGGGTCGTGCGCTCCGACGGCAGCATGGGCGGCTACCTTGGCGGACCCGCCGCCAAGCGCGCTCTACTCACGCTGGAGGAAGCAGCATGCCCCCCACCGGCTTCACACAGACCGCCCCCACCGCGGAACCCGGATCTACGGCCGGCTCAACTGCTCCACCGCGCAACGGGCCCTCACCAGGGGCGGCTATGCCGAGCACCGCGTCTTCTTCGCCGACGAGGCGACCGCCATCGCGGCGGGATACCGGCCGTGTGCGACCTGCCTGCTTGATTCCTATCAGGCCTGGAAAGCCGGGGAAAGGCCGTGATAATCGACGACCGGCCCGCCGCGGCGGCCGTTAAGGTCCCCGGCCGGATAATCGGCCGCTACCCGGCCGCCGCACAACCACCCGCCCCCCGCACCGAAGCGGAGCTGCGCCAGCTGCTGCGGATGCTGCGCGGTGCCGGGGCGCGGCCCTGGCGCATCAGCCACAGCGTGCTCCAGGTCACCGACGACCCGGCTACGCAGGCACCGTGACCGCCACGTACCCGTTCTTGAGCCCGTCATGCCCTCGGTTCAGTCACGTGCGCTGCCGAGATCGAACCGCGGCCACCTCGTACAGGGCTATACCCGCGGCCACCCCGGCGTTCAGCGATTCGGTGCGGGCCGCGATCGGGATCCGGACCAGGACGTCGCAGGCTTGTCCCACGATCCGCGACAGCCCGCGACCCTCAGAGCCGATGACCAGGACCAGCGGGGCGGTGGCCAGCTCCAGGTCGCGGATCTCGGTGTCCCCGGCCGCGTCCAGGCCCGCCACGAAGACCCCGGTGTCCTGATAGGACTGCAGGGCGCGAGCCAGGTTGACCGCGCGGGCCACCGGCACCCGGGCCAGCGCGCCCGCCGACGCCTTCCAGGCGCCCGCCGTGACACCGGCGCCGCGGCGGCTCGGCACCACCACACCGTGCGCGCCGAACGCGGCCGCCGAACGCACCACCGCGCCCAGGTTGCGCGGGTCGGTGACGCCGTCCAGGGCGGCGATCAGCGGCAGCTGGCCAGCGTCGGCGGCCCGGGCGAGCAGGTCGTCGGGATGCGCGTAGTTGTAGGGGCGCACACGGAGCGCCAGGCCCTGGTGCAGCGCGCCGCCGGTGAGCCGGTCGAGCTCGGCGGCGCCAGCCTCGAGCACCGCCACGCCTCGGTCGGCGGCGAGCTTGATGGCCTCGCTGATCCGCTCGTCGTGCTGCACGCGGGCGCCGACATACAGGGCCGCCGAGGGCACGCCGGCCCGCAGCGACTCGACCACCGGGTTGCGGCCCGCGACGAACTCGGCCGCGTCCCCGGCGCCGCGCGGCGCTCGCGCGGGCGGGCCGGACGAAGTGAAGGACGAGGCGGGACCGTTATCCTGCCGCCGACCGTCATCCTGCCGCCGACCACGGGAACCGCCCGAGGTGGTCGCCGCCGCGCGCCGTTGCGCCGGGTGGCCCGGCCGCATGACCGCGGGCGGGGTCGGCCCCTTGCCCTCGAGCTTGCGTCTGCCCTGGCCGCCCGTGCCCGGCCGCGGCTTGCCCGACTTGGTCTGGCCCGACCCGGGACGGCCGACCCTGGCGCGGCCAGCACCCGAACGACCAGCACCCGAACGACCAGATCGCGAGCTCCCGGCTCCGCTCAACGCTTCAGCTCCCATCGCGGGCCTTCGGGAGTGTCCTCGACGAGGACTCCGATCTCCTCGAGGCCGTCCCTAATCGCGTCCGCGGTCGCGTAGTCCCGGCGAGCCCGGGCCGCGTCCCGCTGCTGCAAGGTCAGCTTCACCAGCGACCCGACCACGTCCCGTAGCCGGCCGCCGGCCCCGGGGCCGCCCGCAGACTCCGACCAGTGCGGCGCGAGCGGGTCGAGGCCGAGCACGTCCAGCATGGCCCGGAGCCGGGCCAGGCTGGCGCGGGCGCCTGCCTTGTCGGACCCGGCCAGCGCCTGGTTGCCGTCCCGCACGCAGGCGTGTACCGCCGCGAGCGCCGCGGGCACGCCGAGGTCCTCGTCCATGGCCGAACGGAACGACACGGGCAACTCTCGCGGCTCGCCGCCCCCCGGGTCCGCCGCGGAATCCAGCCCGAGGCGGCCCATCCCTAGGCGACTGAGCACCTCGCTGGCCCGCACCACGAAGCGCTCGATCCGCTGGTAGGCGGCCACCGCCTCCTCCAGCGCGTCCTCGGAGTACTCGAGCAGCGACCGGTAGTGCGCCTGGACCAGATAGTAGCGAAGCTCGGCTGGCCGCACCCGGGACAGCACGTCGGTGACGAGCAGCGAGTTGCCGCCCGACTTGCTCATCTTCTCCCCGGCCAGCCCGAGCAGCCCGTTGTGCAGCCAGTACCGGGCGAAGCCGTCGCCAGCTCCGCGGGACTGAGCGATCTCGTTCTCGTGGTGGGGGAAGATCAGGTCCATCCCGCCGGCGTGGATGTCGAAGGTAGGCCCGAGGTACTTGGTGGCCATGGCCGAGCATTCCAGATGCCAGCCCGGCCGACCGGATCCCCACGGGGTCTCCCAGGCCGGCTCGCCCGGTTTGGCGCCCTTCCACAGGGTGAAGTCGCGCGGGTCGCGCTTGTCGCCGACGTCGTCGGAGTCCTCGGCGGGCCGCATCTG
The DNA here is from genome assembly GCA_963798675.1 of uncultured Actinomycetes bacterium. Lineage (GTDB taxonomy): Bacteria > Actinomycetota > Actinomycetes > Streptosporangiales > Streptosporangiaceae > Palsa-504. The sequence continues at coordinate 194,721 of CAWCUJ010000060.1, read as the reverse complement.
GTCCAGCCGCTGGCCGGACAGCGCGCCGTAGTCCCGGTAGGAGTGCACGTCGAAGTACACGTCCTGGCCGGTCGGGTAGGCGTGGCCGCGCTCGAGCAGGCGGCGGATCAGCACGATCATCTCCGGGATGTGCCCGGTCGCGCGTGGCTCGATGTCCGGCGGCCGGCAGCCGACCGCGTCGTAGGCCCAGGTGAACGCGCGCTGGTTCCGTTCGGCCACGATCCAGGGCGGGACGCCCTCGTGCTGGGCGGTGCGCAGGATTTTGTCCTCGATGTCGGTGACGTTGCGGCAGAACGTCACCCGGTATCCGCTGGCTTCGAGCCAGCGAATCAGGATGTCGAAGCACACCGCCGACCTCAGGTGGCCGATGTGCGGCGGCGCCTGCACCGTGGCGCCGCACAGGTACACCGACGCCTGCCCCGGCGTTATCGGCGCGAACTCGCGCACCGCGCGGGCGGCGGTGTCATGAAGGTGCAACGTCACGCTGTCAAGGCTAAGGGATACGGGCAGTATCTGCCCGGCGCTAGAGCAGGCCCCGCTCAGGATCGCCCGGCTCAGCCCGCGGGCATCAGCCCTGCCGAATCAGCCCTGCCGAATCAGCCCTGCCGAACCAGCAGGGCGGTGGCCATCGCGGCGATGCCCTCGCCCCGGCCGGTCAGGCCGAGGCCGTCGGTCGTCGTGGCGGACACGCTGACCGAAGCGCCGGACAGCGCCTCGCTCATCACCTTCTCCGCCTCGGCACGCCGCGGAGCGACCCGCGGCCGGTTCCCGATTACCTGCACCGCGACGTTACCGATGACGAACCCCGCCTCGCTGACCAGCCGAAACGTCTCGCGCAGCAGGGATATCCCCGGCGCGCCCGCCCATTCGGGCCGGGAGGTGCCGAAGTTCTCGCCGAGATCACCGAGGCCCGCCGCCGACAGCAACGCGGTGCAGACGGCATGGCACGCCACGTCTCCGTCCGAATGACCATCGAGGCCCGCCTCGCCCGGCCACAGCAGGCCCACCAGATAAAGCTCACGCGAGGCGGTCAGCGGGTGTACGTCAACGCCGACCCCGACCCGCGGACTCTGCTTTCCCGGGGGGACGACCCCCCCAGAAGACACGGCCGTGCTCAGGTCGCCAGGACCTCGTCGAGCAACGCCTCAGCCTTGTCCTCGTTGGTCTTCTCGGCCAGCGCCAGCTCGCTCACCAGGATCTGCCGCGCCTTGGCGAGCATCCGCTTCTCACCCGCGGACAGGCCACGTTCCCTGTCCCGCCGCCACAGGTCCCGAACGACCTCGGCGACCTTGTTCACGTCACCGGAAGCGAGCTTCTCCAAGTTGGCCTTGTACCGCCTGGACCAGTTGGTCGGCTCTTCAGTGTGCGGCGCGCGGAGCACCTCAAACACCCGCTCAAGCCCTTCGGCGCCTACGACATCACGAACGCCTACCAGCTCGGCGTTGTCCGCGGGAACGCGTACGGTCAGGTCGCCCTTGTCGACCTTGAGGACAAGATAGGTCCTATCCTCGCCCTTAATGGTGCGAGTCTCGACCGCTTCGATGCGAGCAGCCCCGTGATGAGGATAGACGACGGTATCGCCGACCTTGAAAGACATGTGGCAAGTACCCCTTCCGCTGAACACCATCTTACCACGTCGCACGGTGTCGATAAAATGCTCTTGGTGGCAAATATGCAGGTCAGTACGGTTGTCGCCGGTCCGCACCCACACCATTCAGCGGGCCGTGCCGACCCCGGCACGGCCACTCAAGGGCTTACAGCGTTCTACCAGTCTACCTGAGCCAGCGGAACGAGCCGCGCATCCTACCGAATAACGGGGTGTTGGCCTAGGGGGGACGACCCGCCGGAACCCGCTGTGGCCTCATACTGGATACTTAGGGTCCTATTCGCGCCGGAGGTGACGGTGAATCCTGGCGGCGGATCAGGATGGGACGAGCCTCCGCTCGACATCCAGATCCCGGATGACGCGCGTGAGCTCGACCGAGAGGTGCTGGCCTACCACCGGGAGCAGCGCGCGAAACGGCGTCGGGACCGGCTGCGGCGGCTGGCGGGACCCTTCGCCGGGCGCGGGACCGTCATGCCGCTGCTGGCCAGCATCCTGGCCGTGTGCCTGGTGGCGGGCGCGATGCTGTCGGTGGCTACGTTCAGCCCGGCGACGGCGCCCGCCGAGCAGACGTCCGGGCCGCCGACGGCGACCTCGACCGCGCCTTCCGCGCCGCCGCGGTCAAGCGCCCCATCCACCGCCAGCCCGTCCACCGCCAGCCCAGCCGGGACCAGCCCAGCCCGGACCAGCCCAGCCGGGACCAGCCCAGCCGGGACCAGCAGGGCCAGTCGCTCGGCGAGCCCCGCAGCCTCTTCGACCCGGCCGATCCCTTCCGGCCGCTCGGCTCGCTCCGGCTGACCCGGGGGCCGCGTAAACCCGTGGCGGCATGACCGCTACGATTTTCTCCCGTCCGACGGAAGTTAAATCGAGGAGGCCGTTAAGGTGACGCGCTGGAATCGCCGCCTGCTTCTCGGCGCCATAGCCGTGCTGGTGCCGGTGCTCGCCGGATGCGAGGCCGGCCTCAACGCGCCCACGCTGACCTTCCACCCGGCCTCGGCCGGGGTCACCACCACCCAGAACGGCATCACCCTCGACAACCTGTTCGTGCTCGGGCCCCCGCTCGGCTCCGTGCTGCCGCCCGGCGGCCAGGCGGGAGCCTTCCTCGCGATCGAGGCCCAGAACGGTGACCGGCTGATTTCGGTCAGCGCCCCGGGGACCGCGTCCGCGGTGAAGCTGACCGGCGGTTCGATCGACCTGCCGGCCCAGACGCTGGTCGACCTGGGCGGCCCCGAGCCCCAGGTGGTGCTCACCGGGCTGGCCAATCCGCTCATCGGCGGGGAGACCGTTCAGCTGACCCTCGTCTTCGCGCAGGCGGGGGCGATCACGCTCGGCGTGCCGGTCGAGCCGCATGCTTACGATTACGCGACCTACTCCCCGCCATCCATCCCCAAGCCCACGCTGTCGGCCAAACCCAAGGCGCACGCGTCCGGCTCGGCGTCGGCCACCCCATCCGCCAGCCCGTCAGCCACGCCGTAGCCGGACGGGTCCGCACGCAGTACGGTCCGTTCGGCCCAAAGATCTTTTATCCCGAACGGCCCATGGTTCCCGCCCCGGCCACGCGCCAGCCGCCGGCCAGCCGGGCTCCCCCCGGACGGACAGGCGTGCCCGGTTCTCAGTGCTTCTTCTTAGGCGGCTGATTCGAATTTGTAGCCCAGGCCGCGCACGGTCACGATGTGCCGCGGCTTGGCGGGGTCGACCTCGATTTTGGTCCGCAGTCGCTTGATGTGCACGTCCAGCGTCTTGGTGTCGCCCACGTAGTCGGCGCCCCAGACCCGGTCGATGAGCTGCATTCTGGTCAGCACCCGGTCCGCGTTGCGGAGCAGCACCTGGAGCAGCTCGAATTCCTTCAGCGGGAGTTGCACCGTGCCGCCCCGGACGGTGACCACGTGCCGGTCCACGTCCATCCGCACCGGTCCGGACTCCAGGGCCGATTCGGCCACGTCGTCGGGCTCGCCGCGGCGCCTGAGCACCGCGCGCATCCGGGCGACAAGCTCGCGGGAGGAGAACGGCTTGGTCACGTAGTCGTCGGCGCCGAGTTCCAGCCCGACCACCTTGTCGATCTCGCTGTCCTTGGCGGTCAGCATGATCACCGGCACACTGGACTTCTCCCGCAGCGACCGGCACACCTCGCTGCCCGGCAGCCCCGGCAGCATCAGGTCGAGCAGGACCAGGTCGGCGCCGGTCCGGTCGAAGGTGTCGAGCGCGTCGGGGCCGGTGGAGCAGACCGCGACCTCGAACCCCTCCTTGCGCAGCAGGTACGAGATAGCGTCGCTGAACGAGTCTTCGTCCTCAACTACCAGCACACGTGTCACTGGACTCCTCCTGGGCGCTCTTGGGTTCGCGGCCGCTTCCGTGGGCTCACGCAGCGCCTGTGCCGACATGCTCGCTCCGCAGCGGTATGTAAAGCGTGAAGGTGGACCCGGCGGCCTCGACGCTGCGTACCGTGACCCTGCCGTTGTGGGCCGCCATAACGTGCTTGACGATGGCCAGCCCGAGTCCGGTGCCGCCGGTCGCGCGCGAGCGCGCCGGATCAACCCGGTAGAAGCGTTCGAAGATCCGCTCCAGGTCGCGCTCGGGGATGCCGATGCCCTGGTCGGCCACGCTCAGCTCGGCGTTGCCGTCCCCGGTCTTCTTGGTGCTGATGACCACGCGGGTCCGCTCGGGGCTGTAGGCGACGGCGTTCTCCAGCAGGTTACGCAGCGCGGTGACCAGCAAATCCTCGTCGCCCAGGACAGACAGGCCGCGGCTGCCGACCGACGCGAGCGTGATGCCGCGCGCGTTCGCCTTCATCCGGCAGCGGTCCACGGCCTCGGCGACCACCGCGTCGAGGTCGACCAAGCGGGGGTCGGGAACGGGTTCGGCCGCCTGGATTCTGGACAGCGTGATGAGGTCCTGGACCAGGTTGGTCAGCCGCTGTGCCTCCTGCCGCATCTTGCCCGCGAACCTGCGCACCGCCTCGGCGTCGTCGGCGGCGTCCTCGATCGTCTCGGCCAGCAGCGCCAGCGCGCCCACCGGTGTCTTAAGCTCGTGGCTGGTGTTGGCGACGAAGTCCCGCCTGACCTCTTCCACCCGGCGGCTTTCCGTCTGGTCCTCGGCCAGCACGAGAACGAGCCCGCCGCCGCCGACGGCCCCGCCGAGCGGCGCCACCCGGACCGCGAAGCTCGTCGTCCGGCCGCCGAACCTCGGCACCGGGACCTCGAATTCGCCTTCCCTGATCTCGCCGTCCCTGCGCACCTGGCGGGCCAGCGCGGCGAGCTCGCTGACCATCAGGCGATCGCCCTTGACCAGTCCGAACGCGCGGGCCGCGGCGCTCGCCCGCAGCACCCTGTCGTTGCTATCGACGACCACGGCCGAGGAGGAGAGGACGGAAAGGACGGAAGCGATGCCCGGCGGCAGCCGAGCGGGCTGCTTGGCCGCCCGCAGCCGAGAGCCCCGTGCCTGGCGCGCGGTGGCGCCGGACCCTGCGGCCCTGGTTCTTATCGCCACGCAATCTCCGTAATCGACGCAGGGCAATCGGCGCAGGCCAAGGCGGTGGCCAGTGAAGACTCACAGGCACAATGGTATGCGCTAGCAGCAAGCCAAAGACAGGGCGATAAGACATACCTGGGCGATATTCGAAGGTTGTTCACCTGACGGCAAGCATCCCTTAATGCCGGATTTGTGGTGCTGGCCCGGGGACGACCCCACGGAACCCCCGCGGCCGGGGGGATCCATCCCCCCGGCCGCCTTGCTGGGCTTAGCGGCCCTGGTTCTTGACCGCCTCCGCCGCTTCGGCGGCGGCAGCCGGGTCCAGGTACTTGCCGCCCGGCGTGACCGGCCGGAACGCATCGTCGAGCTGGTAGACGAGCGGGATCCCGGTCGGGATGTTCAGCTCCGAGATGGCGGCGTCGCTGATCCCGTCCAGGTGCTTGACCAGTGCGCGCAGCGAGTTGCCGTGCGCCACGATCAGGACGGTCCGGTCGTCCCCGAGGTCAGGCACCACGGCGTCGTACCAGTAGGGCAGCATGCGCGTCATGACGTCCTTCAGGCACTCGCTCCGCGGCCTGGCCTCCGGCGGCAGGTCCGCGTACCTGACGTCGCCGACCTGGGAGAACTGGTCGTCGTCGGCGATCGGCGGCGGCGGCACGTCGTAGGAACGGCGCCACAGCATGAACTGCTCGTCGCCGAACTCCTGCCTGGTCCTGGCCTTGTCCTTGCCCTGCAGCGCGCCGTAGTGCCGTTCGTTCAGCCGCCAGGACCGGTGCACCGGCAGCCAGAGCAGGCCCGCTTCCTCCTGGGCGATGTTGGCGGTCTGGATGGCACGGGTCAGCACCGAGGTGTGCACGACCTTCGGGCGCAGGCCGGAGGAGGCGAGCAGCTTGCCCCCGTGCTCGGCCTCCTGAGCCCCGGTCGCCGAAAGCCCAACGTCCACCCACCCGGTGAACAGGCCCTTGGAGTTCCATTCGCTCTCGCCGTGGCGAAGCAGCACCAGCGTCCTCATGTTAGAGAGCCTAAAGGAGGGAACAGGCGGCGGCTTGACGGGGTTGCTTACAGCGTGCCTGAAGTGCTGAACCGCGCCCGCCGACGGGTCGCCCCCCGGCGGATCGCGACCATCAGCCTGCACACCTCCCCGCTCGACCAGCCGGGCACCGGCGACGCGGGCGGGCTCAACGTCTACGTGGTCGAGGTGGCCAAGCAGCTGGCCAGCCGCGGCGTCGAGGTGGAGATCTTCACCCGCGCGGTGTGTCCCGACACCCCCGCCGCGGTGGAACTGGTACCGGGCGTGCTGGTCCGCAACGTGGTGGCCGGCCCGTTCGAGGAGCTCGACAAGAACGACCTGCCCGCCCAGATCTGTCCCTTCACCTTCGGGGTGCTGCGAACCGAGGCCGACTACGCTCCCGGCCGGTACGACCTGGTGCACGCGCACTACTGGCTGTCCGGCCAGGTCGCTGCGGTGGCGGCGGAGCGCTGGGGGGTACCCCTCATCCAGTCCATGCACACCCTGGGCAAGGTCAAGAACCTGGCCCTGGCCAGCGACGACTGCGCCGAGCCCGAGATCAGGATCCGCGGCGAGGGCGAGGTCGTGGCGGCCGCCGACCGGCTGGTCGCCAACACCGACCAAGAGGCGCGCCAGCTGGTCGAGCTGTACGGCGCCAGCCCCTGGCGGGTGGAGACGGTCAGCCCGGGCGTGGACCTGTCGTTGTTCCAGGCCGGTCCGGCGCAGGCCGCGCGCCGTCGGCTGGGCCTGCCCGCCGACGCGGTGGTACTGGTCTTCGCCGGCCGGATCCAGCCGCTGAAGGGCCCCGACATCGTGCTGCGCGCCGCGGCCGAGCTGCTGCGGTCCACCCCGGCGCTGGCGGGCAAGCTGACCGTGGTCTTCGTCGGCGGCCCGAGCGGGTCTGAAGTCGGCGCCCCCGGCCGGATGGACGGCCTCGCGGAGAGGCTCGGCATCTCGGGTTGCGTCCGGCTCGAGCCGCCGTGCCCGCAGCGCGAACTGGCCGACTGGTACCGCGCCGCGACGGTGGTGCTCGTGCCGTCGCACTCGGAATCGTTCGGGCTGGTGGCGCTCGAGGCTCAGGCCTGCGGAACGCCGGTGGTCGCGGCCGCCGTCGGCGGGCTGCGCACCGCGGTCAAGGACGGCTTCTCCGGCATCCTGGTGGACGGGCACGATCCGGTCGTGTGGGCGCGCGTGCTTTCCGGGCTGGTCGGGTCGCCCAGACGGCTCGCCGAACTGTCCCGCGGCGCGCTGGCGCACGCGTCGGGGTTCGGCTGGCCCGCCACCGCGGACCGGCTGATCGACGTGTATACCGGTGCCATGGAATCAATGGGTTCGCTGGCAGGCCAGCGCGCCAGTGGCTGATTCAGTGCGCGCATGAGCGGAGATCCCGGGGCTCTCTGCGGTCCCGCCGCCGCGGTCCGGACGGCCCTGGCCGAGCTTGAGCTGCCGTATGAGAACCCGCGGCCCGGCGCCTACCTGGTCAAGCTCGAGGGCCAGCACAAGCTGGCCACCATGGCCTGGCTGGTCGTCGGCGCGCACAGCCTGGGCGTAGAGGCGTTCTTCTGCCGCCAGCCCGACGAGAACCATGAGGCGTTCTACCGTTTCCTGCTCGAGCGCAGCGGCCCCATGTACGGGGTTCACTTCAGCCTGGACCCGGTGGGCGACGTGTACCTGACCGGGCGGCTGCCGCTGTCCGCGGTCTCCACCGCGGACATCGACCGGCTGCTCGGCTGCGTGCTCAGCTACTCCGACGAGAACTTCGACACGGCGCTCGAGCTCGGTTTCGGCTCCGCGATCCGCCGCGAGTGGGCCTGGCGGGTCAAGCGCGGCGAGAGCCTGGCCAACCTGAGCGCATTCGCCCGCTTCGCCGACCCCGAGGGTTAGCACCGAGCGCGATGGCATGGGGTCCTTCCTAGTTGCATTGGCCGCATTACGGGTACATTGACGACCGTGAACCGGTTGGGTGATCTTGAGCGGGCCATCATGGACGTGCTCTGGGAATCAGATACATCTCTCACCGTGCGCGAGGTCAGTGCTAGGCTGACCGGACGTAATCTAGCTCACACCACCGTTATGACGGTGCTCGACAGGCTCGCGAAAAAAGGCTTCGCCAGGCGGGAGCGCGATGGGCGCGCCTGGCGTTACTGCCCCGCCGCTACCCGCGAGACCTATGTGACCGAGCTCATGCTGGCCGCGCTGGATCAGACCGGTGACCGGACGGCGGCATTGACCCGGTTCGCACAGTCCGTATCTGGCGTCGAGGCTGAAGTCTTGCGCGATGCCCTGGAAGTGATCGAAGGTAGCGGCGAGGGAGATGACGGGACTTGAGGACGCGGCGCTTCTCGCCGTAGTTGCCATCGGGAGCGCGCTCGGCGCTTCGGCACTGACCCAAGCTAGCTGGCCGCGGCGGTCGCCGGCGGCGGCCATCCTGCTGTGGCAGGCCCTGGGCCTGGCCTCGGGCCTGGCCGCCGTCGGCACGCTAATCGGCCTGGCCATGCCGGCCAGCACCAGCGGCGTGGTGCGCTCCGTGCTGCGGGCGGGCGCCCTGCTCCGTACGGGTGACGTGTTCCGGCTGACCGGCATGTTCGGCGCGCAAGGCGGCATGCCGACGGTCGTCGTCGCCGTCCGGCTGACCTGCCTAGCCGCCGGACTGGTCCTACTCGGCTCGCTGTGCTGGGTGCTCATCGCCGTCTCAGTCGCGGCGGTGCAGGCCAGACGACGGCAGCGGGCCCTGCTCACGCTGCTCGCCCACGGTGACCCGAAGGTGCCGGGCGCGCTGGTCGTCGACTACCCGAGTGCGGCCGCGTACTGCCTGCCCGGGCTGCGATCGCAGATCGTGGTCAGCGTCGGCACCCTGGAGTTGCTCGGCCGCGGCGAACTGGCGGCCGTGCTCGCGCACGAGCGGGCCCACCTGCGCGAGCGCCACGACCTCGTGCTGCTGCCGTTCACCGCCCTGCGACGCGCCTTCCCCAGGTCCGCTACCTGCACCGACGCCCACCGTTCGGTGGCGCTGCTTGTCGAGATGCTCGCCGACGACCGCGCGCTGCGGGGACGTCCGACGCGCGAACTCGTGTCCGCCCTGGTGCGTTTCGGCACCGCCGGCGCCTGCCCGGCGCCCGCGGGGGCGCTGGCTGCCGCAGAAGGCGAGGTAGCCGCCAGGGTGACCCGGCTGCTCAAGCCGGTACGCCCGCTGCCCACCGCCGCCATCCTGGCCATCTGCCTGGCCGCCGCCCTGCTGGTCGCCGCGCCGATCACGCTGTTCATCATCTGAGCGTTATCAGCTGTGCGCGGCGGCCCCGTCCAGGTCTGTTACCAGGGGCCGTGTCTGTTACCAGGGGCCGTGTCTGTCACCAGGGGCCGTGTCTGTCACCAGGGGCCGTGTCTGTCACCAGGGGCCGTGTCTGTCACCAGGGGCCGTGTCTGTCACCAGGGGCCGTGTCTGTCACCAGGGGCCGTGTCTGTCACCAGGGGCCGTGTCTGTTACCAGGGGCCGTGTCTGTTACCAGGGGCCGTACGGACCCGAGCTCGTTCCTCCGTTTTTGGGGAAGTTCTTCACCTTGGGACGGACGTCGGCCAGGTAGATGGCGGCCGCGACGAACGCCGCGACCGGCAGGATCGAGGTCGGGCCTACGCGATACACCGCCCCGGCCAGCCCGACCACGGCGGCTACGCCGAGGATGATCAGCCACAGCTGCTTGGTCTGCTTGCCGGTGGCCACGAAGGCCTGTGCTGGCCTGCTGATGGCGTCGATGAAGGCCCACGCCTCGACGACGAACGCCACCAGACCGAGAGCCAGGAAAAAGTAAGTCAGCGGGGTATACGCGGAACCGAACACGGGATCACGCTACCTAATCGGAGGCACTGTTTGGTCTGATCGAGGGAACGGCCTGCGGATCGGTCGTCTCTTCTGCCGTCTCTTCTGCCGTCTCGGCTGTCGTCTCCGCAGCTTCCGCTCGCGCTTCTGCTTCCATGGCCGCCGCGGCTTCCATGGCGGCGGCTTTTATGGCGGCGGCTTCCAGTGCTTCCGCCTCCGCACCCGGCTCCCCGGGGGCGAACTCGGCCAAGCCGGTCGCGGTGTCCACGGTTGCCTCCGTGCCCTCCGCCATGGCCACGTTCTCCCGGCGGAACGACTCGTAGATCTCCATGAGAACCTGCTTCTGCCGTTCGGAGAGCTGCGGGTCGGCCAGCAGGGCGGACCGGACGCCCGAGTCCGCCGGCCTGTCCTCGAGGATCCCGGCCTGCACGTAGAGCGCTTCCGCGGAGATACGCAGCCCCTTGGCGATCTGCTGCAGGATGTCCGCGCTCGGCTTGCGCAGGCCGCGCTCGATCTGGCTCAGGTAGGGGTTGGACACCCCGGCCGTCTGAGCCAGCTGGCGCATCGAGATCTTCGCCTGCTCCCGCTGCTCGCGGATGTACTCGCCGATCGAATTAACTGTCACGTTACGCATGCCGCCCAGTCTGCCAGCGCCTGCTTGCAATTGCAAACGCCCAGCAAGCACCCGCCTCCCCCGCCTCCCCAATCCCGACATTCCTCCCATATCCCCCGAGGCCCGATTCAATGAGAGTGACTCTCTACTGACTCTTTCGGGTAGAGAGTCACAACCATTGACTGGCGGGATGCGGGTTAGGCGCGGCGGGCGGGGATGCCGAGGAAGGTGCGCGCCTCGGCGGGGGGCATCGGCGGCCGCTGCGCGATCCGGGCCAGTTCGGCGGCTCGCTCCACCAATTCGGCGTTGCGAGTGACGGGACGGCCGCGGGCAAAGGTCAGCGTGTCCTCCATGCCCACCCGCAAGTGGCCGCCGGCCCCGAGCGCCCCGAACATCACCGGCAGCGCGGTCCGGCCGATCCCGGTGGCCGACCAGGTCGCGCCCGCCGGCAGCGCCGCCACGGCGGCGGCCAGCGTGACCACGTCGCCCGGCATGCCGCCCGGCACGCCCATCACCAGGTCGCAGTGCACGCGGCCGCCGGCCGGCGGCCCGAACTCAGCGAGCAGCCGGTGCAGCGCCGCCACCTGCCCGAGGTCGAACAACTCGAACTCCGGGACCACCTGGCGCTCCTGGGTCAGCTGGTACAGGTCCTTGACGAACGGCCAGGGGTTGGCGAACACGTCGTCGCCGAAGTTGACCGTTCCGCAGGTCAGCGAGCACGCGTCCGGCGCGGCGTCCAGGACGGCCAGCCGGCTGGCGAAGCTGTCGGTCACCGCGCCGCCGGTGGATAGCTGGACGATGAGGTCGGTACCTGCTCGCAGCGCCGCCACCGTGTCGGCGAGCCTGCTGCCGTCCAGCGTGGGCCGGGCCGCGTCGTCCCTGATGTGGACGTGGATGACCGCCGCCCCGGCAGCCTCGCACTCCTTGGCCGTGCCGACCAGTTCGTCCAGGGTGACCGGGAGGGCGGGCACCGCGGACTTGTCGGCTTCGGCGCCCGTCGGGGCCACGGTGATCAGCGTCGTGGTACTGGCTGTCATGGCAAGGACATTACCCTCGCGCCGTCTGGCCCACCGCCAGGGCAGATGCTAACCCGCCGCTAGGTCCAGGTGCTTCCGGGCGAAGGCCAGCGACTCGGCCAGGTCCGCGACCCGGTCCTCCCTCGTCAGCGCCCGGTTGGTCTTCACCTCGACCACCACCACGCCCTGGTACCCGGTCGAGGTGAGCAGCCCGAGGAGCCCGGCGCAGGGCTGGCCCCCGCGCCCGGGCACCAGGTGCTCATCCGGCACCGGCCCGGCGGGATTTCCGGTGCCGTCGGCCAGGTGCACATGGGCGAGCCTGCCGCCTAGTTCGGTCGCCATGACCAGGGCGTCCGAACCCGAGGCCGCGGTGTGCGAGAGGTCAAGCGTGATGTGCGGGACATCGAGCGCCGTCGGGTCCCAGTGCGGAGCGTAGGGCACCACCTCGCTGCCCCCGGCCCGCAGCGGGTACATGTTCTCCACCGCGAATATGACGTCGGTTTCCTCGGCCATCGCGGCCAGGCCCTTTTCGAAGCCGCGGACGTACTCGCGCTGCCAGCGGAACGGCGGGTGCAAGACGACCACCCGGGCGCCGACCCGCTCCGCGAGTTCCCTGGCGCGCCGCAGCTTCTCCCACGGTTCGCGGCCCCACACCCGCTGGGTGAGCAGCAGGCTCGGCGCGTGCACGGACAAGACTGGGACCTGGTGGTAGTCGCCGAGCCTGCGCAGCACGTCGGCGTCCTGGCTGACCGGATCGGTGTAGACCATCACCTCGACCCCGTTGTAACCGAGCCGCGCGGCCATCTCGAAGGCATCGGGCGTGCGTTCCGGGTAGACGGACGAGGTGGACAGGGCGACAGGCGGACCGGGTACCTTCGCCTCGCCGCTCACGCCGACTCCCTCCGTAGGTTCGGTTCCAGCTTACTGAGATTGTCAGAGGTGGCCGCTAAGGTGCGGGCCATGGCTAAGTCATCGGCCGGGACATCCGGCTTCCGCTGTACCGAGTGCGGCTGGCAGGCCGCCAAGTGGAGCGGGCGCTGCGGGGAGTGCCAGGCCTGGGGCACGGTCCAGGAGACCGGGGTGCCCCGACTGCCCAGAGCGGGAATCCGGGCGGTCTCCCACCGCAACGCGGCACCGGCCAGCACCGCCGCGGTGCCGATCGGCATGGTCGACGCGACTGACGCCACCGCACGGCCCACCGGCATGGATGAGCTCGACCGGGTCCTCGGCGGCGGTCTGGTGCCCGGCGCGGTCCTGCTGCTTGCCGGGGAACCGGGGGTGGGCAAGTCGACGCTGCTGCTCGAGGCGGGCGCGCTGGTCGCGGAGTCGGGGCCGGTGCTCTACGTGACCGGGGAAGAGTCCGCAGCCCAGGTGCGGCTGCGCGCGGACCGGATCGGCGCGGTCAGCGACCAGCTTTTCCTGGCCGCGGAGACCGACCTCGACGTCGTGCTCGGGCACGTGGATGCCGTGCAGCCGCGGCTGTTGATCATCGACTCGGTGCAGACCATCGCCGCCGCCGGAGTCGAGGGGGTGCCCGGTGGGGTGACCCAGGTCCGTGAGGTGGCGGCGGCGCTGACCGCGGTGGCCAAGGAGCGGTCGCTGACGACCATCCTCGTCGGGCACGTGACCAAGGACGGTTCGGTGGCCGGCCCGCGGGCGCTCGAGCACCTCGTCGACGTGGTACTGCATTTCGACGGCGACCGGCATTCGCAGTTGCGCATGGTGCGGGCGGTGAAGAACAGGTACGGGCCGACCGACGAGGTTGGCTGCTTCGATCTGGGCGAGTACGGCCTCATCGGCCTGCCCGACCCGAGCGGGCTCTTCCTGTCCCAGCACCGCGAGCCGGTGCCAGGCACCTGCGTGACGGTCACCCTCGAGGGGCGCAGGCCGCTGCCCGCGGAGGTGCAGGCCCTGGTCGGCGCCTCCGTGCTCGAGATGCCGCGCCGCACCACGTCGGGGCTCGACGGCTCCCGGGTGGGTATGGTGCTCGCGGTCCTGCAGCGCCGGGCCGGGCTGAAGCTCGGCAGGCAGGACGTGTACGCGGCGACCGTGGGCGGGGTCCGGCTGACCGAGCCCTCAGTGGACCTGGCCGTCGCCGTCGCCCTGGCCAGTTCGGCGGCGAACCTGAGCGTGCCGCACGGCGTTGTGGCCATCGGCGAGGTCGGCTTGGCCGGCGAGGTCCGCCGGGTGGCCGGCCTGCCGCGGCGGCTGGCCGAGGCCGAGCGGATGGGCTTCCGCCGTGTCATCGTCCCGCCGGCCTCAGGAGCGCCCCTGGAGCGCGCCGACGGCCTTACCCATCTCATGCAGGTGCAAGAGGTGGAGGACATCCGCCAGGCCCTCTCCGCTGTTCTGGGGACCGATCTTTAGCGGTCGACTCTTTAGCGGCCGACACGGCGGCCGCGCCGCGCCCCGGTGCTCAGCGCACGATCCTGAACGTGCGGACGGGGCTGGCCACGGTGGCGTCTCTGGCCTGCACCTGATAGGTGCCCAGGCGCGCCGCCGACGCCAGCGTGACGCAGCCCGGCAGGCTGATGGTGCGGTTCCAGGTGAACCACTGCTGCACCGGGACGCCGCGGCTGAGTTCGGCCGCACGGTCCGGCTCGCCGCGGGAGCAGTCGGCCGAATCCCAGATGACGCGGCCCGACGACATGACCAGCACATGGAGCTTGCCGGGACTGACATCGAAGGTGCAGGCCCGGGACGCGGTGGAGACGGCGTAGGCGTCGAACTGGGGATACTGCCCGGCGTAGTAGTCGGTCCGGCTACTGAACAGGCTGAGCACCACCGCCCCCGGTGAGCAGCCCCCGCCGGGCTCGACGCCCCCGGACGCCGCTGGGCCGGCCGCGCCGGCGGCCCGGCCCGGACCGGCCTGGCCCGGACCGGCCTGGCCGGACGCCGCGGCACGAGCTGCGGACCTGCCGCCGGCGGCCCGGCCCGAACCGGCCTGGCCGGGGCTCGATGGGATGACCGTGGGGAAAGGCAGGCTGGCCGCCGGGGTACCCCCCCTGGTTCCGGGCGACGGTGACGTCGGGGCGCCGCTGTAGGCCACGGCGGGAATGATGCCGGTCGACTGGGTGCTCTTCGGCACCGTGCCAGCCGGCTTCCCGCCGCCGGAAAAGGCCCAGGCGAGCAGGCCGAGCAGGGTTAGGCCCGCGACAAGGGTGATCACCCTCCGGCGCCAGTAGGCATCGGGCTGGTCCGTGTCGTTGTCGTCACGATAAGCATTCCGATCCATACGCAGAGTATGCAAGCTGTCAGGCTCGGAGACGTGAAGACCCGCCGGCCGGCGCCGGACCCGTTAGGTTCAGCCGTTCCCGCCCGGCCTGCCAGCGGGGAATCGTGCCACGATAGGCAGCATCATGTCGACGCCCTACGCCGAGCCGGTGCTGGCCTGGTATGCGCGCAACGCGCGGGACCTGCCCTGGCGCGCTCCCGGCGCGACGCCCTGGTCGGTGCTGGTCAGTGAGATCATGCTGCAGCAGACGCCGGTGGCTCGGGTGCTGCCCGAATACCTCAGGTGGGTCGCCAGGTGGCCCACCCCGGCGGCGCTCGCGGCCGAGCCCGCGGGCGAGGCGATCAGGCAGTGGGGCAGGCTCGGCTATCCCAGGCGGGCGCTCCGGCTGCACGAAACGGCGACCATCTTGACCACGCGG
The DNA here is from genome assembly GCA_963798675.1 of uncultured Actinomycetes bacterium. Taxonomy (GTDB): domain Bacteria; phylum Actinomycetota; class Actinomycetes; order Streptosporangiales; family Streptosporangiaceae; genus Palsa-504. The sequence goes on along the minus strand of CAWCUJ010000060.1, from coordinate 179,545 downwards.
CACGGCGGGATGGTGCCGACGGACCGGGACGCCCTGCTCGCGCTGCCGGGGATCGGCAGCTATACCGCCGCGGCCGTGGCCAGCTTCGCCTTCGGCCAGCGGCACGCCGTGCTCGACACCAACGTGCGGCGGGTGCTGGCCAGGCTCGTCGCCGGCCGGCCCGGGCCCAGGGCCTCGCCCTCGGTGGCGGAGCGGCGGCTGGCCGAATCGCTGCTGCCCGCCGAGCCCGCGGTCGCGGCCCGTTGGTCCGTCGCGGTGATGGAACTTGGCGCGCTGGTGTGCACGGCCGCCAGCCCGCGCTGCGGTACCTGCCCGGTGGCCCGCGATTGCGCCTGGCTGGCCGCGGGTCGCCCCAAGGAGCCCAAGCAGCCCGGCGAGCCGGCCGAGGCGGCCAGCCGCCAGGCCCAGCGTTACCACGGCACCGACCGGCAATGCCGGGGCCGCCTGCTCGCCGTGCTGCGCGATTCCGGCGTGCCGGTAGGCCGGGCTGACTTCGACGCGGTCTGGCCCGGCCCGGCCCAGCTGGCCCGGGCCCTGGACGGCCTCATCGCCGACGGCCTGGTCGACCCCCTGCCTGACGGCCGCTTTGCCCTGCCCGGGTCGGCCGAGCTCGAGCCGACAGCATGAAACCCGGGGTCCACGGTGTCGCGGACCCCGGGTTTCACCGGTGCTATCGGCCCAAAACCGGTGCTATCAGCCCAAAGCGGAAGCGGTGCCGCCGCCGTCCTGGGTGCTTGAGCTGCTCGTCGAACTGCCGACCGCGCTGCCCTTGCTTGGGACCGGCTCGCTCGCCATCTCCGGCCCGGGCACATCGTCCACCACGTCGGGCTTCGGGACGCCGTTGAAGGTGAACTTGGCGGTCTCCCCGCTGCCCTCGACGTCCACGATGACGATCTGCCCCGGCCTGAGCTCGCCGAACAGGATCTTCTCTGACAGGCTGTCCTCGATCTCCCGCTGAATCGTGCGGCGCAGCGGCCGGGCCCCGAGGACCGGGTCGTAGCCGCGCGCGGACAGCAGGTCCTTGGCGGCCGGCCGCAGCTCGATGGCCATGTCGCGGTCCTTCAGGCGCTCGTCCACCTTGGCGATCATCAGGTCGACGATGCTGAAGATCTCCTCCCGGAGGAGCTGGTGGAAGACGATGATGTCGTCCACGCGGTTCAGGAACTCCGGCCGGAAGTGCTGCTTGAGCTCCTCCTGCACCCGGGACTTCATCCGGTCGTAGGAACCCTTGGACTCGCCCGCCCGGGCAAACCCGACGGTCACGCCCTTGGAGATGTCGCGGGTGCCCAGGTTGGTCGTCATGATGATGACCGTGTTCTTGAAGTCGACCATCCGGCCCTGCGCGTCGGTCAGGCGGCCGTCTTCCAGGATCTGGAGCAGCGAGTTGAAGATGTCCGGGTGCGCCTTCTCGATCTCGTCGAACAGGACGACGGAGAACGGCCGCCTGCGGACCTTCTCGGTGAGCTGGCCGCCTTCCTCGTAACCGACATAGCCAGGCGGGGACCCGAACAGCCGGGACACCGTGTGCTTCTCCATGTACTCGCTCATGTCGAGCTGGATAAGCGAATCCTCGTCGCCGAACAAGAACTCGGCCAGCGTCTTGGACAGTTCGGTCTTACCGACGCCCGACGGGCCCGCGAAGATGAAAGAACCACCGGGGCGCTTGGGGTCCTTCAGGCCGGCCCGGGTCCGCCTGATCGCCTGGGACAGCGCCTTGATCGCGTCGTTCTGGCCGATCACCCGGCGGTGCAGCTCATCCTCCATCCGGAGCAGGCGCTGCGATTCCTCTTCGGTCAGCTTGAACACCGGGATGCCGGTGGCGGTGGCGAGCACCTCGGCGATGAGTTCCTCGTTCACCTCGGCCACGACATCCATGTCGCCGGCCTTCCATTCCTTCTCCCTGGTCGCCTTCTTGGCCAGCAACTGCTTCTCGGTGTCCCGGAGCGCTGCTGCTTTTTCGAAGTCCTGGGAGTCGATGGCCGATTCCTTCTCCCGGCGCACCTGGGCGATCTTCTCGTCGTACTCGCGCAGGTCCGGCGGCGCGGTCATGCGCCGGATCCGCATCCGGGAGCCGGCCTCGTCGATCAGGTCGATGGCCTTGTCCGGCAGGAAGCGGTCGCTGATGTAGCGGTCGGCGAGCTGGGCCGCCGCGACTAGCGCGCCGTCGGTGATGGACACCCGGTGGTGGGCCTCGTACCTGTCCCGCAGGCCCTTGAGGATCTCGATCGTGTGCGAGATCGTCGGCTCGGCCACCTGGATGGGCTGGAACCTGCGCTCGAGCGCGGCGTCCTTCTCCAGGTACTTGCGGTACTCATCGAGCGTGGTGGCGCCGATGGTCTGCAGCTCGCCGCGGGCCAGCATCGGCTTCAGGATCGAGGCCGCGTCGATGGCGCCCTCGGCGGCACCGGCCCCGACGAGCGTGTGGATCTCGTCGATGAACAAGATGATGTCGCCGCGGGTGCGGATCTCCTTGAGCACCTTCTTGAGCCGCTCTTCGAAGTCGCCGCGGTAGCGTGAGCCGGCCACCAGGGCACCGAGGTCCAGCGTGTACAGCTGCTTGTCCTTGATGGTCTCGGGGACCTCGCCCTTGACGATCTTCTGCGCCAGGCCCTCGACGACCGCCGTCTTGCCCACGCCAGGCGCGCCCACAAGCACCGGGTTGTTCTTGGTCCGGCGGGAGAGCACCTGCATGACGCGCTCGATCTCTTTCTCCCGGCCGATGACCGGATCGAGCTTGCCCTCGCGCGCACCCTGGGTGAGGTTGCGGCCGAACTGGTCAAGGACCAGGGACGTCGACGGAGCGGACTCCGCGGCCGTGCCGGCCGAGGCCGGCTCCTTGCCCTGGTACCCGTGCAGCAGCTGGATCACCTGCTGGCGCACCCGGTTCAGGTCGGCACCGAGCTTCACGAGCACCTGGGCGGCCACGCCGTCACCCTCGCGGATGAGGCCGAGCAGGATGTGCTCGGTGCCGATGTAGTTGTGACCTAGTTGCAGCGCCTCACGCAGCGAAAGCTCGAGCACCTTCTTGGCCCGGGGCGTGAACGGGATGTGCCCGGACGGCGCCTGCTGGCCCTGGCCGATGATCTCTTCGACCTGCTGCCGCACGGCGTCCAGGCTGATCCCAAGCGACTCGAGCGCCTTGGCCGCTACACCTTCGCCCTCATGGATGAGGCCGAGCAGGATGTGCTCGGTGCCGATGTAGTTGTGATTGAGCATCCTGGCTTCTTCTTGCGCCAGGACAACAACCCGCCGCGCTCTGTCGGTAAACCTCTCGAACATGTCGTCGCTCTCCTCACAGCACGGGGGGCGGGATGGGTCGTGCCATACCTTGCCTCATCCGCATAGTAGCCGCGTGCCCACGGCCATGCTTAATACGAGTATGCGCCTCGCATAACAAGACGTTCCCTGGACACGAGGCGTTCACCCACATCCAACCCGGTAGATGAGACCCATGTTCCCAGGACAGCCCCGGGTACGCCGCAAGCGAACGGCCGTTTCCGCTGCCCCTGTCCGCCCCGTCCGGCCGCTGCGCCGCCCCGCCGCGGGTCTCCGGATAAACAAACGCACCGTTGGCCCCTGGACGGTCAGTCCGTCCCTCCGGGCCAACGGTGCGATCAGGCCCCCGCCGCCGCAGCGGCAGCCTGGTGGGGCGAGGGGGGCGAGGGGGGCGAGGTCGATCCGCGCAGACACCGCTGCTTAAAGAGTCGCTCGCCACGTACTGCCCATCGGGCTGCCCACGGCGGACGCCCCTAGCCCCCCGCAAAGGCGATGAACTCGGGAGCCGCTAAAAACCAGCGAACTCCGGTCCGTGCGTACTAGTGCGCCGCTTCGTACTCCGCGACGATGTTGGCGGGAATGCGCCCGCGCTCATTGACCTTGTAACCGCGCTGCTTGGCCCACTGCCTGATTTGGGCACTTCGCTCGCGGCCGGGGCCAGTGCGCGCCCGGCGGCGCCTTGCCGGAGCGCTCGCTTTGCGCGCGTGCTCCACATAGTGGGCAAGCTCTTTACGGAGCTTGCCTGCGTTGCCGGAACTCAGGTCGATCTCATACGCGGCGCCATCGAGTCCAAACGCGACGGTCTCGGTGGCCTCGCTCCCATCGAGATCGTCGACGAGAAGCACCTGCACCTTCTGTGCCATGGAAACAGCCCTTCTGACGGAGCAACCTATTTCAGATGCTAAATGTATACCCAATCTCTTGGCGCTGACAATTCTGCCACTGGCGCGGCACTTGTTTTCCGTTGTACGGCCGCGATCAGGCGGCATCTAGGTGCCGTTACTCTCCGTAATCGATGCCAAGTCCGCGCGTTAGCACCGGCTGCTTACCGCAGATCATGAACTGCGCCCTTACTGCGATCTTACGGGCAACCCGTTCGCCCAGTTCGTGCAGTTCTGCAGGTGGTGATAAACCCGCCGTTCCGTATATTTCAAGACCTGTGGTCCCGTGATCGGCGGCGGGCGCTCCGCTCGGCGCGGCGCTTCGGGGACATCTCACGGCGCAGCAACATCGCCACGCCGATGAGGAAGGCGATGCAAACTATCAGCGGCGGAGTCAGCGCGGCGAGATCGGTCCACATAGCCGGTTCCTCTCCACAGCCCGAGCCGGACGATGCTCCCGCTGGGCTTGTATCGTCTCGTGCGCAACGCCGATGCTCATTTTCCCCGGCCCGGTAAGAGGCGCAACAGCATGCGGGTGTTGCCGAGCGTGTTGGGCTTTACCCACTCTAGGTCGAGAAACTCCGCCACGCCCGCGTCATAGGAGCGCAATAGCTCCTGGTACACCTCGGCCGCCACCGGAGTGCCGCTGATCGGCCGAAATCCGTGACGGCCGAAGAAGTCCACCGCGAAAGTCAGGACGAACACCCGCTCCACGCCGACCAGGCGAGCCCGCTGCAGGAGCGCATCGACGATCCCGTGACCGATACCCAGGCCGCGGCAGTCTTCCCGCACCGAGATCGTCCTTATCTCGGCGAGGTCCTCCCACATCACGTGCAGCGCGCCACAGCCCGCCAGGGTCGCGTCAGGACAGAGTTCCGCCACGCAGAACTCCTGGACATCCTCATAGAGGGTGACCGTGGCCTTGCTCAGCAAGTGCCCGGACTCGACATTCGAGTCGATCAACTTCCTGATCACCGGCACATCTCGCGTGCGCGCGGACCTGATCGCATAACCCATAGCGCCGTCCACGATAGCCGCTGCCGAGGAGCCGGCCCGCCCGGCTGCCGCAGACATCCCAGGTAAAATATCCTCCTAGTCGGTGGCCAAGCGGCCTTGATTCCAATATTGTGCATCGCTGTGCGCAAACTGAGCGGGGCGACCGGCCTGGCCGGCGCGGCCGTCGCGCTTGCCCTGATCCTGCCGGGCGGCATCAGCGCGGCGCAGACCACCGCGCCCAAGCCGAACCTGACTACGCTGGTCGCACAGGCCAAGCAGCTCGAGTTCCAGATCAACGCGCTGAGCGAGCAGTACGACGGCCTGCGGATCCAGCTCACCCGCGCCCAGGCCAATGCGCGGATCGCGGCGAACGCCGCCAGCCGGGGCGCCTCCGCGCTGGCGGTCAGCCAGCAGGCCGTGGCCCAGCTGGCCGCCGCGAACTACATGAGCTCCGGTCTCGACCCGACGCTGGCGGCGCTCACCACCGGGGATCCGCTGCAGTTCCTCAGCCAGGCCTCCGCGGTCACCGAGCTCGATCAAGCCAGCGGCGTGAAGGTAAACACGCTGAGCAACGAGGTGAGCCAGGCGCTGCGCGACAAGCAGACCGCCGACCAGCAAGTCGCCCAAGTGAACGCGCTCGAAGCCCAGATGAACGCCAAGAAGAAGGTCATCGACGCGAAGATCGACCAGGTCAACAGCGCGGCGATGAAGCAGGCGATGGCGGTGTTCACGCAGACCGGGCAGTACCCGAACATCAGCATCCCGACCGCGAACACGGTCGGGGCCCAGGCCTTGCAGGCGGCGATCACCAGGGAAGGCGATCCCTACGTGTGGGGCGCGGCCGGCCCCGGGGAATTCGACTGCTCCGGTCTTGTCGTGTGGGCGTACGCCCAGGAAGGCATCGCGCTGCCGCACTACACCGGCGACCTGTGGAACTCAGGCATGCACGTGCCCCGCAGCGACCTGGAGCCCGGCGATCTCGTCTTCTTCTTCCCCGACATCAGTCATGTCGGGATTTACATCGGCGACGGGATGATGATCGACGCCCCCGACTTCGGCGAGACGGTGCAAGTCCAACCGGTCTACTGGAGCGCTTACGTCGGCGCCGTCCGGATCGCCTGAGCGCCTAAACGGTCACTGAGAGTCACCTCAGGCCCGGTGACTCCGCCTGGCCCGCGTTCCTTTCGTAGACCAGGCGCAGGCCGATCAGGGTGAGCCAGGGCTCGTATGCGTCAATGACGCTCACCTCGTCGATAACGAGCGGTGCCAGGCCGCCGGTGGCGATAGTGGTCACCGCACGCGGGTCATCGGGCGACAGTTCGCGCGCCATCCGCCGGGCAATTCCCTCGACCTGTGCGGCGAAGCCGTAGATGATGCCCGATTGCAGCGACTCCACCGTATTCTTGCCGATGACGCGCGGCGGCCTAGTCAGCTCCACCTTAAGCAACTGCGCGGCCCGGCGGGACAGCGCATCGACGGAAATCTCGATTCCCGGCGCAAGTGCGCCGCCGACGAACTCGCCGCGGGCGCTCACCGCGTCGAAGTTCGTGGACGTTCCGAAATCCACGACAATCGCCGGGCCGCCGTAAAGGTGCACCGCCGCGAGCGAGTTCATGATCCGGTCGCTGCCCACTTCCTTGGGGTTGTCGGTCCGCACCGGCACCCCCGTCTTTACGCCCGGCTCGACGATGACCGTTTCCAGGTCACCGTAATAGCGCTGGCACATCTCTCGCATCTCGTGCAACACAGAAGGCACCGTCGAGCACAGGGATATACCGTTAATCTCCCTTTCAGTAAACGCGTTGCTACCCGCGAGCAGGCCGTGCAGCACCACGGCCAGCTCGTCGGCGGTCCGGTCAGGGAGGGTGCCGATCCGCCAGTGCTCGATCACCCGGTCCTCGTCGAATATCCCGAGAACGGTGTTGGTGTTCCCGATGTCAATGGTGAGCAGCATCGGCCCCCGACCCTTCCGAGGCGTCATCGTGGCGCCCGCCCTCGGCGGCGACCTCCGCCGCCAGCGCGACAGGCACGTTGTCGATCAGCCGTGTGCCGCCTGCCCTCGCCGCCGCTACCAGCAGCGCGGGCCCGGCCTGACCGGGTCCGACCGGGCCGAACGTGCCCGGATCGACGACCGCGGCATAGTCGACAGCCAGGGCGGGTTCGGCCGTCAGGACTTCCCTGGCGGCGGTGAGCACCGCGGCCGCGCCGTCCGCGGCCCTGGCCTGGCCGGCCCGCAGCGCCCGCGGCAGCGTGAGCGCCACCGCCCGGTCGGCCGCGGACAGGTAGCGGTTCCTGCTCGAGGTCGCGAGCCCGTCGGCATCGCGCACGGTCGGCACGGACTCGATCGCGACGTCCAGGTTCGTGTCGATCACTAGCCGCCGGACGAGGGCGAGCTGCTGGGCGTCCTTCTGGCCGAACACCGCTGTGGCCGGGCGTGTCAGGTGAAACAGCTTGAGCACCACGGTCAGCACGCCGCCGAAGAAGCCCGGCCGGAAGTGGCCTTCGAAGACCTGCCCCATCGGGCCCGGATCGACGGCCACCTCGGGCTTACCGCCGGGATACATCTCGGCGGCCGACGGGGCGAAGACAAGCTGGGCCCCGGCCCGGGCGCACCGGGCCAGGTCCTCGTCCAGGGTCCGCGGATAACGATCAAGATCCTCGCCCGGCGCGAACTGCAGCGGGTTGACGAAGATCGAGACGACGACGCTCCCCCGCGGCCCGGCCAGCGTGCGCGCCGCGTGCAGCAGCCGCTCGTGGCCGGCGTGCAGGGCACCCATCGTCGGCACCAGCACGACGGGCCCGCCGCTTCGGTCCAGGCCGACCCGGGCAGCGGCGAGTTCGGCCCTGGTCCGGGCGATTGGCAGCGACGAGGCGGCCGGCGGCCCGTTGCTCACGGACGGCCGCCGAGCACGTCGAGCAGGCGTTCCGCGTCGGCCCACTTGAGCAGGCCAGCCGCGAGCGCGCGATCCGCGGTCAGCCGGGCCATGGCGACGTAAGCGGCCACCGCGGCCGCTGAGGCGGCGGGCGCGGCCTCGAGCGCGGCCACGTGCGCGGCCACGGTCGCCGCGTCACCGCGGGCGACCGGTCCGGTCAGGCCCGCGTCGCCGAACCGCAGCGCGTTGTCCAGGGACGCGGAGAGCAGCGGCCCGAGCAGGCGCGCGGGCTCCGCCACCCCGGCCGTCCTGAGCAGGTCGGCCGCCTGGGCGACGAGCGCGATCAGGTGGTTGGCGGCGCTGGCCAGCGCCGCATGGTACAGGTCGCGGTGCCCCTCGGGGATGAAGACGGGCTCGCCGCCCATCTCGATCACCAGCGCCTCGGCCACGGGCCTGAGCACGTCGGGCGCGGTCACCCCGAAGCAGGTTCCGCTGAGCCGGTCGACGTCGTCGCTGCGGCCGGTGAACGTCATCACGGGGTGCAGCGCCAGCGGCAGCGCGCCCTGGCGCACGGCCGGGTCGAGCACCGCCACGCCATAACGCCCGCTCGCGTGGGCCAGCATGCGGCCCTGGTGCGGCGCTCCCGTCGCCGCCAGCCCGGCGATCAGGCCGGGCAGCGCGTCGTCCGGGACGGTCAGCAGGGCCAGGTCGGCGCGGCGGAGAACCTGGCCGGGGTCGGTGATGACCGCGCCGGGGAAGTTCGCGTGCGCTCGGCTCAGCGAGGCGTCCGACACCGCGGACGCGGCCACGACCTGGTGTCCGGCGCGGGCGAGCGCCGCGCCGAGCGCGGTGCCCGCTCTCCCGGCGCCGATGATGCCGACCGCGAGCCGAGCCGGGTGCCCGGCGGCCGGATCGGATCCCGAAGCCCCGGGATGGGAGTTCATATCAGGGTTCATCTAGTTCCAGTCCTCGGCGGGTACCGGACGGTGGGTGGTGCGGTGACCAGGATAGCCATAACCAGGAGCGCCGCTCCCGGAGCATGGCATGACGCCGTTGGGTTCGATCCGCAGGAAAGCCAAAAGCATTATCCCGAACGGTCCGTGGTGCGTGCTCCGGCGCCGCGCATTCGCCTCCCGCGGCCGGAGCCGGGGTGACGGACCGCCGGCCGACGCTAGGGGGCCGACCCGTCGCGCTGGTCACGGTCGGGCGCGTCCGGCACCCGGCAACAGTACTCGAGGAACAGCGCGGCGCAGATGAGCAGGATGGCGGCGACGAACGTCACGACCGCGGTGACTGCGTCCTGGCGCGGCACGCTGGCGTTCAGGGAGCCGCTTAGGTAGATGTCGAAACCCGCCGCGAGACCGGCGATTATCGCCCCCGCCAGCGAGCTGGCCTTGGCCAGCGCCACCATCCGCGACACGAAGAGCGGCGCGGCGGGCTTCAGGCCGCGCCGGCCGACGATCCGCGCCCGCAGGTCGCGACCCGTCCACGCTTCCGCCAGCGCGGCCACGAGCAGCGCAGGCACTCCCGTCCAGGGCAGCGGCGGCAGGTGCTGGTAGAGCGACCGGAGCACCAGCCAGGTCGCCGCCGCGCAAACGACGGTGACCACGACGAGCGTCGAGACACGGGTCGGTTTCATGGGATCCGCGCCGGGTCGCCGGGCTTGGGGGGGTTTTCGGGACGGGGGTGCCGGAGAACCATGTCGGGCTGGCGCCGGACGCCCTGGTGGTCGGCCCCGGCGAGCAAGGCCGCCACCGGCCCTCGCCCGGGCAAGCTGGCGCCGGCGTCCACATCGTGCCACGGGGCCAGGACGAAGGCGCGCTCGTGCGCACGCGGGTGCGGCAGGGTGAGCACCGGGTCGCCGCTGATCTCGGCCGCGTAGCTGATGACGTCAACGTCCAGGGTCCGTGGCCCGAACCGTTCGGCTCCTTGGGTCCGGACCCGGCCGAATTCCGCCTCGATGCGCTGGGTCGCCGCCAGCAGGTCGTGCGGGGGCAGGCCGGTCGACACGATGACCACCGCGTTCAGGTAATCGGGCTGCGCCGGGCCGCCGACCGGCGCGGTCTCGTAGACGGGCGAGATGGCCAGCACGTCAGTATCGCCAAGGCCGCCGATGGCTTGCACGCATCCCTGAAGGGTACCCAGCCGGTCGCCCAGGTTGCTGCCCACGGCCAGCACCACGCGGTGGCGCATGGTCAAGACCGGCCGGTGACGGTGCGCACTCCCGGCAGCGGAGAGCCGGCCGCCCCCGCGGCCGCGGCGGCATGCCAGGCGGCGGCGACCCGGACGGCGTCCGCGTTCAGCGGCACCTGGTGTACGCGCACGCACCAGGCGCCGGCCGCGGCGGCGAGCGCCGTGATCGCCACGGTGGCTCCGTCGCAGTCGCCGAACGGCCTCGGCGTGCCGTCCGGGCCGGCCAGCAGATTGCCGAGGAAACGTTTCCTCGATGCCCCGACCAGGACCGGGAAGGTGCCCCCGGCGAGCGTGCCCAGCTCGGCGAGGTGGGTGAGCAGCGGCCAGTTGTGCTCGGGCCGCTTGCCGAACCCGAGACCGGGGTCGAGCACGATGCATCCGGGGTCCACCCCCGCATGCACCACCGCGTCCACCCGCCGGGCCAGCTCGTCGCGGACCTCAGCTACCACGTCGGCGTAGATTGCACGTGAGTACATGTCATGACTGTGGCCGCGCCAGTGCATCACCACATAGGAAACCCCCGCCGCCGCGACCAGCCGGGGCATGTCCGGATCGGCAAGGCCGCCGCTCACGTCGTTGACCATTTGCACGCCAGCGTCCAGCGCGAACTCCGCCACCGGCGCCCGCATCGTGTCGATGGACACCGGCAGCCGGGCCCTGACCAGCTCGGTGACCACGGGCCGGACCCGCCGCAGCTCCTCCTCCTGCGAGATACGCTGGGCCCCGGGCCTGGTCGACTCGCCGCCGACGTCCACGATGTCCGCGCCCTGCGCCACCAGTTCCAGCCCGTGCGCGATGGCCGCGTCCGCCCCGTACCACTGACCGCCGTCGGAGAACGAGTCGGGGGTGACGTTCACCACGCCCATGACCAGGCATCGGTCAGTACGATCCGGGGGGACGACCCCCCTGGACCCCCCGATCGCGGGGGGGCTGCCCGCCCCCCCGTACCCCTCTGGCCCGATCACAGGGGGGCTCCCCGCCCTCCCGTATCCCCCTGGGGCTCCCGGCGCAGCTGCTGCCTGAGCTTGGCCAGGCCAAGCTTCCGCGCGATCCTGCGCAGCTCGAGCCGCGGCCAGACCAGGAACGCCTCCGCCTCGAGCGCGGCCAGCGCGATCCTGGGCGCGTCCTTCGTGCTCGGGAAGACGAAGAACCGCGGCTGCCAGACGGGGCAGAACTTGGCGTTGAACTTGTAGAGCGACTCGATCTGGAACCACTTGGACATGAAGATGAGCACCGACCGCCAGGCCCGGAGCACCGGGCCCGCGCCGATCCGCTCACCGCGCTCCAGCGCGGCCCGGAAGACGGCGAAGTTCAGCGATATGCGCTTCACGCTGAGGTTGGAGGCGGCCTTGATGGTCTCGGTGATCAGGAAGTCGTTCAGCCCGGGCTGGGCGCCCTTGTCTCGCCGCATCAGGTCGAGCGACAGGCCGTCGGCGCCCCAGGGGACCAGCTGCAGCACCGCCCGGACGACCCCGTTCTCGGTGGCGGTGGCGAGCACGCAGTCATCGTCGCCGGGTGCGCCGATCCGGCCCAGGGCCATCGAGAAGCCGCGCTCGGTCTGGCTGCCGCGCCAGGAATCGGCGGTCCTGACGATGGCGTCGAGTTCCCGGCGCGGGATGTCGCCTACCCGGCGGACTTCGGCGACGTAGCCGTGCTTGGCCACCCGGTTGACCATCTGCCTGACGTTCCGCATCGACCGGCCGGACAGGCTGAAGTCGGCCACGTTCACGATCGCCTCGTCGCCGAGTTCGAGTGCGGTCAGGCCGCCCTCGCGGCACCACACCTCGGCGCCGAGCTCGCTGCATCCCATCACGGCCGGGGCCCAGGCGTGCCGTGCCGCCTCGTCCAGGAAGGGACCGATCACGCCGGGCCAGGCCTCCGGATCGCCGATCGGGTCGCCGCTGGCCAGCATCACCCCCGACACGACGCGGTAGCAGATACAGGCCTTCCCGGTCGGCGACCAGATCACGCTCTTGTCGTCACGCAGCGCGAAATAGCCGAGCGAGTCCCTGTCTCCGTGCTTGACAAGTAGTTCCCTGACCCGGGCCGCGTCCGCGCTGCCCAGCCTCGCCCGGGGCTCGGCCGGGCGCAGGAACAGGTAGGCGGTGACCAGCAGGGTGAAGATGCCCAGCGCGATTGTGAGGATGCCGAACAGGTCGCCGCGGGCCTCTGGTGACCACTGGACCGGCCCCGACACCCCGACCAGACCGGTGATGACTTCCTCGACCCGCTGGCCGAACGAGTAGTCCTCCGCCAGCCCCCGGGCCAGCAGGATATAGGCCAGGCCGATGGCGACGTCCGCCACGATCAGGCCGCCGAAGACCCACAGAGCCCGCCACCGGGTGCGCTGGTCTCCCTCCGCGTAGAACTCGTCCCTGAAGTAAAGCAGCGCGATGAGAACCACGAGCGCGACGACGGCGGTCACGATCCGCTGCGAGTGCAGGAAATGGATACCGATGTCGAACGCGAGCAGCGCGGCCACCGCCTGCCAGGCGCGCCGCTTCCTGCGGCGCAGGCCGTGCGCGAGCATCAGCAGCATCAACCCGATGACGACATCAGCGCTGCGGGTGACGTTAGTCAGCGTCCCAGGGACCAAGTAGGTGATCTTGTGCAGCCGGTGCGCCAGGTCGGGCCGGAAGATGCCGAGGATGTCGGACAGGCCGATGAGCGCGGTAAGAAGCGCTAGGGTGCCGGGCACCCAGGCGTGCTGACGCCTGCGGTCAGCAAAGCTCGGCGGCTCGGCGGGAGCCTGTGTGCCGACGGCCTTGGCCGCGGCAGCATTCGCGCGGTTCGCGTGTCCAGCTTCGTCGCTGTCGGTCATCTCGGCAGCTTTCTTATCAGGCCCTGGGGCACGATAGGTCAGCGTGGTCATCGCGCCGCCTCGCGTCCTGCGTTCACGCTACCTCCAAAGCGTAAGCAAACGTCTCGTCTATCGGGACGGAGTCAGCAGCCGCTACCGGAAATACCGGAACTTGGCTTCGGTTTCCCCCTGGTGGCCGCCGGCCTACCCAATAGACGCTGCGGGCGGCGCTTGTGGTTCAGTGGCGACCGTAAATAATGCTCATCGCCTCGGCGCGGGTGATGTTGTTGTCGCGGAAGGCGCCGCGCACCGCCGAGGTCACCGTCCGCGCTCCCGGCTTGCGCACCCCGCGCATCGTCATGCACAGGTGCTCCGCCTCGATGACCACCACGACGCCGCGCGGCTCCAGGGTTTCCACCAAGGCGTCGGCTATCTGGCTGGTCATCCGTTCCTGCACCTGCGGACGCCGCGCGTACACATCGACCAGCCGGGCCAGCTTGGATAGCCCGGTGATCTGTCCCTTGGAGTTCGGGATGTAGCCGATATGCGCGACGCCGATGAACGGGACCAGGTGATGTTCGCACGTCCCGTATACCTCGATGTCGCGGACGATGACCATCTCGTCATGGTCGGCGTCGAAAACGGTGGTGAGCACGTCCTGCGGGCGCTGCCGCAGCCCGGCGAACTGCTCGGCGTAGGCCCGCGCGACCCTGGCCGGGGTATCGCGCAGGCCGTCGCGTTCGGGGTCCTCGCCGATCGCGACCAGGATCTCTCTGACCGCGCGCTCGATCCGCCGCAGGTCGAAATCACCGACCTTGCCGCCGGAGGGCCGGGTGCCGTCAGCGCGGCCGTCCCCAGCTGACCCCGTGTTCCCCTGGGCTGCCGGAGCGCCCTCGGTCATACGTCGTCGCTGGGCTCGCCGTGACCGGGCTCGTTGCCGTAGCCTCCCGGCGATCCCGCGCCGCTGGGGTTGAAGCCGAAGGACTGGCCGTTGGCGGGCAGCGCCATGCCGCCGTTGCCGGTGCTGGGGTCGGCGGCCGCGAGGGCGAGTTCCTTGGGCGAGAGCACCGGCGGGCGGTCCGAGGGCAGGCGCTTGCCGTAGCCCGTGTACGAACCGCGGACCGGCCGCTTCTGCACCGTGGCGAAGAGCTCCAGGACCTCGGTCCTGCCCACGGTCTCCTTGTCGAGCAGGCGGAGCACCAGTGCGTCGAGCACGTCGCGGTACTCGACGAGGACTTCCCAGGCCTCGTCGTGCGCGGATTCGATCAGGCGGCGGATCTCCTCGTCGATCGAGGATGCGATCTCTTCGGAGTAGTCCCGGTTGTGCGACATGTCCCGGCCCAGGAACGGCTCGCCGTCGCCGTGGCCGAACTTGCGCGCGCCCAGGCGCTCGCTCATGCCGTACTCGGTGATCATGCCGCGGGCGATCTGGGTGGCCTTCTCGATGTCGTTGGCGGCACCGGTGGTCGGCTCGTGGAAGATGAGTTCCTCGGCGGTGCGCCCGCCCAGGAGCATGGCGAGCTGGTCGAGCATCTCGGCCCGGGTAACCAAGAACTTGTCCTCGGTCGGCAGGGCGCTGGTGTAGCCCAGCGCGCGGCCGCGCGGGATGATCGTCACCTTGTGCACCGGATCGGCGTGCGGCATCGCGTGGCCGACCAGCGCGTGGCCGCCCTCGTGGTAGGCGATGACCTTCCGCTCCTTCTCAGAAAGCAGGACGCTCTTGCGCTCCGGGCCCGCCATGACCCGGTCGATGGCCTCTTCGAGCGCCTCCATCGTGATCTGCTTGCCGTTGGACCGCGCGGTCAGCAGCGCGCCCTCGTTGATCACGTTGGCCAGGTCGGCGCCGGTGAACCCGGGCGTCCGCCGGGCGATGATGTCGAGGTCGGCGTCGGGCGCGATGGGCTTGCCCCGGGCGTGCACCCGCAGGATCCCCTTGCGGCCGGCCAGGTCGGGCTGGGCCACCACGATCTGGCGGTCGAAGCGGCCGGGACGCAGCAGCGCCGGGTCGAGGATGTCGGGCCGGTTGGTGGCCGCGATCACGATGACCCCGCCCTTGGTGTCGAAGCCGTCGAGCTCGACCAGCATCTGGTTCAGCGTCTGCTCGCGCTCGTCATGGCCGCCGCCGAGGCCTGCGCCGCGGTGCCGCCCCACGGCGTCGATCTCGTCGACGAACACGATCGCCGGGGCGTTCGCCTTGGCCTGCTCGAACAGGTCGCGGACCCGGGACGCGCCGACACCGACGAACATCTCGACGAAGTCCGAGCCGGATATCGAGTAGAACGGCACGCCGGCCTCGCCGGCCACCGCCCGGGCGAGCAGCGTCTTGCCGGTGCCCGGCGGGCCGTAGAGCAGCACGCCCTTGGGGATCTTGGCCCCGATGGCCTGGAACTTCGCCGGGGTCTGCAGGAACTCCTTGATCTCCTGCAGTTCCTCGATGGCCTCGTCCACGCCGGCCACGTCGGCGAACGTCGTCTTCGGCGTGTCCTTAGTGATCAGCTTGGCCCGGGACTTGCCGAAGTTCATCACCCGCGAGCCGCCGCCCTGCATCTGGGACAGCATGAAGAAGAACAGCAGGAAGATCACCAGGTAGATCAGGGCCGTCGGGATGAGGTCAAGCAGCGCGTTGCTCTTCGGGATGGCGACGTTGTATCCGTCCGCCGGCAGGGTGCCCTTGTGGACTTGCTCCTGCAGCGCATTCGCCAGTTGCAGGCCCTGGCCGGAGACCCACGAGGCCTCGAGCTCCTTGCCGCTCTTGGTGGTGATCTGGATCGTCTGGTTCTTGTCCGTGATCAGCGCGCTCTTGACTTGGCCCGCATTGATGTCATTGACGATCGTGGAGGTGTCCACCTGCTGGTAAGAGCTGCCGGAATTCGCGTAGTCGAGCACGAAAAGCAGCAACAGCACCGCTACGGCGATTAGCAGCAGCGGGGCCCGGAAAAAGCGCCTTAGCTCCATCGATGAGCGGTCCCGTCGGCCCGGGACCGTTCCCTCCTGACCAGCCTCACAGTCCCGTCGACCTCCGGCGGGATGGCCATCTTCCTTCTATCCTCTCAGCCTGTGTCCAACTGCGGCTGCGAGCCGTAAAACTATGACGGTACACCGCTCAGGTGTAACGTCTTGAAAGTCAACGCTTCCTGTGGCGGATTGTGTTCCCCTGACGCCGGGACCCTAACTACCCCCGTACACCGCTGGGGCCAGCGTCCCGATGAATGGCAGGTTGCGATACCTCTGAGCATAGTCAAGGCCGTACCCGACCACGAACTCGTCACCGATGTCGAATCCTGTGTAGGCGACGTTCACCTGCATCTGGGCCGACCCCGGCTTGCGGAGCATGGCGCAGACCGCCAGCGACGCGGGCGAGCGCGAGCGCAGGTTGCCCGCCAACCAGGACAAGGTGAGCCCGGAGTCCACGATATCCTCGACGATCAGCACATGCAGGCCGGTGATGTCGGTATCGAGGTCCTTGAGGATCCGGACCACGCCCGAGGATTTGGTGCCCGAGCCGTAGGACGAGATCGCCATCCAGTCCATCTGCACCGGCAGGTGCATGGCCCGGGCGAGGTCGGCCATCACCATGACGGCGCCCTTGAGGACGCCGATGAGCAGCAGGTCGCGCCCGGCATAATCGGCGTCGATCTGCGCCGCGAGCTCGCCGATGCGAGTCTGGAGCTGTTCGGCGGTGATCAGCACCTGCTTGAGCTCGGATCCCATGTCACTTTCGTCCAACGGACTCCTCAACCCCTTACGAAATCCTCTTCAATCGCCTGGTGCACTGCCGCCTGGTGCACTGCCGCCTGGTGCACTGCCGGTGAACCACACCTTGCCAGCCTGGCGGCGCGCTCGCACGCCGCCGGGAAGGTCAACCCATCGCTGCCCGCGCCAGCCGGTGATGAGGGCGTCGATCCGGTCGACGTGGCCGGCGGTGAGCGCGCCGTGCGGGCAGCCCGCCATGATCGCCGCGTCGCGCAGCACCCGTGTCCTGATCGCGGCGGGCAGCGCCTGTAGCCAGCTGGCGTCAAGCCCGGCCGGGTCCGAGCCGCAGTCACGAAGCTTTGCGCTTTCGGCGAACGCGAGGTCATCGAGGCATTCGGCGTCGGTGCGCAACTGGCTCGCGGTGCGCGCCAGGGCCTCGGCCACGCCCGGCCCGAGGGCCGCCTCAAGCGCGGGAAGTGCCTGGTGCCGGACCCGGGCCCGGGCGAAGCGGAAGTCGCAATTGTGCGGGTCCTGCCAGGGCTGGAGGCCCAGCTCGGCGCACACGGCGCTGGTGGTCGCGCGGCGCACGCCAAGCAACGGCCGGCGGTAGGGGCCGCGCCGGGCGGCCATCCCGGCCAGCGACCTGGCGCCGGATCCGCGGGCGAGCCCGAGCAGCACGGTTTCCGCCTGGTCGTCGAGGGTGTGGCCGAGCAGGACCGCGGCGGCGCCGCAGGCGATGGCCGCCTCGTCAAGCGCACCGTACCTGGCCACCCGGGCGGCGGCTTCCGGGCCGGCCGCCGAGGGCGCAGGCGCCACCGTGACCGCGACGATGCGGACCGGGTCGAGGTCGAGCTTGCTCAGCAGCGCCGCCGCGCTCGCGGCCCGCTCGCCAGAACCCGCCTGCAGCCCGTGGTCGACGGTTACGCCGCCGGCCCGCAGGCCTAGCCGCGGCGCCACGAACGCCGCTGCCGCGGCCAGCGCCAGCGAGTCGGCGCCACCGGAACAGGCGACGAGCACCAGGTCACCGGGGGCCAGGTCGGACAGGCAGGCCTGCACCGCGTTGCGGACCTCGGCGACCGCGACGCCCGGACCCATGCCCGCTACGAGCCGGACGCGACCCGCTCCACCCACTCGTGCGGGCGGGCGAATTCCTCCTTGGTCGGCAGGGTCTCCGGCGATGTCCAGACCTTGTTGAAGGCGGCCATGCCCACCTCGTCCACGACCGTGCGAACGAACCTGGAGCCCTCCGCGTACTGCTTCATCTTGAGGTCGATGCCGAGAATCCGGCGGATCGTCTGCTCGATCCGGCCACTCGATCCGCGCCTGGAGTTGAACCGTTCCCTGATCTGCGCGACCGAGGGCACCACCTGCGGTCCGACCGCGTCCATGACGTAGTCGCCGTGCCCTTCCACCAGCGTCATCACCGCAGTCAGCCGGTCCATGATCTCGCGCTGCCGCGGGGTGGCCACGGCGTCGATCAGGCTGCCGCCGTCGCCGCCGCGCACTGCGCCCGCCATCGCGTCGGCCGCCGACCTGAGCCGCTGCAAGATGGCCGCCGGGTCGAGTTCGGAAGCGAGCAGGAACTCGGTCATCTGGCTCTGCACGTAGTCCCGCAGCCAGGGCACCGCGGTGAACTGCAGCCGGTGAGTTTCCTCGTGCAGGCACACCCAGCGCCGGAAGTCGTGCGAGTCGACGCCGAGCTCGCGTTCGACCATGACGATGTTGGGGGCGACCAGGGTGAGCCTGCCGGGCTGCTCGCCGTCGACCGGGGATGCGTCCGGCGGCAGGAACAGCTCGTACTGGCCGAGCACCCGGGAGGACAGGTAGGCCAGGATCAGCCCGGCCTGGATGCCGGTGACCCGCGATCCCACCGCGGTCATCACCGATCCTGGCCGAGATCCGGCCGATCCGCCGGGTGCGCGTTCTCTCAGCTGCTCGACCAGCGGCTCGAGAACGACGCGGAAGCCATCCACGTTGGCCCTGATCCATCCCGGCCTGTCCACCACCGCGATCCGGCCCAGCGAGCCGTCGCGGCCGGCCGACATCCCGGTGACCTCGTAGACCGGCTGCTGAACGGCGCCTGCCAGGTCGCGTAGCTCTGAGACCGTCCGCCGCGCCTCGGCCAGGCTTACCTGCGGCCCGGGCCTGGCCCACCGGGTTCCGGTGGAAATGGCGACGTCCCAGTCGATCATCTGCGTGCTGCTCACAGTCCAACGGTACGTGCTGTCGACAGTGCTCATTACCCGGGCTCATTACCCGGGCTCATCACCCGGGCCCGTCACCGGCAGCCGCAGTTAGCCAGGGCAGCAGCGGCCCCGTCGATGGCGTTCGCTGCCGTCTGCAGCATTCCCGCCGCCGGGATCTGGTCGGCCATGAAGGCGAAGACGAGCGTCGTCCCGTTCCTGTCGGTGACCAGTCCGGCCAGTGCCGTCACCGTGCCGAGATTGCCGGTTTTGGCCCGGACCGAACCGAGGGCCGCGCCGCCGATTCCGCTGAACACGCTCTGCCCGGCCGACAGCGTGCCGGAAAAGCCCGCTACCGGCAGGCCGGCCAGCACGGCGCGCACCCGGGCGTCGGCGACGGCGAGTTCGACCACCCTGACCAGGGTGGCCGGCGCGATCGCGTCTTGCGGGGAAAGGCCGCTGCCGTCCACCAGGCGCAGGCCGGTGCTGACGCCGAGCCGCCGCAGTTCCCCCGTCACCGCCGCGGCCGCCCCGCTGAACGAGGCGGGCTGACCGGTCGCGAGGGCGACCTGGCGCGCGAGGTTCTCCGCGATTACGTTGTTGCTCTCCTGGAGCATCTGGTCCACGATGGCCGACAGCGGCGGCGAGGATACGCTCGCGATGCCCGCGGCGTGCGCCGGAGCGGCCTGCGCCACCGGGGATCCGGTGACGTGGATGCCGTCCGCGGCCAGCAGGGCGGTAAACAAGGCGGCGGCCATGCCCGCGGGGTCGGTGGTGCGCGGGCGAAAGTTGTCGGGGTCGTCGGAGTCTTCTGGGGTGCCCGCCAGGGTCAGCCGACCCTGATCCACCTCCAGGGAGACGATCGGGGTGACGTTGCCCGTGGTGATGTAGTTCGCCGGCCAGCCGGGCGCCAGAGCCGGGCCGGTGTAGAGCGAGGTGTCGTAGCCGACGCTCACCGTCGTGCGCCCCTCGGCTTTCAGCACCC
The DNA here is from genome assembly GCA_963798675.1 of uncultured Actinomycetes bacterium. Taxonomy (GTDB): domain Bacteria; phylum Actinomycetota; class Actinomycetes; order Streptosporangiales; family Streptosporangiaceae; genus Palsa-504. Next base: position 159,665 of record CAWCUJ010000060.1, on the reverse strand, counting down.
GCGCGGTCTCGGCCGCGAGGCTGGCCAGCGTGGCGGGCCGCGGGTAGTCCTGGGCCGGGAACTGGTTCACCGCGAGCGTGGGATCACCGCCGCCGACTACGACGATGCGGTCCGGCGTCGCGCCGTGCACCACCCGCGTGCTGAAGGTGGCGCCCGGGCCGAGCGCCGCCAGCGCGGCGACGGAGGTGACGAGCTTGGCGGTCGAGGCGGGCGTCAGGAGCCGGCCCCGTCCTCGGACAACAGCACTCGCCCGGTGGCCGGGTCGGCCACCACCGCCGACACCTGAGGGCCGAGCGCGGCCGCGGACAGCGGGCCCGCCAGTGCCGACCGCAGGCCGCTCGCGGTCGGCAGCGAGCCGCCCGCGGTCTCAGGGACCAGCACGAGGCCCGCGCCGTCCACCCGGCCCGCCGCGACGGTCGGGACCCGCAGGGCCGCGAGCCGGGGCGGAAGCATGCGGGCTACGGTGATGCCCGCCACGAGCGTGAAGACGTTGATCATGGCGAGCGTCAGCACGGCCGCTGGCCGGGTGCGGCGCACCATGGTCTACCACCTCGCCCGGATGAGTGACAGAGTGTTGGCCGCGGAGTGCGGGAACAATGGAGTTAATCACCCAGACCGATCTGGAGCGAACCAGTGGACATTGACGTTTTCATCGAGATCCCCAAGGGACAGCGCAACAAGTATGAGATGGATCACGCCACCGGCCGGATACGGCTGGACCGCATGCTGTTCACCTCTACCAGGTACCCGGCGGACTACGGGTTCATCGAGGACACCCTCGCCGACGACGGCGACCCACTGGACGCGCTCGTGCTTCTCGACGAACCCACCTTCCCGGGGTGCCTGATCCTCAGCCGGGTCATCGGGATGTTCCGGATGCGGGACGAGAACGGCCTCGACGACAAGGTGCTCTGCGTGCCGGCCAACGATCCCCGGATGGAGCATCTGCGGGACATCCACCACGTGCCGGAGTTCGATCGGCTCGAGATCCAGCACTTCTTCGAGGTCTACAAGGCGCTTGAGCCAGGAAAGCTGGTTCAGGCCGAAGCATGGGCGGACCGCACGGCCGCCGAAGCCGAGATCGTGGCCTGCCGCAAGCGCGCGGCTGAGGCTCCCGACCACGGCGAACCCACGGGTCAGCCCGAAACGGATCACCCCGAATAGCGACCGCACCGCGCGTACCGGCCGGGTTCCGTCCCGGCCGAGTTCGCGGGGACCGGTTCTGGGGGCGGATACCGTGGCCCGTTCGGGATATTGATCTTGAATTTTCACCTGGATCGCGCGGCGCCGGGCGGCTGGCGCGGGGGACCATGTTCTCCAAACGGAGATCATGCTTCACCCGCTTCAGCGCGGCCAAATCAGGCCCGGGCCCGGGGCGCCGACCGCATGACAGGCACGCGAAACGGCATAGGGCCAGGTATCGGCATACGGTAGCGTGGGCGAGGTTGCCACTCCGGGCGGCCAGGATGGGGGTTCTTCTTGACCGGGCCTCGGTATCGCAGGGTTGTCGTCAAACTGAGCGGCGAGGCACTCGCCGGAACAGGTAGCACTGGGGTAGACCCGGCCAGTCTGTCCCGCGTCGCCGAGGAAGTTCTCTCCGTGCACGATCTCGGCGTGCAGGTGGCGGTGGTGGTCGGGGGCGGAAACTATTTCCGCGGCCGGATGGCCGAAGGGTGGGGAATCAGCCGCGCCGAGGCGGACAACATCGGCATGCTCGGCACCATCATGAACGCGCTGATGCTCCGGGGCGCGCTCACGGCTAGGACGGACACCGACATCCGGGTCATGACCGCGGTGCCGATCCACAGCGTCGCCGAGCCCTTCATCAGGCTCCGCGCCGTGCATCACCTCGACCGTGGCCTGATTGTCCTGCTCGCGGGCGGCATCGGCCAGCCTTACGTCACCACCGACTACCCGGCGGTGCAGCGGGCGCTCGAGCTGGAGGCCGATGCGCTGCTGGTGGCCAAGCGCGGGGTCGACGGGGTCTACGACAGCGACCCGCACCTCAATCCCGACGCGATGCGCTTCACGACGCTGACCTACGACGAGGCGCTAGCCGCCGGGGTGCGGATCATGGATACCAACGCGTTCGTCCTCGCCAACGAGCAGTCGCTGACCATGCACGTGTTCGACGTCGCAGCCGCGGGCGTGATGCGCGAGATCTGCCAGGGCGCCGAGCTGGGCACGCGGATCAGCGTCAAGTAGCGAACGCCCCCTGGGGACGACCCGCCCGGCGAGGTCCGGCCAAGGTCAACGGTCGCCTTGGTAGGTTTGGGCTGCCCCGGCGAGGGAGGCTCGACGTGAAGGCGTTGGTGTTCCGACACAACCTGGCCCGCGAGGCGGTCTCGGCCATCGGCGGGCACGTCGACCGGCACGCCCACGTCTCCCGGTTCGCGCCCGTCCGGCTCGAGGACGTCGACGAGCTGCCGCTTCCGGCGCAGGACTGGGTGCGCGTCGAAACGACCTTCTCGGGCCTGTGCGGCTCCGACGTGAAGCAGATTCTGTTGAACGGCTCCCGCGACAATCCGCTCACGGCGCTGGTGTCCTTTCCGCACGTACTCGGCCACGAGGTGGTCGGGCGCCGCGCCGATACGGGCGAGCGTGTCGTACTCAACCCGTGGCTGTCGTGCACTCCGCGCGGCATCGACCCGCCGTGCGAGGCCTGCCGGGCCGGCCGCTACCCCTGGTGCCGCAACTTCCGCTCGGGCGACCTGCCGGTCTCCATCCATATCGGGAACTGCGCGGCCGCCGCCGGGGCGCACGCTGAGCGTTTCGGCGCGCACGTTTCGCAGCTGTTCGCCATCCCCGAAGGCGTCTCCGACGAGGCGGCCGTGCTGGCCGACCCCGCCAGCGTGTCGCTGCGCTCGATCCTGCTCGCGCCGCCCGCGGCAGGCCAGGCCGTGCTCGTCTACGGTTCGGGCACGCTGGCGTTCGCGGTCATCGCGCTGCTCCGCCACCTGTATCCCGGCACCGTGGTGTGGGCGGCGACGCGGCCGGGCGCCCGGGCCGCGCTCGCGACCCGCCTCGGCGCTCACGCCGTGCTGTCCTCCTCGCCCGACGAGCTTGTCGCGCAGGTCGCACGCCGCGTCGGCACCACGCCGCTGGTGCCGTGGAGCAAGCACGACTGGCTGCAGGACGGCCCGGCGGTCGTCTACGACACCATCGGCTCGACCGAGACCGTCGAGACCTCGCTCCGGTTGCTTGTGACCGGGGGCACCCTCGTCGTCTCCGGCGTCGAGCCGCCCAAGCGCTTCGAGTGGACCCCGCTCTACTTCAAGGAGCTGCGCGTCATCGGCTCGAACGGCTTCGGCGTCGAGGAGGTGGGCGGCGTGGCCAAGCATGCCATGGAGCATTACTTCGACTTCGTCGCGGACGGACTCGACCTGACGCCGGTCATTACCCACCGCTTCCCGCTCGAGCGGTGGGACCAAGCGGTGCTTGCGCTGAAGGATTCCCGGCGCAGCGGAGCCGTCAAGGTACTGCTCGAGCCCGCCCGCTGACGGCCGGAAGCAGCGACTTTATGCCTGGTCAGCTGGAGTGATCGGTATCCACGGGCGGCAGGTCCTGCACTTGCTGCTTGGTAATGTTGAGCCGGATAACGTCGTCGAACCCAGCCACTTTGTCGAACGGGATCGCTACTTCCTTGCGACCCCACAAATGCCCTTCTTTGAGGAGCACGTGGGTCACCTGGTGGTTGCGAGGGTCGATGCGGAACGCCTGGATTTGCCCGATGTCGCCGTCGGTGGCATGCACGTGGTCGCCGCGGCGCTCCTCCACCTCGCCCGGAGGAACGATGTCGATGGTTTCCTTCTCCGGGACCCGCAGCGGCCCGGGCGTGCTGCCGTCCATGACCGGGCCGCCCGCGTCTCGCCAGCCCTCGGGGAGCAGCTGTACCGGGACGTTGTAGCCAGGCACGAACTCCGCCAGGGTCTCTTCGGCGGGGCCGAGATCCTGGAACTCCGCCGCCGTGCAGCGGAGCCGGATCTCCCCTGTCGTGGCGTCGACAAGGTCCAGCGGAACAAGCCGGGCGAGCCCTGCCCGGCCCTTCGGCTCGACCACGAGATGGGTGACCGCCCGTGTCTTGCTGTCGATGACCACGCACCTCACCTCGCCGCGGCCATCGGTCCAGCTAGCGTCGCCCCCGATCACGAGCGTTATCTCTGCCACAGCCGCCCTCCTCGTTTCCTATGGACTTTAGCGCGCACCCGGCCAGCACCAGTGCCTTCGCACCTCCACAGGCCGACCGTGGGCGGTGTGCTAGAAAATCACGCCGCTCAGGCCTAGCGAACCTGGCGCCTGAGCGAGCGGCGGGCGGTTGAACCACACGAGCTCAACCCGCGTACTGATACTCCGTGGCGGCGTGACCATCCAGGAACGAAACGGTACCGGCCGGCTCCCGAAGTCGCTGAGAGTTGTTCGTCCGGGTGGCTCCCGGCGCGGCTCCCAGGAGGGTAGGTCTGAGCCGCATGGATATGTGCCCTTTGTTCGTGTGCGTAGGCTGGTTGTGATGTCAGACAGGGATGAACGGGAATCGCCGATGGATGCTGACAACCTGAAATGCGGTTTCTGCGGGAAGGGGAGGCGTCAGGTCGAGCTGCTGGTCGCCGGTCCCAGTGGGGCGATTTGCAATGAGTGTGTAGACCTCTGCAACGAGATCATTGAGGACGCGCGGGCTACGAGCCGCATACCGTGGCGGGGTCCGGAGGGAGCGCCGGGTGAGCGTTAGACCCAGGAAGCGAGCCACCAAAAGGCTCCTGGGTCAGGCGTGAGCGCCAACTCCTGGCCGGGTAGCCCATGAGCCAGCCACTGTTGCTAGACGAAATGTTCTCCGACAACATCGCCCAGCAACTCCGCGCCAAGGGCCACGACGTCATCTCGGTTGTTGCCGATCCAGCCCTGGTGGGACTGCCCGACGATCAGGTCCTCGCATACGCGACGACCGAGGGACGGACACTGGTCACGGCCAAGATCAAGGACCTTGTCCCCCTGGACGGCCGCTACCGCGCCGCCAGCCAGTCCCACGCGGGCCTGATCCTGGTATCGGCCAGGACCTTCCCCCAGAACCGCAGCTTCATCGCCGCGGTCACAACTGCGCTCATCACGTTGCTCAGCCGCATGGCCAAGATCCAGCCCGGACAGGTGCTATTCCTCACCCGACGCTAAGCCGTACCCGCCCACCGCCTGCCCAGATGCTCAGGCAAACCGACACTGTCAGGCGGGATCGTGACCGTGATACGCCGCAGGCGACGATCCCCCGGTCGCGCGGTAGGCACGACCTCCCAATTCAGGGCTGCAACCGCAGGCCGTAGTGACACGTCTATAAGTTGGCGGAGGAGGTGGGTCCGCTGCGGCAATTCAGCGAGGGACGGCTGTCTGTTCTGGATGAGGTACTGCGGCCTCAGATGCGGCACCGCCGGTCCGGGATGGTGTGACATGAACACTGCTGTCCTGGTCTCTAGTAGGAGGCGCCGCGGGAGAACCTGGCGCGTGCCCCGACCGCTGGTGATCGTCGCCGCGCTGGGCCTGGCGGCATCATGCGGGCAGCAGGGTCCCACGGCATCAGCAGGTCACCAGAAGCCGACGGTGACGGCATCGGCCGGCCACCAGAGCCCGACGGCGTTGCCCGGGCCAACGGGCAGCGTGACGCCGCCGTCGCCCGGCGGCGGCTGCGCGAGCCAGAGCCATCCGGCGAACTTCGCCTTCAGCGGCTCCCCGGCCAGCTCGATCACCGTCTGCGCCGGCCGCGCCGCGGTCGGCGCCGTGGTGCACATCACCCTGCAGGGTTGCAATACGCCGTCGCGGGCGCCCGCGGCCCTGGTGTACCTCGGCCCGTCAAGCTGGATCGGCTCGGGCGGCGGCGGCAACCCCGTTCCGTTCAAGATGGTCGGCGGTGACCGCTTCACCGCGACCTTCACGATCCCGGCCACCTACGTCGGCGGGGAGACCCGGACCTTTCCTAACCCCACCTTGCCGGTCAGGCCGGGTGACCATTATGCGTTCGCGACCTACCCCGCGGGGATCTGCGACGTCCCCTTCACGGTCACAGGCGGCATACGCAATCTGGTCATCAGCAGCGCCGTGCGTAGCGAGTTGACCGCGGCCTACGTGGCCTACAGACGGATCTCGCCCTCGGATGTCGCCGGAACCAGGCCCGGTAGCGTCCACTACGCCTATGACCCGGCCACGGACACCTACTGGGCTCTGGCCAACTTCACGCCATCCGGAACGGCTTCACTGAGGATCAACGTAGGTTTTCAGGATGGCGCTTCGTGGGGGTTTTTCACCAAGGTGGGGCCAGGCCCATGGGAGGCGCAGACCGGTGGTGAACCTGTTGTCTGTCTCGAGGTACGGTTCTTTCCGCCGGCAGTGCTAACGGCCTGGTCGCTACCGACAGACACAGCGATTGTCGGTGGTCTACCGGGTTCTGGTGTCCCGCAAATGGTCAGGCAAGACACTCGCTGACCATCGGGCCGACCGCAGGGACTGGCTGCTGAGCACGCTCGGTTTTCGGCAACCGATCCGGCCCGGTACGCGTGGGAACCGCGTGACCGGTGCTGTCTGACACGCGTACTGATTGAAGACACGGTAGTACTGATTGAATGTTCTCCCGGGCGTGAGCAGATCATGATGGGAGAGTCATGAGCGTTGTCCAGCCGGATCGTGTCGCGGCCGAGCGCGTCGAGCTGCGGCAAGTCCCGGCAGGGCTGGCACGGGTCCTGGCCGACCCGGAGGCGGGTGATCCTGATCCGCAGTCCTGGGCGCGCGGCTATCCGCTGCCCGGGACCCGGATGGCCGCGCGGAATTTCGTGCGGCAGGCCGAGGCCGCCGGGGATGGCGGCAGCGGGCGGTGGGGCATGTTCCTGATCATCTTGCGGGATACCGGTGAAGTGATCGGCGACATCGGTTTCCACGGGCCGCCGGATGAGGCCGGGACGGTCGAGATCGGCTATGGCATCGTCGAGCAGTACCGCGGGCGCGGCCTCGTGGGTGAGTCGGCGGTGGCCATCTGCGGCCTGGCCTGGTCCCGGCCGGAGGTTACCAGGATCATCGCGCAGACCGAGAAGGGTAACGCGGCGTCTGCGGGCGTTCTGAGGCACGCGGGCTTCCGGGAGGATGGCGTCGCCGATGGCCTGCGGAACTTCTCGCTGGATCGCCCGTAGCAGCTGATCAACGGCAGCAGGCTGCCGATGGCCCGGCGCCGCGCGGGTCGGTCCCCTAGGGCCGCACGCCTGGTGCGTGTGCGGCGGGCAATGGCGCCGCGGAGCGCCGCCGCCTGGCCCAGTAAGGCATGATTCGGCAACTCACCGCACTGGCGCATGTCCTGGCGCACTGGCGTTAGGCCTCGGGCTCGGCCTCTTCGTCCCGAAGCCAGGTACAGACGCGGACTGCCAGCGCCGCAGCGCGCCTGCCCTGGAACAGACCGTCCGTGGGTGTCCGCTGGCGTCCACCGTTGGCCGTGGCGATTGTCACTTGGTCACTCAGTCGTTTCTGCGTGCGCAGACGCTCTGTTTAGCTCGGCACACTCGGTCTGCGCATTACGAGAAGGATTGACGCCATCCGGCCTGTCGTGCCTTCGGTCCGGTTGGGCATTCCAATCGAGTTCGGTACCTGGGCATTTCCTTTGAGCCGCACTACCAGCCTGATGCTCGCTGGACAGGGCGACGCTCCACGCCGGATGCTAGAGATGCAATGGAGCCTGAGGGAGGTGTCGATGCCCGGTTACGTGTTCATGCATGCCGATGTCACCGATCCAGACGGCTATGAGGAGTTCAAGTCCCTGGCAGCAGCCGCCATTGCCGATCACGGCGGCCGTTACCTGGTTCGTGGCGGGGCGATGCAGTCGCTTGAGGGTGAGTGGCGGTCGCGGGTCATCCTGGTTGAGTTTCCGACGTATGCCGCCGCTCTGGCTTTCTATGATTCCGACGCCTACCAGAAGGCCCGCCAGGTTCGCCTGCGCTCATCGACCGCAAGTCTGGTCGTTATGGACGGCATCTCCGATGCCTGACAGGTCGACCCGGCCCAGCATTACGTCGGTGCGGGTTACCGGCCAGGCCCCGATCCGACAGTCCGGGGCTCACGACGCGTTGCGCTGTCGTGCCTGGTCAGAGTAACGCAGGATGCAAGATTCGAACTCGCGAGGGACTGCCCCAACACGCTTTCCAAGTCTGCGGGGCTGGGTTCGGCATAGGTCATGACGGTCCGTGACCTCGGCTACCCGTCCTCAGCGGTTTGCGTCGAACGGTTCCGGCCGTAGCCGGATGAGACTAGGAATGAGATTAGGGCCTGATCAGCCCGCTGATGTTTGACGGTAGCAGGCGGGGCCGACTGTCTCGCCAGACGCGAAGGATCCCGGGACCAGCATGAGAGCATGCTCCTATCACGCCAGCCCCGGGGGTGCAAGGCTAGCGTCCTGTGCATAAGCCTGTGGATGGTTTACACAAACACGCTGGTCAGCTGTTATGCAGCTGTGGACGAACCGGGCTGTGGAAAAGTGGATAACCGATGAACGTCAGCCGCTACCCAGGTCGCGGGCCTTCCGCTGTCCACATGCGGAGCGAGTTGTCCACAGTGCAGTCTGTGAGTTTCGTTTTCCAGCGACGGACGTACCCTTTGACCGTCTGCTTTCAGGTGTAGCGGATGCCCAGTTCAGGTCAGATGTGCTGGAGTGCCTCATGTTTACGGCTGCCTGATGCGCATCAGATGGCGGCGTTGAGCGTCGCTGTGCGGCCAAAATGCGGCCAGCGTCATCAGCGTTCTCGGCTGAGGTGCCGCACCAGAGCTGCAGCCAGACCTGCGACTGCCAGAATGCCCCAGATCACGATCACCGCATGACTGACAGCGTTGGTGTTATTCCCATGGTTAGCGATCATGGCCACGAGGCCAGTAATCGCAGCGCCGGTCGTAACGCCAATCGCGGCACCGGTCCACATTGCCTGGCTCCTGCCCGACCGCGAAAACTCCGCCGGTGAGCGAGAACCTGACGAGCCAGCGCGCAGCCTGGCGTCCACTCGCTTGTCGATCTCCGCGCCGATCCGATCGACCAAGCTTTCTGCGACCGCATCGTCATAGTCGCGGCCGAGTTCGTGATGCGCTGCTACCGCAGCAGTGATGTCGTTCCGTGCGACTTGATCCACAGCGTTACGATACATCTCAAGCACTGGACGGTCTACTACCCGGAACGATGTCGCGGAGGTTCGCCGCGCGCCTATCGGGCCTGGCCTTCGGCCTGGCCCTCGCCGTCAGGCTCGCTGGGCTGGCGGAGGTCTCCAGCGCTCAAGGGCGGCGTTCCGGCTCCGGTCGCTGTGACATTCTCCCGGCGACCGTCGCATCTGGCGAAGCTGACGGCCTGGTCGTGGTGCTGGCGGGCCGCTCCTCCCCTCAACTGCTCGCGCCCGTCCTCGCTGCTCACGTCCAGGCCGTCAGGCCCGGCGCGCCGGAGGTGCGCCCTTGAGGCCGTCAGTTGTAACAGTCTTTCCGGGTGCACAGGCTAGGCATTAGCGTCGTGGCCGTGACTGGTGCGATGGGTGGCGAGGCGGGGCGGTGGCGGACGTTCGGGGAGCGGGAGATTTACCGGAGCCCGTATACCTGGCTGGGCCAGGTGGATGTGGAACTGCCGGGCGGGGAGCGGTTCTGGCATGAGGTGATCCGGCTGCACCGGGCGGCGGCGATGGTGCTGGTGGATGAGGCGGATCGGGTGCTGCTGCTGTGGCGGCACCGGTTCGTGCAGGACCGGTGGGGGTGGGAGCTGCCGGGCGGCCTGGTCGATGAGGACGAGGAACCAGCCGAGGCGGCCGCACGCGAACTGGAGGAGGAGACCGGGTATCGCGCGGGGCGAGTGGAGCAGCTGATCGCCTTTCAGCCGCGGGCCGGGGCGATCGATGGCGAGCTTTTCGCCTTCGTCGGGCGGGATCCGGAGCGGATCGGGGAGCCGACCGAGGTTAATGAGGCTGCGCGGCTGGAGTGGGTTCCGCTCACGTCGGTGCCGCAGATGATCGTGGCGGGGGATATCTGGAATGCCGGGTCGCTGGTGCCGCTGCTGCGGTTTCTGATGGGCAGCGGCTAGCGGTGCGTGAGGACCAAGCGCTCGGCCTCGTCTAGGGCCAGGTGCCACGGCTGGGTGCCGATGAGGTCCGCGCCGGTGCGGGGCGGGTGGGGGCTGGAATCCGCCGAGGCCGAGCAGGATCCGTACTCCTTCGGCGCGGATGGCCCGAACGGTACTTGATGACCCTCGCCAAGCGAGGCCCAGCCTCAGGAAAAACCGCCTGACCTGTGGTTATACCATGGAGCGGGTGATGGGAATCGAACCCGCACCATCGGCTTGGGAATCTGTGCCCAGCTTGGGAATCTGTGCCGTCCGGGCTGCTGTACGGCCCACAGCAGCGTGGTACGACGTGGTACGGAAGAGTATGCTTTGGGCATGACACTCCCAAGCGGACGACCGACTGATATCAGCGTCCGCCAGTTCGTGGCGGACTCCGGGGCCGTCACGCGCGGTCTGCGGCAAGGACGCGCGTACACGCTGACTCTTAACGGTGAGCCGCTGGCGAGAATGATTCCGATCCGTCAGCGCCGGGCGGTTCCCAAGGAGGAAGTCCTCGCGATCTTCGCCACGGCACCAATAGTCGACGGGGAGGAACTGCGTGCCGACCTTGACGAGGCCATCGGCCAGGATCTGCACGACCCGTACGAAGGGACAGGCCTGTGACGGCGCATGACGCCGCCGTTGTAGACACCAGCATCATCGCCGCGCTCAACCTCTACGACCCGTCGGAGCTACCCGACACGATCTTGATTACGGCAGTAACGCTGGGCGAGTTGTCTTTCGGCCCGCACGCGACCGACGATCTGATCAAGCGGGCCGGACGAGTGGCTGTGCTGCAGCATGTGGAGGCGACCTTTGATCCGCTTCCGTACGATCAGGGTGCGGCGAGGCGCTATGGCCAGATCTGTGCTGCGGTTCGCGCGGCGGGACGGGAGCCGCGCAGGCGGGCCTCGGGCTTGATGATCGCAGCAACGGCAGCCAGTAACCAACTTCCGCTCTACACGGCTAACCCAGACGACTTCAAGGGCGCCGAAGGCTTCGTTGAAGTGGTCGGCATCCGAGCGCGGCCGAACAATCTCTGAGTGGTGGAGCGGGTGACGGGAATCGAATCTGCACTATCAGCTTGGGAAGTCGGTGTCGCTGGTCGTTCTTGACCTGCGGATGCCTTGACCTGCGTCGATGCGATTGATCTTCCGTGAGTGACCGTATTGACTCTCACTGTCCGTACTGACGGGCACGCAGCAGGCACGCAGCGCAATGGCCTTGCTTTAGGTGGCCTGCCAGGGGTTGAGCAGGTGGAACTCGATTTTCCGCACGACGCTGGTGACGCTGGGCTCGTCTGGTTTCCGGGCGGGGAAGTCGCCGGCTTTCTTTGATTTCCGGGGGCTGTTGCGGTCGGGCCGGTCCCGGACGCGGAATCCGGGCATGAGGATCTTCAGCAGGAACGTGGCGACGGCGAGTTCCAACTGGTCAGGGGGAAAAAGCCGCCACGGAGTCCTTCGCGGCGGCCAGGGCGTGAGGGAAGCTGATCTGTGCCGGCGGGACGCCGGCCGCGTTCACCGCGATCCCGACGATCCTGCATACCGCCTGGTAGACCGCGAAAAGCGCCCACATTTCCTGCATCACCCCGGCGGGGTCCTTCGACCGCAGGACGGGCTGGCCCTCGCCCATATCGGTCTTGTGATGGCCGATGACGGTCTCGCAGCCCCACCGCTCCGGGTAGCAGCACGCCAGGTCCAGCGCCGGGTACTCCTCCACATCGAGCAGGTCGGTGACCAGGGCGAACACTTCCGAGTTCTCCTCCTCACCACCGTTCACGGGCGCAGTATGCACGGTGTACTCGATGACGCGGACCGTGATCACCGGGCCGTCGCTCTTCCGCGGCGGCCTCAGCTCCGTGAGATAGGTGCCGTCGGCCAGGACTTTCACCGGCTTCAGCGCGAAGCCGGCGGACGCGCGCCACAGGATGTGCGCGCCCGCCGCGAGGAAGTCGCGGGCCAGGGACCAGGACAAGAACTTCCGGTCCGCGAGCACCAGCATCCCCGGCCCGAAGCACCCCTGTCTCAGCAGGTCACGGGCCAGCGGCTGCTCCGCGGTCCGGTACCCGCCCAGTGCCGCCCCCAGCAGGCTCCCCGTCCCCGACTCCGCTGCTACCACCCACCTGACCTGCGGGAACGCCCCGTCCCTCGACTGGTTCGACGGGCGGCCGAAGAACTCGCCGTTCGGCTTCTCGTCCGGCACGTCCGTCACGGACCCGTCCATCGAGACGATGCGCAGCCCGCAGCAGAACACCCCCGGCGCGCCGTCCGCCCCTAGCGGGCCTGCGACCTGCTCAAACAGGTAACGGTGAACTCCCGGCCCGAGCTTGGCGCGGCCCCGCGACAGCGAGGAGACATTCGGCAGCCACCACTCCCGTCCCTGCCCGGCATCCACCCGCATCCCCGTCGCCGGACGGCCCTCCAGCAGGTCAGCGCCCAGCCGCCGGGAATACAGGCCGTCGGCCAGCTTCAGCATCACCTGCCCGTACCCGCAGTTCCTCCCCCGGAACAGCCACAGGGCCAGCACGAAATACACCACCAGCCGCGCCGGCAGCAGCCGCCGCCGCTGCTCCCGCGCCCCCGCCGAATCCACCGCCTCATCCACCAGCTCAGGCGTGAAAACCCTGGTCAGGACACCGATCGAAATCCGGTCCGGCAGCCACCCGACCGGCGACAACCCCTCAGAACCATCATGAGCCACAAAACGGTTACGATATCACGTCAAGCCTTAAAGCAGGGCCATTGGGCACGCAGCGCGGCGCCCACCTCGGGAGAACAGGGCATCAAATGGTTCAGCCAGCGCAAGCGTTTCACTGAAACAGCGCCGCTCTTGCTCCACTCCATCGCACACAGTAGGAAGGAACGATGGGAAGACAGGCAGCCGTCGTGCTTTACGTGCTAGCGCTGGTAGCCGTCGTGGTCGGCGTGGACGTCCTGTTCTTCAGGAACCAGGTCTGGGAGCGGCTGATAGTAAACGTCGGAATTGTCCTGGTGTTCGCGGCGTTCTATTTGAGGTTCCTGAAGCGTCCATGAGCGCAGCCGCCGCAATGCGGCTCACCCGGCTCCGCGGCGAACCTTCAACGCTTGTCGGGCCAGCGCACGCTCGCGACGGCGCGGAGGTGCCGGAACCGGATGGGGCCACTCCTCGACTCGCGCCGCAAGGATCTACCTTCACGCCCGCGAGGAACAGGAACGGCAAGCTCGCCGCGACGCTCGACAAGATGGCCCGGCGGGAACTGAAAGCTTCCGGCCTGAAGCGTACCGCTGGCCGATCGGGCACGTAGCGGCCACGCGGCCGCAATCAGGAATCTCATGAGGCCAGGCGCCCCACCGGGCATAGGCCATCTGAGCTGGGGATTCGAGGGTTGGAGCGGGTGACGGGAATCGAACCCGCACTATCAGCTTGGGAAGCTGTACCGTCCGAGCCTGTCACATGGCCTGACCTGCGGCGCGGGGTGTCCGCGAGTGACCGCGAGAGACGCCTCTTTACCGGGGTTAATGGCACGCCAATGGCACGGTGATCTTCGGCTGACCTGCACCGATCGCCGTAGCCTGCTCCTCCGCCATCCTCCTCGATAGCTGCCATCCCTCGGGCCGTGGCCGCCACGTCAAGGTTCGCGAAGCGGCCGCGTAGTGGCTTGACCTTGACACGGCGGCCATGGCCGAGACGATTGAGCAGCGAGGAGGACCGCAACAACAGTTTGGAAGATCGGTAGGACAGCCTGGCCGTAATTACAGGAAATAACGCTGTTGGGTCTTCGGTGTCTTCCTCGTCTCAGCCTGCCCCGTTACGTCTGGTTTACACAGGAGGTCCTTGACCTGCGGGTTTCTGTCCTGTAATGGACGCGAACGCGCATCCTCCGGCCCGCATGCAATTGCGGACGTTTGGGGATACTTGGAGCGTGGGCGGGAAGCAGCGGGTTGATTTTTTCGTCAGTCATGCCGGTGCGGACCGGGCGTGGGCAGAGTGGGTGGCCTGGCAGCTGACGGACGCGAATTACAGCGTTGAGCTGGATGTGTGGGACTGGCCCGCTGGTCGGAATTTCGTGACGGCGATTAGTGATGCACTGGAGCGATGTGAGCGGGTGGTGGCGCTGTTCTCGGCGGCGTATTTCGACCGGGACCGGTACACCAGCGAGGAGTGGACGGCCTCCGTTGTGCACGTGCCGGACATGGCAGAGGGCAAGCTGGTGCCCGTTCGGGTAGAGGACGTGCCCGCCGCAAGGGTGCCTGCGGTGCTGCGGCCGTTGGTGTTCCGGGACATTTTTGGGATGCCGGAGGAGCAGGCCCGGCGGGTGCTGCTGGAGGCAGTGACGGGTTCGCAGCGCCCGGCCCAGCCGCCGTTGTTCCCGCCCCGGGATATACCGCAGGCTAGGGGCAGGCAAGGGAAATCGGTTCCCCGGCTTCCGCGCGATCTGCCGCTGGTGTGGAATGTCCCGGCGCGCAATCTGGGGTTCACCGGCCGGGACGGGCTGCTGGTGGCGATCCGCGAGCAGTTGCTGGCGAGTGACAAGGCGGTGGTGCAGGCGCTGCAGGGGATGGGCGGTGTGGGCAAGACCCAGCTGGCCACCGAGTACGCGCATCGCTTCGCGGGCACCTATGACCTGGTGTGGTGGGTGGCAGCTGAGCGCGGAGGGCTGATCGGGGACCAGTTCGCTGCCCTGGCGTCTGAGCTGGGGTGCGTCGAGGCCGGGGCGAGAACCGAGGCGGTGCGCTCCGCAGTTCTGCGGGAGCTGCGCAAGCCAGGCCGGTGGCTGCTGGTGTTCGACAACGCCGAGAACCCTGATGACGTCAGGCCGTGGCTGCCGGGTGGGAGCGGGCATGTGCTGATCACGTCCCGCGAGCGTCAATGGGCCGAGCTTGCCGCTCCGGTCGAGGTGGATGTCCTGTCCCGGCCTGAATCGGTGGCGATCTTGCAGGATCGGGTGACTGGGCTGACCAAGGCTCCTGCGGCCCGGCTCGCCGCCGAACTCGGGGACCTGCCGCTGGCCATCGCCCAGGCCGCCGGGTTCATGGCCGAAACCGGCATGCCCGCCACAGAGTACCTAGGCCTGCTGAAGACCCAGGCAGGACAGCTCCTATCCCGGGGAGTGCCTGGGTCTTATCCGCGATCACTGGCCGCTGTCACCCGACTGGCTGTCGACAGGCTCGCCGGTGAGGACCCGCCCGCCGCTGAGCTGGCCAGTCTGTGCGCGTTCTTGGCCCCCGAGCCGATACCCGACGAGCTGTTCACCGGCACGGCCAGCATCTTGCCCGCCGACCTGGCGGCCCGGGTAGCCGACCCTCTGGCATGGCGGCAGACCCTGGCTCACCTAACGAGGCAGTCGCTGGTCCGCATCGATCACCACGGGCTGCAGATGCACCGGCTCACTCAGGCAATCCTCCGCGATCGACTCACCCCCGAGCAGGCCGCCGCCACCCGCGCCCGCACTGAGGCGATCCTGTCCACCAGCGATCCCGGAAGCCCAGCTGATCCCGCCGCCTGGCCTGCATGGGCGCGGCTGATGCCTCATCTGTTGGCCGCCGACCTAGCCGCTACCACCAACTCCGACCTGCGCCAGCTAGCAATTGCTGCGAGCGAGAACCTGGTACTCCGAGGCGACGGCCGCACCGCTTATGACCTCACCGCCCGGGTCTACGAGCCGTGGCGTCATCGACTAGGCGACGATGACCCGGACACCTGGTGGATTGGAGGCTACCTAGCCTGGGCGCTCCGGCTCATGCGGCGATACGCTGAAGCCCCGGACTTGGACCAGGACATTCTGGCCCGTCGCCACCGCGTCCTGGGGAAAGATCACCCCGACAGTCTCTGGTCTGCCTGCCACCTCGCCCTCGACCTGCATCGGATAGGCGAGGTCCAGGCCGCCCGCGACTTGGACCAGGACACTCTAGCCCGCAGTCGCCGCATGTTCGGCGAGGACAACCGTCACACCTTGACTTATTCCCTTAACCTCGCGGCCGACCTGCGCGACCTAGGCGAGGTTCAGGCCGCCCGCGACCTTGACCAAGACGTCCTGGTCCGGTTCTCTCGCGTCTTCGGGGAAAATGACCCATACACCCTGGAGGCCGCCAACTGCCTGGCCGACGACTTGCGCGCGCTGGGCGAGATCCAGGCCGCCCGCGACCTAGACCAGGACACTCTGATCCGCCGCCGCCAGGTATTGGGCGATGACAATCGCCTAACTCTGGTCTCCGCCAGCAACCTCGCCGCCGACTTGCGCGCGCTAGGCGAGGTCCAGGCCGCCCGCGACCTGGATCAGGACACTCTGATCCGCCGCCGCCAGGTATTGGGTGAAGATCACCCTGATACCTTGGCCTCCGCCAGCAACCTCGCCGCCGACCTGCGCACCCTGGATGCCGAGGAGCCGCCGACTCATGGAGCGCGTAGCGATCACGGGTGAGCTGGAGGCGGCCGTGACGCCGCGGCCGTGACCGGGACACTGGTGCGCCGCAGAAGACGACACCGCGCAACACCGGAACTGCCAGGTTGTGAGCCGCTTAGTTCGGCGTACCGTCTGGCTATAGCTCGGCGTGCGTCCCGGGCGGGCCGCCAAGGCCAAGCCCGGGACGCTGACGCCGGGCCATCGGCGCCGCGCAGTGGGGCCGCCTTGATCCAGTAAGGCATGATTCGGCAACAGACCGCTCAACCGCACTGGCGCATGTCCTGGCGCACTGGCGTTACGCCTTGGGCGGGAGATGACACATGCCTTGCGACGTGGCGGGACAAGGTTCGGTGTGCGTCGTTAGCGCGGATTTCCATGCGGCGATCTCGAGCGCGGAAGTCCGCGTTAGCCTGTGTTCGCAGTGTTGCACGGCCAGAATCAGGCTACTACTCCCCCCACCCTCCTCAGCGTCCTCGATGCGACCAGCGACCCCCGGCTTCGGTCAAGCCAACGACTGCTAGGGCGGGCGCCCGCCAATGACCCTGTGTCACCACTGATAGGCCGTCTGCATCGGACGGTGCTTCCTCCTGCAGCGGTAGGTGGTCAGGCGGCGGGTATGGCAAGCTGCACCGGGGTTCCCTCCGGCAGGTTCTTGTAGTGATCCCAGATCCTGTTCAGTTCGTTCTGGTAGTACAGCGTTTCGAGATGGAAGACGAACGTAAGGAGCAGGCCGATGATCGCACTGGAGGTGGGTTCTAGTCCGGCTGCACTCTGCATTTTCGCGATCCGCTCGCCGGTCCGGTAGATGGAGACGAATGGCGGGATGATGATGATCCATCCGATCAGCACGGCAAGAAGCGAGACTGCGGGAGTGACGTCGATTTCCGGATCGAAATCCCGGGCTTCGCGGTTCACCTTGTAATACCAGACGAAGAAGTATATTCCAAGCGTGATCAGCGGCCATACGAGCCACACGAGGAAGATGTTCTTCTTTTTTCCTACACGACCTTCCATTGCCTGCTCCCAACCTAGGTAAGGACCTGGACCCGCAGGGCGCCCCGATGGGCGATGCGATAGCCTGTACTAACAATGGTAACAAGATCGCCATCGCTCGATAAACACCTACAGCCAGATTTGGCAGTGCAAGCGGCCTCTTCGTCCTGAAGGCAGAGCGACACACGCATAGCTTCAAAGATCCCGTCGAGGCCGTGGCCGACCATACGGCGGTCAATGGAGGTGCGCACACGAGGTTCGCGGCGGCTGCGCCTGCACCGGCTTCGCGAGCTTTTCGGCTTCCAGGCTTGGTCCGCTCAGCGGAAGGAACTTGTTGCCAGGCTGCTGACTCACCAGGGCATAGCGGTCCAGCCACCGCTGGGCGACGTGGGTGCCGATGACTGGGTGGTCCTGAGCCTGCCTCAGCTGCCAGAACCGCGTGATGATCACCCCGACCCCAGGCCCACGGCGGAATTCTTCGACCACCTGGAGTCGGTCTTGCTCGACTCCGAGCGCGAGGTCGAGATACATTTCGTGAGCCCGCTGTTCCGCGAGCTGGGCTATGACGAGGACCAGGAGGCGGCCGGTTTCCCCTTCGATACCTGGGAAGGCGTGCATCATCGCGTGGCCGAAGCCAACCTGCTCTACTTCGCCGATGCGACACACCGCACCACCGATGGCGAGCCTTTGGTTCTCATCGAGTGCAAAGTTCCGGCCAAGGGGCCGGTTGCCGGTGTGGGCCAGGTCAGGAGCACCGCCTTCTGGATCAAGCCCGCCTACTACATAACGACCGATGGCGACTTCCTGACCGTCTATAACTACCAGGGCGGCGCCGTGCCCGATGTGAAGGTACTGGAGGTCAAGCGACCTGAGCTACGGAAACGGTTCGATGAGATCTATGCCGTTCTCAATCCACGAGCCGCCAGACAGACCCGTATCGACAAGATCGCCCAGCTCAATGCTAGCACTCCAGCCCCGTGAGCAACTGCTTAGGAGTTCGTTTCGCGCTCGGCTCCGACCTGCACAGCCCCAGGTCAGAGGATATTTCCGGTACCCGTGAGTGACTGTTCGTGACCGCAGTTTTCCGCCCGCTCTGGCACGAACGCGGCACGCCCATCTAGATGCAAAACATCGGCACGGCTTAGGACCGCCGCAACCTTCCCAGAGTGCTCCGCATGTCCACAGCCGCACAGGGCCAGGGTTGTGAATTCGGGTTGCTGTGCTTCGCTGCTGTACAGCGTTCGTCCCATGTTGGTCGCGATCATCTGATCCGTAGCTAGCGGCATAGAGGTCAATGAAGGTCATTGGAGCAGGTCAGAAAGTCATATCGGGTCGATATCGGGTCGATGAAGATCAGATGTAAGTCGGCCTGGTTGCTGCACTTTGGTGCTGCACTGCTTCCGACGATGGCGGATCGAGCGACCGCGTTTACGCCGAGGCACATAGATCCCAGGACAACGGCCCATTGCAAAGCTCGCGAACCGGACAGACACTCAATTTATGGCTCAATGCGGTGCGACTACCGCTGATGGCACCCCATGCCGCCGTCCGGTCAAGAGGCACGGTCAGCGCTGCTATCAGCACAAGCGCGGATCAGCACCCAGGCGATCTTCAATAGCGGGGGTTACTGGGTCTAGCCATCCGGCGCCTGGTGAGCTATGCCGGATGCATGAGGTACCCCGATGGCGGCGGGCTGGACGCGGCGGAGCGGGCCCGCCGTGAGAAGGTGCGGCTGGCCGCGGCGGAGATGATCGAGGCCGGGGCCAGTGACCGGGAGATCGCGCGGCGGTTCCGGGTGTCGCGGATGTCGGTGAACCGGTGGCGGCGGGCCCTGGCCGCGGGCGGCCGGGAGGCGCTGGCATCCAAGGGCGCGGGCGGAGCGAAGTGCAAGCTCACCGAGGCTCAGGTCGCCGAGCTGGAAGAAGTCCTGGATGCCGGGCCGGCAGCGTGCGGCTATGCCGATCAGTGCTGGACCCTGGCCCGGGTCGCCGAGCAGGCCTGGCAGCGGTTCGGGGTGGAGTACACGCTGGCCGGGATGGACGTGCTGCTGCACCGGCTCGGCTGGTCCGTGCAGGTCCCGGCCCGCCGGGCCGCCGAGCGGGATGAGGAGAAGATCGCCAGGTGGCGGGAGGACACCTGGCCGGTCATAAAAGCACGGCGGCGGACCTGGGCGCCTGGCTCTGCTTCGAAGACGAGTCCGGCCAGGGCCTGAGGCCGCCGGAAGGACGCACCTGGGGCCGCCGCGGCCACACTCCCGTGGTCAAGGTAACTGGCGGCCATGACACGCGGGTGTCGCTGGCCGCGCTGATCGCCACCCGGCCCGGCTGCCAGCCCCGGCTGATCTACCGCACGCACCGGGCACAGCGGGGAGACAAGCGCAAGGGGTTCACCGAGACGGGCTACGCCCGCTTCCTGGAGCCGCGCACCAGCAGCTGGACGGCCCCGTCGTCCTGGTCTGGGACGGCCTGAACACCCACACCAGCCGCGCGATGCGCGAGCTGATCGGCGGCCGCACGTGGCTGACGCTCTTCCAGCTGCCGGTGACGCGCCGGAGCTGAACCCGGTCGAGCCGGTCTGGTCGCACCTGAAAACGGTCGCTGGCCAACCTGGTCAAGCACGACATCGGCCCGCTGACCGCGCTCATGATGACCAGGTCGCGGCGGATCCAGTAGCAGGCATGCTTGCTCTGCGGCTTCCTGGCCAAGACCAGACTCGATCTCAAACCCCTTCAGTAACTTCCACAATTGAAGACCGTTAGCCCTGGCTGAGACCAAGGAACGGGTAAAGCAGATACTCATGGCCGGAATGTCTGACTGGACCAACCTCGCTCGATTCAGGCCACAAAATGCACAGTGACCTCACAGGGCCGACCCGGATAGAAGCCTCCGCCTACGAAAACAAGAAGCGCACTCCGAAGGACTCGATCCTCAACCTTCTGATCCGTAGACTGTGTTACGCGCACCCGCTACCTGCCCATTCCACTGCTGACCTGCCCAAACGGTACTCATTGGTGCGCAGTAGGCGGCAGCGTTGAGCGTCCTTGTAAGGCCGAAATAGGGCCAGCCATGTCTGACTATCGATCTGAAGCTAGCAGCCGATCAGCCGTCAAGACCGAGTTGACGTCAACTCACCTGGAGTGCTTGCTGATCAGCCTGGCGCCTGCCGTTTGTGGCCGCCGTCTGGATGCAAACTAGCGGCATGGCCCTGCTCGCGGACAAACGGTGCAGCCCACTGCGTGCGCGGGTGCCAGCCCAGGATCGTCGTAGCGTGCATGGGTTGCTGTACCTCGCTGCTGTACGCGACGGCTGGCGCGAGCAAGAACACTGTCAAGGGATCGTTACGTCGATCCCGTCCGCTCGGCCGTACTGATCTACACTGAAACTATACTTACCCTCAGTGATATTTCGGTAACGTATCGTGGGGGTGTCATGGCTGACAGCAGACCGCAGCACTACGGATACGCAGTTGCGTCACTGATAATGTCCCTGCTGTGGATCGGCGGGTTGGGATCGGTGATCGGGTTCATCCTCGGCGCTGTATCCGAATCCAACGCGAAGCGACGGGGAGAGCCGAAGCCTGGCCTAGCCGTGGCTGGTCAGTGGCTCGGAGCACTCGGAGTCGTGATTGCGGTATTTTGGGTAATCGCCAGATAACCTTCAGAGGTTCGCCGCGCGCCTATCGGGCCGGGCCTTCGGCCTGGCCCGTGCTAACGGGCCGCTGGGCTGGCAGAGGCTCCGGCGCTCAAGGGTGGGGCCCAAAGATCGTTTCTGCGAAGCGGTTAGAAACGATCTTGGGGTGCCCTTGACGCTGGAGGGGCCAGCCCGGACAATGCGCGGCGTTCCGCCCTGGCGCTGAGACCCTCCTTCCGGCGATTGGCGCACTTGGCGCAGGCCGACGGGCCCGGCCAGCTCGCGGAGCGCATGACCCACGGTGCGTTACGGCGGGGTGTGTGCTGCGGCGGGTGCGGGGTATCGGCGGGTGGGCAGCGGCCCGCGACGTTGCGCTCCCGCGCAAAAGGAGTGGGCCAGGCTGCCCCGCCACCTGCGGCGAGAGTCCCCGGCATCCCTGGTCGCTATGGCGCGGCACTCCCAACCCGTTCGCGCTCCCCGTACTCGTCCTGCGAATCCTTCGCGAGTCTCGGCCTGGGCCGCCCGGCCTGGCGCGCCGAAGGTGCGCCCTTGAAGCCGTGGGGAAAGTTGTAACAACTCCGGATTAGCCACGCGTGCACGGAGTCTGAGAGCCAGGTCGGCGAGGCTGTCGATGATGGCGCCTGCTCCGGCCTCGGTGAAGCGTTCGCGTTTGCCGGGTTCGTTGGCGTAGCCGATGCTGTGGACGCTGGCGAGGCGGGCGGCCTGGATGTCGCTAACGGAGTCGCCAACGAGCGTGCATTCGCCTGGCTCGGCGTCGAGGGCGTTCACGGCCTGGGTGATCAGGTGCGGGCTGGGCTTGAGGAGGGCGGGGTCATGGTTTGTCCGCGCGATTATGAGGCTGATCCGGTCGTCCAGGCCGTGCCGGGCGAGGTAGGCGTGGACGGCTCGAGCTGAGTTGTTGCTGACGACGGCGACTGACCGGCCCGAGTTCTGACAGGCTGTCACGACTTCGTGGACGTAGGGGGTTGGCGCGGCGGTAGGTACCGCGGCCAGTTCCTGGTTGGTCATCTCGGCTTCGACGCGGGCGGCCAGGTCCTCGCTGATGGTGGCGGCGTAGGTGAATACCTCGATGGGGTCGGCGGTGCGGGCGATGTCATCGGGCATCGGGCGTGGTCGCCGAAGAGCTTGCGGAGCCGGTCGGCGATGATGGCGGCGGGCAGGCCTGCGAAGATGGAGCAGATGGGGCCGTCGAAGTCCAGGAGCAGGTGGCGGGTCCGGGCAACGATGGTGTCGAGATCGCTGCCGGGCGGGGTGGGGCTTGTCATGCGGGGAACTCGTAGCTGAGGTTGTCCCACATGGAGGTGAACCAGGCGCGTGCCTGTTCGACGTATGGCGCATCGGCGGGTGGCCGCTGCGGACGGAGTGGTGGAAGACCACGGCGTCCTTGCCCATCGGGTCGTAGATGTCGCGCGGGCCGCTGGGCAGCGCGATGGTGTGCTTGGTGATCGGGTAGAAGCCGAAAAACACGTCCTGGCCGTTGAGGATGTAGACCTTGAACAGCGGCGGGCAGGCGTGGGCGCGGATCTGCACGTCGGCTTGCTCGATGAGGCCGAGGCTGGCCAGTTCCTGCACGGTGTCGAGGATCGCGTGGGCGTGCCGAGTGGTCAGCCGGTGGGCCCGGGCGCGGTGTTCCGGATCGTCGGTGAGGTCGTCGGCGCGGCAGGGCAGCACCATGGGCGGCTGGTGTCGGGAAGCAGCATCCGAATCGTCAGGGTGGCGGGCTTGATGCGGCCGATGCGGATGTTGTCGAGCGGTTCCTGAACCGCGCCGTGGAGGGTCTCGCCGGAGAATCCGGCGAAGTCGATGGTGACATGCTCGGCTGTGAAGGCCTGCTCGATGAACGGACGCATCCCGACTGATGGCGCCGCGAATACTGGCGGTCCTGCCGCTCCCGGCTCGGTCCGCGGGCTGGGGATTCGCCCGTTGACATGGAGCAGCTCGGGCCTGGCGGGCTGGAAGAGCTGCTCGGCAGTCCAGCCAGGAAGCATCTCCTCCAGGACGCGGCAGTGGTCGGGGTAGGGCAGGCTACGGATTGAGCCGGTGAGCCAGCGGTGCAGCTGGGCTCGGCTGGGGAAGCTTCCGGCCAGGTCAGCGTCGATCCGGGCGGCGGCCTTGTCGTATTCGGCGCAGAACGTACCGTAGTTCTGCCAGTGGCGTTCCCTGAGCAGGAGCTTGAGCAGGATGGGCCGTTCGGACATGTAATCTCCACGTCGCGCATTGTGTCGTCTTCAGCGTAGCGGGAAGAGGAAGATCACGAGACAAGATGAGACGTCACGATACGTCAGGTTTGAGATGCGCCTAGCGACGCAACGCGTCTCTTGCCCAGCATCAAAGCATGGCGGCACCAGGCTTTCCACCAGCAGGACATGATCGGAGCAGGCGGGCGCCGGCGCTTCCCCGATGCCCGGCGAGGACGGCTCGTGCGGTAACTGCGGCGGCCGGGGCTGGAAGTTCCTAGCCCTACGGCGCTCGGAGGAAGCCGCGGGGACTGCTGGCGAGTGCGCGTTGCTGCGGCGGGCACGAACTGAGTGCCTGGCATGCGGGGGCACAGGACGCGCATCATGACCGCCGCGACGATCATCCGGCCCAGGCGACGGGTCTTCCCTGGATCAGGTGACCAGGTGGCGCGGGCGCGACTGTTCGTCGGCCAGGTCCTCGGCGGGTGCCCTGCGGCCGACGATGCCGTCCTGCTGACCAGCGAACTGGTTACCAATGCCATCACGCACACGGCATCGGGCAGGGCGGGAAGGTCGTCGTGACCGTGTACCGGGCCGATACCCGGCTCCGGGTCGAGGTCCGTGACGACGGATCCGATCAGGTCCCGGCTGTGTGCTCGTACGACAAGACCGAAGAGTCCGGTTACGGGCTGGGCCTGGTTGAGCTGATAGCCCACCGCTGGGGATATCGCGGAGGGCAGCGCGGCCGGATCGTGTGGTTCATGCTCGAGTGGAAGCCGAACCCGTGACACTCGTCGTCCCGGATCTTGAGACCTGAATTTGCTCACAGCAGGTGACAACTCCTGTTAGGCGAGCTAGTCTGACCTGACAGGTCAACAGTCCACGCAGGGACACAGTTATGGCATTCGACTACGCGCCGCCGAAGTACGCGCAGGTGGTCGCCGAGATCAAGAGCCGCATCGAACGGGGCCAGTATCCCCCGGGGTCGCTGCTGCCGTCAGAACACCAGCTTGTCAGCGACTTCGGCGTGTCGCGTCCCACGATCGTCAAGGCCCTGTCGGCGCTGCGGCAGGACGGCTGGATCGACACCCAGCAAGGCAAGGGCAGCTTCGTCCGGGGCCGTCCCGCGCTGGCAGGCGCCGAGCGGACCCGGCCTGCCCAGAGCGTGCTGGAGCTCCCGGAGGCCTCCCTGTCCGGAGAGCTCGTGCAGGCGGGCGTCAAGCTCGCGCCTGGCTACGTGACCAGGCTGCTCGGCCTGGAGCCGGGAACCAAGGCGTTCCTGCGGCAACTGCTGCTCGGCGACGACGAAGGGCCGGTAGAGCTGGCCTCCATGTGGCTGCCGATCGAACTCGCTTCGGGCACCAGCCTGGCCTCCCCTGACCTGCTGGACGAGAGCATCCGCCACCATCTGCAGGCCCGCAAGAAGATCCGGTTCGATCACGCCGTGGAGCGGATCTCGGCTCGCCAGCCGACCGGCGAGGAAGCCGGATTGCTGCAGGTCTCAGCGGATGCCCCGGTGCTGAACGTGATCGTCACCGCGTACGACGCCACGGCCCGCCCGCTGCAGGTGGTCGACATCGTGCTGCCCGGTGACCGGCACGAGATCCACGACGCCTACCCGTTCACCTGACCCGTCGCTGCGCTGACCGATAACCGCCATACTCTCAACTTGACAAGTCAGGTAGCTATCCTTACTCTGAGACTAAGCCTGATAAGTCAGGTCGTAGTTAACCTCAACACAGGAGTTGCCAAATGGCTCTTCAAGGTCCGATCCCGGTGGAGTTCGGCGTGGTGTTCCCGTCCGGCGCGTACGCGGCTGGCGCGTTCGAGCCGGTACGGAACTTCGACGCCTCCACCGGGGAGAAGTTCGTCCAGTCCAACGACAAGGCCACCGGGCTGCCGCTGTGGGTGATCGAGGTCATCGACCCCGACCCGCAGGCACGCACGCGGGCGGTCAAGGTCAAGGTCGCCGCCCAGGCCCAGCCGGTCATCCCGGCCGGGCCGCCCGGGTCGCCGTTCATCCCGGTGGAGTTCACCGGGCTGACGGTCACGCCGTACGTGAACCAGGCCGGGCGGCTGGCCTACTCGGTCAAGGCAACCGGCATCCGGGCGCCCGGGCGGGGCCGTCCCGGCGGAGAGGTCAGGGAGGTAGCGGCATGAAAAGCGGCGGCGGGTCGTCCGCACACCTCGGCATGTACGTCGGCGAGGACTGGTGGACGTTCCTGAGCACGTACGACGACCACACGCCGATCCTGGACGTCACGTGCGGGTCGGCCACGGTGTCGCTGTCCGTCGCCGACCGCAAGACCGGCGCGGCGGCGGTGGAGTTCGCCCGGGACCTGGCCGCCAAGGCGGCCAGGTTCGCCGCCGAGGTCGAGCGGCTGCACGCCCAGGGACAGAGCGACAGCGAGGCCTGCACGGCCTGCCAGAGCCGCAGGGATGGTGAGGCGGCCTGATGGTGCCGCTGGTGGGGCGGCAGGAACGGGCATTCCTGCCGCCCCGGGTGTCTCCCCCTGCTGGCGCATGCGGAGAGGAGCTGAGTCTAATGCCGCGCGGCCGTAACTGGGTGATGGGCGAGCAGCTCGCCCAGGTCGACAACCGTGACCCGTTCGCGGTCCCGGTGTGGCGGTCCCCGGTGTACCGCACCCCCGAGCCGGTGATCATGGTCGTCCAGCTCGTCCGGCTGATCTGGCGGGTGCTGTGGTTCGTCCTGACCCATCCCGCGCTGGACGCCGTGGCCGCGCTGGTGGCCGTGACCTGGCTGGGCCTGAGCTGGCCCGGCGTCGTCGGCCTGGCCGTGATTGCCGTCATCGGCCTGGCCGGGCTGCGGGTGATCCAGCCGTCGTGGTTCGCCCGGTTCGTGGCGGTGCCAGTGCGGGACTGGCTGCGGTGGTGGTTCTACCGGCGCCGGTGGAAGGCCGCGATGACGCTGGCCGGGCTCGCGCCGGACTACCGCGGCCAGCCCATGCTCCCCGTGCTGGACCAGGTGCACCGTTCCGGGGCGGTCGACCTGGTGCGGGTGGGCCTGGTGACGGGCAGGCCCCGGCCGACTTCGAGGCCCGGGCGGAGAACCTGGCGCACGCGTTCGGCGCCCGGCTGTGCCGCATCCGCGGCGCCGCGCCCGGCGTGGTGATGCTGGAGCTGGTCCGCGCCGACACGCTGGCCGACCCGATCGGGGCGCTGCCGATCGCCGGGGAGGTGGACCTGACCGGGCTGCCGGTGGGCCGGTGCGAGGACGGCTCGCCGTGGCGGCTGCGGCTGGCGTCGACGCATGTGCTGATCGCCGGGGCGACCGGGTCGGGGAAGGGGTCGGTGATCTGGTCCCTGATCCGCGCGCTGCTACCCGCCATCGCGGCCGGGTGGGTACAGGTGTGGGCGCTGGATCCCAAGCGGATGGAGCTGTCCTTTGGCCGGGCGCTGTTCCACCGGTACGCCTGCCACGCCGCCGCGATGGTGGAGCTGCTGGAGGCCGCGGTCGCCGAGATGCACGACCGGGCGGGGCAGTTCGGCGGCCGGACCCGCACCTTCACCCCCTCGACCGCGTTCCCGTTCCTGGTGGTGCTGGTCGATGAGCTGGCGTTCCTGACCGCCTACCAGCCCGAACGGGACCTGCGCAAACGGGCCGAGGCCGCCATCGCCACGCTCACCTCCCAGGGCCGGTCGGTGGGGGTGTGCGTGGTCGGCGCGCTGCAGGATCCGCGCAAGGACGTGATCAGCCTGCGGAACCTGTTCTCCACCCGGATCGCGCTGCGGCTGGATGAGTCCGACCAGGTGGACATGGTGCTGGGCGATGGCGCCCGGGACCGCGGCGCCCTGGCCGACCAGATCTCCCCCGACCCCTGGACCGGCGCCGGGGTCGGCTACGTGCGGCTGGAAGCTACTCCCGACCCGGTGCGTGTCCGGGCCGCGTATGTGACCGACGCCGACATCTGCGCCATGGCATCGGCGGTCGGCTCCCTGTCCGGCGGTGGCCTATGAGGGAAACCGCCTGGCGTACCGACGAACCGTGCCCGGTCTGCGGCACGGGACTGGTCCTGGTCGAGAACGGGCGGCCGGTGCTGAGGGCCGAATGCCGCCTGTGCGGCTACGCCGGACCCTTCGACACCGCAGATCTCCCGGACGGTGACTGGTGACCGCGGGGCGGACGACGCGGGCCGAGCGGATGGCGATGCCGCTGGCCCGCCAGGTGGTCAAGGACCTGGCCGCCGAGCACGGCGCCTGCCTGCGCCCGGTGCAGCTGCGCCGCACCGAGATCGACACCGGCTACGTCGAGCAGGTCCTCATCCCGTGCGGGCACACCCTCGCCTCGGTGTGCCCGTCGTGCGCTGAGCGGGCCCGGATCCTGCGGGCGGCGCAATGCCGCGAAGGCTGGCACCTCGAACAAGAGCCGGTGATCGACCCGGACCCGGCGACCGAGGAGCAGCGGGCGCTGATCACCGAGCGGGCCGAGGCGCAAGAAGGCCGGGACCTCCTGGCCAGCGAAAGCCTTGACACGGCTGAGCTTGACGAGCGAATCGAGGAGCTGAACGAGGAGATCACCGAGACTGGGATGCGGGGCAACGTGCTCCCGGCACGGCCGCGCCGCCACCGGACGACCAGGCGACGGCAGGACGCTGCTCCCCTGCCCCGCCGCCCGGTTAGCGCCCGGACCATCGGCAGGACTTACACCGCCCCGGATGGCAAGACGTTCCGGCCCTCGCTGTTCGTCACGCTCACCTGCCCGTCCTACGGCCGGGTCGGCGAGGACGGAGCACCCGCCGACCCGGACATCTACGACTACCGGCGCGCAGCGCGGGACGCGCTGCACTTCGCCGCGCTATTCGACCGGTTCATCCAGAACCTGCGCCGATATGTCGGCTATGACCTGCAGTACTTCGCCGCCATCGAACCACAGCGCAGGCTCGCCCCGCACGTCCACTTCGCCCTGCGCGGCACCATCTCCCGCGCTGAACTCCGCGAGGTCATCGCCGCGACCTACCACCAGGTCTGGTGGCCCTCCACCGAAACCGTCAAGTACGACGGCGGCTCCTGCCGGTCTGGGATGAGCATGCTCGCACCTACCTCGACCCGGACACCGGCGAGGTGCTGCCGACCTGGGACCAGGCCCTTGACGCCATCGGAGACGAGGACGAGCCGTTGCACGTGGCCCGGTTCGGTGCCCGGTTTGACGCCCAGGGCGTGCTCGTCGGATCCAGGGACGCCAGCCGGTGCATCGGCTACCTCACTAAGTACCTGACCAAGCACCTCGGCGACTGCCACCAGGCCACCAGCGACAACCAGGCCGCGCATGTCACCCGGCTCGCCGACGCGCTGCGGTATGAGCCGTGCTCGCCGACCTGCGCGAACTGGCTCCGCTACGGTATCCAGCCGCGCAACGCGAGGCCGGGCCTGCGGCCCGGGGCCTGCAAGGGCAAGGCCCACCGTCGCGAGTATCTCGGCTACGCCGGGCGGCGGGTGCTCGTCTCCCGCAAATGGTCCGGCAAGACGCTGGCAGACCACCGCGCCGACCGCAAGAACTGGCTCACCGGCATGCTCGGGCTTCCGGCAACCGACCCGGCGCGGTACGCCTGGGAACCGGTCAAGCCTGGCGAGCCGGACCACATGCCCAACGGGCAACGGCTCTTGCACGTCGTCGCCGACCGCATCCAATGGCAGACCGCCCTCGAACAAGCCCGGCGCAGAGCCGCCGAGGCGCATCTTTCGGCAACAGGGCAGGCCGCATGACGAGCCGACGTGACCAGTCCACGGCCGTGCTCCTGACGGTGGAGGCCGCGGCTGAACGGCTGAGCACTTCCCCACGGTTCATCCGCCGGTTGATCGCCGAACGGCGCATCGAGTTCGTCAAGGTCGGCCGTCACGTACGGATCAGCGAATCGGCTCTCGCCGACTTCATCGACGCAGGCCGCGTCGAGCCGCTTACCAACGCCGGTCTACGGCACAAGATGAGAGGAGTCGCCTTATGGCGAACCGAGAAGGTCATCGGCGTTTCGGCAACGTGCGCAAGCTGCCATCCGGCCGATACCAGATTCGCTATCCAGGGCCGGACGGCGAGAATACGAACAGGGCCGGATACCTACGGACGCAAGGGCGACGCAGACAAGGCGCTCGTGCTCATTGAGGCGCAACTGGCGTCAGGTGACTGGACCGACCCGGACCGAGGCAAGGTCAAGCTCGGCGAGTACGCCGAGGCATGGATCACCGAACGGCCCGGCTTGCGCCCTCGCACGATGGATCTCTACAGGTGGCTTCTCCGCAAGCACATCGAACCGGACCTCGGCGGCACGCCAATCGGCAGGCTGTCAACCCGGATGGTCCGCGAGTGGCGGGCAACCCTGCTCGCCAATGGCGTCTCGGTGTCGGTCACGGCGAAGGCGTACCGACTGCTCCGCGCCGTCCTGATGACCGCGGTCGAGGACGACAAGATCCTCCCCCGCAACCCCTGCCGGATCCGGGGGGCAGGAACCGAGGATGCGGGCGAGAGGCCGGTGCTTACTGTCGCCCAGGTCTTCGAGCTGGCCGAGCGGGTAGGCCGTCGACCGATCGGCAACATCCGTAAGGTCCCGAGTGGTTACCGGCTCCGCTTCTGCCGTCATGGCGAGATGCGCACGTCACCCGAGGTGTACGCCACCAGGGCCGAGGCCGAACGGGCACTGTGGACGATGGCCAGCGACGGCCGCGCCGACTGCACCCATGACCGGAGGTTCTACGCCCTGGTGCTCCTCGCCACGTTCGCCAGCCTGCGATGGGGCGAGGCGACGGCGCTCCGGCGATGCGATCTCGACCTGAAGACGCGCACGGTCAGAATCCGGGCTGCATATGTGGAGAGGTCGACCGGGGAAATGCTCCTCGGCCCGCCCAAGTCCAAGGCCGGTCGGCGGGTCGTCGGCGTCCCTGATGCCATCGTCCCGGCGCTCCGTGATCATCTGGCGGTGTTCGTCAAGGACGAGCCGGGCGCGCTCATTTTCCCCGGCGCCAAAGGCGGTCCGCTACGGCGGGGCAACTTCAACAAGATGTCGGCCTGGCCGCGCGCGGTTGCGTCGATCGGCATGACCGGTCTGCATTTTCACGACCTTCGCCATACCGGGAACCAGTTCGCAGCGCAAAGCGGCGCCGCGCTCCGGGACCTTATGGCCCGGATGGGGCATGACAGCGAGCGTGCCGCGATGATCTACCAGCACGAGGCCCGCGGCGCCGACCAGCTCATCACGAACGCCATCGACGCCCACCTCCAGGGCGAGCAGAGCAAAGACGACGATGACGAGGACGGGTCGGCCGGGGTCCTGGTCCCCGCAGGCTAATGGCACGCTAATGGCACGGAAGATCAACAACGGCTCTCTGGGGGCCGGAGTGAAGATGCACCAAACCAGCTCTGACCTGGGCCTTAGCCCTTGGAGCGGGTGACGGGAATCGAACCCGCACTATCAGCTTGGGAAGCTGACGTTCTACCATTGAACTACACCCGCGCGCACCTGCACTGTTCGGCCGGGGCACCGGCCTGTGCTGTGTTCGCCCAGACATCGTACCGGACCCGATAGGTTGCCAGGGTGCTCCTCTCCGATCGTGACATCAAGACCGAGATCGAGTCCGGGCGGGTCAAGCTCGATCCATACGATCCCGAACTGATCCAGCCGTCCAGCATCGACGTCCGGCTGGACCGCTACTTCCGGGTCTTCGAGAACCATCGCTACCCGCACATCGACCCCGCCGTGGAACAGCCGGACCTGACCAGGCTCGTCGAGACCGACGGCGAAGAACCGTTCGTCCTGCATCCCAGCGAGTTCGTGCTGGCGTCGACCTTCGAGGTGGTCTCGCTTCCCGACGACCTAGCGGGGCGCCTTGAGGGCAAGGCCCTCGCCGTTGATACGCCGATTCCCACGCCCCGCGGCTGGCGGCCGATGGGAGACCTCCAAGTCGGCGAGGAGGTCTTTGACGAGATGGGACGGCCGACGCCGGTCCTCGCAGCCACCGGGATCATGTTCGGCCGGACCTGCGCCGAAGTCGTCTTCTCCGATGGCCAGACCATCGTCGCCGACCTGGCTCACCGGTGGCTGACCCGATCTAAGTCAGAACGCAAGCATGCGCGTCCCGCAAAAGTACGAACCACAAAGGAGATCGCCGACTCGCTGCTCGCCGGAAATGAGTGGAACCACCAAATTCAGCTAGCCGAGGCGGTGCGTTATCCCGGACAACCGCTTCCCATCGATCCCTACGTCCTAGGAATATGGCTCGGCGATGGGACTGCAAGCAAGGCTGAAGTCACGGTCGGCCGGGGAGATGAACACATACTCGAAGAAATTATCCGAGCCGGATATGCCGTGTGGCCCGCTAGCGGTGAGCGCGCCTTCCGGATTGGCGGCCTGTCGCACCGGCATATCGGCCGCGTGCGTGATGTCATGACGGGTCAATTCACTCTCGACGGTTCGCTATCAAGTGAATTTGAGGCGATCGGATTGCTCCGCAACAAGCACGTTCCTGAAATGTACCTGCGCGCATCCATCGGCCAGCGGCTCGCACTTCTCCAGGGGTTCATGGACTCCGATGGGTACATAGACGCCTACGGTAGATGTGAGTTCAGCAACACTAATGAGCGGCTCGCCGACGCTGTGGTCGAACTCGCGGCCAGCCTAGGTCTTCGCCCCGTCAAGCGGAAGAAGCGGGTAACGCTAAACGGAGTAGAGCAGAAACCAGCGTTCCAGGTGAAGTTCACGCCGAGGCTACAAGTGTTCCGATTGCAGCGGAAGGCCTCCCGTCTCAAGACGGGGCCGACGCATAATTTCCGCTCTATTGTCGACGTACGCGAGTGTGAGCCACGCCCTGTCCGGTGCATCCAGGTCGGCAACTCGACAGGCCTCTTCCTTGCCGGACCTACTTTCATCCCAACACACAACTCCAGCCTGGGAAGGCTCGGCTTGCTGACGCATTCGACGGCCGGCTGGATCGATCCCGGGTTCTCCGGGCACGTGACGCTTGAGCTGTCCAACGTCGCGACGCTGCCCATCAAGCTGTGGCCCGGCATGAAGACCGGCCAGCTGTGCCTGTTCCGCACCAGTTCCCCCGCCGAGCACCCGTACGGCTCTTCTATCTACGGTTCCAGGTACCAGGATCAGCGCGGCCCCACACCGTCAAGGTCCTACCTGAACTTCTACCGCGCCAAGGTCTGAGTGGATGAGCGCAGCAGGCGGAGATGACCCGTTTGCGTGCTCCTCGATAAGGGCTCGCCGAGCGGGCGGCCGCCGTCCGGCGGCATTATTTGAGAGTGTTTTTAGTCTTAACAATCAAGATGAAGTCACGCCATGATTGCACTGAATACCATAGCCAGATGCCGCCTGGATTCTTGGAATCCCGGACGGCTATCCGCCCGTTTACGGGCGCCACCTCTACGCACGCTCCATCGCCTGCACTGCACGTGGCCTTACGCCACTTAAGGTCGCGAGCCTCCGGGCTGGCTTGGGACATGAGAGCTCCTCTCTTACTAATAGCTTCTACGGTTCCCTCGGGCGCCCCGCCAGGCATGTCACCGTGGAGAATAAATATATCTCGTAAATTAGGTTCTGAACTGTCCTTATATGAACGGCTAAGGTTTGCAATCAAATTGGCGCTCTCCCTTGGACTTAGCGCGATCGATTGCAAACGATTGAAGATTTCACGATATCTCTTTAGATCGTCGGTTCGTTCAAGGTAGACCGACCCTATCAGCCCTTCGACATATACCACGCCAGGAGTCGGACTTGGCAGTTCGAGGATAGTGAAGTTACTCTCCGCCGCTGGGTGCGCGCCGAACTCGAACGGGAGAACCTGTACGACGATGTTCGGCAGAGCCGACATCTCCAAGATCCTGGCAAGCTGCGCTGCCATAACCTGGCGACCACCCATCATCCTGTGCAGTGCCGCCTCGTCGAGAACCGCGGCGAGACGGGGAGGGTTATCTTGGGTAAGTATGCGCTGCCGGATGAGCTTAGCCTTTATTTGCATCTCGATCTGATCAGGGCCGAGCCGGGGCATGGCGCCTTCGTGCCCGGCACGTGCGTAGTCCGCGGTCTGCAGAAGGCCATGGACTACCGACGACTGAAAGCCGGAGATGATCGCTGCCTCCGCTTCCAACCCGACGTAGGTGGCGTAGCCCAGCTCGTAGGACTGCCACCAGCCTTGCTGCTTACCATCTTCGGCCAGCTTCATCATCCGGTCGCGCTCGGCCTCAGTGGTCACGCCGTAGAGATCGCACAGGTCACGAACGTCTCGGAGCGTCCCAGCGCGGAAGCTCGCTTCCATGCCCCTAACTTTGTTCGTCGAGCACATCAGGTGATCTGCCACTTGCTTTAGTGTCAGGCCCTTTTCTTGCCGGAGTGTACGTAGCAGGACGCCAAGTTCTCGTCGGCTGGCTATCGGACTGTGCGCTGCCGGCACGTTCGTGGCATCGGTAAGGCGAGATCCTTGTTCGGTACGCTCTAGCTCGATGTTGGCTAGCTGTAGGCGGAGTTGGTCGTTGGCCGCATTGAGCTGGCTGATCTGCTCGTGAAGCAGTCCGGTCTGGGGATCCGTGGCATCCGCCAAGAGCCC
Organism: uncultured Actinomycetes bacterium; assembly: GCA_963798675.1. Classification (GTDB taxonomy): domain Bacteria; phylum Actinomycetota; class Actinomycetes; order Streptosporangiales; family Streptosporangiaceae; genus Palsa-504. The sequence goes on along the minus strand of CAWCUJ010000060.1, from coordinate 125,825 downwards.
TATCGGCTGCCCGGCCTTGACATCTTTCGCATGACCGCCACCAATAGTTTCCGGTCGAGGCCGATCGGAGTGTTCGGATGCGCTGGCAGCAACTCCCGCCTGCCTGGGCGGCACGGAATACGTAGCCCTACGTTGAGTCAGGGAATTTTCACGGACAGCAACCCTCTCCCATGCGCGCAGCCATTGCGCCATGCGGTCATTGGGCACCCCGCAGGCCCGGAGAAAGCTGACCATGACGGCCTTCCGGGGGAACCGAACGCCCTTGAGCATCTCGGATACAGCCGTCTTTGACAGCGGAGTCTCGTCATGCCGGGTCAGCGCTTCCAGCCTACGCAGCGAGGGCCTGTCCGCTCTGAGATGCACCGTCTGCAAGAGCGCCGCCAGCTCTTCATGGGTGGTTACCGACGCAAGATCGAGATCCTCTGTATACGGCGCGTCCTCCACGTCCGGGTTCCTGTCCGCAAGTGTCCGCTGTTGTCCCAGAGTGTACGGTCAGTGAGCGCCAGTGCACAGGGTCGTCCCACGCCGAGCTAAGGCTGTCATCTGCCAGCCTCGATCCGTCCGCAACTCTACCGGACACCTATCCCGCGAAGCTTGGCTGGCAATGAAGCACCCGACAGAAGGATCTGGTCATGGCGGTTACGATTTATGCCGTTCTCTTGCTGGCCTGCTCATTCACCCTCTGCGTATTCGGATTCTTCGTCGGACGTTGTTCCCGGAAGCTTCCCATCCTCGACGACAACTTGCCCTGGACCCTCCATCGCGGTCAGATTCCCGTCGAAGACTGCCAGCGCAAACAGAAACCGGCGACGGAACCACCTCGCTAGCCTCTGGATTCCTTACATGCCCGACCATCGGGGGCAGCCGTTACGGTTAAATGCGGCGACCTTACCAGGGCGGACCCGCGGCGCCAAAGTGAGAAACGGAAAGGCCGCCCAGCGACCAAGCGGCTCATGCTAGGTTCCGCTAAAGACGCGTGGGCGGCCACCTTCGCCCGGTTCGGTAGGACCGATAACCGGGTTGCACGTTAATCTTTCGAGGGCATTCCGAGGTGGCGGATGCTATAGGCAACCCTGGTCGAACCGGCCATTCCTTGCATCACCGAGGAAGGACTGCCATGAGCGTGTAGAATAACCTAGTATAGGACCATTCAGATCCTGTGAGTCACGTATGAGGATTTGCCCTCCTGCGGTCGCCACCTCGACGCAAGCTCCATTACCGATGCTGCGCCTAGCTTTGCGCCATTGGAGGTCGTGAACCTCCGCGTCAGTTAGAGACATCAGATTCCCTGCCTTTATGTATCATTACGAAAATCGACGCATCTATGCACTCTACAGTTCCTTGGGAGTATATAAAGAGCGCCAATATGGGAATTTGCAATCTGGTAAAATCGCCTCTAAGTCGTCTTTGTAAGACCGCGCAACACTTGCAATCAGATCCACGGTGTCCTTTGGGTTGAGCGCGATTGATTGCAATTGTTCAAAAACAGAATGATATCTATTGAGATCTTCAGCTCGCTCAAGGTAAAGAGACCCTATCAGCCCTTCGACAAACACAACACCAGGAGTCGGACTTGGCAGTTCGAGGATGGTGAAGTTGCTCTCCACCCCCGGATGCGCACCGACTTCGTACGGGAGAACCTGAACCACGATGTTCGGCAAAGCCAACATTTCCAGGATCTTGCCCAACTGCGCTGCCATGACCCGGCGCCCACCGACGACTCGGTGCAGTGCCGCCTCGTCGAGGACCGCAATAAAACGAGGCGGGTCGTCTTGGGACAGTATTCGTTGACGGGTAAGCTTCGCCTCGATTTGCAGCTCAATCTGATCAGGGCCGAGTCTGGGCATGGTGCCCTCGTGACCCGCACGTGCGTAGTCAGCCGTCTGGAGCAGGCCAGGCATCACAGAGGATTTAAATTCGCCGATTGAGCACTGCTTCCGCTTCGAGGCCAACGTAGGTCTCATACGTCAGGCCGTAGGAGTGCCACCACGCCTGCTGCTTGCCCTCCTTGGCCAGAGTCATCATCCGGTCACGTTCGGCCTCGTCGGTCACGTCGTATAGGTCACACAGGTCACGGATGTCCCGAGCGGTAGCGGTGCCGTGGCCGGTTTCCATACGGCTCACCTTACTCGGGGAGCACAGAAGGCACTCGGCCACCTGCTCCACCGTCAGCCCCTTACCGGTCGCAGTGCCCGCAGCAGGGCGCCTAGTTCGCGGCGGCGAACGGTAGGGCTGCGGACTTCAGGCACGAAGCTGGCTTCCTTTCGCGGGACTTCAACGCTGTAGCTCATAACCCGGGACCGAGTGGTCCCAACCCTTGGGACTGTGCAGATGATACATGCAGGATGCACTTTAAAATGGCACTTGCCAAGAACTAGTGCCAGATGCACTATGAAATCAGATCGCAGAGGCATCCTCAAGCGACCCGCCGACAACGGGGTCGAGCGGTGACCCAGGAGGTTACCGACAGTAGACCGCGTGCCATCTAAGGCCCCGCACTGGGCGACCGAGTGTCGCCCACAGCGGCGACCTGGCCGCGTGAGGGAGGGGAGGCACTGCCATTTCAGTTAGCCCGCAAAGACCGCATCCGCTTCCATTGTGCCGAAGCGTACGGGCCGCGGCTCTACATCCGCGGCAGCAATCGCAACGATCTGGGATCCCCGCGGCTATCCGCTGCGCGATACCTCAGACACACAGCTGGGCCGGTGCTGCAACACCGACCCAGCCAAACACTACCCAGGCTCAGGAGCGAGCGAGAAGGGCTAGCGATGTGATCAACATTAGCAACTTCACCAGCGAAGACAACCCCCAGTGGCCGCCAGGCGAACCAGTCAGGCCAGCCCAGCCGGCGCGGCCGAGGGCACCGGACCAGACGGCCGACGCCACGGCGCAGGCGAGCCCCGCCCGCTTCGGCCGCATCCTGGCCATCGTCGGCCGGGTGCTGCTCAGCTGGCTGGCCGCCATCCCGCGCCGCCTCGGAGACCGGCTGTTCGTCATGAACGACACCGAGGCCTACTGGCGCGGCTGGCAGATCACCAAGACGCACTACGGCCTGGCCAGGAGATACCGCGACCCGCGGTTTGACACGCTAGCCGAGTGCCCGAAGTGCCACGGCGCAGGCGTCACCGCGGACCTGCCGTGCGCTCCCTGCCTGGGCACGGGCCGGATCACCATCGGGGAGGTGAGCTAGCCATGGCGTCCGGACGGCCGCGTCAGCCGAACGACCCGAGCGTCATGGCCAGCGTCGAGGCCGCCGTCAGCATGGTCGCGCGGCCAAACCTCGTCGCCCGCCTGTGGCACTGGCGCTACGAGCTGGGACTGATCGCCGGAGTGATCCTGGGCACGGTCAGTATCGGCTACATCCTCGGCCTGAACTGGCTCATCGCCGTGGCGGCGGCGACGATGGTCATCCTGGCCGCCGCGCTGACATGGCCGCCTTCCCGCCGGGCCATCATCGCCAGGGCCTGGTGCGTCATCACGCCGCACCGGGTCAGGACCGGCTGTACGCACGCCTGGATCCAGACCAGGGACGGCCGACTTCCGGTCGTGCTCTATACCGTGCCTGCCGACTTCGGCGAGCGGGTATGGCTGTGGTGCCGCGCCGGGATAACCGCCGCGGACCTGGAAGGGGCCAGGGACATCCTTCGGGCCACCTGCTGGGCCAGCGACGTCCGCGTGGTGGTGAACGACCGCCGCAGCCACATCGTCGTGCTCGAGGTGATACGCCGCCTTCCCGCCGGACGGCACGCCGCAGCCACGCCGAACCCGGCCTGGCCCCACCTGGACCGCGGCGAGGCCGACGGCAGCGACCCTGAGGAGCCTGCCTTGTATTCCGGACCGGGACACCTGTGGCCGTTCGGATAACGAGCCAGGGGGCCCGGCGGCTGGCTGCTCCGGTCAGCCGTCCGAGGCCTCCGGCCGGTCCGCGCTCCCGGCACTCCCATCCGCAGCGCCGGCCGCGGCCGGACTCGCTGCTGGGCTCACCGACCGGGCCAGCAGCTGGGCTACGTCGATGACTTCGAGGGTGTCGGGGGCGTCGCCGCTGCTTTTCTTGGCGGCGACGGCGTCGCCGAGCATGACCAGGCAGTAGGGGCAGGCGGTGGAGATGGTGTCCGGTTCCAGGGCGAGGGCTTCCTCGATCCGCTCGGTGTTGATCCGCTTGCCGATGCGTTCTTCCATCCACATCCGGGCGCCGCCGGCGCCGCAGCAGAACCCGCGGGACTTGCACCGGTGCATCTCGGTGGCCTGCACGCCGGGGACCGCCTCCAGGATCTGCCGCGGCGGGGTGTAGACCTTGTTGTGCCGGCCCAGGAAGCACGGGTCGTGGTAGGTCAGCTTCTCCTCCACCCGCCCGGCCGGGGTCAGCTTCCCCTGCTCCACCAGCTTCGCCAGCAGCTGGGTGTGGTGGATCACCTCATAGTTCCCGCCGAGCTGGGGGTACTCCCGGGCGATGGTGTTGAAGCAGTGCGGGCAGGACGCCACGATCGTCTTCGGCGCGGCCTCGTTCAGCGTCTGGATGTTCTGGGCGGCCAGCATCGAGAACACGAACTCGTTCCCGATCCGCCGGGCCGGGTCGCCGGTGCAGGTCTCGGCCGGGCCGAGCACCGCGAACCGCACCCCCGCGGTGTGCAGCAGCGCGGCGATCGCCTTGGTGGTCTTCTTGGCCCGGTCCTCCAGCGCGCCCGCGCAGCCCACCCAGAACAGGTACTCCACCTCCGGGTCGATCTTCCCGGCCGCGACGGGGACCTCGAAGTCCAGCTCGGTCATCCAGTCCGCCCGCCGGGCGCCGCCCATCCCCCACGGGTCGCCCTTGTTCTCCAGGTTCTTCAGCATCCCCGCCGCCTCGACCGGGAACGCCGACTCGATCAGCACCTGATGCCGGCGCATCCCGTCGATGTGGTCGATGTGCTCGATGTCCACCGGGCACTCCTCCACGCACGCCCCGCAGTTCGTGCACGACCACAGCACATCCGGGTCGATCACCCCGTGCGCATCCGCCGTGCCGACCAGCGGCCGCGCCGCCTCGGCCTGGACCGCGTCCGGCAGCTTGTCCCGCTCCTCACCGGAGCCAGCCAGCAGCCACGGCGCCTTGGCGAACGCGTGATCACGCAGGTCCAAGATGACCTGCTTGGGCGACAGCGGCTTGCCGGTGGCCCACGCCGGGCACTGCGACTGGCACCGCCCGCACTCGGTGCAGGTCGCCATGTCCAGCAGCCCCTTCCAGGAGAAATCCTCGATCGTGCCCAGCCCGAACACGTCGGTGTCCGGGTCGGCCTCCTCGAAGTCCAGCACCGTGCCGCCCGACCGCATCGGCTCCAGCGGCCCGAGCGCGTCCGGCCGCCGGGAGAACAGCACGTTCACCGGGGCCAGGAAGATATGCAGGTGCTTGGAGTACACCAAGAACGCCAGGAACACCAGCACCACCGCGACCTGCCCGAGCAGGAACACCACCTCCAGCACGCTGTTCACCCCCGAGCCCAGCGGCGCCAGAGCGTGCCCGGCGAGCTGCGAGGCGAACGCGCCGTGGGCGTAGGGGAACACGCCGGTGTTGACCTGCGCCCCCCGGTACACCAGCAGCGTCACGATCACCAGCAAGATCATCCCCAGCACCAGCCACGCCGCGCCCGTATGCGACCCGAAAAACCGCGAGCCGCGGCCCTCCCGATGCGGGTCGCTGCGCAGCCGGATCACCGCGAAGGTGATCAGCCCCGCCAGCACCGCCACCGCGAACAAGTCCTCGATAAAACCGATCACCGCCCAGTGCCCGATGCCAGGAATCGCGAACGTCCGGGAGAACAAGTCACCATAGGACTCGATGATCGTCAGCAGCAACACGGTAAAACCCCAGAACGTCAGGGCATGCGCCACCCCCGGCACCGTCCACTTCAGCAGCTTGCGCTGCCCCACCACCTCCACCGCCTCCGCCGCCACATCCCGGCCGGGATGCCCGCGCACCGCCTCCACCCGCTCCGGCGCAGGCTGCCCGGTCATCGCCAGCCGCTTCAGCCACCACAGCCGGCGCCCCGCGATCGCGAACGCGACCACAGTCAGCACCAAGCCGACGGTCATCCGCAAGACCACCCGAACCTCCTCAATACCCGGAACTCAAGCGTAGCCGCGCAGCCGCGCCCCAACATGATCACGTCCGCACGAACACTTCCACGCCCCGAGCCAGGCTCGCACCCGCGGCTCGAGCCCCATTACCTATAGCTAACTATTTAAACCCTTTTTACCCGAACGGGGCGGCTTTCACTCTCTCCGCACCGACACTCCTGCCTGGTGGCCTTAGGCCGCAGACGGTACTGGCGGTGCGGATGAGCATGGTCTGGAGCGTAGTCTCAGGATTGTGCACGGGTGCTGCCCCAATAGCTTGCGTTTTAACGTCTAAGTGATCTTGTGAGGCGACCTTCTTGATCACGTCGTAACGTGGTGCTGGGGTGCTGCGGCGGCCTTTGGGCAGGCCGGTCCCGGCTTTGGAGGGTTTCGGCGCTCTGGCCGGCGTGCCGGCCAGAGCGGCCAGGCGGGCGAAATCCCGGCGGACGCGGCCGGGGGTGAGCCGGCCCGGCTGGCGGCGGCGTTCCCAGGGCAGGCGGTGGTCTTCGGCCAGGGCGCGGGCCAGCCGCAGCTGGGTGATCGCGGTGATGACGATCCAGGTCCAGCGGGCGAACTGCTCCGGGAAGCGCAACGCTGCCCTGGCCCAGCCCAGGGAGGTCTTCGCGAACCGGTAGGTGTGCTCCATATCGAAACGGTGCAGGTAGCCGCGGGCGCACAGGTCCAGGTCCGGCTGACCGGGCCCGGCCCGCCACAGCCGCAGCGGCCCGGGGACCGCGCGCCCGTTGGGGAGCTTCTCCACGGTGATCCGGATCAGGTGGCACTTGATGACGGGCGGCTTGGGCATGGCCTGGAAATGACCGCGGCAGGCCAGCTTGGGATGCAGGCCGCCCCAGGACATCACGGTCATCAGCCCGTAGCGGCCGTCCTCGCGGATCATCACCTGACCCGGCTCGCCCCAGGTGCCCGGATCCTGGCACTGGAACCGGTCCGTGCCATGGCGGCGGGGCCGCCCCGGCCGGCCCGGCTCCGGCACCGGGTCGCGGTACATCACCCGGTCGTTGCGGACCCGGACCAGGATCTGCACCTGATCCAGGTGCTCGCGCAGCTCCCAGGTGACGGGCGCCTCGTCATACCCGGCGTCCATCACGTACAGCGGGATGCGCGTCTCCCCGGCCTGGCGCAGCCGGGCCGCGTGCGCGAGGATCTGCGCCGCGGTCACCGCCGCCGCGTCGTCCCGGCCGACCTGGACCGCGTCCTGGGGGGCGGTCCAGGAATCCGCGTCAAAGCTCAGCTGGGACAGCCACTGCCAGGCCCAGCCCTTGATCACCGGGTCCCCGGACCCGGTGTGACCGGCGCAGCTGTGGTGGTGGAACTCCCGGCCCGGGCTGGTCACCGCCCACGGCCGGCCGATCGTGGAGGCATCGATGCCGAACACGCACGGCCAGCCCGCCGGCCGGGACCGGACCAGCAGGCCGCGCAGCGCCTCCTCATCGACCCGGCCCCGCGCCAGCCCCTGGTAGACCATGCCATGGCCGCGGCGGAACGCCGGGTCCAGGCTTAAGTACGGCAGCGACGGCACCCGCCCGGCGGCCGTCACCGCGTCCATCGTCTCGAACAGCGCGTCCGCCCGCCGCCACAGGCACCGGTACACATCCCGCCGGAACCCCGCCAGCTGATCCAGCCCATCTCCGCCCGCCGCCTGACACGATCGCTGCTGGCACGCCATACTGAATGCCACGGCCGCCGCCTTTCCCGGTAGATCCCTAGCCAGACCTTCCGAGGATGCGGCGGCCGGACTCATGCTGTCCGGCAAACGCCGGAACAAGCACCAGGACCGTCCGTTACCTCACGGTATGCGCGCAGGCACCCGATATCAGACCCCACGCGTAACTCACGTTAAAACGCAAGCAATAGGGGAGGTTTCTGCACACGATGATGGGCGCAGGCCGGGATGGGGCGCGGACGGAGCACGGGCTTGCGTATGTCGCCGGCGAACGCCGCAGTGGGTCGCCAGCGGGCGCGGCACGGGGGACGCGGGTGGGGGTCCAGGGCCGGGCAGGGGGTCCACGGCCGGGCGAGGGGTCCGCGGTGGAGGCGGGAGTTTCGCGGGGCGGGCGGGATTTCTTCCCGGGATGGGAATCTTCCTCGACTCCGCTAAGTTGAGCCTATATGACTCAAGTCATTTGACGGCGGTAGCCCCCGCTGGCAAGCTTGAGCCCGAACTACTCAACTTCACACACACAAGGACTGCTCATGGCACGTGCGGTAGGGATTGACCTCGGGACGACCAACTCAGTCGTCGCCATCCTTGAGGGCGGCGAGCCTACGGTCATCGCCAACGCCGAGGGCTCACGGACGACTCCTTCGGTCGTGGCCTTCGCCAAGAATGCAGAGGTACTCGTCGGTGAGGTCGCCAAGCGGCAGGCCGTCACCAACGTTGACCGGACGATCCGTTCGGTCAAGCGGCACATGGGTACCGACTGGACCGTCAACATCGACGGCAAGAAGTTTACTCCCCAGCAGATCAGCGCGTTCGTCCTGCAGAAGCTGAAGAGGGACGCGGAGGCCTACCTCGGCGAGAAGATCACCGACGCGGTGATCACCGTCCCGGCGTACTTCAGTGACGCGCAGCGGCAGGCCACCAAGGAGGCCGGGCAGATCGCCGGGCTCAACGTGCTCCGCATCATCAACGAGCCCACCTCGGCTGCGCTGGCCTACCACCTGGACAAGGAGACCGAGGCCACCATCCTGGTCTTCGACCTGGGCGGCGGCACCTTCGACGTGTCCCTGCTCGAAGTCGGCGAGGGCGTCGTGGAGGTCAAGGCGACCAGCGGCGACAACCACCTCGGCGGGGATGACTGGGACCAGCGGGTCGTGGACTGGCTGGTCAAGGACTTCAAGAACGGCTACGGGATCGACCTGTCCAAGGACAAGATGGCGCTGCAGCGGCTGCGTGAGGCCGCGGAGAAGGCCAAGATCGAGCTGTCGCAGTCGATGGAGTCGCAGATCAACCTGCCCTACATCTCCCACTCCGCGGACGGCCCGCTGCACCTGGACGCCAAGCTGACCCGCGCGGAGTTCCAGCGGATGACCTCCGACCTCCTCGACCGCTGCAAGAGCCCGTTCCAGCAGGTCATCAAGGACGCCGGGATCAAGCTCGATGACCTGCACCACGTGGTGCTTGTGGGCGGGTCCACCCGGATGCCCGCGGTGGTCGACCTGGTCAAGTCGCTGACCGGCGGCAAGGAGCCGAACAAGGGCGTGAACCCGGACGAGGTCGTCGCCGTCGGCGCCTGCCTGCAGGCCGGCGTGCTCAAGGGCGAGGTCAAGGACGTCCTGCTACTCGACGTGACCCCGCTGTCGCTGGGCATCGAGACCAAGGGCGGCATCTTCACCAAGCTGATCGAGCGGAACACGACGATCCCGACCAAGCGCTCGGAGATCTTCACCACCGCCGAGGACAACCAGCCGTCGGTGCAGATCCAGGTCTTCCAGGGCGAGCGCGAGATCGCCGCCTACAACAAGAAGCTCGGCATGTTCGAGCTGGCGGGGATCGCGCCCGCGCCCCGCGGTGTGCCGCAGATCGAGGTCACCTTCGACATTGACGCCAACGGCATCGTGAACGTGTCCGCCAAGGACCTGGGCACGGGCAAGCAGCAGTCGGTGCAGATCACCGGCGGGTCCGCGCTGCCCAAGGACGACATCGAGAAGATGGTCAGGGACGCGGAGGAGTACGCCGAGGAGGACCGCAAGCGGCGCGAGGAGGCCGAGGTCCGCAACCAGGCCGACACGCTGGTCTACAGCACCGAGAAGTTCCTCGGCGAGAACGAGGACAAGGTGCCCGAGGACATCAAGTCCGAGGTGCGCGAGGCGCTGGCTGAGGTGAAGAAGGCGCTGGAAAGCAACGACACTGACGCGATCAAGTCCGCCAGCGAGCGGGCCGCGCAGGTCAGCCAGAAGATGGGTACCGCCATCTACCAGCAGGCGCAGGCGCAGCAGGCCAACGCCCAGTCTGGTACGGCCGACGGCAGCACGCAGGCGCCCGCGGATGACGACGAGGTCGTCGAGGCCGAGATCGTCGACGAGGGCGAGACCCGCGAGGGCGGAGCGGCCTGATGTCAGCATCCGAGGAGACGGGCTCCGGTCCGGTCGTTCACGACCATCGGCGCATCGACCCGGTCACCGGTCAGGTTCGCGGGAAGCACGCGGCATCGAAGCCGGCCGGCACTTCAGGTGCCGGCCGTGGCCGAGGCCCCCGAGCCTGCCAAGCCCGCCGAGTCGTCCGAACCCACCGGATCCCGTGACGACCAGGACTCCGAGGAAACACCGGAGTCCCCCGAAGAGGCCCCAGAGATAATGATGGTTACAGCGCAAGCAGTCAAGGGCGGCCGGCAGGCCACGGACTTCGAGGCGCAGCTCGCCGAGCGAACCGCGGACCTGCAGCGGCTGCAGGCCGAGTACGCCAACTACCGCAAGCGCGTCGACCGGGACCGCGGCGCCGTGCGCGAGCAGGCCGTGGCCGGCACGCTGGCCGGGCTGCTGCCCGTGCTCGACGCCATCGACCAGGCGCGGGAACACGGGGAGCTGTCCGGAGGCTTCAAGTCGGTCGCCGACTCGCTGCAGTCGGCGCTCGGCCGGCTCGGCCTGGTGACCTATGGCGAGAAAGGCGACCCGTTCGACCCCAAGATCCACGAGGCACTGACCCATTCCTATTCATCCGACGTCGCCGAGGACACGTGCGTCGAGATCCTGCAGCCCGGCTACAAGGTCGGGGAGAGGATCCTGCGGCCCGCCCGAGTCGCCGTCGCGGAACCCGCGACCGGCCCCGACGGCACCAGCAACGAGCCCGAGTGGGACGCCGAGGAAGACAACTGACGAGCTCTAACGAGGAAGGATGAGCAAGCCAAAGGGGAAGCGTCGCCGAGGCTGCCGCACCCGCGAGCCAAAGGGGCGCGGCGCTGCCTGGACTGAGGAGCGACGAAGGAGCGACGAGGGAAGGCAGCGCCTAAAAAGCGCCCCGGAGGCAAGCGGGTCTAAAAAATGAGCACAAAGGACTTCCTCGAGAAGGATTACTACAAGGCCCTGGGGGTCGCCAAGACCGCCAAGCCTGCCGAGATCAAGGCGGCGTACCGCAAGCTGGCCCGTAAGTACCACCCGGATGCGAACAAGGGCGACACCTCGGCCGAGGATCGGTTCAAGGAGATCTCCGAGGCGTACTCGGTGCTGTCCGACGAGAAGCGGCGCAAGGAATACGACGAGGCGCGCTCGCTGTTCGGCGGCGGTTTCCGGGTACCGGCCGGAAGTCGGCCGGGACAGACCGGCGGCTTCGGCGGCTTCGACCTCGGCGACATCTTCAGCGGTGCCGGGGACGCGGGCGGCCGCCTAGGCGACCTGTTCGGCGGCGTGTTCGGCGGCAGCGGCCGCACCACCGCGCAGAACCGGCCGCGCCGGGGCGCCGACGTCGAGACCGAGGCCACGCTGAGCTTCGGTGACGCGATCGACGGCACCACCGTCGCGCTGCGGCTGACCGGTGAGGGTCCGTGCCCCACCTGCCACGGAACCGGCGCCAAGGCAGGAACGGTCCCCCGCATGTGCCCGTCCTGCCACGGAACCGGTCAGGAAAGCAGAAACCAGGGCACGTTCGGGATCACCGAGCCGTGCCATGAGTGCCGTGGGCGCGGCATGGTGGTGGACGACCCCTGCCCGACATGCTCGGGCAGTGGTCACGCGATGAGCTCGCGCACTATCCAGTCGCGCATCCCGGCCGGGGTCGCGGACGGACAGCGGATCAAGATCGCAGGCAAGGGCGCTCCCGGTGAGCGCGGCGGGCCGGCCGGCGACCTCTACGTCCGGGTGCACGTCAAGCCGCACTCGGTGTTCGGCCGGTCGGGTTCCGACCTGACCGTCACCGTGCCGGTGACGTTCGCCGAGCTCGCGCTCGGCGCGGAGGTCAAGGTACCGGCGCACCGAGGCGCGCCGGTCACCGTGCGGATCCCCCCGGGTACGCCGAACGGCCGGACGTTCAGGGTCCCCGGCAAGGGAGTGCGCCGCAAGGACGGCACGACCGGCAACATGCTCGTCACGGTCAACGTGATGGTGCCGCACGACCTGAACCGCAAGGCCCGCAGTGCGATCGAGGACTTGCGCGAGGCCACGGCAGGCCAGGACCCGCGCGAGGAACTCCTCGATCGGGCGAAAGAGGCTTAGGAAGGAGGAGATGACATGAGCAGTCCGTATGAGCTCTCTGATGACCTGCCCGTCTACGTCATCTCCGTAGCCGCCGAGCTCTCCGGCATGCACCCGCAGACGCTCCGCGCCTACGACCGGCTGGGCCTGGTATCACCAGGCCGCAGCCAGGGCCGGGGGCGGCGCTATTCGATGCGGGACATCCTGGCGCTGCGCGAGATCCAGCGGCTATCGCAGGACGAGGGCGTCAACCTCTCCGGCATCAAGCTGATACTGGACCAGCACCGGGAGCTCGAGCAGGCCCGCAGGCTCCTCACCGAGCTGCATGCCGAGCTTGCTCAGCTGCGAATGGAACTGGAATCTACCCGTGCCGTGGCGGCCCGGCTGGCCGAGCTGCGCCGCACCGGCAGTGACACCCGATCCGGGCTCGTACCAGTACGAAGCGCCCGGGTCGCGGTCTGGGAACCGATGACTGGGCAGCCCGGCGAGACCGGGCAGCCCAGAGGAGATAAGTAGATGGATGACAAGCTAACCCACAAGAGCCAGGACGCGCTGTCCACCGCGATACGCGGTGCCGCAGCGGACGGCAGCCCGCAGGTCGACCCCCTGCACCTGCTGCTGGCTCTCATCGAGCAGCCGGACGGCACGACCACCCCGCTGCTCCGGGCGGTGGGCGCCGACCCGGCGCTGGTCGCCAAGCAGGCCGAGGAGCGCCTGGCCCGGCTGCCGCGCGCCCGCGGCACCACGCTCAGCGCCCCGGACATATCCCGGCCGCTGCAGTCGGCGATCGCCACCGCGTCGAGCCGGGCCAAGCAGCTCGGCGACGAGTACATCTCGACCGAGCACCTGCTCGTCGGCCTGGCCGCCGACGGCGGCGACGCCAAGGCCGTGCTGACCGCGGCCGGCGCCACCCCTGACGCGTTGCTCGAGGCGTTCAGCCAGATTCGCGGCAGCGCCCGGGTCACCACCCAGGACCCGGAGGGCACCTACAAGGCGCTGGAGAAGTACGGGATCGACTTCACCCAGCAGGCCAGGGACGGCAAGCTCGACCCGGTGATCGGCCGGGACGCTGAGATCAGGCGCGTGATCCAGGTGCTCTCCCGCCGGACCAAGAACAACCCGGTGCTGATCGGTGAGCCCGGCGTGGGCAAGACCGCGGTCGTGGAGGGCCTGGCCCAGCGGATCGTGGCCGGCGACGTGCCCGAGTCGCTGCGCGGCAAGCGCCTGATCGCGCTCGACCTCGGCGCCATGGTGGCCGGGTCCAAGTACCGTGGCGAGTTCGAGGAGCGCCTCAAGGCCGTGCTGAACGAGATCAGGCGGAGCGAAGGCCAGGTGATCACGTTCCTCGACGAACTGCACACCGTGGTCGGCGCGGGCGCCGCCGAGGGCGCGATGGACGCGGGCAACATGCTCAAGCCGATGCTGGCCCGCGGCGAGCTGCGCATGGTCGGCGCCACCACGCTGGATGAATACCGGCAGCGGATCGAGAAGGACGCGGCGCTGGAGCGCCGGTTCCAGCAGGTGCTCGTCGGCGAGCCCTCGGTCGAGGACACGATCGCGATCCTGCGCGGGCTCAAGGGCCGCTACGAGGCCCACCACCAGGTGCAGATCTCCGACGCGGCACTGGTCGCCGCGGCCGCGCTGTCCGACAGGTACATCACCGCGCGGTTCCTCCCGGACAAGGCCATCGACCTGGTGGACGAGGCCGCCTCCAGGCTGCGGATGGAGATCGACTCACAGCCGGTCGAAATCGACGAGCTGCGGCGCGCAGTGGACCGGCTGAAGATGGAAGAGCTCGCGCTGGCCAACCAGGAAGACGCGGCCAGCAAGGACCGGCTCGAGCGGTTGCGCGCCAACATGGCCGACCGCCAGGAGCAGCTGAACGCGCTGGTGGCGCGCTGGGAGCAGGAGAAGTCGGGCCTGAACAAGGTTGGCGAGCTTAAGAAACGGCTGGACGACCTCGAGGGCCAGGCCGAGCGCGCCCAGCGCGACGGCGACTACGAGGCCGCGTCCCGGCTCCTGTATGGCGAGATCCCCGCGGTCAAGGAGCAGCTGGGTGAGGCAAGCGCCGCATCTCGTTCGGCCGCATCGGACGGAGCCGGCGCGGCCGGGCCCGCTGCCACGCCGCCCATGGTGAAGGAAGAGGTCGGCCCGGATGACGTGGCCGACGTCGTGTCCTCCTGGACCGGCATCCCCGCCGGGCGCCTGCTCGAGGGGGAGACGGCCAAGCTGCTCCGGATGGAGGCCGAGCTCGGCCGGCGGGTGATCGGCCAGACGCGTGCCGTGCAGGCTGTCTCCGACGCCGTCCGGCGGGCCCGGGCGGGCGTGTCCGACCCCGACCGGCCGACCGGTTCGTTCCTGTTCCTCGGGCCGACCGGCGTCGGCAAGACGGAGCTGGCCAAGGCGCTCGCCGCGTTCCTCTTCGACGACGAGCGGGCCATGATCCGGATCGACATGAGCGAGTACGGCGAGAAGCACTCGGTCGCCAGGCTGCTCGGCGCCCCGCCAGGCTACGTGGGCTACGAGGAGGGCGGCCAGCTCACCGAGGCGGTCCGCCGCAGGCCGTACTGCGTCGTGCTGCTCGATGAGGTGGAGAAGGCGCACCAGGAGGTTTTCGACGTCCTGCTGCAGGTGCTCGACGACGGACGGCTCACCGATGGCCAGGGCCGCACGGTGGACTTCAGGAACACCATCCTGGTGCTGACCTCGAACCTGGGGTCGCAGTTCATCGCCGATCCCGCGTTCGGGGAGGAGGCCAAGCGGGACGCGGTGATGGCCGCGGTCCGGGCCGCGTTCAAGCCTGAGTTCCTGAACCGGCTCGACGACGTGATCATCTTCGACGCGCTGTCGACCGGTGAGCTCACCCAGATCGTCGACCTGCAGGTCGAGCGCCTGGCCGCACGGCTGGCCGGCCTGCGGCTGACGCTGACCGTGACGCCGGCGGCGAGGGAATGGCTGGCGCTGACCGGCTTCGACCCGGTGTACGGGGCCCGGCCGCTGCGCCGCCTCGTCCAGTCCGCCGTGGGCGACCAGCTGGCCAAGGCCCTGCTGGCCGGGGACATCCTCGACGGCGACGAGGTGAGGGTCGACTTGGACGAGGCGAGGGACGCGCTGATCGTCACGCGCCCCGAGCGCTGACCTAGCTGACGGACAGGGCCGGGTTCTGCCGGCGGGAATTCAGACTCCTGCCGCAGGCCCGGCCTTTCTGTTGTCGAGCATCTTGTCGTAGTCGTCTTCTGGCATGCCGAGGTCGACGCGGAGCCGATACCGCAGCCGGAGCAGCAGTTGCAGCTCGTCGCGGTCGCCCCCGCTCATGCAGGCGTCGACCCCGGCCGTGGCCCAGTCGAGCGCGCCTTCCAGGTCGCCCTGCTCGGTGAGCAGTTCGGCCACCTCGTCACAGGTGCGCGGAAGGCTCCGGCCGTCGGATTCCCGCAGCTCGCGGAGCAGCGCATCGGCATCGGCCGCGCGGCCCAGCGCGAACATCGCGCGGGCCAGCGGAACTCTCGGGTCATCGAAGGTCGGCCCGGCATCGGCGATCGCCTGGCGGAACTCTTCCACCGCCGCCTCAGGGTCATCGGCGAGCAGCCACTGCTCACCAGCCCGCATGTGCGCCTCGGCCCGGGACATGCCGCTCGGCGTGGCCTGGACCGCCAGGCGGCTCATCCGGACGGCGGCCCGCTTGTGGTTGCCGGTACGCGCCGCGTTGACCTCAATCGCGTCGAACAGCTCCCCGGATAGCGCAACCACGTTGGCAACCCTACCCACCGATGCCGTGGACAATCCGGGCGTCCTCACGTTTTACCGGCGGGTACGCTCGAGCGCGTCCCAGAAACCCCGGCGCAGTGCATGCCTGACCTCGTCGTGCAACAAGAAGTCGATCGGCAGCGCCGAACCCTGCAGCAGCCGGGCCTCGAGGTCGGAGGGCATACGCGGCTTCCTAGCCAGCACCGCCTCCAGCCACAGCGCCGGGGCATCCCTGGCGACCGAACCGCCGAACTCCTGGCCCTCCTCGTGCGCCGCCTGCACAGCGTCGGACAGCGATACCCCGCCCCCAGAAACCCCAGAAACTCCGGAAACCCCAGAAACTCCGGAACCCGAAGAAGCCGCGTTCTGGTAGCCGGGCGCGGCCGGGCTCGCGACCGGCTGCGGGCCGCTGTAGGGGGCACTACGGGCCGATCCCTGGCCCGGCCCACCGTGCTGGCCCGGCATCGGGACGGAACCGGAGACCCCAGAATGGCCGGGTACGCCCATCGGCCCGGGCTGGCCCTGATTCGCCGCGTTACGCGAGGAAGGCAAGCGCCGGAGCTGCCCCGGAGAGGCCTGGGCGGCTTCGGGCCCGGAGACGCCAGGCAGGCCCGGAGCCCCGGCGAGCCCGGAGGCCACCGGTCCGGCCTCCGGCGTGCCCTGCGGTCCCGGCCCTGACCCTGGACCCGGCCCTGCGCCGGGAGAGTATTTCGCGGCCTCTTCGGCGGCGCGGACGCGAGCGGCCGGGTTCTGTGGCGCCGGTTCCTGCCGGTCCGGCCAGCTCCACGCATTGCTCGTCGGCGCGGCGTAGATGTCGGGCCGGGCGGGAATCTCCTGGCGGGCCGGAGGCGGCGCCTCGCCGTTGACGGCAGGCGGCGCGGTCCGCTCGTCGCGCCCCCGGTCTTCGCGGGTCCGCTCGTCGCGGGTCCGCTCGTCGCGGGTCCTGTCGTCGCGGGTCCGCTCGTCGCGGGTCCTGTCCTCCCGCGCGTCCCGCCCGTCGCGCGGCTCGCGTGCCTCACGCGCCGCCACCCGCGGCAGTTGCAGCGCGGGCCGCTGGTACTCTGCCACGACCGGTGCGGTGTAGATGGCGGGCGGCGCGTGGTTCCCGGACGCGGGGGGCAACTGCTGGTAGGACGCCGCGCCTGCCGTCGAGTGGCCGTTGGCCAGCGGACTGGCCGCCGTGAGGTCGCCGTCCTCGTCCGCGTGGACGGGCTCGGCTCCGGCGATCAGCTCCACGTACGGCCGCAGGTGGTCGCCGCCGATCTCGATGATGTCGTCGGACTCCTGGCGGAGTGCCCGCGAGATAGTCCAGTTCCCGTCCACCGCGATGTGCACCAGCGTGACCCGCATGCCGAGGTCCTGGACGTCGGCGATGACCTGGGCCAAATCCTCTTCTGCGCTGATGACGATGGCGTCGCTGACCGCGTTGTTGCGGGCCAGCGTGGTCAGGTCGCGGTGAATCTCGGTTTCCACGCCCTCGCGTCGGCCGGGACGGATCTTCGCGATGCGGAGCTTGATGCCCGGCACGTCGGCCAGCGCGTCCTGCTCGGCGGTGCGGCGCCCGTCCACCGTGGCCTCGTACCAGTAGCAGCGGAGCAGGGGCAGGCCAGACCGTTCCCTGGCCAGGCTGGACAGCAGTTGCAGAAGTCCCTCGTAGTCCCAGGAGACCGACTCGCCGCGGCGCGTCCCGTGCACGGCCATGGCACCATCCGTGAGCACGTAACTAGCGTCAACGAACAGCGCGCAGCGATCCACGGCCCCACCGTCCTTCCCTCGGCGCAGCGGCCGGCTTTTCGGCACCGATATGGATCCGACGGCTCTAAGACTAGTGAAGTAACACCCCCTGGGATGCCTTTCCGCGCATTCCCGCTGCCTAGAGGACGTTAGCCACCTCGCAAACCCACCCCACCCGGGCCACAGGGGGCGTCGATTCTCGTACCCACCTAGCTCCGCTCGTGCGGCGGGCGCGGACTACGCCCGGCGGCCAGGCCCTGCTCGCCGCGATCAGGTCCACGTCCAGGTCCACATCGCTGGGCGGTAGTGGTTCTGCGGGCAGCGGTTCCACCGGCAATGGATCCGGGAAGCTCCCCATTACTCACTGTCCTTGAATGACTCCGTATAGTTACCCGTAGAAGCCTCGCGCATACGGCGTCATGCCGGGACGCCTTCGCAGTTCACCGGGGCGCTGCGCCTGGTGGACGACCTGGCCCGCTGACCCCGCCGGCGCTGGCGCTCAGTTTGAGGGGGACTGAGACCGGCGCCGGCGGACCATCCCTTAGGATCACGTGCCGTGAGCGACCTGGAGACACCGTGCCTGGAGACACCGTGCCTGGAGACACCGTGCCTGGAGACACCGTGCCTGAAGACACCGTGAGCGACCGAGCCGAACTACTCGCGGCGATCAAGGCCAAGGCCGTCGTCCGCGGCGACTTCGTCCTCTCCTCTGGGCTGCACGCCGACTGGTACGTCGACCTGCGCCGGATCCTGCTCGACGGGCGCCTGGCGCCGCTGGCCGGCCGGGTCATGCTCGACCTGACCGCGGACCTGGCCTACGACGCGGTTGGCGGGCTCACCATGGGCGCCGATCCGGTGGCCACCGCGATGATGCACGCCGCGGCCGGCCGAGGCACGCCCGTCGACGCGTTCGTGGTGCGGAAGAAGGAAAAGGAGCACGGCACGCAGCGGCGGATCGAAGGTCCCGACGTGGCGGGCCGGCGGGTGCTCGCGGTCGAGGACACGTCCACGACCGGCGCGTCCCCACTGGCCGCGGTGGAGGCGCTGCGCGAGGCCGGTGCCGAGGTCGTGGGGGTGGCCGTGCTGGTCGACCGGGGCGCCAGGCAGAACGTGACGCGGCGCGGGCTCGCGTACCGCGCCGCTTACGACCTAGCCGACCTCGGCGTCTGACTTATTCGCCTTATCTGCCCGGTGCGACCGCGGCTTGACCCGCGCCTCCGGCGCCGGGTCGGCGCCCGGAGCAGCGCCGGCGCCCGGAGCAGCGCCGGCGCCCGCAGCAGGGCCGGCGCCCTGGGACTCGCGCCGGAGCTGATCCTCACGCCGGAACTGGCGCAGGCGGTAGGCGACGAAGCCGACGATGGCGATGACCACGATGGCGAACAGAGCGTAGCCGACGATCGTCAGGCCATGGCTGACCTTGTTCCAGGTGCTGCCGAGCGCGTACCCGAGCGAGGAGAGCACGGTCACGTAGATGACGGTGCCGATCAGGCTGAGGACCCCGAAGCGGATCGCGGGGACGCGCACCAGGCCGGCCACGATCGAGGTGAAGGCCCGGATGAAGGGCAGCATGCGCCCCACCGGAATCGCCCAGGCGCCCCGGCCCTCCAGGAAGCGCTCGGCCCGGCTCACGTCGGACTCGGTCACCAGCACGTAGCGCCCGAGCTTGTGCACGAGCGGCTTGCCGCCGACCCGGCCGACTGCGTACGAGGCGTACGACCCGGCGAGTTCGGCCAGCGTGCCGAGGATGATGACGAGCGCGAGGTTAAGATGTCCCTCGTAAGCGAGCACCCCGGCGAAGCCGAACGTGATCTCGGACGAGATCGGGATGCACGCCGCCTCCAGGAAGCCGAAAAGGATGAGCGCGGCGTAACCCGCCGAGGTGAGGAAACTTTCCATAGGCTTACCGTTGTACCCCATCCCCCGCCCTGCCCGGTGCATCTTCATCCGTGCTTCATGTCTTTCACCGGTCAGGTCCAAGGCCCTGCGGGTGGTCAGGTCTAAGGTCCCTGGAGCGGCCAAGGCCCGAGTGTCTAGAGTGGGGTCAGTTCTAAGCCAAGGGAGTCACCGCCATGCCCATCGCGACCACAGAGGTCTACGCGCAGATGCTCGACACCGCGAAGCAGCGCGGCTTCGCCTTCCCGGCGATCAACTGCACCTCGAGCCAGACACTCAATGCCGCGCTCCGCGGGTTCGCGGACGCCGGCAGTGACGGGATCATCCAGATATCGACAGGCGGGGCGGAGTACCTGTCCGGCGCGGTCAAGGACATGGTGACCGGCGCGGTCGCGCTGGCCGAGTTCGCCCACGTCGTCGCCGCGAAGTACCCCATCCACGTCGCGCTGCACACCGACCACTGCCCGAAGGACAAGCTCGACGGCTACATGCGCCCGCTGGTGGCCATCTCGCGCGAGCGCGTGGACCGCGGCGAGGAGCCGCTGTTCCAGTCGCACATGTGGGACGGCTCGGCCGTGCCGCTCAAGGAGAACCTGCAGATCGCGGCCGAGCTGCTGGCCGAGTGCGCGGCCGCCCGGATCATCATGGAGATGGAGATCGGGGTGGTCGGCGGCGAGGAAGACGGAGTTGTCGGCGAGATCAACGAGAAGCTGTACACCACGCCGGAAGACGCCCTGGCCACCGCCGAGGCGGTCGGGCTCGGCGAGCGCGGCCGGTACATCCTGGCCGCCACGTTCGGCAACGTGCACGGCGTCTACAAGCCGGGCCACGTGAAGCTGCGGCCGAGCGTGCTGCGCGAAATCCAGGAGGCCGTGGGCCAGAAGTACGGCAAGGATAAGCCCTTCGACCTGGTCTTCCACGGCGGGTCCGGTTCGGCGCTCGAGGAGATCAGGGAGGCGATCTCCTACGGCGTGGTCAAGATGAACGTCGACACCGACACCCAGTACGCGTTCACCAGGCCCGTCGCGGGCCACATGTTCAAGAACTACGACGGTGTCCTCAAGGTAGACAGCGAGGTCGGCAACAAGAAGCAGTACGACCCGCGCAGCTGGGGCAAGGCCGGCGAGGCGGGCATGGCCGGGCGGGTCACGCACGCCTGCGAGGACCTGTTGTCGGCCGGCCACCGCCTCAGCTGAGCCAGGGACACAAATGGAACGTCAGGACCTGCTCGGCGGGCCGCCGGCTACCTACCTGCCCGCCGACGAGGAGGCGGCGGCCGCGCTGCGGGCGGGCGAGTCGCCCGCGGCGGTCGCGGCGCGCTTCCCGGCGAACTCGGCGGCCTGGGCCGAGCTAGCCGCCCGCGCGTTCGAACGCGGCGACGCCGTCACCGCCTACGCGTACGCGCGGACGGGTTACCACCGCGGCCTGGACCAGCTGCGCCGCGCGGGCTGGCACGGCCACGGCCCGGTCCCGTGGGAGCACGAGCCGAACCGCGGCTTCCTGCGCTCGCTGCACATGCTGGCCGCATCGGCCGCGGCCATCGGCGAGGACGACGAGGTCAAGCGCTGCGAGCAGTTCCTGCGGGACAGCAGCCCCACCGCCGCCGCCGAGCTGGGCGCCGTCGAGTTAGCCGGTGCGGGGCCGACTGGCCATCCGTAGCCGGCGCCAGGCACATAACCGCAGGAGCTTCTCGCGCATAGCGGGACGATCCAGGCTGGCTTACCTGCCGTTTTTGCGGGTAACCTCAGAACGCAAGAGCCCCTGCCGCGCTTGCGCCCGAGCGGGGGCTTCATCGTGCGCGGCCAGGCCGGGACCCGCGGAACCTGCCGGGAGCCCAGCCGGAGTCTGCGCCCGCCGAAGGGATGCACATGCCCGCCATCGTGCTTGTCGGGGCTCAGTGGGGTGACGAGGGCAAGGGCAAGGCCACCGACCTGCTCGGTGACCGGGTTGACTACGTGGTCAGGTACCAGGGCGGGAACAACGCCGGCCACACCGTCGTCATCGGCGAGGAGAGCTACGCCCTGCACATGCTGCCGTCCGGCGTGCTGTCACCGCACGTCACCCCGGTGATCGGCAACGGCGTGGTGGTCGACCCGCAGGTGCTGCTCGACGAGATCGACGGCTTGGCGGCCCGCGACGTGGACTGCTCCAAGCTGCTCGTCTCGGCCAACGCGCACCTGATCACGCCCTACCACCGCGCGCTGGACAAGGTGACCGAGCGTTACCTCGGCAGTGCGCGGATCGGCACCACCGGCCGCGGCATCGGCCCGGCCTACGGCGACAAGATCGCGCGGGTCGGGATACGCGTCCAAGATCTGTTCGACCCCGGCATCCTGCGCAAGAAGCTCGACCTTGTGCTGCGCGAGAAGAACCAGATCTTGAGTAAGGTCTACAATCGCCGCGGTATCGACCCGCGAGTCTGCGCGGCCCAGTACGAACGCTACGCCGAACGGCTCCGCCCCTACGTGGCCGACACCGGGCTCGTCCTGGGCCGGGCGCTCGAGGCGGGCCAGGTGGTGCTGCTCGAAGGCGCCCAGGCCACCATGCTCGACGTGGACCACGGCACCTACCCGTTCGTGACCTCATCTTCCCCCACGGCGGGCGGCGCCTGCGTCGGGTCCGGCATCGGCCCGACCCGAATCTCCGAGGTCATCGGCATCGTCAAGGCCTACACGACCCGCGTCGGCGAGGGCCCCTTCCCCACCGAACTCCGCGACGAGCAGGGCGAGTGGCTCCGCAAGACGGGCGCGGAATACGGCGTGACCACGGGCCGGCCGCGCCGCACCGGATGGTTCGACGCGGTCATCGCCAGGTACGCGACCCGCGTGAACGGGATCACCGGCTACTTCCTGACCAAGCTCGACGTCCTTTCCGGCCTGGACCAGGTGCCGGTGTGCGTGGCCTACGAGGTGGACGGGAAGCGGCACGAGGAGATCCCGATGACGCAGACCGAGTTCCACCACGCGACGCCGGTCTACGAGTACTTCGACGGCTGGCCGGAGGACATCTCCAAGGCCCGCTCGTTCGACGAGCTGCCCCCCAACGCGCGGACTTACGTCACGGCGGTGGAAAAGATGATAGGCGCCCCGGTGTGCGCGGTCGGCGTCGGCCCGCGCCGTGACCAGACCCTGCAGCTCCGGCCGCTGCTTCCGTAACCGGGCTGCGCGACCAGGCTGCGCGACCAGGCTGGAGGTAGGCTCACCGCGTGCGCATTCTCGTCATCGGGTCGGGTGGCCGTGAGCACGCCATCGTCCGCGCCCTGAGCCAGGGCACGGACAGCCTGCACGCGGCCCCCGGCAACCCGGGCATCGCGACGCTCGCCGAGACCCACCCGGATACCGCGGCGGTCCCGGACCAGATCGTCCGGCTGGCCCGCAAGCTCAGCCCGGACCTGGTAGTGATCGGCCCGGAGGCACCCCTGGTGGCCGGGGCGGCCGACGCCCTGCGCGAGAGCGGCATCGCCTGCTTCGGACCTGATGCGGGCGCCGCCATGATCGAGGGCTCGAAGTCCTTCGCCAAGCAGGTCATGGCCGAGGCGGGGATCCCGACCGCGGCCTCGTTCACCTGTGCCACCGGCGCGGAGGCGGACCAGGCGCTGGCCGCGTTCGGGCCGCCCTACGTGGTGAAGGATGACGCCCTGGCCGCGGGCAAGGGCGTGCTGGTCACCGCCGACCTGGCGGCCGCCCGGGCACACGCGCGCGCCTGCCGCACGGTGGTGATCGAGGAGTTCCTCGACGGCCCCGAGGTCTCGCTGTTCGCCGTCACCGACGGCGTGACGGCGGTGCCGCTGCTGCCCGCCCAGGACTTCAAGCGGGCTCGTGACGGCGACACCGGACCGAACACCGGCGGCATGGGCGCCTACGCCCCGCTGCCGTGGGCTCCCGCCGACCTGGCCGGGCATACCATGGCTACCGTCATCCAGCCAGCCGTCGACGCCATGCGCCGCCGCGGCACGCCGTACCGTGGCCTGCTCTACGCCGGCCTGGCCCTGACCAAGGCCGGCCTGCGCGTAGTCGAGTTCAACGCCCGCTTCGGCGACCCGGAGACGCAGGTGGTGCTCGACCGGCTTGACCCCGAGAACACCCCGCTGGCGCCGTTGCTGTACGCCGCCGCGGTCGGCCAGCTGGCCGGCGCCGCACCGCCCCGGTGGCGGCCCGGCGCCGCGGTGACCGTGGTCATCGCCGCCGAGGGCTACCCGGAACACCCGATCAAGGGCGAAAAGATCAACTTCTTGGCGGCCGAACGGAGCGTAATGACACGCCCCGGCGACCCCGATCAGCAGCACTCCTATGTCCTGCACGCGGGCACCACCATCGACGCCGCCGGAGACCTCGTGTCGGCCGGCGGCCGGGTACTGAACGTGGTCGGCTCCGGCCCGGATATCGCGGCCGCACGGGCCGCCGCTTACCGGCTGGCCGCTGCGATTTCCCTGCGTGGCGGCTGGTACCGCCACGACATCGCCGCTCACCCGTGACGCTGCCTGTTTCCGGGCCTGTTTCAGGGCCGCCTGCCGAAGCCGAACCGCCGCCCGCGGACGAGGACCAGCCGCTGCGGGTCAGCACCCTCGAGCTCTTCTTCGACCTGGTCTTCGTCTTCGCCATCACCCAGCTGACTTCGATCCTGGCCCGGGACATGACCCTGGCCGCCGGGCTCCGCGTCCTGCTGATCTTCGGCGTGCTCTGGTGGATGTACGGCGGATACGTCTGGCTGACCAACGCGCGCGCCCCCTCGGACCCCCGAGCGGCTGCTGGTCATCATCGTGTTCGGCGAGTCGGTCGCCGACATCGGGATCGGCATCGGCACGGCCGGGCACGCGGTGACCGTCTCGCTCGCCGTCTCGGCCACGCTGGGGCTGGCGCTGGCCGCCGCGCTGTGGTGGACCTATTTCGGCGTCGGCGACGACGAACGCGCCGAACAGGCCCTGACCCAGGCGGACCCGGCGGCCCGGGCCGCGGCGGCGGTCGTCTCGGTCGCCGCCTCGGCCGTGGGCGTGACGGTCAGCGTAGCCGTCGAGATCGCCGTGCTGGCCCTAATCGTGGCGGCCGCGCTCGTCGTCGAGCCCAAGCCGGCCAGTACCGTGGAGCCATGATCGAGAGGTACACGCTGCCCGAGATGGGGCGGGTCTGGAGCGAGGCGCACAAGTACGAGCTGTGGTGCCGGGTCGAGGTGCTCGTCCTCGAGGCGCACGCCCGGGCGGGCACGGTGCCTGCCGAGAGCGTGCAGCCGGTCCGTTCGGCTCCACCGCCCACCCCCCAGGCGGTAGCCGCGGTGGAGGCCGTCACCGATCACGACGTAATCGCGTTCCTGACCGCCTGGGCCGACAACACCACCCCCCGCTCGGCCGCCGCCTACGTGCACTACGGCATGACCTCATCCGACCTGCTCGACACCGCGCTCGCGCTCCAGCTCACCGAGGCCACCGACCTGCTGGCCGCCAAGGCCACCCGGCTGGTGGCGGCGCTGCGGGACCATGCGCTGCGGCACGCGGGGACGCTGCGGCCCGGCCGCACGCACGGGATCCACGCCGAGCCCGACAGCTGGGGGCACCGCGTGGCGGACTTCGCCTTCGCCATGGCGCGCAGCCGGGACCGGATCGTCCGGGCCAGGGACGCGGTGGCCATCGGCACGCTGTCCGGGCCGGTCGGCAGTTACTCCAACATCGACCCCGCCATCGAGGCCGAGGTCATGCCGGCCCTAGGCCTGCGGCCCGCGGACGTGGCCACCCAGGTCGTGATGCGGGACGGCATCGCCGAGTGGGTCAGCACGCTGGCGCTGGCCGCTACCGTATGTGAGGCGGTCGCGCTTGAGGTTCGGCACGGCCAGCGGACCGAGGTGCGGGAGGTTGCCGAGCCGTTCCGGCCGGGCCAGAAGGGCTCCTCGTCGATGCCGCACAAGAAAAACCCGATCCGCTCCGAGCGGATCGCCGGCCTGGCCCGGGTGGTCCGCGGCTACGTGACTCCGGTGACCGAGGGCATCCCGCTCTGGCATGAGCGGGATATCTCACACTCCAGCGTGGAACGGATCGCGCTGCCCGACGCCGCCATCGCCACGGATTACCTGCTGCATCTGACGATCGGACTGGTCGACGGGCTGACCGTGGACGCCGCGCGGATGCGCGCCAACCTGGACCTCACGGGCGGTCTGATGTACTCCTCCGCGGTCCTGCTCGACCTGGTCAGCACGGGGATGGCCCGCGAGGACGCGTACGCCCTCGTGCAGGCCGCGGCCATGGAAACCTGGGACCACGGCACCCCGTTCCGGGACACCTTGCGGAAGCAGGCCGCGACACGCGGGCAGCAACTTCCCGAAACCGCCCTGGACTCCGCATTCCGGCCGGAACGGTACACGGAGCGGCTTGGTCCGGTATTCGAGCGGCTTGCCCGGCTAAGCTGACCTCCATGACCCTGGGACCCGAGACGAGTTACCGCGTGCGCGGGGGCGCTCCGCTGCACGGCACGGTTTTCGTGCAGGGCGCGAAGAACGCGGTGCTGAAGATGATCGCCGCGTCCCTGCTGGCCGCCCATGGCCGCACGGTGCTGCGCAACGTTCCGCCGATCGAGGACGTCCGCCGGGCTGTCGAGCTGGCCGAGGCAGTGGGCGCGGTCGTCGAGTTCCACGAGACCGAGCGGACGCTGGTGGTCGACGCGTCCGACCTGACCAGCCCGGTGCTGCCGGCCGAGATCGCCCGCCGGTTCCGCAGCTCGGTGCTGTTCGTGCCGGCGCTGCTGCACCGGTTCGGCGAGGCCGTCATCGAGGGCGTCGGCGGGTGCAACCTCGGCAACAGGAACCTGGACTTCCACTACCGCGGCTTCGCCCGGCTCGGCGCCATCGTGGACGAGGGCGAGACGGTCATCCGCATCAAGGCCAGCAAGCTGCAGGGTGCGCACCTGTACCTGGACACGCCGTCGCACACCGGCACCGAGAACCTCATCATGGCGGCGTCGCTGGCGCCGGGCCGGACCATCATCGACAACACCGCCCAAGAGCCCGAGGTGCTCGACGTCATCGCCTTCCTGACCAAGATGGGCGCGCAGATCACCGGCGGCGGCACCGGCTTCATCACCGTGCATGGCGTGGACGAGCTGACCGCGGTCGAGCACACCGTGATGGCGGACCGGATCGACGCCGGCGTGTTCGCGATGGCGGCCGCCATCACAGGCGGCGAGCTGAACCTGGTGGGCGCCTCGCTCGACCATTTCGGCGTGGTCCGGTGGAAGCTGGAGCAGATGGGGGTGGAGTTCGCCACCAACGGCGCGGTGGTCTCGGTCCGGATGGACCGCCCGCTACGCCCGATCAACGTCATCACCAGCCCCTACCCCGGATTCGCCACCGATCTGCAGTCGCCGATCATGGCGGTCGCCTGCCTGGCCGAGGGCGCGAGCTACATCCGCGAGACGATCTTCGACGGCCGCTATACCCTGGTCGGCGAGCTGCGCAAGCTAGGGGCCAAGCTCGAGCTCGACGGCAGCGCGGTCGTCGTGCACGGACCCGCCACGTTCAAGGGCGCCGAGGTGGTGGCGCACGACCTGCGGACCGGCATCGCGCTGGTGCTGGCGGGCCTGGCCGCCGAGGGCGAGACCACGGTCACGCCCGGCTACCCGATCGACCGCGGGCACGCCGCCATCGCGCAGCGCTTCAACGCCCTCGGCGCGGACATCACGGCCGTACCCGCGGGCGCCTGAGCACCGCGCCGGGTCGGCGCCCGGCCGCAGGGAAACCGTCGGCGGTAGAGCTATTGAAGCGGCAGGGGTCTGTGTAAAATGCGCTATGCGCGCCGAAACCAGCCTTCCGGACAGGCTGGCTCGGCGCAGGGGAGGGACAGCATGGAGGGGTTCTTCGGCGTTCGGGTTACGGTCGGGCCGGCGCAGACGTGTCTCGCGGGTCAACTGGCGACGGCCCGGCGGCGGGCCCCCGCCCCGGCCGCGAGACCGTAGCGGCCGCACCGCAGGCTCCGGGCGAACGAGCAACCGGTGATCAGCCCCGACGATCAGGCCACCGCTACTCGCGTTTTCCCTGCGGCCGCACTCGGCTTCCCTGCGGCCGCACTCGGCGGCCCGGCCGGCTGACTGGCCTGACCGCGACCGAGAGGCGGTAATCCTGGATGAGCAGACGAGGACCCCTGATAACGCTGGGCTCCGTGGTAGTGCTCGCCGTGATATTCCTCATAGCCAACACCCAGGTGGCAAAGCCGGGCAAGACGGCCGCACCTGTCCCGGCGGCGCCGACCGCGACCGCGGCCCGGTTGCATGCCCTGTACGCCGGCCGGAGCAGCGGCGACCAGGTGACGGTGGCGATCGCCATTAACGGCCGCAAGGCCGCGGCCGATCTGAATGCCGGCCAGGCCAGTCAAGTGTCGCTGCAGGGTTCGGTGAACGGCACCAAGGTCATCCTGACCAGCCAGAATGGCACGGGCCTCACCGGCTCCGTTTCCGGCCAGGACATGTTCGGCACGGTCACCGGGTTCCTGGGGCAAAGCTTCCCGTTCTCCGCCGCGCAGGCCGCGGTGGAAGCGGTGTATACCGGCCGGAGCAGCGGCAACCAGGTGACATTGGCGGTCGAAACCGATGGGGACAAGGCCGCGGCCTACGTCTGCAACGGCCGGACCATCGAGGCGTGGCTGCAGGGCTCGGTGAACGGCGACCAGGTCAGCCTGACCGGCAACAAAGGCGCGAGCCTCACCGGCTCCCTCTCCGGCTTGGATATGTTCGGTACGGTCGCGGCGAACGCCGGGCTGAGCTTTCCGTTCTCGGCCGAACTGTCTCCGCACCCGGCCGGGGTCTATCAGGCCCGGATCGCGGTCAACGGGCTAGCCACCCGGATCGGCTGGGCAGTGCTGCCCGACGGGACCCAGGTCGGGCTGGCCGTGGCGGGTGCGACCAAGTACCCCGCGCCGCTGCTTGACCTGGTCAGCGGAAACTTCACCCTGGACGGCGCCAGTTTCAAAGCCACCCCGGTCGCCGGGAACGACACCGTGGTCAGCCCATGAGACCGGGATAACCACACACGGCGTGTGAAAGGAACTTGCGCGTTGACGAGTGAACAAGTGGCCGCCTACCCGGCCCGTGACCAGTACGCCAAGCCGCTCCTGGTTGCCTTGCTCAGCGGTTGCGCAGTCGCCGTCGTGCTTGGGCTGTACGCCAGGCTGCATCACCCCACAAATTACGCGCTCGACGTCCGCGGCTTCTCCTCGCCGCTGTATGCCAAGGCCTGGCTGACCACGGCGGCCGCCGTGTTCGCGGTCGTCCAGCTCGGCACCGGCTCCCGGATAACCCGCCGAGCCGCCCCGGCCTGGATGCGCGTCGTGCACCGCTGGTCGGGCCGGATCGCGATCCTGCTCACCGTGCCTGTCATCGTCCATTGCATCTACGCGCTGGGCTTCGGTGCCTACTCGGCCCGCGTGCTTGCGCACTCGGTGCTCGGCTGCCTCTTCTACGGCGCGTTCGTAGCCAAGATGCTTTGCCTGTTTCAGCGCGACAAGATGCCCAAGTGGGTACTGCCCGTACTAGGCGGCGTAGTCTTCGTGTCGCTGATCGCGCTCTGGGCGACCTCGGCGCTGTGGCTATTCGCCACCAAGGGGGTCCACTCCTGACCGGTTGCCCGCTACGAAGAGGAAAAGCACGATGGAGCAGATGACAACGCACATCGGCATCGAGCCGGGCCGCGGCCTCGTCGGCCGGTTCGGGGATACGGTCATCCTGATCCCGCGCGGTGACGCTGCGGCCGGCTCGGACCAGGCTGCCCGCGAGCTCCTCGACCTCGCCACCGCCGTCGCCTCGGACCGCCAGGTGCCGGCCAGTACGATCGCGGCCCGCCTGGCCGCCTGGGTCATCGCCCGGCTGTCCGGGGACGCTCCCGCGTTCGGCATCGTGGCCCCGGTCCGCGACGGCGTGGTCATGTTCCTGCGCGGCGCGGTATGGTGCACGGTCACCGAGGGCGGCGCGTCCCGCGAGCTGTCCGGCGAGCAGGCTCTGACCTGGGTCGACCAGATCGTGCCCGGCACGTTCGAGCGGCTGGCGATCGGCGCCGCGGCCGGCCGGGCGGTCCAGGCCGACCCGTTGTCGGACCTGCGGGACGGAGTGGTACCCGGCCAGGGCTTCGTGCTGACCCGGGCCGGGAGCGCCCCGGCTCCGGAACCGTCCGATGCCGCGTCCGATGCCGAGGCCGAGGCCGACGCCGAGGCCTCGTCGGGGGCCTGGAGCGGGGCCGGGACTGAGGCATCCGTGGCCGGGTCTGACGGGTTCGTGTGGTCGGAGCCTTCCGACCCGGCCGGGGATCAGGACCACCAGCCGACCATGCTGGTGCAGACCGACCCGCAGGACGAGGCACCGCCCCGGGACCAGCCCGCCCAGGACGAGGCACCGCCCTGGGACCAGCCCGCCCAGGACGAGGCGGCCAGCCCGCCCCGGCCGGTCCATCCCACGGTGGCGGTGCCGGTGCCCGACGACCCGGTACCGCCGGCTCGCCCCGCGATGGCGGTGCAGCCATCGCTGGGTGTGCTGGCCTCGGAGAACGGGCCGGTCATAATCCTGGACCGCGGCTACGTCCTCGGCCGGGAACCGCACTACGACCCCGCAGTGGCGAGCGGCGCCGCCTCGCCAGTCGTGCTGCAGGACCCGGACAGCATGATCTCGCGCGTGCACGCCTACGTCGTCGTGCAGAACGGCACCGTGCTTGTCGTTGACGCCGCCTCGGTGCACGGGACCTACATCAGCCCGCCCGGTGCCGATGAGTGGACGCGGATCGGCACCGAACCGAGCCTGCTGCCGCCGGGCTGGAGCCTGCGCATCGGCCCGCTGGTCTTCGTCTACCAGCTCACCGGACCCGGCGATGGACGGTGAGATCGGCCCGCCCGATGAACTTTGACCGTGAACTACTCGGCAGCGCACTGCCGGCCTATGACATCGGCGAGGAACTGGGCCAGGGCGGCATGGGCGTGGTGGTCTCCGGCCAGCACCGGCAGCTCGGCCGCCGGGTCGCGATCAAGCAGCTGCCCGAGGCCTTCGCGGCGGACCCGGCCGTCCGGCGCCGTTTCACGGCGGAGGCCCGCGTCCTGGCCTCCCTCGACCATCCGCACGTCGTGCCGGTGTACGACTTCGTCGAACGTGAGGGCATCTGCCTGCTCGTCATGGAGCTCCTCCCCGGCGGGACCCTGCGCAGCCGGGTCGCCGCGGACGGCTGTACCGCCCCGTACGCGGTCGCGGTGTCGCTGGCCTGCCTGAGCGGCCTCAGCGCGGCCCACCGGCGCGGGATCTTGCACCGCGACGTCAAGCCCGAGAACATGCTCTTCGCCGCCAGCGGCGTCCTCAAGGTCACCGACTTCGGGATCGCCAAGGTCATCGGCGGCGGCCCGGGCACCGTCCTGACCCGCGTCGGTGACGTGGTCGGGACGCCCGCGTACATCGCCCCCGAGCAGGTACGCGGCGGCAAGCTGTCGCCCGCGACCGACGTGTACGCCCTGGCTACGATGCTGTATGAGCTGCTGGCCGGCACCTTCCCCTTCTCCACCGAGACCGATGGTGGCGACCTGGGCCTATTGTTCAAGCACGCCTACGAGAAGCCGGTGCCGCTGCGGGACGTGGCCCCCGGGGTGCCCGACCAGGTGGCGGCGGTGGTGATGCGTGGCCTGGCCACCGAGCCCGCCGACCGGTTCGAGACGGCCGAGGCGTTCGGAGCCGCCCTGGCCGAGGCTGCCACCCACGCCTGGGGCCCGGGCTGGCTCGCGGCGGAACGGGTCCCGATCATGGACGCGGGCCCGATGATCGGCGCCGCCGGTCATCCGTCCGGCCCCCGCCCGGCCGCGGCGGCCGTCCCGCCCGCCGCGCCGGGTCTCTCCGCCGCCGGGCCCACCCTCTCCCCCGCCGCGTCGGCCACAGTGCCAGGGAAGCGCGCGGACGCCCTGTCCCAGGCGCCTACCTACGGGGGCCAGGGGATCGCCGCTGCTGCCGGGACGGAGACCCCGATCCCGGCGCGCTCGGCCGCGGCCCGCCGGGTCATCATCGCGGCCGTCGTGGCGGCAGTCATCCTGATCGTCATCCTCGCCGTCCTCCTGCTCCCGAGGATGTTCAAGGGTTACAGCTCTCTGGCTGGCCTGGGCCCGCGGCCCGCGACCGCCCAGCTCCGTTAGCCGCCTGCGGGAGGGTGGGCGCGGCTGAGGCTCCGCCGTGGGCGGAAGGCCTTCCGGGTTCGGCGGCGGGCCTTCCGGGTTCGGCGGCGGGCCTTCCGGCTCGGCGGCGGGCCTTCCGGCTCGGCGGAGGGGCCGTATGGTAGCGGCATGCGGGTCCTCATTCTCGGCGGCACGCGGTTCATCGGGCGCCGGATCGCCGTTGAGCTGATGGCCCGCGGCGACCATGTCACGCTCGTGCACCGGGGCGAGAGCGAGCCGGCCGAACTCGGCGGCTGCACGCACGTGCACGCCGATCGGGCCGCCCTGGCCGGGGTCTCCGGCCAGTTGCGGGCGCTGCGGCCCGACGCCGTGATCGACACCCGCGCGATGACCAAGGCGGATGCCGAGGCCGTGCTCCCGCACCTGCCGGAGGCTCAGCTGGTGCTGCTGTCGAGCATCGACGTCTACCGTGCCTACGAGCTGCTGCTGGCCGGCCAGGGGGGCGAGCCGGTGCCGCTCACCGAGGAGTCGCCGGTCCGCCAGGGCCGGTATCCGCTACGCGGCCTGCTGCCCGGCCTGGGCGAGGACTATGACAAGCTCGACGTGGAGCCGGGGTACCTCGCTCGCGGCGGCGTCGTGCTGCGGCTGGCGATGATCTACGGGGAGCACGACGGGCAGCGTCGCGAGGAGTTCATCTTGCGCCGGGTGCGGGCCGCCCGGCGCCGTATCCCGGTGGGGCCGGGCACCAGCCTCGACACCCGCTGCTACGTGGGGGACGTGGCCGCCGCCGTGCTGGCCGCCCTGGATCGCCCGTCGGCCGCGGCAGGCCAGGTGTTCAACGTCGGCGACCCGGCCACCGACACCGTCCGGGACTACGCGTGCCGGATTCTGGCCGCTGCCGGGCACGAGGCGGAACTGGTCACGGTGTCCGAGCGTCACCTGCCCGGTGACCTGGAGGTGACCAAGAGCATCCACCAGCATTTCCTCGTCGACAGCCGCAAGGCGGTGACCGTGCTCGGCTGGCGCCCCACCGACCCCGCGCGGACCATCCCGCTATCGGTCCGCTGGCACCTCGCCCATCCGCCAGCCGATCCCGACCACGACTTCTCCCCCGACGACCGCGCCCTGGCTCGCCCCCCGGTTCAATGAGCGTGCCCCGATGAGCCTGCCCACCGATTCAATGAGTGTGACTCTCTAACTGCTCTTTCGGGTAGAAAGTCACATTCATTGAAAATGACATGTTGCGGGTGGGTTAGGCGTTGCGGTGGGGGAACGCGCGGGCCACGGCCAGGAAGGCGTCGTTGGCCTCGGTGTCGCCGATGCTGACCCGGGCTCCTTCGGCGGCGAACGGGCGGACCGCGATGCCCCGCGCCTCGCAGGCCGCGGCGAAGTCCATGGTGTGCTCGCCCAGCCGCAGCCAGACGAAGTTGGCCTCGGTCGGGGGAACGGCCCAACCGTCGGCGACCAGCGCCTCGCGGACCCTGGTTCGCTCCTTGACGGTGAGCTCGACCCGCTCGAGCAGTTCGTCCTCCGCGGCCAGCGATGCCACCGCCGCAGCCTGGGCGATGCTGTTCACGCTGAACGGCAGCATGGTCATCCTGACCGCGGCCGCGACGGGCTCGTGCGCGATCATGAACCCGGCCCGCAGCCCGGCCAGGCCGTATGCCTTGGAGAAGGTGCGCAGGACGGCGACGTTCGGCCGGTCCCGGTAGATGTCCATGCCATCGGGTACCGCCTCGTCGCGGATGTACTCCCGGTAGGCCTCGTCGAGCACGGCCAGGCAATTGGCGGGCACCTGGTCGAGGAACGCCTCGAGCTCGGCGGCGTGCACCACGGTGCCGGTCGGGTTGTTCGGGTTGCAGACGAAGATCAGCCTGGTGCCCGGGGTGATCGCGGCCGCCATCGCGGCCAGGTCGTGCGTCTCCCCGCGCAGCGGGACGCGGATCGAGTCCGCCCCGGCGAGGTCCGACAGCGTCGGGTACGCCTCGAAGGAGCGCCACGCGTAGATCACCTCGGCGCCGGGCTCACCGACCGCTTCGAGGAGCTGCTGGGCCACTCCGACCGAGCCGCAGCCAACCACGACGTGCTGCGGCGGCACGCCGAACCTGTCCGCGATGGCCTGGATCAGGACCTGCGCGCCGTTGTCCGGGTACCGGTTGACCGACCGCGCCGCCTCGGCGATGACGGCCACCACCGAGGGCAGCGGCGCGAACGGGCACTCGTTGGATGAGAGCTTGTGCGCCCTGCCGGTCGCGCTGACCGGTGCCCGGCCAGGCTTATACGCGGGGAAGCCGTCGAGAACCGAACGGAAACGTGGTGACGCGTCAGTCATGCCACCAGTTTGGCACCACCGGTCAACTAGGAGAGCGACTGAACGGCGTCCGCGTAAGCCTGCCTGGCCAGTTGCTTCGCGGCACGCTCCGAGGCGTCGGGGCCGACGATGGTAACCGCGCCGACGAACCCGCTGGCCTTGTAGTCCACCGACCAGACGTCCACCTCGGGGTAACCCGCGGCCTTGACGTTCAGCGCCCGCGCCTGATCGGCTAGGCCGGAGAACGCGTCTGCCTGCACCGAATAGCGGAAGGTCCGGCCGTCCACCTGCGCGGTGTAGTGCGAGCAGCCGGCCGGCAGCCGGTTGCCAACGGCTGGGGCCGCGATCTGCGGCGTGGCCGAGACGAGTACTTCGGACACGCCGTCGCGGCCGACCCGGAACGTCACCACCGACGCGGGGGCATGCGAGAAAGCCGCCGAGTTGAAACCCGTCACCGTGGCCTGGGCACACTTGGCCGGGGTGACCTTGACGCCGTTCATGGTCTGCTTGCTCGTCTGCACGTCCGGCAGCGCCCCGTAGGCACCGGCTTCGGCGGGTGCGGCCGGGCGCCTACCGCTGACCTTGGTCAGCAGCGCACTCTTCAACTGTGCGGCAGTGAAGCCCCTATGCCCGGTGGCAGCGGCCACCCCAGCCGTCTGCGTCGCGCCGGCCTGGCTGCTGCTGGCCAGGCTGCTGCTGGCCGAGTTCCCGCAGCCGACGACGGCGGCCAGCAAGGCCAGTACGGTGGCGGCCAGCGCGGGTCGCGGCCAGTGACGGTCGGACATGAATAAACCCTTCTAACGCTACGAATTTTTCCGGTTTCGAAGCGTGAGATTAGCCTACGTCGAGTGATCAGAACGGTCCTTTGAGTAAATAATTCGCCGGATCACCCATCATGGACGGACTCCGGTGCGGACGTGGTTCGCGGCTCCGGTCAGGCGCCGCCTAGCTGAACGGCCTTGACGATCAGCAGCAGGACCGAGACCACGAGGTAGCCGCGCAGCATCAGCATGGCGAGCTTCCTTCCCGCGGACCACTCCACCGGCTTGAGCAGCGCGAGCGGCGGCATCCGCCAGTTCTCCCGCTCTTCGGCGGACATGGTGGTACGCGGGTGCGGCGGGTGTGCCGGGCGCCGGTTCCTGGTCAGCAAGACCCACGCCCCGGCTACCGCGACGCCGGCCGCCTCCCCGATGGATATCCAGATCGCGACCTTCGCCGCGTTGAGGTTCGAAAACAGCGTGGTGACGACGAGCGTGCCCGACAGCATGAGCAGCACGCCGATGATAAAGCAGGCCACGATGTTCAGCCAGCGCGGGTTCAGCCACGGGCCCAGTACCTCACGGTCGTTGCACAGCAGCAGCAGGAACACGCTCGCGCTGGGCAGCAGGATCCCGGCCAGCGCCTGAACCGCCGTGGTGAGCAGGCCGAGAGGAACGCCGGGGACGAGCACGATGCCCGCCGCGACCACGACCATCGCGGCGTAGATGGTGTAGAACGGCTTGGCCTCGCGGAACTTGCGGTGCAGCGAGTGCTTGATGCCGAACACGTCGCCGAACGCGTAGCTGGTGGACAGGGTGACCGCCGACGCGCCGATGATGGACGCGTCGAGCAGTACGACCGCGAACGCCGCGCCGTACCACCAGCCGTGCATGGCGAGCGCGTCGGCCACCCCGAGGGCGTTGGTGAAATGCCCAACCAGATTGGTGCCCCGCACCGCGAAGACGGCTACCGCCAAGATCATCGCAGCCGAGATCACCACGACGAACGCGCCCAGCGTGGTGTCGGCGCGCTCGTAAGGGATGAACCGCGGCGTGATCCGCTTGTCGATGACGTTGGACTGCTGGAAGAAGAGCTGCCACGGCGCGACGGTGGTGCCGACGATGGCGATGATGAGCAGCACCGCGGTCGACGTCACCCCGCCCTGGACCCCGGGCACGAAGAAGCGGTAGGCGATCTGACCGTAGTAGGGGTGCGACAGGAACGCGAGCGGGACCAGGATCACGCTCACCGCGATGAACGCGAACATCGCCTGCTCCCAGCGCCGGAAGCTGCCGCTCATGGTGATCGCGATCAGCACGGCCGCGGTGCCGGGCACCGAGATGTACGGGCTGACGTGGAAATACCGCAGGGCGAGCGAGACGCCGATGAACTCGGTGACGATGGTCAGGAAGTTGAGGATGAACAAGTCGCCGACGCTGAACCAGCCCCAGAACCGGCCGAACCGCTCGTTGATGAGCCGGGCGTGCCCGACACCGGTGACCGCGCCGAGCCTGACCACCATCTCCTGGTTGACGATCAGCACGGGGATCAGCAGCAGCAGCGTCCACAGCAGGCTGTAGCCGTAGTCCTGCCCGGCCTGCGCGTAGGTGGACACACCGCCGGCGTCGTTGTCGCCGACCATCACGATCAGCCCGGGCCCGACGATGGCCAGGAAGGTGATCAGCTTCCGCTTGAGGCCAGCCTGCTGAACGTCGCCGAGCTTGACATGGCCGAACGCGCCCTCGATGTCACCCAGATGGGCCTCGTCCAGCACCGCGGTGGCCTGGGCGACGGGGGGGCCGAGCTGCGCCTGGCCGGGGCTCTTAGCGGGCTGGGAACCCTGATCCTGCAGAGAACGCTGGTGGTCTTGGGAGGCTTCGGGTCGTTCGGGCGGAACGGGTCGCGTGGGCTCGCCGGGTGGCACACCCACATCAGGCTGGGCGCGCTCACCAGGCGTCGTCACCGCGCGTCCCCATAGCGGGCGTCCGGCGGCTCCGCGGTCTCGCGGCGCCGCCAGTCGTCGGGCAGCGCGACCTCAAGCACGTCATCGACGGTGATCACGCCGAGCAGGCGGCGCTCGTCGTCGACGACGGGGATGGTGATGAGGTTGTAGTCCGTCATCAGCACGGCGACGTCGGTGATATCGGTGTCCGCGCCGACCCGGACCGGATCGGTGTCGGACACGTCGATCAGCGCGGCGTCCGGATCGGACTGGACCAGGGTGACCAGCCGGGCCACGCCGCGCAGGCCGCCGTCTTGGTCGACGGCGTGCACGCTGGTCAGCGCCTCGGGCTGGAGCAGGGCGGACTCGCGCACCCGGCCCAGCGCGTCGCTGACGCTGGCCATGCTGGGCAGCGCGATGAAGTCCATTCCCATCAGCCCGCCGGCGCTGGTGCTGTTGAAGCCCATCAGGGTCAGCACCTTTGTTCGCTGGCCGGGCGGCAGCAGGTCGAGCACCGGCTGCCTGCGCCGCTGCGGCAGTTCGGCGATCGCGTCCGCGGCGTCGTCGGCGTGCATCCGGGCCAGCACGGCGGCGATCTCCTGGTCGGTGCGCGCGCCGAGCAGGCGGGTGGCCAGGTCCTCGTTGAGTTCTTCGAAGACGTCGGCCTCGAGCTCGGGGTCGGCGTGCACCCGGCCGAGGATCTCGGTCTCCTCTTCTTTGGAGGCGTTCTCGAGCAGGTCGGCGATCTGGGCGGGCTTCAGCCTGCGGATGCGGGCAAACGGCCCGCGCAGCAGCGCGCTGCCCGCGTGCCCGATGAGCCACTCGAAGTCGTGCCAGTCGCGGAATGGGCCGACGTCGGCGGCACTCTCGGGGGAGAGCAGCCCGAACACCCGGCGGGGGCGGCGCCGGGTATCCACCCCGGCCAGCACCCATTCGTCGCCGTCCTTGACCAGCTCGAGATCGGCCGCGCGGACCAGGCGAGCGTTCTCCACGTCGATGAGCCGGTGGCCGAGCACGTCAGCCCGGAGCAGGACTTCCCCTTCCCGGCGATCGAAATGCCGCAGGCTGAGCCGCGCGCTCGACAGCCGCAGCGGATCGCTGTCGAAGCTGCTCACCTGGTCGATGGCCACGAAGATCTCGCGCCGGCCGACGGCGGCCACCAGGCCGGTGACCAGCGGGTAGTCGGCCCCGCGCAGCCGGACGATGACGTCGGCCAGCCGCCCGATGACCTCGCCGCTGCTGTCCGCGACCGGCCGTTTAAGCAGCCGCGACAGGCGCAGCGTGGCCTTGTCCGCCGGAGCACTCGGCCCGGCAGCCGGTGTTGTGGTCATGAGAAGCCTCTTTAGTTCGGACGCTAACGTGCTACCCGGCAAGCCTAGGGTTGTGTCGTCCGCGGCAACCTTGGCACACGCGGGTGAACACGCGGTGTACGGGGTAGTCCCCTCCCAGGTGGGCCATGATGCCCCGGGGCACACCATCCGCGGGCCGCCTGGTTACGCCCATCCCGGCTGGGGTGATAAGAAGTCTCTGGCGTCGCAAAAGCGTATAGACCGGATGAAAGGGCGCAGATCAGTTGGCCACCCGGAAGGCAGCAGCCTTGCTCGACAGGAGCAGCGGCCTGCCCGATACGTTCTGGTACTCGACCAAGCGCCGGCTACTGGGACCGCCGCTGGTCAACCAGGATCTCGGCGAGCAGCGGCTGTCCAAGCCGCTCGCGCTCGGCGTGCTGTCACCGGACGGGATCTCCTCCTCCGCCTACGGCACCGAGGAAATCCTCATCGTGCTGGTGCCCGCGCTCGGCGTAGCCGCGTTCAGCCTGATCCTGCCCATGACCCTGGTCATCTTGTTCGTCATGGTGCTGGTGCTGCTCTCCTACCGCGAGATCGTCATGGTCTACATCAGGCCCGGCGGATCGTACGTGGTGGCGCGGGAGAACTTCGGGCCGCGCATCGCCCAGGTATGCGCGGTCGCGCTGCTCATCGACTACGTGGTGACCGTGGCGGTCCAGATCGCGGCGGGGACAGCCGCCGTGGCCTCCGCCTTCCCTGGGATCGGCCCGTACAAGCTCGAGATCTGCGTCGGCGTGGTCCTGCTCATGTGCGTGGGAAACCTGCGCGGGATCAAGGAGGCGGGCCGGGCCTTCGCCGTGCCCACCTACCTGTTCGCGGGCGCGGTCATCTTGATGATCATCGTCGGGTTGATCCGTGAAGTGCTGGGAAACCTGCCGCAGTCCCCGCACGCGATGCCCGGCACCTACGGTCTCGGCTCCGGCTCGGCCGGGCTGATCACCGGCGTAATGATCTTCACGCTGCTGCGCGCGTTCGCCAACGGCGGCGCGTCGCTGACCGGAATCGAGGCGGTCTCGGACGCCGTCGGCGCATTCCGGCCGCCGGAGGGCATCAACGCCCGCCGCGTACTCATGGCCGAGGGCGCGATCCTGGGCATCCTCGTGGCCGGCATCTCGTGGCTAGCGCACGCCACCCACGCCACGCCCTATAAGCTCGGCTACCCGACCGTGCTGGCCCAAGAAGCGAACATAGTGTTCGGGTCCACTGGGCACTTCATGTTCTTCGTGGTGCAGGCCGCGACCATGCTGATCCTGTACACCGGCGGCAACACCAGCTTTAACGGCTTCCCGTTCCTGACCAGCTACGTGGCCGGCGACTCGTTCCTGCCCCGGTGGCTGCTCAAGCGGGGACACCGGCTGGTGTTCTCCAACGCCATCATCCTGCTGACCATCACGTCCATTGCGCTGCTGGTCATCAAGGACGCGGACGTCAACAACCTGGTCCCGCTTTACGCCATCGGCGTGTTCACCGCCTTCTCGATGGCGGGCTTCGGCATGGCGAAGTACCACAGCAGGCACCGGACGCCGGGCTGGCGACGCCGGATGATCATCAACTTCTCGGCCGGCGTGATGACCGTCATCGTGGTAGGCATCTTCGCAGTGGTGAAGTTCACCGAGGGCGCCTGGGTGGTGGTCGTGCTGTTCGCCGTCCTGGTCCCGGCGCTGATCAGGATGAATCACGAGTACACGGCCGAGACCGAGGTGCTCGAGACGATCAGCGAGAACCAGCCGCCGCCCCCGCCGCACTACAGCCGCCGCACCGTCTTCGTCTTCGTGGACGGCTTCGACCTGGCCACCCTGGCCGCGCTGCGCTACGCCCGGAGCCTGCGGCCCACCACCATCCGCGCGGTGCACTTCGTCATCGACAACGTTCGCGCCGACAAGCTCAGGGATAAGTGGACCCGGGCGGACCGCGGCGTCACCCTCGACTTCATCGACTGCTCGGACCGACGGCTGACCCGGGCGGCCGCCGAGCTGGTCGAACGCGAGGCGACCGATCCCCAGACGCACGTGACGGTCGTCCTGCCCCGGCGCAGCTACTCCGCGCTGCTCGGCCGGCTACTGCACGACCGCACCGCGGACAAGATCGCCGCGGTGGTGAGCCGCATCCCGCGATCGGCCGCGACCATCATTCCCTACGACGTCGAGAGCCGCGTCCGGGTGCTCGCCGAACGCCATGCCGCCAAGGTCGCGACCACCAAGCTGGACACCGCCGACCGGCGCGCCACATCCGAGGAGACGGGGGTGGCGGCCAAGCACGGCTCCGCCGCCGAACCGGGGGCCACGGAGTCGCCAGCCGCCGCAGCGCCCGCGCCTGAATCGGCGCTGAAGGCGCGCGGCCTGCTCAAGGGACGGACGCCCGACGAGGCCAACGGCCGACGCTCGGCCTCGGCAGACGCCGCAGCCGACGCGGCGTCTGCCGCAGCTGGCGTCACGCCGATCGGCTCGCTGACCCAGCCAGGCCGGGCCACCATCGAGGGCCGCATCCGGATGGTGGAGATCAAGCCGGTCGAGCGGAACTCCGTGCTGGCCTGCGAGCTATCCGACGGGACCGGCGAGCTCACCGCCATGTTCTACGGGCGCTCGCACATCCCGGGCATCGTGTGCGGTGCCCGCGTCCGGCTCAAGGGCTCGGTCGGCATCCGGGCCGACGGCCACCCGGTGATGATCAATCCCGCTTACGAGCTGCTCTTCCCAGCGGTTTAACCAGGGCGGTAAACGCCAGACCGTTCGGCTCGCTTATTTGTTTTCGCCCGCGGGCCTGCCTGAGACGATGAGCTCGTACGCAGGATTGATCATGACCGGGACGCCGTGCTTGATGCCGACCGGACCACGCAGCCGGACCCGGGACCCGCACATCAGGCCGTGAATGCGGGAGCGGCCATAGAACATTGCGGTGAGGTCACCGGTGGAATCGGCGATCTCGCAGGCGAGTACGGAGTTCCGTTCTACCGACCGGATCTCCACGACCCGGACGCGGCCCTCGACCGTGGCCCGGCCTGGCTGGGTCAGCGAGCCGATGGGTGTGACGTCCGGCGGCGGTACGGGCCGGTCGTAAGTGCCGGCGCCGGGCAGCAGCTCGGGCTTGGCCTCGGCCGGCGTCGCGGCCGGTTCCGCCGCCTGGACGTCCTGGACCTCCTGGCGTTCGGGCGTCGTGTCGTCGGCGGGCGGGCCGGGCGGCTGCGTCACGGATCCGGGCGCCTGCCCGTCGTGCTCGGCCTGGCGCTCATGCAGGATGTGTACCCGGTTCTGTACGTCGAACGGGATGATGGTGGCCGCGGCGTTGGGCACCCGGCTCACCACGCCGGCGATCTTGTCGGCGGTCCGGTCGTGCAGCAGCCTGCCGAGCAGCGGCGAGAAGCTGCGCCTGGGCAAGATCGCGGTCACCTGCGTGCCTGGCGTTTCCGCTTCGCGGCCGACCAGCTCGGCGGCGGCCCGGTTCAGCCTCCGGTCCGGGCAGTCGATGAACTCCAGCGACACGTGGCGATCGGGCAGCCAGGCGGCCCGCAGCTGCTCCGCCTTCTCGGTGTCGATGACGAAGTGAACGGCGCGCACGACCGTGGGGCGCAGGCTTTTCGCGTACCGCAGCGCGGCCACGGTGGACAGGTCGAAGTCATCGACGAAGACGATGACCACACGGCGGGAGTAGTTCGGCTGACGCTGGACCCCGCCGGAGGACGCCCGGCGCTCGCCGATGGTCTCGAGGACCCGGGCCTCAGTGCGGTACTCCCGGTTGAGCCGGATCAGCGCGAACACCCCGATCGGGAAGATGATCAGGATCAGCCAGGCGCCCGAGGTGAACTTCACCACCGCGAAGATCACTACCACGATCGAGGTGAGCACGCCGGACGAGAAGCAGATGACCAGCTTGTGCCGCCAGCCTGGTCCCTGGTGCGTGTGGTAGTACTTCGCCATGCCGAACCCGGCCATCGTGAAGGCGGTGAACACCCCGATCGCGTAGAACGGGACGAGTGCGTTCACGTTGGCGCCGACAATCCCTATCAGCGTCACGGACAACACCGTCAGCACGATGATGCCGTTGGAGAAGACCAGCCGCTGGCCGCGCTTCATCATCCACCGCGGCAGGAAGGAGTCCTCGGCGACGAAGCTGGTCAGGAACGGGAAGCCGTTGAAGCTGGTGTTTCCCCCGGTGTAGAGGATGAGCGCGGTCGCCGCCTGCACCACCCAGAACATGAAGTGCCCGGCGGACCCGAACACTATGTCGGCTTCCTGCGAGATCACGGTCGGGTAGCCGAGCTTATAGGGGGCGGCGTGGGTCAGGTGCGCGATCCAGGAAATGCCGGCCACCAGCGTGCCGAGGATCAGGCCCTCCATCACCAGGACCCGGCGGGCGTTGATGCCCTCGGGGGGCTTGAACGCGCTGACGGCGTTGGAGACCGCCTCGATGCCGGTCAGCGAGGCACCCCCGTTCGCGAACGCCTTCAGCAGCGTGAAGATGATCACCAGGCTGGTGAAGCTGGAGGCGCCAGGGCCGATTTTGTAAAGCCCGTGCAGGGCGTAGATGTTCTGCTGCGGCAGGTTACCGAGCGCCTCGCGGACGATCCCGACCACGATCATCAGGATGACCGACCCGGCGAACAGGTAGGTGGGCAGCGCGAAGATCTTGCCCGCCTCCTTGATCCCGCGCAGGTTGCCGAAGCACATGAGCAGGATGACGCCGATCGATATCGGCGTGACGTACGGGCCGATGGCCGGGAACGCCGAGGCGACGGCCGCCGTGCCCGCGGCGATCTGCACCGCGACGGTGACGACATAATCGATAAGCAGCGCGACGGCGGCGACCTGCGCGATCCGCGGCCCGAAGTTGTCCCTGGCGACCACGTAGGACCCGCCGGCCCGGGTGTAGACCATGACGACCTCGCGGTAGAGGAGCACCACGAGCAGCATGACGAACAAGATCACCGCGGTCATCGGCATCAGCACCGCGAACGCGGTGATGCCGAAGAGCTGGATCAGCTCAATGAGGATTTCCTCGGTGCCGTAGGCCGAGGAGGAGATGCCGTCCGGGGACAGCACGCCCAGTGCGAGAAATTTTGACAGCCGCTGCTCGCGGAGCTGCGCGTTGATCATCGGCGGGCCGAGCAGGCGGCGCTTCGCGTTGTACCAGAAGGTCTCCGGGACCACGTCCCCTGGACCGCGCTCGAGCAGGCTAGTCGCCTTACGCATCGCCACTAGGCTGCCAGCTCCGTCCCGGGCCCTCGCGTGCTGATCATGTCATCCGACGCTATTCTCCCCGCCGGCGGGCCGCCGTATGCGGTCCGTCAAGCTTTCTTAGCCCGGCGTTAAGGTTCCGTCAAGACCACTTGAATTGCCTGGCAGCGCGGCTGAAATAGCAAGGGATGAGACACGGTCCGCCGCAGCAGGCGATACCGGCGCCCTACGCGCTGCCGGTCGGCTTCGCCATGTTCCTGGCCGTGGGCACGGTGGCCGCCGGCCTGCACGGCCGCCTGCCCGCGACCGGGGTGCTGATCGCCTGCGCGACCGTCGCCGGGGTCATGTCGTTCGCCGCCGAGCTGGTCGCTTCGGTGCTGCTGGCCGGCATCGGCTGGCTCACTGCGGTCGGTTTCTCCCGGCCGCCCTACGCGCAGCTGCGGCCGACCGGGCCGGCCGCCGCTCACGCGGCCATTGTCATCGGCGCGAGCGCGCTGGCCGGCGCCGGTCTTGGCCTGCTGTTCCGCTGGTACGCCCGACGGCTCACACTGGTAAGCATGGGTACGTATACGGGCATGCGAGCCGGCCGCCCTGACCCGAGGACCCCGAGGGGGACCCCGGGTGGCCACCCGGCGCCGGATGCCAAGCCCGAAGGCCGGACGGCGAACCTGGCCGGCGCGATCGGCGCGATCGGCGGCCGCCGGCTCGTCGCGGGCGTGATCCTGGCCGCCGCCGCGCTTCCGCTGCTCACCGCGGTGCTCGCGGCCTGGCGGCAGCACCTGAACCTGGCTGACGACCTGCTCATCTACCTCGTCGCGGTGGTCACGATCACGGTCCTCGGCGGCTTCTGGCCCGCCGTGCTCGCCGCCATAGCCGCCAGCCTCCTGCTCAACTG
This sequence comes from uncultured Actinomycetes bacterium, assembly GCA_963798675.1. Classification (GTDB taxonomy): domain Bacteria; phylum Actinomycetota; class Actinomycetes; order Streptosporangiales; family Streptosporangiaceae; genus Palsa-504. The sequence goes on along the minus strand of CAWCUJ010000060.1, from coordinate 81,684 downwards.
GTACTTCACCGAGCCGCTGCACACGTTCACCATCGCCGAGCCCAGGAACCTGCTGGCGCTGCTGCTCTTCGTGACGGTCGCGGTCGCCGTCAGCAGCGTGGTCCACCTCGCCGCCCGGCGTGCCGTCCAGGCCGCGCGGGCCAGGGAAGAGGCCGCCGCTCAGCTTGAGCTGGCGCAGACCGTGCTTGGCGGCGCCGACTCGCCCGCGGCCATTCTCGATCACCTCACCAGGACTCATGGCGGCCAGGCCGAACTGCAGGAACGGGCGGGCGGCCGGTGGGTGCGGGCCGCCTCGAGCGGTGTCGCCGGCAGCCTGCCCGCGGCCGCGCGCATTGACATCCGCAGCGACCTGATCCTGCTGGTCACCGGGCAGGCCGAAACGGCCACGCCTGCCTTGCTGGCCGGCTACGCCGCCCAGGCGGCGGCCGCGCTCGACCGGGAACGGCTCCGCACCCAGGCCGCCCAGGCCGAGGCGCTGGCCGAGGGCAACCGGATGCGGACCGCGCTGCTCGCGGCGGTCAGCCACGACCTGCGCACGCCGCTCGCCTCGATCAAGGCCAGCGTCAGCAGCCTGCGGCAGACGGACGTGGAATGGTCCAAGGTCGACCAGGCCGACCTGCTGGCGACGATCGAGCAGAACGCGGACCGACTCGACGCCCTCATCGGCAACCTGCTCGACATGAGCCGCCTGCACACGGGATCGCTGCAGCCGTTCCTGCGCCCGACGGCGATCGACGAGGTGGCGCCGGCCGCGCTGCTCGGACTCGACGACTGCCTACGGCTCGAGATGGCGGTGCCCGACGGCTTCCCGCTGGTGCTCGCCGATCCCGGCCTGCTCGAGCGGATCCTGGCCAACCTGTTCTCGAACGCGCTGCGGTACTCGCCGCCCGCGCGGCCGCCCGAGCTGCACGCCGAGCTTGTCGATGACACGGTGCTGCTCGAGGTGGTGGACCACGGCCAGGGCGTGCCTGACGAGCAGAAGGAGCGCGTCTTCGAGCCGTTCAGTACCTTCCCGAGTGCGCGCGTCGGGCAAGCCGCCGCGCGGCCGCTCACCCGCGTCGGCGACCGCCACCCCGGGGTGGGGCTCGGGCTCGCGGTGGCTAAAGGCTTCGCCGAAGCCATGGGCGGGCGGATCGCGGCCAAGGACACACCCGGCGGCGGTCTGACGGTCCAGATCGCCCTCCCGGTGGCGAGCGGAGACAAGTCCGCGCTCGGCGCGGGGTCATGACGCGAGTGCTCGTCGTCGACGACGAGCCTTCCATCCTGCGGGCGCTGCGGATCAACCTCAGCGCACGCGAATATGACGTCAGCACGGCCACCGACGGCACCACTGGGCTGGCCGCCGTGGCCCGCGACCGCCCCGACGTGATCATCCTGGACCTGGGGCTGCCGGACATGGACGGCACCGAGGTGATCCACGGCGTCCGCGGCTGGACGTCGATCCCGATCATCGTCCTGTCCGCGTGGGGCCAGGAGGGCCAGAAGGTGGCCGCGCTCGACGCGGGCGCCGATGACTATGTCACCAAGCCGTTCGGTATGGACGAACTGCTCGCCCGGCTGCGCGCGGCGGTCCGCCGGGCGGCGCCCGCACCGGACGAGCCGGTCGTCACGACGGCCGACTTCACCGTGGACCTGGCGGCCAAGCAGGTCATCCGCAGCGACGGCAGTGACGTCCGGCTGACCCCCACCGAATGGCAGCTGCTCGAGATCCTGGTCCGCAACAGCGGCCGCCTGGTCACCCAGCGGCAGCTGCTGCGGGAGGTCTGGGGCCCCTCGTACGAGACGGAGAGCAACTACTTGCGGGTCTACCTGGCCCAGCTGCGCCGCAAGCTCGAACCCGAACCGTCGCGCCCCAGATACCTGCTCACCGAATCGGGCATGGGCTACCGATTCAAGCCGTGACCGCTGCGTAGATTTCCTTCCGGCATGGCGCGGGCCTTTCGCGCTCTGCGGTTCAGGCCGAAGTCGGCGCCGCCATAGCGGCCGAAGGCTTAGCCCCGGACGAATTCCAGTGGCCTGGACCTGGTTGGCCGCCCGCGGGGCCAGCGGCAGGCTCGCATCCCGGGCCACACCAGCCCCGTCAGCTCCAGCCGCCACACCCGTACCAGCCCGCGCTCCGCAGCACTCCGACACGATGTTCCACCGTACCGGCTATTACCGGCTCTATGTTCCATCGTGTCGGCGCGGGCACGCTGCGGCGGGGCGCCCAGAGCCCCTTTCCAGCGCGGGGTTCTGTCGAAGCGGGGCTTCCAGACGGCCCGGTAGAACAGGCGCAGCGGAGGCGGAAGCTGGCCGAGGGTGGCGGCTGCGTCCTCGCGGCAGGCGCCGTTCAGCATCCAGGCGAACATCTCGCCCCGCTGGACAGGCCGTTCGGGCCCACCTTCGGACCGCTGGTCAAGGCGTGGCGCGCCACCGCGACCGGTTACTCAGACGACGAGCTGCGGCTGCTGCTGGACATCCAGCGCAAGCTCGAGGACATCGTGCGCGGCCAGCTGGGCCGGCTGCGCGGCGATCTTGATCAGCGCGCCCCTTCCCGCGGGTAGGCGGCGCAGGTGACGGGTACGCATTACACGTGCGGCAATCCCCCCTCCCCATGGCCCGGCGCGCGCGTAAGACCCGCAAGGCCTCCCTGCTGTCCCGGCCGGCGGCCCTCGCCGAGCGCATCGAGCGTGCGCATGCCCTCGACCCCGTGGTCTACGGTCTTTCCGACACCGTGGTGCGCGCACTGCCGACCGGGGCGCGCACGGACGCCCTGCACGGCGTCCCGTTCGGCCAGCCCGCCCACCCGGCCCTGGTCCGGCTGCCGCTTGGCTGCTGGACTTCGGCGGTCCTGCTCGACCTGTTCCGCGGCACCGAGCGCGCGGCCGGAGTGCTCATCGCGGCCGGGATCGCCGGCACCGCGCCCGCGGCGGCCACCGGCCTGGCCGACTGGTCGGCGCTGCACCGGGACCAGCAGCGGGTCGGCCTGGTGCACGCCGTCTGCCAGGCCGGCGCGGCCACGCTGTTCCTCAGCTCGCTCGCCGCGCGGGCCGGCGGCCGGGTCGGCTATGGCCGGGCACTGTCCGCGTCCGGGCTCGCGATGGCTACCATCGGCTCCTACTTTGGCGGCCACCTGGCGCTCAAGCTCGGCGCGGGCACTAGCCACGCCGAGCAGGTCAGCCACCTGGCCGGACTCGGCTGGCACGACCTGTGCGCGCTGACTGAGCTGCCCGACCGGCGCCCGGTCCGGCGCCAGCTCGGCTACCTGTCCCTGCTGGTGTACCGGCAGGGACCCAAGGTCAACGTGCTGTCAGACCGTTGCTCCCATCTCGGTGGGCCCCTGCATCAGGGCCGGATCGTCGTGGATCGGGGCGCTGCCTGTGTCGCCTGCCCCTGGCACGGATCCACCTTCGTGATCGCCGACGGCACCGTCGTTCACGGGCCCGCCACCGCCCGCCAGCCATCCTTCGAGACCCATGTCACGGCCGACGGACGCGTTGAGCTCAGGCCCCGGCCCTGACCCGTAAAGCCCCCGCTTAGCGCGCCCGGGCGGTCCAGCGCGACTGCCGGTGCTCGATCTCCAGCCGGACGCCAAAGCACCGGGACAGGTTCCGCGCGGTGAAGACCTCCTCGATGGGACCGGCTGCGAGCACCGACCCCCGGCGCAGCAGCATGGCGTGGGTGAAGCCGTCGGGCACTTCTTCGACGTGATGGGTGACCAGCACCATCATCGGCGCCTGGGGATCGCGGGCTAGCTTGGCGAGCCGCCGCAGCAGGTCCTCACGCCCGCCCAGGTCGAGCCCGGCGGCCGGCTCGTCAAGCAGCAGCAGCTCAGGGTCGGGCATCAGGGCCCGGGCGATCTGCACCCGCTTGCGCTCACCCTCGGAAAGGGTGGAGAACTTGCGCCTGATCAGGTGCGCGCAGCCGAGCGCGTCGAGCATCTCAACCGCCCGGGTGACGTCGGCGGAGTCGTACTCCTCTTTCCAGCGGCCGAGGATGGCGTACGAGGCGGTCAGCACCAGGTCGATGACCTTCTCCCCGGGCGGGACCTGCTCGGCGACCGCGGCGCTAGTCAGCCCGATCCGCGGCCGCAGGTCGAAGATGTCGACCTCGCCGAGCCGCTCGCCGAGCACGTCGACCGTGCCCTCGGTGGCAAACATCAGGGTGGCCGCCAGCTGGAGCAAGGTCGTCTTGCCTGCTCCGTTCGGGCCGATCAGGATCCACCGCTCGTCCCCGTGCGCCGTCCAGTCCACGTTGCGCAGCAGGACCGCCGCATCCCGCCGGACCTCAACGCCGCGTAGCCGCAGCACCTCGTCGGACATCAGGCCCCCTTTCTCCGCACGCGCCGCAATGAATCCGCCAGCTCGAATGCCGCCGAGACCGAACCTATGCCACCACACCCCGGCAAGCCCACCCGGGCGGACCGGTAACTAGGCCCTACGCTCCCTGCTGGTGCCTGACCGCGAGCAGGGCGGCCTGGGTGCGGTCCTGCACCCCGAGCTTGGCCAGCACCGAGCTCACGTGCGCCTTCACCGTCTTCTCCGAAACTCCCAGGGCCCGCGCGATCTCCCGGTTGGACCGGCCCTTGGTGAGTTCGGCCAGCACCTCGCGCTCGCGGCTGGTGAGCGCGTCCAGGCCACCCCCAAGTGCCCCGGGCCACGTGCCCGCCGAGCGGACCAGGGAGCCCGCCGCCTCTGGCGCGAGCAGCAGGTGACCGTCGTGGACCGAACGGACCGCGCGCACCAGCGCGTCTGGATCGACGTCCTTGTACAGCATCCCCGCCGCGCCCGAGCGCACCGCCAGGCTCGCCGAGGACGGTTCGGTGGCGCTAGTGAGCACGAGCACCCGGGCGGCGCTATCGCGGGCTTTCAGTTCGCCCAGGACGGCGATGCCGTCCATGCCGGGTAGCTTCAGGTCGAGCAGGATCACGTCCGGGGCATGCTCGGCGGCCAGCGTAAGCGCGGCGGGGCCGTCACCGGCCTCGCCGACCACCACGATCCCGTCCTGCACCTCGAGCAGCACCCGGAGCCCGCGCCTGACCACCGGGTGGTCGTCGACGATCAGCACCGAGATTGACCGCGTCATCGGCCGCCTCCCGCCGTAACAGGCCCCGTGGTAACAGGCCCCGCCGTACCAGACCCCGCCGTGACAGGCCCCGCCCTACCAGACCCCGCCGTGACAGGCCCCGCCGTGCCAGGCCCCGTGCTGACAGGCCCCGTGCTAACTGGCACGGCCTTGACGGGCACGGTCATCCGCACCAGGGTTCCCCTCTTCCCCGACCGGATGGTCAGCGCGGCGCCAGCGGCCGCTGCGCGCTCCCGCATCGAGGCCAGCCCCAGGCCGCCGGACGGCGCCTCAGGCGCGAACCCGTGGCCGTCGTCTGACACTTCGAGGACGACCTGACGCGGGGTCTTCGACAGGGCGACCCGGACGCCGGACGCCCCGGCGTGCTGCAATGCGTTGTGCAGCGCCTCCTGCGCCACCCGGTAGAGCGCCGCCTCCGCCCGTGACCCGAGCGCGGGCAGGTCACCGGCGGTGAACGTGACCGGGACCCCATGCGCCCGCCCGGCCAGCACCGCGTACCGGCGCAGGGACTCGGCCAGCCCCGCCGCCTGCAGGTCCGGCGGGGCCAGGCCGTCGATCACCGCGCGCAGTTCGGCGTGAGCTTCGGCGCCGAGCGTGCCGACCACGTCGATCTCGGCCCGGACCCGGGCCGAATCCACCGGGTTTCTAGCCGCCAGGACCGCAGCCGCCCGCGCGTGCGCCCTGATGCTGAACAGCTTCTGCGTGACCGCATCGTGCAGGTCCCTGGCCAGCCGGGAGCGCTCCTGCAGCACGGAAAGCTCCTGGCTGCGCTCGTACAGCCGGGCGTTGGTCAGCGCGATCGCGGCGTGCGCGGCGAACAGGGAGAGGATCTCCTCGTCGCGCTCGGTGAAGCCGCGGCTGGCCGCCGCGGCGGAGGTCTTGTTGGCCGCGAAGATGATGCCGAGGACCCGGTCCCGGTCGCGCACCGGCACCCCGAGGAAGTGCGACATCTGCGGATGGGCGGACGGCCAGCCCTCGAACCTCGGGTCGGCGCGGATGTCCGGAAGCCGTTCCGGTCGGCCCTCGTTGAGCAGCACGGCGAGCATTCCGTGACGGCGTGGCAGCGGGCCGATCGCCTGCCACTCGGCCGAACTCATCCCGTCCACCACGAACTCGGCGAACGAGTCGCCCTCGTCGGGCACGCCGAGCGCGGCGTACCGCGCGCCGACCAGCGACCGCGCCGACCGCACGATCACCTGCAGCACGTCACGGACGGACATCTGCCGGGTCACGGACAGTACCGCCTGGCTCACCTGGTAGAGCTCGTCGAGCTGGTTGCTCACGTTGTAAAGCTAGCCGGACCGCGCGGGCTCCGCATCGGGCGGCGGTCTTAGGACCATCGGCCTAGGGCGACTCCGGCATGGGACCGATGCGCGCGGGCACGCGGCCGCCTAGCGTGCGAAGGCATGAACGACTATCCGACAGCCATGATCACGGGGGCCTCCCGCGGGCTGGGCCGCGCCCTGGCGGCCGGCCTCGCCCGCGAGGGCTTTGCCCTCATCATCGACGCGAGGAACGCCGCCGGGCTGGACGCCGCGGCGGACCGGATCAGGGCCGCGGGCGGTAGCGTCACCGCCGTCGCCGGCGACGTCACCGACCCCGCGCACCGCGCCGCCCTGCGGCGGGCCGCCGACGCCGCGGGCCGGCTTGACCTGCTCGTGAACAACGCCGGGACGCTGGGAGCCAGCCCGCTGCCCGCGCTGGCCGACTACCCGCCCGACGAACTGCGCGCCGCGTTCGAGGTGAACGTGATCGCGCCTATCGCGCTGACCCAGCTGATGTTGCCGCTGCTGCGCACCGGCGGCGGCGCGGTGCTGAACATCACCTCGGACGCGGCGGTGGAAGCCTACGCCGGCTGGGGCGGTTACGGCGCGGCCAAGGCCGCCCTGGAGCAGGCCTCGAACGTGCTGGCCGCCGAGGAGCTCGCGCTCCGGGTCTGGTGGGCCGATCCCGGCGACCTGCGCACCGACATGCACCAGCTGGCCTTCCCCGGGACGGACATATCGGACCGCCCGGAGCCCACCTCGGTCGTCCCCGCGTTCGTCAGGCTCATCTCGCAGCGCCTGCCGAGCGGCCGGTACCGCGCGGCTCACCTGATGCCGGCCGCGAGGTAATCCCGTGCTCACCGATTTCACCCTGCCCGCGGAGCTTGAGGCGCACGACCCGCCTGAGGCGCGCGGCCTGGCCAGGGACGGCGTCCGGATGCTGGTCAGCCGCCGGTCCTCCGGCGAGATCGGCCATCACGGCTTCCGCGACCTGCCCGGCGTGCTGCTCCCCGGCGACCTGCTGGTCGTCAATGCCACCGCGACGCTGCCGGCCCAGGTACGCGCCCTGGGGAGCGACGGCAGGCTGGCCGTGCACTTCTCCAGCCCGCGCCCCGACGGTGCGTGGCTGGTAGAGCTCCGGCAGGTCAAGGACAAGATCTCGATGCCGAACGGTCGCGGGTTCCCCGGTCAGCTCATCAGCCTGCCTTCCGGCGCGGTCCTGACCCTGGAGGGCAAGGCCACCGCCAGGCTGTGGCGGGCCCGGCTCTCGGTGGCGGTGGTGCCCTACCTGCTCAGGCACGGCATCCCCATCAGGTACTCCTACGTGGGCCGCGACTGGGCGCTGCCGTTCTACCAGACCGTGTTCGCCCGCGAGCCGGGCAGCGCGGAGATGCCGAGCGCCAGCCGTCCGTTCACGCCGTCCGTGGTTACCGCGCTGGTGGCCCGCGGGGTCCTGATCGCCCCGCTCACCCTGCACACCGGGGTGTCCTCGCTTGAGGCCGGCGAGGATCCGTACCCGGAACCCTACGACGTGCCGCCCGCGACGGCCCGGCTGGTCAACCACGTGCGGGCGAACGGCGGCCGGATCATCGCCGCGGGCACGACCGTGGTCCGCGCGCTCGAGACGGCCGCGCTTGGCGGCGGTCAGGTAGCGGCCTCGGCGGGCTGGACGTCGCACGTAGTCACGCCGGAGACCGGGGTCAAGGTGGTAGACGGCCTGCTCACCGGGCTGCACGAGCCGCGTTCTTCGCATCTGCGGATGCTGGCCGCGTTCGCCGGCCCCGAGCTGCTCAGCCACTGCTACGAAACCGCGATCAGGTCCCGGTACCTGTGGCACGAATTCGGCGACGTGCACCTGCTGCTGCCGTAACCTCGGTCGGGTAGCCTGACGCCGCCATGAATACACTGCGGACCTCCCTGCTCATCACCCTGACCGGCCGGGACCGGCCGGGCGTGACCTCCAGGCTGTTCGCCATCCTGGCCAGGCACCCGCTCATCGTCCTCGACGTCGAGCAAGTGGTGATCCGGGGCCGGCTGGTGCTCGGGGTGCTGCTCGGCTGCGACTCGCCCCCCGACCTGACCGGCATCCACGCCGCGGTCAGCGGGCTCGCCACCGATCTCGGCCTGGAAGCCGAGATCACCACGGGGTCGGCGGCTTCGGGGGTGGCGGGCGATCCGGGCGCCCGCGCCGGGCGGCTGCACGTCACCCTGCTGGGCAGCCCGCTGGCACCCGCCGCCATCACCGCCATCGCCGGGCGGATCGCGGCCAGCGGGGCGAACATCGACCGGATCGGCAGGCTCGCGCAGCAGCCGGTGACGTGCATCGAGATGGACGTCTCCGGCGGGGACCCGGCGATGCTCCGCGAGGACTTGGCCCGCGCCGCGGTCGAGCAGGGCATCGACGTGGCGGTCCAACGCGGCGGGCTGCACCGGCGCGCGCTGCGGCTGATCGTGATGGACGTGGACTCTACCCTCATCCAGGACGAGGTGATCGACCTGCTGGCGACGCGGGCCGGCTGCGCCGGGGAGGTGGCGAAGGTGACCGCGGCCGCCATGCGCGGCGAGCTCGACTTCACCGCGTCGCTGCGCGAGCGGGTGGCGCTGCTCGCCGGGCTCGACGCCGGGGTCCTCGACGACGTCCGGGCCGAGCTGCGGCTGACGGCGGGGGCGCGCACGCTGATCGGGACGCTGGCCGATCTCGGCTACAAGTCGGGCATCGTCAGCGGCGGATTCATCCAGGTGATCGGGCCGCTGGCGGCCGAGCTCGGGATCGCCTACGTGGCGGCCAACGAGCTGGAGATCACCGCCTCCAAGCTCACCGGGCGGCTGCGCGGCCCGGTGATCGACCGGGCCGGAAAGGCGGAGGCGCTGCGCAGGTTCGCGGCCGACGCCGAGCGTTCCGCTGTCCCAGACGGTGGCGGTCGGCGATGGCGCCAACGACCTCGACATGATCGCCGCCGCCGGGCTCGGCGTCGCGTTCAACGCCAAGCCCGTGGTACGCGACGCGGCGGACACCTCGCTGAGCGTCCCCTACCTGGACGCCATCTTGTACCTGCTCGGCATCTCGAGCGAGGACGTCGCCGCGTCCTAGCCCGCCCTGGCCTGGTGAGCTACTCCGTTCGCTTGACGGCCGCCGCGCGGTCCTCGGCGTCGTCCGTGGCGGTCGCCTTGGTGACGTCGGGCACCGCGCTGGCGCCTTCCACCGCGGGCGCGCTGGCGCCCTCCACCGCGGGCGAGACCGCCCCGGTCACCTCGGCGCCGACCGGCGCCTCCTCGCCCATGCCCGCGGCGCGTCGCTTGGAGATCACGATCGCGGCGACCACGACGATCACCGCGGCGACCGCCACCCCGGTGCGCAGCCCGACGTTACTGCTGTACTTCACCACGCTGGTCGCGATCAGCAGCGACACCAGGTTCATCACCTTGAGCAGCGGGTTGATCGCGGGGCCTGCGGTGTCCTTGAACGGGTCGCCGACCGTGTCGCCGACGACGGTCGCGGCGTGCGCCTCGGAACCCTTGCCGCCGTACTGGCCCTCCTCGACGAGCTTCTTCGCGTTGTCCCAGGCGCCGCCGGAGTTGGCCAGGAACACCGCCATCAGCACCCCGGCCGCGATGAGGCCGGCCAGGTAGGCGCCGAGCGTGGCGTAACCGAACGCGAAGCCGACGGCGATCGGGGTCAGCACCGCGAGCAGGCCCGGGGTCACCAGCTCGCGCAGCGAGTCCCTGGTGACGATGTCGACCACCCGGCTGTAGTCGGGCTTCTCGGTGTAATCCATGATTCCCGGGTGGTTGCGGAACTGGTTCCGCACCTCCAGGACCACGCGCTGCGCCGCCCGGCCCACCGCGCTGATCAGCAGGCTGGCGAACAGGAACACCACCGAGGCGCCGATGATCACGCCGACCAGGACCGGCGGCCGGTCGACCGACAGGCTGAACGAGCCTGCCCCGCTGCCGAGCGCCTGCTCGACCGTGGTGCGGAAGGAGCCGAACAGCGCGGTCGCGGCGAGCACCGCGGTCGCGATCGCGATGCCCTTGGTGATCGCCTTGGTGGTGTTGCCGATCGCGTCCAGGTGAGTCAGCGCCTGCGCGCCCTCGCCTGTGACGTCGCCGGACATCTCCGCGATGCCCTGCGCGTTGTCGGTTACCGGGCCGAACGAGTCCATCGACACGATCACGCCGACGGTGGTCAGCAAGCCGCCGCCGGCCATCGCCACCGCGAACAAGCGCGATGGTGGCGTTCCCGGTAGCGAGCAGGTAGGCGCCGAAGACGGCGGCGGCGATCAGCAGCGCGGCGTACACGGCGGATTCCATCCCGTACGCCATCCCGGACAGGATGACCGTGGCCGCGCCGGTCTCCGAGCTCTGCGCGATGTCCTGCACCGGCCGCCGGGTCACCTCGGTGAAGTACCCGGTCAGCAGCTGGATGGCGCTGGCCAGCACGATTCCGATCAGCTACCGCACCGAACGCGATCCAGCGGGGGTTGCCGTGGTAGGCCGCGATCGCCGGGTCGGTGATGCCCGCCAGGGCAGCTGAAGTGGGCCGGCAGGAAGGTGAAGCAGGCGATCGCCACCCCGATGACCGAGATCAGCGCGGAGACGAAGAAGCCGCGGTTGATCGCGGTCATCCCGCTGCGGTCACCCCTACGCGGCGCGACCACGAAGATCCCGATCACCGCGGTGATCACCCCGATCATCGGCACGATCAACGGGAAGACCAGGCCCTTGTCGCCGAACGCTACCTTGCCCAGGATCAGCGAGGCCACCAGCATGACCGCGTAGGACTCAAACAGGTCCGCCGCCATGCCCGCGCAGTCGCCCACGTTGTCACCGACGTTGTCCGCGATCGTCGCGGCGTTCCGCGGGTCGTCCTCCGGGATGCCCTGCTCGACCTTGCCCACCAGGTCCGCGCCCACGTCGGCCGCCTTGGTGTAGATGCCGCCGCCGACACGCATGAACAACGCCAGCAGCGCCGCGCCGAAGCCAAAGCCTTCCAGCACTTCCGGTGCGTTGCCCTTGTAGAGGAGCACCACGATCGCGGCGCCGAACAGGCCCAGGCCCACGGTGAACATCCCGGCCACGCCGCCGGTCCGGAACGCGATCCGCATCGCGCGCTGCTCACCGCCGTCCCGGGCGGCGGCCGCCACCCGGACGTTGCCGCGGACGCACAGCGACATCCCCGTGAACCCGGTGAGCGCCGAGAACGCCGCGCCGACCAGGAAGAAGATGCTGCGGCCCCAGCGCACGCCTTCGCCGCCGGCACCGGCAGCAGCAAGAGCACGAAGAAGATGATGACCACGAACACGCCCAGGGTCTTGAACTGACGGCGCAGGTACGCGGCCGCGCCTTCCTGGATGGCGCGCGCGATGTCTTGCATCTTCTGGGTGCCCTGGCTGGCCGCGAGTACCTCCCGCACCAGCACGCCGGCCACGCCGAGCGCGAGCAGCGCCACGACCGCGACGATGATCACCCAGGTCAGGTTGGAGCCACTCACGCTGGCGGAGTTTGCCGCCGACGCCGAGACATCCCTGAACATTCGACCTCCTGGAACTCCGAACGGAAGACGTTGCCGATCGGGACTAAACGAGTGGCCGGGAGTCTACGCAGGCGCGGGCCGAACCACGAACACGGGGACAATCCTAACAATTTCGTTATGTTCTTGTTATCATTGCGACATAGAAGCGTAATCATTGAAGGCCGTCGGCGGTAACTGGCAGTCGCATCTGCCCGGGGCAGGCCCGGCGTGCCGCACGTATCTGGCTGGTGGCCCGGTCTGGTGGCCTGGCTCAGGCAGTAGCAGCGGCCGACGGCCAGCTCATCCGGACGCTCACGCCGGAACTCGTCGACGAGACGCGCACGTCGTCGGCTAGGCCGGAGATCACGGCCAGCCCGAACCCGGCCGGGATCCCGGCGTCATCGGCGCCCTGGACCAGGGCCGCGGTGCCCGCAGGCACGCCCTGGCTCACGCCATGGCCGTTGGTGCCCGCCAGCCTGGGCGGTGCTCGTGGGGGCATGGTCACTCACCACGACGACGAACCGCTCGCCCTGGTCGGTCATCTCGATCTTGACCGGCTCAGCCGGGCAGTGCCGCCGGTGCGCCTCAACCGCGCGCGAGCAAGCCTCGCCCACGGCCAGGCGCACCTCGTCAAGCAGCGCTTCGTCCACACCGCTACGCCGCGCTACCGCGGTGGCGACCAGCCGCGCGGTGCGAACGTGCGCGGGCAGCGGCGTGAACGTGACTTCTACGGTGGCCATCTCGTCAGGATCTTCGGGTATCTCGGCCGGCGTTACTTCTCGGACTTCTTGGCCGCGATGGCCCCGTCCACCGTCTCGTGGATGCCGAAAACCTTCGTCAGCCCCGTGATCCTGAAGATCTTGAGTATGCGCTCCTGCGTGCAGACCAGATCCAGGGAGCCGTCGTGCGCACGCACTCGCTTCAGGCCGCCGACCAGCACCCCGAGACCGGTGGAGTCGAGGAACTCCACCTTCTCCATGTTGACGACGAGCTGGTAATTGTTCTTGTTGACCAGATCGATGAGCAGCTCACGGAGCCGCGGTGCCGTGTAGACATCGATCTCGCCTTCGACGTCGACGACCTCGATGCCGTCCTTGTTGTAGTGACCCAGCTTCAGATCCACAAATCCTCCAGCGCCATGCATGGCGTCATCTCAGCGTCCCGCCCGGCTCGCAGGCTGACCTACCAGAGCCTAGGGCGTGATCCTCTGCGGCATTCAACCACGCTCCGATGTCATGTCTATACGAAATCATGCCCCCCGGCATCCCCCAACGGCCGACACACGCAAAATCTCCGAGCATCCGCCGACGGGATGTCACACTGAAGAAGCTGTGTCGACCATCACCCCGGTTCCCCCGGCCGGACCTGCGATGCTCGCGGCAGGAAATGGCGCCGGGATTTCGGACCGCGCCCCCGTCCGGGCCGAGAACCGCGCGCTCGGCATCCTGCTCGATGACGCGCGGGCGGGCCGCCCGGTCCACGTCGAGCACATCCCGGCCCGGGCCGGCCGGGAAGTGCCCTGGCCGCACTGGGTTCCCGCCGAGATCATCGGCGCCTTCGCGGCCCGCGGCATCGGGGCTCCGTGGAGTCACCAGGCGCAGGCCGCGGACCACGCCCGGGCCGGCCGGAACGTGATCATCTCCACCGCGGCGGCTTCGGGCAAGTCGCTCGGCTACCTGCTGCCTGCGCTCACCTCGGTGCTGGCGGGCGACACCGTGCTTTATGTCACGCCTACCAAGGCGCTGGCGGCCGACCAGCTCGCGTCGATCCGCGCGCTCGGGCTGCCCGGGGTGCAGGCGGCCAGCTTCGACGGCGACACGACCTACGCCGAGCGGGCCTGGGCGCGCAGCCACGCCAGGTACCTGCTGACCACCCCGGACATGCTGCATCGCGCGCTGCTGCCCGGACACGCCCGCTGGTCGGGGTTCTTCAGCAGGCTGCGCTACGTGATCATCGACGAATGTCACGGCTACCGCGGCGTCTTCGGCTCGCACGTGGGACACGTGCTGCGCCGCCTGCGCCGGGTGGTGGCGCATCATGCCCCGCCTGACGGCCTGCCGCGCCCGGTCTTCGTGCTCGCCTCCGCCACAGTGGGGGCGCCGGGCGTCTGCGCCCGGCTGCTGACCGGGCTCGACGCCGAGGAAGTGACAGAAGACGGCTCGCCGCGGGGGCCGCTCGCCTTCGCCTTGTGGGAGCCGCCGCTGACCGATGCCCGTGGCGAGGCGGGCGCCCGGCTGCGGCGGACCGCCACCGCCCAGGCGGCGGACCTGCTGGGCCGACTGGTCAGGGAGAACGTCCAGACGCTCGCCTTCATCAGGTCCCGGCGCGGCGCCGAGGCGGTCGCGCTGGCCGCGCGCCGGTCGCTGGCCGCGGCGCCGCTGGACGAGCAGGGGGCGGACCAGGCCAAGGTGGCGGCCTACCGGTCCGGGTACCTGCCCGAAGACCGGCGCCGCTTGGAGGCGGCCTTGTCCGACGGGCGCCTGGTCGGGCTGGCCACCACGACCGCGCTCGAACTCGGGGTCAATATCACCGGCCTGGACGCGGTGCTGATCGCAGGATGGCCCGGGACCTGGGCCTCGCTGTGGCAGCAGGCCGGGCGGGCCGGGCGCAGCGGGCGGTCCGCGGCCGCGGTCCTGATCGCCCGCGATGACCCGCTGGATACCTACCTGGTGCGCCATCCGGAGGTCCTCCTGCGGCACCCGGTTGAGGCCACGGTCCTGGACCCGGCCAACCCGTACGTGCTGGCCCCGCACCTGTGCGCGGCGGCCGCGGAGCTGGCCCTGACCGAGCCGGACCTGGACATCTTCGGCCCGGCGGCCCGGGCGGTCGTCGATGACCTCACCCGGGCGGGGCGGCTGCGCCGCCGGGCGGCGGGCTGGTACAGCATGCGCCGGGACGCGGCCGGCCTGCGCGGGGCCGGCCTGGCGCCGGTCCGGGTGGTGGAGCAGGCGACCGGCCGGCTGGTCGGCACGGTGGACGAGCCCTCGGCGCACCTGATCGTGCACGAGGGCGCGATCTACGTGCACCAGGGCGACAGCTACCTGGTGGCGACGCTGGACACCGACGACCGGGTGGCGCTGGTGAAACCGTGCGAGCCGGGGTACACCACCACGGCCAGGGACGTGACCGAGGTCGAGGTCCGCGGCGAACTGCGGCGGATGACATGGGGCCAAGCCGAGGTCCGCTTCGGTGACGTCCGGGTGACCCGCCAGGTGGTCGGCTTCACCAGCCGGCGCGCCGACACCGGCGCGGTGCTCGGCGAGACGCCGCTCGACCTGCCGCCCCGCCACCTGCTGACCCGGGCGGTGTGGTGGACGGTGTCCGCCGGTCAGGCCGACGCGCTCGCCGCCGCGGGTGTCGACCTGGGCGGGGCGGCCCACGCGGCGGAGCACGCCTCGATCGGCCTGCTGCCGCTGTTCGCCACCTGCGACCGCTGGGACATCGGCGGGGTCTCCGCCGCCAGGCACGCGGCGACCGGCACCCTAACGGTCTTCGTCTACGACGGCCACGACGGCGGCGCCGGGTTCGCGGAACGCGGCTTCGGCGCCG
Organism: uncultured Actinomycetes bacterium; assembly: GCA_963798675.1. GTDB lineage: Bacteria > Actinomycetota > Actinomycetes > Streptosporangiales > Streptosporangiaceae > Palsa-504. Next base: position 66,294 of record CAWCUJ010000060.1, on the reverse strand, counting down.
CCGCGGACTGGCTCCGCGCCACCAGGCAGGCCATCGCCAGCTGCGATTGCGAGGCCGGCTGCCCCTCGTGCGTGCAATCACCCAAGTGCGGCAACGCCAACCACCCGCTGTCCAAGCGGGGCGCGGTGGCGGTGCTCGATGCTCTGCTGGCCGGGAGCAGTTGAAGCTGGCCCGCCCCCACTCATTAACCCGCGTTGCTGCGCGGGCACGTCCGCTGCGCGATAAGGAAATATAAACCCACCCGGCCCACTGCATCCCAAAATTGCCGAACAGGTTACAAGAGGTGGCAGGAGAACCAGGACCGAAACCTCAGCGGTCACAGAGGTCAACTTCCGCCACAATGGTGGAAAAGGAGGCGGGCGCCGCCGGGGGGGAGAGCGGCGCCCGCGCGCACGGTCCGGCCCTGGGGGGGGAGGCCGGCTCCGTCCTTATGACTAAGCTTAACCGCAAAGTGCTCCCGTATGCGACCACCAGTGTCGTTTTCGCGACCACCGGTGGCGTATCCGCCACAGGCACCCGTTGCGGCGTCAGCCAATCGAATTACAACATATGCCGAAGGGTCTGAGAAGGGTCTATCGCCAGATTGGCTACCCTGCAGTAGGAGTTTTCACTTAGTAAGACTCCGTGGCCCGGGCGGCGATCGGGGTTCCGACACTGTCCGCGAGCACCGCCTGTATACCACCGTACCCCACCTGTCCAGCCTCAAGCGGCCAGCGGCGCACGGTGCAGCGCCGCGGCGGCGAGCCACTAGTTAACGGCATGTGATCGCGGGGACTGATTAAGATCACGAATTGGTTACGTGGTGGGGCTTTTCATGTCGCCGATTTCGTCGTAGAAAGGTGGTACGGACGCAGCAGCGTCCGGGCACGGCAGCCAGGTACCCACGCGCGACCAGCCGCGGGAGGCGTGTCAGGCCAGGCCAGGTCGGTAGCGGTCAGCCTGGACGACAGAGAAGGTGCACGCTTGGTAGCCAGGCCTGACGTGGGTTTCGAGGCGGCGCCCCGGCCAGGGGCGCCGCTTGTTTTCGGGCCCGCCGCCTTTCGAGCCCACCGCACGCGGGCCGGCTCGTGGTTGCACGCAATCGTGACGCTATAATCCGGCGAATCGCCACACACCGGTGTATATGTCTCATAGCGCCTGCGGCGTCAATGGGTTGCGCGTACCAGATCGACCGCGCGCCCGGTAGGGCGCCGCCGCACCGCCCCGGGGTGCTGCCATGATAACGATCAACGCTAGCCTTAGAGTTTGCCGAACTTGAGCTAGCCCCGAGGAGATATCGGACGCGGGCGCCCATTGCCGTGCGGGAGCGCGGATAAGTGATCCGCACACGATGGGAGATGGACTCGATGGTCCGCAGCGAAACGCCGGAACCGGCCGGTGCTGATCAGTCACTTGGGGATCTCGTCGCCCTGGCCGCCAAGGACGTGTCCCAGCTGATCAGGTATGAGATTGACCTGGCCAAGACCGAGCTGAGGGGCGACGCGCGGCGGGTCGGCATGGCGGTCGCCGCGATCGGCCTGGCCGCCTTCGTCGCCTGCCTGGTGCTCGTCCTGCTCAGCTTCGCCCTCGCGTATGGCCTGATCGCGCGCGGCATCTGGGCCTGGGTGGCCTTCCTCATCGTCTCGGGCCTCTACATTCTGCTGGCCGGGGTGGCGCTCGGGATCGCCATGCTGAGGGTGCGCAAGCTGTCCGGCCTGAGCCGGACGCGCAAGACCGTGACCGAGGGGCTGGGGATGCTGCGCCAGAACGGTCAGCAGCCCGGTCTCACCGCGGACGGTCAGCAGCCCGAGCTCACCGCGGACGGTCAGCAGCCCGAGCTCACCGCGGACAAGACGCAGTACCGCGGACAAGACGCAGTGAGGTGAGCGCGATGCCCGGCGGCGCCGACGCCGTGGTCCAGATCGGCGGTCCCTGGGCCCACCGGTCGGTTTCGGCCAACGGCACCCGGTTTCACGCCGCCGAGGCGGGCGACGGGCCGCTGGTATTGCTGCTGCACGGCTTCCCCGAGTTCTGGTGGACTTGGCGCCATCAGCTGGCCACCCTGCCCGAGGCGGGCTTTCGCGCGGTCGCGGTGGACCTGCGCGGCTACGGCGGCAGCGACAAGCCGCCCCGCGGCTATGACCTGGTCACGGCCGCCGCCGACGCGGCCGGGCTGATCCGGGCCATGGGCGAGGCGAACGCGATCGTGATCGGCCACGGCCTGGGCGGCCTAGTCGCCTGGACGCTGGCCGCCTACTACCCCAAGGTGGTCCGGCGGCTGGCCGTGATCTCGATGGCGCACCCGCTGCGGATGCGCGCCTCGGTGTTCACCGACCCGCTCGGCCAGGGCCGCCGCAGCGGCTACGCGCTCGGGTTCCAGCTGCCCATCCTCCCCGAGCGCCAGCTGCTGCGGGACGGCGCCGTCCGGGTGGGCCGGCTGCTAGAGAGATGGTCCGCGCCGGGCTGGCCCGACCCGGAGACCGAGCGGATCTACGCCCGGGCCATGCGGATACCCTCGGTGGCGCACTCCGCGCTGGAATATCATCGCTGGCTCGCCCGCAGCGGCGTGCGGACCGACGGCCTGCGCTACGCCCGGCACATGCGGGCCGCGATCCAGGCCCCGACCCTGCACCTGCACGGCGCCCTGGACAGCTGCGTGCTCCCGCAGACCGCGCGGGGCGGCGGCCGTTACGTCGACGGCCCGTACCGCTGGCGGGTGATCGACGGCGCGGGCCACTTCCCGCACGAGGAACGGCCGGAGATCCTGGATACCGAGCTGCTCGGCTGGCTGGCCGATCCGGAACCCGAGCGTTGACGCGGGACCGCGACCCGGCCGGCCGGCCGCGGAACGCGCGGCCCCGCGACGCCCTGGGGCGCCCGCTGGACCGCTTCGCGCCCGAAGCCGGCCAGACCAGGATTCCCGACGACCTCACGATCACCGGGCTCGCAGCGGCCAGGCTCGCCGATCAGTTGCTCCGCGAAGGCCGCCCGTTCCACGCGCACGAGGTCCTCGAGGCGGCCTGGAAGTCGGGCCCGCCGCGCGAGCGCGATCTGTGGCAAGGCCTGGCCCAGATCGCGGTCGGGCTGACCCACGCCCGCCGGGGCAACGCCCGCGGCGCGGTCGCGCTGCTCCGCCGGGGCGCCCAGCGCGTCCGCGCGCACCACGACCAGCCCGAGCCGCCGACCGGGCACGAACGGGACCATCCCTACGGCCTGGACATCCCGGCTGTCCTGGCCGCCTGCGACGACCTGGCGGCCCGGATCGAGCGGCACGGGCTCGACGACCTCCCGCCCGCCGACCTGACCCCCCGGCTGATGGATTAGTCGCAGCCCATGGTGGAGACGGCCGTGGTGGCCTGCGCGCCTGCGCGGGCGTCGGCGGTCACCTGAGCGGCGGTGAGCGCGAAGCCGGTATCGGGTACGTCGACCGCGGCGGCGAACACGACGCCGTTGACGGTGCCGGCCGGGGACAGTAGCGGGCCGCCCGAGTTGCCCGATTCGACCACGGCCCTGATCTCGTAGATCTGGCGGGTCACGGTGCTGGTCTGGTAGATGTTCGGGCCCTGCGCGTTCTGGATGCCGCCGATCCGGGCCGCCACGGTGTGCAGGTCCGGGGCGTTGAGCGGGTAGCCCGCGACCACGGCGTTGTCGGCGGGATTGGCCTGCCCGGCGAACTGCAGCGGGGGCAGGTTGAGGTCGGGCACATACAGGACGGCCACGTCCACCTGCGGGTCATAGAACACCACCGTGGCCGACATCGGCCCGCCGCCCCCCACGGTAGTGACCGTCTGGTGTTGCGTCACCCCGGCCACCACGTGCGCGTTGGTCAAGATGTGATGGGGCGAGATGACGAAGCCGGAGCCCTCGATGGACCGCTGGCAGCTCGGCGCCAGCCCTTGCACCTTGACTACCCGGTCTTCCGCCGCCCGCACGGCCGGGCTGTTCAGCACGTTGGGATCCGGGGCCGGGATGGCGAGGATGCGCTCTGCGCCGATCCCGCTGAACACCTCGGCGTAGGCGCTGTTACTAGCCAGCAGCCTGCGGAAGTCGGAGAACATGGTCTTCGCGGGCGAGGGCATGAACTTGTCAAGCGTCTGCAGCGCGACTGAGTTGTTCACCTGCTGGTCGACCACCGGGAACGGAGACCCGTTCAGCACCGATCCGACCACCCAGGCGATCAGCAGCACGGAGACCATGGAGACGATGGACCCGCCCACGGAGTCGACCACCGTCGCCGACCGCCCGGTGACCGTGGACCGCATGGCCGCGCCGATGGAGGAGGCGATGAACTGCCCGAGCACGGCGAAGCTCACCAGCAGGACGACGGCGATGACATCCTGCTGTGTCTGCCCGCCGACCAGCGCACGGGAGATGCTCGGGCCGAACTCCGCGCCGAGCAGCGCGCCGCCCACGAAGCCGAAGAAGCTGAGCACGCCGACGATGAAACCCTGCCGGTAACCGGACACCGCGAACGCGGCCACAACCACGATCAAGATGAGGTCGAGCACATCACCGCGCACGACCATAACGGTATAGCGTCCTAGCCGCTGGATGGCCCGTCAGCGACCTCACAAATCCATGATGGCGGTGACATCCCACGGCTTCTCCCAGCCGCCGAGGGCGAGCAGGCGGTCGACCAGCGCGGCGGTGAACCCCCAGATGAGCATCCCCTTGACCCGGAACGCGGGGGTCATCCGCCCGTCGGGCACGCGGACCATCAGGCGCGCGGCGGGATCGGCCAGCTCAGCGACGCTGACCCGGTTGACCGCGGCCACCTCGCCCGGATCTACCGGGGCGACCGCGGACGGCCGCCGCCACCAGGCCAGGACGGGAACGACACGGAAGCCCGTCGGGGGAATAAACACCTCAGGCAAGGTCCCCACCACGTCGACACCGCTCGGGTCGAGGCCGACTTCCTCGACTGCCTCCCGCAGCGCGGCCCCGACCGGTCCCCCGTCTCCAGCGTCGATGGCCCCGCCGGGGAAGGCCGGCTGGCCGGCGTGCAGCCGGAGCTCCTCGCTACGCTGGATGAACAGGAGGTCCGGGCCATCCGGGCCGTCAGCGAACAGGACGAGCACCGCCGACGCCCGGCCGCCGGCAGCGGGCGGCATGAACCGCGGGGATATCTCCATCGCCTGGGCTGCGGCCGCCAGCTCGCGCAGCCACGCAGGCACCGGGCCAGCTGACACGGGCCCGGCTGACACGGGCTCGCCGGAGGTCACGAGAACGGTCCGGACTTGACGAGCTTCGCGGCCACCTCCGGATCGGTGGGACCCTCGCCGTAGGAGGGGCAGAGCCGGGCCAGCCCGCACGCGCCGCAGGCGGGCCTGCGGGAATGGCAGACTCGCCGGCCATGCCAGATCATCCGGTGCGAGAGCATCGTCCAGTCCTTGCGCGGGATGAGCGTGGCCACCTCGGCCTCGACCTTCTCTGGATCGGTGCTCGTGGTCCAGCCGAACCGCCTGGCCAGCCGGCCGAAATGCGTGTCCACGGTGATGCCGGGGATACCGAAGGCGTTCCCGAGCACCACGTTCGCGGTCTTCCGGCCCACGCCTGGCAGGGTGACGAGATCGCGCAGCCGCGGCGGGACCTCGCCGCCGAACCTGTCGCACAGCGCCTGCCCGAGTCCGATCAGGCTGTTCGCCTTGGCGTGGTAGAAGCCGGTCGACTGGATGATCTTCTCAAGCTCCTCGCGGTCGGCGCCGGCGTAGTCCGCGGCGGCGGGGTACCGCGCGAACAGCGTAGGGGTCACCATGTTCACGCGCTTATCGGTGGTCTGCGCGGACAGGATCGTGGCGACGAGCAACTCCAGCGGGTTCTTGAAGTTCAGTTCGGTGTACACGTCTGGATAAAGCAGGGCCAGTTCGCGGTTGATCCGGCGCGCGCGCCTGACCAGCGCGGTATGCGAAGGGGGCACGGCGGTCACCGTCCCAGCTTAGGGCCTGCGAGCCTGCTGCCCGGCGCGGTCGCGGGCCGCACCGGGCGCTCGCCATTCGCGCTACGACGAGGACGTGGGTGCCGGGGCGGTGGGCGATCCGGTGGCCGGCGCCGGGGCCGACGGCGACGCGGAGGTCGGCGACGCGGAGGTCGGCGACGGCGACGGGGTGGACGGCGACGGACGCGGATGCCGCGGATGGCCCGGGCCCCTCGACCGCGCCGCCCAGCTGACCTGGACGATCTGGGGCGCGGAGGCGGTTGGCTCGAGGGAGATGATCGCGCTGGCCGGCTCCCGCGGGGTGCTCCGCTGCGTGCCGGAGGCCTTGGCCGGCGGCAGCGGCTGGGTGACGTCGGTGATCATGACCTGGCCCCGGCCGCCGGACGGGCCGACCAGCCGCGGCGGCGTCGAAAGCCCGGCCCCGGAGGCACCTGGGGGCACTTGGGTCCGGGTACGTCCGGTGCCGGACCGGACCGGGGACTGGACCGCGCCGACGGTGCCGTGACCAGACGGCTTCTGCGCAGAGCCGGCCGGCGAGGCCGCCGCCATGGTGGGCATGATCGCCCGGACGGCGGCGGGCTGGCCCGCCGACCCGACCAGGAAGAAGGCCGAGGCGAGGGCGACCGAGGCGATCGCGCCCGCGACGGCGATCAGCTCACCGGCTCTGCCCCTGGGGCGCCGGTGATCATCGATGAAGCGCAGCACTTCCACCCGGGCCAGCGGTGAAAGCGTGGGCGCGGGCAGCAGGGCGAAGACCCGCGCCGCGGAGACGTTGCGGGGCAGGTTCGGCCCGCAGACCGCACAGCCGGACGCGTGCTCGAGCACACGCTCCCGCACCGCGGCCGTCATGGTGTCGGTACAGCCGGCCAGCACCTCGGCGCGGTCCGGGCAGGCGTGGCCCCGGCTGACCAGGATCTCGGCACCGAGCGCCCGCTCCAGGCTCTGCCTGGCGCCATCCAGGACGGCCTGAGCCTCCTCGGCCGGCAGGCCCAGTACCAGCGCCAGGTCCACGTCGTGCCGGCAGGCGAGATCAAGCGCCTCGAACTCGGCGGCTTCCATGCTCATGACCGCGTTCCAGGCCATCAGCCGGGAATCAGCGTCACGCTGGCCGGGCCGGACGGGCTTCTCGTCGGCCTCGGCCGCGGGCGCGGCCCGGCGCCTGCGGCATTCCGCGCGGGCGAGCGAGTAAAGCCACGGGCCAAGCGATTCCGGGTCCGCCAGCCGAGCGATGTGCGCCTGCGCTGCGAGCAGCGTATCGCGCAGCGCGACTTGCGCTATTTCGCGATTCCGCAGCATGCTCCAGCAGTATCGGAAGAGCCGGTCACCGTACGCGTCAAAGAGCTCGGCGATCGCATCAGGTGAGCCCGCACGCAGGGCGGCTGCGATCTGGAGGTCATTCATGACCAAAAGCTAGAGCAAGACTAGTGCGCTTGGCCACCTATTCAATGCAGCGAGCGTTTAAACCAGTACTATTTCCTTAGTGCACGGAAAAGAATCAATGATTGCCACTGCCGCTCATCACACTATTATCACGATAAAGCGCTCTGCACCCTTAGCGACCCAAAAAACCTATTGCCCAGCGGGCTCAGGTTTGGATGTGTACGGCGCATTTGGCCACGTCGTAAGGGGCCGGGGCGAGCCGGGCGGCCAGCGGGCCGCCCAGCCGGTCCGCCGGGTCGATGTGGCGGCCGAGCGCCACGACCGCGACATGGCGGGCGCCCGCTCGCTTGAGCGCGGCGGCGGCGGACTGGGCACTTGCGCCCGATACCCAGGTGTCCTCGAGCAGCAGCACACTGGCTCCCGCCCCGGTCCGTTCGGCAGAAAACCGGTTGGCGTTCGGGTCACGGCCCTGCTCCCCCGGCCGGATGACCAGCCGGGTCACCGGCAGCCGCAGGTAGGGAACGGACAGTTCGAGCAGCGGGTGCGGCCCCGGGCGGCCGCAGCCGGTCGGCACCACGGCCAGCCGGCCGGGCGCGGGCATGCCCGCGTGCCGCCACACGCAGGCCCCGTGATCGTGCAGGAACGCGAGCAGCAGGGCCAGCAGCGATGTCCCCGCGGCGGCGCTCGGCGCCCGCCAGGACTTGTAGCGCCACAGATGGGCGGCGAACGCGGTGCCCTTGACCGCGTAAGAGACGGGCACCACGGCGTCGGCGAGCAGGCTCCGGCCGAGCAGGTCGTGCTGCGCGCACCGATAGCAGCGGGCGAACCCGGGGCGCGCCGGGCCGCGGCAGACGGCGCAGATGCCCGGGCGGCCCGGCGGCTCGAGTGGGTACAGGCAGATCCGCCGTCGCAGGATGGCCCAGATATCGCCATCGGGGCCGCGGACGCTCGGGGGCGTTGATCCAGGCATGCCGTGATGGTAATGACGGGGACTGACAAGGCCGCGCCGTGACAAACGGGTCGCGACTGGTAGCGACGCTAATCAAATCTCACTCATAGTCCCACCTGTCACCTCCTGATGCGGCAGAATGAGCCCTGCCAGGAAGGCGCCCGCGCAAACGAGCGCGGCATGTCCCGCTGCCTGACGCGACTCATGGCAAGGATTCTGCGTGACCAACAGGAGCGAAACCGTATTGCCTGCGGCCGCCCAGGGCGGCGCCGACGAGGGTTCCGTCGCGGTCAGGTCCCACCTCGACCAGGCCATCGGGGCCACGGTTGACCGGCGGCGCAGGAAGTGGCTGTTCGCGCTGCTGCTGGTGGCCGGCTGGCTAGGCCAGGCCGGGCTGCGCGCGTGGTTTAGCCGCGGGCAGGCGGTGCCGCTGGACAATCCCGACGAGACCGCGTACCTGATCGCGGCGCGGTTCCTCGCGGGCGGCCCGGCGGCCGACTTCTCCGGCAACACGCTGTACCAGGGCGGCTATCCGCTGCTGATCACGCCGGTGTACTGGTTCACCAGCAGTCCCGCCGCCGTGTATCACGCCGTGCTGCTGATCAACGCGGCGGTCAGCGCCGCGGTGATGCCGCTGGGCTACCTGGTCTGCCGTCGGCTCGGGCTCGGCCGCCCGGCCGCCTACGGCGTGGCCATGGTCGCGGCACTGCTGCCCGCCGGGTTCCTCTACAGCGAGTACGCGATAGCCGACGCGATTTTCCCGGTGGTCACGCTGGCCTGGCTGCTGGCCACCCACAGCTGGCTGGTGGCCACCTCGCCGCGGGCGCGGTACGCGGCGGCCGTCGGTTCCGCCGTGCTGTCCGGCTATGCCTACGCGGTGCATTCCCGGGGCCTGGTGCTGCTGGCCGGCTTCGCCGCCGTGGCCGTATTCATCGCCTGGCGTCGGCCCGCCGCCCGCGGCAGCGTGGCCGCGGCCGCGCTGACCACGCTGGTGACCGTCGGCGCGGGCTGGGCGCTGGACCGCTATCTGGCCGCTGCCCTTTACCCGCAGGGCACGCGCAACCTTTCCGGCCAGCTGGTGAGCACGCTGGGAAGCGTGTACGGGGCCATCCACGTGGCCGAGATGGCAGGCGGCCAGTTGTGGCGGCTGGTGCTTGACAGCTGGGGTATCGCCGGGATCGGCCTGGTCGCCGCGGTGGCCGTCGCCGTGCGGGGGGGTCTGGGGGGGTCGTCACCCCTGGCCGGTACCGCGCGGCGCGGCGTGCGGACCGACCTGCGGGTCATGGCGTCGCTGTCGGTCGGGGTCACCGTCCTGATCGCCTGCACCGCGCCGGCCGCGCTGCCCGCCGATAAGACGCAGACCTGGGCCTCCGGGCGCTACCTGGACGGCATGATCGTCACGTTCTTCCTGGTCGGTGCCGTGGTGCTGCTCCGGGCGGCGGCCCGGCCGATCCTCGCCTCCGCCGCCTGCGTCGCGGGCCTGACTCTGGTGGCCGCCGTGACGGTGGCCGTGTACGCCGGAACGTCCCTGCCCACGGGGTTCGGGAAGAGGTTCAACTTCGGCGAACCTGCCGTGCTGACCCAGAACTGGAACCACGCCAGCGTCATGGTAGCGACGGCGGCGGCGCTGGGCCTGCTCCTCGTGTGGGTCTACTTCGCACTCCTCGCGCGCTACATGCGGGTCCTGGCTTGCGTCGCGGGTGCCGCGGCAGCGGCGCTAAGCCTGGTGGCCGTGGCCCAGATAACGGCCTACTGCTCGCGGGTCGACCAGGCCTGGGCCCAGGCGATGGGCACGGGCGAGCTGGCGGCGGTCGGCGAGCTGAAGCCGGGTGAGCAGATCGCCGTCGCCTTCGGCATCAGCGGGGATCTGCGGGTGGCGCAGGCGTTCGAGGTGTCGTCGACGCAGGTGCAGTTCTACAATCCCCTTCGCCGACCGCCGCCGGCCGACGCGACCGTGGTCGAAGCGGCCTGGCCGACCGGGCAGCCCGCGTGGGCCAGCTGGCCGGACGCCCCGGCCGGCTGGCGGGTCGTCGCAGCCAACCGGTTCGGCAGCTGGGTCGCCTGGCGTAGGTTAAAGGATTCTGCGTGACCAACAGGAGCGAAACCGCGTTGCCTGCTGCGAGCCAGATCGATGTGGACATCGCGCGCCGGCACTGGCTGTTCGGGCTGCTGCTGGCCGCCGGGCTGGTGCTGCGCGTCGCCGCCCAGGTCGCCTATCAGCCCGCGCTGCTGTTCATCGACTCGGAGAAGTACATTTTCGGGACTCAGTTCAGCACGATCGCCTGGGGATCCTTCGACCCGATCGGCTACACCCTGCTGGTGCTGCGCCCGGTGCTGATGGTCGCGAACCTGGCCTTCGTGGCCGTGGCGCAGCACGTCGCCGGGATGGCCATGGCGGCCGCGCTCTACGCGCTGATGCTGCGCCGCGGCGTGACCCGCTGGCTCGCCGCCCTGGCGGTGGCGCCGGTGCTGCTCGACGCCTACCAGCTGAACGCGGAACAGACGATCATGCCCGACGTGCTGTTCGAGGCGCTGCTTGTGGCCGGGATCGTCCTGCTGCTCTGGCAGCCCAGGCCCGGGCTCGCCCTGGTCATCCTGGGCGGGCTGGCGCTCGGCGCGTCGGCCCCTGTCCGTCAGGTGGGCGAGGCGCTCATCGGGCCGGCCTTGATCTACGTGCTGGCCGTCGCGCCGGGCTGGCGCACCCGCCTGCTGCACGGCGTGGCCATGACGCTCTGCTTCGCGCTGCCGGTGGTGGGCTACATGAGCTACTCCGCGGTGATCCTGCACTATGGCTTCGAGCTGTCCAACATGGGCGACGCGTACCTGTACGGGCGGGCGGCCCACGCGGCCGACTGCGCCACGCTGAAGATCCCCGCGGACGAGCGGCCGCTGTGCCCGAGCCCGTCGGTCTCCGCTTCGCTGGGCGTGGACGGCCTGGTCAACGCCGAGACCGCGCCCCGCGTGCTGTACCAGCCGGTCGATGTCCGGGTGGGCCTGCTGATCGATACCCTGCCGATGCAGCGCCGGCTCGCCGATAGCGTCCTGGCGCAGCAGCCGATGCGCGTGGTCGGCGACATCGCCAAGGACTCGGTGAAGATCTTCGCGCTGACCAGGAACACCGCCGAAGGCGACACCCCGGTCTCCCGCTGGCAGTTCCAGACCAGCTATCCGTCCTACCCGCCCGGCATCACCCGCTACGGCCCGAACAGCGCCAGCAACGTGTTCGCCAGGGCCGGCGGCGGGAACGCGCGGGTGGACGTCACGGCCGCCGGTGCGCTGCGGGACTACCAGCTGCACGGCGGGTACACGCCGGGACCGGTGTTCCTGCTCGGCCTGCTGGCCGGCCTCGCCGGGATCTTCACCTTCGGCCGGCGCCGTGACCCGGGACTCGCCCTGGCCTGCCTGCTGCTCACCGGGTCCGCGGTCGCCGTGCTGCTCGGCGCGGACCTGTACGAGTTCTCCTGGCGTTATCAGCTGCCCGCCCTGGTCACGCTGCCCATCGCCGGCGCCTTCGGCGTTACCGCGCTAGCCCAGCGCATCCGGGCGCGACGGCGGCCCGCGGTCCCCCCGGCTGCGGCGGCCGGGACCGTCGGCGAGCTGGCGACAGCCGGATCCGAGCAGGTGCCCTAGCCGATGCCTGTCCCGCCCGACGATGCGGATATCCGGATGCTCGCCTCCGGGGTCGTCTACGAAGACAACTGGATGCGCCTGCGCCGGGACGAGATCCAGCGGCGCGACGGTTCGGTCGGCACCTACGCGTTCGTCGAGAAGTCCGACTTCGCGCTGGTCATCCCGGCCGAGAACGACGGCTTCCACCTGGTCGAGGAGTTCCGCTACCCGATCGGGCGGCGGACTTGGTCGTTCCCGCAGGGCGGGTTCCCGCGCGGGGCGTCGGGCGAGCCGGACGAGCTCGCCCGGCTGGAGCTCGCGCAAGAGACGGGGCTGCGCGCCCAGAGGTTGGTCAAGCTCGGGTACCTGCACTGCGCGCACGGCACCAGCAGCCAGGGTGGCCACTTCTTCCTGGCCACCGGGCTCGAGCCGGGCGTGCCTGAGCGGGAACACGAAGAGCAGGACATGCGCCAGGCCTGGGTGCCCAGGGCCAGGTTCGAGGAGATGATCGGCGAGGGCGTCATCACGGACGACTCCACCGTCGCGGCGTATGCGCTGTTGCTGCTCAGCGAGCGGCCCGGCTTGCCTGGGCCGCCAGAGACCACCCGTGGCCCGTGACAGCGTTTCCCGAAAGGAAATTCGTTTCCGTTCGGGAAACGGCGCGGAGAAGGAACGGTCAGCCGGCGTTACTACGCGGCCCAGGCGTGAGCAGCGGGGCGAACAGGTCGCCGTGCTTGGCCACCCGGTCGGGGACCACGTTGGCGGTGAAGAAGAGGTCCTGGGGCTGGCGGCACGCCTGCACCTCGTCCCAGCTGACCGGGGTCGAGACGGTGGGAAACTGGCGGGCCCGCAGCGAGTAGGGGGCGACGGTGGTCTTGGCGCCGTTGTTCTGGCTCCAGTCGATGAGGACCTTGCCGGTGCGCAGCGCCTTGGTCATCCGCGACACCGCGTGCCGGGGCTGATCGTGTTCGAGCCGTTCGGCGTACATCCGGGCCTGGTCGCTGGCCTGAGCGGAGGTCAGGCCGGAGATCGGGGCGTACAGCTGCAGCCCCTTGCCGCCCGAGGTCTTGGCCAGCGGTGCCAGGCCGTCCGCCTCAAGCAGCGGCCGCAGGTCCTCGGCCACCCGGCAGCAGTCCACGACGTTGGCGGGCGCCCCCGGGTCGAGGTCGAAGACCAGCAGGTCGGGCTCGCGGACGTGCGGCAGCCGCCACATCGGGGTGTGCAGTTCCAGGCCGGCCAGGTTGGCCGCCCAGATGAGCGCGGGCAGGTCGTCCACCACCAGGTACGTCACGCTGGTGCCGCGCGCCCGCGAGCTTTCCGAGTTGACCCGGGCAGTGCGGATCCAGTCCGGCCGGTGCGCGGTGACGTGCTTCTGGAAGAAGGCCTCGCCGTCCACGCCCTCGGGATAGCGCTTGAGGGTCAGTGGCCGGTCCGCGATATGGGGCAGCAACACGGGCGCCACCCGCTGGTAGTAGTCGAGCACCTCGGCCTTGGTGAACCCGCTTTCCGGATACAGGACCTTGCCGAGGTTGGTCAGCGTCAGCGTCCGCCCGTCCACCTGGACGGCGACCTTGGCGTCAGCGTTCATAGGTTTCGGGCTCACGGACCACGTCCGACGGGTCCTTGTCGTCGCGCAGGCCCTTGTAGACCGGCGCGCGCATCCGGCCGGCCCTGGTCCACCTGTCGAAGGTCACCTCGATCACCAGCCGTGGCTCTACCCACACCGCGGTGCGGGCATGCTCGGGCGGCACCGGGCCGTCGAACGGCGAGTCCGGACGGCGCAGCGGCTCGAGCCGCCGGCCAAGCAAGCGCAGCGTCTCGACGCTGAAGCCGGTCCCGACGTGCCCCGCGTAGATCAGCCCGGAGGAGTCCCGCACTCCGATGAGCAGCGACCCGACCTGGCCCGCCCGGTTGCCCTTTCCTGGCTTGTAACCGGCCACGACGACCTCCTGGCGCCGCAGGTTCTTGATCTTGCGCCAGTGGTCGGTCCGCTCTCCGGGCAGGTACTTCGAGTCCAGCCGCTTGGCCACCACGCCTTCCATGCCGTGCTCGAGCGACACGGCCTGCACGGCCGGGAAATCCTCGCCGGGGAACGACGGCGGGGTCTGCCAGAAAGGACCGGCCAGGCCCAGCTCATCGAGCAGCGCGCGGCGCTCGGAGTACCGCTCCTCGAGCAGCGGCCGACCGTCCAGCTGCAGCACGTCGAACACCAGGTAGGTCACCGGGTTCTGCCCGGCCAGCATTTTCGCCTGCGACGCGTCGGTGACGTGCATGCGCGGCTGGAGCGCCTCGAACTCGGGCCAGCCCCCCTCGCCGAACACCACGATCTCCCCGTCGAGCACCAGCTGCTTGTGGTCGGTGGCGTTGCCCAGGCCGGCCAGCTCGGGGTAGGCGACGGTGATGTCGCGTTCGGTCCGGGACATCAGGCGGACCCGGCCGCGCTCGATGAAGGCCAGCGCCCGCACGCCGTCCCACTTCATCTCCAGCGCCCAGTTCCCGTCGTCGGGCGGCGGCGTCGCCCACGACGTCGCGAGCATCGGCCGGATCCCGGTCGGCAGCGGCTGGCGGTCCCGGTGGATCATCCACTGGTTGCCGCGCGTCTGGAACAGCGCGAACTCCCCGGCGACCCGCCGTCCGTGCAGCCGGACCTTGACCTCCTTCGGCGCCCACTTCAGCGTCTCGTAGGTGCCGTGATCCCAGATGGTGACCGGGCCGGCCCCGTACTCCCCACGCGGGATCTCCCCCTCGAAGCTGCCGTACTCCAGCGGATGATCTTCGGTGTGCACGGCCAAGTGGTTGACGGCCGGGTCGGCGGGCACCCCCTTCGGCAGCGCCCAGGACACCAGCACCCCGTCGCGCTCAAGCCGGAAGTCCCAGTGCAGCCGCCGGGCGTGGTGCTCCTGGATCACGAACGTGCCGCCGTCAATGTTCTCCCCGGCCGGAACCGGTTCAGCCCGAACCGTTTCAGCCCCAACCGTTTCAGCCCCAACCGTTTCAGCAGGGACAGGCTCGGGCGTGCGAGCAGCGTCTCGCTTGTCCCGGTACGCCTGCAGCTTGTCCACGTCCCGACCTCTACCCGGGTTAGCCGGCGCGGGAACGGGTCGCCCGGTCCGTTCGGCACAAATGTTCTGGCTGAGGCATCGCCCGCCTACAGTGGTCAGCGTGAATGAGACCTGGCAGGTAGAACCGTCCGGGCCGCTGCGCGGCGACATCGGCGTACGCGGGTCGAAGAACGCGGTGACCAAGCATATGGTCGCGGCGATGCTCGGCGACGGGCCGAGCACGATCCGCAACGCCCCCGAGGTCGGCGACGTCGACATCACAGCCGCGATGCTGGCGGCCACCGGGTATCAGGTGGCCCGTTCTGGTACCGACATCACGGTCGAGCCGGGGAACGCGGTCGAGCCGCGGGTCCCCGAGGCGTTCACCGGGCTGAACCGGATCCCGATCCTGATGCTCGGGCCGCTGCTGCACCGGACCGGCGAGGCGTTCGTGCCGCTGGTCGGCGGCGACCCGATCGGGCGGCGGCCGGTCGACTTCCACGTCGCGGCGCTGCGCGCGCTCGGCGCCGAGGTCGAGGCGGGCCCGGCCGGCATCGCCGCGCGGGCGTCCCGGTTGCACGGCGCGCGCATCGACCTGCCGTACCCCAGCGTGGGCGCGACCGAGACGGTGCTGCTCACCGCGGTGCTGGCCGAGGGGAAGACGGTGCTGCGCAACGCCGCCACCGAACCCGAGGTGGTGGAGCTCGCGCTGTTCCTGCAGCGGATGGGCGCGCACATCGAGCTCAGTCCGGACCGGCGGATCGTCATCGAGGGCGTGCCGCGGCTGCGCGGCGCGTCGCGGTGGCTGGTCGGCGACCGGCTCGAGGCGTTCTCCTACCTGGTAGCCGGGCTGATCACCGGGGGGGAGGTCCGGGTGCACGGCTGCCCGCAGGACCGGCTGGTCACGGCGATCACCACGCTGGCCCGGATGGGCGCCCAGATCGACATCACCGACGAGTGGATCACCGCGTCGGCGCCGGACGGCCTGCGCGCCGCCGCGGTGCACACCGACACGCACCCGGGGTTCATGACGGACTGGCAGCAGCCGCTGATGGTGCTGTTCACCCAGGCCGAAGGGATGTCGGTGCTGCACGAGACGGTGTTCGAGAACCGCCTCGTGTACGTGCCCGCACTGCAGAAGATGGGCTGCGAGATCGAGACGTTCGCGGCCTGCCTGGGCGGCCCCGCGTGCCGTTTCCACGACACCAACGCGGTGCATTCGGCCGTGATCAGGGGCGCGTCCAAGCTGCGCGGCGCCGACGTCACGCTGCCCGACGTGCGCGCCGGGTTCTCCGCGGTGCTGGCCGCGGCCGTGGCCGACCGGCCCTCGGTGTTGCGCGGGATCCATCACATCGAGCGCGGCTACCACCGGCCGTTCGACCAGTTCGCCTCCCTGGGCCTGACCATCAAGCGCGGCTAAGCTGCGGTCATGACCACGGCGTTCGTCCTCGGCGGCGGAGGCCTGCTCGGCGCGCACGAGGTTGGCATGCTCCGGGCGCTGGCCGAAGCCGGCATCAAGCCCGACCTGGTGGTGGGCACCTCGATCGGCGCCCTGAACGGCGTGCTCGTGGCGGCCGACCCGGCGGCCGCGGCTGACCGGCTCAGCCGGATGTGGCAGGGCGAGGAACTGCGGCTGGCCTTCAGCGAGAAGCTCTGGAGCCGGGCGGTCCGGCTGGTGCGTTCGGGCACCCATCTGCACTCGTTCGAGTCGCTGCGCCGCGTGCTGGCCGGAGCGCTTCCCGGTCCTGAGTTCGCCGACCTCGAGCTGCCGTTCCAGTGCGTGGCGGCCAGCATCGAGGGCGCCAGTGCCCGCTGGTTCGACCGCGGGCCGGTGGTGCCCGCGGTCATGGCCTCGTGCGCCGTGCCCGGGCTGCTGCCCCCGGTCGAGATCGGCGGCACCCACTACTTCGACGGCGGCCTGGTCGACTCGATCCCGGTCGGGCGGGCGGTCATGCTGGGCGCCAGCACGGTCTACGTGCTGCAGGTCGGCCGGATCGAAAGCCCGCTCGCGGTGCCCACTCGCCCGTGGGAGGTGGGGCTGGTGGCGTTCGAAATCGCCCGCAGGCACCGGTTCCACGAGGAGATGTCGTCGCTGCCGGACAATGTTCGGGTGCACGTGCTGCCGACCGGCGGAGACCGGCTCCCGCCGGGTCTGAAACAGTTCCGGTACCGGGACAAGGCCAGGGTGGGGCTGAGTATCGAGCGTGCGTACACGGCATCCGCGAGCTATCTCACCGCGCTGGCCAGGAGCTAACCTGGCCTTCGGGTGGTGCGCCCGGCTGTCCGGGTATGGTGGTGCTAGGCCGAGAGGCGCTGCAACGGGCTTGGGCCCGCCACGCTCGGCCTGGTTCGTGCATCAAGGGCGCCTCCTACTACAGGAGGTGACCCGGTGGCGGTGACTTCACCAGGGGCAGGTGCGCGAGGGCGGCTGCGAAAGCTCCTTGACGAACGCATTGTCGTGCTGGACGGGCCCTGGGGCACCATACTGCAGGGTGCCGGTCTTACCGCGGCCGATTACCGCGGTGAGCGGTTGCGTGATCACCCGCGGGATGTGACCGGTGACCCCGACCTGCTGAACCTGACCCGTCCCGACGTTGTGCGTGAGATCCACCGGCAGTACCTGGCGGCGGGTGCGGACATCATCACGACCAACACGTTCACCGCGACCAGCATCGGCCAGGCGGACTACGGCCTGCAGTCGCTGGTGCCTGAGATGAACCTGCGCGGCGCCCGGCTGGCACGCCAGGCGGCGGATGAGGCAGGAGGCCGGTTCGTGGCCGGGGCCATCGGTCCGATGAACGTCACGCTGTCACTGTCGCCGCGGGTAGAAGACCCGGCCTACCGGGCGGTGTCGTTTGATGAGGTCTACGCCGCGTACGCCGAGCAGGTGGCGGCGCTGGCCGACGGCGGCGTGGACCTGCTGCTTGTCGAGACGATCTTCGACACGCTGAACGCGAAGGCCGCCATCGCTGCCGCCCGCGATACCGCTCCGCACCTGCCGTTGTGGATCTCGGTGACGATCGTCGACCTGAGCGGGCGCACGCTGTCCGGGCAGACGCTGGAGGCGTTCTGGGCCTCGATCGAGCACGCCGATCCGCTGGTGGTCGGCGTGAACTGCTCACTGGGCGCCGGGGAGATACGTCCGTACGTGACGGAGCTGTCCCGCCTGGCCGACACGTACACGGCGTGCCATCCGAATGCAGGCCTGCCGAATGCGTTCGGCGGCTACGACCAGGCACCGGAGGAGACCGCGCGGCTGCTCGGGGAGTTCGCCGCGGCGGGGATGGTAAACGTGGTCGGCGGGTGCTGCGGGACGACGCCGGCGCACATCGTGCAGATCGCCGCGGCCGTCTCTGGCGTCCCGCCGCGTCCGGTTCCTGCGCCGTCGGCGCCGACCCGGTTCAGCGGCCTGGAGCCCTTCGAGATCGGTGCCGATACCGGGTTCGTGATGATCGGGGAACGCACCAATGTCACCGGCTCGAAGAGGTTCCGGCGGCTGATCGAATCGGGTGACTACCAGGGCGCCGTCGCCGTCGCGGTTGAGCAGGTACGGGGCGGGGCCAACCTGCTCGACGTCAACATGGATGCCGACTTGCTCGACAGCGAGCAGGCCATGACCACCTTCCTGAATCTGATCGCGACCGAACCCGAAGTCGCCCGTATCCCGGTCATGATCGACAGTTCACGGTGGAGCGTGCTGCAGGCCGGGCTGAAGTGCGTGCAGGGCAAGGGGGTGGTCAACTCGATCAGCCTCAAGGAGGGCGAGGGGCCGTTCCTTGAGCAGGCCCGGCACACCCGGGACCACGGCGCCGGGATAGTCGTGATGGCCTTCGACGAGCAAGGGCAGGCCGACACCGCCGAGCGGAAGGTGGCGATCTGCGGCCGCGCCTATGACCTGCTCACCCAGCAGGCCGGGTTCGCCGCCGAGGACATCATCTTCGACCCTTGCGTGCTCGCGGTCGCCACCGGCATCGCCGAGCACAACGGCTACGCGAAGGCGTTCATCGACGCGCTGCCGCTGATCAGGCAGCGCTGCCCGGGGACCCGGACCAGCGGCGGCATCTCCAACCTGTCGTTCTCTTTCCGGGGCAACGATGTCGTCCGCGAGGCGATGCACTCGGCGTTCCTCTTCCACGCCATCCGCGCCGGGCTGGATATGGGCATCGTCAACGCGGGGCAGCTCGCGGTCTACCGGGACATCCCCGCTGACCTGCTCGAACTGGTCGAGGACGTGCTCTTCGACCGGCGGCCCGACGCCACCGACCGGCTCGTCACGTTCGCCGAGACGGTGAGCGGACCCGGAACGACCCGTACCGTGGACCTGGCCTGGCGCGAGGCGCCAGTGGAGCAGCGGCTCTCGCATGCGCTGGTGCACGGCATCGTCGACTTCGTCGAGGCCGACACCGAGCAGGCGCGGCAGCAGGCAGCACGGCCCCTCGACGTGATCGAGGGGCCGCTGATGGACGCCATGAAGGTCGTGGGGGACCTGTTCGGCGCCGGGAAGATGTTCCTGCCACAGGTAGTCAAGAGCGCGCGGGTGATGAAGCGCGCCGTTGCCTACCTCGAGCCGTACATGGAGGCGGAGAAGGATCAAGCGCGCCGGGAAGGGCGCGCCAGCGCAGAGCGCGGCCAGGGAAAGATCGTGCTCGCGACGGTCAAGGGCGACGTGCACGACATCGGCAAGAACATCGTCGGAGTCGTCTTGGGCTGCAACAACTACGAGGTCATCGACCTCGGTGTCATGGTCCCCGCCGCCGTCATTCTCGACACCGCGGTCACCGAAGGCGCGGACGCCGTAGGTTTGTCGGGGCTGATCACTCCCTCGCTGGATGAGATGGTCAACGTCGCCACCGAGATGCAGCGCCGCGGGCTGAAACTGCCGCTGCTCATCGGCGGCGCCACCACTTCCCGCCAGCACACCGCGGTGCGTATTGCCCCGGCCTACGACCGCACCACCGTGCACGTGCTCGACGCATCCCGCGTCGCCGGCGTGGTCTCGGACCTGCTCGACGACGACCGGGCCCAGGCGCTGGCCGCCAGCAACCACGCCGATCAGCAACGCTTGCGCGAACAGCACGAGAACAAGCGGCAGCGTCCTCTCCTGACCCTCGGACGAGCCCGCGCGAACCGTGACCGGGTGCCGTTCGACGACCTGCCCGTCCCGGCCTTTACCGGCGTCCGCGCCGTCCAGCCGGACCTGACCAGCCTGCGCGCGATGATCGACTGGCAGTTCTTCTTCCTGGCCTGGGAACTGAAGGGCAAGTACCCGGCGATCCTCGGCCAGCCGGCCGCGCGCGACCTCTTCGACGACGCCAACACCCTGCTCGATCAGATCATCGCCGACGGCCAGTTCCAGGCCAGCGGCGGCTACGGCTTCTGGCCCGCACGATCCGACGGCGACGACATCCTGATCGACCCCAACGGCCGCAGCATCAGGCTGCCGATGCTGCGCCAGCAGACCGCCAAGCCCGCAGGCCGGCGGAACCGGTGCCTCGCCGATTACGTGGCCCCAGCCGAAGACCACCTCGGCGGGTTCGCCGTCGCCATCCACGGTGCGGCCGAACTTGCCGCCAGTTACGAAGCCGACCGCGACGACTACCAGTCGATCATGGTCAAGGCACTGGCCGACCGGCTCGCCGAGGCATTCGCCGAGCATACCCACCTGCAGGCCCGGCGCGACTGGTACGAACCGGATGCTGACCCGCCGGTCGAAGACCTGCACGCCGAGCGCTTCCGCGGCATCCGTCCCGCGTTCGGCTACCCCGCCTGCCCCGACCACAGCCGCAAGCGAACCCTGTTCGGCCTGCTCGACGCCGCGCAGTTCGGCATGAACCTCACCGAATCCTTTGCGATGACCCCCGCTGCCAGCGTCAGCGGACTGCTTTTCGCCCACCCCTGTTCGCGCTACTTCACGGTCGGGCGCGTCGGCAAAGACCAAGCCGAGGACTACGCGCGCCGGCAAGGCATCGACCTCGGCGAAGCCGAACGATGGCTGCGCCCCAACCTCGGCTACGACTCTTAGCGGTAATCGGACGATCGTTAAAGGAACTAACCTGGCGCTGACGAGGAACTGGCCGGGCTCCGCCCGACCTCCGATGACGGGAGGGGTGCATGCTCCCACCCAGGCCGATCCGCCGTCTCGTGCTGGCGCCGCTGGTGGTCATCGTCGCGGTCGGGTTCCTGCTGCTCTCGCCGTTCCTGGCGCTGCTTGCCCTGGTGTTCGGGCTGGTGGCACGGTCGCGGGCCGGCCACATGCGGAGCCTGCGGCTAGTGGGCTTCGTGCTGGTCTGGTTCGTGGCCGAGACGATGGCCCTGCTCATGCTGGCGGGGCTGTGGGTGGCGAGCGGGTTCGGCGGCCGTCTGCGCACCGAGCCTTACCAGAGCCGCCACTACGCGGTCATGCGCTGGTTCCTTGATCTGATGTACCGCGGGGCCGAACGGACCTACGGGCTGCGCGTCGAGGTCGACGAGCCCGAACTCACCTCGGAGGAGCGCCTGGCGCGGCTCGCCCGGCCGGTTATCGTGCTCAGCCGGCACGCCGGTCCCGGGGACTCCTTCCTGCTCGTCCACCAGCTGCTGAGCGTTTACCAGCGGCGGCCGCGGGTCGTGATGAAGGCGACGCTGCAACTCGACCCCAGCGTGGACATCGTGGGAAACCGGCTGCCGAACGTGTTCATCAAGGCCCACCTGACCGGCGAGCGGATCTTCACCGAGCAGATCGAGCGGCTAGCTCGCGGGCTCGACCAGAACGGCGCGCTCGTCATCTTCCCTGAGGGCGGCAACTGGACACCGCACCGCTGGCGCCGCGGGATCCGGCGGCTGGAGCACCAGGGCCGTTCGGACCTAGCCGCGCGAGCCAGGGACATGCCGAACCTGCTCCCGCCGCGCCCCGGCGGGACCTTGGCGGCCATCTCGGCCTGTCCTGACGCTGACGTGATCTTCGTGGCGCACGCCGGGCTGGACTGCATCGTCACCCTCGGCGACGTCTGGGGTAAGTTCCCGATCGACCAGGTCATCCGGGCCAGGTGGTGGCGGGTGCCGTTCGACGCGGTGCCCCGTTCGGCCGGTCACGAGGCCCAGGTTCGGTGGCTGTACGACTGGTGGGAGCGGATCGACACGTGGATCTCGGAGAACCGGCCTGACGGCGCCACGGTCCCCGTCAGTACAGCTCGAGATCACCCGTCACCGGGTCGATGAGGTCGTCGTAATCCGGGCCGATGCCCAGGCAGGTACGGGTGGGAACCCCGCCGAACTCGGTCCGGCCACGGTCGGTAATCAGGTGCGCGACCAGCCCGGCCTCGAGCGCCTTCTCGAAGACCGCCAGCAGTTCCTGCTCCGAACCCACCTTGACGGTGACTTTACGGAAGCTGCTTTCAAGCCACGCCCGTTCGGCCGCAGAGAGCTCGACGTGATCTACGCTCCCGACGGGGGTCATCCCCTGGATGACGCGTTCGGCCAACCACGCCGTCGACGCGTGCGCGCCCTGAGCGATCTCCTTGCCGCGGCGCATCCTCAGGTCGCGCCGGATGACGATGACCTGCTTCGTCGGGCGCTGCTCTGCTACCTCATCCATGAGCCGTACCACCGCCGATCACGATGAACAAGTAATCCACCATGAATTGTGGATGGGATGTGCAAAAGCCGGTGAACAACCGCTGTGACATGCCGATAACCGTCGGCATTCTGTGGACAACTTGTGGACACGGAAAAAACTCAAAATGAATTCTCGCAGACTCTTGCGCGACCATCGCAAAGGCAGTAGAAATACTTTCACCGTTGGAAACGGGCACCATCCGGGGGCAACCCCGGGACACGGGAATAACCGGGAAGCCGGTGATTCAGGTGGGTGTCTGGCACTGGCGGGCGGTGCGCGGCACCGGGGCAGCCAGGCAACTGGCCGATCTGGTGCGGCGTGGCCAGGCAAGGCCCCCTTCATCTCATACATGAAGGGGGCCTTGTTGCATTCTGCCCGGCCGCGGGGCGCCAGCCCGGACCGACACGCCGGCAAAACGCCAACATGTCAGGTTCACGGCAGGGTGGCATGTGGACCTCTGGCCCAGCGGTGAGGACCTACGTCCCATGCCCTCACGCCTTCCTTCTGGTTCACTTGCCGCTATGTTCATCGGCGCCGAGATCCGGCTGGAAGTCGGCTTCAACGCCGCCCAGGCCAGGCTAGCCAACCTGGCTCAGGCCGGGCTGCTGCACCGCGCCTCGGAGAACGCCAACAAATGGGGCGCTGACCAGGCCCAGGCCGGCCCGCTGGGCGCGCCGATGATATCCAGGCTCGTCACGGTGCACTTCCGGCACCTAGCGACCCACGAGGATTCGGCCAGCTGGGCACTGCGCTGGGAAGCCAACGGGACAAAAGGCGCGCTCCTACCGGTCCTGGACGCCGACATCATGCTCACCCGGGCCGGGGAGCAGGCCACCGTGCTAGCAGTGTCCGGAGCCTACCGGCCGCCGCTGGGCAGCCTGGGCGCCGGACTGGACCGGGCGGTCATGCATCTCGTCGCCGAGGCGACGATCCGGGCCTTCACGAGACAAATCGGGGCCGCGATCGTGAACCCTGCCGTCTCACTCGAGGCAGCGCACACCGGGATGCTGCCGGGAACTTCGCCGCGGCCCGCGGCCGATACCGCCTAGATCACCCGCGCCCGCCCCAGGAGCTGCCAGCTATCTCGCGCTGCGCCGCAGGACGATGGCCTGCCGCAGCTGCGCCATTAACTGGCTGGTGCGCCGGGCAGGTAGGTCCATGCCGGGGCCCTGGTGTACTTGACCTGGAATCTGATTGGCTGGAAGGCGTCCGGGCTGACCCGGCTGGGGTAGCGGCAGACGACATTGCGGTAGACGTAGTCGGAGACGATCAGTGCCAGCTCGGAGCCTGATCCAGTGAGGGCGCGCTTGAGTGGGCGAGCGTCCAGCATGCGGAACAGGAGGTTGATGTCGCTGCTGACAAACCCGTGTCCGTCGTGTTCGACCGGTCCGATGTGGGCGGCTGCGCGGAGCTGGATTCCGGCAGCCTCGCAGGAGACATGATTATGACGACGGATCAGGCCGCGAAGCCGTTCGGGTAGCGGATCGATGATGCATGTGCAAGCGATGGCGGGCGGCACGACGACCAGCACGCCGTCGCCGCGGTCCTCGTGAAAGCAGGAAGCCCAGGAAATCCCCGAACCGTCGAAGGCCTTTTCAAGAATCCTATAGAGCACCTCATGCAGGTACAGGCGGATGTCGTCGTCGCGGTACGTTCCGGTGAATCCAGCGATGTCGACGGCAAACAGGGTGCACACCTGCACATCAGCTGGCGGGGAAGGCGTCCCGCTGGATGGGCGGGTCACAGCGCGTCCACAGGTGAGCCGGGAGCGGCGCGGCTCAAGAGCTCATCCGCAACGTGCTCGACGGCTCCGCCGAGCTTACCCCGCGTAATGGCGCCATGTTCCCTCGCGCAGCGCATGCCCGAAACAGTGGCGTCGCGCATGGCGCACCCCCTTCCGGGAAGGTAAACAGGGAGGGACGCCCGCCGGGCCCATGGCGTTCTGATCCCACCGTGGGCCACCGGACCAGGGGCGGTCCTCCGGCATTTATGAAGGCAGCTACCGCCGGGCTAGACGGCCGCAGTTGGCCGCTGCCCGCCCTGAGCACGATCCGTGCACAAAGCAAATGAACGTGCATTTGATCTTGCATTTGCTCAATATATCAGGCAACATGCCTCAAAGCGTGCGAGTTAACGACCGCTGTAGCCACAGTTTCGTACCCTAATGACGCCAGGAACTGTCACGTTGGCGCATCCCAGTGTCGCTATCGGTAGTGGAAAGGGCGGTGAAGAGGTGGCATCTGGGCATCAGGGGGCAATTGGCCAAATCGATGGGATAACGGAACTCCAGCACCAATGAGTCGCACGAATCAGATTCGACTACCCCCTCATCGCATGCGACCTCCGCCACGAAGACATCATCCGCATCATCGCTTGGATCGGGAAAGGCCGTCAAAGGCCCCAGCTACGCTGACCGGAACTAGCCTGCCGCCTGGCCGGCGTGTGGTTCGCAGCTCCATGATGCGGGCCTGGCTATGCCGGTGGTACGCTCCTCTGGTCCGGCGAGCCCCAGATGACCGGGCTACCTCGTGGCGAGACGAGTGCCAGCATGACTGACGAGATGGCCGTTTCCTATCAGGCGGCAGTCCGCGGGACCCCGGTGCTGAGCAGTACAGGCACGCAGATCGGCACCCTTGAGCACGTGCTGGAAGTACCCGAGGTCGATGTATTCGACGGGATCGTGATCGCCACCAAGACTGGCCTGCGCTTCGTCGACGCCGATTACGTGCAACGGATCACGCGGAGTCACATCTGGTGCAGCCTGGACGACGCGCAGGCCGCCCGGCTATCGCCTCCTGAAGGGGCGCCGGTGTACCGCGTCGATGCGCTACAGGACGCGGGCCATAGCCTGCACGACGTCATAGGACGCCTGTTCCGCCGCCCGCATTGGACTCGCGAGGATGACCAAGCCTAATCAATCCGCGCTCGCGACGATCGTCTGCCGTTCGTGATGACCCTGAAACCCCGGCTGCTTTGCTTTGCCGCGCCAGCTTTGCTTTGCCGCTCCAGCATCGACCGGAGCATCGGGCCGAGCAGGTGCCGTCTGCGGCGAACCCGCGTGCTATCGCCAGGGCAGGCGACTAGGGTTTGGAGCCATGCCAGACGATGAAGCCGATCTCAGTTCTCCCAGCAGTTCTGGTTCGCCCGACCCCGGTATGAGTGCCTGGCGTGTGCTGGAGCCCTTGACTGAGGCCGAATGCATGCAGCTGCTCGCCAACGGTGGTCTGGGGCGTCTGGTCTACAACAGCCGGTATGGGCCCACGGCGCTGCCGACCACGTACAGAATCTACGGCGAGTCGATTGTCTTGGGCACGTGGGACCCCGCCCTCTTTGATGAAGACCTGCGTACTGGTATCGCGCACGCCGAGTACCAGGTCGCCGTAGAGGCCGACCAGATCGATCTGGAGGCGCGCGAGGGGTGGATCGTGCTGGTGCGGGGAGCGGCGCATCATCTGGATACCGATGCCGAGCGCGCGCCGATCATCGACGCCGGGCTTGAGCCGTGGATCGAGGGGGTGCCTGCGCACTTCATCCGGGTGACCCCCACCAGTACCCGGGGCAACCGCATCCGCCGGGCATGATGCCGGCGGCAGGGTGACTCGCAGGAGCAGGGCTGAGACCATCGGCACCTATCGGAAGGATGCTACGTCGGAGCCCGGCCGAAGCCGGGCTCCGAGCTGTGCGGGTCGGGGAGGGGATTACCTGTCAGGCGACGCAAGGGCCGGGGAACGCTCGTCCGCTCCGACATCTCCGATAGTGCCGGAGAGGATCGGAGACGGCTTGAATCCTTTGACCATGAGGTAGATGCCAAGCGACAACTCCCAAACGAATTCCGGGATCGTCGCGATGACCTGCGGCGCGGAGCCTGGCTCGATGACGTTGAACAGCACGGCGGTCCCCGAGGCGATGATCAGCGGACCTCCGATCAGCCCCAGCATCGCCATGCCCCGCGGCACGAGGCCGGATCGGTACATCAGGTAGCCCAGGATCAGGCCGTTCCCGACGCCGACTACGAAGCCGGGCCCGAGCAGGAACGTCCAGTCGTGGATCGCGACGAGCGACCTGCCGACCGTGACGAGCGAGCCCGCGCCGCCTGCGCCTCCGACGTCCTGCCGCAACGTCACGATCGCCAGGAGGCTGACGATGCCGATGGCGATGAAGGTGGACTCGACGAGACGGGCGGTGACGTAGCCGAGGGCGAGGCTTTCGTTCTGCCGTTTGAGGACCGGGAACAGCACCACGGCGGTGCCAACGTTGGCGATGATGAGGATGACCTCGAGCAACGCGCCCAAGGCCACGCGTGTGTCGGCGCCGGCGCCGACGATGTAGTTGGCGTGGTCAAGCACCGGGCTGTAGAGAAGGAGCGCCGCCGGGATCGAAGTGAGGAAAGTGATCAAGAAGAGCGCGCCTGCAATTAGCGCGGTCTTTCTGGTTGGGCTCATCTGGACTCTTTCGTTGGTGGATCGGCGAGGCACGACTAGTTAGCTGCCTCGTGGCGTCGGCCGCGCTCGCGTCATCTGACGGTGCGGCTGTCAGCCACCTGATGCTGCCGAATCCACCTCCGAACACACGACCGGTAGAGGCGGTTTTGCTGGCCGAGCGGCTATGACTACAGCCTGGCCAGACCTACGTGAAGGCCGGCTGGAGATGGTGTGGAGATTATGTGAAGGCACCGGTAGCACGGTCCAACCGCCATGCATGGGACCGCCAAGTGGCTGCTCGGTCAGGGCGGCAGGCCCCACGTCACGGCCTGCGGGTAGCTCTCGCCGTGGGGGACTTGATACCTCGGCCGCTGGCCCGTGTAGATCTCGGTGAGCCGGCTGAAGTAGTACCGGCCGTGGTGACCTGGCCAGGGCTCGGGCCGCCACAACACCACCAGCACCGGGAACGTGCGGAACGTGCGGTTCGACACGCAGCTCGGCACGCAGTCATGTATCCACTCGATGCCGCTGCCGAACGCGGCCGAGGCCCAGCTGACCCAGTGCAGCCGGTCCAGGAAGTCCCCATCATCGGCGCAGGTCAACACGAACTCAGACGGCCGGACCTGGGCGCGATTGCAGTCGAACACCACCGCGACACCCGCCTGCTGTGCCGCGGCCACCACGGCGGGCCCGGATGGGCGGACGGCCGGGCTGGCGCACGCGGTGACGCTGCCCGCGGCCGTCACCGCCGCGATCCCGCACAGTACGGCAGACCTGGCCGCGGTCCGCAGCCGCGCACGTGCCAGTCCCATGGCCATTCCCTTCCGGTGAGCCCGCGGTTCCGCTGCCAGCGCCCGATCCTCGGTGCCGACCGGGCGGTTTACCCGGTACGCACTCTCAGACGTCCGCGGCCGCCCGCCGGTTGCGCGACGGGCTGGCCGCGCGCGTCAATCGGCTCGGCGAGCGGGAGCCTGCCGGGCGGCGTCAGTTGCCGATCCTGTGGCCGGTACTTGCTTGCCGCACCTGACGGACGCGTCGTCTGCGCGATAATGCCCGCGTCAGCGAGACGGACGTTCTTCGGTTCTGCGTGGCACCGGGCCGGGTATGGGCCCTTCGGCCCTGACACGCTGAGGTCCGGTAAGTTCTGCTGACTCCATGGGCCTGTTGACGCGACCAGCAGCGACGCGGCATGAGAGACGAGGCGGCCATCGGTGGGCCATATTGGTGGTGGTCTGCGCTTCCGCGCTGATCGTCAATGTGGATAACACCATCCTCAATGTGGCCCTGCCCACGCTGGTCCGGAAGCTGGCCGCCACCTCAAGTGAGCTGCAGTGGGTCGTCGACTCTTATGCGATGGTGTTCGCGGGCCTGCTGCTGGTCGGCGGCAGCCTGGCGGACCGGTTCGGGCGCAAGCGATTTTTCCTGATCGGCCTGACCGTCTTCGCCGCGGGATCGGTCGGTGCCGCGTTCTCAGGATCGGTGGACCTGCTGATCGGGTGGCGAGCGCTGATGGGGGCCGGTGCGGCGCTGACGATCCCCCCGTCGCTGTCGATCATTAACGACGTGTTCCGCGACCGGGCGGAGCGGGCCCGGGCGATTGGTGTGTGGGCCGGGACCATTGGCCTGGGTATCGCGATCGGCCCGATAGCGGGTGGCCTGCTGCTGGCCCGGTTCTGGTGGGGCTCAGTGTTTCTCGTCAACGTCCCGATCCTGATCGCCGCGTTCGCGGGAGCTCTGCTGCTGGTGCCCGGCTCGAAGAATCCGGCCGCCGGCCGGCCCGATCCCTGGGGGGCGGTGCTGTCGATCACCGGACTGGGCTTGCTGCTGTGGGCGATCATCGAAGCTCCGGCCAGGGGCTGGGCCTCAGCGGGAGTGGCCGGGGCCGGGCTGGCCAGTGTTGTTGTTCTCTGCGCCTTTGTCGCCTGGGAGGCCCGCAGCAGCCATCCGATGCTGAACCTGGCGTTCTTCTCTGATCGCCGGTTCTCGGTGGCTGCAGCGGCCGAGAGCCTCGGGGTCTTCGGGCTGCTGGGAGCGCTGTTCGTGCAGACTCAGTTCCTGCAGTTCGATCTCGGCTTCTCCCCCCTCCAGGCCGGGCTGCGGATCTTGCCCATGGCCGCCGTGCTCGGCGTGAGCGCGCCGCTGTCCCCGGCCCTCGCCCGCTTCATCGGGATCAAGTTCACCGTTGCCGCCGGCCTGGCGGCGATCGCCGGCGGCCTGTGGCAGATCTCGGCGGTGTCCACGGTGGCCACAACCTACGGGGACGTGGTGCCCGGCCTGCTGCTGATCGGGCTGGGGCCGGCCTGCTGCTGCCGACAGCAACGAACTCCGTCGTAGGATCGGTCCCGCAGGGCGACTCCGGGATCGGCTCAGCATCCAACGCCGTGGCTCTGCAGGTCGGCGGCGCGCTCGGCGTCGCTGTGATCGGGAGCGTGCTGTCCACCCGGTACCAGGATCACATGAGCGCGGCGCTGGCCGGGCGGCACGTGCCGACCGCTGCCGCGCACACCATCCTCGGCTCACTCGGCGGTGCGCTTGCCGTGGCGGCTCACGCCGGAGGCGCCGCAGGCGCACTGCTGGCATATACCTCCCGCGCGGCGTTCATGAGCGGCACCGAGATGGCGCTGGCTGTCGGCGCGGCCGTCGCCCTCGGCGGCGCCGTGCTGGTGATCGCCCGCCTGCCATCGCGGGTCCCCCGGGACCTACCGGACGTGGATTGCCAGGTACACGACGAGCACGACGGAGGAGAGCAGGTGCCACCTGTCGAAAGGTTGTGGGAGGACGGGCAGGAGCAGTGGGGCTCCCCGATCCCAGTCGAGGATCCCAGAAACCACGACGTTGACCGTGACGAAGGCGAGGATCGCATCCGACGCCAAGCGACGTAGCTCGCGGGCGACCCGTCGGCGAGAGCGCCTGAGCTGCGCGAACATCCGAGCGATCCGATGGCGGCGCTGTGCCAGGTGGACAATGACCAGACCTGCGAAGACCAACCCCACGTCTGCATGGATGGCGTTGCGGATGTGCAGGAGTTGCAGGGTCCCGAGTGCCGCCGCAGCGAAGGCCAGGAGACCGAGGTGCACAAGCCAGCGAGACCTGGTATGCCATGCGGTCCGCGATCGCGCCCGTCGTTCGGTCGGCGCGCCGGCCAGGGTGGCCTCGCTCGGCACCGGGAAGGAACCGGTTTTCCCACACCCGTATAGGGTCGCTACCAGGACGATCACGAGCGCTCCGGCACCGAGGATGAGCCCGGACTTGAGCAATGACCGGCCCGGCTGGCGTGACCGTACGGTGCTCGCCCTACGCATCTCGGGCCTGGAAGAGGGCTCCCTCACCAACGACAGCCGCTGCGGTCCACGTAGCGAGAACGCCGAATCCAGCCCACGGGATGATCGGCCTGCCAGCACTCGATTAGGCGCCGCGCGAGCGATGCGTTCAAGAGTCCCGGGGCAGGTGAGTGCGGGTTCATAGCAGCCAGCGTGCCGGGCGGCGGCCGCGGGCGCATCACGCGCCGGAGGTAGCGCGGGTCCCTCCTTGGAGGGATACGCCGGAGGGTTGGGCGGAGGTAGCGTGCAGGTGTGCTGGACCGGGTGCGACGCAGGGCGTGGGGGCTATCGGGTCGGCTGATCGCCTCCTACATTCTCGTCACGCTCGCCGTCGTGGTGCTGGTCGAGGCGCTCGTGCTCGGCTTCCAGGTACCCCACCTGGTGAACGACGCTCAGATGCAGGCCGTGCAGGCCCAGGTGGACGCCACCGCGAAGAGCTACGCTCAGCAGCTCGCCCAGCGCTATCCCGGCGGCGTGCCCGCCGGAACCGTGCTGGGCGACCCCGGCCAGCCTGCTCAGCCGGGGACCGTGGCCAATTCGGCCCCGGACGGCACGCTGCTCGTTCCGGCGTTCACCGGCCCGATCAACACCAACCAGGGGGTCACCGCGGTCGTGGCGGTCGCCGCCGACGGCACGGTCGTCGCGTCCTCCGCGCCGTCCCGGTACCCGTCCGGACGAGCGGCGGCCAGCGAACTCCCCGTCCAGGCGGCCGTGGCAATGTCAGGCGGCCTCCCGTACATCAAAGGCGGCAGCCCACCCACGCCGTACGGCAACGTGATCTTCTGGGTGGTAGGGCCGGAGGGCCGCGCCGGCATCCACAAGCCGCCGGCCAGCGCACCGGGACTGGTCGCCTATGTCTATGTCCAGGCGCCATGGTCGTCGCCCGGGTTCGTCAACCCCTTCCGCGCCTGGGGCGAGCTGCGTCAGCTCGGCGAGGACGGCCAGCTGCTGGCGGGTCCCTACGCGCACTTCACCACCATGACCCGCCAGCTCGGCTCCGCGCTGGCCGCCGAACGGCAGCGCGCCACCGGCGACGCGCGCGCCGCGGAGCGAGCCCGGATCGCGCGGGAGGTCCACGACGCGATCTCCCAGCACCTGTTCGCCCTGCGGATGATCGCCGCCGGGATGCGCCGGGCCGACCCGGGCAATCAGCAGGTCCGCGCGATCGAGCGGATCAGCGAGGAGGCGCTGCGCGACATGCAGGCGCTCCTGATCGAACTGCGCCCGGCCAGCCTGGACGAGGCCGGGCTCGCCCCGGCCCTGCAGGAGATCTGCGCGGCCTACCACGACCGGCTCGGCGTCACCGTCGAGGCCAGCCTGGACGACGTCAGCGTCCCCGCGCCCGTCGAGCACGCCTTGTTGCGCATCACCCAGGAGGCGTGCGCCAACGCCGTCCGGCACGGCAGCGCCCGCCGGCTCACCGTGTCGATGACCCGCCAGGACGGGCACGTCGAGCTTGCCGTCCGCGACACCGGCACCGGCTTCGACCCGGCCGCCCCGCAGCCAGGCTCCGGGCTGGCCCACATCCGTGACCGGGTCGCCGAACTCGGCGGCACCGTGGACATCGACAGCGCACCTGGGCGCGGCGCGGCGCTCACCGTCCGGGTGCCGGTGCCGTGACGATCCGGGTGGTGATCGCCGACGACCACCGCGTCGTCCGGGACGGGCTGTGCTACCTGCTCGGCCAGGAACCAGACATCGAGGTCGCCGGCGAAGCCGGAGACGGGTGGCAGGCGGTTGACGTCGTCGCCGCCACCCGCCCGGACGTGCTGCTGCTCGACCTGTACATGCCCGGACTGGACGGGCACGCCGTGCTCGCCGCACTGCACGACGCGCCGCACCGGCCTGCCGTTGTCGTGCTCACCTCCGCCGCCGACGACGAGCACCTCATCCGCGCCGTGCACGCCGGCGCGACCTCCTACCTGCTTAAGACCGCCCCGGCCGAGCGCGTCATCGCCGCCGTCCGCGACGCCGCCGCCGGCACCGCCAGCCTCAGCCCCGAGCTGCTGACCCGGCTCACCCAGGCGCTCCGCCGGCCACCGCCACCGGATCCGCTGCAGCCGCTCTCACCGCGCGAACGCGAAGTACTCCAGCTGATCGCCCGCGGTCACAGCAACCGGCAGATCGCCCGGGACCTGGCGATCGGCGAGCAGACCGTCAAGACCCACGTCCGCAGCATCCTCGCCAAACTCGGCCTGCAAAACCGCGTCCACGCAGCGATCTTCGCCTTCCGCCACCAAGCCGGCAGCTACGAGGACCGAACGTAATCGTTCGCGTCCAGGGTCCGAATGAGCACGCAAATCACCCAATCGGTATCGCAGCGGACGGCACCGTCAGATCCACAACGGATACGGGCCGCCTTTGCGGCCTGAGGTGCCGCATCAGCCCGTCCATGCCATCGGCCATAGAGCGCAGGTATGAGCCGCCTCGCACGTTCAGATGATCTTCGGTATTTACTCTGCGTGCCCGATGATCGCCCGCTCTTGATCGAGAATTCTGCCTTCGCGGGACGGGTTATTCGTTCCACGGTCCTGGTTCGCGATCAGGCCGGACCAGAGAAAATATGCCTCTGAGCTGTAGATATTCCCGAGCCGCCTATCGGAATCGAACCGATGACTTACGCATTACGAGGAGGATTACGTTTGTCCACAGCTGTCCACCACCGACATCTGGGCCTGACTGCGCTCCTCTTGCTGACCGCTGATTCCACCCGTATCCACGCTCGTCCAGGGTCGTTGTTAGCACTGGCGTTAGCAAGATCGTTGCGGCTGACCTTCCGATTTTCAGCTGGAGCACTATGACGCGCGTCTCCCCCGTCTTGGGCGGTCTCCGGCCGCCACGTTAGCCTCGGGAACCGGTCCGGCGGGCGTCGTGCCATGGTTGCCGCGTCTCCACTGTCTCGCTCTATCTCGTCACGTCGGGAGACGTTCGACGCGGCGACTGAGGAAGTTACGTGTTCAACGCCGCCAAACGGTCGCGCAATTTCTCCGCGTACGCCTGCAGGTTGTGGTCGAGGATCTCCACGTTGCGCCGGTCCCAGAGGATCTTCGAGACCTCGTCGGGGTACAACATCACCGCCCACAACTTGGTCGCCAGCCTCTGCTCGCCCCAGATCCTGTGCAGGATCACCTGCAGGTTCCAGTCGCGCAGCCCGTATCCCATGAAGAGGAAGTGGCTTCTGTAGAGCTTTGCCACGAGATCCGGCGGCAGCAACGCGGTGATGTCGGCGCGGATGAGGTACTCGAGGTAGTCGTCGATGGTCATCACGTAGCTGTCCCTGTCGCGGTCGAACCGGTCGACCGTGCCGTGGAGCTTGAGGACGAGCGAGCGGCGCTCGAGATTGATGTCGCGGTACTCGGCGAGCTTCTCGATCAGCCTGACTTCACCCTGGTAGAGCCGGTGCATAAACTTGCCACGGTCAGGCCCGTCGGCGACGTACCGAACGACGTCATATGCTTCTCCGGCCTCCTGGAACGCCCGCTCCATCAGGTCGTCATAATTCGTCGTCACAATCAGCTGGTGGCGGCCCGGCAGGCCTTGCTGTTCCAGGAGCGCGGGGAGCTCGGCGAAAAGCCGATGGACGATTGTGGGAGCGTAGTCAGCATCGAAGACGTTGCGCAGCTCATCGTACAGCGTCCCCCGCCCGGCGACGATAGTGACGTACTGGGCTAGGGTAGCCAGGTCGCCATCCTCGGGAGTCGGGTACTCGAATTTGGCGGCGAGGTAGTGGAAGAGCTCCCGCCCCGACGGCAGGCGGCTGCTCTCGGCGCTCCAGTGTTCGCCTTCCGGTCTCGCGGACAGGGGCACGCCCGCTCCGAATAGCGGCACCACTCGCCCGCTCGCAATGCCGGGCAGGAGCGCGACGAAATGGCCTTGTAGACTGTCGGGCATCTTCTGCGCCTTCCGGGGAGTGACTGCTGCAGAAAATTCAGCAGGCGGCGATTATGGGCCCAAGGTGAGGCGGTGGCGCAATACATCAACTATCGATGACAGCACCTGGTAAAAGCTCTCAAGTGAGAGAATCGCCTTCCGGCGTGCCTTTACCAAGGCTTCTTGTTGCTCCAGGGAAAAATCCGTCGTCACTTCGAATGCCATTGATGTGTATTCATAAATATCTAGAGCATCATCGAGATCACCATAGGAGTTCTTAAAGAGCTCCCTGATATTAAATTCTTCATGCAACGAGCCCTCGGGCCCGAGAGCCCAATTCGTCATTAGCCGATAGATCTCGGCGACTATGTCTCTGACCAATCGTATATCAAATTCGCGAGCACGACGGCCATATAGCTCCGTGATCTCTTCTAGATCTTTCGTACGTTCATTTAGAACAAGGAACCTATCGTAGAAACTCGGCCCAGATCTCAATGAAGGCGCAGTGACTGACGGCAAAGTATTTGGTTTCCGGGCCTTTCGCCTGGCGGGTGGCTTCAGTTGTTTCTGGGACGTCTCGTCCCCGGGCGGCGTGGCCGGTGCGGCTGCGGCCTCGGGCTGCGTCCCGGGCGGCGTGGCCGGTGCGGCTGCGGCCTCGGGCTGCGTCCCGGACGGCGTGGCCGGTGCGGCTGCGGCCTCGGGCCGACTCGCTGTCCTAGTTTCGAAGTTCAACAACTGCGGAAGAAGAGTATGACAATTAATGCCAATGTATGGCCTAAATCGGCCACGCCCTATTGCAGCGCTAACGTTTTCGAACAGTTTTTCATATTGATATTCAATCCGGGCGGGCTCACTTTCATAGAATGTCCACACTACGTCCAATGGTTCAGACACTTCGAACATCGCCGAGTTCAGGGCCTGCGTAAAAATATCATCCCACCCGCCATATCCTATTACCACCATCATTCTGTGTCGGAGTAGCCGTTGAAGAGAAGCTGAAATGTAAGGCCTATCCATCTGAAGCTGAACTGGAGTATGTAGTGTGTCACTCCCACGCCAGTAGCCGTGAAGGTAAACGATGTCACGCTGATGAGGACTCTCGATATCAGATCTTGGCAGACGTCCATCCACGTCCAAGATGGTACTGTGAGGAACACCACCACATTGCTGTATTGCTATCGCGATCAGCGGATCAAAATTCGTAGTAATTATAGGTCCTCGATACTTTTTCGGAAAGCGCACAACCAGTTCTGCTAGAGCATGCGTCCCGGTCGAAATCACCCATCCATTCAAGTCGCGTTCGAGGTCCTCGTCTGATGAAGCTGCATCAGCCGAATGATCCTTGCGCGCAAGGCGGACCGCACGATGAATTATGTCATTGACTGCATCCTGATCTAGTCTTTCCAACAGAAACTTGATTGCCGTTGTGTATCGCGCGGCCGGTTGAGCATTGTCCAGCTTTTGCTGTAGTTTATCAACACCCAAGCGTCGGTCGGCAACCACCTGTTCGACCATTTTAATAATTCCTGGAACGCCAGGGACACCCGAAACACCTTCCGCAGTCGGCATTGACAAAGCGGAGCCAACCATGAAGGCGATAGGCTTTGTGCTGCGCCCGATCATGTCTATTAGTACGTCGAGTCCTGGAGGATCTGAACCAAGATACCGTGTCATTATCTCCCCACCCAGGCGCTAGACGCCTAGTCTCCCTCAGCGGTCCCGAACTCCGGTGGTGCTCCTTACGACTTCTTCGAAGAGCAACTCTAAGTAACCTAGCACTGAGACTCAACCCCTGGCTGCCAGCTTAGTTGGGCCAGCTCAGTGTGCACTTGGATGCCGGTGGATGCGGTCGATGGCGTCGTAGCGGTCCTCGGGTAGAGGGTAGACTGCACGACCTGCACCGTAGTACGCCCGAGCCGTCTTCGCTGTGCGCACGTACCCGGCCACTAGCGCACCGCACGACCCAGAATTAGTGCGCAAATCCACTCGTAGCAAGCGACAAACCACGAGGTCAGCGCATGCGGAGTCACTCAACGCGGAAACGTGGCCCATGTCAGATCGTGTCCGTTGGTGTGGGAGGGGCCGGGGCGGCCCGGCCCCTACCTGATTTAGTAAAGCATGATTCGGCAACGAATCGCGCTGCCGCAGTGGGGCGTGCTCTAGCGGGCAACTCAGGTGACAGTGAAAGCTTTGTCGCTTGTCACGTTCACCTCGCCAGAGTGTAGGGTTATGGGCCGGTCTTGGCACCGTTCGGTACTGAGACGGTGACGCGGTTCGCCGAGTCGATCTTGAATTGCGCGTCGGCACCAGTGAACGACACGCCTGTTACCGAGGTCAGATTGTCACCAGTGATCACTACTGAGGTCCCGACGGGGCCTTGCGATGGATCAAATCCGGTAATAGTTGGCTTTGCAATGCCTGCGACAGACTGACTCCCAGGCTGCACTTTCGTGAACAGGGTCTCGACTACGGCTTTCAGTTTCTCGGCCGTTTCTGTGGAGAACAACCCTACTAGCTAGAGCCCCGATAGCGGTGATGCCGTACGGGTCCGGCTGACTCAATGCCAGCGGCTTTAGGGCGAAACAGTTGAAGGCTGTTCCGTTTCTGGTTGCGCTGTGTGATCGTTCCTGGCTGCAGGCTTGTTGCTCAGGTTTCCTGCGGGATGGGTGAGGCTCCCGCTAGAAGTGTGATTGTCTACGTCCCGCTTCTTCGCCGGAGCCTCACGTGCCTTCTTCTTACCCTGTCCCGTCGCATGCCGTGCCCGTTTCGGGCGGGATGGTGGTCGCGGTGCCGCTGGAGCTGCTGGCATCGCCGCTCAAGAGCGGCAGGGACCTAGGGGACGGGGACCGGTCCGCGTTGGTCATCGGCGGGACGGACCGGGTCCGCACGCGCGACGGCGTGGTGTTCTGCAAAGTGGTCGCGGTCGCGGAGGCGCAGGTCAAGAGGGACGGGCAGGTCCGGGCGAAGGGCAGCCCGGTGCCGGTTCACCTCGTCGACTGGGCACTCTGCCACATAGCCCGTGAGCTGGTAGATCTCCGCCTTATGCCGGAGCTCGAGGAACGCGAACCACACCTTCAGCGCCCGCGCCCGCTTCAGCCGCGTGTTCTGGGCAGCGGCCCGCATCACCTTCCCGAAGTACTCATCGGCGTCCGCCGGGCGCATCTCCCACAGCGGCCGGCCGAACCACGCCCGCACCTGCTCCAGGTTCGACACGTCGGCGCTGATCGTCTTGTCCGACAGCCCCGCCGCCGCCCGCGCCAGCACGAACCCCGCCAGCACGTCCGTCTCGAGCGCCTCCGCCGCCTCCGGCCCCGCCGGGACACGCGCCTCCCGCATGTCCCGCACCACCGCCAGCCCCATCCGTCCCCCCGCCCCGGTCTTCACTCCCGTCACCAGAACATCAGGAGGAACGATAAACCTTCACCCACAGTGAAGAACCATCAACACGCCGACAACAGGGCAGGAAGATACCGGAACGCCGGCCTCAGACGGGATCCCGCACGCGGGACACGGGCAGGCCGGCAGGGAACCCAGAACTTATTAAATAGCAGCAATGCACCGGGGCTACCCGGCCGACATGCGTCTCTGGCCTCTCCAACCGTCTCCGGTCGTCGTGCTGACCTCGGCCGACGGGTGGCGCAGCTTCCGTGTCGAGCATCGGCGTCTCCCCCGTCTCAATCCGTTCCGCCGCGTCTCGTGCACAAATCCGTGCACAAATCGGGTGGGTGACCTGCGGGTTTTCGAGCCTCTCGACGTGCACGCCGTCACGTGACCTGCTCCTCCCCCGTTCCCTCGATTGCTGCCTTCCCTCGGGCCGTGGCCATCGCACTATCAGCTCGGGAATCTGTGCCGTCCGCGCTTCTGTACGGCATGAGCTGCAAGGAGGCCTATCCGTGAGTGACCGTGAGAGCATGCTCTACGGTTATTTCAGCACTCCAAGGATACGCAGGCCGAGGGTGGCTGCGGCGAGCTGGGCTGGAACCAGGGCCAATCCGATGACGCTGAGCTGCCAGGCGGTGAGTGTCGCTCCGCCGTCGCGGGCGATGCGCCGGGTGATCAGCGTTGCCACCGAGCCGGTGATGAGGAGGTTGGGTCCTACGGTTGTGGCCAGGATCGCTGCCCACAGCCCCGGCGTTCCGGCGGGCACCAGTGCTGCGGCGGCGGGCAGGTTGCTGGCGGCGCTGGCCAGCACGGTTGCCTGGGTGAGCTGGCCGGTGAAGCTACCGTGGAGCGCAAGGCCGGTGCCGAGCAGCCCGCGGATCCCGGCCGCGAGCAGGAACATCGGCACCAGGTCACGCACAGCGCGGGCCGACGGCCCGGCGGCGATGGCACGAGCCCGACCCGGCGCGGCGTGTGCGGCCCATACGGCCAGCGGCCCGAGGGTGATGGCGGTGACTAGTATCCACGGGAGCCAGGAATCGCTGATATACGCCGGGGTCGTGAGCGGCATGCGGCCGAGCAGGAGCAGGTTAGTGATGTTTGAGGTGGGGAGGAGGAACGAGGCGGCATTGGCCATGATGGCGACAGCAACAGCCAGCCGCCCGGCTGAAAGGCCCTGGCGCTGGGCGACCCGCAGGGCCACCGGCATGGCCACGACGACGGCGACGTCGAGGTTGACAAGTGCGCTGAGGAGCGCCGTGAACACCAGGACGGCGCCGACGGAGGTAGTCCGGCCGCGGGCCGGGATGAGCGCGCGGGCCAGGATCCGGAACGCGCCCAGCCGGTCGGCTAGCGCCGAGGCGAGGATGATCGCGGCCAGGGTGGCGAACGGCCCGGCTGTGGCTCTGGCCGCGGTGGCTGACGCATCCGGCCCCCGCGCGACAGCGATGACCGCGACGATGAGGCCCGCCGCCCATATGGCGACGCGGAGCGGATCACGAGATGACGTGATCGTGGCAGATTTGCTAGTGTTGTTGGACGTGATAAGCCACATGACTCCTCCTCATATTGACAGAACCGCTGCTCGAAGCTGGTCACGGGTTGACGCTTACTATGGAACCGATGTTACACGATGATGTCAGATTATGAGAGGCCGGGGGACGATGAGCTGATGGCGATCCCCCGCCTCGCCGAGCGGGTCGGGGTTACCCCGCGGGTGCTGCGCTACTGGGAAGAACAGGGCCTGATCAGCCCGACCCGGGAACATGGCAAGCTGCGCTACTCCCCGCGCGACGTAGCCATCGCCGGGCTCATCCGCAGGCTCCTGGAAGCTGGAGTCGGCGTCGAGGGCATCCGGATGCTCAAGCGGATGGCCGAACGCGACATCCGGCGCAGTTCAGGCGCTGGTGACGAACCTGCGCTGATCGAGGAGGCCTTGCGCATCCTCTACCAGCGCAAGGCATTCCGTGAGGAGACCGGAATGGACGAGGAGCACTACCCGCAGGGCCATCGCCCGCCGCCACCGCCGCCGCACGGCGGCGGCCCGCCACGTGGCCCCAGGCCTCCTGGCGGACCTAGGGACTAAAAGGAGCTGGCCGACCTCCAGGCCGCCAGCCCAGACCGTCGCAGCGTTGACCCTTCAGCCGACGAAAGGTCCCGGGTCGACCCCGCCCGCCCTCTTGACAACTGGGCCCCTATGGGTGCGGTCACACAGGGCTTGACGGGTTCCGGGAGTCACAGATCCTCCTACGGCGGGTTCGGGGAGGCCACTCACACTTCCACCCGCATGCTGGCCGCCCGCTTCGTCGGCGCGCTCCTCCTGACCTGCGGCGCCGCAGGTCAGGGCTGTTGTGACGTGCCTGTGAGCGACCGTGATTCACCGCTGATCTCCGTCCGATCGGGCACGCAACGGGCATGGCCTCTGCTCGTTCGCCTCTGGGCTGGCCTGAGGTGCTGGCGTCGCTGGGTGCACCTGTCCGGGGGGTAGCAACGGCGCTTCCTTGGCAGCCATAGCGGCGAGGTCTAATATGAGGGTTAGGTGCGCCGGGAAGTCTGGTCGGCACGACATTCGTAACTTTCGGATTAGTCTGCCAGGAGCACCGATGAGCACCCAGCACGCTCTCGCATTTTCCTCACCCGTCACGAGCACCGCTGCGGCGCGTATCTTTGCGCCCGGCACACCGGCGGCTGCCAGCACCCCGCGCCAGTCCCCCAGCATCCCCGTTCCCGGAACTGGCCGCGCCCTCCCCGGACCCAGTTGGCGGGCTGGCCGCTGTCGCATGCGTGCCAGTCGTCGGTGGCCGATATGGCGGGCCGGGACAGTGATGACTAGCCGTCGGGAAGGTGCCTCGCCGTGTCCGGCGTAGGTCGCGTAGTCGTGGGCGCGAGCGGCTCACCGGGCAGCCTCGGGGCACTGCGCTATGCGGAGGTCGTGGCTCGCGCCCACGATGCCATCCTGGTACCTGTTATTGCCTGGGTGCCGCCGGGCGGTGATCGCGCCGACTGGACTCAGCCGTCGGGCTATCTGCGCCAGGCATGGCGGGACGCCGCCTGCCAGCGGCTCCGGGATGCGCTCATCGCGGTTTGGGGAGAAGTCCCTGACGATCCACTGGTGCAGCCTCACGTGGAGCGCGGCGAGGCTGGCTGGGTCCTGGTCAGTATCGCCTGCTGCCCTGATGACCTGCTGGTCATTGGTGCTGGCCGTCGTGGTGCGCTGCCCCGGATGATCTCCTGCAAGGTAGGCCGCTACTGCCAGGCCCATGCCCAGTGCCCGGTGCTCACCATCCCGCCGCCTGCGCTCGCCCAGGAAATCGGGCACGGCCGACTCATACGGGCGTTCCGGCACCGGACGCTGACTGCCGATCGGGTCCTTGAGGACCACGGCCGGGCAGCCGCTTAGTGATTCCCGCGCGAGAGCGCATCCGCCCCCCGCCCGAGAGCGATCACGGGCATCTGTCGTCACTATTCGAGCCCCCGTCAGGGCTCGCCCGCCAAATGCCAGGCGGACCGCCGACAGAATCTGCCTGGCCTCACTTGATCTTTGCCAGGCCCGGGCTTGATCCTCGGCCCGCCCTGGCTGGCCGGTCAGGCCGGACGCGCGTTCGGAGCCAGCCAGACCGCGCGGAGCGTGCCCTGACCAATCAGCCAGGCGCCCCACGACGGCCGACGCGTGTCTCCTGCCGTCGCCCGCCAGCTGGACCGCACGGCGTTACCGCACCGGCTGGATCCATCAGGTCGGCCCCCGGCATCCGATGATGTCCTCGCCCTGGGCGGTGGCCGTGTTCGTGGCGGCCGCCGCGCTCAGCCTGGGCGCCAGCGCGATCCTCGTCGTGCGGCTGGAACGGATGGGCGCCCGGCTCGGCCTGTCAGAAGCGCTCCTGGGCCTGGTCGCGGCGCTGGCGGCGGACACCCCGGAAGTCACCTCGGCGGTGACCGCGCTGGCACACGGCCAGCACGATGTCGGCACCGGCGTGGTCCTGGGCTCCAACGTGTTCAACCTGGCGGCCCTGATCGGACTGGGCGGCGTGGTCGCCGGGGGCATCAAACTGCACCGCCGGGTCGTCATCTTCGAGGGCACCGTGGCGCTGTGGATAGCAGCCCTGGCCATCGCCGCCGTGACCGGCCTGATCACGCCGGCTGCCGCGCTGGCCCTGGCCCTGGCCGTGCTGGCACCCTACGTGTACGTGTCGGCCCTGCACCCCTCCGGCCGCTCCGACCTTCCGCTCCCGCCCCGGCTGCGGTCCTGGCTCGCCGGGGCAGTCGCCGAAGAAGAACAAGAACTGTCCGACGCCATCCACCCCGGCAAGGGCGGCCCGCGAGACGCTGCGGTCGCCGTCCTCGCGCTCGCCGTCGTCGTCACGGCCAGCGCGGCCATGGAACGCACCGCCTCCGGACTCGGCGCCCGCTACGCCGTGCCGGGCGTGATCACCGGCGCCATCGTCCTGGCCGCGGTCACCAGCATGCCCAACGTGGTCGCCGCTGTCTTCCTCGCCCGCCGGGGACGGGCGTCGGCCACGCTCAGCGAAGCCTTCAACAGCAACACCCTCAACGTCCTGGCCGGGCTGCTCATCCCCGCCGTGATCATCACCAGCCCCAGCCTCGGAGACGCCCTGCGGATTGCCATCTGGTACGGCGTCCTCACCGCCGCCACCATCGCCCTGGCCCTGGCCGGCCGCGGGATCAACCGCCGCAGCGGTACCCTGATCATCGCCGCCTACCTCGTCTTCGCCATCACCGTCATCGCCAACGCGATCCGGCCGCCCTTGTAGAAGATCATTTCGCGCAACGCCGCCATCGCACGGCTGAGGCAATCAAACCGCAGCGTTTTGATCCGTAGATACCCGCGTGGGCATCCGACGACGGTGCGTGCGCACATCATGATCCGACCGGACTCCTGGTCCGCGTCTGGTCCGCGAACAAAGGTGTGACGCCGCCCAAGAGCTGGACCAGTTTGGAAAAGATCGTCTTGGGTACGCCCGGTTGCGTACGTTGGGGCTACGTCTGATAGGGGGATGACGATGGCCTTCATGCTTATCTTCCTGGTACCGCTTGGCATCCTGGCTGCCTTGGCGGTGGTCTACGACCTGAGGCAGCGTCGGCGTCGCGCTCCCGCTGCAGACATACACTCGCGGGTACGAGCTATTAGGGCCGACCAGGACGGCAAGGGCATCATTCCCGGGGGTTGAGGCTGACGAGGTTCGCCGCGCGCCTATCGGGCCTGGCCTCCGGCCTGGCCCTCGCCGTCAGGCCCGCTGAGTCGGCAGAGACTCCGGGATCAAGCATGACTTCGCGTGTACGTTCACCCGGCACTTTCCGCCTGTGCTCGTTGTCCGGCGGTCACAGTCATGCTTGAGGCCGGAGGGGCGGGGCACGTACACTCAGCGGGCCATCCCCGGATCTGAGCCCAGCCATGCGCACGCTGACTGCCGTTATCGGCCGGTTACTGCCTGCGCTGGTGTTGCTTCCAAGCGGTTCTTGAGGCTTGTCCATATCCGCTGCTCCTGGCGGATGCCCATCCAGGTGATCAGCGGGCCCAGCAGCCGGAAGCCGCCCTTAGGCCGCACCTGGCCTGACCACCGCATCCGGGTGCCTGCGGCAGTGGGCTCGAACGTCAGCGTTTAGGTGATGTCAGCTTGGCGCATCGTCGTGATGGAGGTGAGCCGGGTCGGCCTGTCATAACCGGTGCACTCGATGAGCATCTCAGCGGTGCGCCCCACCGATGACGCGGCCGAACGGAACCGAGTTCCCTTCCCGACCGGGCCGGGGGTGACCTTTTCGGCCCGCACCATGCGAGGGTTGTACTGCGGCTCATTGCTCTGGTCAGCGACGTAGTCGAAGACCACTTCGACGGGCCGGTCGATGACGATATTGCCTTCAATCCTGGCCATGTCATGTCCTTAATCCGAGGTCATTTCGACCGCATCCCCGGCATGGCCTCGACCGGTAGAGGCCAAGGTCCCAGACCGGCTCCGTCCTTCGTCGTGATCCGTTTCGCAGCGGTCTAGGCAAAGCCGATGACAGGGTGCTACCCGCAGGCCGATGATGTGGTCCTGCGGCTTGGCAGGCCAGCACATCCCTGGCGCATGATCGCGGGAGGCACGATGACTGAGGTGGCAGTCCCCGGCGTACATGGTCCGGTGCCTAGCTACCTGGCCACGCCTCCGGGGCCGGGGCCCATGGCCGGGCGTGGTTGTCATCCACGACGCCCTGGGCATGAGCCAGGACCTGCGTGACCAGGCCGACTGGCTGGCCAGCGAGGGATACCTGGCCGCCGCGCCGGACCTGTTCTCCTGGGGCGGCACGATGAAGTGCCTGCGGGCCATCGCGAACGACATCCGCTCCGGCCCGGGCCGGCCCTTCGATGACGTGCAGGCAGTGCGAATCTGGCTCGCCGACCGGGCCGAGTGCACCGGCAAGACCGGCGTCATCGGCTTTTGCATCGGCGGCGGGTTCGCGCTTGTGCTGGCCCCCGGCCACGGGTTCTCCGCTTCCAGCGTCAACTACGGCGTCGGAGTCCCCGGGCGAACCTATTCTGCTGCGTTTCTCGACGGTGCTTGCCCTATCGTCGGCAGCTATGGCGCCAAGGACCGCGCCAACCGCGGGACCGCCGACAAGCTCAACCGGATCCTGGACGAACTTGCGGTCGCGCATGACATCAAGGAATACCCCGGCGCCGGGCACGCGTTCTTCAACGATCACAAGACCGCGGGAGACAAGACACCGCCGATCTTGACGGTAATGGGCATCTTCTCCGGAGCCGCCGACTACCACGAGCCATCCGCCAAAGACACCCGCCGCCGCATCGTAGCTTTCTTCCGCACGCATCTGGCGGCCTGAGCGCGAACGAACCGCGCTGGGCGTGCAACTGCCGCGAGCTGTACCAGCGTAGCCCGGGAAGACGCGCGGCGCTGAGCCACGATCGGCGTGACGAATAAGCCCGACAGACTATGATGCTCAGCAGCCGGGACGGCGCGGGCGCGCCGGGCGGGCCTCCCAAGGCAGAGCCGGCGCGGGGAGCGCCGGGTCCGGCGCCGCGGAGCGGCGCCGCTTGATCTATTACGGGCGAAATTCGGCAACGGCTCGCGCTCGCTCGGGTTGGAGGGAGTGAGCAGGACTGAACCCTCGGCCTGGCTGTGTCGTCGCCCCATGTCCCGAGATCGTGTTGTCTTTGACGCGAGCCAGCAGCTGGGCGTGATCATCGCGAGCACGATTGCCGGCAGCCGAGTGCGGCTGCATGGTCTCGCCGGGTCCTGCGGGCTTAGGCTTT
Source organism: uncultured Actinomycetes bacterium (assembly GCA_963798675.1). Lineage (GTDB taxonomy): Bacteria > Actinomycetota > Actinomycetes > Streptosporangiales > Streptosporangiaceae > Palsa-504. Next base: position 21,551 of record CAWCUJ010000060.1, on the reverse strand, counting down.
CGGGGAAGCTCGTACCGGAAGTGATTGAGGTGCCGTTGATCGGTGATCCGCCGAACAATCTGGCGATCGGCGGCAGCTGATGACCGCGGCTAGGCATTTCGACAAGTACGCGGCGGTCCCGGGACATGATGAGATCGTGGCCATGGCCCCGGCGGCGATTTACTCGTGCCAGGCTATTCCTATACGCAGGTGGCAATTGATCAGGAGCTGGCGGACATAGGCGCGACACCTGATGACGTGGCGTCCACGTTTGCCGTGATGGCGGCGGCGATGCTCGTGGAAGCCTGCGGCAGCCAAGCTGAGGCCACGGCTCTTGCCGCCCGCTGGACCCGCAAGATCACGGCCCGCTCAGCCCGGGCGGTTAATGCCCGGGGCGCCGGGGCGGCCTGATCTCCTACAGCTCCATTTCCATGTCATAGGGCGTTTCCGCCTGCCGGCCGGCCTCCGGCTCGGCCTGGGCCTCTCGCTCAAGACGCGCGGTGTGCTCGCTGCTGGCATTCAGCTCTGCCCGCTGCGTGTCGATCCGGCGCGCGGCCTCGTCCGCGCGGGTCTGCAGCTCATCCAGCCGGGCGGCGTGTCCGTCATCGGCAAGGCGAGGGCCGACAGCCTCGAGACCTGACATTTCCAGCTCGGATGCCTCCGTCTGTACTTCGGCTGTCGCTGGCTGGGAATACGCGTGTTACGGTTCGCGCCCGGGTGCAGCGGCATCGGGTTCCTGGTGCCCGGCTTCGGGCTTCCGGTCTGGTGGCCAGGGCTGGCCGTCGTAGATGGCGGCCTGGTGCTCCTGCTCGATCACGCGGTCCATGGCGTCGGCGTCTGCCTGGAACTGCCGCCACCAGGCCGCCATGCTCTGCGGCCCCGCTGCTCCGCCGATTGCCGGTTCCTGGCCGCGGCGCTGTAGCTCGGCCTTGGCCTTCCCGGCCGTCTCCCGTGTGCTGGCGGTCCTGGCCGACCATTCCTCGTACCGGGCGTTAACGGCTTCGAGGCGGCTTGTCTGCGCGGCCAGCGCGGTAGCCAGCGACCTGGCGTTAGCTGCCTGCACCTGGTCGTGCCCTGCTGCCAGGCGTCGGCGTCGGCCTGGGCGGTCAGGCGCAGCTGGCTGCTCACATCCCGCGGCGCGGTCGCCTGCACGCGTTCGCCGTCAAGGACCTGGCCTTCCAGCTCGCCCCGGCTCATGGCCCGGAGCTCGGCCTGTTCGCCGGTGATCTCCAGGGCCCGGACCGTGTCCCTGCGCATGGCCTCTAGCTCGGGGTCGGGATGCGGGTCCAGGTTCACCGCCTGCTCCGGGTCGGTGATCCCCCGCGCTTCGCGGTACGCCGCGGCCGTGCCAGCCCGCTGCGTGTAGTCTTCCCGCAGTACCAGGGAGGCGTCCGGCCCGGGTGGCGCCCCGAGATGGCGGGTCAGCCACGGCTCGGGATTCTGGAGTGCCCGCTCGCCGAGTTCCCGGCGCCGGTCATCGAGCCCGGCGGCCAGCTGGTGAGCCAGCGCCGGGGCGTTCTGCGGTGTCCGCTGCTCCCATGTCACGCCGTGTCCCTGCCCTGGGAGTTGCAGCCGCTGGAGGCGGTCGTGCAGGACGCTGGAGATCGACCGGGCGCCGTCCATCGGCGCGGCGGTGATCCGCCTGATGATCTCGCCGACGTCGTGCCCGGCGAGCTGGGCCTCCCGCAGCGTGTGCTGCAGCACCTGCCGCGCGTGCTCCCGGTCGTACCGCCATCCCTCGGTCTCGGTGAGCCGGGCCTTGATCAGCTCATCGATCTGCGGGTACAGGGCCTGCCGGGTGGCCGCGGACCACAGGTGAAGCAGGTGGCCGGTCCCCCCGGACTGTTCCTGGGCCTGCCGGATCTGCTCGGTGGCGGACAGCTCGCCGGCCTCGCGCTGCATCACGCTGGCGAGCACCGATTCGGGGACGGCCTGCTGGTACGGCTTCTTCCCAGCCGGGGCGGTCTTGCCGGTGATCACGTGCGCGGTGTTGGCTTCCCGGCCCCGGGTCATGCCGACGTACAGGGCCTGCCGGGACAAGGACTCAGTAACGAGGAGGTGGGCGGCGTCGACGGTACGGCCCTGGGCGACGTGGACGTTGCCGCCGTAGCCGAGCTCGGCGCTGCGTGCGAGGTAGGACCTGGGGACCCGGAACGGCTCGGTCCAGGTCCCGTCCTGCCGCTGCCGCCGCACCTGCGCGTCCGGCCCGCGCAGGGCAGTGATCTCCAGCGTGTCGCGGTTGGTGAGTTTCCGCCCTCCGGCGTCGATCTCGGTGTTGAGGCGGGCACGGACCAGGTTGCCGACGCCAGCCTGGTTCCCGTCCGACAGCGCGGCCTGCGGCGGCCCGACCGTGCCGAGCTGGATGAGCCGGGCTTGCACACGCCGGGATAGGTCGGCGGCTTCGGCGTTGGACCCGGCGAGTAGCAGCACGTTCTTGCCGCGCAGGTGATCGGCGAGCCACATCGCCGCGGCGCGCTCGTAGGCGGCTTCCTCATCGGCGCCCCGGATGCGGCCGTGCCGGTCGTAGGCGGCGACCGCGGCCAGGTCGCCGTCCCGGAGCCGGACGCTGGCCTCCCGCTCCCACTGCGCCTCGAACCGGCGGACCTCGTGCAGTTCCGCAGCGGGTACCTCGCGGGCGAGCAGGCGGAACATTCCCCCGGCGTCGACCGCGCCAAGCTGCGCGGTGTCGCCGGTCGCGGTGATCCGGGCCCCGGCGTTCCGGGCGGCCTCCTGGATCATGGCCAGGTCGGTCGTGCTGAGCTGGCTGGCCTCATCCAGGACGAGTATGTCGTCCTGGTGCAGGGGGACGGGTCTGCGCAGCTCGTCGGAGCCTTCGATCTTGCCGAGGAACTCGGCGATGTTGTAGCTCTCGGCCAGGCCCTCGTGCTCCAGGACCCGGGCGGCGTTGGTGGAGGTGGTCAGGCCGATCACCCGCCGGCCGGTGAACGAGGTCCACAGCCGGGCGAACTCGGCCATGGTGTGGCTCTTGCCCGCCCCGGCCGGGGCGATCAGCACCGTCGTCGCCGCGGCCGCGGTGAGCATCATCACCACGGCGTCGCGCTGCTCACCGTTCAATCCCGTGCGCTCGACGGCGGCACGGGCCTGCTCGTGGCTGACGGACTGCCCAACCACCCGTTTCGCGGCCGCGAGGATCTGAGCTTCGGTGTCCAGGTGGGCCAGCGTGCAGTAGCGTTCCTCGTGCGGCGGCCGGTAGATGCTGCCGCCGTCCGAGGCCCGGACCCCCAGGCTGGTCACGTCGGTGATGTCCGGGGCGGTGACCTGGATGACTTCGGCGCGGGCCCGGCCGGAGACGGCCAGCCTGGCCACCTCGGTGACCGCCGCCTCGCCGTCGCTGCCGGGGTTGAGTACGGGGAGCGCCCGGTGCACCTCGAACCGGAGCTGCGCCATCGACCAGGTCGCGTGGTGGCGTTGCACCTCGGCGACCGCGATCCGCGCGGCGGTGCGCTTGGCCGCATCATCTAGCACCGCCGGTGCGGCTGCGGCGCGCTTTGTCGCGTACTGGGCGACCTGCTCGTGCACCGCGGACAGCGCGCGCACTTCGCGCCGCACCGTTTGTGCTTCCCAGGCGGCGAGCCGCTGCGCCCCGGTGGGTTCGGCGGCGCCGGTGCGTCCGGCGATGGTGCGGCGGGCCTGGCTTTTGGTGCGGCGGGTGTTCTGCCCGGCCTGCTGGTGCAGCAGCCACAACGTCCGCCTGCTCGGCGGCTTGCCGTGCCTGTCCTCGTATTCCTGGGCGAGCCGTTTCAGCTCGCCGGTGACGGCGACGGCGCGGGAGCTGAACAGGTCCATCACGTCCTGGCTGACCCCGCCGGCCTCGGCGCCGTTGCCGTCCGCCCGCAGCACCATCGCGTAGCCCAGGCCGGTCAGCCGGGTCTCCATGCCCCGGTCGGCGACCGGGGCGACGCCGAGCCGCTGGTTGTGCAGGGTGCGGGAGTCCAGGGTCCGCCACTTGCCGTCGGCCCCGTCGGCCCGCTGCACCCGGTTCCAGATCGCCACGTGCACGTGCAGCTGCGGGTCCCCGTCGCGAGACAGGTGGTGCAGGAACACGCTGGCGACCAGGCCGTCGCCGTCGCGCCACTCCCCCGTGCGGGCGGAATGGTGACCGGTCCGGGTGTAGGTGGCGTGCCGCTCTAGCCAGCCGACGGCTTCCCGCGCCGAGTCCATCAGCGCGTCCTCGAGCTCATCGGCCCGCGCGTCCAGCGCCGCTGCCTGGTCCTGGTCGCCGCGGTCGCGCGCCTGCCGGGCGGAGACCCGGTAGGAGGCGTGCAGCACCGAGACGCTCTTGACCGCGCTGACGGTCAGGTCGAAATACGGCACCGTGTGCGGGTCCTTGCCCCGCTCGGCCGCACGGACCTCGGCCAGCTCCACCGCGCTGGCGTACGGATGGGCGGCCAGGTACGCCGTCACCGCCGCCTGTTCCCGCTCCTTAGCCGCCTTGGACTGGCGGCGCTTGACCAGCAGTTCCCCGCCCGGGCCGGTGTTCTCCTGGTACAGCCGCTCGATCACGTCCGGGTCGACCTGCCCGGCCAGCCCGAGTGCGGCGGCGCCTTTCCCGGCCCACTGCCCGGGCGGTTCCCCGGCCGCGGTGTAGTACGACATGGCCCCGGCGCAGCCGCCGCGGCCCTGGCCGGAGGTGACGTAGGCCACGTCGTGGCCGGCGTGCAGCGTCACGTTAGTCGACACGATCCGTTACCGCCGGTGCCGTTTCCGCGTTCATCGTTCGTGATGCCTGTGTCCGTTCGGCGCCGGGAATGTGCGCCCGCAGGTCAGCGACAATACCTGGGGGACCGCGTAACGCCCGCCGCCCGCGTCCGGGACGTCTCCTGCCCGATGCGCCAGAGCGAATTAACCTACGATGGCGCCAGCGTCAACCGACCGCCCGATCCCCGGGCGAATCCGGGCATGACAAGACCCCCTGGACCATCCGCCAAGATCACCCAGGGGGCAAGGACCCTGCGACAGGACCCACCTTGCAACCTAACACGGCCCATACCCACCAACAAACGAACCCGCCCGACCGGATCCCGGTTCCGGCCGAACTGCTGGAGACAGTGACCCGGGCCTTGGCCGCTGCACTGATTCCGCTCCCCCGGCAGCCAGAACCGCCCAGCACGGAAGCGGCTGCGGACTTCCTGACCGCCGCGCAGCTCGCGGTGCGGCTGGGCATCTCCCGGGAGACGGTACGGCGGCTCGCGATCGCCGGGGTACTGCCGCACACCGTGGTGTGCCGCGGCACCCGCAAGACGACCCGCCGGTTCCCCCGGCGGTTCGCCGATGAGTTCGCGGCCAGCGGCCTGGACACCGCCGACCTGGCCGCCTTCGCCGCCCAGTGGCGGGCGCGGGTCACCGCGCCCCCACGGTGATGGCCAGTAAGCCGCGTCCCCGCATCCCTGCTCCGCTAGCCCCGCCCCCGGGCGGCTGGCGGTACCGGGCTGCGTGCCGCGGCACCGACCTTGACATGTTCTTCCCCGGCCGGGGTGAGTCGGCTGAGCCTGCGCGGCGTGTCTGCGCGGGGTGCCCGGTCCGCGAGACGTGCCTGGATTACGCCCTGCGTCACGGGATTACCCACGGGATCTGGGGCGGGCTGGCCGAACGGGACCGCCGCGCGCTGCGGTCCCAACGGGTCGGCGCGGCCCGGCGGGAGCGTGATGAGGCGATCGCGGCGGCCTTCGGCGCCGGGTACAGCCAGGCGGTGATCGGCCGGGCGTTCGGCGTGGCCCGCACGTCGGTGGGCCGGGTCCTGTCCCGCGGCGCAGACGGGCAGGGGCAGTCATGAGCCACGGTCTGGCCTGCACCGTGCTTCGGCGGCCGCCGACAGGCTACACCGGGCACAGCACAGGTACCTCGCGCACGGTGGGTGGACGGTTGGCCGGTCGCAGCGCCCAGCAGACCCGGGTCTAGCTCCGGTGGGGCGGCTCGCGGGTCCTGGTGCCGGCCGTGCCCGGAGGGACGTCGTGACCGGGTTGGCGTTCCCGGAGGACTCCTGGGTGCAGGTCCGTTACCCGCTGACCAGCGAGCAGGAACACGGTGACCGGGCCGGGTGGCCGTGGCTGCCCGGCTCCCGCCTAGCCGCGAGGGGACGATGAACAGGCCGTCAGGTGAACCCTCGCCTCGCGCTCTGGGCGAGAGCCTGGCCGCGCTGGCCGCACAAGTCGCTGACCTGCGCGGCCAGGTCCAGGCCATCAAACGGCCGGCTCGACCAGGCCGGGCTCCGCGCCGAGGTGAACCTGGCCGCCCGGTTCGAGGACCTGGCTCGGACCGTCGCCGACGCGCTCGACGCCGCCGCTCCCCGGGGGCCCGCCGCCCGTACTGGATCGGCCTGGACCGCGACACCTACGACGCGCGGCTGGCCGACCTGCGGCGGTGGGCCGATGTTGTGCTCCGTCAGCAGTAAGGCGGCTACGAGCTGCGGGAGTGCTGGCCCCGCCATACCCATGTCATCTGCGAACTGTCCACCCTGGCCACCGAGTGGCACCGCACCTACCGCGCGCCCCGTCCCGACCTGTCCCGGGCCCTGGAGTTCCACGACCGCTGGCTGCCCGGCACCATGCGCCGCATCACCGACATCACCCGCGCCTGCACGCCGCAATGCGTGACGCTCCGCGGCCCCGGCGACTGGGCTGCCCGTCCTGGATACCGCTAATGCCGCGCAGGATTCATCCCGCACGTCCATCAGATGACCAGCTTGAAAGATCGTCGTACCACTCGTCAGCGGACCTACTACGCCGGTCTGGGGAGAATCTCAAATCTCAAAGCAAAGCCGCGTCCGTCGGCTTACAGCAGGCGGCCGGAGCCGTCGAGGCCGAGCTCGTCGTTTCGCACTCCTGTGATGAACGCGCGCCATTCCTCAGGGGTGTACCGGTGAACCGGCCCACGGCCGCGGTTCTTGGTATCCCGGACCAGGATCATGCCGTCGCGGGCCTGGCCGACTTCGACGCAGCTAGCACCACCGTTGCCGCTGAAGCTGGCCTTGCGCCAGCGGAGGTCATCTACACGTTCCATTTGTCCTCAGCTACCTTCAGTATCAGGTCCCGCGAAGCACCTCGCGGCAGTGCGTCACCCCGTACAAGATCGAATGCTACCGCCGCTTTGCGGACCACTTCGGGGTCCCTGATCGTCTGATCCTCAATCGCCTCAATCAGCAGCAAGTCCGGCTCGCCGTCCATGCTCCCGATCAGGAACGCGCAGGCAAGGCCGCCGTGCGCGCCGGCGCTGGCTGGCACGACCTGGATCAGGATGTGAGACCGTCCGGACATCTCCGCCAGGTGGGTCAGCTGGTCGTACATGACCTTCGGTGACCCGATGAGCCGGTGCAGGACGGCCTCGTCCAGCACCACCCACAGGTCGGGCGGCTCCGGCTTGTCGAAGATGGCCTGCCGCCCGATCCGCGCGGCAACCAGATCCGCCAGAGCGTCCGCGTCTATGCCCTTGCGCTCGCCAGCGAACAGTGCCTGGGCGTAATCGGCCGTCTGGAGAAGGCCGGGAACGATAATCGGCTGCCAGATTCGCACCGACGTAGCCTCACGCTCCCGGCCGAGCCAGTCCGCGAACCATCCCGGAATCGGCCCGTTGGATTTGCGGGCAATAGCAGCCAGCCTGACATACAGCCCGTTGCACAGGCTGGGGAACATCTCCGCGATCTTGGGCGCCACGTCTTCGGACGGGGGACGCGCCCCGGTCTCTGCCTTGACGATCACCGTCCGGTCAAAGCCCAGCTCCCGCGCGAGCTGATCCTGGCTGGTAAAGCCCGCGTCAAGGCGGGCACGGCGAAGTTCCTCGCCCAGCCATGTCCCGAGATCACTGCGCGGATCACGATCATTCGCCATGGCCTCAGAGCCTTTCTGTGGCATCCGTGCCGGGCACGTGCCGGAATGTGACCAGCATCGCCGCCACGTAGCTTAACGATGCCCTTTCCCTATGTGATGGGCAATAGGAATTTCATCCGCCCGGCGCATCCGCAGTTGTTAGGACCAGCACTTATGCCCATCGAGCCAGTCACCGTCAAACAGCCTGAGCACCCCCTGCACGCACTGACCACCTACGAGCTGACGTACTACCGCCGCCGGCTGGAAAACGCCCTCGCGTTCCTGGACAAGCAAGACCCCGTACCTGCGATCCGGGCCGACCTGCAAGCCGCCCTCGACGGCGTGATCACCGAGCAGCAAGACCGCGCCAGGATCGCCGCCGATGCGTGAGCACGACGTGACCACGCTGACCGTCCGTGACCTGGAACGCGCACGCCGCGAACTCGCCGCCAGCCCGGCCCTGACGCGGCCGGAGTCCCCGGCACGCACGCCGATCCTGGCCCACCTCACCGCCGTCGACGTCGAGCTGACCAGGCGAACCGGACACCAGCCAGACAGCCCGCCAGGCTCCCCGCACGTCTAGCCCCGACGGCAGGCGCGGGTTGAGGATGACGCCCCGGCACCATGGGTGCCGGGCGTCACTGCCAGCCGGCCCGATCGCCGTCCTGGCAAGATAGCGGCATGGAACGTGCGCTCGGAATCGGCGGGTACCTCATGCGGGCCGCCGACCCGGCGGCCCTGGGCGCGTGGTATCGCGATTGCCTGGGCCTGGACGCCGATGAGAACGGCCTGTGGCGTCAGGAAGCCGGGCTGACGGTGTTCGCGACGTTCGAGTCCGAGACCGGCTACTTCGGGTCCCGCGCCCAGCAGACCATGCTCAACTTCCGGGTCCGCAACCTGGATGCGATCCTCGCGCAACTGCGCGCCAAGGGAGCGGACGTGGCTAAAGAGACGCAGGACATGGACGGTGTCGGCCGGTTCGGCTGGGTCACCGATCCCGAGGGCAACCGGGTCGAGCTGTGGCAGCCCGCCTGACCGCGTTTTCACGCAGGCGGTGACGTGCTGGTGGCCCTTATTCATTCTGAGCCGCAGATGCGAACTCCGTTAGCCACGAAAGAGCGGTAGGTTCGTCGAGCCCAGCCTCTGCAGCCATGACCGCAGCGAGAGCAGCGAGCCCGTCGGCGCCGGAAACCGGCAGGTGCTGACGGTAGAGCTCGCGGGCCCGTTCCTTCCGGCGAAGTCCGTCGAGCTGGGACGGGATTATGGCGGCGGCCCGCTGATCGGCGGGCCTGGCGATACTTGGCGTAGAACTTCAGCGTCGTGGAACCCTCCGCGTAGCCCAGACGCCCGGCGACGGTGTTCAGGTCGGTGCCCGCGGCCAGGAGCTGGGTCGCGGAGTAGTGCCGTAGCTCCTTCAGCGAGCTCGCGATGCCGACCCGCAGGGCGTACCGGCGGTACCGGTGGGTCATCGTGTCGGGATTCCACGGCGTGCCGCCTGCAGGGTCAGGAGAGAACGCGAATGCGTCGTCCGGCACCTGGACGCCGAGGGCCTGGGCGTCGGCCCGGCGGCGCTGGAAGCGCTCGCGGAGCAGCTCGCAGGTCAGAAGGTCCAGGGACAGGACGCGGCCTTCACCGTCCTTCGGCGCCTTCTCGATCCGGCTCCCTTGCTTGACGATGTAATTCGTGGAGACCCGGACTTGCTGGCGGGCGAAGTCGAACCGGTTCTCGCGCAGCGCGCTGACCTCACCCCGGCGGGCTCCGGTCGTGATCGCGGTCCACAGGTACAGGCCGAATTCCTCGTCCTCGGCCCAGACGAGGTTGAGCAGGCGCGCGGCCTGGTCCGGACTGGGCGGGTCCGGTTCGCGCTTGCGCGGATGCGGCGGGCTGGCGTTCTTGGCGACGTTGCAGTCCGTCCAGTCGTAGTGGACGGCCAGGTCCAGGGCCGAGGAGATGATCGAGTGGATCCGCAGGATCGTCGTGGGCTTCATTGGCCGGCACGCGTGCGGTCGGCACCGAGCGTCGCATAGATGGGACCGGTGGTGCGGTGGTCACGCAGCGGGCCGCATCGCTGGCCGCACGAGTGCGCACCGTCGGCATAGTGCTCGGTCCGCGGCAGCCGTCCGCACAGCCGGGAGCACTTCTTCAGCGCGGTATACAGCGCGTCGAGCGAGTCGGCGCCGAGCTTGTGGATCTTGACCTCGCAGAGCACCGGGCCGATGGTGCGGCGGACGTAGCCCTCGTGCGCCTCTCGGGTCGACACCTCGAGGTCGGCGACTTCCAGCTACTTGCCGAGGGCCTGGCCGAGAGTCGCATGCTGGTCGCGGAACCGGCCGCCGTCGGCCTCGACGAGCATCCGGCTGAGCGCTGCGTGGGCGGCAGCCTCGTCGGGGCAGGTCTGCCAGAGGAGGCGTTCCTTGCCGGTGACCGGGTCGGTCCCCGCGTAGACCTTGACTGGGAACGAGCCGCTCGGCAGCTGCTGTATGTGACCCTTGCTGGTCTTGGCTATGACGACACGATAGCCCGATCAGGCCGATCCGGTCCATACTATCGAACGCTCTTGTTCGATTTATGGCCTTTACCTGGAGCCGCCTATCGGAATCGAACCGATGACCTACGCATTACGAGTGCGTCGCTCTAACCGACTGAGCTAAGGCGGCGTGTCGTCCGGCGGGACGACGCGACGAGTCTACCGGACGGCGAGCTCGGCGCCGGCGAGGCTAGCAGCGGACAGACCGTAATATCCTCACGTGAGGCTTCCCGAAGGCGAAGCGCGGGCCCGGTTCGCCACCGTGCCTGTGGTCCGCCTGGGAACCGCCGATGGTCAAGGGCGGCCGCATGTGGTGGTGGTCACCTTCACGGTCGACGGTGACACGATCTACACGGCCGTGGACCAGAAGCCGAAGTCAGGCACCATGCTGAAGCGGTTGCGTAACGTCGGCGAGAATCCGATGGTCACTATGCTCGCCGACCATTACTCCGACGATTGGGAAACGCTGTGGTGGGTTCGCGCCGACGGCCGGGCGACGATCCTGGCCGATCAGCGGCAGATGGCGGCGCCATTGAGGTTGCTGGCGAACCGCTACTGGCAGTACCGGCAGGCCCCGCCGACGGGCCCCGTGCTGGCCGTGACGGTCGAGCGGTGGACGGGCTGGACCGGGGCGCCGACGACCGGGGCGCCGATGATCGGGGCGCCGACGACCTGAGCCGGGCCAAACGAGCGGGCCGCCGGCTACGCCGGCACTGGCTGTTCGCGACACTGCTGATCCTCGCGGCCGCGCTCAGGGCCGTGGTGCTCGTGGCCTACCACCCGGCGCTGATCTTCCCGGACAGCGTTCGGTACCTGCAGTACGCGCATAACTTCACCGCGGGGCAGTGGAGCGCCGACGCCTTGCGGCAGAGCGGGTACTCCGTCCTGATCATCCCGGTCATGCTGCTGCACGACCTGTGGATCGTCCCGCTGGCGCAGCACCTGGCCGGGCTGGCCACGGCCGTGCTGGTGTACGCGGTGCTAGTTCGCTTCGGCAGCCGGATGTGGCTTGCGGCGCTGGCCTCCATTCCGGTGCTGTTCGACCCGCTGCAACTCGTCCTCGAGCAGTACGTCCTAGCCGATGTATGGACCGTCTTCCTGGTCGTAGCCGCCCTCGTCATCCTGGTCTGGCGGCGGGAAAGGCCAGCAGAAACCCTCCAAACCCCGAAGGAAAGTTGGCTTCCGGCGGCCGCCTGCGGGCTGCTCCTCGGGCTGGCCGTGACGTTCAGGGACGACGTGCTGATCATGATCGTCCCGGCCGTCCTGTACGTGCTGGTTGCCGTCCGCCCGCGGCGCCGCATGCTCACCCGGCTGGCGGCGCTCACCGGGTGCTTCCTCATCCCGGTGGTCGGCTATCTCGGCTGGTTCGACGCCTCGCACGGCGAGTGGAACTTCACCACCTTCAGCGGCACGTTCCTCTACGGCCGGGTCGCCGACTTCGCCTCCTGCCAAGGGCTGAACATGCCCGCCTACGAGGAGCCGCTGTGCCCCGCGCAGCCGGCCGCGCTGCGCAACGCGGACTTCTACGAGTGGAACCCGCAGTCACCGCAGTGGACCTTCCATCCCCCGGCCGGGATGTCCAGGGACACGGTTGTGCGCGATTTCAGCCTGCGGATACTGCGCCATCAGCCGCTCGCCTACGCCGACGCGGCCGCCCGCGACTTCCTCTACGGGTTCTCGCCGGTCCGCGGCGCCGGGCCGGAAAAGTACTCGCCGGCCTACCTGCAGTTCCACACCTACGTCCGGCCCGACCGGCAGGCCTACGCCTCGATCGCCGCGCTCGGCTACCAGGCCCCGGCGGTGCGGCCTGGCCTGGCCGCCTTCCTGACGGACTACGGGCGGTGGTTCTACGTGCCGGGACCGGTGTTCGCGGCCGCGCTGATACTGGGCCTGGGCGGCCTCGTGGCGGCCGCGGTCCGGCGCGGCCCAAAGGAAAACCGCGAAACAAGGGACAGGCAGGGTAAACAGATCCTCGACGCCGGCCTGCTGTTCACCGCCAGCGCGGTGCTCGTGCTCATCCCGCCGGCTGCGTTCGCCACCTTCGACTGGCGGTACCAGCTTCCGCAGCTCAGCCTGATCCCGGTCGCCGCGGTCCTCGGCCTGGCCGCGATCGGCCGCCGGCCAGCGTAAGCACGTGGCGACAACCGTCCGCGCTCACTGGCCGTTCGTCCTGGTCCTGTTGGCCGGCCTGACGCTGCGGGCGCTCACCGAGGTCGCCTACCGTCCGGCGCTGCTCTACATTGACTCCGCCAAGTACCTGGTCGGTTCGGGCGGCACCGCGCCCGAGGGTTATCAGGTCCTGCTACGGCTGCTCGATCCGGTGGGCGGGCTCGCCCTGGTCGCGGCGTTCCAGCACGCCTTCGGCCTGGCCATGGCGATCGCCGCGTACGCGCTGCTAATCCGGCGCCGCGTGCCGCGCTGGGCCGCGACGCTCGCCGCGGCGCCGGTGCTGCTCGACGCGTACCAGCTCCAGCTCGAGCAGACCGTCATGCCGGACGTGCTGTTCGAGACCATGATCGCGGCCGGCCTGGTGCTGCTGCTCTGGCCCCGGCCGCCGGGGCAGAAAAGGCAGCAAGGCCTGTGGCCGGTCGCGGCGGGCGCGCTCGTGCTCGGCGCCACCGCCACCGTCCGCGAGATCGGCGCGGTCCTCATCCTGCCCGCCGTCGTCTTCGCCCTGCTGACCGCGCCGGGGCTGACCGCGGCGGGGCTGACCGCGTCCAGCTGGCGGCGCGGCACCGGCCAGGCCGCGCTGGCCGCGGCCTGCTTCATGCTGCCCGTCCTGGTCTACATGGCCGCGGCGTACCTCGTCACCGGGCACTTCGGGCTGGCCAGCAACGGGCCGGCGCCGGAGTACGGGCGGGCGGCGGCGGCCGCCGACTGCGCCACCCTGACGCTGCCCGCCGACGAGCGCGCGTTGTGCCCGTCGCCTGCCCGCACGCTCGCGCTTGGCGGCATCGACGGACTGTTGCACAACCCGCGATCACCTGGGCATACCCTGCCGGTGCCGCCCGGCACCACCCGCACGCAGCTGCTGGCCGGCTTCTCGCTGGCCGTGTTCCGCCAGCAGCCGCTGCGGGTGGCCGCGTCGGTCGCCCGGGATTCCGCCCGCCTGTTCGCGCTGACCAGGGACGGCGACCCGGAGATCACCAGCATCGCGCGCTGGCAGTTCCAGACCTTCTACCCGACGTATCCGCGCCGATACACGATGGCCACCTTCACCCGGCTGGCCCGCCAGCACGGCAGCAGCGGTGACCTGGTGGCGGTCGGGCCGGCCGCCACCGTGCTGCGCGACTACCAACTGGGCGGCGGCTACACGCCCGGCCCGCTGTACGCGACCGGCCTGATCGCCGGGCTGCTCGGATCTCTGTCCGGCCTGGCCAGACGTAAGACGCTCACCGCCGCGGACAAGGAACTGGCCGCCGCCTGCCTGCTGGTGACGCTGTCCGCCATCGTGCTCCTGCTCAGCTCCGACGCCTACGAGTTCTCCTGGCGCTACCAGCTGCCCGCGGTGGTCATGGTGCCTATCGCCGGCGCGCTCGGGCTCACCGCCTTGGCCGGCCGGACGACCCGGGCCAAGGCCGGCCCAGGCGCCCTCACTGCGGCTCGGACCTCCACCGGCGGTACAGGTCGACGAACTCGTCCCGCATCTGCGGCGTCAGGTCCTCGGGCGCCAGCCGACCGGTCAGGCTGATGGTCTCGCGCATCTGCGCCAGGTACTCGGTGCAGTGCGGGCAGCCGGCCAGGTGCGCCTCGAAGCGACGCCTGGCGGACCGGCTCAGGGTGCCTTCCAGGTAGTCGGTCACCAGCTCGACGGCCTGCTGGCAGACGAGATCACGACGCAGGAGAAGCCTCATCGCACCTCCCGGAACTCGTCCTCGAACAGTTGCCTGAGCCGGCTCCGGCCGCGGTGCAGCAGCACCCGCTGGTTCCCCTCGCTGAGCGCCAGCACGGTACAGACCTCTTCGCTGCTCATCTCCTCGACGTCGCGCAGCAGTACGACCTCGCGCTGGCGGGCGGGCAGCTCAGCGATCCAGACCCGGATGCGGTCGGCGAGCTTGCCCGCCTCGATCCGGCCCTCGGCCGCCTCGATCCAGTGCTCGGGCGGGTCGGCCCAGCCGCCGGAGGCGTCGAACCGTGACGGGTCGACCACCGGCTCAGGGTCCGCGACCGGGACGCTGCGCTGTTCCCTGGTGCCGGTGGTCCTCGCCCGGTTGACCAGGATGCGGAACAGCCAGGTCTTGAGCGACGAACGCCCCTCGAACCCCTCAAGGCCGCGCAGCACCGCCAGCCAGGTGTCCTGGACGACCTCCTCGGCGACCGCGCGGCTCGGCACGAACGACGCCGCCAGCTGCAGCATCGGTTCGTGGTAGCGCTCGACCAGGCTGACGAACGCGCGCTCGTCACCCGCACGCAGCCGGAGCAGGAAATCCCCGTCGGAATCCATCACCGACAGAATAGGGTGAGCCGGCCGTCCCCCAAGCCAGGGCCACGGCCGACTCATCCTGGTTTCCCCTAATTTCGCCGGATCGTTACGTCGGAAGGCCGCGATCCCTTAGGTGTTGACGATGCCGGAGGACGAGGTGGCCCCGGCGGGCAGCGGGGTCGGTGAGCTGGGCACTTCAGTGAGGGTTCCGCCGTTGACGGCGAACACGGACACGAAATGCATGCCAGAGCCGTCGACGAGCAGGTACCTGCCGTCCGGCGACAGCCGGGCGTCGATGTCGGCTCCGCCGTCCTTGACGGCAAAGCTGCCGATCAGGACGAGGGAGCCGTCCTGGTTGATGGCGTAGCTCGAGATGTTGGCCGAGGCGGTGTTGACGGCGAAGAGGTACTTGCCGTCGTGGCTGATCTCCACCCAGCACGGTGCGGTCTGCCCGTCAGCGAAGGGCGACGATCCGATCGAGGTGAGCTGACCGAACAAGCCGTCCCGGTAGGCAGAGACCGTACCGAGGCCGGTGCCGTTGTGCGCGTTGCTGACGAACAGCTGCGAGGGGTTGACGGGCGAGAACTCGGCGCCGAGCTGGCCGAGGCCCTGCCCGGTGTAGGGAGAGCCCTGGGCGGCGAGCAGGCGGCCGCCGGGCAGCACCACGAAGCTGTCGATCAGCGACGTGCCGGTGCGGGTGCCGATGAGGTGGTTCCCGAAGGCGTTGAAGAAGACGTCGCCCACGCCGGAGCCATTAGGGACGGTGACCGTCGAGCCTGCGATCGGGGTCAGGCTGCCACTGGGATGCAGGCGGAAGCCGGAGTAGCCGCTCCCGCCATTGCCCTGGTTCGCCACGTAGACCAGGCCGAACGGGGAGACCGCGACGCTCACCGGAGTGATACCGCCCGAGGATACCGGCTGGCCGACAAGCACCGGCACGCCGTTCGCGGTGATGCGCAGTACCGAGATCTGGTTACTGCCGGCGTCGACCGCCAGCAAGTACCTGCCGTCTGAGGTCACCTGGATCGCGCCCTGGGAGGCCAGGCCCGAGCCTAGGCCTGCGCCGCCGGCGCTGAACGGAGAGCCAGCGAGCGGGGTAAGCGAGCCGTCGGCGTGCCGGGCGAACCCGTCGATGGTGTTGGCCGGGGCGGTGTTGCCGTCGACATAGGTGTAGCCGACCACCGGGGACGCACCGGTCGAGGCGGACGCGGACGTGGGGACAGCCACCGTGGCGGCCACCGCCGCGAGGCCGAGCACGATCAGGCCAGGCCTGCTCCGTGTCAGAAAGCGCATGGCACTGGCCGGGCCGGCCAGCTTGTTGCGGGTACCGCCGGGACGTTTCGGGATTCTCATCTTTCTCCTCAAGCGGGGGTTGGGCATACACCCTCAGTCCCCCGAGGAGCCCGCGCGTTACAGTCAAGGCACGGTGGTCAGGAGCAGACCATGCCGCTGCGCGGCACCGCCAGGCCGATCAGGTAGTCGTTCACGATCGTGTCCACGCAGGGGCTGCCCTCGCCGTAGGCGGTGTGGCCGTCGCCGTTCCAGCCGAGCAGCACGCCGGAAGACAGGTCGCCGACCAGCGCCTGGGCCCACCGGTACGGCGTGGCCGGGTCCCGCAGCGTGGCCACGACCAGGATCGGCGGCGCGCCCGCGGCCCGGATCCGGGGCAGCGGATAGGACGGCACCGGCCAGTACGCGCAGGTCAGGCTGCCCCACACGATCGGCGCGCCGAACAGCGGGGCCGCCCGCGAGGCGGCCGAGGCCGCCACCTGCCACGCCGCCAGCGACCGCGGCCAGGGCCGGTCCAGGCAGCTGATCGAGGTGTCGGCGTCCGCCAGGTTGGCGTAGGTCCCGTTGGGGTTGCGTTCCATCAGCAGGTTGGCCAGCTCCACGAGCACCGTGCCGTTTCCCGCGAACGCGCCGGCCAGGCCGGTTTTCAGGTCCGTCCAGAAGGACTTGCTGTACAGCGCGGAGGCCACCCCGTTCAGCAGCATCGCGCCGTCCGCCACCTGGCCGTCACGAAGCTGGTTGGTCAGCGGCACGGAATTGGCCCGAACGATCAGGCCCTCGAGCCTGGCCACCGCGGCATCCACCGACCCGGCGGCACCGCCTGGGCCGGGGGTGCCACCTGGGCCAGGGGTGCCGACAGCGCCCGAACCACCGGAGCCGCTGCCGAGCGGGCAGCCGGTCATGCTCAGGCACCACGCCGTGAACGACCGGAGCGCGACCTGGAACCCCTCCGCCTGCGTGATGTCGTCCTGCAGCGACGGTGTGTCCGGATCCACCGCGCCGTCGAGGACGAGCGCCCGCACCCGACGCGGGAAGAGCTGCGCGTACCACGTACCCAGGTACGTTCCGTATGACTTGCCGAGGAAGCTGAGCCGTGACTCGCCGAGCGCGGCCCGAAGCACATCCATGTCGCGGGCCGCGTTCTGGGTGCCCACGTACGGCAGCAAGGCGGCCGAGTTCTGCGCGCATCGCGCGGCGTACAGTTTGCTCTGCGCGACGACCTCAGCCAGCTGCCCGGCATTGGCCGGCATGTCGTCGGTGGCCAGGTACTCGTCGAGCTGCGGGCCGGTCATGCAGGACAGCGCGGGCTGGCTGGCCGCGACGCCACGGGGGTCGAAACCCACGATGTCGAAGCGGGCCAGCACGGCGGACGGGAACTCGTTGCGCGCCCCGAGCGCGTACTGGACGCCGGAGCCGCCGGGCCCGCCCGGGTTGACCACCAGCGCGCCGATCCGCCGGGACGGATCGGTGGCGGGCAGCTTGATCACCGGCAGTGAGAACCGCCGCCCGGAGGGCCGGGTGTAGTCGAAGGGCACGAGCAGCCGGGCGCACTCGAAGCCGTCGTCGCAGGGCTGCCAGTCCAGCCGCTGCGCGTAGTACCCGGCCAGCGTGGTCGGAGCGGGGGCCGTGGCCGGTCCCGCCGCGCGGCCCGAACACCCGGCGGCGAGCATGGCCACCGCCACCATGGCCGTTATTGGAGCAGGCCATATCCCCCGGCGCCGGCCGGCGCCCGCGACCAGCCGACGGGCCGCGGTGCCCGCGTTCACCCGTCCTCCTGCGCCGCCTTCCCGCGACCCGAGGACCTCGATTTGCCGTGCATGGACTCATACGCCTGCCGGGACCCGCAGACGCTGGCCTTCGGGCACGCGCAGGCCCGGCCGTCCGCCGCCAGCTTCACCACCACGGTGTCCGAGGGAACGTTGTGGCCGACGACCGTGCCCGGCCCGGCCGGCGAGGTGACGGTGGCGCCCACCGGCGGGGCGTCCTTTCTGAACTCCTGGTACAGCGGGTGCTCGTACTTCAGGCAGCACATCAGCCGCCCGCACGCCCCCGCGATCCGCATCGGGTTCACCGGCAGTTCCTGGTCCTTGGCCATCCGGACCGACACCGGCTCGAAGTCCTTCAGGAAGGTGGCACAACACAGGTCGCGCCCGCACGGTCCGATACCGCCCTGCAGCCGCGCCTCGTCCCGGGGACCGATCTGCCGCAGCTCCACCCGGGCTCGCAGCCGCCCGCCCAGGTCGCGGACCAGCGCACGGAAGTCCACTCGCTGCGGCGCGCTGAAGTACACCACGAATACGTTCTCCGGGCCGATGAAGTCCACCGCGGTGATCTTCATCGGCAGTCCGTGTTCCCTGATCAGCCTGCGTGCGGCCAGCCGCCCCTCGGCCCGCCGCCGACGGTTCTCCTCGTCCCGGGCCAGGTCGTCCTCGACGGCCAGGCCCGCGCACACCGGCAGCCCGCCGATGTCCTCGGGCACCCACTGCGGCGCCCACACGCACTCGGCCACCTCGGGCCCGGAGTCGGTGGGCACAAGCACCTTGTCGCCGATGGCCGGCGAGTAGGCCCCGGGGTCGAGGTAGTAAAGCCGCCCGTACCGCTCGAAGCTAACCGCCATCATCATGCCCACAGGGCCAGACTACGTTGTCCGCGGCCCGCGTTTCGGGCGACGGTCACTTACTAGGCGACCGCTTCCCCGTCGTAGTGCGAGGCGGCTGTTTCTCACTGCTTGCGCCCATTCGGCTGCAGGCTCAGGAACCGAAGTATGTCCCATACCTCATGCGCGAGCCAGCGCCCGTTCGGTTGACTGCCGATTTTGTCGGACCCCGGTGTCATGCTCTGGGCCATGCCGCGAATAGCACGACTAGACGGCGTGGACGAGCTCCTGGAAAAGCAGCTCTCCGTGGTCAGCCGTGGGCAGTTGCTCACCCTCGGCATGACAGACAACGCCATGCAGTACCGCGTCCGCCGGGGCGGTCCGTGGCAGGCGTTGCTGCCTGGCGTCTACCTGACCGTAAGCGGGACGCCAAGCCACCGGCAGAAGGAGATGGCGGCGCTGCTCTACGCCGGTCCGGGCAGTCTCATCACCGGCCCGGTCGCCTTGATGCACTACAGCATCCGGAGCGGACTGAACCTCGACGTCATCGACGTGCTGGTGCCGGCTGAGCGGCAGCGGCTTAGCGCCGCCTTTGCCCGGCTGCAGCGCACGACCAGGATGCCGACCCGGATCTCATCGAGCGGGCCGGTGCGCCTGGCCCTGGTGCCCCGCGCCGTGGCCGATACAGCGCGGCAGCTCATCAACCTCCGCGACGTCCGCGCCGTGGTCGCGGACGCCGTCCAGCTCGGCCGCTGCACGGTCAGCGAGCTGGCCGATGAGCTCAGGACCGGCCCCATCAAGGGCTCCGCGACGCTCCGCTCGGTCCTGGCCGAGGTGGCCGACGGCATCAGGTCCACCGCCGAAGGCGACCTGCGCGACCTGATCAAGACCGCCCGGCTGCCGATGCCACTATTCAATCCGTCTTTGTACGTCGCGGACACCTTCCTCGCCAAACCCGACGCATGGTGGCCAGAGGCAGGCGTCGCGGCGGAAGTCGACTCTCGCGCATTCCACCTGTCTCCCGCGGACTGGGACCGCACGAGGCGCCGTCACACCCTGATGGGCGCGGCCGGCATCATCCCCCTGCACTTCTCGCCCAAAGAAATCCGCACCGACCCCGCCACAGTAACGAAACGGATCAAGGACGCCCTAGAAAGTGGCCTCAACCGCCCCTCTCTCCCCATCCGCACCGTCCCCTCTCCCCCCTCGAGTCAATGAATGTGGCTCTCTACCCGAAAGAGTCAATAGAGTGCCACATTCATTGGTTTCGCACCATTCCACCCCAGCCACTTCAAGACCGATATGCGTGGAATGTGCCGCTTTGGGGATAGGCGAGGGGCGGGCAGCAGCCAGGCGAGGGGCGGGCAGCAGCCAGGCGAGGGGCGGGCAGCGGCCAGGCGAGGGGCGGGCAGCCAGCGAGGGCTTACCCCTGGACCAGGGAGAGGGTCATCTCTTCCACGGCCAGCAGGGGAGCCACGTTCAACGTCAGGCGTTCGCGACAGCGCATGATGGCCTGGATCCGCCGCAGGGTACCCTCTGGAGACGACCCCGAGGCGACTTTGCGCAGGTCAGCGTCGGTGTTCGCGAGCTCGACGCCGACGTCGAGCTGCACCATCAAGACGTCCCGGTAGAACAGGGCCAGCTCGAGCAGCGCCTGGTCGAGCGTGTCCCGCTTCACCCGGGTGGCCCGCGACTTCTGCCGGTCCTCCAGGTCCTTCATGGCGCCGGCCATGCCACGCATGGCCTTGGCCACGCCCTTGCCCGTCGATCCCTCGCCGAACGCCCGGCGCAGCGAGTCACGCTCCGGCTCGTCCAGTCCCTCGGTGACCGCCCTGGCTTCCTCCTCGGCGGTACGCACCAGGGCGGCCGCGGCCGAAAGCGCCGGGCCGAGTGAGGTGACGGAAAGCGGCACCTTCAGCACGTCGGCCCGGCGCTTGGCCGCGGACGGGTCAGTGGCGAGGCGCCGGGCGCGGCCCACGTGTCCCTGCGCCGCACGGGCCGCGGCCAGCGCTCTCGCGGGCTCGATGCCGTCCCGCGTCACCAGTACATTAGCGACTGCGGACGACGCCGGCACGACAAGCGTGACAACCCGGCACCGCGATCTGATCGTGGGCACCAGATCTTCGGCCGAGGGCGCGCACAGCAGCCAGACGGTCTGGGGGGCAGGCTCCTCGATCGCCTTCAGCAGCGCGTTCGCGGCCTGTTCGGTGCACCGGTCGGCGTCTTCGAACAAGACGACCTGCCAGCGCCCTCCTGTGGGCTTGCCCGCGGCGCGAAGCACCAGGTCCCTGGTCTGCTTCACCCCGTAGGACAGCCCTTCGGGCCGAACGAGCAGCAGGTCCGCGTGGGTGCCCGCCAGCACCTGATGGCAGGAAGGGCACTGGCCGCAGCCGCCGGACGGGCAGAGCAGGGCAGCGGCGAACGCCCGCGCCGCCACCGACCGGCCCGACCCGGGCGGCCCGGTGAACAGCCAGGCGTGCGTCATCGCGCCGGGTTCGGGCCGCTGGCCGGCCAGCACGTCCGCCGCCGCGGCGGCCGCCCGGCGAAGCTGCGCCACCACCGCGTCCTGCCCCGGCAGATCCCCGAACAGCCCGGCCGTGCTTTCTGCTCGCCTCCGGGGCGCCGCTAGACGCTCCCTTCCCTCGTCGCTCGTTCCTCGCTCCTCAGTCCAGGCAGCGCCGCGCCCCTTCGGCTCGATCAAGATCGCCGGACCTCTTCCCTGATCGCGGGGAAGTCCCCCGTGTTCGCCTCCGCGACCGAGGGCACCGGGTCGGGCAGCAGGTCGCGGATCCGGTCTTGGATGTCCCTGGTTATCTCCTCGGGCGCCCGGTCGGCGTCGAGCACCAGGTAGCGTCCGGGCTCGGCGCCGGCCAGGGTGAGGAAGCCGCCCCGGACCCGCAGGTGGAAATCGGC
>CAWCUJ010000059.1:0-203768 GCA_963798675.1 uncultured Actinomycetes bacterium | reverse complement strand
CGGCGGCCAGCGAGAGGACCGCTGGCTGCTCGACCCAGACGTGCACGACCCGGCCATCGAGGACACTGTGTTCGACGACCGGTCGTGGCGTATGGCCGTCCCGCGTGACGTCGACGTCGCCGTCGTCCGCTCGGTCGCGCCTCCGGTCCGGCGGGTGCAGCAGATCCGGCCGGTAGCCGTGCGGCCGGTGCGCGACGGGAACGCCTTCGTGGTGGACTTCGGGCAGAACTTCAACGGGTGGGTGCGGCTGGCGCTACCCGGGCCAGCCGGACGCCGACTGACTCTGTCGCACGGCGAGTGGCTCGACGACAAGGGTGACCTGACGACGGCGCACCTCGACGTCGACCTGCCCATCATTCCGGAGCCGTTGCCGCTGGGGCAGGTCGACGAGGTCGCCTCGGCGGGTGGCGGCGACGTGTTCGAGCCGCGGTTCACCACGCACGGCTTCCGGTACGTCCGGGTCGAGGGCCACCCCGGGCCGCTCGAGCCCGGCGACATCAGCGGGGTCGTGGTGCACTCGGACCTGCGCAGGCTCGGCTGGTTCGGCTGCAGCGACGACCGCATCAACCGGCTCCACGAGGCGGTGGTGTGGTCCCTGCGGTCGAACGTCTGCGACATTCCGACCGACTGCCCGCAGCGCGAGCGCGCGGGCTGGACCGGAGACTGGCAGATCTTCGCGCCGACGGCCGCGTACCTGTACGACGTCCTCGCCTTCACCCGCAAGTGGCTAGGCGACGTGTCGCTCGACCAGCGCGCCGACGGGTGCGTCGCCAACATGTCGCCCTGCCCGCCCGCGGAGGGCTTCGACGGCCCGCTCGGCGCGCTCAACGGCTCGGCGGGGTGGGGCGACGTCGTGGTATCCGCCCCCTGGGACCTCTACGAGGCGTACGGGGACGCCTCGCTGCTGCACGAGGCGTGGGGCTCCATGACGGCCTGGGTCCGGTTTGCCGCGGCCGCGGCCGCAGGCGGCCGGCATCCGGCGAGGGCGGCGGCCCGGCCGGACCCCGACCCGCAGACCGCGCACGAGCGGTACCTGTGGGACACCGGCTTTCACTGGGGCGAGTGGCTGGAGCCGGGCGCGGTGATCACCGACTTCCCCGCGTTCGTGCAGGCGGACAAGTCCGAGACAGCGACGGCCTACTTGTACCGGTCGGCGGCGACCGTCGCGCAGGTCGCCCGGGTGCTCGGGCGGCCCGAAGACCAGTGGCGCCCGTACCACGTCATCGCGCAGGGCGCGCTCGACGCCTGGCGACGGGAGTTCGTCCGCCCCGACGGAACCCTCGCCGCGGCGACCCAGGCGTCACACGTGCGGGCGCTGGCGTTCGGGCTGGTGCCCGAGGAACTGCGGCCGACCGTCGCCGGGCGACTCGTCGAGCTGATCGGCCTGGCCGGAGGTCACCTGGAGACCGGCTTCTTGTCGACGGCTTACCTGCTGCCCGTGCTCGCCGACAGCGGGCACCTGGGCACCGCGTACGAACTCCTGCGCCAGGATACGCCGCCGTCCTGGCTCACCATGGTGGACCGGGGTGCGACGACCATGTGGGAGGAGTGGGAGGGCGTCGACTCCCGCGGCGTCCCGCACGGGTCGCTCAACCACTACAGCAAGGGCGCGGTGGCCACCTTCTTGCACCGCTACGTCGCGGGGCTGCGCCCCACCGAGCCCGGATACCGCACCTTCGAGGTGCGTCCGCGACCAGGCGGCGGCATCACCTCGGCCACCACGCGCCACATCAGCCCGTACGGGCCCATCGAGCTGTCCTGGCGCCTCGGCGACGGGACGACGGAGCTTGACGTGCTCGTGCCGGCCGGGACCACGGCGACCGCGGTCCTGCCCGGCGAGGCGCCGCGCCAGGTGCGGCCGGGGCGGCACCGCTGGACCGGGCCCGCGCCGGCGCGCTGACGAGCGGCGAAGGGCTGACTACCGGTAGAGGTCAGGCGCCGGCCGAGGCGCGCTCCGGCCGAGGGGGCTGGACGGTCCGGTCGTACGCCTCGAAGGCGCGCGCGCGCTCCTCGATCTCCGCGTGCACCTCGCGGTGGCGCTCGGCCGTTTCCTGGATCTCAACGGCGTGGGCCCGTTTCTCATCCATGGAGATGACCGACGTCGACAGGTTCGTCCACGTCACCTGCAGGTCCGGCGCCAGCTGGCCGCGCGCGCCGCAGGTGGCGCACTCGACGTCCGCGCCGCGCAGGGCGATGACGTCGAGGTGGCACATCGGGCAAAGCCCCGGCGGTCCTAGGTACCGCGCCTCGTCGAAGGCCACCCCGAGCTGGCTGGCGACGTTGCGTCCGAGCACCGCGGCCCGGTCGATCGCGGCGGCGTCCAGTACCACGGAGCGTGGCGTGCCTGCGCCCTCGAACTGGACCTGGTCCACGACTGCGATGTGCATCGAGAACGTGGTCGCGTGCATCATCGGCAGCGCCAGCGTCTTCCACTGCGACGTCAGCGAGCCGCCCACCGCGAGGAAGCCGGCCACCCGTGGCTTCAGCACCCGTTCATCGACGCGGAAGGGGACGGCCGGCTCGCGTCCCTGGCGGCGCAGCGCCATCAGTGCCTCGATGATGGCGGCGTCGGCGTTCGGCCCGAGCAGCCGGTCGCCGAACAGCTTCAACCGGGCGGCCACCGTCCGGCTGATGATCGGGGTGCTCACGATAAGCCCGTCGCACTCGACCAGCCGCTCCCACAGCCACCACGCGTCGTCCGGCTCGGCGCCCTCCGCGGCGCCGCTGGGCAGGCGGAGCTCGTCCAGCCGGACAAGCTGGACATCGGCGCCCTCCCCCTCCGCCGCCCTCAGCGCCGCCTTCAGCAGGATCTCCGCGCTGCCGTGGGGCTGGCCGCACCCCAGCCCCAGCACTCTGCTATCCGTGCCGCTCGTCGACATCTGTCTCCTCCTCCTCCTCCTCCTGCGGCGTCCGCGGTCTGCGGGCCCGGGCACCGTCGGCCTCGACGAGCAGGCAGGCGTGGCCGAGATACGTCAGCCTCATCGTGGTGCTCCTGAACCTTCTCTCATCGAAGTCCTGTGGCATATACTCTCACTGTGAGATAGTAACTTCCATAGAATGAAGAAACTAGGCGGGAACTAGAGCAGATCGGAGGCGTCGCCTATGGGCCGGCTGGACGGCAAGCGGGCGCTCATCTCTGGCACGGGCGGCGGGATCGGGCGGGCGACAGCACTGCTGGCCGCGCGTGAGGGCGCTCACGTCGTGGGCTGCGATCTGCACCCGGAGACCTCCGATGAGACGGTCGCGCTCGTGCGGGCCAGCGGCGGGCAGATGGACGCGGTCGCGCCGGTTGACCTGGCGTCGGAGGAGGGCGCCCGGCGATGGGTCGATACCGCCGTGGCCCTGGCCGGCGGGATCGACATCCTCGTCAACAACGCGTCGGCGATCCGGTTCGGCCCCATCGACCGGCTCTCCTTCGCCGACTGGTCGTTCACCATCAGGAACGAGCTCGACATCGTCTTCCTCGTCACGCGCGCGGCCTGGCCGCACCTGGTCGCCGGCGGAGGGGGGTCGATCGTCAACGTCGCGTCCATCACGGCCTCGCGCGGCGCGTTCTTCATGCCGCAAAACGCGCACGGCGCCGCCAAGGGCGGCGTCCTCGCGCTGACGTACCAGCTGGTCGTCGAGGGGGGCCCGCACGGCATCCGGGTCAACGCCGTCAGCCCGGCGATGACGGAGACGCCGCACACGACTCCGCTGCTGCGGGACCCCGAGGGCCCGGCCGCGAGCATCGCCGCGCGCGTGCCGCTGGGCCGGTGGGGGCAGCCGGAGGACGTCGCTCAGGCGATCCTCTTCCTGTGCTCGGACGAGTCGTCCCACGTGAGCGGGGCGAACATTCCCGTCGACGGCGGCGCGGCGGTGGTGGGATGACAGCGCCGCCACGCGACCGGCTCGCCGGGCGCCTGCTGCGGCGCGGCGACCCCGGGTACGAGCAAGCCCGCGTCGGCCGCATTTTCAACGCGCGGCGGCCGGGCCGGTTTCCCACGGCGGTACTGCTGGCGGCGGACGACGACGACGTGATCGAGGGCGTCCGCCTGGCCGCCGAGCACAGGTGGACGGTTACCGTGCGCTCCGGCGGACACTCATGGGCGGCGTGGAGCCTGCGTGACGACGCCCTGCTGATCGACCTCGGCGGGATGCGGGATATCGCCTACGAGCCGGCCACCGGGGTGGTCTCGGCGCGGCCCGCGGTGCAGGGTGGCCTGGAACTCGCTCCGTACCTCGCCGAGCGGGGCCGGGAGTTCCCCGGCGGCCACTGCGCCTCGGTCGGCCTCGGCGGTTACCTGCTGCAGGGCGGCCAGGGCTGGAACGGACGGGCGCGCGGCTGGGCCTGCCAGAGCGTGCTGGGATTGGACGTCGTGACGGCCGACGGCCAGCTCGTTCAGGCGGACGCCGAGGAGAACCCCGACCTGCTGTGGGCGGCGCGCGGGGCCGGCCCGGGTTTCCCTGGGATCGTCACCCGGTTCCGCCTGCAGACCTACCAGGCGTCGCGCGCGATGTGGCACGACACCTGGACGTTCCGCCTCGATGACACGGTAGAGCTGCTCACCTGGCTGCACGACATCCTGCCCGGCCTCGACCAGCGCGTCGAGCCGGTGGTCGCGGCCACCCGGCTGCCGGACGTCCCGCTGCACGACGGCACGGCGCGCCCGGACGGGACCGTGCTGCTCCTGCACACGACGGTCATGGCCGACTCCGACGCCCACGCACTCGCGCTGCTCGCGGCGCTTCAGGACGGCCCGCTGGCCGGCCGCGAGCTCGGGCACGTCCAGGACCGGACGAGCGTGCTCGAGGAGAACCTGGCGCAGACGGCACAGAACCCCGAGGGCTATCGGTATGCCGTCGATTGCACCTGGACCGACGCGCCCGCCCGCGTCCTGGCTCCGATGCTGCACGCACTGTGGAGCGAGCTGGACACCGAGCACTCGTTCTCCATCTGGTACGGGTGGGCGCCGCGTCGCTCCCGGCCCGACATGGCGTTCTCGGTGGAGGCGGACGTGTACGTCGCGACGTACGCGATCTACAGCGACCCGGCTGACGACGCGAGGTACGCCGATTGGGTCCACCGCAGGACAGCTGCGCTGGCCGTCCACGGCACCGGCGTCTACCTAGGCGACACCGATTTCACCCGGCGGCAGGACCGGTTCCTTTCTGACGACGCGTACCGCCGTCTCGCCGCGATCCGGGCTGAGCGCGACCCGTCCGGCCGTTTCGCGTCCTACCTGACGTCCGACCCGGCCGGGCTGAACGCCCATGGCTGACGCCGCCATCGTCGCCCGGCTGGACCACGTTGGGCTCGCGGTCGCCGACCTCGAAGCGGCCGCCTCGTGGTTCTGCGATGTGTTCGGGCTGGTGCCGGAGCTTTCTCTCCGGGTCGACGCGCTCGACCTGAGCATCGAAATGCTCATCCACCCGACGCTCGGCTATCGCCTCGAGCTGCTGCACCGGCCCGGTTCCGGCACCGGCCGCAAGCCGGCCACACCGGGTGAGGCGGCGCTGCGCGAGGGGTACGGGCACGTGGCGTTCGACGTCACCGACCTTGACGCCGGATACAACCGTGCCGTCGCCCGCGGGGCGCGACCGGCCATGCCGCCGGGCCCGTCGCCGGAACCCGGGGTGCGGATGGCGTTCGTCGCCGATCCGGAGGGCAACCTCATCGAACTTCTGCACCGGCCGCCGGTGTGACGGTACCAAGGAGGCAGCATTGAGCGAGAACCGAATCCTGTTCGTCAACGGGCAGGTCTTTGACGGCACGGGTGCGCCGACGGTGCCTGCCGACCTTGTGGTCCGGGGTGACCGCATCGACAGCGTGCGGGTTGGCGGCGGCACCGCGATCGAGGCCGGCGACCAGGTGGTCGACTGCGCCGGTGCGACGGTCATGCCGGGCCTGGTTGAGTCCCACTCGCACCTGACGTTCCCGTCCGCGGTCGGGCACATCGATCCGTCGTTCAACCCGCCACTGGATGTCAGCTTCTTCCGCCACATGCCGGCGCCGGCCGAGCACCTCGCGATGGCCAAGCGCAACGCGAAGATCCTGCTCGAGGCCGGCTTCACCAGTGCCTACTCAGCCGGTTCGCTCACGCCCGTGCCGACTGAGGTCTGGCTGCGCGACCAGATCGCCGCGGGCGCGACGCCGGGCCCGCGGATGCGGGCCGCCTCGTTCGAGCGTGACAACAACCCGGTGCAGATGGGCCCGGACGGCCCGAAACCGAAGAAGGTCGGCCCGGACGGGGTGCGCGAGTTCATCCGCGAGCAGGCGGCGATCGGCTTCGACGCCGTCAAGCTGCTGATGAGCAACGACGACGTCTTCGTCGAAGGCGGCTCGATGATCACCCAGTACAGCCCGGAAGAAGCGCAAGCCGCCGGTGCGCAGGCCCGCGAGTCCGGCGTCTGGCTGAACTGCCACGCCCAGGCGCCGGAGTCGATCAAGCTGGCCGTCCGCCACGGGTTCCGGTCGATCTACCACTGCACCTACGCCGACGCCGAGGCGATCGACCTGCTGGAAGAGCACAAAGAATCGATCTTCCTCTCCCCTGCCGTCGGCATCATGTGGGCCAACGTGTACGAGGGCGCCGAGTACGGTATCGACACCGCGATGGCGGAGAAGATGGGGTCGGTGAAGGCGCTGCGGGCGATGACCGAGCTATACCCCGAACTGCGCAAGCGCGGGCTGCGAGTGCTGCCAGGCGGCGACTACGGATTCCCGAACAACCCGATCGGGCGCAACGCCCGGGACCTTGAGCTGTTCGTTAGGCTCTTCGGCTACCCGCCGACCGAGGCGCTGCGCGCTATCACGCATGACGGCGGCCAGGTGATGGACCTGCCGGTCGGGTTGCTGACGCCGGGTTACCTCGCCGACGTGCTGGTGGTGCGCGGCGAGCCGACGGAGGATGTGAGCGTGCTGCAGAACGCCGATAACCTGCTCGCGATCATGCAGAACGGCGCGTTCTACAAACTGTCCGGGCAGTTGTCGGCCGCATGAGAGCGCCCGCCCGGCAGGTGCCGGACCTGGTGTACGGCGAGGTCCTCGGCTACCGGCCGCTGGAGCTCGACTTGTACCTTCCGCAGACCGACGGGTCGGTGCCGGTTATCGTGTACCTGCACGGCGGCGGGTGGCGGCGCGGCTCGCGTCGCGAGCCGCTGCCCGTGCTGGGAGCGGACTTCTACCACCGGTTGACCACGCAAGGCTTCGCGGTGGCGGCGATCGACTACCGGCTCAGCGGCGAAGCGCGCTTCCCGGCGCCGCTGGAGGACGTCCGGACCGCGATCGGCTGGGTCCGGGACCACGCCGCCTCTTACAGGCTAGACGCCGACCGCGTATTCCTCTGGGGCGATTCGGCCGGCGGCCACCTCGCGCTGCTGGCCGCTCTCACCGGCAGCACGGTGCAAGGCGTGGTCGCCTGGTTCCCGGTCACCGACCTGGCCGGCCTGCCGTCCGACGTCGCGGACGCCGGCGGCGTACCGGACCCCGGGCCGCAGTCCCGCGACGCGCAGCTTCTCGGCGGGCCGGCCTCGTCGGTACCCGATCTGGCGCGGCAGGCGAGCCCGGTGAGCCACGCCAGCGCCGACGCGCCGCCGATCCTGCTGATGCACGGGGCCGTGGACGACATGGTGCCGCCGGCGCAGAGCATCCGGCTCGCCGAGGCGCTCGGCGCGGCTGGGGCGACCGTTGAACTGGAGCTCGTGCCGGACGCGACGCACTTCTGGAACGGCGCGAGCGATGTGCGCGGCATCGTCCAGCGCTCGATCGAGTTCCTGCGCTCGACCTTATCGGCGATACGGTCGGTGCGGCCAGGCCGGCCATGCGCCGATGACTGTCCCGCTCAGACCGGAGGCAGGTGCACGCTGACCACGGCGGAACGGCCGCCGTGCACCACGGCCAGCGCGTCCTTCAGCACGCCGGGCAGCTCACCGGGATCCGACACGGTCACCCCGTACGCGCCGCCGGCCGCCCGGGCCACGCCGGGCAGGTCGGCCTCCGGCTCGAAACTGACGTGAAAATCGTCGGCCTTGGCCGCCGCGCCATCCGGATGGACCTGCAGCGTGGAGAACCTGGGCGCCGCCCAGCCGCGGTTGTCGTAAATGACGGTCAGCGCGGGCGTGCCGTACCGCCTGGCCACCCACTGCGCTGACGAGGGAACACCGAACAGGAACGAGCCGTCCCCCACCAGGCACACGACCGTTCGGTCGGGGGCGGCTAGTTTGGCCCCGACGGCCGCGCCGCCCGCCCAGCCCAGCGAGCCACCGCCATGATGGATCACCGATCCGGGCCGGTTCGGCCGCAGGTGATCGGCGACCGTCTTGCTGTTCGTCACGACTTCGGTGAGGACAAGCGCGTCCTCGTCGGCCAGCAGGCGCCGCACGCACGCGGTAAGGTACTGGGCCGTGATGACGCCATCGCTACCGGGCTGCTCGAGGGCATCGAGCGCGGCCCGCCGGGCCTGGCTGGCTTCCATCACCTCGATCCGCCGGACCTCGACCGCCGCGTCGATCAGGATATTATCCCGAACGAAGCTGGTGATCTGCTCCACCGCCAGCCGCGAGCTGGCCGCGGCGAAACGCCGTGCGGGCACATGCCACATACTCATCTGCGGCTTGAGCGGGTCAACGTCCAGGTAGTAGATGGCGGCCTCGGCCGACGGCCGGTTCACCGCGGGGATCCACGGAACGTCACTGTCGATGACCAGGATCACGTCGGCCTGCGCCAGCACCGGGTTCGGCGCCACCGTGTGGTACTGGAAGCCAGCGTGCAGCTTGTGGTCGGCGGGAAAGTTGACGTGGTAGGCCATGGACTCCAGCACGGGGATGGCCAGTAGCTCGCTCAGCTCAACGAGCTTCGGCACGGCGGCCGGATCCCGGCCCAGATAAGACGTCACGATCAACGGACGCCGGGCCTGGGCCAGCGCGGTCGCGATCTCGGCCGCGACCGCATCGGTGAGCGCCATCGGCGCGACCGGCTCGAAGTCCGCCCGGTCGACGGTGTACGGCTCGACCTGCTCTTCCATCACCTCGCGCGGGCTGGTCAGGTAGACCGGGCCCGCAGGCTCGCTACGGGCGATCTGCAGCGCGCGGTGCACGAGTTGCTTGACGTTGCGGCCGGTGCGGATCTCGTTGTCGTACTTTACGTAGTTACGCAGGATGCCGCGCTGGTCGCGCACGTCCTGAATCCAGTGGATGAACTCGTTGCGGCCGCCGGGCAGCTCACCTTCTTGCGTGTACGGCGCCGCCCCGGCGAAGACGAACACCGGGACGCGGCCGCGCATCGCGTTGCTGACACCGCCGAGGTTCAGGGTGCCCGCGTCGACGTGAACGATCACGGCCTGCGGCTCGCCGGTCACCATGGCATAGGCGTGCGCGGCGGACAGCGCGACGGTCTCGTGCGGGCACACGATGATCCGGGGGAACTCCGCCGCACGGCCCTCGGCGTTAACCTGAGCCAGTGCCTCGATCAGGCCGGGATGGTCGCTGCCGAGGTTGGCGAAGATGTACCTGACCCCGGCCTCGGCCAGCGCCTCGAGAAATGCTGTGCTGGTCGTGTAGGAGCCAGCGGCCACCTATCAGAACCGTCCCGCCGTCTGCATCGACATGGCGTGCTCGACTAGGGTGACCAGGGTCGCCTTGGTCGACTCCCGGTTCCGCGCATCACACGGGATCACCGGCACGTCCGGCGAGATCGCCAGCGCCTCGCTCACGTCCCGCGACCGGTGCGGGAACTGCCCGTGGAACCCGTTGATTCCGATCACGAACGGCAGCCCGGACGCCTCGAAGTAGTCCACCGCGGGGAACGAGTCGGCTAGGCGGCGGGTGTCTACCAGGACGACAGCGCCGATCGCACCCTGGATCAGGTCGTCCCACATGAACCAGAACCGGTGCTGGCCCGGCGTGCCGAACATGTAGAGGACAAGATCCTTGTCCAGCGTGATCCGCCCGAAGTCCATCGCCACCGTCGTCGTCGACTTGTCCGGCACGTGCGACAAGTCATCGACATCCGTGCTGGCCACCGTCATGACGGCCTCGGTCGTCAGCGGGGTGATCTCTGACACCGAGCCCACGAATGTCGTCTTGCCTACACCGAATCCACCAGCCACCACGATCTTCACCGACGTCATGGCGGCAGGAGCGTCGGACCTGGGCTGGGCGACGCTAGATCTTACGGAGTCCACTAAGCACCCTTTCGAGCAAATTGAGGTCCGGACGGCCCTCAGAATCATCGCGCTGGTGGATGCGGACAAGCCCATCCGCACCCATGTCTGCGATGAGAATCCTGGCCACGCCTAGCGGCAGCCGAAGCACCGCCGACACCTCGGCCACTGACCTCCAGTCCCGGCAGAACTGCAGGATAGCCTGGCATTCTGGCGCCAGCACCGAGAGGTCGCGGGGCTCCAGAACGGTCGCCGTGACCAATGCCTCAATGGCGAGCTGATACCTCGGCTGAGTCCGGCCTCCTGTAACCGTATACGGCCGGACGAGCCTGGTCGCACCATCTTCCTCAGTCGCAAAGCCGAAACCAGAACGTCCTGGTCCCGGCCCTTCATCCCACAGACCGGCCCGTCCCTGCCAGGAACCGGGCAAGCCCACGAACGGCGACTGACTGTCACCTCGCCCTTGGCCCGCCACTGAAACCTCCGGTCACCGTCGTCCATCACCCGGGATGGCTGCTTGCATGACGCCACGGGTAGCGGGGGTAAGGACCCGCCCGGCCCGCTCAACCAACAGGGTCATCTCGTAGGCCACAAGCCCGAGATCACAGGTGGACGCAGCGAGCACAGCAAGGCTTGAGCCATTGCTGATCGCCATGATCACCAGCACACCCCGCTGCATCTCCACCACAGTCTGCACCACAGCGCCGCCCTCGAACACCCGCGACGCGCCCTGGGTCAGGCTGGTCAACCCCGAGGTTACCGCCGCCAGCTGATCGGCCCGCTCTTGCGGGAAACCGGCGCTGAACGCCAGCGGCAAGCCATCAGATGACACCACCACTGCGTGCGCCACGTCGGGCACCCGCTCCACAAAATTGGTGATCAGCCAGTTAAGGTCCTGCGCTGGGCGCCCTGGCGTGCTCATGGGCACTCCTCTCGTCGCCCGTCCATACAGGTTCCTCCTCGTGTCGCTGTGCCTGGGCCTTGAGCTTTCATCTGGTCCTACGGCTCCTCGATCTCGGGTGCGGCGGCGCGACCCTCGCGTACGCCTCGCTGGAAGCTGGACATGCGGGAACGGACTGCATCCGGCGACCTGACGGGCGTTTCGGCTTCTGTTTCGTCACTTCCTGCGCTTCCTTGGCCGCTGCCGCCACCGACAGAGCCTGGCACGAGATTAGCCCTCGGAACCCGCCTCGGCAGGCCCGCTTGGGTAGTTTCTCCCGCCGCGGGCGTCGCCACCGCCTGAGCCGCACGCCAGCCCTCGTCTGCGGGTGACGTCCACGCGGCCTGCGCGGCCGCCGGCGCGGCCTGCGCGGCCTGCGCGGCCTGTGCGCCCTGGGGCCGCTGCGTCGTGGCGAGGGTCTTCCCGCTCCGCCGGAACCAGTCGGACTCTAGCGAGTCGAAGATCGGCAGCCGCGGCTCTAGGCCGGCGGGCGGTACCGTCACCGGCCCGGAGCCATCGGCCGTGTCGCTGTGACCCCCACCGCTCGGGCCGCCCGCGGCCGCGCCAGCCGCGTCGGCCACGCTCGGCCCGTCGCTGCCGTGGATGTTCTGGCTGCCGATCGGGAACTGCGGGGCCTGCGGCCCGAGTCCATTGAAGGCGGGCATCTCGCTCGGGCCACCGGAAGCCGGGGTTCGTGGCTCAGGACCGTCGCCGACCGCGTTGCCGTTGGACGGCGCGGCGGCGTTGCCGTTGCGGACGGGCAGCGCCTGGGTCGGCGGCCCTTCGTGGTCGGCCCGGCCGTTGCCCAGATCCCAGCCGTTGCCGGCCGGCTCCCAGTTGTTGCCCGCGGGAGTGCCGCCCTCGGCGGGCGCGCCCTGGTTCGGTTGGCTGGGTGCGCCGTCGTCCGGGCCACCCAGGCCGGAGGATCCGGGCGCCGCCGGGAAGCCCGGTGCCCCGGAACTCGCGGCGGGGCTGAAGGGCGGGATCGAGGGAGCCGCAGGACCCGGTGCCTTGGGCGCCGTGGGACCGGTGGGCGCTGTGGGCATCCGCGGGCGAGAACCGGGGGCCTCGGGAGGCCGCGGCCTGCGAGCCCTGTGGGTCGGGGCGCCCGCGGTGGGCGCGGACAGCGAGGCGGCGGGCCCGTAGTCGTCCGCTTCGAACCGGCGGAGCCGACCGAGCGGGGGCGCGACCTCGGGTGCCGCCACCGTGTCCGGCAGCCAGATCAGCGCGGTCAGGCCGCCAGCCTGGGCATGCCGCAACCGGACCCGGACACCGTGCCGCGCGGCCAGGCGGCCGACCACGAACAGGCCCATCCGCCGGGACACCGCCACGTCGACCACGGGCGGGTTGTCGAGACGCCAGTTGGCGTGCGACATTTCCTGGTCCGAGATGCCCACGCCGTTGTCGGTGATGTCGAGGAGCACCCCGCCGCTGCTCAGCGGCTGGCCGGACACGTACACCTGGGTGTCTTCCGGGGAGAACGTGGTGGCGTTCTCCACGATCTCCGCCACCAGGTGCACCGCGTCGTTGACGGCCTGGCCGACGACGACGATCCCGGGCTGGACGTTGAGGACGACCCGCTCGTACTGCTCGATCTCGGAGATGGCCGCGCGCAGGACGTCGACGAGCGGCACCGGCTGGCTCCACCGCCTGGTCACCTCGTGGCCGGCCAGAACCAGCAGGTTCTCGGAGTTGCGGCGCATGCGAGTGGCCAGGTGGTCCAGCCGGAACAGGCTGCTGAGCCGGCCGGAGTCCTGCTCGCTCTGCTCCAGCGAGTCGATCAGCGACAGCTGCCGCTCGATCAGCGACTGGCTGCGCCGGCTCAGGTTGATGAACATGGCGTTCAGGTTGCCGCGCAGCATGGCTTCGTCGGCCGCCAGCCGGACCGCCTCGCGGTGAACCTGGTCGAAGGCCCGCGCGACTTCACCGATCTCGTCGGTGGAGGTGACCCCGATCGGCTCGATCTCCACGCCTTCGTCGGTGCCCTCGCTCTGGCTCAGCCTGCGCACCATTTCGGGCAGCCGGTGGCCGGCCACGTCCAGCGCGTCTGCGCGCAGCTTGCGCAGCGGGCGGATCAGCGAGCGGGCCACGGTCGTCGAGACCAGCAGCACCAGGAGCAGCAGCAGCAGCGTCACGATGCTGGTGACGAGCAGTTGCGTGGTGGCCTGGGACCTGAGTGCGGCTGGCCCGGTTGGTAATCGCGGTGGTCAGCTCATCAGCCACGGTGCGCGTGTCGCCAATGGTGGCCGTCATGTCCGTGTCCCAGGTCGCCGGGTTCAACTGCTTGTTGGCAGTCAGCGGGACCGATGGCTCGCTTGCCGCCATCGTCTCGGCCAGGGTCTCATCGGAGGACGCGACATCGACCCGGGGGCCGCTGACGGTGTTGCTGTAGTTCTGCTGTTCGACCGTGTCGCTGGAGGCGCTGAAGTCTGCCAGGTCCGCCTTGGCCTGCTCAGCAGCCTGCTCCAGGGTACCGAGGTCATACGAGCGCAGTGTCCCCTGCGGGGAGATGAGCGCGCCGTACAGGATGGCCCGCTGCGCCGACACCTGGTTCTCGTTCCGCAGCAGGGCGCCCAGCGTGGTGACGTTGCCCTGCAGGTTCGCGTCGTTGACGCCGGTGCCGATGGCGGCGCTGAACGTATTCTCGGGCGCGATGAGTATCTGGCTGAAAACCCGGACGACCTCCGACGCGGGGAACAGCGATTGCGGGCTGGTGACGCCCGTGCGGACGTTCGCCAGGTCGTTGATGCTCGCCCGTACCGCGTCGAGGTCCTGCACGGTGCCCGGCTGATACCCGGCCTCCGTGGTGACGCCCGAGGAGTCGTTGATGACCGCGTTGGCGGCGCTGTTGGTGGCGTCCTGCGCCTGCTTCAGGGGCCGGCCTGGGCGGAGTTGTTCGGGCGGGTCGCCGCGTACGCGACGGAGGCGTTGAGCTCGTCCTCCAGCGCCTGGCTGTACTTGATCGTGTCGGCGTTGAGCTGCGCGAGGTGCACGACCCGCCCGGTCGCCTGCCAGTTGCTGACGTCGCCGTAGATGGTCACCGCGCCGAGCACCGCCGCGGTCAGCGTCGGGACCGCGATCACCGCGGCCAGCCGCCAGCGGACGCGCCAGTTGACCAGGGCGAACCGCGACCGGGCCGAGGCCGGCCTTCTCGGATGGGGGTGGGTGGCCCGGACCATGCTGGCCGCAGGCGGCACGCCCGGCGGGGTCTGGGCCGCCCCGGCGCTGCCTTGTTCCCCGGCCGTGGCCGCAGCCTGGCCGACGGCGACCTGCGGACCCGTGCCCGCCGCGTCCCGTCTGCCGTCCCCCGCCGCGCTTCCCCTCGTGCTTCCTCCCGTTAGAAGCCCTGTCCCTCCCCCGTCGGCTTCATCTCCGTTGACGGCCCCGGTCGCACCAGCTGTTTCACCGAGATTCGTCACCGATCGTCTACGCACTACGTTCGCACCTCGCATCGGCAAACCTGGCCAGCACGCATGCAGCACTGAGACGGCACGAGCCGCTCACCATACGTACCCCTCTTCCCCTTGCAACGATCGCCGCTGCTCGGTCAACAGGGCGGCCGAGGCCACACTCTCGCGTTACAAAACGGGTAAGGACATATAATCATCTTCTGGGTGGCGGCCACGGGGCATTCGCCAGTAAACCGGGGAGATCTTCCCGAGGAAAGTTACCGCGCGGTCTCACCGGGTCATGGTCGAGTGCATCTCGGCGCTATTCGGTGACAGGATCGTAACTCCTCGTATAGTATCGCTCTTCGGGCCGCTCCGCCCGGATGACCAGGGCCGGCGACCGGCGGCCAGCCCGGTCATAACGGGCATAACGGTCGCGATCGGTCCGGCCGTCGCTCGAGCCTGAGGCCACCGGCCTGCCACGCCCGGGCGGTGACCCGGGCGAGCTAAGGGCAGGCTAATCAACCCATAATGATGATAATTACGTGACGATTACTATCTCATTAGAATTACGCTCAATAGTACCGCCGCTACCCAGAAGGACTACCCACCCGCCCTTTGGCACTACTCGCCCTTGGCGCTACCCGCCCGGACCGGACCCGAGTCCGAGCTCCCTGGCGATGAGCATTCGCTGGACCTCCGAGGTCCCCTCGCCAATCTCCAGGACCTTGGCGTCGCGGTAGAAGCGGCCGACCGGGAACTCATTCATGAAGCCGTAGCCGCCGAACACCTGGGTGGCGGCCCGCGCGTTGTCCATCGCCGCATTGGAGGCGGTCAGCTTGGCGATCGCGGACTCCTTCTTGATCGGCTGGCCGGCCACCAGCCGCGCCGCGGCGTCGTACCAGGCCAGCCGGGCCGCGTGCACCCGTGCCTCCATGTCGGCCACGGTGAACTGGATTGCCTGGTGCTGCCCGATGCGGCGGCCGAACGCCTCGCGCTGCCTGGCGTACCTGACGCATTCGTCCACGCAGCCCTGGGCCAGGCCGGTGGCCAGCGCCGCGATCGCAACCCGGCCCTCGTCCAGGATCTGGAGGAACTGGGCATAGCCCCGGCCGAGCTCGCCGAGCAGGTTCTCCGCCGGGACCCGGCAGTCGTCGAAGGACAGTTCCCTGGTGTCGGATGCACACCAGCCGACCTTGGAGTACTCGGGCCCGGGAACGAACCCCGGGGTTCCGGCCGGGACGATGACCGAGGAGATCTGCTTGCGGCCGCGGTTGTCGCGGCCGGTGATGGCGAGCACCGTCACCAGCGAGGTGATCGAGGTGCCGGCGTTGGTGATGAACGCCTTGGTGCCGTTCACCACCCACTCCTGCTCATCCTCCTCCTGCTCGAGCCGGGCAGTGGTGCGCATGCCGCCGGGGATGTCGGACCCGCCGCCGGGCTCGGTCAGGCCGAACGCGGCCAGCCGCTCGCCCGCGCACAGGTCGGGGAGCCACCGGCGCCGCTGTTCGGGGGTGCCGAACCGGTAGATGGGCATCGCGCCGAGCGACACCCCGGCTTCCAGGGTGATCGCGACCGAGGAATCCACCCGGGCTAGTTCCTCCAGGGCCAGGCAGAGGGCGAAATAGTCGCCTCCCATGCCGCCGAACTCCTCGGCGAACGGCAGCCCGAACAGGCCGAGCTTGCCCATCTTGGCCACGATGTCGTAAGGGAACTCACCGCGTTCGTAGTAGCCGCCGATGACCGGCGCGACGACGCCGCGGGCGAACTGGGCGACGGAATCCCGCAGTTCCTGCTGTTCCGGCGCGAGCTGGTAACTGACCATAAGGACACCTTCGCATAGCCCGCTGCGAACCTCCCGCCCGCGGCGGTAGTCTAACGGGGGCCGATACCCAAACATGAGAGCGAGAACATGGCCAGCCTGAGCTGCCCCGATTGCGGCGTCAAGGTCCAGCCGGAGGATCTGATCTGCTTCAGGTGCGGCGCCAACCTGCCGCACATCCCCGGACCCGATGACGACGTGCTGACGCCGACCATCTCGCAGCGGTTCATCGCGGCCGGGTCCGACCCCGCGACCTTCTGCCCCAACTGCGGCACGGCCGTCGCCGACGCGGCGGACGTGGTTCTGCTCCACCTGCGGGGATCCGCTGCCGACCGGACGGCGCCGCCGAATCTCGCCGGTCGTGATGCGGATCACCTTCCCCACCGGCAACGTGGACATCCCGGCCGGAACGTCGGTCCTGCTCGGCCGGGATCCGGCCGAGTCGCTCGTGGCCGCGGCCTTCGCCCGCTTCGACAATGTGTCGCGGCGGCACGCCACGGTTCAGGTGGACGACGCGGGGCACGCCACGATCAGGGACGAGAGCTCGACCAACGGGACCTACGTCAACGAGGACCGGGTGCTGCCCGGCGTGGACGTCCGCCTGGTCGACGGGGACCGGATACGGCTGGCCGCGGACGTGACCGGGAGCGTGTCGCTGCCGCAGGCTGAGCCCGACCCCTCCGGGCTCAGCCGCAACGGCGTGAGCTGAGACGTTAGCGCGAGTTCACCCGGGGGCGAAGCGGAGGGTACCTCCCGGTTTCGTATGATCATCGTTGGGATCTTCCGGGTGATCGGTTGACGATTCGGGGGCTCGGCCGTGCCGCATCTGATGCTCTCGTGGCAGTACGCGCTAGCCGCCGCCTGCGGCCTGGCCGCCGTCGCGACGGTGATCAAGGTGGGCCGCCTGACTGTGCGGATCACCGGGCGCTCAGCCGGCTGGGCGCTGTGGGGCGGCGTGGCCTGGGAGTCCGCGCTGCTGTTCGGGCTGTACGCGCTGTGGCAGTTCGCCGGGTCGTTCACGGTGATGAGCACGTCCGGGGCGGTGCCCCGGGCCCGCTGGCTGTGGCACGCCGAGCGGGTACTGCTGCTGCCGAGCGAGACCAGCCTGCAGCGGCCCTTCCTGTCCCATCCGGCGCTGGTCCAGGCATTCAACCTGTACTACGACGTCCTGCACTTCCCGGTCCTCGGTGCCTGCCTCGTCTGGCTTTACGCCCGGCACCGGGAGTCCTACCCGCCGGTCCGCACCACCGTGGCCCTGTTCACCGGGGCCAGCCTGCTCATCCAGCTGGTGCCGGTGGCGCCGCCGCGGCTGCTGCCGGGCACCGGCCTGGTCGACACGGCCATGCGCTACGGCCAGTCGGTCTATTCCTGGCACGGCGGCTTCAACGCGGACGAGTTCTCGGCCATGCCGTCGGTGCACGTCGGGTGGGCACTTATCGTGGCCATCGCGGTCATCACGGTGTCGCGGAGCCGGTGGCGCTGGCTGGCCGCTGCCTATCCTATGCTCACGCTGCTCGTCGTGGTGGTGACAGCCAATCACTTCTGGCTCGACGGAATTGTGGCCGGGCTGCTTGTGATCCTTGTCCTTTTGGTGCAGCGGACGGCACGTCGGCTACGGTCTGGTAAATCTCGCGAAGGACCCCAGGTCAAGCCTGTCCGCGGGGAAATGTCCGTGCGATCATGACGCCATGGCGGCCACCGGGAATCCCGTTTCCAGGACCAACTGATGAGCGACCTGGCCGACGACTACCGGGGCTGAAGGCTGTCGCCCGGGGCGGCCTCAGCGCTCGCTGTCCAGCATCGCCACCTGGGCCGCCTCGTACCGGTCCCCCGCGACCGCCTCGGCGGGCACGGCGGCCTCGACCGCGGCCAGGTCGTCCGCGCTCAGCGTCAGGTCGAGTCCCTTGAGCGCCTCGGCCAGCCGCTCCCGGCGCTTGGTCCCGATCAGCGGGATGATGTCCTGGCCCCGGGAGGCCACCCAGGCGATGGCCAGCTGGGCGGCGGTGGCCCCGTGGTCCGCGGCGACCGCCTCGAGCGCGGCGAGCAACTCCAGGTTCCGCAGATGGTTCGCGTCGGAAAACCGGGGGAAGCGGGTCCGCGGGTCGCCCGGGGCCAGCCGCGCGGTGCCGCTGCTCAGCAGGCCGCGGGACAAGATGCCGTAGGCCGTCACGCTGATGCCGAGCTCCCGCACGGCGGGCAGGATCTCTGCCTCGATGCCCCGGCTCATCAGCGAGTACTCGATCTGCAGGGCGGCGATCGGGTGGACGGCGTGCGCCCGGCGGATGGTCAGCGCCCCCGCCTCGGACAGGCCGATCTGGCGGACGTACCCGGCCTGGATCATCTCCGCGATCGCCCCGACCGTGTCCTCGATCGGCACCCGCGGGTCGAGCCTGGCGGGCTGGTACAGGTCGATGTAGTCGGTGCCGAGCCTGGTCAGCGTGTAGGCCAGCGAGTTCTTCACGGCGGCCGGGCTGGCGTCGTGCCCGATGAACGCACCGGACGGGTCTCGCTGGCCGCCGAACTTCACCTGGATGAACACGCTGTCCCTGGGGATCGCGCGCAGCGCGTCGCGGAGCAGCAGCTCGTTGTGGCCCATGCCATAGAAGTCGCCGGTGTCGAGCAGCGTGATCCCGGCGTCGAGGGCGGCGTGGATCGTGGCGATGCTCTCCTGGTCGTCGGCCCGGCCGTAGATGCCCGACATGCCCATCAGGCCGAGCCCGGCCCGGGACACCACCGGCCCGCCGCGGCCCAGCGTGGTCGTCTCCATCACGCCTGCACCCTACCGGGCCGGGAGCCCCGACGTGCAGACCGGTAGGGTGGCACGGCGTGACGGAGATCGTTCTCGCGTCGGCCTCTCCGGCCCGGCTCGCGGTGCTGCGCGCGGCCGGGCTCGAGCCCAAGGTCATGGTCAGCGGCGTGGACGAGGCCGCGTTCTCGGCCGGCACGCCCGCCGAACTGGCCGGGCTGCTGGCCCAGGCCAAGGCGGCCGCGGTCGCCTCCGGCCTGCCGGACGGCCTGGTGATCGGCTGCGACTCGCTGCTCGACCTGGACGGGCGAGCGCTGGGTAAGCCCGCATCGGTCGCCGACGCCGTCGCCCGCTGGCGGGAGATGTCGGGCCGGACCGGGACCCTGGTCACCGGACACTGCGTGATCAACGCGGCCACCGGCCAGCGGGCCGCGGGGGTGGCCGCGACCACGGTGCGGTTCGGCACGCCGTCCGAGCGGGAGATCGCCGCCTACGTGGCCTCCGGCGAGCCGCTCACGGTGGCCGGGGCGTTCACGCTGGACGGCCGCGGCGGCTGGTTCGTGGACGGGATCGACGGCGATCACGGCAACGTGCTCGGCGTCTCGCTGCCGCTGCTGCGGCGGCTGCTGGCCCGCCTGGGGTTCGGCGTGACCGAGCTGTGGGTCTGAGGGCTGACGGGCGCACTACCCTGTAAGAGGGGCGAACAGGTAGCAAGCCAGCGACCGCGAAACGACTTTTACGGACCGGACGGATCCATGGAACCCGAACCCACCGTGCTGGACAGCCTGCGCAAGGCGGTCGAGGCGATGCCCGACGACGTGCCGCTCCGCCTGCACCTGGCGACGATGCTGTTGCAGGCCGGCCAGCAGGACGACGCGGTCAGGCAGATCGGCGCGGTCCTGCAGCGCGACCCGGGCAACGCCCGCGCGCTCGGCCTGCTGCGGGACTTTAATGGGGCCGGGCCGGGGCCGGCTGGGGCCGCGGACCAGCCGGCGGCCGATCCTGGTGTCATTTCTCCCGAACGGTCCGGGGTGTCCGCCCCGCGACCGCTCGACGCCTCCCGGCCGGACGCCGGCCAGGGGCCGCACGCCGGCGAGGCAGGTAAGACATCGCACTATGACTGGTCGCAGGCCGAAGACGAGCTGCGCGACGTGCTGCCCGCCATGTTCGTCGGCGACGGGGACGCGGCGGATTCGGCCTCGGCGGGCATCGACGAGGCGGACGCGTACGACGCCGAGCACATCGGCCTCACGCTCGCCGATGTGGCCGGCATGACCGAGGTGAAGCAGCGGCTTGAGGCGGCCTTCCTGGCCCCGATGCGCAACCCGGACCTGCGTCGGCTTTACGGCAAGTCGCTGCGCGGCGGCCTGCTCCTTTACGGGCCGCCTGGCTGCGGCAAGACGTTCATCGCCCGCGCGGTGGCGGGCGAGCTCGGCGCCAGCTTCATCACGGTGTCCTTCGCCGACATCATCGACATGTTCGTCGGGCAGAGCGAGCGGAACATCCACGAGCTGTTCGAGGTCGCCCGGCGAAACGCGCCGTGCGTGCTGTTCCTCGACGAGGTGGACGCGATCGGGCAGAAGCGCTCGCAGCTGCGGCACACGCCGATGCGCAGCGCGGTCAACCAGCTGCTCCTGGAGCTGGACGACGTCGCGGGCAACAACGAGGGCGTCTTCTTGCTGGCGGCCACCAACCACCCGTGGGACGTGGACAGCGCGCTGCGCAGGCCCGGCCGGTTCGACCGGACCCTGCTGGTCCTGCCGCCCGACGCGGCCGCGCGCGAGGGGGTGTTCCGGTACCACCTGAAGGACCGCCCGGTCGCGGGCATCGACCTGGCCAAGCTGGCCAAGCAGACCGACGGGTACTCCGGCGCCGACATCGCGCACATCTGCGAGACGGCCGCCGAGCGGGCCCTGATGGATTCGGTCCGCCGCGGCGAGCCGCGGATGATCGGCACGCCGGACCTCGAGGCGGCCATCGCCGAGGTCAAGCCGTCGCTCGGCGCGTGGTTCGACGTGGCCCGCAACGTGGCGCTGTTCGCCAACGAGGGCGGGACCTACGACGACCTGGCCGCCTACCTGCGCAAGCGCCGCCTGATTTGATCGCCTAGGTGATGAGCGCACAGTTATGAGAGCGCAGTCATGAGAGCACTGGCGTGATCGAGCTCAGGCAGGAGCTCGCGCGGGCATCGGCGATGCTCGACGTCAGGCGTTTCGGCGAGGCGTCCGAACTGCTGGCCCGCGTGGTCTCGGCCGAACCGGAGAGCAGCCGGGCCTGGTGCCTGATGGCCCGTGCGCACCTGGGCGCGGACCGCTACACCGAGGCGGTCACCGCGGCCAACCGGGCGGCGGCCCTCGATCCGGCCGACGAGTGGCCGCACCGGCTGGCCAGCAACGCCCTGGTCCACCTGGGCCAGTACCCGGACGCGCTGCGGGCGGCCTACGAGGCGCGCAGCCTGGCGCCCGGCTACTGGCAGACGCACGTGTGCGTGGCCCAGGCCGCGCTGGCCGCGCAGCGG
This sequence comes from uncultured Actinomycetes bacterium, assembly GCA_963798675.1. Lineage (GTDB taxonomy): Bacteria > Actinomycetota > Actinomycetes > Streptosporangiales > Streptosporangiaceae > Palsa-504. The sequence continues at coordinate 182,211 of CAWCUJ010000059.1, read as the reverse complement.
CTGGACGTCGCCACCGAGGCGGCGGCGCGGGCCCGCGGCCTGGCCCCGAACGAGCCGGACGTGCACTTTCTCTCCGGCAAGGTGAGCCTGGCGCGAAGCGACCTGGCCGGCGCCTGCGAGCATCAGGAACGAGCCCTGGCCCTGGACCCCGGGCACAGCGGCGCGATGAACGAACTGGGCCGGATCAGGCTCAGGCGGCACGACACCGCGGGGGCGATCAGGCATTTCATCAGCGCCGCCCGGGCCACCCCGGGCGAGCGCATCTACAGCAGGAACATCGACGTGGTGCTGCTGCGCACGGTGTCGCGGACGATCTACGTGTTCACATTGATCGCGCTGATCCTGATCTGGATTCCCGCGGTCACCCACGTGGACCGGCTGCCGTTCGTGATCGCCCTCGGCGTGGTGGCGGGGGTCACCGCGGCCTGCTTCGGCTGGATGGTGCTGCGGCTGCCGCGCGAGGCGCGCCTGCTGGTTCGCCGGACGCTGCGCGCCCCGCGGGTCGCGGCGGCGCTGGCCCTGGCGCTGGGCGGGGTGGCGGTGGCGTTCAGCCTGGTGGCGTTCACCCCCGCGACCGAGCTGGCCCATGTCCTGCCGATCGCGGTGGTCATCACCGTGGCGGCCCGGCTAGCCGCATTCGCCGCCCTCCGCGGGGCGGCCAGAAAGCCCTAGGCGCCGGCGCGGATTCCGTCGGGATGTCGGGCAGCGCGTAGACAGGCCAGGGTGGCCTGCGGCGGCTACTGCTGCGGGTGCTTGCGCATGGCGTAGGCCACATTGATGATGCCGACGATGACCCAGATCAGGGCCATGAGCATGATGGAGGCGCCGCCGGGGGATCCCTTGAGCACGATCGCGGTCACCGACAGGGTGACCACGATAGACCCGAGGGCCAGCAGGAACGACTGCCGGCCGGAGCTGTCGGCCCGTTCGGCCCGGATCATGCGCCGTTCGGCCCGGATCATGCCTCTGGCCCGGCGGCGCTGGTGCCTGCACCCCGCGTACCGGTCCAGCTGGGTCAGGATGCGGCTGTCCACCTCCGCCGTGACCCGGTTGTCGATCTCGGCCGCGATCCGCTTGTCGATGTCCGCGCCGATGCGTTCCACCAGACCCTCGGCCAGCGCCTGGTCATAGCCGGGGCCAAGGTCCTGCAGGGCGGCCACCGAGGCGGCGATCTCGGCCTGGCTATCCGTGGCCATCATGCCCTCCGAACGTTCCATCAACCCCTGCAGAAACGGTACGGACCTCAGGCAGACAAGCGGAATGCGGCTAGCCCCCGTCGCGTCCTGGGGTTTCCCCCACCCTGGCCGCGACCTGGCCGACCCGCGCTCGGACCGGACTCGTGTGGCTGGCGGCCGCAGCGGCACGGATTCTGCTTCACTAGGGGCATGCATCCGAACGACCGGTCGCGGCTGACGTTCATGATCCGTTACGCCACCCGTCACCCTGAGCGCGTCGTGCCGTTCGGCCGCCGCCTGGCCCGCGACGCGATGCTGCGGCTGAAGAACCGCGACCACGTGAGCTATTACCGCGCGGTGATGAAGTCGGACGCGGCCCGCAGCGACGAGGGTGCGGTCGGCAGCCACACGCATGCGTCCTGGCTGAAGATCGGCCAGATGCAGTTCGACTACCTCGTCTCGCACGGCCTCAAGCCAGGCATGCGGATGCTGGAGATCGGCTGCGGGAACCTGCGGGCCGGCCGCCTGTTCATCGACCACCTCGACGCGGGCGACTACTACGGGATCGACATCTCCCCCGACATCCTGCTGGCCGCGCAGCGCACGCTGGCCGAGGCCGGCCTGCAGGACAAGGTGCCGCACCTGACCCTGGTCCAGGACCTGAAGCTCGCCTTCCTGCCGGCCGGGCACTTCGACGTGGTGCACGCGCACAGCGTGTTCTCGCACTCCCCGATCGAGGTCATCGAGGAGTGCCTGGCGCACATCGGGCGGGTGATGAAGCCGGGCGCCTTCTTCGACTTCACCTTCGACCGGACCGAGGGCGCCGAGCACCAGGTGCTGCGCGAGGACTTCTACTACCGGACTGAGACCCTGGTGGCGCTGGCCGGCCGGTACGGCCTGACCGGACGATTCATGACAGATTGGGAAGAACTTCCGCATAAGCAGTCCAAAATGCGCATTACCCGGCCGACTGAGTTACGATACATCTCGATCACGTTGTCGGGTGAAGGGGATGTTATGGAGGCGACCGACGGGGGCTCTGGGATGCCAGAGGTGCAAGGGGCGACGGAGGAGCAGGTAACGGCGGGAAGCCAGGGCACGCCGGGAAGCCGGGACGCGGCGGGAAGCCGGGACGCGGCGGGACGCCGGGACGCGGCGGGACGCCGGGACGCGGCGGGAAGCCAGGACGCAGCGGGAAGCCAGGACGCAGCGGGAAGCGCGGTTGCCGAACCTGAGCGCGGTGCGGGGACCCGGGCTTCGGACCGGGAGCGGGACGCTGTGGTCCAGCGCGTGCAGGACGCGTTCGCCGAAGGCCGCCTGGACGACACCGAATTCGACGAGCGCACCCGGGCTGCCCTCACCGCCCGCACGCATGCGGACCTGGACGCCCTGCTCGCCGACCTGCCTGCGGCGACGGCGACGCCCGGCACCGCACCTGCGCTTCCCGGCCGCGGGCCCGGCCGGTTCGCCGTCGCGCTGAAGAGCTCGGTCCGGCGGGCCGGGCGCTGGCGGGTGCCGGAACGCTACACGACCGTGGTCTACAAGGGCGGCGGCTGGCTCGACCTGCGGGCAGCTGAGCTCAGCGGCCCGGTGACCACCTTTGTGGCGGTGGCCTACAAATCCCGGGTGACGATTCTGGTGCCGCCGAGCGTGCGGGTCGAGATGACCGGCTTCGGCGTCACCCAGGGTCAGACGGACGAGGAGGATCCGGGCTACCGGCTGCCGACAGACGCCCCGGCGATCCACGTGCGCGGCGTTGCCTACAAGGGCACGGTCGAGATCACTACCCGTCCGCCTGAGCAGGCTGCCCTGCGCAGGTAGCCGCCCGTCGGCCGGCCTACCTCGCCGGACGTGGAATGATGGGCGCCGTGACGTGGAAAGCCCCGGACGTGGAGCGGCCGGAAGGGCCGCTGACTGGCCCCGAACGCCCGATGCTGCAGGCGTTCCTCGACTCGCACCGCGCGACGCTGCTCTACAAGTGCGCCGGCCTGACCGGCGAGCAGCTGGCCGCCCGGACCGTGCCGCCGTCGGGCCTGTCGCTGCTCGGGCTGGTGCGGCACATGACCAAGGTGGAGCGGACGTGGTTCCGTCAGCGGTTCGCGGGCGAACCCGTCGACGACCTGTTCGGCGGTGACAAGACGGGCGATTTCGAGCGCGTCGACCCGGCCCGGGCTGCCGCCGACTACGCCCGGCTGACCGAGGAATTCAAGCTCGCCGACGCGGCCGTGGCGCACGCCTCCCTGGACGATACCTTCACCCACAACAACGAGCTCATGTCGCTGCGGCTGATCTACCTGCACATGATCGAGGAGTACGCGCGGCACCTCGGCCACGCCGACCTGCTCCGCGAGCAGATCGACGGCGCCACCGGCGAGTGACCTCGCGGGGCTGCGTTACAAGCTGTCGGCCGCGGGCCTCCCGGTGTAGACCGCGCGGGGGCGCAGCGGCCCGGGTCCGGCGTAGGCCTCCAGGGCGTGCGCGATCCAGCCCGCCGTCCTTGCCACCGCGAATATCGCCTCCCCGGCGCCCTTGACCATGCCCGCCACCCGGGCCAGGGTCGCGATCGCGAAGTCGATGTTCGGTGCGGGCAGGGACTTCTGCCTGACCTCCGCGAGCACGGCGTCGGCCACCGCGAGCTGGCCCGACTTCGGCGCCGCCCGGCGCACCAGGTCGAGCAGCACCATGGCGCGCGGGTCGCCGCCGCGGTACACGAAGTGGCCGAATCCGGGCACCTTCTCACCCCGGCGCAGCAGTTCGGCCACCACCCGGGGCACGTCATCCGGGCCGCTGGCCGCGGCCATCAGCGTCTCCGCGCCGAGCGACGCCCCGCCGTGCAGCGCCCCGCTCATGGCGCCCAGGCCGGTCGCGACCACGGCGTACGGATCCGCCCGCACCGAGGCGGCGACCCGGGCGGCCAGCGTCGAGGCGGCGAGCTCGTGATCGGCCAGCAGCACCAGCGCGGCGGACACCGCGTGCAGCAGCCCCGGGCTGGCCCGGCGATCGCACAGCCGCGACCAGAGGCGCTCGGCGACCGGCTCGCCCCGGGATGAGAGGGCAGGGTCCGAGGTGACGCCCGAGGGCAGGCAATCCACCATGCCGGCGATGACGCTCCGCCCGGCCGCGAGGACGGCTGCCAGGTCGAGCTGGAGCCGGAGCGGATCGGTCGCGGCCATCGCCGGCACGATCACCTGGAGCCGCTCGAGCGGCAGCGTCCCGGCGGGCAGCGCGGCCTGGGCGGCGCGCCCCGCGGCCAACGCCGCGGGACGGGCCTGCCACGGTTCCCGTGCGGACGGGAGCTCGCCGGTCCAGAGCAGCTCGGCGACCTCCTCGAAGGTGCGGCTGACGGCGAGGCGGGTGGCGTCCAGGCCGCGGAAACGGAGGCGGTCGCCGGTGATCTCGGTGATGGCCGACTCGACTACGATGTCCGCGACCCCGGCGGGCCGCCGCGGCCGCCCCCGCCTGGCCAGTCGCTCCACCTCGTCGGCATTGAAGAGGCTGGCCCGGCCGTCTGCGGCCTTGCCCCGGCTGAGCACGCCGCGGCTGACGTACGCGTAGAGCGTGGCGGGCTTGACGCCGAGCCGCCGGGCAGCCTCGGCGGCGGTCAGGGAATCGGCCATGCGCTGCGACCCGCGTTCGTTCGGGATATTGAATTCAATCAATGTTGATGAGAACCGGCCTTTTGTCAAGCTTGTCCCTGGCCGACGGCCTGAAGCTTGTCCCTGGCCGACGGCCCGAAGCTTGTCCCTGGCCGACGGCCTGAACCGGATGGCGGCGGCGGCCGTGTCAGGTACGGCGGAGGAACATCCGGGAGGCAGGGCCGACCACGGTACGACCCGGGTGACAACTGGGGGCGGAGGGGATGCCGTGTTTCCTGTGGCCGCTGTCGCCGCCGCGGGGTGGCTGCTGCTGTTCATCGTGCTGCTGGTCGTACCGCCGTCTTCTGGGCCGCGCCCGTCTTCTGGGCCGCGCCGGGGCGGCAGCCTGGTCCGCACCGCCGCGCACCGGCACGGCGCGCTCGCCTACGCGGGCCTGCCCTATCTCGTCGGGTGCTGGGTCACCATCGGCGTCGGGACCAGGCGGCGCCGCAGCGCGGCCGGGCAGAAGGCGCTGGATAGGTCGCGTTCGGCCGTCGCGGGGGCACCCGGCGGCACTGCCAGCCTGGCCGCCTCAGGCGGCGGGGGTCGGCTGCTGGCCTACGCGGCCGCCCTCGGGACCGCGCCCGCCGCGGTGGCGGTCTTCGCCCAGGGCAGCACCAACGTGGCATGGTCCAGCTATCGCGGAGGCTGGCAGCAGATCGAGATCGAGACAAACACGTGGGCCTGGCCGCGGGCTCTCCTTGTCATGGCGGCCGTCATCGTCGGCCCCGTTCTCTACTTCACCGTAGTGATCTGGCTGAGTACGCACGGCCTAGCGGCGCTGGCCGAAGAACTCGTCGGCCTGACCGTGGCGGCCGTCATCGCGGGCGTCCTGCTGTGGCTGGCGCAGCGGACCCTGTTCCCGCGGTGCGCCGAGTTCGACGGCCAGGTGATCAGGCAGTGGGTAGTCAAGGGCGGCGACGATGGCCCGGACCAGTACCGTGTCGCGATCGACGACGGAACCAGCGCCAGGGCGTGGGACCTGGAGATCGGGAGCGAGCGCTACCGGCTGCTGACGCCAGGCACGTTCGTGCACGCCCGGGTGAACCTGCACGACCGGGGCCAGGTGACCGTGCAGCCGGTCGAGCCGCCCGCCGTCGCGCGCTCGCTCGCGGCGGTCGCCGCCGAGCAGCAGCGGGCTGCCTCCGGCGGCCAGCCGGACCCGGCAGGCAGCGGACCGGGACAGCAAAGCCCATTCTGAAGATCGATCTGCGCGATGCGGGACGCCCGCCAGGCAGCCGAACCGCGACGCAAACCGGGCGGCCGGTTCCCGTAAATGCGGACGGCTATCTGCTTGGCGACAGAACCGTGCTGTAGGTGGGCGCTGAGACTGGCTTCGTTCGGCTTAATTGATTTTAATCAATATTGACCGTAGTTGATCATCTCGTCAATCTGGGAGCATGCCATCGATCCACTTTCTTGACGTGACCAACCGGGACGGGGTGCAGACCGCGCGGACGGGCCTGTCGAAGTTCGGTAAGGTGATGGTCAACTTCTACCTGGGCCGGCTGGGCGTGGCGCAGTCCGAGATCGGGTTCCCTTTCCTGTTCCACGAGGTGCCCTACGTCCGGGCGTGCCTGGCGCTTGCGGAGGCGGGCGCGTTCGGCGACCTGCGGCTGTCCGGCTGGTGCCGGGCCGTCCCGGCCGACGTCGAGGCGGCCGTTTCTGTCCGGGCCGGAGCGGTGGGCCTGCGGCATTACAACCTGTCGATCTCCACCTCGGACCAGATGATCGCGCACAAGTTCCGCGGCAAGTTGGACCGCGCCGCGATCATCGAGGAGATGACGGCGGCCGTCGCGGTGGCCCGGGATGCCGGCGCCGGTCGTGCCGGAGGCGCGCCGGGCGAGAGTCGTGCCGGAGGCGCGCCGGGCGAGAGTCGTGCCGGAGGCGCGCAAGACAAATGCACCATCGGGGTCAACGCGGAGGACGGGTCGCGGACCGACGACGGGTATCTGCTCGAGTTCGCGCTCGCGGCCAAACAGGCCGGCGCGTCGCGGGTACGGTACTGCGACACGACCGGCGGCGATTCCCCCGGGCGGATCAGGGAGCGGTTCGCCAAGCTGGCCTCCGCCGTCGGCATCCCGGTCGAGACGCACTGCCACAACGACCTGGGCATGGCCGTGGCGAACTCGGTGTCCGGCGCGCTCGGCGACCTCGACGCCGACCAGGACGCCTGGATCAACACGTGCGTGAACGGGATCGGCGAGCGGGCGGGCAACGCCGACCTGCTCTCGTGCATCCTGGCGTTCCGGTACGGGTTCGGGGTCAGCGGGTCGGCGGCGATCGGGGATCCGCTCGACCTGTCCTGGGCCCGGAGGTTCGGGCTGTGGGCGGCGTACGCGTTCGGGCAGCCGCTGCCGCCCGCCTGGCCCGGGGTCGGCCGCAACGCGTTCGCGCATGAGTCGGGCATCCACGCCGACGGGGCGCTGAAGGACCGGGGGAACTACGAGCTCTACGACGATGCGGTGCTCGGGCCGTTTCCCTCCGACTGGTACGCGCGCGAGGGCCGGGTGGTGCTGACCGGTGAGTACGGCGGCAAGGCCGGGTTCCGGCACGTTCTGGACGGGCTGAGCATCCCGGTTGCCAAGGACGAGGAGGACCTGGTGTTCTCCCTAATCCAGCTCTGCGCGTCCGCCACCGGCAAGCCGCTGACCGACGACGAGCTGCGGCTGATCGCCGGGTACCCGCAGCAGCTGGCGCTGCTGTTCCCCGGGCTGCTTCCCGGCCACTAGGTGGGTCGGTGGCGCACCGGGTACGTAAGAAGGTAACAAGGGGCACACCGACACCGATGGGGCGCGGGCTCGGAGCGCCCCGGCAGCCGTGAACACATGAGTGTGACTCTCTACCCGATAGATCGGGTAGAGAGTCACTTTCATGGAATTGAGACTGGGGCATATGCCCGGTTTGGGTAAATCGGCGAGGGGTATTCGCGGGCAGGCGGGCGGCGGCTTGGCGGCGGGGCACGCACCGGGGCGTTCGGGATGTAGTTCTTGATCTTGTGAAGGTTTTAATCTCGTTCGACATGGAGGGCGTGGCCGGGATCGTCGACTGGTCGCAGTGCCGCGCGCCCGGCCAGCCGTACGAGGAGGGGCGGCTGCTACTCGGCGAGGTCAACGCGGCAATCGACGGGGCGATGGCGGCCTACATCAGCCGGGTGGCCGAAGGCCGGTGGTGGCCCGGTCGTGGGGCCCGGTCGTGGGGCCCGGTCGTGGGGCCCGGTCGTGGGGCCCGGTCGTGGGGCCCGGTCGTGGGGCCCGGTCGTGGGGCCCGGTCGTGGGGCCCGGTCGTGGGGCCCGGTCGTGGGGGCAGAGTTAGGTGGGTGAGCCGGCTGCCGCGCCGGTCGGCTGGTCCTGGCCCCAGCGCGCGATCGCGGCGTCCAGGTCGAGCGGGAGGATCATGTCGCCGTCGGCCGTCTCGGCGGCCCAGTCCTCGACGGGCACCCGCCACATGACCTCGAACTCGATGCCGCTGGGGTCCTTGGCGTACAGCGACTTGGACACCCGGTGGTCGCTCTCGCCCACCAGCGCGCCGGCCGCCGCCAGCTTGGCCCGCGCGTCGGCCAGGTCGGCCAGCGTGCCGACCTCCCAGGCCAGGTGGTACAGGCCGGGGTGCACCGGGCGATCGGGAGCGTGGCCGACGCCGATCTCGAACAAGCCGAGGTCGTGGTCGTTGGCCGAACCCGGGGCGCGCAGGAACGCGGCGCGGCCGGGGATCTCCAGCCGGACCTCGAAGCCGAGGGTGGTTCGGTAGAAGTCGACGGTCCGGTCCAGACCGTGGACGTACAGGACAGCGTGGTTCAAGCGCCGGACGGCCATCTGCGCTTCCTTCCTTCGGTGCGCGCTCTACCTGATCTGGCCGCGCTGCCGACGGCGAAGCTCGCGATACCGGCGCCGCTGGGAGTCATCGAGCATCAGCCAGGCCCCCGCTGGGATAGCGATGGCGATGATGATGAGCAGGCCTGCCAGCCAGAAGGGGATGAACCCCAGCAGGATCAGGCCGACGATGACCCCTCCGATGCCCCACTTCATGTGCGGTGTCATGCTGACTCCGTTTCTCCATCCCGGGCCGGGGGCCCCAGGCCGGCCCAGCTGCTTCTAGCTTATAGCCCGCTGACGCATCGGCTGGATCCTGAATCTCGGCGGCCGAGTACGCTGCGGGCATGGATGATCTGGTCGACGCTGGGGAGGGCGCCGTGACGATCTGGATGCCGGTTGAGCCTGACGCCAACGAGCTGCTGACCCGCAGCCCGCTCGCCCTGCTCATCGCCATGCTCCTGGACCAGCAGGTCCCGCTCGAGCGGGCCTTCAGTGCACCGCTGGACCTGGTCCGGCGGCTCGGGCACGAGCCCACCGCCGCCGAACTGGCCGAGTTCGACCCGGACGCGCTGGCGCTCATATTTTCCGAACGGCCCGCGCTGCACCGCTACCCGAAGGCGATGGCCGCCCGGGTCCAGGACCTCGCCCGGCTGATCATGGAGCAGTATGACGGCGACGCCGCCCGGGTGTGGGAGTCCGCCGGGTCGGGCGCCGAGCTGCTCAAGCAGGTGGCGGCGCTGCCGGGGTTCGGGGCGCAGAAGGCGCAGATCTTCATGGCCCTGCTCGGCAAGCAGCTAGGCGTGCGGCCGCCCGGCTGGCGGGAGGCGGCGGGGACGTTCGGGGCCGAGGGGACGCGGTTCTCGGTGGCGGACATCACCGATGAGGAGTCGCTCGGCGAGGTCCGGTCCTACAAACAGGCGATGAAGGCGGCCGCGAAGGCCAAGGCCACGGCTTCCTAGCCCGGGCTCCACTTCGTGGCCCGGCTCCCTGGCCACCTCGCTCGGCCCGAATCTTAACATTCTTGTGTTAGGTACATGCGGTGGCGCGGCTGGGTGTTGCTAGCGTCAGGTCATGGAGTCAATCGATGCATTCATCGACCGGCTGCCGAAGGTAGAACTTCACCTTCACCTGGTCGGTTCTGCGTCCGTGCCGACCGTGCTCGAGCTGGCGGGGCGGCATCCGGACGGTGCGGGTGTCCCGCGGTCCGCGGCCGAACTGGCCGCCTTCTACGAGTTCCGGGACTTCCCGCACTTCGCGGATGTCTACGCCGCGGTCAGCGGCCTGGTCCGCGAGCCGGCCGACGTCGCCGAGCTGGTCCTCGGCGCGGCCCGCGACCTGGCCGGGCAGAACGTGAGGTACGCCGAGCTGACCGTCACGCCGTACACGTTCACCGCCGCGGGCATGACGGTCGCCGACCTGACCGAGGCGCTCGACATCGCGGCCCGTTCGGCCGGCCGGGATCACCGGGTCCGGATCGCCTACATCTTCGACATCGCCGGTGAGCTCGGCGGGCCGGCCGCGGAGGCGACCCTGGAGCACGCGCTGTCCCGGCCGCCCGAGGCGCTGACCGGGTTCGGCCTGGCGGGGATCGAGCAGGCGCGGCCGACGTCCGCCGAGCTGTTCCGCTCGGTGTTCGGCGCTGCGATCGCGGCCGGGTTGCACAGCGTCCCGCACGCAGGCGAGATGTCGGGGCCCGCGACGATCTGGGAGGCGCTGACCGGCCTGCGAGCCGAGCGGATCGGGCACGGCATCAGCTGCCTGGACGACCCCGCCCTGGTCGCGCGGCTGCGGGAGAGCCAGATCCCGCTCGAGGTGTGCCCGACGTCCAACGTCTGCACCCGGCAGGTCCCCGGCCTGGCCGCGCACCCGCTGCCGCGGCTGCTCGCGGAGGGCCTGTTCGTGACGCTGAACAGCGACGACCCGCCGATGTTCGGGACCACCCTGACGGAGGAGTACCGGCGGGCGGCCTTTGTGCTCGGGCTCGGCCGTGAGCAGCTGGCGGCCCTGGCGGCGAACGGGGTGCGGGCGTCGTTCCTGGACGACGCGACGAAGCGGGCCCTGGTGCAGGAGATCGAGGCGGTCGCTGTTTAGCCGCCGGTGCGGGGTCGTGGCTCAGGAGGCCGGTCGTCCCGCTTCGCTTGAAGGTAATCGATCCATTCGGCGGCCGCCTGAGTGTCCGGGTGATCCGGGCCCAGCCGGCGCTGCAGGTAGGGCAGCATGTCGCGGAATTCGTCCTGCGCGCCGGCGTGAGCGCCGCGGGCGGCCATCTCCCGGGCGAGGCTGAACCACAGGGTCAGCGTGACCGGGTGATCCGGGCCCAGCTGCCGTTCCAGGTGCGGCAGAACGTCGCGGAATTCGTCCTCCGCGCCGGCGTGATCGCCGCGCGCGGCCATCTCCCGGGCGAGGCTGAACCGGGTGGCCAGCGTATCCGGGTGATCCGGGCCCAGCCGGCGCTGCAGGTGGGGCAGCATGTCGCGGAATTCGTTCTCCGCGCCGGCGTGATCGCCGCGGGCGGCCATCTCCTGGGCGATGCTGAACCAGGTGATCAGCGTATCGGGATGATCCGGGCCCAGTGTCTCCCGGCGGGCCGCGAGCACCTCCCGGAACTCGTCCTCCGCTCTGGCGTGATCACCGCGCGCGGCCATCTCCTGGGCGATGCTGAACCGGGTGGCCAGCGTATCCGGGTGATCCGGGCCACGCGCCCGCTCCAGGTGGGGCAGCATATCCCGGAATTCGTCCTCCGCGCCGGCGTGATCACCGCGGGCGGCCATCTCCCGGGCGATGCTGAACCAGGCAATCAGTGTGTCCGGGTGGTCCGTGCCCAAGGTCCGCGTCAGTACGGCCAGCACGTGCCGGAACTGGTTCTCCGCGCCGGCGTTATCGCCGCGGGCGGCCATCTCGCGGGCAAGGCTGAACCGCGTGGCCAGCGTGTCCGGGTGATCGGGGCCTAGCGTCCGCTGCCGGGCCGCGAGCACATCCCAGAACTCGTCCTCCGCCGCGGCATGCTTGCCGCGCGCCGCCTTCTCCTGGGCGATGCTGAACCAGGCGGCCAGCGTATCGGGGTGGTCCGGGCCTAGCGTCCGCTGCCGTACCGCGAACACATGCCGGAACCCGTTCTCCGCCGCGGCATGCTCGCCGCGCGCCGCCTTCTCCTGGGCGATGCTGAACCAGGCGGCCAGCGTGTCCGGATGGTCTCGGCCCAGCGTCCGCTGCCGTACCGCGAGCACCTCCCGGAACTCGTCCTCCGCCGCGGCATGCTCGCCGCGCGCCGCCTTCTCCTGGGCGAGGCAGAACCGGGTGGCCAGCGTATCCGGGTGATCCGGGCCCAGCCTGTGCCGCTGATCGGTCAAGGTCTGCCGGTATTGCGCCATCGCCTTAGCCGACCCCTCCGCCTCCCGGCGGGCCGCCGCGTCCGGGCGCGGAGTCAGCGTGTCCGCGTGATCCAGTCCCAGCCGGCGCTGCGGATCGGTCAGGCTCTGCTTGTGCAGCGCGATGGCCACGTCACAGTCGTATCGCTGCAGCCCGAACGCCATGCGCAGCGCGTCAGCGAACTCCCCGCAGCTGCCATAACGACCTTCGGGAGCCTTCGCCAGGGCCCGCAGCAAGACGTCATCCACGGCCGGCGGGAGATCGGGCCGCCGCTCGGTCAGCCGCGGCGGCGGAGCCGCCAGCTGCGCGTACAGCACCGCCATGCCCTCATCCCGGGGAAACGGCGGCTCGCCCGACAGCAATACGAACGCCGCGCACGCCAGCCCGTACTCATCCGTGCGGGCGTCTACCGGCCGGCCCTGGATCTGCTCGGGCGCACAGTAAGTCGGCGTCCCCAGAAAATGCCCCTTCCCGGTCAGGCTGGCCAACGACAGCGCGCCCTTGGTCAGCCCGAAATCGGACAGGTACACGTGATCGGGCCGGCCGGGCCGCGCATCCACCAGCATGTTGGCCGGCTTGACATCACGGTGCACCAGCCCCGCGGCATGGGCGGCATCCAGGGCCGAGGCCACCGCGGAGATGATCGCGGCCGCGCGCACCGGGGGCAGCGGGCCCTGCCGGCGTACCAGTGTGCCCGCATCACCGCCCGGCACGTACCGCATCGCGATGAACAGCATCCCGTCCGCGTCGCCGGCCTCGAACACCGGGATGATGTGCGGATCGTCTACCGCCGCCGCCGACCGGGACTCACGGATGAAACGGTGCCGGAAGGCCTCATCCGCCGCCAGCGCCGGAGCCAGGACCTTCAGCGCCACCGGCCGCTGAAGCCGCTCATCCAGGGCCCGGAACACCACCGCCGTCCCGCCCTGGCCGATCTGCTCTTCCAGGCGGTAGCCGGCAATCCGCGAACCGGCCGGGTCCCCGGTTTGCAGACTTAAGGGGTACGGATGAGCAAAGTCGGTCACGGACAACCTCCTCGCGGTCACCGACCCGGGACCCGGCGCAGATTTACCCTGGGCGCCGACCCGGCTCACAAAGGTAGCACGACTGCCGCAAACTCTGGCGGGTATGGTTTGCCCAGGCAGGTTTTCATCTGCCGCGACATGCGCGCACCGACGGGTAGGGCCCACCCGTTGCACCAGGAACGCGAGAATATGACCAGTAAATGTCCACGGTAATGATTTCCGCGGACCAGGCGCCCAGTTCGGCACCGGTCACGGCGAGATGATCGTGTTGGCGTCTCCGGACAGCAATTGCTGCGGAACTTGGCCGAAGGTGTACGGGGGCGAGGCTGCGCCCGGGGCGAGCGTGAACGTCCAGATGACATCGAAACGATGGCCGGGCCAGGCTTGCGGGATGACGGTTCCCGGCACGGTGGGCAGCGACGAGGCGAGCGACGGGATGTGGTCGTGCTCCCAGCAGATGAGCACGACGCCGGCGTAACTGCTCACCACGTTCGCGGCGAGCTGGGATTCCTGGCCTTCGGCGTAGGAGGAAACGATCGCGATCCCGAGGCGGTCGCTGAGACCCTGGATCGTCTGATACGTCCGGTGCCCGGCCGTCTTGTCCTGGCTGCCGTAGGAGGGTGAGAGCAGGGTCGCGGGGTTTTGCAGTCCGGCTTGCGGCGCCCCGAGGGCAGGAGCAAAAAGGGCGGCGAGCGCGCCTGAGCGCTGCCACCCCCTGGGCAGCAGGGAATGCGGGTCCTGATTGCCCTGGAAGTCGACCCCAAAAGGCGGGGCCGGCGCGGGCGGAGCTTGCCCGGGAGCGACGGCCGGCGGATCGGCTGGCTTTTCGCCGTGGCGGATGATGTAGATAGTGCCTGGAGGTGCGGTCGCGTTTCCTTCGGGTGGCTGGCTCATTCGTGTTCCCTCCATGAAGTTCCAGGCTGCCGTGCCGTCCCTTGAGGACCGAGCGCGCCAAGCACGGCAGCAAAGCATGAGCTCTCCCGGCTCGAGGTCCAGTGTGCCGCTTTTCCCTGAATCATGAATGCGCCGCGCATCATCTGGTCGTTGTCGGTCGCAGGTATGGTTTGCCCAGCGACGGGTAGGGGCGCTCGTTACGTCAGGAACGCGAGACCATGACCAGCCAGCCGGGAACTATGCCGCCGGGCACCACGGCCCACGAGGGGACGCCGGGCGGTGGGTCACGCCCGGCCTTGGCTGAGCAGTGGCTGGTGCGGTTGCTGCCCCTGATGCTGCTGATCATCCTGGGGCTCGCCGGGCTTCGCGGCGCGGTGGCGACCCCCCGGTGGGACGGTCCGCTGCACCGTGACGGTCTGGTCATCGGCCTCGCGCTCGAGGTCGTGCTCGGCGTCCTGCTCGTGATCACGATCTGGCGCCGGTCCGCCGGCATGGACGCGCAAAGGGCCGGCGCCACGGCGGATAGCGCAGTGGCGGTCAAGCTCCGCGGGGTGCTCATCTTCGTGCTCACCGCGGGGATGATCGCCGTGGCGGTGGCCATGTTCTTCGGCCTGGGCCTGCACCTGTTCACGGCGAAATCCACCGCCAGGCCGGTCATCCGGCACCTGGCCACGGCGACGCCCAAGGTCACGGTTCCGCCGCTGGGATCGGTACACGGCGCTTCGTTCCATATCCCGGTGGCCGCCCTCCTGTACGCCGTGCTCGTCGTGGTGCTCCTGGCCGGAGTCGTGCTCAGCATCTGGTGGGCCAGGCGGCTCCGGCCGCCGGGCGGGCCCAGGGAAGACGACTTCATCGCGGCGGACTCCGAGGACCTGCGGGAGGCAGTGGAGTCGGGCCGTTCGGCCCTGCGCACCCTCGACGACGCGCGGGCCGCCATCATCGCCTGTTACGTGGCGATGGAGAACAGCCTGGCCGAACGCGGCACGGCCCGGGGCGTCGCCGATACGCCCGACGAACTGCTGGCGCGCGCCAGGGATACCGGCGTCGTTCGCGGCAGCGCCGCCGCGCGGCTGACCGCGCTCTTCTACGAGGCCAGGTTCTCCAGCCATCCGCTCGACCGCAGCCAGCGCGGCGCGGCCGAGCAGGCGCTCGACGAGCTTGCCGCCGCGCTGGCCCAGACCGAGACAACCGAGACCGAAACAGCCGGAACCGAAACAGCCGGGGCGGGCGCATGACCAGTCCCTGGGGTCCGCAGGCCGGGGCCGCCGCCCGGAACGCCGGGAACGACTGGGACGCGGCCGGAACCGTCAGCCCCTGGCGCGGCGCGGCGCCGGAACTCGTCATCGCGGCCGTGATGGTCACCGCGGCGGCCGCGGCGGGCTACGCCATGGCCGGCTGGGCGGGCCTGTCCGTGGTCGCCATCGCGACGGCGGCGGCCGCGATGCTGGTGCTGCGCGCCCTGCTGCCGCAGCTGACGCCGGACGCGGCGAAGAAGGCCAGGGAAAAGCCGTCGGCCCGCACGCTCAGCGGCTACTCGCACCGCAGGTTCGTCGTGCGGACCGCCATGACCAGCCGGGGCTTCTACGACACCGAGCTGCGGCCGGTGCTTGAGCACCTGCTGGCCGCCCGGCTGGCCGAACGCCACGGCGTTCACCTGTATCAGGACCCGGCCGCCGCCCGTAGGCTGCTGTGCCGGAACCCGCGCGATGCCGATCTGTGGCCATGGATCGACCCAGACACCAGGCCGGAGACCGTGGCGCGAGGCAGCACCGAACGACGCGGCATCCCGCGGCTAACCCTGGCGCGGCTGATCGACCGATTGGAGAAGCTCTGATGGGCCCCGAACAGACCGCTCAGGCGTGCACGGACATCCTGGACGAGCTCGAGCGCGCCGTCGTCGGCCGGCGCCGGACCCTGGAGCTTGTCCTGATCGGCATCCTGGCGGGCGGCCACGTCTTGCTCGAGGACCTGCCCGGGCTGGGCAAGACCCTCATCGCGCGGTCGTTCGCGAGGGTGCTCGGCCTGGATTTCGCCCGCATCCAGTTCACCCCCGACCTGCTGCCCTCGGACGTGGTCGGCGCCCCGCTTTATGACCAGCGGTCGGCCGAGATGGTATTCCGGCCCGGGCCGGTATTCACTCAGCTGCTGCTGGCCGACGAGATCAACAGGACGCCGCCGAAGACCCAGGCGGCGCTGCTCGAGGCGATGGGCGAGGGCCAGGTCAGCGTGGACGGGGTGACCCGCAGGCTGCCCGCGCCGTTCATCGTCCTGGCGACGGACAACCCGATCGAGTATGAGGGCACCTACGAGCTGCCGGAGGCCCAGCTTGACCGGTTCCTGATGCGGCTTCGCCTGGGCTATCTGTCGGCCGGCGACGAAACGGCCATGCTCCGACGCCGGGTGGACCGGGCCAGCGAGTACCTGGAGCTGGCCCCCGTCACCAGCGCGGACGGGGTGCTCGCCATGCGGGATTCGCTCGAGCACGTGGAGGTCACCCCTGACCTGCTCGATTACATCGTGGCCATCGTCGGTGCGACCCGGAACGACGCGCAGATCCAGATCGGCGCGAGCCCGCGCGGCGGCCTGGCGCTGGTCCAGCTGGCCCGCGGCCAGGCGGTGCTTTCCAACCGCGACTACGTGATCCCCGACGACATCAAGCAGGTAGCGGTGCCGGCCCTGGCGCACCGGGTGACGCTTCGGCCCGAGCTGTGGGTGCGCCAGGTTTCCTCCGACGACGTGATGGCCAAGCTGCTCTCGGCCGTGCCCACGCCGAAAACCGACCCGGCCGCGCGGGCCAGCGGCCGTGATCAGGCCCCGGCGGTCACCGGCTGATGGCTGCATCCATGGTGCCGAACGAGCCGCGGCTTCGCGCGCCCGGTACCGAGCTCGAGCTGGTTTGGCGATCGTCCCGGCACGCTCGGCGGCTGCTCACCCTCGGCCTGTTCGGCCTGTTCGTCGCCACGGTGGCCCGGCGCCCGGAGTTCGCGGGCGTGGCGGCCCCCGCGCTGCTGCTGCTCGCGGCCGGGCGGGTCCAGCGGCGGCCGCCGCGCATCGTGGTGCGACTGCAGCCGAGCTCCTGGCGCGGCTTCGAGGGCGAGCTGATGGCTCTCGATGTGACGGCGGACGGCCAGGGCGATTGCGATGCGCGCTGGAGGCTGCACCCGGGTCAGGAAATCGAACCTGTCGGTGCCACCACCGCAAACGGGCCGGAAGTACGCTTCACCTTCAGCCCTGAACGCTGGGGGCGACGCCAGATCGGCACCCTGGACGTGGTGCTGCGCGACCGCTGGCGGCTGGCCGAGGGGCACGCGACCGTGACCTTGCCCAGGCTCGACTGCTATCCCGCCCCGGCCATGCAGCGGACTCCGGTCGTGCTCAGGCGGCTGCCGAACCGGCTCGGCGAGCATCCGGCCCGGACCTTTGGCGAGGGCATCGAGTTCTTCGGCGTGCGCGAGTACGTGCCAGGCGACAGGCAGCGCAGCATCAACTGGCCGGCCAGCACCCGGCGCGGGCGGCTGCAGGTGAACACCTTCGCCGCCGAGCGCTCGCAGGACGTAGTGCTGCTCCTCGACGCCACCTCGGACGTGGGCATTCCCGGCACGTCCGCGCTTGATCTGGCGCTGCGCGGCGCGGCGGCCGCGGCCCGCGCCTACCTGGACGCCAGGGACCGGGTGGGCGTGATCACTTACCAGTGGGGCGGCGCCAGCTGGCTGGTACCCGGGCTCGGGAGGCGGCAGGAATACCGGATCCTCGACTCGATGCTGGCCAGCGATGCAGGGTGGACCCAAGGGGCTAGCTTCCGCCGGCTGCCGCGCGCCGCGCTGCCTCCCGGCGCGCTGGTCGTGGTGTTCAGCCCGCTGCTTGACCAGCGGTTCGTCGAGGCCTTGCGAGACATGCGGGAGCGCGGCTTGACCATGCTGGTCGTCGACGTGCTCAACGCCGAGCCGCCGCTCCGGCGGCGCACCGCGGACCGCATGGCCCGGCGGATCTGGCGGATGGAGCAGGAGGCGATCAGGTTCTCGCTGCGCGAGCTCGGCGTCCCCGTCGTGCACTGGGACGGGGTGCAGTCCCTGGACCTGCCGCTGGCCGGCTACACCCGTCGCCCCCTGGCGGCCCGCCGATGACCCGCGCGGCCGGTCGCAGCCGCGGAGCCGCGGGCCCGGTCCTTCCCGCCCTCCGCACCGCGGTCACCCGCATCCGCTCTGCCGCAGGCACCGCCGCCATCCGCACCGCCGCGTGCCTGCTCGGCGCGGGCTGCGTCGTGTGGGCGTCTGCGCCGCTTGTGCACAAGGGCTTCGCGAACTTCGCGCTGTTCCTCGCGATCCTCGGCGTGGCGGCCGGCGCGCTGCGGCTCGCTCTGGCCGACGTCCCGGTGCCCGAGGATTCCTACCTGCTGCCCCTGCCGTTGCGCGCCTGGCTCAGGTTCCTCGAGACGCTTCGCCTGGTGCCCTGGGAGGAAGGTGCGCTCATCGCCGTCTTGTGGCTGGAGGTGCTGCACCCGTCCCGGCCGCGGCACACCGCCATCCTGGGCGCCGCCCTCATCGCCTACTTGCTCGCCGTCCACCTGGCCGAGTCCGACGCATCCCCGGGGGTGCTCAGGCCGCAGGTTCGGGTGCTGGCGGCCGGCGCGGGCCTGCTCGCGCTCGGCGCGGGGGCCGGAATGCTCCCGGCGGCCGGCCCGGGAGCGGGCTCGGCGCTGCTGCGGCTGGTGGCGGCGGGCGCGCTCATCGTCGCGGCCGGCCTCGTGCTGCCTTACGTGGCGCGAGGCGACGCGCCACGTAGCCGCCGACCTGGGATCTAAGATGAGGCTTTAACGCGGACTAACAGGAGGGCAGGACCCCGATGGCTGAGATCGTCCGGGCCGGGCTTATCCAGCAGCGCTGGACCGGGGACAAGGATTCGATGATCGCGGCGGCGGTGAACCACATCCAGGCGGCGGCCTCGGACGGCGCTGCGGTGGTGTGCCTCCAGGAACTCTTCTACGGGCCGTACTTCTGCCAGGTGCAGGACGCCGACTACTACTCTTACACCGAGGCCATCCCGGACGGGCCGACCACCCGGCTGCTGCAGGACGTGGCCCGGCAGCACGGCATCGTCATCATCGCGCCGATGTACGAGGAAGAGCACCCCGGCATCTACTACAACACCGCGGCGGTGATCGACGCCGACGGGAGCTACCTGGGCAAGTACCGCAAGACCCACCTTCCGCAGGTGAAGGGCTTCTGGGAGAAGTTTTACTTCCGGCCGGGCAACCTCGGCTACCCGGTTTTCGACACCGCGGCGGGCCGGATCGGCGTCTACATCTGCTACGACCGGCACTTCCCCGAGGGCTGGCGGGCGCTCGGCCTGGCCGGCGCCCGGATCGTGTTCAACCCGTCGGCTACCAGCCGCGGCCTGTCCCAGTACCTGTGGCGGCTCGAGCAGCCCGCGGCGGCGGTGGCCAACGAGTACTTCGTCGGCGCGATCAACCGGGTCGGCATCGAGCCGCTCGGCGACAACGACTTCTACGGCCAGACCTACTTCGCCGACCCGCGCGGGCAGCTCGTCGGCGACGCCGCCTCCGACGACAAGGACGAGGTGCTGGTGCGCGACCTGGACATGGACCAGCTGGCCGAGGTCCGGAACCTGTGGCAGTTCTACCGGGACCGCAGGCCCGACCAGTACGAGTCGCTGGTCCAACCATGAGCACCACCCTCATCACTGGCGGCACGGTGGTGACGGCGTCCGGCACGCTGGACGCCGACGTGCTGGTGGCCGGGGAGAAGATCGCGGCGGTCCTGGCCCGGGAGGTGACGGGTGCCGACGAGGCGGTCGCGGCGGACCGGGTCATCGACGCGACCGGCATGTACGTGCTGCCCGGCGGGATCGACGTGCACACGCACATGGAGATGCCGTTCGGCGGCACGTTCTCGGTTGACACCTTCGAGACCGGCACCCGGGCCGCGGCGTGGGGCGGCACCACGACGATCATCGACTTCGCCGTCCAGGCCAAGGGCACCTCGCTGCTCGCCACCCTGGACAAGTGGCACGCCAAGGCGGACGGCAACTGCGCCGTCGACTACGGCTTCCACATGATCGTCTCCGACGTCAACGACGCGACGCTGAAGGAGATGGACGCCTGCATCGCCGCCGGGGTGAACAGCTTCAAGATGTTCATGGCCTACCCGGGGGTGTTCTACGCCACCGACGGCGAGATCCTGCTGGCCATGCAGCAGGCGGCCCGCAGCGGCGCGACGGTGATGATGCACGCGGAGAACGGCATCGCCATCGACCAGCTGGTCGCGCAGGCGCTCGCGGCCGGCCGCACAGACCCGGTGAACCACGGCCTGACCAGACCGCCGGAGCTGGAGGGCGAGGCCACCTCGCGGGCGATCACGCTGGCCCAGGTGGCCACCTGCCCGCTGTACATCGTGCACCTGTCCGCCCGGCACGCGCTCGAGGCGGTCGCGCAGGCGCGGGACAGCGGGCAGAACGTGTTCGCCGAGACCTGCCCGCAGTACCTCTACCTGTCCCTGGACGATCTGGCCCGGCCGGATTTCGAGGGCGCGAAGTTCGTCGCGTCGCCGCCGCTGCGGACGAAGGACCACCAGGACTCGCTGTGGCGCGGCCTGCGGACCAACGACCTGTCCGTGGTATCGACGGACCACTGCCCGTTCTGCTTCAAGGACGGCAAGGAACTCGGCCGGGGCGACTTCTCCAAGATCCCGAACGGGATGCCGGGCGTGGAGCACCGGATGGACCTGCTGCACGCCGGGGTGGCGGCGGGGCAGCTCACGCTGACCCGCTGGGTGGAGGTCGCGTCGACCACGCCGGCCAGGATGTTCGGCCTGTACCCGCGCAAGGGCGTGATCGCGGCTGGTTCCGACGCGGACATCGTGATCTACGACCCGCAGGCGCGGCAGACGCTGTCCGCGGCGACCCACCACATGAACGTGGACTACTCCGCCTACGAGGGCCTGGAGATCACCGGCCGGGTGGTGACTACCATGTCCCGCGGCCACGTGGTGATCGACGACGGCGCTTACCAGGGCAATCCGGGCCACGGCGCGTTCCTGCCCCGCGGGCTGAACCAGTATCTGCTGTAGGCACGAACCCACTCGTTCGGGGAGGGAATATGGATTTCGGGGTGGTGCTGCAGACCAACCCGCCGGCCAGCGCGGTGATCGCGATGATGCAGCGGGCCGAGGAGGCGGGGTTCCGCTACGGCTGGACCTGGGACTCGCACGTGCTGTGGCAGGAGCCGTTCGTCATCTACTCGCGGATCCTGGGCGCGACGTCGGCGATGACCGTGGGGCCGATGGTGACCAACCCGGGCACCCGCGACTGGTCGGTGACCGCGTCGCTGTTCGCCACGCTCAACGACATGTACGGCAACCGGACCGTCTGCGGGATCGGCCGCGGCGACTCGGCGCGGCGGGTCATCGGCCAGCCGCCCATGTCGCTGGCCACGCTGTCCGAGGCGATGACCGTGATCAGGGGCCTGGCCGAGGGACGCGAGGTGACCCACCACGGCCAGCCGCTGCGGATCCCGTGGGTCCGCAACGGCAAGCTCGAGATCTGGATGGCCGCCTACGGGCCGAAGGCGCTCAAGCTCGCCGGCGAGCAGGCCGACGGCTTCATCCTGCAGACCGCAGACCCGGACATCGCGCGCTGGACCATCGGCTCGGTGCGGGCGGCGGCGGAGGCGGCCGGGCGCGACCCGGCCTCGATCACCATCTGCGTGGCGGCGCCCGGGTACGTCGGCACGGACCTGGCGCACCAGCGGGAACAGCTGCGGTGGTTCGGCGGCATGGTCGGCAATCACGTGGCGGACCTGGTGGCCAGGTACGGCACCGACGGACCGGTCCCCCGGGTGCTGACCGACTACATCAAGGGCCGCGAGGGGTACGACTACGCGCACCACGGCAAGGCGGACAACCCGTCGGTGGACTTCGTGCCGGACGAGATCGTGGACCGGTTCTGCCTGCTCGGCCCGGCCGGCGCGCACGTCGACCGGCTGCGTGAGCTGGCCGCGGCCGGGGCCGACCAGTTCGCCCTGTACCTGATGCACGACCAGCAGGAGCAGACCCTCGCCGCCTACCGCAACGAGGTCATTCCCGCGCTGCGCTGAAGCTGCCCGTCCGGCGGAACCCCCGGTCAGGACGGCCGGACCAGTACCGAGATGCGGTGCTCGGCGCGCGCGCGCTCGCGTGGCTCCCACCGCCGGTGCTGGTACAGGACTACCTCAACCTCCCCCGCCCGCCGGGCGCGGATGGTCGCAACCTCAGGCGCGCTCGCGCCGACCGGCGGCGACGGCGTACCGGGCGGGTAACCCCGGGTCCATTGCACGTCGACCACGCCGTCCTCGCCATGGATGTCGTGCTCCCAGACGTAGCCCGATGTGCCGAGACCCGGCAGCTCCAGCGTGCGCTCGTCCCCTACGGTCAGGTCGAGATGAGTGGGTATATCCGCCATCGCGGGACGAGTCTACACCGGGGCGTTAGCCCGGGCTTTCGTCTAGGGCCGGGTAGCAGCGGGAGGCACCAGGATCTCGGATGAGATCCTGGTGCCGTCTGCCCGCTAGGAGTTAGCTGTTGCGGTTGGGACCGCTACCGGGCGACTTACGCCTGGTCGGGGCCGCTCATCGCACCGGGAATCTCCGCCTGCGCCGCCCAGCTCGACCCGTTGAACGAGGAGTACCACAGCCGCTCGTCGGTCCCCATGCCCTTCCACACGGCGTAGAGCTGACCGTCGAACACGGTCAGCGACGGCCCGACGCTGCTCCACCCGGGAATCACTTCCTGCGCCGCCCAGCTCGACCCGTTGAACGAGGAGTACCACAGCCGCTGGTCAGTATCCATGCCCTTCCACGCGGCGTAGAGCCGGCCGTCGAACACGGCCAGCGACGGCCCGACGCTGCCCCACACGCCGGGAATCTCCGCCTGCGCCGCCCAGCTCGACCCGTTGAACGAGGAGTACCACAGCCGCTGGTCAGTATCCATGCCCTTCCACGCGGCGTACAGCTGACCGTCGAACACGGCCAGCGACGGCCCGACGCTGCTCCACCCGGGAAGCACTTCCTGCGCCGCCCACTTCGACCCGTTGAACGAGGAGTACCACAGCCGCTGGTCGAGGCCCATGCCCTTCCATGCAGCGTAGAGCTGACCGTCGAACACGGCCAGCGACGGCCCGACGCTGCTCCACACGCCGGGAATCTCCGCCTGCGCCGCCCAGCTCGACCCGTTGAACGAGGAGTACCACAGCCGCTCGTCGGTCCCCATGCCCTTCCACGCGGCGTACAGCTGACCGTCGAACACGGCCAGCGACGGCCCGGCGCTGCTCCACCCGGGAATCTCCGCCTGCGCCGCCCAGCTCGACCCGCTGAACGAGGAGTACCACAGCCGCTCGTCGCCCGAGACGCCCTTCCAGGCCGCGACAAGGTCGTTCTGGAATACCGCAAGTCCGGGGGCGCGGTCCCTAAGGGGCCAGACGGTGGAAATGACGCCTCCGTTGACGCCCCACATCTCGCTGTCAATCCCGCATTGACCGTAGCCGATCTGGAAGTAGCCGTTCTCCCCCCAGCCGGACCCCCACGAGTTCTTGGCAATCCAGTACTGGCCAGCATC
Organism: uncultured Actinomycetes bacterium; assembly: GCA_963798675.1. Lineage (GTDB taxonomy): Bacteria > Actinomycetota > Actinomycetes > Streptosporangiales > Streptosporangiaceae > Palsa-504. Next base: position 158,693 of record CAWCUJ010000059.1, on the reverse strand, counting down.
GGAATACCCGACGATGCTGACGCAGTGACCACCGACAACGTTTCCGGAGGTCGCAGAGTTGTACTCGTAGACACCGCTTGTGTAACTCGTGTAGAAGTCTTCGTAGACGGTGAAACAGGCGGTCATCGGTCCGGTGCTTGCGATGAAGGACTTCATCGCGGCGAGCGAGTTCACGCTCTCCCAGGCGGTGGTCGCGGTCAGCTGAGTGCTCGCGTCGGCGGGCGCGTTGCACGCCTGGTTCGCGTCCGTGTACGGGTAGGCCGCCTCTGGGACGATGCCGGGGATCAGGCCGGGGAACGAATCATCCGGCCACCACCCGCCGGTCGGGCAGGCGCCGGCCCCGTGCGGCGGCCCGTAACAGAACAACAGGTGAGCCTCGGAAAGGTCCACGCCGAGCGTCGGATCACCGAGGGCGATCTGGGCTTGCGCCTCGAACGTGGCAATGGTGCCGAACGTCACGCAGGACCCGCATCCGCCCTGATCCTTGATCGGCGTGATGTAGTCGGCCCCGGCGACGTTGCGCCAATCCCACGCAGCCGGCGCGCTGACCGTCGCCCGCCCGGCGGCCTTGAGCGCCGCCGCCGCCGCCGCTTCGCGACCGGCCAGGGTCACCCCGGCCGGAGGGACGGCGCCACACCGGTTTCGCGCCTGGAGGGCCGTATGGTTCGAATTGACAGTGGTGCCTGCGCTCCACTTCAGCCCAAGGCGAGCGATCTCCGCCTGAAGTTCAGTGAGTTCTAGAGCCATTGTGGCCCCTCTTTTCTTTCCTTCGGAACGACCATTGTCGAAGTCATTTGCAACGGTAGGGCGGGCAGCGCCGGGACGAATCCGTGGGACCCCGCATGTTTCCGTGCGAAGGGACGTCAGGGGGCAGGCGGCGGAACGGCCGGTGACAGCGTCCTGCCTAGCTCTCTGCGGGACCGCACGCTGAGCTTGCGGTACACCCGGGACAGGTGGGCTTCGACGGTGCGCTGCCCCATGAACAGCCCGGCGGCGACCTCGGCGTTGGTGTGGCCCGCGGCGACCAGGTTGGCCACGCGCTGCTCGGCGGCGGTCAGGACCGGCCCGGCTCCGCGTGGCGTGGCGCGTGTCCCCACCCGGGCCAGTTCGCCGAGGACGCGGTCCTGCCACCGCGGGGCACCGAGCCGTTCGAAGATCACCAGGGCGGCCTGGAGGAAATCCAGCGCCTGCTGCTTGTGCCGCGCCCGCCGGTGCACCTCCCCGGCGGCCAGCAGCGTCCGTGCTTCCTCGAACGGCATCGCCAGGCGCCGGTGCACCTCAAGTCCTGTTTCCAGCGCTGCCGCGGCGCCGGCGAGGTCGCCGCGGGCGGCCTGCAGCAGCCCCCGGCACCGGCCGGCGGCGGCCATGCCCCACACCAGGCCCAGCCGGGCCGACCGGGCCTCGAACGGGCCGAGCAGGTCCTCCGCGGCGCCAAGCTCGCCCAGCCGGGTGAGCGCCTCGACCTCGTCGGGAACGAAACGGCACAGCGCTGGTTCGGCCAGGCCGGCGGCGAGGGCGGTTTCCGCGAGCGGGCCGAGCCGCTCGTGGGCACCGGCCGCGTCGCCGATCGACAGGGCCGCGATCCCGAAGGCCTGCGCCGCCGTGGCGGCGGGCAGCGGCATCCCGAGGTCCCCGGCCAGTTCCACCGCGCGGGACGCATCGCTCAGGCCAGCGTCGATCCGGCCGCGGTAGGCGTGCAGCAGCCCCTGCGCCGCTGACATGAACGCGATCGCCGCCGGGCTGCCGGAATCCTGAGCCAGGCGGTAACCTTCCGTGGCCAGCTGCTCGGCCCGCGGCCAGTTCCCGGCCCAGGCCTCGTTCTCGGCCAGGGCCCACAGCACGAACGGAATCCCCGTCTGGACGCCGTCCTCGACTGCCCGGGCGTATTCCTGCTCATACAGGACCCGGGCACCGTCGAGATCGCCGGTCCAGTGCAGCAGGTGGCCGACCGTGACGTTCGGGCGAAGGTCCATGCTCAGCCTGGGTGACTGCGGCGGACCGGCCAGGGCGCGGCGGATCAGGTCCGGCCGCAGGCCGTGGCCGAGCGCGAACGTGGCGAACGCCAGGCCCGCGCAGCACTGCGCCTCTAGCGCCTTGTCCCCCGCCCGGCCTGCTAGCTCCAAGATCAGCTCGGCGGTCCGGATTGCCTCCCGGAGATTGCCCGCGTGGCTCGCCGCGGCGGCCTGGTCCATCATGATGGCAGCACGCACAGCGGTGTCGTCCCCGGCCTCGTCCAGCGCGCGTCCCAGCGCGGCGGCCCAGGCGGCCATCGGCTCGCCGCTGAACGCGCGATACCGGGCCGCGCGCCGTAGCAGTTCGGCGCGGGCAGGCCCGGCCGGCACCGCATCGATAATGGGCTCGAGCAGGCAACAGGCGCGGGCAGGATCGGATGCCTCGAACCGCTCCTCGGCCGCCAGGACGATCCGGCGCCGCTGACTTGCGTGCTGGGCCAGCGGCGTGAAGGTGACGGCGAGCTCGGCAAGATCCCCGGCCGTGTCGCAGGCCCCGCGACGGGCGGCCCTTCGGGCCGCCGCCTCCACCTCGCCCGCTACCGTCTCGTCCGGGCCGCCGGCCGCCAGGGCCAGGTGGCGGGCCCGCGCCTCCGGGCAGCGCACCACGGCGGCCAGCCGGCGGTGGGCGGCGCGGCGATGGGCTGCGGCCGCATGCTCGGCGACGACCAGGCGCATCAGCGGATGGACGAAAGCGATTCCGCCTGCGGCCCTGGCCAGCAGGCCCGCCCGGATGCCCGCTTCGAGATCAGCGTGCGCGCTAGCCGGATCGCGGGCGGCAGCGCAGATGACCGGCAGCACCGGCTCGGCAGAAAGCGAGGCGACCAGGAGCACATCACGCGGCCCGGGTGCCAAGCCGGTGACCCGCTCGAGCACCAGCCGCCGCAGCGAATCAGGCACATCGAGGGTGTCGTGCAGCCCTGGCCCGATGTCGGCGTGAGCCCTCGCGGCCAGCTCAAGCGCGAACGCAGGATTCCCCCCCGATGCCTCGTGGAGGCGCAGCAGAAGCGACCGGCCGGCCGACAGCGTCGTCCGGGTGGCCAGCAGCTCACGGATCGCACCCGGGCTGAGCGGCCCAAGCCGCAGGCAATCCACACGCCCCGCCGGGACGCTGTCGGTAACCAGCGGCGGCGGATCTGCGGACCAATTCGTCCGCACCGCCGCCAGCAGGCCCACGGGCTCAAGCCGCAGGCGGCGCAGCGCGAACGACAGCGCGCGGGCCGAAGGGGTATCGAGCCACTGCAGGTCGTCGACCACGACCACCACCGGCTGTCTCCTGGCCAGGCAGCGAAGCAACGCGAGGACAGCCGTGCCCGTGGTCCGCGGATCCGCGGACCGTAACGGCGGCTCGGCCCGGAGAACCGCCTGGCGGATGGCCTGACGCTGCGGCACGGGCAGCCCGTCGACGAGGGCCGCCGGGACTGTTTCCAGCAAGTCAGCCAGCCCCGCGAACGCCAACGGCACCTCGGACTCAACCGGATAAGCGGACAGCACCGTGATCCCGGGCCGTACCGCCATGTCATGGCCTTGTTTCAGCAGGGTTGTCTTCCCGATCCCGGCTTCACCCTCGATCAGGAGGACACGCGGGCCGTGGGGCAGCTCACCAAGAAATCCGCTGACCCTGGCAACCTCCGCATCCCGGCCAATAGGCATCGGCTCCGCCCCCGGCATTGCTTCCCCTTGATGTCCATCACGGCGCCCCAGGCCAGGCGCTCATCCGTACAGAGCAATCAAGAACCTGCCTGATACACGGATCCAGGTGACACCGCGCACATCCCCGGGCCAGACCTCACGGTCCCGGCGACAAGATCATTCCCGCGCTGCGCTGAAGCTGTCAGCCCCGGCGCTGCCTGTCCCAGCGCTGCCTGTCCCAGCGCTGTCCGTCCCGGCCGAGGACGTCGGGGACGGCGCGGGGACCAGGCCCTCGACCTTCGGCAGGGCCTGCTGGTCGGCTAGTGCGATGGCCAGCTCGCCGGCCGCGGTCGGGTGCAGCGGCGCCGGGTCGCCCGGCCCCTGGACGTAGGGGTCGGCGGTGCACAGCTCGTGGCCGGTGAACGGCGGGTCCGTGACCCCGAAGCCGAAGGTCTGGGCGCCCTGCGCCAGCACCGCGTTCAGCTGGCCGAGGCGGGCGGCGAGCACCCTTTCCTTGGCGGCGGTGATGCCGTACCTGGCCAGGCAGTGCAGGTCCGCGCCGAACGGCGAGTAGTACTGGTTGACCAGGACGTGGGGGCTGCCCGGCAGCCCGGCCAGGTCGCTGAGCAGCTCGTAGTAGCCGCGGGTGAAGTCGCCGATCTGCTTGCTGAAGAAGGCGGCGGATACCTTGTCGTTGCACACGGCGCTGGCCACGCAGAGCCGCGTCATGATGGACCATTCCACGTCGTCCGCGCCGACGCTGACGATGATCACCTTGGCATGAGTGGCCCGTTCGGCCTCGACCAGCTGCGACGGCGCGACCTGCCCGTCGCCGAGTACCTGGACGCCGAGCAGGCCGTTCTGGACCGTCGCGCCGCTGCAGGCCAGGTTCAGCACGTTCCAGTTGTTCACCGCGGCCAGGTCCGCGGCGTAGGACTCGCCGCTGCGCCCGCAGGCCCGGTCCAGGACAGTGGCGCTGGCGGCGACCGGGTTGCCCACGGCTGCCGCGGTGGAGTCGCCGATCACGACCGCCTGCACGCCGGGCAGCGGGTGGTTCACGGTTTGCGGGGGCGCGGCCAGCGGATCGGCGCCGACCAGGTCATCGAGCGTCTTGACGCTGCGCAGCACCTGGGGCGTGCTCGACGCGGTCAGCAGGACGCCGCCGACGTTCACCGCACAGACGACGACGAGGCCCGCGATGACGGTCTTGGCCATCTTCTTGTATGACTGCTTGCGCACGCCGGCCACCGCGATCAGCCCGACGGCGGCGAAGCCGGCCGCGATTAGCGTCTCCCACTCGAAGTAGCGGGTCCAGCCCTGCGCCAGCTGCTGGCTGAGGTTCAGCTCGAGCGTGCGCGGGCTGTCGGAGCGCAACAGCTGCGCGACCTGGGCGTCGATGGTGATGTGGGTGAGCTGGAGCAGCGGCCTGATCGGGCCCTCGAACTGCGGCTTGGTCGGCATCACCTGGCCGAACAGGTCGAGCTCGCCCGGGCCCGACAGGCTGAGGGAGGGAACAGCGGCCCCGACCTGGGCGGTCTGGCCGGCCGCCGACACCGTCTGCAGCGGGGCGACCTGCAACGCGAGCCAGATCGAACCCGCGGTGACGACCATGAAGGTGACGAGGTAGAAGGCGGCGGTCCTGGTCAGTCGCAGGAATGTGGAAATGTCGCGCTCCCCGGGCGGTCGTGGCCTCGCCCTTCCACGCTACCTCGGCAACCGGACCTGCTCATAGGGCCTTCTTGCGCTCCAGGAAGTTCAGCGCGGCCCAGCCGAAGGGAACCGGGAGCCAGAACGTCAGCAGCCGGAACAGCAGCACCGCGCTGACCGCGACCGCGCCCGGCAGGCCGGCGGCCGTGAGCCCGGCGGTCAGCGCGGCTTCCACCCCGCCGATGCCGCCGGGCGTGGGCAAGATGGAGCCGATGGCGCTGCCGGTCAGGTAGACCACGGCGATGCTCGCGATCGGCACCGACCGGCCGAACGCCGCGACGCAGACGGCTAGGCACAAGATGTAGGACAGGCTCAGCAGCAGCGTGCCGCCGATGCCCTGGGCCAGCTTGCGGGGGTGCTGCGCGACCTCGAGTAGCTGCGGCAGCACCTGGCCGAATATTGGCGACACCCGCGCTCGCAGCACCCGCCGCACGGCGGGGACCGCGAACAACCCGAGCGCGACCACGACCAGCCCGGCCAGCACGAACCAAGCCCACTTCGGCGGCTGGATCGGTTCCTTGGCCGAGGTGCCCGCGATCGCGGCGAAGATCAGGATCAGCAGGATGTGCAGGACGAACGCCACCACCTGGGCCACGCCGACGCTGGCCGCCGCGACCGCGGCGGGGATCTTCCTGCGCTGCAGGTACCTGATGTTCAGCGCGGCGCCGCCGACGGCGGCCGGGGTGACCAGCGTGACGAAGGAGCCGGCCACCTGGGCGAGCAGGGTACGGAAGAAGCTCAGCCTCTCGGCTACGAACCCGGACAGCGCGATCGTGGCGCCGACGTAGGTGGTCGCCGACAGGGCCAGCGCCGCGATCCCCCAGTGCCAGTTGGCCGACCTCAGCACACTTCCGAGACTGGCCTTGGCGAGTTCGCCGGCTAGCAGGTAGACGGCGGCGACGCTCGCGACCAGGGTCAGCAGGGTGCGCAGCCGGATGCGTTGCAGCTGGACAGGCGCGACCTCGCCGCCCGGCACGGCGGCGAGCAGCCGGGTGCGCAGGGCGGGCAGCACATCCCGGTGGTGGCGCAGTGCTTTACGTGTCGAGCGGGCCAATGCTACCGGCTGCAGCAGCGGCACCACCGCCAGCATCTCGTCCGCGCCCGCCTTTTCCAGGGCCAGGTCGGCCGTCCGGTCCGCCCCGACGTAGAGCGCGAGCTCGGCGATCAGCTGGGCCAGGTCGAGGCGGACCTGCAGGTCGCTGGCGGCCACGTCACCGTCGCCGGGGTCGAGCAGCATGGCCTGCCCGTCGTCGGTGAGCAGGATTCGGTCTGCGGTCAGCCCGCGGTGCGTAACGTGCCGTGCGTGCAGCCGGTCTACCGCGTCCCAGATCTGCCTGAGCTCAGCGTCGCTGCACCCCGGATTCCGCTCGGCCAGAGTCGTGCCTTCGTGGTGCTCGTAGGCCAGCGCGGCGGCTTCCGGGCCAACCCGGACCAGGGCGCGCAACCGCGGCGTGGGCGCGCCTGCGTCCTCCGCCGCGTAGGACAGCAGCGCCCGGTGCTCGACCGCGCGGTCCACGGACAGCGGAGCGTTGCGTGGTACCTGTGCCAGCAGACGGACCGAGCGGTACACGCGATAGACCGCGCCGGCCGCCTGCTGGTCTCGGTCGTATACGACGACGTCCAGCCGGCTACCGTCGCGGTCGGCCACCGCATAGTGGCGGGATCCGCCCACGCCGTTTCCTTCGTGGCGGACCCGCCTAATCGCGGTTACCTGCAGGTTCGTGGCGGTCAGGGCGGCCGCGATGTCCCGGGCGCTGGGCCGCTGCGAGGTGGAGCCCGCGACGTATCTGACCGCCAGGCCGATCGCGCGGCCCGCGATCACCGTGATCAGCAGGGTCAGCATCGGCGTGTGCAGCAAAACCACGTGCACAACCGAGTACACACCGACCGCCACCCACAGCGCGTTCCGCCAAGCCGGCCGCCCGACGAGGCCGACCATGGTGGCGTAGCCGACCAGGCCCGCCACGGCGGGGTCGAGGGCGGGGATATGGCTCGCGCCCGGGTGAGACATGATGATCGCGTCGTAGAGCCGGCTAGCGGGCTCCCGGCTGAGCAGGTCGTTGGCCACCGCGGTGACGCCGGCGGCCAGGACGCCGGTGGCCACCGCTTCGGCCAGCCGCCGCCACTGGCGTCGGGCGAGGAGCTGAACGGCCAGGGCTACGGGCAGGATGAACAGGGCAAACAGCGCCAGCGAGCGCGCCAACGTGAGCAGCGCGAGCGGTATTTGCCTGCTCGCGCCCACGATGTCGGCTTGGACGGCAGCCGTGGTGGCCCTGGCCGCGACGCCGGCCACGGCCAGCGCGACGATCTCGATGCAGGACACCAAGCAGCGCAGCAGATCGACCGGCTTGCGGATGCGGCGCTCAAGCTGATCCTCTACTTGGATCTCGCCTGGCTGCTGTGGCGTCACGGCACGATCGTGTCACCTGGCCGCCTGGCCGCATAGACGCACCGCCCCGCCGTGACCTGGGTGAGACGCGCCGGGGGCGGGCGTTATCACGGTCTGACTGGAGGTTTCCGTGCCCACGGATACGGCGCCGCCTGGCCTCCCGGGACGCAGCCGCGTTACGCTTGTGCCTGCACTGCGCCTATTGCGGGGAGCCTGCGGTGACAGAACCATCAGACCCGATGGCCGCGGCGGGCCACGGCCACATGCGGGCATCCCACGCCGACCGCGAGCACGTGATCGACGCGCTCAAGACCGCGTTCGTGCAAGGTCGGCTGACCAAGGACGAACTCGACCAGCGGGTGGGCCAGGCGTTTGCTTCGAAAACCCACGCGGAACTGGCCGCGCTCTCCGCTGACCTTCCCGCCGGGCCGGCCCGATCGCTAGCCAGGCCTGTTCGGGCGCAGGGCCCGTCGCTTGGGGACAAGAAGGTACTCGAGTGGGCCATCGTGTGCGTGCTCAGTCCACTGGCCCCGCTGGCGGTCGCCGTTGTTAGTGAAAACCAGGTTTTTTGGGGACTGTTGGGCATCATGCTGGTGCTCGATCTCCTCGTCGCGCTTCCCTTCCTGATGATCGTCGTAGGCACAAGGATCGAGGCACGGCGCCAGGAACGCCGCTCCCTCGGGTCGCCGGGGCGGCTCCCGCCGCCGGGGCGGGGCAATCGGCCGCCCGGCGGCCAGCGGCGCGGCAGGACCGGTCACGATCCGGCCCAGCCCGGTTGGCACACCGACGAGACGCGCGCCGACATGCGAGCTCACAAGTCGCACCCTGGCCCGCGGGGCGACCGGCTGCCACGCGTTCTGAGGCCGGCGCCGGGCGGGGTTTAAGGCCGCCGGGCCGCTGCGTTCCCTGGCCGGGGCTCCTCGGCTATCGTCCCTCACATGAGGGCATCGGAGATTCGCCAGCTGATCCAGCTGAAGCCCGTCGAGCTCGACGCCACCCGCCGGCGGCTTTCCGGCTGCCATGACATCGCCGACCTGCGCGTCGCGGGACGCCGGCTGACCCCGCGCCCGGTCTTCGACTACGTTGAAGGCGGCGCCGACGAAGAGCTCTCGATCAGGGCCAACACCAGGGCGTTCCGCCGCTGGCGGTGGCGGCCGCGCACGCTGGTGAACGTGTCGGAAGCCGATACCTCCGCGCGGTTCCTCGACTCGGTGGCGCCGCTGCCGCTGGCCCTGGCCCCGACCGGGTACACGCGGATGATGCACCCGGCCGGCGAGATCGGCGCGGCCCGCGCGGCGCAGCGGCACGGCCTGCCCTACACGCTGTCCACGATGGCGACCACCACCATCGAGGCGGTCGCCGAGGCCGCGCAGCCCGACCTGTGGTTCCAGCTGTACATCCTGCGCGACAGCGGGCTCAGCAAGGAACTGGTCGACCGGGCCGCCGCGGCCGGGTACCGGGTCCTGGTGGTGACCGTGGACTGCTTCGTGACCGGGCACCGGACCAGGGACCGGCGGAACGGGCTGGTCATCCCGCCCGAGCTCACCGCGCGGACGCTGGCCAGCATCGCGGGCAAGCCGGGCTACTGGATCCGGATGCTGCGCCACCCGGCCATCGACTTCGCCAACTTCGCCGGGCACCCGGCGGCGACCATCGAGGGCACCGGGGAGTTGTTCAACCCGGCCATCACCTGGGACGACATCGCCGAGCTGCGGGCGCGCTGGCCGGGCAAGCTGGTCATCAAGGGCCCGCTCGGTCCCGCCGACGCCGCGCACGCCATCTCCGCCGGGGCCGATGGCCTGCAGCTTTCCAACCACGGCGGGCGCCAGCTCGACCGGACGGTGCCGCCGGCCGACCTGATCACCGCCGTCCGCGAGACCGTCGGGCCGGAGGTGTCCGTGCTGGTCGACTCGGGCATCCGGCACGGTTCGGACATCGCCGTGGCGCTGGCGCTCGGCGCGGACGCCTGCGCCATCGGGCGCGCCTACCTGTACGGGCTGATGGCCGGGGGCGAGCCGGGCGTGGACAAGGCGCTGGACATCCTGGCCGAACAGTTCAGGCGAACCATGCAACTGCTCGGCGTGCGTTCGGTGGCCGAACTGCGCGCGGCCGGGCGCGAACTGCTCACTCCCAGGTGACGGCATGGTGTCGACTGGACAGCTGATCGGCTTCACCCTCGCATCGCTGGTGCTGATCGTCATTCCCGGTCCAGGTGTGCTGTTCGTGGTCGGGCGGGCGCTGGCGCACGGGCGCCGCACCGCGCTGGCCACCGCGTGCGGCCATGCTGCGGGCAACTACGTGGTGGCGGCGTTCGTCGCCGTCGGCCTGGGCGCGATCCTGCAGCGTTCGGCCACGGTGTTCGTGGTGGTCAAGGTCCTGGGGGCGCTGTACCTGGTGTGGCTTGGCATCCACGCGATACGGCAGCGTAAGTCGCTGGCCGCCGCTTTCGCCGTGGTGGCGGAGCCCCGGGAGGGCTGGCGGGCGCTGCGGGACGGGATGCTGGTGGGGTTGACCAACCCCAAGTCCTACATCTTGTTCGGGGCCATCCTGCCGCAGTTCGTGAACCGCGCGGGGGGCGACGTGCCGGGGCAGATGCTGCTGCTGGCCCTGGTGTCCGTGCTCATCGGGGCGGTCTCCGACTGCGCCTGGGGGTTCGCCGCGAGCGCGGTGCGGAACTGGTTCGCGAGCTCGCCGCGGCGGTTCGAGATCGTCGGCGGGGCGGGCGGCCTGGCGATGATCGGCGTGGGCGTGACGGTGGCGATCACCGGCCGCAGGAGCTGAGCTGGAGCTGAGCGCGACGGCGGGCGGGTGTCAGTGCGCGCGGGGCCTTCGGGCGGGGCGGCTCAGCGTTGATCATAAGATCGTGCACGGTTACTTCCCCCATACGGGCAGTAACCGTGCACGATAATGGCGTGCCGCCGGTGATCGCCCCCAGGGGCACCTCCAGCAACTCTGGTACTGCGGTTGCGGGGAGACCTCGACCTTAAGCGCAGGCGGCCGCTGCTGGGGCACGGGCTAGCGGGCGGGTCAGCGGGCACGGGCCAGGAAGTAGGCGCGCTCGGTGGATACTTCGGCGCCGAGGTAGGGCTGGCGGCGGGTGAGGGACTCGACGGCGAAGCCGGCCTGCTCGAGTTCGGTGCTGGGCCAGGCCGGGTCGAAGAAACGGAACGAGACATCGACCCTGGCGCCGAACCAGTCCGTCGAATGCCGCACCTCCTGGCCGGCGTGCACCGCGAGCAGCAGCAGACCACCGTCGGGCAGGACGCGGCGGTATTCGGCCAGGGCGGCGGTCCTGGCTCATCATGGAGTTCTGGCTCACCAGGAGCACTCGCCGCCGTCCGCCAGCCGCGGGTCGCCGTCGGCGGCGCGCGCCGCGGAGGCGCTCTCGGTCCGGTCGGCGGCGTGCGCCGGGGAGGTTCCGTCGATCCGGACACCGCGCAGCGCCAGCACCGCGATCAGCACGGCCGCGCAGGTGATCGACGCGTCGGCCAGGTTGAACGTCCACGGGAAGTGCGGCAGGTTGATCCAGTCGACCACCCGGCCGCGCAGCGGGCCAGGAGCCCTGAACAGCCGGTCGCCCAGGTTGCCCATGGCCCCGCCGAGCAGCAGCCCGAGGGCGATCGTCCAGGCCAGGCTGCGCAGCCGCCGGGCGGTGCGGATGATGGAGACGATGACGCCGCACACGATCAGGGCGATGACCGCGGTGTAGGAGGTGCCGACGCCGAAGGCGGCTCCGGCGTTGAAGGTGAGGTCCAGCGTGACCAGACCGTGCAGGAGCCTGACCGGCGGGTGCCCCGGCAGCTTGCCGAGCACCTGCGCCTTGGAGATCGCGTCGGCCATCAGCACGGCGGCCGCGACGCAGAACATGACCGTGAGCGTCCAGATCCGGCGCCCTCGCAGCTGAGCACGATCGGCGATCATCAGGTACTCGACCCGTGGGAGGTGATCGCGGCAACCGTGCCGGGCTGGGATTCACGGGGCGGGAGCGGGCGGCGGGACTTGACCGGGCCGGTAGCGACCTTCGGCGGGACCGGGGGCGGCTGCTTGTCCAGCGCGTCCAGGGCGAGCTTGACCGCGGCCTCCAGCTGCGGGTCCCGGCCGGCCGCCGCGTCGTTCGGGGTGATCAGCACCTCCAGGTCCGGGTCGACGCCGTGGTTCTCCACGCCCCAGCCGTACTGGTCGAAGTGGAACGCGAACCTCGGCACGCTGACGGTGGTACCGTCGACCAGGCCCTGGCGGCCCTCGATGCCGATCACGCCACCCCAGGTGCGGGTGCCCACTACCGGGCCGAGGCCGAGCACCTTGACCGCAGCGGTGACGATGTCGCCGTCGGACCCGGCGAACTCGTCGGCCACGGTGACCAACGGGCCGCGCCGCGCCTCCTGCGGGTAGGTAATCGGGCGGATCCATCGTCCCATGTCCCAGGCCAGGACGCGGCGGGCCAGCTTCTCCACTACCAGCTCGGAGACGTGCCCGCCGCTGTTCCCGCGCACGTCGAAGATGAGCCCGTCGCGGGCCATCTCGGTCCGCAGGTCGCGGTGGAAGTCCGCCCAGCCCTCGCCCATCATGTCCGGGACGTGCAGGTAGCCGAGCCGCCCCTCGCTCAGCTCGCGGACCAGCCGGCGCCGCCCGGCCACCCAGTCCTGGTAGCGCAGCCGCCGGTCCGAGCGCAGCGGAACGACCACCACGCGGCGCCGCGCGATGGAATCCGCCGACGTAGGCCTGATCGTCAGCTCGACGGGCTTGCCTGCCGCCCCGGCCAGCAGCGGCCAGGGGCCGCGCCGCAGGTCCACCGGCTGCCCGTCCACCGCGACCAGCTCGTCGCCGGGATTGACCACCACGCCCGGCGCGGCCAGCGGAGAGCGCGCCCGCGGATCGGACGACTCGCCCGGCAGCACCCGGTCCACCACCCAGCGGCCGGATTCGTCGCGCGAGATGTCCGCGCCGAGCTGGCCCACCGGGACGAAGTCCCGGGTGCCACTCGGAGCCGCGCTCACGTAGGCGTGCGAGGTGCCGAGCTCGCCGAGCAGCTCCCACAGCAGGTCGGCGAAATCGGCCGCGCTGCGGATCCGGTCCAGCAGCGGCCGGTACTCCCCGAGCACGCCGTCCCAGTCCACCCCGGACATGTTCGGGGTCCAGTAGTCCCGGCGCAAGAACCGCCCGGCCTCGTCGTAGGCGTGCCGCCAGAGCGCGGCCGGGTCGGCGGCGAACCTGGCCCGGGACAAGTCGACGGTGACGGTCTCCCCCGCGTCGTCGTGCTTGCGCGCGGACGGCAGCACCCGCAGCTCATCACGGTCACCGACCGCGAGCCGGGTGCCGTCGCCGCTGACCCGGAACCAGTCCAGTGCACCCACCAGCTCCTTGACCTCGCGCTTGCGCAGGTCGAAGCGCTGCAGGGCCGGCCGCGGCCGGTCGTCGTCCGGGCCGGCGCCGCCTTCGCCCAGCACGCCAGTGACCGGGGTGCGCAGCCATGCCAGGCCGCCCTTGACCGGGCGCAGGTACCGGTAGCGGGCCTCCTCCACCGGGATGGCCACCACTCGTTCGGCCAGGCCATCCGGGTCGACGGCGACGGTGGGCTCGGCCGTCGGGTCGTCGCCGTTTCCCTCGCCCAGCGGCCGCCCGCCCGGCACCGGACCGAACGGCGACGGCGTTTGCGCGGCCAGCGGCACCAGGTAGGGCCGACCGCCGAACGGGAACGACAGGTCGAACGTGTGCGCGTCGTAGACCGGGTTGAACGTGCGCTGGGACAGGAAGGCCAGGTAGAGGTTTCCGGCTCCATCGGTGGTGAAGACTGGGCTGGTGTCAGCGAACCGCCCGTCGGTCACGTCCAGGACCTCGCCGCCCGCGATCCTCGCGATCCGGATCCGGGTCAGCGGGCGGATCGTCGGCTGGGACCAGGCCAGCCAGGCCGAGTCCGGCGACCAGGACAGCCCGTCGATGGCCCCGTCGTCGGACGCGGCCAGCTCGGTGACCTGCCCGGACGCCACGTCGACGGCCAGCAGCCTGCCGTCGTGCGCGGCCGCGGCGACCGTAGCCCCGTCCGGGGAAGCAGCCAGGCCGAGCACGTTGCCGAGCAGGCCTTCGGCGAGCCGAACGACCTGGGTTTCCTCGCCCCCCGCCACCGGGGCGACCTCCAGCGCATCGGCCCCGGCCGCGTCGGTGACCCAGACCACCTGACCGGTGTCGCCCAGCACCCGCGGCAGCCGCGCCCGGGCGCCCGGATCCACGTGCAGCGCACGGGCCGGACCGTCCTTGTGCGTCAGCCAGTGCACCGTCCCGCGCACCTCCACCACGCTGGCCTGACCGGTCCTGTCACAGTCCAGCGCGCCCAGGTGATCCTTCGCCGAGATCAGTTTCTGCGCGCGGCCGACGCCCGGCGAGCCGAGGGTGACCTCCAGCTGGCGGGGCTCCGGGGCATCCGGGCCGTCCAGCACCCAGATGTCGCCGGCCACGTGGTACACGATCCGCTGCCCGTCGGTGGACGGGTTCCTGGCATACCAGCCGTCATGATCGGTATGCCGGGTAACGTCGCTGCCGTCCAGCGCGCAGGAATAGATATTGCCGGTGCCCTCGTGATCAGACAGGAAGAACAACCGCCCGCCGACCAGCATCGGGCTGGCCAGCTGGCCGCCCAGATCCGCCAGCACCCGGGTGAACAGGGGATCCCCGGCGTTGGCCGTCCACAGCTTGCCCGTCCGGCCGCCGCGGTAGCGCTTCCAGAACGCGGGCTCGCCGACCACGCTGCCGGTGAGCAGGGCGGTGCCCACGTCCTCGATGGCCACGTCGGTGACGGCGCCGAACGGCAGCAGGCGGGGCGGCAAGCCGTCGCCGGGGACGGCGTAGGCCCGCCGGTACTTAACGGCCGGCTGGTTCGCCGCGGTGATGGCCAGCACCTCGCCGGCCGTGGTCCACCCGGTGACCCGGGTCTGCGGGTCGCCCCAGTAGGTGAGCCGGGCCGCCGTGCTGCCGTCGACCTCGGCGCAGTACACCTCGGGGTTGCCGTCCCGCCAGCTGCTCCAGGCCAGCCGCGACCCGTCACGGGAGAAGCGCGGGTAGCTCACCGGCACGTCGTCGGCGGACAGCCGCCAGGCGCGGCCGCCCGCGGCCGGGGCGAGCCAGACGTCGTCGCCGGCCACGAAGGTGAGCAGGTCGCCGTGGATGTGGGGATAGCGCAGGTATCCGGACGACATCAGCCGGTGCCCTCCCGCCCTCGGGGCGCCCGTCCTTCCCGGGGTGGCAGCGGCGGGCGGACCTTGGACGGGCCGGTCGCGGGGTCGGCAGGCACCTTGGGCGGCTGCTTCTCCAGCGCCTCGAGCGCCAGCCGCACCGCGGTCTCCAGCTGGGGGTCCCGGCCGGCGGCCCAGTCGTCGGGCGTGATCAGCACCTCCACGTCCGGGTCGACGCCGTAGTTCTCCACGCCCCAGCCGTACTCGTCGAACGAGAACGCGTACCGGGGCACGGTCATGTGGGTGCCGTCGACCAGCTCGTGGCCGGGCATGCCCTCGATGCCGATCACGCCGCCCCAGGTGCGGGTGCCCACCACCGGGCCGAGTCCGAGCAGCTTGATCGCGGCCGTGACGATATCACCGTCGGACCCGGCGAACTCGTCGGCCACGGTGACGACCGGGCCGCGCCGCCCGTCCTCGGGGTAGGAGACCGGCTGGATCCAGCGGCCCTGGTCCCAGCCGATGACGCGGCGGGCCAGCTTCTCCACCACCAGCTGGGAGATGTGCCCGCCGCCGTTCCCGCGCACGTCCATGACCAGGGCGTCGAACCGCATCTCGGTGTGCAGGTCGCGGTGGAAGTCGGCCCAGCCCTCGCCGACCATGTTCGGGATGTGCAGATAGCCGAGCCGTCCGTCGCCGAGCTCGCGGACCAGGCGGCGCCGGCCGGTCACCCAGTCCTGGTAGCGCAGCCGCCGCTCGTCGCGCAGCGGCACGACCGCCACCCGCCGCAGGGCCTGGGGGGGCGGAGCCCCTCCCAAGGGGGGTCCCGAGGGGGTCCGGGGGGGCGGAGCCCCTCCCAAGGGGGGTCCCGAGGGGGTCCGGGGGGGCGGAGCCCCTCCCAAGGGGGGTCTGGGGGGATGGTTCCCCCCAGGATCGGGGGGGTCTTGGGGGGTCGTCCCCCCGGCTAGCACGAGCTCGACCGGCTTGCCGACCGTCCCGGCCAGCAACGGCGCCGGGCCGCGCACCGGGTCGACCGGCCGCCCGTCCACCGCGATCAGCTCGTCGCCGGGCCGGACCGTCACGCCGGGCGCCTCGAGCGGCGAGCGCGCCCGCGGGTCGGACGACTCGCCCGGCAGCACCCGGTCCACCACCCAGCGGCCGGACCCGTCGCGGGACAGGTCCGCGCCCAGCAGGCCGACGGCCGCGGCGAACCGGTCCGGGCCGTCCGCGTCGGCCCTACCGACGTAGGCGTGCGACGTGCCGAGCTCGGCCACCACCTCCCACATCAGGTCGGTGAAGTCGTCCGCGCTGCGCACCCGGTCGAGCAGCGGCCGGTAGCTGCCGAGTACCCCGTCCCAGTCCACGCCGGACATGTCCGGGGTCCAGAAGTCGCGGCGCATCAGCCGGCCAGCCTCGTCGAAGGCGTGCCGCCACAGCGCGGCCGGGTCGGCCTGGAACCTGGCCCGGGACTCATCGACGGTCACCGACTCGTCCGAGCCACGGTCCTCCTTGTGCTCGGACGGCAGGACCCGCAGGTCGTCCCGATCCTTGACCACCAGCCGGGTGCCGTCGCCGCTGACGTAGAACCAGTCGAGCTCGCCGACCAGTTCGGTGACCTCGCGCTTGCGCAGATCGAACCGTTCCAGGACGGGCCGGGGCGCGTCGTCCTCGGGGCTGGCGCTGCCCTCGCCGAGCACGCCGGCCACCGGCTCGCGCAGCCAGGCCAGCCCGCCCTTGATGGCACGCAGCCCGGAGTACCTGGCCTCGATCACCGGCACGCCCACCACGCGGCCGACCAGACCTTCGGCGTCCACTGACACCTCGGTCCGTTCGGGAGAATCTGATTCGTCCTTGTCCGGCGCGGGCGGATCCTGGCCCACCGGACGGCCACCGGGCAGCGGCCCGAACGGGGACGGGGTCTGCGCGGCCAGCGGCACCAGGTAGGGGCGGCTGCCGAACGGGAACGACAGGTCGAAGGTCTGCGCGTCGTACACCGGGTCGAAGCTGCGCCGGGAGATGAAGGCGAGGTAGAGGCCGTCGAGCGAGAACACCGGGTCGGTGTCGGTGAACCGCCCGTCGGTCACGTCGATCACCTCGCGATCGGCAATCCTCGCTGCGCGGATGCGGCGCAGCGGCTGGGGGCCCGGCTGGGACCAGGCCAGCCAGGCCGAGTCCGGCGACCAGGACAGCCCGTCGATGGCCCCGTCGTCGGACGCGGCCAGCTCGGTGACCTGCCCGGACGCCACGTCGACGGCCAGCAGCCTGCCGTCGTGCGCGGCCGCGGCGACCGTAGCCCCGTCCGGGGAAGCAGCCAGGCCGAGCACGTTGCCGAGCAGGCCTTCGGCGAGCCGAACGACCTGGGTTTCCTCGCCCCCCGCCACCGGGGCGACCTCCAGCGCATCGGCCCCGGCCGCGTCGGTGACCCAGACCACCTGACCGGTGTCGCCCAGCACCCGCGGCAGCCGCGCCCGGGCGCCCGGATCCACGTGCAGCGCACGGGCCGGACCGTCCTTGTGCGTCAGCCAGTGCACCGTCCCGCGCACCTCCACCACGCTGGCCTGACCGGTCCTGTCACAGTCCAGCGCGCCCAGGTGATCCTTCGCCGAGATCAGTTTCTGCGCGCGGCCGACGCCCGGCGAGCCGAGGGTGACCTCCAGCTGGCGGGGCTCCGGGGCATCCGGGCCGTCCAGCACCCAGATGTCGCCGGCCACGTGGTACACGATCCGCTGCCCGTCGGTGGACGGGTTCCTGGCATACCAGCCGTCATGATCGGTATGCCGGGTAACGTCGCCGCCGTCCAGCGCGCAGGAATAGATATTGCCGGTGCCCTCGTGATCAGACAGGAAGAACAACCGCCCGCCGACCAGCATCGGGCTGGCCAGCTGGCCGCCCAGATCCGCCAGCACCCGGGTGAACAGGGGGTCGTCGGCGTTGGCCGTCCACAACCTGCCGCGGGTGCCGCCGCGGTAGCGCTTCCAGTACGCCATCTCGTTGTTCATCCGGCCGGTCAGCAGGGCGGTGCCCGTCTGTTCCAGGGCCAGGTCGACCACCGGGCCGAACGGCAGCCGCCGCGGCGGCGAGCCCTCGAGCGGGATCGCGTACGCCCAGGTCAGGTACGTCTCGGGCTGACCGGTGGCGGAGACCGCGAGGACCTCGCCCGACCTGGTCCAGCCGGTCACGCGGGTCTTCGGATCGCTGACGTAGGTGAGCCGGCTCGCGTCGTTGCCTTCCGCGTCGGCCGTGTAGACCTCCGGGTTGCCGTCCCGCCAGCTGGTCCAGGCGAGCCTGGTACCGTCGCGCGAGAAGCGCGGGTAGCTCACCTGGGCGCGGTCGGCGGATAGCCGCCAGGCCCGGCCGCCGTCGGCGGGGGCGAGCCAGATGTCGTCCTCGGATGCGAAGACGATCAGATCACCGTGAATGTGCGGGTAGCGCAGGTATCCAGACGAAGTCACGCGCTTTATCTTATGGTCTAGAGCCAGCCACGCTCGGATGCAATGCGGAGCGCTTCGGCGCGGTTCCTGGCCCCGGTCTTCTGGATGCACGCCGACAGGTAGTTCCGCACCGTGCCCTCGGAGAGGTAGAGGCGGGCGGCGATCTCGGCGATGGTCCGGCCGTCCGCGGAAGCCTCGAGCACGTCGCGCTCGCGCGGGGTGAGCGGACTGCCGCCGTCAGCTAGGGCGGCGGCGGCCAGGTCCGGGTCGATGACCCGCTCGCCGTTCAGCACCCGCCGGATGGTCTGCGTGAGCTTGTCGGCCGGGGAGTCCTTGACCAGGAACGCGGACACCCCGGACTCCATCGCGCGGCGCAGGAACCCGGGCCGGCCGAACGTCGTCAGGATCACGATCTTGATATCCGGGTGGTGCTTCTTCAGCGTGGCGGCGGCGGTCAGGCCGTCCATGCCCGGCATCTCGATGTCGAGCACGGCCACGTCCGGGTGGGTTTGCCTGGCGGCGGCCATGACCTCGTCGCCCCGGCCGACCTGGGCCACCACCTCGATGTCGCCCTCGAACTCCAGCAGCGCGGCCAGCGCCTCCCTGATCATCACCTGGTCCTCGGCGAGCAGCAGCCGGACCGGCTCCTTGTTCTCCGGGGTTTCTGCCACGGTCATAGCTAGCAATTATGGCCGGTCGCAGCCTTGGTGGCGGCCGCGGGAACGGTCGCGGTGAGGCGGAAGCGGCGGTCGTGGTGACCGGGCTCGGCCGCGCCGAGCGACAGGCGGCCGCCGATGGCGGACAGGCGTTCGGACATGCCGCGCAGTCCGCTGCCGCTGGGATTGCCGGGGTCCTGGTCCGCGAGGCCGTGGCCGTCGTCGGTGACCTCGAGGGACAGCTCGCCCGGGTGATCGGCGAGCCGGATCCGGCAGTGCCGGGCCCGGGAATGGCGGATCACGTTGGTGACGGCCTCGCGCAGGCACCAGGCCAGCACCGCCTCCGCGTCCGGGTCGAGCGTGCCCGACCGCAGCGTGAGCTCGGCGTCGTCGTCCAGGCCGATGCCGGCCGCCTCGAGGGCGTTCTGCGCCGTGATGACCTCGATCGCGAGCGTCGGCCTGCGGTAGCCGCTGACCGCCTCCCTGATGTCGTGCAGCGTCTGCCGGCTGACCCGGCCGATGTCACCCAGCTCGGTGAGCACCGCGTCGCGCTCGGCCGAAGACGGCAGCTTGGCCAGGCGCTTGGCGGCCAGCTCGGACTTCAGCGTGATCATCGACAGCGACTGGCCGGTCAGGTCGTGCATGTCCCGGGCCAGCCGCAGCCGTTCTTCGTTCGCGGCCAGCTTGGCGACGGTCCCGCGGGCCTGGGCCAGCTCGTGCATCAGGGTCATCTGCATCCGGAACCCCATCATGGCCAGCCCGATGAGCAGCACCGGCAGCAGCACGATCAGGGAGTTCTCGAGGGTCTCGTGGGAGACCCAGGAGAAGAAGACGTAACAGGCCCCGACCGCGGCGACCCCGAGCATGGCCGCCCGCCGCCCGTCGGGCGCGGCCGCGAGCACCAGGCCGGTGGCGGCGGACACGTAGATCCACAGCGGCGTCCAGGCGTTGCCGTACACCACGCAGGCCAGCGCCGCCAGCACGGCGATGGCCACGAGCCCGTACCGGTCCAGCCTCGGCCGCGCGTCCGAGTACATGAGGATGAGCATGTAGATGACGCAGAAGGCGACCGTGATGGCCAGGCCGCCGGCGATCCACGCCACCCCGTGGTGGTGGCCGAACAGCTCCCCGACCGGCTGGATCAGGTAGACGAGCCAGACGCCGGAGAAGAACCAGCGCAACGGGCTGCCGGTACCGGGTATGTGACGCTCGCCGAGAGCGCCCGTGAACAGCCCGGGCTCTCGCCATTCCTGGTCCGTCCCGCTGCGGACCGCTTCGGTGGGTCTTATCGCCATCGCACCTCACCTCACCTTCTCTATGCTGCCACGTTGACCCGGCCGGGCCCCCGCGCCGGCCGGGTCCCGCGAGCTCAGACGGTCTCGGCGGTGGAGCGCACCGCGGCCGTGGCCAGCACGACGAAGATCGCAAACCAGACCACGACGCCGATCACGTTGACCAGCGCCACGCTGCCCTGGCCGATCACGTCCGTGCAGATCTTGACGATCTGGTAGGTGGGCGTGAATTCGCCGAACTTCTGCAGTGCACCGGTGAGCGCGAACCACAGGCCGCCGAAGATCGAGAAGAAGAAGAAGATGACGATGGCGACCGGCTGCACGGAATCCGGGTCAAGCTTGTAGCCGAGGGCCACCGCCAGCGCCGCGAAGATCAGGGTGCCGACCCAGATGGCGAGCGCGCACACGATCCACTTCCAGATCGGCATCTGGACGCCGCCGTAGAAGCGGCCGAGCAGGAACACGATCAGGATCGACGGCACCGTGGTCACCATCGAGGCCAGGATCTTGGCGACCACATAGGCGTTGGCCGGCAGCGGGGTGAGCCGCAGCTGCCTGATCCAGCCATCCTTGCGTTCTTGCGAGATGCGGATCGTATTGTTGTTGAACGCCCCGCTGAAGGCGCCGAACGAGGCCATCCCGACCATGTAGAAAGCCGCGAACGCTACGCCGTAGCCGGTCGCCTTCTGCTTCCCGAAGATCAGGTAGAACATCACAGGCAGGGCGACCGTGAAGATCAGGTACCGCTTGTTCCGCCGGAGCCTGGATATTTCGGCCTTCGCAAGCAACAGTGTGCCGCCCATGTCAGATCGCCTCTCCCTCGTGTGCGTTTCCGTTAGCCGCGTCGTCTTCCGCGGTGATGGCCAGGAAGGCCTGCTCGAGGCCGAGGCTGCTGACCTCGATCTCGCGCGGCCGGTAGCCGGCGTCCAGGATCGCGTACAGCGTGGCGTCGGAGTCGCTGGACTGGATCTGCACCACGTCGTGCCGAACCTCCAGGTTCACCAGCCCGGGCAGGCCGAGCAGGAACGGCTCGTCCACCCGGTCCAGCCGGAAGGAGAGGCGCCTGGCGCCGGCCCGCGCCTTGATCTCGGCCGGCGTGCCGTCGGCGAGCAGCCTGCCCCGGTTAATGACCAGGATCCGGTCCGCGGCCTGGTCGGCCTCTTCCAGGTAGTGCGTGGCGAAAAGCAGCGTGCGCCCCTCGGCGACCTCTTCCTTCATGCCGCTCCAGAACAGCCTGCGGGTCTCCACGTCCATGGCCGTGGTCGGCTCGTCCAGCACGATCAGCTCGGACTGGCCGCAGATGGCCAGCGCGAAGCGGACCCGCTGGGTCTGGCCGCCGGACAGCCGGTCCACCCGCTGATCGGCGAACTCGGCGATGCCGGCCCGCTTGAGCGTGGTCTCGACTGGTTCGGGCCTGGGGTGCAGGCCGGTCACAAGCGCCACGAGCTCGCGCACCGTCACCTCGGGCATCAGGCCGCCGGACTGGAGCATGGCGCCCACCCGGCCGGACTTCACCGCGTGGTACGGGTCGGAGCCGAACATCCGGATCGTCCCGCTGGTGGGCTTGCGCAGCGCGAGCAGCATGTCAAGCGAGGTGGACTTGCCCGCGCCGTTCGGGCCGAGCAGGGCGGTGGTCTCCCCGGCGCGCAGGTCCAGGGTCAGCCCGTCCACGGCCCGCAGCCGCCCGTAACACTTGGACACGTTCTCGAAGGAGACCACCGGCGCGCCGCCGCGGCTGGCTCCGTAGCTGGTAGCGACCTTGGTCGCGGATCCGCCTGCGGCACGGCCGGAAGCCGCGTAGACGGTCTCATACTGGCTCATGTAGTTCCCCTGTTCAGGCTTCGTCTGGCCGGTTTCTCCGGTCTTGACCCCCTGCGCTCCTAATACCACCACCGGGCCGCCCGGGCAGGTAGTGCCGTCCCTCAGGAACCTCCCATGACATGTGTCATCCCTCGGCCGGTGACACGCGGTGGTTAACATCGTCTGGGTGAATCCTGTGTCGGATGCTCAGGAAAAAGGTGATGGAATGAGCGAGCTCAAGGCCGAGGCCGAGCCGGCCGAGGTGGGCCTGGATCCGGACCGGCTGCAGCGGATCGACCGGCACTTCGCTCGCTACGTCGACGGGGTTAGCGGCCGACGGCGTAGCCTTGCATGCCGCGCGGATTGGCGGCGGCGTACAGGACGCCGTTGCGCCGGGCGACGGCGCTGACCCGGCCTAGCGACCAGGCGGGGCGGACGTTGACCAGGTGGCCGCGGCGCCGCAGCTCCTGGATCACTGCGGCGCCGACGCGCGACTCGACGTCGAGCACGCGGGGCTGCGGCTGGCGCGGGTAGAACGACGACGGCATGTGGGCGGAGTGGAACGCCGGGAAGTCGATCGCCTGCTGCAGGTTCATGCGGAACGTCAGGTGGTTGAGGAAGAACAGCAGCGACCACTGATCCTGCTGGTCGCCGCCCGGCGTGCCGAAGGCCAGGTACGGCTCGCGGTCCCGCAGCGCGAGGCTCGGGGTGAGCGTGGTGCGCGGCCGCTTGCCCGGCGCGAGCGTGGCGGGCAGGCCGGGGGTGAGGGTGAACATCTGCGCCCGGGTGCCCAGGCAGAAGCCGAGGCCGGGGATGACCGGCGATGACTGCAGCCAGCCGCCGCTCGGCGTGGCGGAGACCATGTTGCCGAACCGGTCGGCCACGTCGAGATGGCAGGTGTCGCCCGCCCGGTAGCTCGACGCGGTCGTGCGGTCGGGCCCGGCCCAGGAACCTGGCCCGCTGGTGCGCATCGTCGGCTCGCCGGTGCCCGCGTCCAGCCGCGGCGCGGGTGGCTCCACGTCCAGGCTCGGAGCCACGCTTCGGTCGTCTTCGTTCCCGGTGACCGTGCCGGTGGCGAAGCCCGACAGCCGGGGCGGCCTGCCGTCCGGGGCGCCGGGACGCAGCTCGGCGGACGCCTCGGTCCCGACCAGACGGCGCCTGGCGTCGGCGTATTCGGCGGAAAGCAGCGCCTTGACCGGCACGTCGGTGAAGTCGGGGTCGCCGTACCAGGCCTCCCGGTCGGCGAACGCAAGCTTGGCGCATTCGGTCACGGTGTGCATGTAGTCCGCGGTGCCCGGGCCCATGGCCGCCAGGTCGAAGCCGTCGAGCAGCGCGAGCTGCTGGAGGAACACCGGACCCTGCCCCCAGGGCCTGGTCTTGCACACGGTCAGGCCGCCGACGTCATAGGTCAGCGGTTCTTCGAGGCCCGGGCGCCAGCCCGCCAGGTCGGAGTAGGACAGCAGCCCCCGGTGCGGTCGGCCGGTCACGTCCATGACGTCGGTGGAGGCGACGTAGGCGGCGACCGTCTCGGCGACGAAACCCTCGTAGTAAACCCGCCGGGCCGCCTCGATCTGCTCGTCGCGATCGCGGCTCGCCGCTTCCGCCTCCTGGAGGATGCGCTGGTAGGTGACGGCCAGTGCCGGGTTGGCGAACAGTGAGCCCGGCGCGGGCACGTGGCCGCCCGGCAGGTAGACCTCGGCCGAGCTCGGCCAGTGATCCCGGAACAGCTCGGCCATGCTCGCGATACCCCAGCTGATCGCGGGCAGCAGCGGGTAGCCGCTGGCCGCGTACCCGATCGCGTAGCCCATCACGTCCCGCAGCCGGAGCGTGCCGTACTCCCGCAGCAACAGCATCCACGCCCCGAACGCGCCGGGCACGCAGGCGGCGAGCAGTCCGCTGCCGGGCACGAGGTCAAGCCCGAGGCCGGCGAACGCCTCCGGGGTGGCCGCGGCCGGCGCGGTTCCCTGCCCGCAGAGCACGAAGGTCTCACCGCGGCCGGCGTGATGGGCGATGACCGGGACCTCACCGCCGAGCCCGTTCAGGTGCGGCTCGACCACCTGAAGCACGAGCCCGGCGGCGACGGCCGCGTCGAACGCGTTACCGCCGTGCTCGAGCACCGCCAGCCCGGCCGCCGAGGCAAGCCAGTGCGTCGAGGCCACCATGCCGAACGTGCCCGCCAGCTCGGGCCTAGTCGTGAATTCGGGGATGTCGCCCATGACCCGATCCTCTCATCAAGCCCCGGCGGGCGGCCGTATGTGTCGGCTGGCGCAGTACGGGGACATACTCAATGATTACTCAGTGCTACTATCTGGCGACTATGAGGTGACACCACTGATGCTCACGACTCCCCCTGCCACTGCGCTGATCTCAGGCCGCGTCTCCGGCCGCGGGGCCGACCGCGTCTCCGGCCGGTCCCGCGGGCGGCACGCGGCATCGCTGGCGGTGACCGCGGTGACCGCGGTGGCCGCCGCGGGCCTGCTCGCGGCCTGCGCCTCGACGAGCACGCACCAGGCAGGCACCAACCCTAATACCCCGGCCGGCGGGGCGGCCACGGCGAGCGGCAAGACCGAGACACCCGGCGGGACCATGGCCGCATCGCCCGCGGGCTCCGGGTCCGCGTCCTCGGGGACAGTCGGCCTGGCCGTGTGCCAACCAGCGTCGCTGCAGGTCACCGTCAACGCCAGCCAGGCAGACGGGGCGGCGGGCAGCACGTACTACCCGGTCGACTTCACCAACACCTCGAGCTCGCCGTGTGGTCTTTACGGCTACCCGGGCGTATCCTTCGTCACGGTCGGCAGCGGCGCCGGCCATCAGATCGGGGCGGCGGCGCAGCAGAACCCGGGCTTGCCGAAGGTGGCGGTCCGCCTCGCGGCGGGCGGCGTGGCGCACGCCTGGCTGCAGGTCGCGGAGGCGGGCAACTACCCGGCCGCCACGTGCCAGCCGGTGACGGCGCACTGGCTGCGGGTCTTCGCGCCGGGCGAGACCGATGCCCGGTACGTGAGCCACGCCTTCAACGCCTGCTCGGCG
The DNA here is from genome assembly GCA_963798675.1 of uncultured Actinomycetes bacterium. Taxonomy (GTDB): domain Bacteria; phylum Actinomycetota; class Actinomycetes; order Streptosporangiales; family Streptosporangiaceae; genus Palsa-504. The sequence goes on along the minus strand of CAWCUJ010000059.1, from coordinate 133,584 downwards.
GCCAGCGCGCCGCTGCTGACCGTCATGCCCGTCCGGGCCGGCCAGGGGGTCCAGGGAACCACACCCTAGCGTCGGGGCGGCCAGGGCATCCTCGCGTGGCCAGCCCTCTCAGGTAGCGTCTGCCGCATGGATCTCTCTCCGCGGGTGCGCGCCGTCTGCGATCTGGACGTCTCCGAGGTACGCGAATACGCAGGCCGGCACGAGTACGACGGCAAGCCGCAGGACCTGTCCCCGGCGGGCATCCGCGCCGGGCTCGACCGGCTGGCGGCCGCGCGGGCCGGCGGTGAGCGGCTCACGGACGCGCACGACGAGGCTCACCTGTCCGCGGCCGAGGAGCAGAAACGGGTCGCCTACGCCGAACTCGAACTGCACCGCAGGAACCCGATCCTGCACCTCGGTGAGCTCGACCTGGCCTGCTACGACAAGGACTATGCCCCCCAGCGGGAACGTGACGCCGCGCGGGCCGAGCACCTCGCCGCCTGGCCGCGGGTCGCCGACGCGGCCATCGAATCACTCGACCAGGTGAGCGCGCCGGTCGCCGAGGCGCTGCTCGGCGGCATACGCGGACTGGCGGCCGGGCTCACCGCGGGATCCGGCGGTTCCGGTGGTTCGGGCCAAGGGGGCCAAGGGGGCCGAGGGGGCCAAGCCGCCCTGGCGGCCGCGCGGGCCGCGCACGCGCGACTGGTCGCGCACACCGAACGCGCGGCGGCGGACGGCGATCCCGATCCGGCGCTCGGCGGTGCCGGGCTCGCCGCCCTGATGGGCAGCGCCGAGGCGATGCCGGTTGACCTGGGCAGGCTGGCTGAGCAGGCCGATGCCGAACGGGACCGGCTGCACGCCCTGCTAACCGACGGGTGCGCCCGGCTCGAACCCGGTCGGCCTGGGCTTGAGGTGGCCCGTGACCTGGTCCGGGATCACCCCGACGGCGCCGGGGTGATCGGCGCGGCCCGGCTGTGGACGCAGCGGGCCATCGAGTTCACTCGCGACCATGACCTGGTCCCCTACCACGACGGCGCGTGCCTGGTCGGTCTTGCGCCCGAGTCGCGGCGGTGGGCGATGGCGATGATGTCGTGGGCGGCGCCCGGCGAGCCGGAAGGCCCTTCGTGGTACTACATCACGCCGCCGGAGGAATCCTGGCCGGAACGTGAGCAAGAGGAGTGGCTTGAGGTGTTCAGTCACACGACGCTGCCCGGCATCACCGTGCACGAGGTGGCGCCCGGGCACTTCTCGCACGGCCGGGCGCTGCGGCGCCTGACCTCGGAGGTCAGGCGCACGCTGCAATCCAGCGCGTTCGTCGAGGGCTGGGCGCATTACGGCGAGGAACTCTGCGTGGAGGAAGGGTTCGGCGCCGACGACCCCCGGATCGCGATCGGGATCTGGCTGGAGGCGCTGGTCCGGGTGACCAGGCTGGCGTGCGCCATCGGCGTGCACACGGCCGGGATGACGATCGCGGACGCGGCGCGCCGGTTCGAGGCGGATACGCACCTGTCCGGGCCCACGGCGCTGTCCGAGGCCCGGCGGGCCACCTTCGACCCGACCTACGGCCGGTATACCTGGGGCAAGCTGGAGATCCTCAAGCTCCGCGAGCGAGCCAAGAAGGACTGGGGCGCCGGCTTCACGCTGCAGCGTTTCCACCAGGCGATGCTGGACCTCGGCTCCCCTCCCCTCGGCCTCCTCCCCACCGCCATCGCCCGCGGCTGACGCTTGCCGATAGCCTGTGACCATGCGCAGACTGAGGTCGGTTCTATCGATCGCGGGTGCGGCCTTGCTGGCGGCGCTCGTGGTGACCGGGTGCGCGTCGGCCAGCGCCGCGTCGTCGATCGTTGTGGCCAGCGCGTACGTACCGCAGCCCACGACGCCGGGCACCACGGTCGCGTACCTGGACATCCGCAACAACGGCCGGGCCGACAAGCTGATCGCCGTGCGGACCAGCGTGGGCGGTGCGGTGCAGTTGCGCGCCCCGGTGGCGCGGCATGCGGGCATCGTGACCATGCGCACCGTGCCGGACATCCCCATTCCGGCTGACTCAATGACGCTGCTCAACCCGGACACTTTCCATCTGCTAATCACCGGCGCGGGAGCCATGTACGACGGCAAGGACATCACGCTGCGGCTGACCTTCGCCAACGCCGGCACGGTCACGATCCTCGCCATGGTTACCAACCCCGAGACGGGCGGCAGCAGCTACTTCCTGAACTGATCGGTCAGCCGGTCAGCCGGGCCACGGCGGCCAGGGTGGGACCGTTCAGCGGGGTGCGGTCAGCGTTGAAGTCCGGCCGCCATTCTGGCAGCGGGACCAGGCCGGGCTCGACCAGCTCGAAGCCGTCGAACAGGTCCATGATCTGGGCGCGCGACCTGAGCGTGAACGGCATCCGGGCGTGCGCGTAGGTCTTCGTGGCCTCGGCCCGCATCTCCGGGTCGGCGCCGTCCGAGGTGCCGATGGAGACGGCCAGGTAGCTGCCGGGCGCCATCCGCTCGCGGAACCTGGCGATGATCCCGGGCGCGTCTTCGTCGTAACTGATGAAGTGCAGCACGCCCAGCAGCAGAACCGCGACGGGCTCGCTGAAGTCGATGCACGCGGCCAGCGTGCGGTTCCCGAGCGCCGCGTCCGGGTCGCGCACGTCCGCGCGGATGGTGATAACACCGTCTCGCGTCGCGAGCAGCGCGTCGTTGTGGGCTACCACGATCGGGTCGTGGTCCACGTAGGCCACCCGCGCGGCCGGGATGACGTGACGCGCGACCTCGTGCACGCTTGGCGACGTGGGCAGGCCGCTGCCCAAGTCGAGGAATTGGGATACGCCTTGGCGGGCGAGGAAGCGTACGGCACGGCGAAGGAATCCTCGGTTCGCCAGGGCGAGCCGTCTCGGGTCGAGCCGCGATTGCATCAGCGTCTCCGCCGCGGCGCGGTCGGCGGCGAAATTGTCCTTGCCGAAGAGCAAGTAGTCGTAGATCCGGGCAATGCTCGGCCGGGTGACGTCGACACCCTCGGGTACCCGCGGCTCGTACTTCCTAGTCGCCATGCTTCCCGCCCGGCCCCCCGCGGCCGATGCTGCAACCGTTTGCATCCTAACGGTATACCACGTCGCCAGTGCCTGCTGGAAGGACCGGCCGAACTTCTTCGCGGGCGCTAACTTCTCCGCGGGCGCTACCCGGCGACCTGAGCGGGGGCCGCGGTCCGCCGGGTCAGCGGCATCCTGGCCCGGGTGTCGTCATCCCGCGGCGTGTACACAATGATGCGCGCGTCGGGCATGTCAGGTACCTCGAGTTCGCTGACGGTCAGGCTCAGCGGCCCGGCGCGCGGGTGCCGGTAGGTGATCGCGCGAGGCTCGGCATCGGCCACCTCGTGCCGGGCCCACAGCTCGGCGAACTCGCGGCTCAGGCTGGCCAGCCGGCGGAGGTCCTCCTCCCAGTCCGGGTCGCCGATATGCCTGCTGTACGCAGAGCGCAGCCGCGCCACCAGGTAGCGCACGTGCGCGTCGTACTCGGCGAGGCTGCCACGGGCATCCGGCTCGGTGACGCAGCACCACAGGGTGTTCTTGTGGACGCACGGCAGCGAGTGCCATTCCCAGAACAGCTCCTCGGAAGCGTCATTGGTCAGCAGGAGGTCGAACCGGCTGTTGATCAAGGACGCCGGGAGCGGGTCGAGCGAACGAACGATCTCGCGGATGGTGTCGGGTACGGCCTTGCGCGAGCACTCGGTGCGCAGCGGGGTCGCCTCGGCCAGCCGGTACAGGTGTTCCCGTTCCACCCGGTCCAGCCGGAGGGTGCTGGCCACCGCGTCGAGCACCTGGGTGCTGGCGTTGATCTCGCGACCCTGTTCCAGCCAGGTGTACCAGGTGACGCCGACGCCGGCCAGGAGTGCCACTTCCTCGCGTCGCAGCCCCGGCGTACGGCGCCGGGAACCAGGCGGCATGCCGAAGTCGGCCGGGCCGAGCCGGGCCCGGCGCGCCTTCAGGAACTCGCCGAGCTCCGCCCGCCGCCGTTCACCCGGCCGCTGCGCGGCCTGGTCCTTTGGTTCATAGGTGACCAAGGCCTCTTCCCATCACCGAATTTGCCCCAGTCCAACTTAACGGTACCCACTGACATTCCGGTGGTGGTCCCGGGGACGGGTCAGACGGTCCAGCCGACAGGCAGGCGCTTGACGCCGCGCTGGAAGTTGGAGCGCAGGTAGGACGGCGGCCCAGCGTAGGCGAGGGCGGACGTGCGGGCCAACACCTCGGCGAACAGGGCGCGCATCTGGGTGCGGGCCAGATGGGCGCCCAGGCAGAAGTGCGGGCCGTGGCCGAACACCAGGTGCGGGTTGGGGTGGCGGCGGATATCGAAGCGGCCGGGGCCGGCGAAAACGGCCCCGTCCCGGTTGGCCGAGGTGAAGGAGACGACCACCTTGTCCCCCGCGCGGATCTGCTGGCCGCCGAGCTCACAGTCGGCGGCAGCGGTCCGCCGGAACGTCATCACCGGCGTCCACCAGCGCAGCATCTCGTCGGCCGCGACGGGCAGCAGGGCCGGGTCGGCCCGCAGTTCGTCCTGGGCCTGCGGATGCTCGAGTAGCGCGATGCACGCGCCGGGCAGGCCGTTGCGCAGCGTCTCGTTGCCGGCCACGGCGAACAGCCAGAACATATTCTCGAACTCGGCCACCGACACCTGGCCGCCCTCGTCCGCCTGGGCCAGCAGGATCGACATGACGTCATCCCCCGGGCGGCGCCGTTTCTGCTCGGCCAGCAGGTGGGCGTAGGCGTACAGGTCCGGCATGCCCTCCCGGGTCCGCGGGTCGGGCATCCGGCCGTCGGGGTCCGGGACCGGCCGGACCGACAGCGCCTCGCGAGCCATGGGCGTGCCCCGCGCCGGGTCGAACTCGGCCGAGGAGGCGTAGTCGGGGTCCTGGTAGCCGATGACCCGGTTAGACCAGTCGAACAGCAGCCAGCGGTCCTGCTCGGGCACGCCGAGGATGTCGGCCAGGGTGAGCAGCGGCAGGTCGGCGGCCACGTCCTTGGCGAAGTCGCACTCACCTCGCGAGCCGGTGAACACCCGATCGCCGATGGCCCGGGCGTGGCCGCGGATGCGGTCCTCGAGCTGGGCCACCGCCCGCGGCGTGAACGACCGGCTCAGCAGCCGCCGCAGCCGGGAGTGCTCGGGCGGGTCCATGTTGAGCATCATCCGCCGGACGTAGCCGAGCGCCTGCGGCGTGGCCGGGTCCCGGATCTGGGTCGCGCCGAGCGCGGAAGAGAACAGGGCCGGCTGCCGCAGTACCGTTTCCACGTCCGCGTGCCTGAGCACCAGCCAGAACCCGGGGCCTTCCGGCCAGCCCAGGACCGGGATCTCGGGCACCCACACCACCGGGGTGTCACGGCGCAGCCGGGCCAGGGCCTCGAACGGCACGCCGCCGGTGTAGGTGGCCGGGTCGAAGACGATCTCGGTATCCGGCCGGGCCGGACCCGCCACCCCGGCTACCGTCGTCACTCGCGCCCCAGGAACTCCTCGATGGACGTGGCCAGCGCCACCGGAGTCTCGAACATGGGATAGTGCCCGGCGTTGGCCAGCACCGTCAGCTCGGCGCCGGGGAAGAAGACCAGCCAGGTCTGCTCCATCACCTCGGCTGACATGGCCGGGTCGGTCTCGCCCACGATCACCTTGACCGGCGTGCTGGTGTCCTCGGTGACCCGGGCGGAGAAATCGGACCTGGCCCACGCCGGCAGGTAGGCGCCGAACGCGCCGGAGTCCGAGTGGTCGAGCGAGTGCTGCACCACTTGCTGGATGAAGCTCGTGGTCAGCTTGCTGCCGGTGGTGAAGTCGATGATCGCCGCCCGGTTCCCGGCGTCGGCGGCCGCGCCGGAGAACAGCTTCCAGCCTTGCTCGTCCATGGGCACCTCGGTGGCCGGCACCGGGTTGAGGCCGATCAGCTTGGCCACCCGCTCCGGTGCTCGCAGCAGCACCTGGTGCGCCACCTTCGCGCCCATCGAGTGGCCGATCACGGAGAACCGGTCCCAGCCAAGCTCGTCGGCGAGGGCGATCGCGTCGGCCGCCGCCTCCGCCATGGTGAACTCGCCGGCGACATGCTTGCGGTCGCCGTAGCCGCGCAGGTCCATGAAGACGTAGGTATAGGCCGACGGGTCGAGATAATCCGGCAGCGAGCCCCAGCCGCGGGATGAGCCGAACCACCCGTGCACCGAAAGCACGTGGTGGTCACCGGATCCGACGGTCAGATGAGAACTCGTCACGCTGGCCTCCCGCTCGAGCGTCCTTGCCGCCTGCTGCCTGTGCCGACTCTAGCGAGCGGGTACGGCGCACGCTCAGGGCAGGGCGATGAGCAGGATGGGGACGCCGGCCGCGGTGAGGCCGCCCGCCACGCGCAGGACGATCCGCACGGCAGGCACCGTGCGGGCCTGCGCCTTGGGGAAGTCCGTCCTGGGTTCGCCCGCGACGGCCATGATGACCAGGGACAACACGAACCAGGCCAGCACGGCGCGACGCCAGTTGCGCGCCCGCCAGCCGGCGACACGTTGCCGGAACGTAACCCGCGGCGCCCGCTGGCGCCAGACGAGGACCCCCACAGCTCGTCCACCGTAGGAGAGGGCCGGACGCGTTCCGATCGTGGTAACTCCCGGCTTCAGCGGAGCTATCCCCCCTATTGCGGCCGGGCCTAGCCCCCTGTGGCCGCGTTCCGGCCATACTTGCTTGAGCGACTGGCGCATCATGACCCCTCCCGCCGCTAGCCCCGTGAGGCAGCACTTAACTGGAGGCCGTGCGGGCTCCGTTGATACGCGTATGGCCGCTCAACTTGCCGTCCGATGTCTCGCGATATATCGTGCTAGGTAATCGGGATTTCCCCGTTCTGGCTACGGAGGGCACGATGGCTACGGGATTCAACGTGCGCGTCGGGGACGCCGATCGTGACGCGGTTGCAGCTCAGCTGCGTGAGCATTATGCCGACGGGCGGCTGACGCTCGAGGAACTGAACGAGCGCCTGGACCAGGCGTTCGCGGCCAAGACCAAGGCTGACCTGAACACCGTGATGCGCGACCTCCCGCAGGTTCCGCGGCCGGCCGCTGGCATGCCGTACGGGGGCACGGGGTGGCAGGGACCGGCCTGGCCGGGTCCGATGGCCACCAGGCCGGGTCAGGACCATAGCCACGACGGATGGGGAGGCAGTCAGCGACCAGGCGGTTTTGGCAACGCCTTCGCGCCGCTGATGGGCCTGGTCTGGTTCCTCCTGATTCTCGGCAGCGTCTTCCTCTTCGGTCTCGGCGGTGGTGACAGGCCGCTCGCGATTATCTTGTTCTTCGCGGCACTGGCGCTGGTCAGGCGGCTGTTCGGGCTCGGAAGGCGGCGTCGCTACGGTGGGCCGCGGGGACCACGGGGACGTCGCCGCTCGTGATTATCGCGACCTGCGGGTTCCGCGCCGGGCTGGCTCGACTTATCGTTGGAGTGTGAGGCAGTCGGCCTGGCGGATTTTGGGAGCCGATGACAAGGCGATATGACGTTCGAACCGGAATGGTAGACGAGGACCCTGACGCGGTGCAGCCGCGCGAAGAATTGGTACCGGGCTGGCACGTGCCCGAACGGACACGGTACGACTATAACCTCAGGATCGGTGACACTGAGCGCGACGTCGCCATGACCCAGTTGCGTGAGCACTTCGTCGCGGGCCGGCTGACCTTGGACGAGCTGAGCGAGCGCATCGACGCCGCCCTCACCGCCAAGACCCAGCGCCAGATCGACGGCCTGCTGGCGGACCTCCCCCGGCCGCCCAGGGTGCCTCGCGCCGAGGCCGCAGTCCCGGTCCCTGCGCCGGACGCAGGCCGGTTCCTCGTCTTCGCGATGCTGCTCTTCGCCTTCGCCACCTGGATACTGATCATGGCCTGGATGTCCCGGCACTCCTACTACGGGCCGTACCCGCACTGGCCCCCGCCGCAACCTCCCCCCTAGCCCTAGCCGATCAGGCGCTGGCCAGGGCACGCAGGGGGACGACCAGGTAGCGGTAGTCCGGGGCCGACTCATCACCGGAACCGGCGTTGCCGGTGATCAGGGCGGGCTTGGTCGAGCTGGTGAACTGCAGGCGGATCCGCGCCTCGTCGGGGATGGACGACGCCTTCTGTGAGCTATGGGGCTTGTCGGTGTTCTGGGCCTTGTCGGTGTTCTGGGCCTTGTCGGTGTTCTGGGCCTTGTCCGCGGCGGGGGATGTGCCGGTAGCTGCGATCAGGGCCGCGCCGAGGCCGTCCAGCAGGTAGTGCGGGCTGAACGCGATCGCGGTTTCTTCGCCGTAGAAGTCGGCGGCGACCGTCTCCCGTGCCCGCGCCTGCCCCTCGGTGCCCGCCTCGATGGTGACCCTGCCGTGCCCGAACGACAGCCGCACCGAACTACCCCGCTCCGCGACCAGGGCCACCCGCTTGACCGCTTCGGTAAGCGGGACGGCCGGCATGTCTGCGCGGCTGCCGAAATCGTCCGGGAACCTGGACATGTACTTGATGTACTCCCCCCCGATCAGGCGCGTGGTCAGCCGCCGCCCAGCCGACTCGAACCCGATCATCGCGTCGGCCGCGCGCATTGAGTCTCCGGAGTTCGCGCCGCTGGTCCCCACCCCGGGATCGCCGCGCATCATGACCCGGACGGGAACGCCCGGCGTCATCATCCGCGCGGCGTCGGACAGCGTCTTGGCCGGCACGAGCAGCGTGCCGCGGGAGCCGGGGTGAGCGGGATTCCAGCCGAGCTCACGGATGGCGAGCCGGTATCTGTCGGTCGCCACCAGCCTGATGATGTCGCCGTCGATCTCGAGGTTCACCCCGGTGATGACCGGCAGCGTGTCATCGCGGCTGGCCGCGGGGGCGACCTGGCCGATCGCCGTGGCGAGCACGCCGCCGTCGACGGTGCCCGCCAGCCGGGGCAGCTCGGGCAGCCGCGGATACTCCTTGACCGGAAGGGTCACTAGGGTGAAGGAAGCCGGGCCGCAGGTCACGGTCACGTCTTCCTTCTCGTGATCCACCTCGACCGGCAGGGGCGGCAGGCTCCGGGTGATCTCGGCCAGCAGGCGGCCCGGGACGAGCGCGACGCCCGCCTCGGTGACCTCGGCGTCCACCTGGATCCGGGCCGACACCTCGTAGTCGAAGCAGGACAAGGTCAGGCCATCCGAGGAGACCTCGAGCAGCAGCCCCGACAAGATAGGCAGCACCGGGCGCGATGGCAGCGAGCGCGCGACCCAGGCGACCGCCTCGGCCAGCGCGTCCCGCTCGACGATGAACCGCATTCCCTGCCGCCTCCAACCCGCGTGTGCCACCCTCCGCGGGGGCCCTACATGCATAGTGGCACGAGGCACTGACATTCCCAGGGTCCTGGGAATCCGGGGGGTGCACGTTCAAATGGGCGTGATCATGCTCGAGGTGATCAGGGCGACCGGTGGTCCGGTCACCGTACGGGGGGCGGCCTGCCTTCCGCGGTGGCACCGAGCTCGGCGCTCCATCCGGACTTCCGGTAGGCATGGTGAAAGGCCGAGCGGAGAAAGTCCACGGCTGCGGCGTGCGGGTCGGGGGCGGCGCGGACGTCATCCCAGTCCAGGATGTACTCCCCCAGGGTCTGGTCCCAGCGGGCGGCCGCCGGGGACAAGGCAGCGCCGGCGAAGCCGGGCTGCGCCGGATAGGCGAAGGCGTAGAAGGCCGCCCGGCGGTGGGCGTCCCCAGGCCACCAGCCGACCACGACCTGCTGGGCGTCGGATGCGTTACGCGTGATGAAGCCGTTAGAGGGCGGGTCGGCCGGGGCACCGGAGAACATCACCACGCACAGGTCGAACGAGCCCCACCACGCGTTGACCGGCGTGGACCGGCCCCGGTACGGCGCGCGGAACGCCGCGAGCGCCAGCGCCGCCTGGGTCGCCGCGGCGAAGTACTCCTCCACCTGGCCAGAGTCGTAGCGGGCGTGCTCGTAGTCCTCGTCCAGCGGCACGCTCCACGGAACCTCCTGCGGCACCGGGTTGATGCGCACCGCGCCGCCCGCCCGGGCCACCGCCGCCAGCACCTCCCGGGTCACCTCGGCCACCGGCCGGTCCGGGACAAGCGGCACCCGCTGCACCGATCCGCGGCTGTGCTCCACCACCGCCTCGTGCGCGTGCAGGTCCAGCGCCACCACCAGCGACCCGGAGCCATCCGGCGCGGGCAGCGACCCGGTCTCCCAGCCGCGCGCGGTCAACCGCAGCGCGGCGTGCAGCAGCTCCGGCTCGGGCGGAGCAAGCTCCACGGCCAGCTTGCCCAGCACCTGAGTGTGGGCATGCAGCGTGTCACATGTCGCACCCCACCGGCCGGAGGGAACCGCTGGCCAGTGCTCCGTCATGATGTGCTCCCATCGCGGTCTCGCATCCGCGCGGCGGAGGCGAGGGTCAAATCGGCCCCCAGGGGCCTGGGGGGATGGGTGCCCCCGGATCGCGGGTCTTAGGGGTGCCCCCGGATCGCGGGTCTTAGGGGTGCCCCCGGATCGCGGGTCTTGGGGGTCCCCCGGCTAATACAACCCGGGAGGTGCCGCCTCCAGGGTGGCCTGGATCGCCTTGGCCAGGGCCCGGGCCGATTCCGCGGTGAGCTCGACCGCGACCCGCGCCGTGGGGCCGGCGCCCGGGTCGAGGAAGTCGATGTTCAGGGTGTGCTCCGCCTGCGCGTGCACTGGGTGGTCGAAGTACACGCTCGCGTCGGTTAGCCGGAACCAGCCGGATGGTCCCTTGCCGCTGCCGCTGATCGAGACCTTCTCCGTCAGGTAAGTGCACATTGCGACTCCTTCCCAAACACGGACGATTACAGGTAACGGCCGAAGAAGGCCCAGATGCGCTGCCAGGCGTCCACGGCCGCCTCGGGCCGGTAGCTGGACCGGTCCACCTGCATGAAGGCGTGCCCGGCGCCGTCGTAGGAGTGGAACTCATAGGTCTTGCCGTGCGCCTTGAGCGCCTGCTCCAACTCCGCGACCTGCTCCGGAGACGGCGCCACGTCGTCCCGGCCGAACAGGCCGAGCAGCGGGCAGGACAGGTCCGCTGTCCGCTCGACCAGGGGCGGCACGCCACGCAGCGGATGGCCCTCGGGCGGGGTCCCGACCACGAAGCCGCCGTAACAGTCCACGGCCGCGTCGAGCGGCAGGCTGATCGCGGCCAGGAACGACTGCCGGCCGCCCGAGCAGTGGCCGATCACGCCGACCTTGCCGTTGGAGTTGCTCAGCCCGCGCAGGTAGGCGGCCGCGCCCGCCACCTCGCCGACGATCCGCTCGTCCGGGATGGGGATCGCGCCCGACGCCCGCGCCGCCGCCATCGCGTCGTCCGGTGCCGCCCCGGGCGCCTCACGGTGGTAGAGGTTCGGCATCACCGCGTTGAGGCCGCCGGCCGCGAAGGCCCGGGTGAACTCCGCGGTCTGGCGGTCATAACCGGGCAGGTGGTGGATGGCCACCACGCCGCCGACCGGGCCGGCCTGGAGCGTCCGGGCCGAGTATGCCTCGATCTGGTCGCCGTTGTGCCCCGTAATGGTGACGCTCTCGGCCAGCATCGCGTCGTACATCGCCCGTCCTCTCTCGCGTCGTATACAGCCCGTAACATGATTTCACGGGCCAAGCCGGTGTGGGGACCGAGCGGCAGTGAAAGACCTCCGGCATGACCTATGTCGCTGCCGGTGACCGTTATGACAGGCTTCCCTACCGCCGCTGCGGGCGCAGCGGGATCATGCTGCCGGAGGTATCACTCGGGCTGTGGCAGAACTTCGGCGACGTCAAGCCCATCGACGATCAGCGGGCCGTCCTGCACCGCGCGTTCGACCTCGGGGTCACGTACTTCGACCTAGCTAATAACTAAGGACCGCCTTAGGCGCACAGATGCTAGACTCTAAGATATGCGCTTGCTACCTGCCATCAGGCTGTCTATCTGGGATGATTCGAGCACGTCGCCAGAGAGGCAGATGGAGAAGATCCAGAACTACGCCCGGCTCGGCGACCACGAGCTTGTCTCTATCAGCGAGTCAGAGTACGACCTCGACGTCTCGGGTGCCGTCTCCCCGTGGGAGCGGCCCGGCCTAGGACCCTGGCTCACGGACGACCGTCTCAACATGTGGGATGGCCTCTGCGTGGCCAAGCTCGACCGCCTCACGCGAAGCCTGATCGACTTCGTGACGCTGATGTCCTGGCTCGAAGCCCGGGGCAAGACGCTCGTCTGCCTGGACCCCCAGCTCGACCTCACGACCCCATCCGGGCGCGCGTTCGCCCAGATCCTCGTCACCTTCGCGGAGTACGAGCGGGAGACTATCGCCGCCCGGGTCCGCGACGCCTGGCACAAGCTCAGGACAGACGGCCAGTACGCGGGCGGCCAGGTGCCTTTCGGCTACCGCCCGGTGAAGCTCGCGCGAGGCTGGGGCTACGAGCCAGATCCTGAGTACGCGCCGATCGTCGCGGAGATGTGCGAGCGCTACGTGCACTACGAGAGCCTGGGCTCGATAGCCCGCTGGCTGAACGAGTCTGGCGTGCCGACGCCCTGGAACGCGAGCAGGAAGCGCAACGACAAGCCCCTGCGAGACACGATGTGGAAGACGACCAGCGTCCGGAAGATACTAGGCAGCCCGGCGATCCTGGGTGCCACCGTCAAGACAGACGGCACGCCGGTCACGGATGCGCAGGGTGTAGTCGTCTACCGGGCCGACGCGCTAGTCACCAGGGATGTCTGGGAGCGCGTCCAGGCGCGGCTGCGGGCCAATCCCGTTAGCGCGAAGGTCAACACTTGGACATTGACCGGGATCGCATTCTGTGCCGTTTGCCAGGCCCCGATGTACTCGTCGGGTGCGATCTACAACGGGAAGCGGTACTCATACTATTGCTGCGTTCACTCGCTGCGACGCGACGGGAAGTGCACGGCCCGGCGTGTCAAGGCTGCCGTGCTGGAGACAGCGATCTCAGAAGAGCTGCTAGCGCTCATTGGCGACGTCGAACTGACCGAGAACAAGCTCGTGCCCGGCCGCGACTACAGCGAAGATATGGCGCGCGTGGCCGACCAGATCTCGCACCTGTCACGGGAGGTCGCCCTGGGCGCTGTCTCAGGACGCGACGTCAGGGCGGACCAGGAAACGCTAAAACGGGCGCACTATGAGCTGGCCCGGCTGGCTGCCCTGGAGCCCGTGGAGGCCCGCATGGAGCCCATTAGGACCGGCCAGACGTTCCGCCAGAAGTGGGAATCGCTCGACGCCCCGGGCCGCAACGAGTTCCTACGCGCTACCGCTGTCCGGGCAGTCGTCAGCCGGGACGGGATGCCGCCGATCGAGGACCAGGCGGGGCCGATGACGCCCCTCGATATCACGAGAATGGCGATCATCACTGATACCGGCCTCTGCGCCGTGGTCTACCTCGGCAGCCTGGGTGACATGCTGCGCCGAACCAGCGACCTGGCTGCCACTGTCAGCCCGTCGTGACGTAGGCCCCCACGTAGTGCCTGACTCCCAGCTCCGCCGGCGAGCGGTCTTTCTCTTCAGTCACGACGGTGCCTCCGCCCACTGCGGGTCGATATCCGCGCTCGACCAGCGGAGCCTCCCGGCGTGGTTAATCAAAGGCTGAACCAGGGAACGCCGCGTCCCGCGATCAACAGCGGCTGGGGAGGTTTTAGCGACGGGCCGGTGAAGCACACAGATCGCACCTGTCCGCTCATGCCGACGCGGGGGCACCGCAGCACTTCTTGAACTTCTTCCCGCTTCCGCAAGGGCACGGCTGGTTCCGTCCGGTCTTCCCGGCCGGGTGCTGCTTCGCGGCACGCGACTCGCCTGCCGGGGGGTCGGCGCCGCCCGGGCCGTGGCGCGTGTCACCCGCCGCCCGGCACGCTGCCGGTCCTTTTCCGCCTGCTGCTGGAACTCCCTGGCCTCGGCGGGACGGCCGGTCCTGCCGCAGATGTCCGCCAGCCGTCCCGCGATGTGCTCGGCTTCCCGTACTCCGGTAACGGCGTAGCCACGGCGCAGGATCTCTTCCGCCCGCGCGTAGTCCTGCGTCCTGCCGGGACCGTAAGGTGCGTAACGGTCGGCCCAGCCGATCCATCCCCACCCCCAGGCGGAATCCTCGTCCAGCCACGACTGGTACAACTCGTCCGCCTTTTGCTGATGCCCGGTCTCGAAATAGGAGTCGGCCAGCGCCCTGCGGAAGTTCCCAGTGGTCAGCGCGTCTTCAGTGGGAAACCTCCGGAGCCACTCCGCGGCCATTTCGAGCCGTGCCGTTCGCAACTCCGGGTCATGTTCCCCGCCGTTCTGCAGCGCCATTTCGAAGTCCTGGCACCAGTTGAACAGCGACTGCATCATCGGGAAACGGTCGTCGAACTCCCTGATCGACCCGGCACCGATGGCATCACATATCCACAGCACGTCCAACCAGGCACCAAGCCATATCCTGCCGCTGGTGACGAAGTTGTTGCGCTGGTCGGCGTCGTAGCCCTGCTGGACCTTGTCGTCCAGGAGCTCCAGGCATGCCTTCTCGGGCCACCAGCGCTGCCAGAGTTCGGTCAGGCAGATCCAGGCCCAGTCGGCGTCCCAATCGTGCAGCCCGAGCCGCTCGCTGACGACTTGCTCGGCGGACAGCGCTCCGTCGCATAGCTCCGCCAGCTTCTCGCGGTCCGCGTCCACCCCGAGACCACGGAGCTTCGCGAGAAGGTCGTCGCTCATGCCCGTGGCGTGTGACCGCAGCGGCCTGCCGCTTTCCGCTACGCGGCGCCGGATGCCATCGTCGCGGAGAATCTCCTCCGAGACGATCCGGTCCAGTTCGACCCAGGACATCTTCACGCCCTGGTATTCCCTCACAGGCCGCCCGTCCAGTGCCGGTAGGCGGCGATCCACTCCGCGCCTCTGGGCGGCGGCTTGGGCAGCGGCAGGTCGAGGACGGAGATCGTCCGGAAGGCCTGCCATCGTCCGGTGCTCCCGACCTCGCCGCGCTGGCCGCGAAGTCCGCTGTGCGGCCTCATTGGCTGGCTGGGCCGGGGGCGGGAAGAGGACCCTGACCGTCAAAGGCGTGCTGCGCAAGCAGGACGTGCCAGCCGCGGCCGCGATCATCGGGGTCAAGGCTCCGCCGGCGGTCCGGAGCGCGGCCGACCTACCGGAACTCCACGTCGCCTGGTGCGCCGCGATCGGCATGGGCCTGCTCACCGTGGAGGGCAGTAAGGCATCCGGTGGGCCAGAGCTCGAGAACTGGCCTCCGGACGACGGCACGGGGCTGCTGGAAGCATGGCTGAAGGGCTTCTTCGCGGTTCCGGCTAGTTTGGGCGGCGGGGGCCGGGACCTTGGCAGGGTTTCCTCGTCCTCGTTCTGGCGCTGCTGAACGTGCTGCGGGACGATGGTGGGCCCGCCGGGCGCGGGCTGCTGCGGGAAGTCCTCGAGGAAGCCGACGAGATCTGTGACGAGCACGACCTCGATGCCGACGTGCACGGCGCGCTGTCGAGACTTTCCTTGCACGGGATGCCGAAGATCGAGGGGCTGACGGCGCTGCTCGCCGATTTCGGCATTATCGCCAAGGCGAGACCCACTGCGTCAAAGGCGCCTGCCGTCACGCCGCTGGGCGAGTGGGTGGCAAGCCGCCTGGCAGAGGTGTGCCCAGTTCCGCTCGACGCGGAACTGACAGCCGAAGAGCTCATAGAAGAGGCAGCGAACTTCCCCGCGGACGAGCGGGAGGGGCTCGTCGATAGCTGGCTGGACGCACGCGACCCCGCGGCCGCGGTCCGGGAAATCCTGTCCGCCGCCGAGGACATGCCGTCCCGGCAGCGCGTGGTGGCGCTCGAACTCGCGGAAATGGCTGGGGAAGACGGGTGGCCTGCCTGGCGCGAGATCGCCGGCGACGACGCCCGGCCGCACGCGGCGCGGCACGCCCGTGTGTTCCTGTTCTCGATTGGGCAGGGGCCGGAGCCTGCACGCGCGGACTGGCAGCGGGTGGGCACCGAGGCCGCCGCGGCGGCGCTCCATGAGGCCGGGCCCGACGAGGCCCTGTGCTGCATCTGGGACACCATTGACGGCGACGACATCGCGAAACGACTCGCCGAGGTGCGCACGAGCGGCCACCCCGAGGCGGAGCACGTGGCCAGTTCGGTGGAGGCATTTGCCGCGTCGGGCGCGCCGCTCACGATCCGGCAGGGCATCCAGCTGAAGGTCGCGCTCAAGTACGCAAAGCCGCCGGCCTGGCGCAGCGTGCAGCTTCCGCTCACGGCGACGCTCGGCGACCTGCACGCAGCGCTCCAGGTCCTGTTCGGCTGGGACGGGGATCACCTGCACGTGTTCCAGGCGGGCGGCGTCCGCTACAGCGACCCGTTCTACGAGCTGGAAGGGACCGAAGACGAAGATGACGCCCGGCTCCGCGACGCCTTTCCCCCGGGCTGGCCGAGGATCACGTACGTGTACGACTTCGGTGCCGACTGGATCCACGAAATCACCCGGCAGAGGGTGATCACGCTCGAACCCGGCCAGGACTATCCGGTGTGCGTCGCGTTCGGCGGCAAATCCCCGGCACAGTACCCGTCCGAGGACGAGCCGGAGGAGCCGGAGCCGTTCGACCAGGCCGCGGTCAACACCGCACTCGCCTGGATTCTCAGCTAGGACGGTGGGCGCGTCCGAGAAGATGACCTCTGACCAGGTGAGCGCCAGTCCGCCTGGCGCGCTAGTAATGAATGTCGCAATTCAGTAACAGGCTTACGCACGCTTGACCACGTCCTACGCGGGCCGCCTGGCTGCTCCGCGCATTCCATGCGCCCGGGCCCATCCGGACCATCCGGACCATCCGGCACAGCCTGCACCCGTCGGTGGCCGGGCCGGCGGGCAGCGGCGGCATGATCATCGCCAGCCGGGGCTATCCAGGACATCGGCGCGACCACGTTCACCAACACCAGGGAACGCGACACGGTCATGGGCATCTTGGCCACGATCGGCGCCGGTTCACCGACCAAGGTGAAGCGGTCGTTAGCGCGGTCCCAACCTGGCCCGCCACCTGTAGGGGCGCTCTCGTGTCCGGGGTACCCTTTTTGCGTGCCCGGCGTGGGCACGGTAGTCATCCGCCCGGGCCTGTCCCGCGTCAGGTCCCTACCGGTCCCCGTTGGTTCCCGGGCAGTTCGTCCGGCTTGTCCTGCGCGTCGACCTTGATGTAGATCGACACCAGCTTATGCAACGTCGCGCTGAGCCTGAACCGGCCGGGCTTGCTCCTGTGCACCACGTAGAAGACGAGCGCGAGGACCGGCAGGACGACGATGCAAGTGATCCAGAGAGGCAGCATGGCAATCTCCTCCATGCCTGAAGGGCCGTGACCTTCCCCGGGCAGCACAAAATGGGAGGTAGACCCGCTTGCGGACCCTGGTGAAACGGGTCACCCTGGATGTTCGCTTAGCCATGCCACGATCACTCGGTCGCCAGACTCGGGCCGAGCGCCAGTTCCGCAGGGCGGAGGTTACCCGCCGGGAGACGGTGGCTCGTCCATAGACATGATCGACCGGCGTCTGGAGGGGGCACCCTCGCGCCTTAGGGGTGCCCCATTCGCTGTGCCCGGTCGGCCCAGCCGCCGACGTCGCCTGTACGCCACTGTCCGAATGCCTGGCCTGCTGGGAGCCTGGCGGGCAGGAGGTGCCCGAGCCACTGTCCTCGATGGGGTACCCCTGCTACGCGACCGAGGGCGACTAGCAGTGGCAGACTCCTATCCATGACTTACGTTGCCGCTCCTGACCGGTATGAGCAGATGCCCTACCGCCGCTGCGGGCGCAGCGGCATCAAGCTGCCCGCAGTCTCCCTCGGCCTATGGCAGAACTTCGGTGATGATCGCCCCCTGACGACACAGCGGGCGATCCTGCGCCGCGCGTTCGACCTTGGCGTGACGCACTTCGATCTCGCCAACAACTATGGGGGTGCAGCGCCTGCGGAAGCCTTGCGACAAGACAACTACGGATCCCCTTATGGTTCGGCCGAAATCAACTTCGGGCGGATCATGCGCGAAGACCTGCGCCCGTACCGCGACGAGCTGATCATCTCCACCAAGGCCGGCTATGACATGTGGCCGGGCCCTTACGGCGACCACGGCTCCCGCAAGTACCTGCTGGCCAGCCTCGATCAGTCGCTGCGCCGGATGGGCCTGGAGTATGTCGACATCTTCTACTCGCACCGGTTCGACCCCGATACCCCGCTTGAGGAGACGATGGGCGCGCTGGACACCGCGGTCCGGTCGGGCAAAGCCCTATACGCCGGCATATCTTCCTATTCGGCCGAACGGACTATGGACGCCATCTCGATCCTGCGGAGGATGGGCACCCCGCTGCTGATCCACCAGCCGTCGTACTCGATGCTGAACCGGTGGATCGAGGGCGGGCTGCTCGACGTGCTCGGCCGCGAGGGTGTGGGCTGCATCGCCTTCTCGCCGCTGGCCCAGGGTGTCCTGACCGGCAAGTACCTGGGCGGCGTGCCGGCGGGCTCGCGGGCCGCCCAGGACGGCTCGCTGTCGGCCGACCAGATTTCCGAACGGACCCTGGTGCACGTGCGCGGGCTAGCCGAGATCGCCGCCTCCCGGGGCCAGTCGCTGGCCCAGCTCGCGCTGTCCTGGGCGCTGCGGGATCAGCGGGTGACCTCGGTGCTCATCGGCGCAAGCAGCGTTGCGCAGCTCGAGGAGAACCTCGCCGCGGCCGGCCGCAGCACCTTCACCGACGCCGAGCTGGCCGCGATCGACCGCGACGCCGTGGACGCCGGCATCAACATCTGGGCCGCCTCCAGCGCCCACTGACCGCCGTTGCCATCATCGTGAGCAGAAACTTCCCCTGTTGGGGCTGTCGCACGACTGGTCTCAGCCCAGTCCGGGCCTCTACCTGCACCCTGCCTGCGCCGCCAGCCCTCACCCACCCCCCTCTCCCCATCCGCACCGCCCACGTTCCCCACGAGTCAATGAATGTGGCGCTCTACTTAATAGATTCATGAGAATGCCACATTCATTGAATTTCGCGCCCTTCTACGCCAGCCCGCGGGGGAGCGGTATGGGCGGAATGTGCCGGTTTGGTGGAGGCGGGAACGGCGAGGAGGCGGGAACGGCGAGGAGGCGGGAACGGCGAGGAGGCGGGAACGGGTGAGGAGGCGGGAACGGGTGAGGGTGGGGTCAGGCTAGGTAGCGGCCGAACCAGGTGAAGATCTTTTCCCAGCCGTCGACGGCGGCTTCCGGGCGGTAGGCGGGACGGTTCACGGCGAAGAAAGCGTGGCCGGCGCCCTGGTAGGAGTGGAACTCATAGGTCTTGCCCTGCGCCTTCAGCTCCTGTTCGAGCTCGTCGACCTGCTCGGGAGACGGGTACTGGTCGTCCGCGCCGAACAGGCCGAGCAGCGGGCAGGACAGGTCTTTAGTGAGGTGCTTGATGGGGCCGACCTTCAGCGGCGTGCCCTCCGGCGGGGCACCGGTGATGAAGGCGCCGTAGCAGTCGACGGCCGCGTCGAGCGGCAGGCTGCAGGCGGCCAGGAACGACTGCCGGCCGCCGGAGCAGTATCCGATCACGCCGACCTTGCCGTTGGAGGAGGTCAGGCCGCGCAGGTGAGCCGCCGCGCCGGCCACGTCGCCGATCAGCCGCGCGTCGGGCACGCCGCCCTGGGCGCGCGCGGCCGCGGCGGCGTCGTCCGGGCTGGCGCCGGGCGCGTCACGGTGGTAGAGATTCGGCATGAGCGCGTTGTAACCGTGCACCGCGAACCGGCGGGCTATTTCCTTGGTCGGCGCGTCGTAGCCCGGCATGTGGTGGATGACCACTACGCCGCCGAACGGTCCCTGGCTCATCGGCCTGGCCAGGTATGCCTCGATCTCGTCTCCGCCGTCGCCGCGAATGGTGACGGTCTCGGCCAACGTCGCGTCGTACATCAGGCTCCCCTTCGTGTCCCGTTTCTGGCGCTCAGATCTTACAGCCAGGCTAATCCGGCCTTACGCGCGCAGACGCGTTCCACGATGCCCAGCTTGAGCCGCTGCGTCTGCTCGATCAGGAAACCAAGCTCCTGCACGTAAGTGAGCGGCCTGCGGCGGAAGTGCTCGCCGGCCAGCGGAATGCTGACCTGCTCGAACAGCCACTGCCCGGCCCGCAGCGTACGCGCGGACGCGGCGACGTGATCGACAAGCAGCAGGCGTCCGCCGGGGCGCAGGACGCGTGCCATCTCGGTGATCGCGCGCCGGTCATCGGGGATGGCGCACAAACCGAGCGCGCACAAAACGGTGTCGAACGATCCGTCCGGGAAGTCCAGCGCCTGAGCATCGCCCGGCCGCAGGTCAGCGTCGCGGCCCAGGACGGCCGCCAGCTCGCGCGCGATGCCGAGCATGGCCGGGGACCAGTCGACCCCGGTGAGCCGCACGCCATCTGGATAGAACGGCAAGTTGCGCCCGGTGCCGACGGCCACCTCAAGGACGTCGCCAACGGCCCGGCCGCACACCCACGGCCGACTGTCCCCGAACATTAGCCGGTCCCAGCGGTCCATCTCGCGGTCATACCGGCCTGCCTGCTTGTCCCAGTACGCGGCGCCCCGCCGGTTCGCATCTTCGCCCACGCCCACCACCCTGACACAGGCGGCAAGCCGGCCATGAGTGAACAACGGCCGGCAGGCGCCTGAACAATGACGGTGCCGGGCGGGTAATGCACCCGCACGGCACCGTTTCTTCGCGATGTGTAGGCAGTCAGGCGGGGAGCTGGACGAGGGTCAGAAAGAACGTGTCGATCTGCCGGATGGCTTCGATGAAGTGTTCGAAGTCGACGGGCTTGCTGACGAACGCGTTGGCGTGCAGCGCGTAGCTGCGTATGATGTCCTCTTCGGCCCGCGATGTGGTCAGCATGATCACCGGGATCATCAGCAGTTCGTCGTCCTGCTTCAGTTCGGCCAGCACCTCCAGGCCGCTGCGCCGCGGCAGGTTGACGTCGAGCAGAATGAGCCCCGGGCGGGGCGCACCGGTGTAGGGGCCGATCCGGTGCAGGAACTGCAGGGCCTGTTCGCCGTCGGTCACCACGTGCAGCCGGTTCCGGATCTTGTAGTGCTCGAAGGCCTCCCTGGTCATGAGGACGTCGCCCTCGTCGTCCTCGACCAGCAGCACGTCGATCACCTTCGACTCGTCACACATCGACTTCCTCGTCTTCACGCAGCAGGGCGTCGGCTGCTTCCTGGGTCAGTGTTCCTGACGGTTCGGCGATCTGGTCCGCCGGGGCCTCGTCCATCGTCTCCTCCGGCGTGGGCAGCGTGAACAGGAACCGGGAACCATCGGTGTAGGTCGTGTCAAGCCATATCCGCCCGCCAAAATACTCGATGATCTTCCTGGTCATGGCCAGCCCGATGCCGGTGCCCGGGTAGGCGCTCCGCTCGTGCAGGCGCTGGAAGATCACGAAAATCCGCTCGGCGTACTCCGGTTCGATCCCGATGCCGTTGTCGGTGAAGGAAAACTGCCAGAAGGGCCCGTCGCGGCTGGTGGTGACCACGATGCGCGGCGGCTTGCCGCCGCTGAACTTCAGCGAATTGCTGAGCAGGTTCTGGAACACCGCGGTGAGCAGCGTCAGCTCGGCCAGCACCAGCGGCAGGTGCCCGGCCTGCACGGTAGCGTCGGTCCGCTCCATCGCGGCGGCCAGGTTGTTCCTGGCCTGGCTCAGCGCGGCGTCGCTCGACACCAGGGCGGGCTCGCGCGCCGACCGGCCCACCCGGCTGTAGGAGAGCAGGTCGTTGATCAGCGCCTGCATCCGCTTGGCGCCGTCCACCGCGAACTCGATGTACTGATCGGCGCGGGCGTCGAGCTGGCCCGCGTAGCGGCGCTGCAGCAGCTGGGTGAAGCTTGCCACCTTCCTGAGCGGTTCCTGCAGGTCGTGCGACGCGATGTAGGCGAACTGCTCGAGCTCGGCGTTCGAGCGCTCCAGTTCCTCGGTGTGAGCCTGCAAGATGGTGTTGGCGTTCTGCGTCGCCGACAGCTCCTGCAAGATCCGCTTACGCATGCTGTTCACATCCGCGGCCAGGCTGGTAACCTCCCGCGGGCCGGTCAGGCTGACCTCGTGCCCGAAGTCACCGTCGGCTACCCGGCGGGCCTGTTCGGCCAGCCGGTGCAACGGCCTGATCGCCGTGGCCCGCAGGCCGAGCGCGAGGAGCACCACGATCGCCGCGAGGCCGACCGCGACCGCGATGAATACGGCGTCCAGCACGCTGGCCGAGTCGTTCAGGGCCGCGACCGCACTGGCCCTGGCGGCCGAGATATCAGCCTGAAATACGGCTATCTTGCCGCGCAGGGCATCGAAATCCGCCTTGCCGGCCAGGATGGTCGGGCTGACCGCGGGCTTCCCGGTGCTGCTGACCTGGTTGATGGTCGGCACGGCATAGTGGACGCGCCAGTAGTGTGCCTGCGTGGTCACGCTCTTGAGGTCCGGCGCGGCGGAGGCCGGCAGCTGTTTGATGACGGCCTGCAGCGCCTTGATCGCGTCCTGCTCCTCGGTCACGCCGTTGGTGTACGGGGCCAGGAAGTCCGGCTTGGCGCTCAGCGCGTAGCCGCGCACGCCGGTCTCCTGGTCAAGCAGCGCGATGTCGAGCTGCTGAGCCTGGAGCGCGGCGGGGTCGAGCGTACCTATCACCCGCTGGCGGTTGTCGTGCAGGTTGAGCAGCGCGATCCCGCCGGCCACCATCGCGGCCACCGAGAAGAGCAGCAGGATCAGCAGGGCGACGCCGATGATCCGGCTGAGGGGCCAGCGTTTCGCCGACTCCGCCCTGGCCGCCGTCCGGTCCATACTGGCCCGCCGGGACCCGTTGGCCTTGTTGGCCGCGGCGGGTGGCGAGCTGGCCGGGCTCACCAGTGGCCCCCGTTTACGTCAGTCATGGTCTTGCTGGGACGAGAAACCTAGGGCCAGGACGGCCAGGTCGTCGTCCAGGTCTCCTCCGTTCAGCTCGCGGACACGATCGATCACCTGGTCGAGCAGCTCCTCACCGGGCCTGTCCGGGGCACTGAGGGCTTCCCTGATCAGGTCCATCAGGGCTTCGCTGCCGAGCCGCTCTGACCCCTTCCCGATCCGGCCTTCGATAAGCCCGTCCGTGTAGAGCAGTATCGACCAGCTGCCGTCGAGCCGGACCTGGGTGCTTGGCCAGTCCCGCACCTCGGACAGGCCGAGGGGCGCGCCGGGCAGGGTGGGGAGCTCGGCGACCCCGCGGCGGCTGAGCAGCAGCGGCGGCAGGTGGCCGGCCATCCGCACCCAGCCGGTGGTCCGGTCGGGGTGCACCGACATCATGCATAGCGTGGCGAACATGGTGTCGTCCTGCCGCTCATGCTCGAGTAGCTCGCTGAGCGTGGAGAGGATCTCGTCGGCGGGCCAGGCCAGCACCATGGTGCGCCACGCCACGCGGAGGCAGACGCCGAGCGCGGCTTCGGCCGGGCCGCGCCCGCAGACGTCGCCGATGAGCGCGTGCACCCAGCCATCGGAAGTCTCGACCACGTCGTAAAAGTCGCCGCCGAGCAGCATGTGCTTGCCGCCGGGCAGGCAGCGGGCCGACACGCTCAGCCGCGGGTCGGTCAGCAGCGGCGACGGCAGCAGGCCGCGCTCCAGCCGGGCGTTCTCCTGGGCGTGGATCTGCGCCACCTGCAGGGCCCGCTGCGCTTCCTCCGCGCGTCGCCGCTCGACCGCGTACCGGATGACCCGGTTCAGCTGATGCCCGGCGACGTCGCCCTTGACCAAGTAGTCCTGAGCCCCGGCCCGGACTGCCTGCTCCCCCAGGTGCTCGCTCGCCTGGCCGGTCAGCATGACGATGGCCGCCTCCGGCTCGAGCTGCAGCAGCTGCCTGAGCCCGTTCAGGCCCTGCGAATCCGGCAGTCCCACGTCGAGCAGCACGCAGGCCACGCCGGACACCAGGCCCTTGGCCTGGGCGAGCGACCGTGCGCGCCGCACCACGACCGCGGCTCCCACCTCGTGCAGCAGCTCGCCGACCAGCAGAGCGTCGCCGTCGTCGTCCTCAACGAGAAGAACCTGTACCTGATCGTCGCTGGCCGCAGAGACCGGGGTCTCAAGTTCAGCGTTACTTGTCATCGGCACCTACATCAGTGGGGCGAGCTGGCAGCATAGGCGGGCTAGCTGGCCTACGGGAACGGAGAGCAACAATTACGGAGATACCATCATGCCCGCCCCGGCGCACCCCGCGGGACCGTCCTAGACGGCCTGCGGGAACGTGAACACTCGGTCCGGGTCATAGCGGGCCTTGACCTGGGTGAGCCGGGTGTAGTTGGCGCCGTAGTAGGCCTGCCGCCAGTTGGTCAGGGCGGGGTCGATGTAGTTCTGGTAGGCCTGGCCGCTGGCGTAGGGGCGCATTGACTGCCAGAACGACTGCTGCCAGGCGTGCTGGCGGGACACCGCGGCGGAAGCCGAGCCGACCGGCCAGGTCGTGGTGTACTGGGCCTGGAAGAGCGCGTCGCGGTGCACGAACGCGGTAGCCCCGGGGGCGACCCGGTTGACCGCGCCGCCGAGCGCGTCGAACGCGATGCCCCCGGATGCGCCGGGTGCGCCGCCTGCCCGCTGGAAGGCCTCCACGCCGGACAGCAGGGTGCCGATCCCATGGCTGTTCAGCGGCTTGGTGAAGAAGTCCGACTTGGCGTACTCCGAGGCACGGGAGAGCTGGCCACCCGGCGTCTGGGTGGGCAGGTGGCACTGGTTGACGGTCAGGCTGGCGCAGCCCGCTTCCACCAGCATCGCATGCAGCCAGGAGGTGGTCTCCATAAACGGCGAGGACGGATGCGAGCCGACGGCCGCGTACAGCTTCTCCAGCTGCGCGGCCGCGGCGCCGATGCTGCCCAGGTAGGTGCCGCCGACTTCGATGGTCGGGACCGAGCCGCCCGGCGCGGCGGCCAAGTGCAGGTTCGACCAGAGCGCGTCCGGGGCGTGCGGCGCCCAGGACTGCCAGGCCGAGATCACCCGGGCGGCCTGCGACCATGGCCAGGACAGGAAGAACAAGACGATCTCCCCGGCCGGGTGAGTGGTGAAGGTGAACGAGGTGACGACGCCGAAGTTGCCGCCGCCCCCGCCGCGGCAGGCCCAGAACAGGTCGGCGTTGGTGCTCGCGTTGCAGGTCCTGACCTGGCCGTCGGCCGTGACGATCTGCAGGGACTGTACGTTGTCGCTGGTCAGTCCGTAGGCACGGGACACCACCCCGATGCCACCGCCCAGGGTGAGCCCGGCGATGCCGACCGTCGGGCAGGACCCGCCGGGCACCGCGCGGCCGTGCCCGGCCAGCCCGTTGTAAAAGTCGATCAGATGCGTGCCAGCCCCCACGGTGGCGGTACTCCCGCTGACGTTGACCCCGGCCATCGAGGTCACGTCCACGATCAGGCCGCTGGTCGAGGACCAGCCCGCGTAGCTGTGCCCGCCGCACCGGGCGGCCACTGGGACGCCGTACTTGCGCACGAAGGCCAGGCAGGTCGCCACATCGCGGGAGTTGCGGCAGTAGGCGACGCCCGCCGGGTGCAGGGAGTCGAAGCGCGGATCGAAGAGCCGCTTGGACACGGTGTAGGCTGCCTCGCCCGGTCGGACCAGCCGTCCGGACAGGTCATGACCGAGGGCCGTCCAGTCCGCGGGGGTTGGTGATCCGGTGGCCTGGGGGGCGGCGATGGCCCGGGCCGCGCCGTCCGCCGTCGCCGCGGCCGAGCTCGCAGCCGCGCTGCCCGTGGCGCTCGCGGCAGTCGTGCCGCTGCCCCGGCTGCAGGATGCAAGCAGCCCGGCCCCTCCTGCCACCGCCACCAGCCGCAGGAACTCGCGCCGCCCCTCGTCCTTAGCCATCGCGTGCCTCCCCTTCGTCCTGCTCCCAGTGTGCGCCCAGGTGTAAAGACGCCGCACGCTCGTGAACAGTTGTGCGCCCGCAGGTCCGGAGGGATTCGGCCCGATATTGACTTGCTTGCACGGGCAAGCCGGAATATAGTTGAGTTACTAAATGATTGAGTGACTCAGGTAATCGTCTAGAGGATTCGGTCCTGGCGCGAGGAGGTGGGCACTATGGACGAGCAGCCGGGCACGGCCACGGTGCTCGACTCAGGATCTGGCCCCGTCGGATCTGGCCCCGTCGCCGAAGGGCCGGGCCCGGCCCAGGGCGTGGAGCCCGTGCCGCACGCGACACCGCTGGAGCTGGGACCGCTGACCGACGGGGAGCTCAACCAGCAGATCAGCGATACGCTCCCCGAGCTCTTCAAGCACTTCCACGAACTCGGCCAGCGCATCGCGACCGAGTTCGGGATGAACGGCAGCGACGCCATCGCCCTGCTCAAGCTCGACGCCCCCATGACGATGAAGGAACTCGGGCAGCGGATGGGTTGCGACCCCTCCTTCGTCACCACGATCGCGGACGCCCTGGAGAAGCACGGGCTGGCCCGGCGGGAGCCCTCGCTCCGGGACCGGCGCAGCAAGAACATCGTGCTCACCCCGGAGGGCGTGACGGTCAGGGACCGGCTGTTCCGCGAGATCTTGTCCCAGGCGCCGTGGTGCACGGCGCTTGACACCGGCGAGCGCCGGTGCCTGCTCGGGCTGCTGCGGAAGATGCTCAGATCGCGCGGTGGGAGGTGATGGTGTCACAGCCGCGGCGGCTGCCTCGTCAAAGATGAGAGGAAGGCCGCACGGTCGTCATAACCCACTGATGGCGACCACACGGGGAAGGAAAGACGTTACGGGGACACAAGCAGTCGGGCTCGTTCGGGCCGAAAAAAGGTTTTAAGACGTACAGCGCGTGACCTTCGCAGCTACCTTGCCAGTCACGGCGGTAGTTTAGCGCGCCCTCAAGATAGGGAGATTGTTCTTGTCCGCCACATCACCAGACACCGGGCAGCCGACCCGGGAGGTCAGTATCGCGGCGGCGTCAACCGCCACCGCGACGCCAAGCTCAGGCGCCCCGACGCGGCGGCTGGGCCTAGCGCTCGCCGTCATCGCGGCGGCGCAGCTCATGGTCGTGCTCGACGCGACCATCGTCAACGTCGCCCTGCCGCACATCCAGACCGCGCTCGGCTTCTCGGGCACCAACCTGGAATGGGTCGTCAACGCGTACGCGCTGGCGTTCGGCGGGCTGCTGCTGCTCGGCGGGAGGTCCGGCGACCTACTGGGGCGCCGCCGGGTCTTCATCGCCGGCATCTTGCTGTTCACGCTGGCCTCGCTGGCCGGCGGGTTCGCCACCGACCAGGCGTGGCTGCTCGGCGCGCGTGTCGTGCAGGGCATCGGCGCCGCGTTCGCCGCGCCGACCGCGCTGTCGCTGATCGCGGTCACGTTCCCCGAAGGCCCGCCGCGTAACCGCGCGATGGGCGTGTACGCGGCGATGAGCGTGGCCGGCGGCGCCGTCGGCCTGATCGCCGGCGGCCTGCTGGTCCAGTTCGCCAGCTGGCGCTGGGTGTTCTTCGTGAACGTGCCAATCGGCCTGCTGGTCGCGTTCATGGCGACCCGGGTGCTGCCCGAATCGGACCGGCGGCGGGGTCGCTTCGACCTGCCGGGCGCGATCACCGCCTCGCTCGGCCTCGCATCGCTCGTCTACGGGCTCTCCAACGCCGCGACCAGCGTGAACGGGGTCTCGCACTGGGGCGACACCAAGGTCATCGTGTCGCTGACGGCGGCCGTGGTCCTGCTGGTCGCGTTCGGGATCATCGAGACGCGCAGCAAGCACGCGCTGATGCCGATCCGGGTGCTGCGCAGCCGGAACCGGTCCGGTGCCTACCTGATCAGCTTGTGCGTCGGCACCGCGCTGTTCGGCATGTTCTTCTTCCTCACCCTGTTCGTGCAGAACGTGTGGGGGTACGACGCGCTGCGGACCGGCATCTCCTACCTGCCGATGGTGGCCATGATCTTGGTGGCGACCGCGGCGGCGTCGCAGCTGGTGAGCCGGATCGGTGCCCGGCCGCTGATGATAGCAGGCAGCCTGATCGCCACCGGCGGGATGTTCTGGCTGTCCCGGATCACCGAGCACAGCCATTACGTCTCCGGCCTGCTCGGGCCGATGATGGTGACCGCGACGGGCCTGGGGCTGATCTTCGTGCCGCTCTCGCTGATCGCGCTGACCAAGGTGGCCAACACCGACGCCGGCGTGGCCTCCAGCCTGCTCAACACCGGCCAGCAGGTCGGCGGGGCGCTCGGCCTGGCGGTGCTCGGCACCGTGGCGTGGAGCGCGGTGTCCAACAGCCTGCGTTCGCAGGCGGCCGCGGCGGCCGCGGCGGCGAAGACGGCTACCGTGCACCTGTCCGCGGCTCAGCAGGCCGCGCTGCAGAAAGCGGCGACGAACCACGCCCTGGCGACGGGCTTCTCCAAGGGATATGTCGTCGCGGCCGGGATCATGCTGCTCGCGCTGATCATCACGCTGGTCACGATCCGGGTCAAGCGGGAAGACCTGGCCGGGGTCAACCCGATGGCGGCACCGGTCGACTGAGTTTTCGCCCACCTCCCCGGGGCCCCGCGGCGGTTCGCCGTCGCGGGGCCTTCGCCGTCGCGGGCCGTTGCCAGCCCCGGTGGCCCAGCCCCGGTGGCCCAGCCCTGGTGGCCCAGCCCTGGTGGCCCAGCCCCGGTGGCCCAGCCCCGGTGGCACTGTCGGCGGCGGGGCCTGGCATAACATCGGGTAAGTCTTCGTCGCCTACGGGAAGGTCAGCTCGCGATGGCCGCAGGGCTTTTCTACGTCTACACCGAGCCGGGTTCTGTGGACGAGGCCGAGTTCCACGATTGGTATGACCACGAGCACGGGCCGGCCCGGCTGAAGGTGCCGGGGTTCCGCGGTGCCTGCCGGTACCGCGCGCTTGACGACCAGAAGCCGCCGTGGCTCGCCCTGTACGAACTGGACAGCCCCGACGTCATCGACAGCCCCGGGTACAAGGCGCTGGCCGCCGAGGCGAGCGACCGGGACAAGTCGGTGGCCGCAGGCCTGGCCAGCCTGGACCGCCGGATCTACGAGCAGCTGAGCGAGGACGGGTCGCCGGTCGGCCGCCCGGCCCCTGTGGTCCTGGCCGTGGCGCTGTCGGTGCCCGCCGGAAGCGAGGACGACCTGGCCGCCTGGTACACCAGTGAGCACATCCCGATGCTGCTCGAGGTCCCCGGGTGGCGCCGCATCCGCAGGTTCCGGCTCGTCCGCGGGATGGACGGGCCTGCGCCCGATTTCCTGTCCGTGCACGAGCTGGCCGGCCTCGAGGTTCTGGAGGATCCCCGCTACCGGGCGGCGGTCAGCACGCCGTGGCGGGACCGGGTGGTGGCCTCGGCGCTGCGGCGGGAACGACGGGTGTTCGGCCTGCGCAACGCGATCGGCTCCTAGCGTGGCTTCCCTCAGTGACGACGTGACCGGCTGACCCTGGGATCTCTATTTGAGCACAGGTCTGGGTAGGACACCGATCTCCCGGCGCACCGGCACCGGCGGGCCGTATCGTTGGTCACTGCACCAACCGGGCGTATCAGGAGGTTCCGGGTGCATACCGGCAGTTACGGTTTAATGTCGGCGGATGGTTCGGTGCAGCCGACCGGGCCGGGAGGGCACGAGGGTTACACCCCGACGTGGCCGATCTGGTCGGGTCCGGTGCCTCCGCTCGCCGATGGCTTCACGGTCAGGCCCGGTACCGTTTCCGGGCTTGAAACCAGGCTGATTCCTGGTGCCACGGTGGCACTGGTACCCGATCAGGTGCCTGCGGCGGCACAGGACTGGCGCGGGTCGACTGGAAAGACTCAGCTGGCCCGGTACTTCGCCGAGTCGCTGTGGCGCTCGCCCGGGGTGGACGTGCTGACCTGGGTGGTAGCCAGCAGCCGGGCGTCGGTGCTTTCCGGCTTCGTGCAGGCGGCCGCGGCGATGGGAGCCAGCGACGCGGGCGACGCCGAGTCGGTGGCGGCCCGGTTCGTCGACTGGCTCAGCAAGACCAGCCGTCCATGGCTCGTCGTGCTCGATGACCTGCGCGATGCGGCGGACCTTCGCGGGCTCTGGCCTGCGGGCGCGGCGGGCAGGCTGCTGATCACCACCGCTAATCCGGCGGCCATATCGGCCGAGCACCGGGCGCTGGCCCTGCCGGTACCGGCCTTCAGCACGCGGGAGGCCATGAACTACATATCCGGCCGCCTCAGCACCGACCCGGATCAGCGCAGCGGAGCGATAGACCTGGTCGGAGATCTCAGCTGCGCGCCGATCGCGCTAGCCCAGGCCAGCGCGGTGATCGCCAGCTCGGGCATGTCCTGCCGCGACTACCGGCAGTACTTCTCGCAGCGGCAGAAGCAACTCGTCGGCGCGGGCCGGACCGAGACGTCGGCCGCCGCGGTCACCTGGACGTTCTCAGCCGAGTACGCCGAACACCTGTCGCCGGGCGTGAGCATCCGGTCGCTGCTGACGCTGGCCGCGCTGCTCGACGGCCACGGGATACCGGGCGCCGTGTTCACCACCAAGGCCGCCGGCCAGTACCTCATCAGCGACGGCGCCGCGCCGCCGCCAGATCCGCAGCGGAGCTGGAACGCGGTTCTCGGCCTGAAGCAGGCGGGGCTGGTGACCATCGACCCGCCGGGCACGCCGCCGGCGGTGCGGATCAACCCGGTGATCCAGGCGACGATCCGCGCGGCCGTGCCCAAGGACCTCTATGACCGGGCGGTCCGGGCCGCGGCGGATGCGCTGCTCGAGATCTGGCCCCGGGATGAGCCGCGGTCGCGGCTGGCCGCGGACCTGCGGTCGTGCGCCGTCAGCCTGCGGCAGGCCGCCGGGGATGTGCTCTGGGCGGATGGCCGCTGTCACCCGCTGCTCGTCCTGACCGGGCAGAGCATGGACAGCGCGCGGCTGACCGGCCCGGCCGTCGCCTACTGGCGCGAGCTCACCGCGGACAGCGAACGGCTTCTCGGTTCCGGCAGCCTGGAAACCCTCATGATGAGCGGCTACCTCGGTGAGGCGCTGATGACGGCCGGGCAGGCGGCGGAGGCCGTTTCGTGGTTCCGGCGGGTCCTCGACGGCCGCTCAAGCACGCTGGGGCCTGATCATCCGGCCGCCATCGCGGCCAAGATCAGCCTCGGCCGCGCCCTGGTGGCCGTCGGCCAGCCCGACGACGCGGTCGCCGTCCTGGCGGAGGCCATCGCCGGCAGCGAGCTCGTCCGCGGCGCCGATCATCTCGACACCCTCGCCGCACGGGAAGAGTTCGCCGCCGCGGCCAAGGCCGCAGGAAGGCCCGCCGAGGCGATCCGCGCGTACCAGCATTCGCTGGCCGACCGGGAGCGCCTTCAGGGCCCGCAGCATCCCGACACGATGACCACGAGCCTGGGGCTGGCCGACGCTTACCTGGCGGGCGGCCACACCAAGGACGCCGTCGCCCAGTACAAGCGGGTCCTCACCGACCGGGAAGACCTGCTCGGCCCGGACCATCCGGACACGCTCCTGGCCCGCGGCAACCTTGCCTCGGCTCACTTCGCCGCCGGCCGGATGGCCTCGGCGCTGCAACTCTACGAGGAGGCCTGCGCGGGCTACGCGCGCACCATCGGCGCCGACCACCCGACGACCCTGGCCTGCCAGGCGGACCTGGCGCGCGGTTACTACGCCACGGGCCGGCTGGGCGACGCGATGACCCTGCTCGCCGACATCATCGCGCGCAGCGAGCGGGCCCTGCCCCCGGGTGATCCGCTGACGCAGAAGATGCGCGACGCCCTGGCAAACATCACTGGGTGATAATGGCGCGGCACACTCGCCCGGTAACTGCCGGCTGGTGACCGCATTTATCGGTTAGCTCTTAGTAAAACGCCTATTTATGATGAGTTAGACCGATATATTTAGCCTCGGTCGGCGACCTGGTTCCGGCTGCACCCGACTGGCGATATATACCGATCGGAGGAAACCCCGGTTCGAAACCTCCGGTACACTTGCGCGCCCCAGAATCGCCCGCGGTCCTGACGCGTGCGCCCGGACGCATGCTCAATGGGTCTGGATGCGACCTTTCACGATCCTGCGTCGAGCGGCTCAAGGCCGTGATCAGCGGCCTAGGCAACCCAAGGTCCAAGCGCTACTACTACACGATGTGAGCGGCTCCTTTTCGGAAGGGTAATTTAGGTCATGAATGAGACCGTGGTGCAAAATGAACAGCTGCGCCGGTATGTCGAGACGCACCACATCGACATGATCCCGGCCGGCGCCCGGCACGGGAAACCGTGGCATCAGGCTGCCTTCTGGGCGGGCGCCAACATCAACGTGTTCAACATCGTGCTCGGCGGAGTGGTCGTATCGATCGGCCTGACGTTCTGGTGGGCCATCATCGCCATCGCCGCCGGGACGCTGGCCGGCGCGCTGTTCATCGCCCTGCACGCGACCCAGGGTCCCCGGCTCGGGGTGCCGCAGACGATCCAGTCCCGCGGCCAGTTCGGCTTCTACGGGGCGGCCTTCCTGTTCCCGTGCGTCCTGCTCCTCAACGTCGGCTTCATCGCGGCGCAACTCGTCATCCAGTCGCAGAGCGCTCAAGGGGTCATCGGCTCCCTCACCATCCCGGAGTGGATCCTGATCCTCGCGGTCCCGGCGACGGTGATCGGGATCTTCGGCTACCGCTGGATTCACCGGGTCATGCAGGCGACGGTGGTCATCGTCGGCCTGTCGATGATCATCATGCTCATCCAGGGCCTGCGGTACGGATCGCTCCCGGCCAAGGAGACGACCATGGCCGCGCCGACGGCGGGCCTGTTCCTCGCGGGCGCCGCCCTGCTGGTCATCGACATGTTGAGCTGGGCGCCGTTCGTCTCCGACTACACCAGGTACCTGCCGGTGAACACCAGCGGGCGGCGGCTGTTCTGGGCCATCTACCTGGGCAACGTGGTCTCCACGATCATCGCGTGCACGATCGGCGCCTACCTGGCCGCCCTGCTGCCATCGCTCGGACCGGTGGCGGCCATCGGCAAGATCTCGGGCAAATGGGCGCTCGTCATCCTGACGCTGAGCCTGATCAACTCGGACACGCTCAACGCCTACACCGGCGCATTCCAGGTGCTTGCGCTCGGCAATATGTGGCGCCGGTTTAAATCCGTGTCGGTAATGCTCCGGGTGGTGCCATTCATATGCGTGATGGTGGTAGGCGCCTTGATCGCGCTTCTCGGATACAAGCATTTCGTGAGCAACCTGTCCAACTTCCTCGACGTACTGCTGGTCATCTTCATTCCATGGTCTGCAGTAAACCTGACGGACTACTTCCTGGTTCGCCATGGTAACTACGACGTAACGGCATTCTTCATCCCGGATGGGATTTACGGCAAAGTCTCGTGGCGCGGGTTGCTGGCGTACGTGGTAGGCCTCGCCGCGGAATGGCCGTTTGTTTCGCAGCCGGACTACATAGGCCCGCTCGTTAGCCACCTCGGCGGCGCGGACATCTCATGGCTCGTCGGGTTCTTCGTCTCGGCGGTTGTCTACCTCATCCTGGTGGCCAGCAGGGCCACCGAGCCCGGTCGCCATGACCGGCAGGTGGCGGCCACCGGCAGGTGGTAGCGGAGCCCGGTTGACACGTCCCGGGGGGCCTCGCGGTGGCCCGCCCGGGACCCCCGGGGGGGCCTCGCGGTGGCCCGCCCGGGACCCCGGCCGCAAGTCGGCCCAGACGCCGCAAGTCGGCCCAGACCGGCCCGTGCCGCGATGAGGGCGACGTTCGCGGCCAGGTACATGATCACCGCGCCGCAGGCGATCGTAATGATATGAGTCAATCCCCGGGTACGGAGGTTGACGAATACGTTCTGCCCGATACGGCTGCCGGCGAAGATATCCGGTCCACGGATAAATGCTGGCGAATTGCGCCAGGCCCGGCCATGGGGTACCCCTTCTGTGCCGGCGGACGAAGTCCAGGCAGGTCGGCGTCCAGGTAGGTCGGCGGCATCCGGAACGGAGATCGTGAAACCGCGGTCCGCTCGGTAAGAAATCCCTCATTGATCCCGAACAGGCACCGTTAGGTCCAGTGCCCGGCCAGGGCCGGGATGACCTCGTCGGCGTAGGCGCCGGGAGCGGGCGCCGGGTTGCCGTGCTGTGATGCCACGGTATGAGCCACGGTATGAGCCACGGTATGAGCCAGAGCCACCGGCCGCGGTCGGCGGTTGATTCCTATGCGAGATATGCATCTTGTATCGGAAACGATCGAGCGTTAGCATGCCTGCACATGGGAACGCAACTTGTTAACGACGCACACAGGCACCTAGGCAAGATGCCCGCCTTCCCCTTCTACGGCGGGCCGCCCTGCAACCCGGATATCTTGGCGCGGGCCACCGTCGCCGAACTGATCACCGACCTCGATCGCGAGGGTGTCGAGCGCGCCCTGGTCCTGCCCAACTACGGAGTGCCCGACGCGTCGATCTCGTTCGGCTTCAACCCGCTGGTTCTGGAGGCCGCGGCGGCCGACGACCGGATCAAGTGCGGGCTGTGGGTCTCGCCCCGCCCGCAGGACGCCGAGCTCACCTCGGCGGCCCTGGCCCTGGCCGGCGAGCACGGCGTGGTGGCGCTGAAGACCAGCTTCCTGCTCGGCGGCCGACCCGACGACCCGGCCTGTCAGCCGCAACTCGACCAGATCTTCGCCACCGCGCGGGAACACGGCCTCGTCGTGCACGTGCACACCTCACCGGGCGCGGCATCCGACATCGACCAGGTCGGCCTCCTCGTCGACCGTTACGCCGACGACGTCAAGATTCACCTGGTCCACTTCGGCGGCGGGATGAGCGGCCACATCAAGCTGATAAGCAGCCGGTTCTTTGACTGGCTTGCGGCCGGCAAGCAGATCTACACCGACACGAGCTGGACGATCGGCTTCGCGCCGAGGTGGCTGGCCCGCGAGATAGAGCGGCGCGGCATCGGAGGAGACCGGGTGCTGTTCGCCAGCGATGAGCCCTGGGGCGACTACCACGGCGAGGTGGTCCGGATGCGGACCGCGGCCGGAGACGGCGAACTGGCCGAGGCGATGCTGCACGACAACTTCGCGGCCCTTTACGACCCCAAGCAGTAGGCCTCGGCGGCGGCTGGATTCAGCCGTTCCAGGCGATCGCGGTGAGGATCAGCCCGTCGCGGGCCAGCCAGCGGCCTGTGATGGTAGCCGGCCTGGCCGGTGCCGGTCCGGTGCCGGGCAGGCGGACGGTGAACGTGCCGGCCGGAGCCGCGGATACGGCCAGTTCGCCGAGACCCGGCCAGTGCCCGGTCAGCGGATACCACAGCTTGCCCGCCGCCTCCTTGGCGCTGAAGACCAGGCGCTCCCATCGCACCGCGGGCATGGCGGTCGTCTGGCGCCGGATCCAGGCCCGCTCGGGGTCGGTGGCCACGGCCTCGATCAGGCCGCCGGGAAGTTCCTCGTCTGGTTCCGCGTCGATGCCGATCGCGGTCACGTCCGTGGTCCACGCCACCGCGCAGGCCCGGTAGCCCCGGCAGTGCGTGATGCTGCCGGTCACGCCGGCTGGCCACTGCGGCTGGCCGGCCGGCCCGGGCAGTATCGGGGCGCCCGGGGCGCCCAGCCCGGCCAGCGCGGTCCTCGCACACAGCCGGCCCGCCGTGAACTCGGCCCGGCGCCGCGGCCCGGCCGTATGCATCGCAAGCTCTTCAGCGGGGTAGAGCCCAAGGCCCACTTCGGGTAGCTCCCCGACGGACTCCGCGGCCACTGCGACGGACGGCAGGATGCGGGCGATCAGCCCGCCAGGCCGCTGCCGCGGGACGCTGCCGGCGAGGGTCACGATCTGTGGCTACTGCGGCCGCAGCGCCATCCAGACCGCATGTGCCTCGGTCGCGCCCGGATTGCGCCATGTGTGCGGCTGGTCGCCCCTGAAGTGCAGCGTGCTCGCGGGCACGACCTGATAAGGCTGCCCGGTTACGGTGAACTCGAGTACGCCGCTGATGACGTGGACGAGTTCCTCGCCTGGGTGCTGCATCGGCTTGCGTCCGCTGGTCGCGCCGGGTACCACGCAGGCTCGTGCCCCCGCCAGCAGGAACCGGCCGTAGGGGCCGGAAATGCTGTTCAGCTCGATCCCCTCGTGGGAGGTGTACACCGGACGGTTCTCCTCGGGCGGGGTGAAGACGGCCACGTCGTCCTGGCCGACGTCCTCTTCCACGAAATAGGAGACCGGGCGGCCGAGCGCACCGGCGATTTTCAGCAAGGTGGTGATGGTCGGCACCATGCCGCCCTGCTCGATCTTGTGGATGGCGGCGGCCGAGACGTCGGAACGCTCGCCTAGCTGCTGCAGGGACAGGCCCATTCGCTTGCGATGGCTGAATACCTTCAGGCCGATGGAGCTGACGATGCGCTCTAGGTCGCCGGCGGTTGCGTCACCGCGGCTGCCCGCCTGGGCGTCCAGGCAGGGCGGCCCTTGGGTCCGTGGCACTCGGCTCATCTGGCCTCAGCTGGGTTCAAAGGTGATCGTCCCTTGACGTTCAGGATAACTCTCGCCAGTATAGTGTACGACTTATAACGGATACTAAACGTCGCGTCCCGCTTCAGACGAGAAGAGATTACTGATGGCGCAGCGGATCGTGGTGATCGGTGGCGGCGCCGCGGGCATCGGCGCGGCCGGGGCGGCCAAGGGCACCGACCCGTCGGCGGACGTCCGGGTCTACACCGAGTTCGAGGATGTCGGCTACAGCCCGTGCGGCATTCCCTACGTGCACGGCCGGGAGATACCCGATTTCGAGCGCCTGTTCCTGGCGACCAGGGAAACGTACGCTACCGCGGGCATCGACATCCACTATGAGACACGGGTAACCGGTTTCAGTACCGAGCACAAGACCGTGTTGGTGGACGGCGAAGGCGAAGTCGGCTACGACCGTCTGATCATCGCTACCGGGTTCGACTACGCGTCCCCCGGGGTGCCGGGCACCGATCTGGGCGGCCTGTATTACGTGAAGAACATCCGCCGGGCGATGGAGTGGGACAAGGTCCTGGATGGAGTGCGCGCCGCGGTGGTGGTCGAGGCCTCCCCGTTGGGCCTGGAGATGGTCACCGCGCTCTGCCACCGTGGCATCGAGACGCACCTGGTGGACCCGGGCGCCTGGGCGCTCTGGATGGCTACCGACCCCGACATCATCGCCCCGGTGCAGGACTCCTGGCAGGAAAAGGGCGCCAAGCTTCACTTCAACACCACGCTGACCGGCTTCGCCGGCCAGGGCAACCTCCGGGCGGTCGAGACCTCGGCCGGGGAAATCTCGTGTGACCTGGCCGTCGTCTGCACGAAGAAGGAGGCGAACACCGGCCTCGCCCGGGCAGGCGGGGTGCGGATCGGCTCGGCCAACGGCATCATCGTCGACGAGCGGATGCACACGTCGGGGCGGGACGTCTGGGCGGCGGGCGACTGCGTCGAGGTGCCGCACAGCGTGACCGACATCCCGATCCAGGGCCTGTCCGGCAGCCATGCCTACGCGCAGGGCAAGGTCGCGGGCACGAACGCGGCGGGCGGCGAGCGCCGTTACCAGCCGGTCAGTGTGCCCTGGGGAATGATGGCCGGGGACTGGATGATCGGCGGCGTGTCCTTCAGCGAGACCCTGGCGACAGCGCTCGGGATCCCGCACGTGGTCGGTGTCGCCGAGGGGATCTCGCGGGCCCGCTACTACCCGGGGGTGGAGAAGGTTCGGGTCAAGCTGCTCGCCGAGCCGGCTTCGCTCCGGCTCATCGGCGCCCAGATGGTGGGCCGCGAGGGCATCAAGGAGCGGGCCGACTTCATGGCCATGGCGGTCAGGATCGGGATCACCATCGGTGAGTTGGCCACCATGGAGAACGTCTATTCGCCGCCGATCGGGGCGCTGAACGAGCCGATCGCGCTGGCGGCGCAGAACCTGCTCGCCGGGCTGGGGTCCTGACGTGCCATTCTCCCGCTGGCTGCGCGCCACGTCCGAGCACTACCTGATGGTGGCGGCGCAGGAGAAGTTGGCGGCCAAGTACCAGGTCGCGCCGCCGCGCCGGCCTCGGGGAGCGGAGGTGTTCTGGCTGCGGGTGTACGTCCCCGCTTACCGGGCAGTGCCCTGGCCGGTGCGTTCCGCGCTGATGCGGCGCATGCCAGGCAGTCATCGCATGACGTGGACCAAGACCCAGCGTCCGCATGGCCCCGCTTAGCCGCCCGGCTGAGCGGGCCACTTCCGTTGTCGGTATTCACAACTGTCAGGAGGCTTAATGCCGATCACCGTTCAGTCGCCGCGCGGCGAGGCCGGCGTCGATTCGCTGTACAACACCGAGGAGAAGATCTTCGATGATATCCGGGCCAACCCCGGTGAGAAGGCCTTCGTCTTCATCCACTCCGTGCCGTTCGAGGGCTCGGTATCGCTGGTCAACCTGCTCACCTCCACCCGCCTGGTGCGCAAGGGATTCGACGTGTCGATCATCTTGTACGGCCCCGGCGTGCTGCTCGCCTCGCGGCACCGCGGCTACCCCACGGTCGGCACCGAGGGCTTCCCCGGCAACCTGGCCGGGAACCGGCAGATCGAAACCCTCCTCAAGGAGGGCGCCACGGTCTACGCCTGCCGGTTTGCCATGGGCGCCCTTTACGGGTTCCGCGAGGAGGACCTCATCGACGGGGTGAAGGCGTTCAGCCCGCTGGATGTCCTCGACTCCGCCCTCACCGCCTGGCGAGCCGGCGCCTTCCAGCTCAACACGTGGACTGTTTGACCCCTCCTGCGGCTCGCCGGCCTGTGGCGACGGGTTCGCTCCAGGCCGGCGTGCACCGCGGGCGTACGCCGTGACCGAGGCCGGCGGTGCAGGGCGTCCGCTGACCAACTCGGTGGTCGCCAGGTGGGAGGGCGGCTGGCGCTGCCGGGTCGAGGCCGGCGGCTTCGACCTGCTGGTCGACGAGCCGCCGAGCGCAGGCGGCACCGGCACGGGGCCGATGCCGACGGAGTACTTGCTGGCCGCCGTGGCCTCCTGTTATGCCCTCGCGCTCAACTGGGCGGCGGGCAAGCGGGGCACCAGCCTGCCGGATCTTACCGTCACCGCCACCGGCACCTACGACGGCCCGCGTTTCTCCCGGTTGCAGCTGACGGTGACGTCCGACGCGCCGACCGAGATGGTCGAGCGGCTTCTCGCCGGCCCTGCGCGTCTGCTACGTGTCCAACACGATCGCGGCCTCGGCGCCGATCGAGGTCGCGATGGGCAGCGTCAGCCCGGCGCCGGGCTGACGTCACCGGTCAGACGGCGGTCGAGGTCAGCCAGGGCATCGGCGAAGCAGGCCAGCGGGGCCTCCGCCACTCCGGCGCCCACCTGGCCGGTGCCCGCCGAGCGGTGCAGGATGCCCGTGGTCACCGCGGGCGTGATGCCTAGCTCCACGACCTTGCGGACGTCCACCCCCAGCGGGGTCCCGGCGTTGTCCAGGACCGGGATCTTGAACCGGCTCGACCGTCCGGCGCATACCGCGGTGAACCGATCGGTCAGATCGGCCGCCTCGCGCAGCTGGCCGCCGAGCAGCTGGGCCACCGCGGGCGAGCCGGCCGCCGCGGCCGCCCCGAGCCCGGACAGTTCGAGCACCGCGCTATCGCCGATGTCCCTGGCGCTGGTCTGCGGTCCCTGGCCGGGATAGTAGAGCGCGTGGCCGACCTCCGGTGCCTCGGTCACGAACCACTGGTCGGAGCCGGCCAGCCTGATGCCGAACGTGGTCCCGTTGCGCGCCATCGTGGTCACGATCGAGGAGTCAGGCACCTGCGCCGCCCACTCGGTCAGTGACCTCGCGGCCGCCATCGCCAGCGTCAGGAAAAACAAGTGGTTGCCCGCCAGGAAGCGAGCGAACGCCACGCTGTCCGGGCCGCCTAGCTCGGTCAGGTGCGGCAGCCAATCCCGGATCAGCAGGTTCGTCGCGGCCTGCGTGCGGACATGGACATCGTCACCCATCGCGACCGCCTGTACCGCCAGCGCCAGCACGTCAAGCGGGCCGGTCCGCTCCAGGATCCGGCCGATCACCGGGGCGGCCACGTCACGCAGGAAGACCAGCCGGGCAACGGAAGCCGCACTGGCGCAGCCGAACCAGGCCACCTCGCCGGGGCCCTGCGAGATCGGCGCGTACCCGGTCGTGCCGCCCGCCTCGTTCACCACTGCGTAGAGCGGCGCGCTGGCCCCGAGCGCCGTCGCCATCGGCACCACCACCCGGTGCGCGTTGGCCGGGACGAGCCGTATCTCCCCTCGGCTCAGCGAGCCGTCCGCCTGCTCCAGGCTGGCCGCCCACTCCTCTGCCACGGCCGCCGCCTGCATCGACCGGCGCAGCGGGTCGGGGGCATCGGCATATCCGATGGCGGGCCCGCAGTGCAGCAGCGTCCGGTCCGACAGGCCAGGAACGGCCGCGGCCACGGTGGTGACGCCGACCAGCAGCGGCCTTCCCTGGTCGAGCCGGCGGAGCACCTCGGCGTTGGCGGCCTCGATCCGCTCGGCATGGATCCCGTACAGCCTGCTCAGCGCGGCGACAGCGGCGGGCTGGCCGCCGGCAGGGACCCGCCAGTCCACCGAGATGACCGACGCGCCCTGCTCGCGGATCGCGTCGGCGAACAAAGACAGGCCCACGTTGACGACGCCGACCTGGCCCGGCAGGGACAGCGCGGTGCTTTGCGGTTCCGTCACGGCATTCCTCCCTCCCGGGGCGCGCTCGCGCGGGCCGGCCCGACGCCAGCCTGATGGGGCGCGGGCTCTGTCTCGGCCGCGGGCTCTGTCTCGGCCGCGGGCTCTGTCTCGGCCGCGGGCTCCGTCTCGGCCGCGCGCCGGGCGGCGGCGATCAGCGCCTCCGCGGCGGTCTGGTAAGTGTCCCGCCATCGCCGCGCTTCGTCCGCGAGATGGCCCGCTTCCGCGGTGGCCTGTTCGGCCATCCGCATGACCTCGCCGGGGGCGGCGCCGCCGAGTGAGGTCCTGCTCGCCACGATCTGCCACGGATCGAGGACGGCGGAAAGGTCACGGCCCGCCAGGCCGAGCGGCTGCCCGGTGATCTCGGTCGCCGACCCGTCGAGCAGCGCCCCGTCGATGTCGGTGCCGCGCAGCCCGGCGGCGCTCGCCTGCCGGACCGCATGCCCCACCACCCGGTACGCGGTGCGGTAATCGATCCGGCACGCCTGCATGATGTACTCGGCCAGGTCAGTGGCCTGCGAGAAGCCGGAGTCAAGCGCGGCCCTCATCCGCTCGCCGTTCACCTCAAGCGTGCGGACCACGCCAGTGCTGAGCTGCGTGGTCCGCAGCGCGAGGTCAAGCGCCCTGGGCACCTCGCCGTAAGCGAAGATGAGGTTGTCACTGCGCGCCGAGGGGGTCTTGGCCACCGCGAGCAGCCCGGCCAGCCTGCCGATCAGGGTTCCGGCCGCTCCCCTGATGATGGACAGCGCGTAGGGGTTCCGCTTTTGCGGCATCAGCACGCTGGCCCGGCTATAGCCGTCGGCCAGTGTCACATAGTCGAACTCCTGGCTCGCCCAGATCTCCAGGTCTTCCGCCAGCTTGGACTGGGTGACCAGCAGTCCTGCGGCGGCGCTCACCATGTCGAAAAGGCCGTCGACCTGCCACATCGCGTCCCTGGTGTGCTCGGCCACGCTGCGGAAGCCCAGCAGGGCGGCGACGTGCCCGCGGTCGGGGAGCAGCCGGCTGCCGTTCACGCAGCCGGCCCCGCCCGGGCTCGCGTCGGTCCACTCAAGCGCCTCGCTCAGCCGCCGCCCGGCGCGCAGCACCGGGAAGGCGAAGGACAGGACATAATGACCGAACGTCGATGGCTGCGCGTGCTGCAGGTAGGTCTGGTCGGCCATCAGCGTGCGCGCGTGCTCACGGCCCTGGCGGGCGAGTTCTGCCGCGAGTTCCGCCGCCGCCTCGATCAAGCCGGTCAGATCCTCGCGCAGCCGTAGCCGGAAGGCGACCCGGACCGCCTCCCGGCGCGGCCGGCCCGCGTGCAGCCAGCCGGCCACGTCTCCGGCCCGGCTGACGAAGTACCGCTCGCGCGAGTTGTAGGGCTCACCGTTGGCCGGGTCGTAGGGAAAGTCGCTGGCCGGGATGTCCAGGGTATCCAGCAGCAAGGCCAGCAGGCGGCGGGCCGCGTCCGGCGGGATCACCCCGGCCGTGCCCAGGTCGAGCAGGTGGGCGATGTCGGCCAGGTTCATCCCGCGGTGCAGGATCGGGGCGTCGGCGTTCTCGAGCTCGAACCCGGCTGAGATCAGTTCGGGCGCCGGCGGCCCGGCCGGCGGGCCGGCCGCGGGACGGTTCTGGGTGGTCATGGGCGGCCTTCCGCCGTCGCGGCGGCCACGGCGTCCAGCAGCCCGCCGGTATGCCAGAAGACCACGTTCCCGGCACCGGCATACCGGGGCACCAGCGCCAGTGCCTTCGCCGTGTAGACCGGGTTGACCATCAGTCCCTCCGTCCGTAGCGCCTGCTCCGCGGCCACGGTGCCGTCCGCCGAGGGCAAGCCGTGACCAGGCCCGCGAGCATCGGCGACGATGACCTCGGCTGGCCCGACGCCCGCTGGTCCGACGTCGGCCGGGTCGGCCTCAGCCGGGCCGAGCATGCTCAGGCACTGCCGGGCCAGCGCCAGGACTTGCCGCGTCACCGCCTGCGGCGGCCGGCTGGCCGAGCACCCCACCAGCGTCCACGGCCGGCCGAGCAGCACGTGGCCGGCGATCAGGCCGGCCAGGGTGCCGCCGGAGCCGACGGGCACGATCACCCGGATGTCCCGCAGGCCTCGCCGGGCCAGTTGCTCGTGCAGTTCGGCTGCGGCCAGCGCGTACCCGATCGCGCCAAGCGCGGTGGCGCCGCCACGCGGGATCAGGTACGGGCGGCGGCCATCCGCCGAGAGCTTGGCCGCGGCCTCGGGCAGCCTGGCGTCCACGCTCGCCCGCTCCGGCGAACCCGTCCAGTGCAGGACGGCTCCCCAGCTCGCGGCGAGGCCCAGAGCAGGGCCGGGCGGCACGGGCTGGCCCGCGATCACGAGCTCGCAGCGTAGCCCCGCGTGGCACGCCGCGGCGGCGGTCGCGGCACAGAAGTTCGAGCTCGCCGCCCCGCCGGTGAGGAGCGTATCCGCGCCGTCCTCGATCGCGGCGGCGAGCAGGAACTCCAGCAGACGGACCTTATTACCGCCGAACGCGAATCCGGTGAGGTCATCGCGCTTGATGAAGAGCCGGCCTGTGCCCAGCGCCTTGGCCAGGCGCTGGGCCTCAACCAGCGGCGAAGGCAGCAAGGCCAGCGGGGTCCGGGCGATCTCGGCCCGGGCGAACCGGATGCGAGCAGCCCCGGCGGCCGGCGTCATGGCCACTCCGCTGGCTCAGCGGCCCGCGCGGCCCGGGCCCGCTCGATCACCAGATCGGTCATCTGATGGCATGAGCCGGTGTCCGGCGCCGCGGTCAGGTCCCTGGCCTCGGCCGGGCTGAACAGGCCAGCGCCGGCGAGCGCCTGCTCGACCGTGAGGCCGGCCATCCGGCCGTCCCTGAAGACCTGCTGCAGGCGCTCCTGCGCCCGGCGGGCGCCCAGCCGGGGGGCGAGCAGGGCCAGGGCGCGCTCGCTGACCGGGTACCCGCCGTGGCAGGCCAGGTTACGCCGCATCGCCTCGGCGTCGACGCTCAGGCCTGCCGTCAGGCCGATCGCGATCTGCAGTGCGGCGGTGGTCAGCAGGCAGGCTTCCGGCCATGCCACCCACTCGGCCTTCCAGCCACGGCCGTCCCGCTCGTGCTGGGCGACCACGGCCTCCGACATGACCGCGGCGCTCGCTCTGGTCAGCCTGGCCAGCGTATCGAGGTGCTCGCTCGCCTCCGGGTTTTGCTTGTGCGGCATGGTGATGCTGCCGATCGTGCCGACCGGAGCCGCCTCGCGGAGTTCGCCGATCTCCGGCCGCTGCAGTTCGTACACCTCGCCGCCGATCCGGGCGAGCGTGCCGCAGATCAGCGCGAGCAACTGGGCGAACTCGGCGCCGCGATCCCGCGCCGACAGCCAGGAGATGCCGGGGTCGGCCAGGCCGAGTTCGGCGCAGAACCTGGCCCGGATGGCCGGTCCTTGCTCCCCGTAGAACACCAGGCTGCCGACTCCACCGCCAAGCTGCCCGACCAGCCAGCGGGGCGCACCGTCCCGCAGCCGGTCCACGTGGCGGCGGATCTCATCGGCCCAGGACGCGGCCTTCCAGCCGAACGTCACCGGGCTGCCCGGCTGCCCGTGGGTGCGGCCCGGCATGACGGTGGACCGGTGCTGCACCGCGAGCTCGAGCAGCCGCTCCTCGATCCGCCGCAGATCCCGCCAGGCGATGCCGCCGATCCGGCGCAGGGCCAGGGCCGTCCAGGTGTCTGTGATGTCCTGAACGGTGGCCCCGGTGTAGACGTATTCGCGGGCTTCGGCGGGCAGCACGGCCTGCAGTGCGCGGATCAGACCCAGCATGGAATGGGATGCCTGCCGGGTCTGCTCGGCCGCGTAACCGAGGTCGATCCGGTCGGCCCGCGCGTGCTCGGCGATCAGACCGGCCGCGCGGGCCGGGATTACGCCGGCTTCCGCCTGAACGCGCGCCAGCGTCACGATTACCTCCAGCCAGCCCCGCAGCCGGCCTTCCTCGCCGAGCACCGCCCTGGCCTCAGCCGTCCCCCACAGGTGCCGGTAGAGGGCCGAATCTGCGATCCGGTCAGTCATCGCGGGACCGAGTCGGCGTGGGCCTCCACCGCCAGCCGCAGCCCGTCCCTGATCTGCGCCACGCTGGCCCCCCAGGGCACTACCACAATCCCCCCGTCGCTGGCGACCCGGTCCTCAAGCAGGCAGCACTTGGTCAGCAGCGAGCCCACCCCGTCTTGTCCGCGCCGCGCGGCCAGATT
This sequence comes from uncultured Actinomycetes bacterium, assembly GCA_963798675.1. GTDB lineage: Bacteria > Actinomycetota > Actinomycetes > Streptosporangiales > Streptosporangiaceae > Palsa-504. The sequence goes on along the minus strand of CAWCUJ010000059.1, from coordinate 88,987 downwards.
GCGCGGGCACATGTCGACCATCGGCACATCGTCACCGTAGAACCAGTCATGGATCGCCCTCGAACGGGCGCACCCGACCAGCGTCCATGGCTCCCGCCCGGGGATCTCATCGAGGTAGGAGACGGGGATCGCGGGGCCGGCCTGGTCCGGCAGGCTAGCCTGGCCGGCCCGGCACGGGAACAGGTAGTGCGCCGCCGGGCGCGTGCCTGCCAGTTCCCTCAGGTCGATCAGGTCAGGGACCAGCTCCACGGGCGGCAGGTCCTCGGCGAGGTCCAGGACCCGGGTCAGCTGATCCACCAGCTTCGGCGGCCAGGGCGGCACCACCTCGAGCACCCGGACCCGGATCGGAGCCGGGTCAAGGATGAAGCTGACGTGGCCGTACCGGCCGCGCACGATCACGCACCGGGTGCCCGGCGCATGCTTGGCCGCCACCCTGGCCAGTTGGGTGGGCACGGCGGTGTCCACGTCCGGCGCGTCCACCATCACGGTCTCGTCCGCCCGCGCGAGCACGGTCACCGAGTTAACCGGGGAGAACAGCGGCTGCTCGGACTCCTTGCCGACTTCCGCCACCGCACTGGCTGTCCCGTGGCGGGCGATGATGTAACGGGTCCGCCGGTAGACGGGCCGTCCCATCAGGTACCCGCGCAGCCGGTCGTCCTCCAGCGCCACCGGAACCTCGGCCACGCTGACCTCACGGTACTGCGACGGGACCAGGTTCGCCTCCGGCCTGGTTGCGCCGGGCCCTGTCAAGTGCGGCTGAGTCACGTGCGGCTGAGTCACGTGCGGTCCGGTCAGGTCCCGCGCACGGGCACCAGGCCCGGCGTCCGCGCCCGGTAGGTGTCGGCGCGCAGCGACAGCCTGAACGTCTCTAGCCCGAGCGCGTCGGCCGGGTGCACATTGGCTAGGTTCACGTCCGGGCCGAACCTGCGGACGAACCACGCCTGCTGGTCCTCGCGGGGAGCCTCGAAGACGACGCAGTCCGGGCTGGCCACCGACGCCAGGGCGGTCACCACGTCCTGGCGCACGGCACCGGACGGCTGGTAGATGCCGACGGTGCCGCTGGCCCGGCCCTCGGCCAGCACCCAGGTCGCGCCGGCCTCAAGATCGCCGGACACCGCCTGCGCCCACTGCCCGGGTGTCAGCTCGACCGCCGCGTCCTTCGAGCCCACCTCGGCGAGCACGATGAAACGCTCCGCGGCCGCGGCGATCAGGTCCCGCTTGACCGCCTCCTCCATGCGGACCGTGCCGGCCGAGACCTCGACGCAGGGAAACCCGCAGTCGCAGGCCCAGTCGAGAAAGTCAAGCTCCCGGCCCTGCGCCCAGGCTATTTCCAGCAGCGTCCCGCCCGGCGAGGCCAGTACCCGGTGCCTGGCCAGCAGGTCCAGCTTGGCCGTCAGCTGCGGGTCCAGGTAGGAGATACCCCAGCCGAACTTCCACACGTCTACATAGGCCCCGTTCAGATCCAGCATGTCGGCCGCCTGCGGCAGCGGGATGCCGCGGTCGAGCACGTGGGTAATCCCGGTCCTGCGCGGCTTGGCGGTGCGAGCGGGCAGGTCAAGAAAACCGGGGCCGGGCATAAACGCTATAATAGATATTCCTACACTTTAGTGCAAGAACGGAGCCGGATGGTGGACGCGAGGGCTGGCCAGGGCATCGATCTGCCGACCCTGGCCCAGATGGTGCGGACACATCCCGGCGTCACGGCCAAGTCTGAGATCGGCCTGGTCAGCGAGATCTTCCAGAGTACCGACTGGCTGGCGGGACCGGGTGACGATGGCGCCGTCGTGATGGAACAGGGGATGGCCCTCGTGGTCGGCGGGGAGGCCATTCTCCCCTCCTTCGTGGCGGCTGATCCATACGGCGCCGGCGTGGCCGCGGTCACCACCAATCTCAACGACCTGGCGGCCATGGGGGCATGGCCGCTGGCCCTGGTGGATACGATCACCGGCCCGCGCCCGATCATCCGGCGCGTGCTTGAAGGCATGCGGTGGGCCTCCGGCCTCTACCAGGTACCGGTGGTCGGCGGCCACCTGACGGTCACCGACGGGCCGCCCGGCTTGTCGGCCTTCGGGCTCGGCCGGGCCGACCGCGCGCTGTCCGCGCAGTCCGCGCAGCCAGGGCAGTCGCTGCTGGTCGGCTGCTGCGTCCAGGGGCGGATGCGACCCGACTTCCCGTTCTTCCCGTCGTTCGATGAGCGCGGCCAGCAACTGGCCGGGGACGTCCGGCTGCTGGCCGAGGGCGCGGCGGCCGGCTGGGTGGTGGCGGCCAAGGACGTGAGCATGGCGGGCCTGATCGGGTCGCTGGCCATGCTGCTGGAATGCAACAAGCTCGGGGTGAGCGTTGACCTGGACGCGCTGCCCGTCCCAGCCGGCGTGACGGTAGAACAATGGGTCACCTGCTTCCCGTGCCTGGCCTTCCTGTTGTGTGTCCCGGCCGGGCGGGAAGCCGAAGCCGGTAGGGCATTCGGCCGCCGCGGTCTGGCCGCCGCACAGGTGGGCACCCTGGACGGCACCGGCGAGCTGCGGCTCTGCTCCGCGGGCCGGGCCGAGACCGCGTTCGACCTCAGCCGGGAATCGGTGACGAACCTGGCCCGGTCCGCAGGCTAATCAGCATGCGCTGATGCGCAATGCCGGCGTAGTCCACCAGCGGGCCGGTTCGCCGCCAGCCCAGCCACCGGAAGAACGTGACGTTCGCGGGCTGGATATACGCTTCCATCTCCCGTCCGCCATTCATCCCGGCCGCGCTGACGGCGAACCGCACCAGCGGCGCGCCGAGGCCGAGGTGGCGGTGACTCGCCAGCACCGCCAGCCGGTCGCCCTTCCATCGGCCCGGCGCATCAGGCAGGGGATAGAGCCGGACCGTCCCGCAGATGACCCCGGCCGCGAGGCCGATGACGTGGATCGTGGCCGGGTCGTCGTCATGGCCGTCCCTGTCGTCGCCGCCGGCCACGCCGCCGATGCCCCGGAACAGCCCCTGCTCGATGACGAAGACCTGGCGCCGGATCCGGAAGTGGGCGTCCTGCTCCGCCGCAGTCGAAACCGCATGACAGGTCAGCGGGACCGTACCCGCCGGCGGGATGCCCGCCCGGCGGTCTGCGCCGGCCGGGCGGCTAGCCGTGGCTGACGAGCGGGAGGTAGGTTCGGCCATCGGTGTCGGCTCTCCCCTCGAGCAGGCTCATCCCGGAACAGGCCTGGCACCGGGCGCACCCGGCCGCCGCGGTGTGCGCGCCGATGCCCCGTGCGTTCAGGTAAGGCACGACCCGGCGGTAGATCGTCTCGCAGTACTCCGGTGACGGGGCGACCAGCTCTTCCATCAGGCTGCCGACGGTGGGACGCAGTGGCACCACGAACGGGTAGACACCGATGTCGATCGCGCGCCGGCAGCCCTCGACGATCAGGTCCGGGTCCTCGCCCATGCCGAGAATCACGTACGTGGACACCTGGCCCTCGCCGAACGCGGCCACCGCCCGTTCCCAGGCCCGGAAGTAGCCGTCGATCCCGGTGCGCGCCTTGGCGGGCGCGATCCGCGCCAGCACCTGCGGATCGAACGTCTCGACATGGATGCCGACCGAGGCGATCCCCATATCGCGGACCCGGTCGATCACGGCAAGGTCCCTGGGCGGCTCGAACTGCACCTCGACCGGCAGGCCCGAAGCCTCGTGCACCGCTTGGCCGCAGCGCGCGACGTAGAGCGCGCCCTTGTCGGGGGTGGCGGTGGTGCCCGTGGTGAGGGTAGCGTCCACCGCGCCGTCGAGGTCCCTGGCCGCGACGGCGACCTCGGCTAGCATCTCCGGGGTCTTCCTGGCGATCGTGCGCCCGTTCGCGAGAGTGACTCCGATCCCGCAGAACGCGCACTGATCCGAGTTGCCCCAGTAGGCGCAGGTCTGGATGACCGTGCTCGCCACGGAGTCCAGGTGCAGCAGCGCGATCTGCCAGTAGGGAACGCCTTGCGCCGTCGCCAGGTCGTAGTAGCGGGGGCGCCGGGACGGTTCAGCCGAGGCCAGCCGTTCGCCGTCTCGGTAGACCCCCCATCCGTCGTCCTCGGCCCGCAGCACGTACGGCGACGTCCGCGCGTAGTGGGCGCCGGTGGGCACGGTGGCGGCGAAGCCGTCCACCCAGAGCATGCCTGCGTCGGCCGGCCCGGCGCCGCCCTGGCGGGACTCAAGCGGAACCTCTACCCGCAGGCCATGCCCCTGCAGTTCGCTGATCAGGCGCGCCAGCCTGCCGTCGGCGCGGGGCCTGGCGGGCCTGGCCGGCCCGCTCCCGGCTGCCGCTGGGCGCCGATCGGCCCTGCTGGTCGAGGAGTCGTCCATCGCCCCTCCTTCACCGCCCGTGGCCGCGAGCAGTCGCCTATGTGATCCGATACGTACGTTTACCATCCTTGATAAACCCGTCGGCTACGTCAAGGCAACCTCACGGATACATCGCCGCAAGAACCGGCACGGCAGTGACCTGGCCGGCCGCGGGATCAGGCCCGGGCCCGGCGCAGCGCGGTCTCGAACTCGCCGGGATCGAGGTAGCTGCCGACCGGCTCGCCGATCCGCAGGGCGCCGGACGCGACATCGATCTGGCCCGCGTCCAGGCGGTACACGGCCCGGCTCAGCGTCTCGTCCGGCCCAATCGAGACGATCACGGCCCGCCCGCTCCCGACATCGGCCTCGACGCGCTGGTATGGAACGTACGGCGCGCGGTCAGCCTGCCCATTCTCCTCTACGACCGCCCAGGCCAGGCCCTGCTCGCGCGCCTGGGCTAGGGCCGCCAGCCGTCCCTGGGCGGCCATCAGCGCAACGATTTCGCGGTACCGCATGGCACAGACGGCGGCCGCGATCAAGCCCGGCCTGACCCCGGTAATCCCGGCGACCCCGGAGATCCCGGCCGCCGACTCGCCCGCCAGATCCGCGACCAGGCCATCGCCCCGTTCGTGGGCCGCGAGCAGGGAGGCCAGGTCCGGACAGGTCTCCCGGAACCGCTCGAGCAGCAGGTGGATCGCATCCAGGGCCTGCTTGTAAAGCTCGGGCTGCGCCATCACCAGCGGGAAGAGCCGAGCCTCGGCCTCATCCCAGGACCCCAACACGGACGGCGGCACAGCCGACCCGCCCGGCTCCCCCGCCTGCCCGCCCGGCAGCTGGCCGCCGGGCCTGGCGTCGCGACCGGCCATTGCACCTCTCCCGCCCTCGTGTTTACTATTATGAACGGTTCATCATCTATGCGACTTAACCCTACCTCGTCATGAGCAGGATCCCTTGACCAAGATTGCGGTCGTCGCCCTCGGCGGCAACGCCCTGACCCGGGCCGACCAGTCCGGGACGTGCGGCGAGATGATGGCCAACGCGGCGGCCATGGCGACGGCGGTCAACGACGTGCTTGAGGCCGGCTGGCGAGTGGTGATCGTGCACGGCAACGGACCGCAGGTAGGGAACCTGGCGCTGCAGCAGGAAGCCACTTCGATGGTACCCGCGCAGCCGCTGGCACTGCTCGGCGCGATGACCCAGGGCCTGCTCGGTAGCCTCATCGCCCGCGCGATCGACCTGCTCCGCGGCCGCGGCACCGCGGCCGCGCTGATCACGCACGTCACTGTCGACCCGGCCGATCCCGCGTTCGGGTCGCCGTCCAAGCCGATAGGCCCGTTTTTCGAGCCTGTCGAGGCGCAGCGACTGGCGGCCCGCAGCGGCTGGGTAGTCCAGTCGGACTCCGGCCGTGGGTACCGGCGGGTGGTGGCCTCGCCGTGGCCGACCGGCGTGATCGAGATCGAGGCGCTGCGCACGCTGGTGGACGCCGGGCATCTGGTCATCGCGGGGGGCGGCGGCGGGATCCCGGTCGCCGCCACCGACACCTGCGGCGTCATCGACGCGGTCATCGACAAGGACCGCGCCGCCTGCCTCATCGCCCGGCAACTCGGAGCCCAGGCCCTGCTCTTGGTCACCGCGGTAGACCGGGTGATGCTCGACTACGGTATGCCGACGCAGTCCGACCTAGGCACCATCACCGCCCACGAGGCCGCCAGGTACCTGGCGGAGGGTCAGTTCCCGCCGGGCAGCATGGGTCCCAAGATCGAGGCGGCACTCCGCTTCCTCGCGGAAGGTGGCGAGCTGGCAGTGGTCACCTCCCCCGCCCTGCTGGCGACGACGCTGACCGGCAGCGCGAAGCCGGCGGGCACCCGCATCGAGCGGGCTTCGCCCCAGGCGGGACGACTCCGATGAGCGTCAGCCGGATCCAGGCGTTCCCTGGCTCGTACCGGGATTCACTGCTGCTGCTCAATGCGACCCGTGCCATGCAGGACAGCAACGACGTGAGCTGGGCCAGCGCGGCGATGGCCACCCCGGCCGCCGTAGCGGACCTGACCAGCCGCGGATTCTCGCCTGACTCCCTCGCAGACGCCGACGCCAACGCGCTGGTGCTCGCGGTGTGCGCCGCCGGCGATCCGGCCGCCAGCGGAGCTCTGAACCGGGGCCGGGCGGTGCTCTTCGCCGAGGCCAGCCGGCCCGACGGTCAAGCGGCCGGATCTTCGGTCCGGCCAGAGCCCCGCACGGTCGGCGAGGCGGCCAGGTTGCTGCCCGAGGCGAACGTGGCGGTGGTGTCGGTGCCCGGCCCGTACGCCGCGATCGCCGCCCATTCCGCCCTGACCGCCGGCCTGCACGTCTTGCTGTTCAGTGACAACGTGCCGGTGTCAGAAGAAGTGGCCCTGAAGCAGCGAGCCAGCCGGCTGGGCTGGCTAGTGATGGGCCCTGGCGCGGGTACCGCCGTACTCGGCGGGGTCGGCCTCGGCTTCGCCAACGCGGTCGGCGTCGGCCCGGTCGGCATCGTCGCCGCGGCCGGAACCGGCGCGCAAGAGGTCATGACCCTGCTGGACCACTGGGGTATCGGCGTCTCGCAGGTCATCGGCGTCGGCGGCCGGGACCTGTCCGCCGGAGTCGGCGGGCTGATGGCGCGAGACGCCGTCCAGGCCCTGGACGCGGATCCCGGCACGGAGGTCATCTTGCTTGTCTCCAAGCCACCCGACGCGAACGTAGCCCAGATGGTGATCGGCGCCAGCCAGGCCACCCCCGTGGTCGCGGCCTGCCTGGGTATGTCCGCTCCGGACGGCCTGATGGCGGGCGCTCCGCTTGAGGCCACGCTCGAAGGGGGCGCGCGACGGGTGGCCGCGATCCTCGGCAGGCCGGAGCCGAGCCCGGCCGGGAGCCTGGGTGACGTGACCGAGCGCGCGACCGAGCGGATGAGCCCCCGCCGCAGCGCAGTGCGCGGGTTCTTCACCGGCGGCACGCTCTGCTATGAGGCACAGGTGATCCTCAGCCAGTCGCTTGGCGCGGTGTACTCCAACATCCCGCTGCGGCCCGGTTTCGGGCTGCCGGCGCCAGCGGGTGCGCACATATGCCTGGACCTCGGCGAGGAAGAGTACACCAAGGGCCGGCCCCACCCGATGATCGATCCGGCCGCGCGCAAGGAGACCATGCAAGCGGAAGCGTTCGGCCAGGACATCGCGGCGGTGCTGCTCGACGTCGTCATCGGGTACGGCTCACACCCCGATCCGGCCGGAGAGATCGCCGGGACCTGCGCTGACATCGTGGCCAGCGGAGCCACGGTGGTCTGCTACGTGCTGGGCGCCCGCGCGGATCCGCAGGGATTCGACCGGCAGCGCGCCGTACTTGCCGAAGCCGGCGCGATCGTCACCGCCAGCGCGGCCCAGGCGGCGCGGGTCGCGTCCGAGATCGCCGTCCGGCAGGCCGCCCGGGCCGCCACGGTGCGCCCGTGACGGCCCCCGGAGGGCACGACCTGACCAGCCTGCCGGTGCCCGTCGGCCTGGTGACCTACTCCGTCAAGCCACGCGGCGGGGTGGTCCACACGCTGGCGCTGGCCGAGGCGCTGCACGCGGCCGGGTACCCGGTGCGGGTGATAGCGCTCGGCGACCCCGCGGCGGGCTTCTTCCGGCCGGTGCAGGTGCCGTTCACCATCATCGAGGCTCCGCCCAGCCTGCCGACGCTGGAGGAACGTGTCTTCGCCAACGTGGACGCGCTGGCCAGCGCCCTGGGCCGCCTCGCGGCCGAGTACCCCATCCTGCACACCCAGGACTGCATCTCGGCCCGGGCCGCCTGCCGCGTCCGGGACACGGCCGGCGGGGCGGTCGTCATCCGGACCGTCCACCACGTCGACGACTTCACCAGCCCCTCGCTCATCGACTGCCAACGCCAGGCCATCCTCGAGCCCGATCGGGTCCTGGTGGTCAGCCAGCACTGGCAGGAAATACTCGCCGAGGAGCATGGCACTGCTGCCGAAGTGGTGCACAACGGCGTCGACATCGGCCGTTTCCAGGCGCCCGATCCCGCCCTGGCCACCGCGCTGCGTCAGCGCGCCGGCGCAGCTGGCCGACCGCTCATCCTGGCCGTGGGCGGGATCGAGCCGCGCAAGGGCAGCGATACCCTCATGCAGGCCATCGCCTCTCTGCGGCGGTCTGGCCGCGGCCCGGTACTGGCGATCGTCGGGGGGCATTCGTTCCAGGACTACCGCGAGTACCGGGACCGGGTGCTGTCGTCGCTCCCGCGGCTGGGCCTGCGGCTCGACGATGACGTCGTGCTGCTCGGTACCGTGCCCGACGCCGAACTGCCCGGCTGGTATGACGCGGCGGACGTGCTCGCGTTTCCTTCCACCAAGGAGGGCTGGGGCCTGGCGGTGCTTGAGGCGATGAGCGCGGGACTGCCCGTGGTCGTATCCGACCTGCCCGTCTTCCGCGAGTACCTGCGGCCGGGCCGGGACGCCCTGATGGTGCCGGTGAACGACCCGGTCGCGCTGGCGGCGGCGCTCACCGCCGTGCTCGATGACCGGCGGCTCGCAGACAGCCTGCGCTCAGCTGGCCGGGCATTGTGCGCCCGCTTCACCTGGGCCCGTTCCGCCGCCGAGCATCAGAAGATCTACGCCCAAGCCGGCGCCTGGCCCGGATCTTCCAGGTCCACGATCTCTCCAGCAGCCTGTCCTACCGGGAGGACGACGCTGGACGGTCAGAGGCGCGCTTGACATCCTCCATCGCCCTGAAGGACGAGGATTCCAGCCGCGACCTGTGGTCGCGCTGTAGGTTCGCGGTTCGCAGGCCGGGCAGTCCCGTCGCCCTCGGATGCTTGACCGGGGTTGAGATCCTCCGAGTGCAGGGTCTGGCAGCCCAGTTCCTTCGCGCTGCGCAGGATCATCGCGTCCCAGAAGGACGTGCCGGTTCGCTGGTGGATATCGATGGCCGCGACGACGTTGCCAGCGGCGGGAGCGTGCACATACCAGTGAGCCAAGGGACAGGGTGATTTCTGTGAAGTCGTCATGAGGCTGCGGCTGAGACGGGATTGAGCCATGCGACGCCGGGGAACCTGGCGAAATCCGTATCCGTGGAGACGACGGTGAGGCCGTGCTCAACGGCGAGCGCGGCCAGATGCGCATCCGGCACGAGGTTCCCGGCCGGGCGGCATTCCCGGACGATCCCGCCGAGCACCTGCTGATGCCGCGATCCCGGTACGGGGATCCAGGCCGCCGGCCGGGACAGCCAGTCCTCAATGCGCTGCCACGCATCCGCCGCGGTCGCGGGCGGCGAGTACATACGCGGGTTGGTGACAAGCCGGAAAAAGGCCAGCAGGCTGGGCCAGGGCAGGCCGACCGACCTGGGCACCCCGGCGGTCCGCTCGTCGAGCCAGTCCCGTGCGGCCGCATGGTGCTCGGAGCCCTCGTCGGTGGAGTAGACGAGGATATCGGCGTCGACCAGGTACGTCAGCGGTAATCCTCACCCTCGGCGATGGCGAGCACCTCGCCGACATTATCGATGCTGCCCGCAAGACGCCTGCCCAGCGGCAGCGGACGAGTCTGGCTCACCTCCGGCGCAGCATCGGCGCGTTCTTCGAGCTTGGCAAGGCCGACGCGGACGGCTTCGTTGAGCGCTTGCTTGAAGCTCTCGCCATGCTGGGTCCGGTGCCTTTCCAGCCGGATGGCCAGGTCGTCATCGAGGGTGACCGTAGTCCTCATGACATCTAATCATAATGTTCTTGATGCCTTGATGACAACAAATCATCCTGCGACCCGGCAGCGTTTCCGTGACCCAGCCTCCGGCCAGCCACCGGACCGCCTCGCCGCTCGGCTCACGGCCGTGATGCCGCGCGTGCGAGTCGCCGAAGGAATTCCTCAAGCCGTTCGGCATGACTCCCACGGTCAGCGCGCCGGACGGTCACGGGATGATTTTGATCGAGGGGTGCGTTGCATACACAGAGGACACGACATGTCGCGTTATTTATGTAGGCCTGGGTCCTTGACGAGCTCGGGCCTTGAGAGGTGAGCGTAATGACCGGTTGGTACGCCGAGCGGACGCCGGACAGGTCGGCCAAGGCCGTGATCGCCGTGACGCTGCTTGCGCTGCTGCTGGTGGCGGCCGTGCCGGTGGCTCTGCTGGCCGGAGTGGTCATGATGCTGCTGGGACACGTCGTCGGCGGGCTCGCGCTGTTTGGCGGCTCGATCCTCGCCGCCGCAATAGCTGTCGCGGTCGCAGGCATGAGCGGGATGCGGCACCTGCGCAAGCTGGTCGCCGGGCGCAGCTTCCGTGTCGTGCAGCTGGACGGCAGCCAGTACACCGACGTCGCAGAGCCGGAAGGCAGCGACTACACCGACGTCGTGCAGCTGGACCGCAGCGAGTACACCGAAGTCCGCTGACTGGCTGCGCCGCCGGCCTCATGGGTCGCGGCGGCGGACCTGGGCTGGTCTCCTCGGCCGTCCGGTCACCCGCGGCCGCGACGCCGCGACTTTCCAGATCGTCCTGTCCGGGATTCATACGATGCCGCAGCGGCCGCCCCGCAACGCCTTCGCGGTCGGCTTCACCGGCCCGGCGCTGGCCCGGCGCCGGGGCCGACGCCGGTGACGCCGTGGATGACGCCGTGGATGAGAAATCTCGTGTCAGCGCCTCACGGTACGCGTCTGTACACATGGCTGCGCTCGCGGCTCAGCGCCGCTCCTGGATGCGGATCAGGTTGCCCGCGGGATCGCGGAAGGCGCAGTCGCGAATGCCGTACGGCTGCAGGGTCGGCTCCTGGACGACCTCGGCGTCGCTGGCCTGCACCTTCTCGAAGGTGCCGTCGAGGTCCTTGGTGGCCAGGAGGATCCAGCCGTAGGTGCCCTTGGCCATCATCTCGGCGATGGTGCGGCGCTCGTCGTCGGTGATGCCGGGGTCTGTGGCCGGCGGCGCCAGGAGGATCGACGTGCCGGGCTGGCCGGCGGGGCCGACCGTAATCCAGCGCATCTTGCCCTGTCCGACATCGGTGCGGACCTCGAAGCCGAGGGTGTCGCGATAGAAGGCCAGGGAGGCGTCCGGGTCGTCATGCGGGAGGAAGCTCGCGTGAATGGTGATGTCCATGACGCTCAGGCTAGCTGCGGCCCGGTGACCGGCGCTTCTCGATTCCTGACCGGTCTGGTCACCTGTTTCGCCACGCACGGCGGCATCCCCGCCGTCGCGCGAGCTGTCTGGCGCCGGTAGGTGCTGGGCGGCACGCCGGCCAGTTCGGTGAAACGAGTGCTGAAGGTGCCCAGCGACGAGCAACCGACCGCGAAACAGACCTCGGTGACGCTGAGGTCGCCACGACGCAGCAGCGCCATCGCGCGCTCGATCCGCCGCGTCATCAGATAGCTGTACGGCGACTCGCCGTAGGCCAGCTTGAACTCGCGGCTGAGGTGCCCGGCCGACATGTGCGCGCCGCGGGCGAGTGCCTCCACGTCCAGCGGCTGCGCGTACTCCCGGTCGATCCGGTCGCGGACGCGGCGCAGCCGCGCGAGGTCGCGCAGGTGCTGCGCCGAGGCGGGTCTGCTGGTCACACGCAAGATCGTACGTCGCGCCGCAAGCGATGCCGAGCCCGGTGTGGTGGCCGGGCCGGCGGACTTCGCCCGCGCCCTGGACGCCGACTCGATCGCCCGCACCGCCTACGGCCGCCTGTCCTGCAGCCGCAAGCCGGAGCACGTGAGCGATGCGGCCTCCCACGCGAACCCGTCCGGGTCGGTGAAGGGCCCGGCGTCGCTGCCAATCATGAGCCGGTGCGACCCGGTGCCGTCGGGAGAGACGCCAGCGTCCTTGGCGAGGGCACGGCGCCCGTAGAGTGCCAGCTTGACGGGACTCGACGGAGTGGCGAACTCGACGTACCTGCGGCCAAAGCTCTTCGCCACGGCCAGGCCGCGGTCAACGTAGAACCGCTTGCTCGCGGCCACGTCCGCGACTCCCAGCAGGAGCACGATCTGGTCGATCTGCTGGGTGGCCGGGCCGGTGTCCTTCTTCGCCGAGGTCGCGACCTTCCAGATCGTCCCGTCCGGGGCTCGTACGACGCCGCCGTAGCCCCAGAACGACTTGGCGGCCGGCTTCAGCGGCGTGGCGCCGGCGTCGAGGGCGGCGCCGATGAGGCCGTTGACGGTGGCTGGCCGGGACACCGTGAGCGACAGCGTGAAGCCACGGAAGCCTGTCGCCGGTGACTCCGAGGCCCGCAGGCGCATCTGAGTGCCCAAACCGAAGGCGGCGGTGTAGAAGCGGTTGGCGGCCGTAGGGTCGGCCACGTCGAGGGTGACGGATTCGATGGAAGCCATGACGGTCACGGTAGGTGAGGCCCAGTGACCGGCGCTTCTCGATTCCTGATCGATTGGTCACCGGTTCCGCCAGCTTCCGCGGCCTGCTGGACCACCTGACCACCTTGACCCGCAACCAGGTCCGGTACACCGTCACCCAGGTCACCATCGCGATGCTCACCGAGCCAACCAGCTCAAACCTGAAATTACCTGCCGAATTGGCGTTGCAACTTCGGGCTACACCTTCGCTTTCGCAGTTATGCTGCCGCGGGTTATCCCACGCCAGGTGATGATGCTGATTTCTCCTGGTGTTGCCCGGAAAGGGCGTGCTTTTGCGTCTAACCCGACTCTATTACCCATCTACAGGGCGATTTACCGCATACACGACATCGCAGGCTTTGACGAGCGCAATAGCGCCTCGTTAACTATTGCTGTAACATGCCGGATAGCCAAGGCCGAAGGCCAGCGTCGCGCATTCCGGGGGCTCAGGGGGTCACTTACATGACGTTCTCAGGAGAATCTGTTCGCCGTTCCCTTCTATTGGCGACACCAAAGGGGCACGCTATGATCGCCGTTGGGGTGTTGACGGCGGTCACGTTTGCCCTCGCTCTCGGCTCGCCGGCAGATGCCGCACCCGCGCCTGAATCCGGCGACGGCGGCATCCACGCGGCAGTGACGGCGGCCGCGCTGCCCACGGCGTTTCCCGGATGCTCATGGCCGCTCGAGACCACGCCGTCCAAGGTGAATGTTGCCGCGCCGGACCCGTATGCGACGTACTGGACCACCCCGTTCATTGCCAGCGCGGGAAATTCGCTGACCATCCAAGGTTCCTTCCCGATAAGCCGGTTCATGTCGTTTACCGTCTATAACGACTCCTTCCAGGACTTCACCAACACGGTCGACGCGAGCAGCGTGCCATCAGATCTTTCTGACTACCAGATCGCGCCGGACCGGGGTTCGGAGAACCCGTGGCGCACGGGCCGGCTGAGGCGGAAACTGAAGTTCACCGTCCGCATCATTCCTGGGGCTACCGCCGCTCAGCAGAGGTCCGAGAACGCCATCCCGATGATCGACCAGAACCCGCCGGCTAACCCCACGGGCCCGCCCGGGGTGGGTTATGTGATCTTCCGGACGTACATTCCTTCGGGCGGCAATACCACCGTCCAGCTTCCGACCGTCACGGTCACACACCATGGACACAGCACCACACTGGCCCCGTGCACCCCGTCGGCAGCGAAGGAGTTCCCCGCCCTGGCGCAGGTGCTCTCGGCCCTGAAGGAGAAGATGAGCAGCAGCGGCACGCCCGCCTCGTGCACGTCCAACTGCGCCCCGGATCTTCAGTATTTCGGCCCTTCCGCCGCATCAGCGGCCGGGCTCTTTCCCAACCCGGTCAACGGCTATATCGTGATGAGCTTCACGCCGCGGCGAGGCTATGTCGTGGTGACCCATGGCGAGGCCCCATCGAGCCCGGTCGACGCGGGCAGCGGGGCACTCGGAGACTCAATCGGTGCCGCCCCGGTCTCCTGGGTCAGCCCGGTATTCCAGCTCCGCTACTGGTCGATATCCAACTACCTGGCGAAATCGCCCTACCCGGTGGTCGAGGTCGGTCATGGTGCCAATACGATTTTCGGCGGGACCCCGGACTTCCTGACGACACTGGACGCCGACTATTACACCGTCGTTTCCTCGCTGCCCGCAGACAAGCCATCGCCGTCATCCCTGACGGCCAACGACGCGACCTGGATCCCGACGTCGGCCAGCCATCCCGGCACCCCCGAGCTTCAGATCCTACGGAACATGCTCTCCCAGCAGACGCTCTACCCGGAAGGCTTCACCTTCATCAGCCCGCCCGCCAGCCCGTCCGACATCATCGCGCCGGCCACGGTGCAAGAGCAGATGGGCACCTACTACCCGCAGACCGCCCAGTGCACCGTGCAGACCTTCGAGGCTCAGGGCTGGACCGGCTGCCTGGCCTCGAGTACCGGGTGACCCTGACGGGGCTGGCGTTCTCGCACAGGCGCCGCCAGCCGACCGCCCGCGACTACCGGGAGGCGGCCGGCTGCACCGGGATTATGCGATCGACCCCGCTTGGGCGTCGCGGTGCCTGGAGTACACGAGCGGGTTCTGCGTTTCGTTGTCGAGGACCTGGCCTATCTTCAGGCTGCGGAAGTAGTCCGGTGGCAATACATTACGGGTGCCGTTGAACGTGGCGCCGTCCGGCATGTATGCACAAGTCATCGCCCTTCTTCGACCCGGGGTCATGTTGGCGCCAGCCCCATGAAAGGTGAGCCCGTTATGGAACAGAGCACCTCCGGCCGGCACCGGACACGGCACCGGCGCAACGTCAGCCCACTCGGGGTACACCTCGAACAATGATCCGAGGCGGCTCGTGATACCCACGTTGTCGAACTTTTGGGCCAGATGACTGCCGGGCACATAATACAGGCAACCATTCTCGACCGTGGCGTCGTCCAGCGCGAGCCAGATGGTTATAGCATCGGCCGACGTGAATGACCAATACGGAACGTCCAGATGGAAGGCAGTCGGATTACTGTACGGCTCCTTGATCAGGGCCTGGTCGTGCCAGATCCGGACGCCATCGATACCCGCCAGGTCTGCGACAAATTTCCCGAGACCAGGCTGTAGCAGCAGGCGCCGTATAGATTCGTCGGTCTGCCAGAGATTATTGCGCTGGGTGAAGACCTGATCATAGTAATCCTGCTGCTCGTCTTTCGATCGCGCGGCCGATGGATCCTCCTCCTTCCCCCCTGCCGACGCAAAGGAGAACCGCTGCCGTCCCCGCCTACCGACCGCGCGGTCGACCGTCACGCGCCACTCCTGCAGTTCCGGCTCGTCCAGGAAATGCTCAACGACCAGGAACCCCTGCGCGGCGTAGCTCTTCCGCTGCCTTTCCGTGACTTCCGCCAGCACCGGCCTGTCGCCTTCCTTTCGTTTCCACCATAATCGAATCGGCCGGGAGACTCAGGACGAGGCCGGACGGTGGGTTCGCTTCCATGATCGCGCTGACTCCGGCTGGGTGAGTGCGGACGTCCCGGCAGCGTTCCTGGAGTCGCTGCAGTGTCTCGCAGTCGCCGAGGGGAAACGCCAGCTTCAGGTGTGCGCTTTCCTGCACTTCGGGAAGGTCCAGCACGGCATCGACCAGGCTCGCGCGGCGGCCCGGGGTGATGTGCCCGGACTCGGCGCGCAGCGACGCCCGGGCGGTTCCGCCAGGTCCTTGGGATGTGACATCGGCGGCAGCGACTGTGCACTCCATGTCGCTGATCTCGACGTGCCGATGCAGTTCCCGCCTGGCCATGCTCGCCGCCCTGCCGCGGCCCGGCTGCCCGGCGGGCGGGAGCGTATTGGCGCCATCGGGCACGGTGCGCAGCCACAGGCCGCGGCGGTCGTCCGGACGCGTCGCAAAGACGGCGGCCAGACGGGCAGCCGGTCCGGTACCGGTCACGGTGCCAGGGCTTTTAGGACTTCTCATTGAACTCACCCCTCGGGCGGTAGTTCTTGCCGCTGCCGGGGTCTGGAGCAGACATCTCCGTTAATCACTGACGATAACAAGCAGGCACCGCGTTCCGGCTAGGGACGAAGGTCCGCACACTGGGCCGGGAAAGCCACACGTGCTGGACGAGGTCATCCACCACGGCGCCGAGGTCGGCTTGCTAAGAGACCTTTACTCCCACCGCTCCTCGCTGCACGGCTGAGGTGGCCCGTCACATGACGATGTCTGCCGTCGACGGGACCGCGTCGATATCCGCGAGGCCGCGTCGTGGCCGCGTCGATCACCGCCGTGAAGTCCGCGACCGCGGTTTTCTGGCCCTTTCTTGCGGAAAGCGGCGCACTGTGAGGCCCGGCGATCCCGCCGGGCCTCACAGCGGCCGGCGCTCAGGATCCAGTGACGGCGATCAGCACGTCGTCGGCGGTGGCCGAGATGCCGGTGGCGCCTGAGGCGACCTTGACCGGGGTGAAGCTGCTCTCGGTGGTCCCGTTGCCGATCTGGCCTTCCTTGCCACCACCCCAGGCGTAGACGTCCCCGGTCGTGGAGATGCCGTACGAGGTGCCGCCGCTCGTCGCCAGCGTCTGGTAGGTGACTCCAGACGGTGGGGTGATCAGTTCCGGTGACGATTGCGCCGCCGTCTTCCCGTCCCCGAGCTGCCCCTGCCCGTCATCGCCCCAGGCGTACAGGTCGCCGTTGGTGAGGAGCACCAGCGTCTGCCCGTTGCCAGGCACTGACCCGCCCTGGGTGACCTGCTGCACCATGGTCGGCAAAGGCACCGTGACCGGCACATCGGATCGCTTCCCCAGCGTGCCGATGCCGAGCTGCCCCTGGCCGTTAGTTCCCCAGTCCAGGTACTTTCCGTCGGCGAGCAGGGCGCCGGAGTTGGCGAACGCGGCCACCAGGAACACCACCTGGGCGGAGGGGCCGAGGCCTTTCACCTTGACCGGCACCGAGCTGGGCTTGGTGGTGCCGTCGCCGAGCTCTCCGAGGCTGTTGAGGCCGCACGCCCAGACCCGGCCTCTCGCGTCGTAGAGCGCATGGTCGAACGCGCCGGCGACGGCGGTCACGTGCGAGAACGGCAGCCTGACCGGTGTGAGGTGCTGCTTGTGATTACCCAGGCACAGCTCCCCACCCTGGTTGTCGCCCCAGCCCCAGACCTGGCCCTTGGTATCGACAGCCAGGCCAGTGTCGAAGGGCATGACGTCAATGGGCAGCGAGGCGATCTTCACCCCCGCTGGGAAGCGCACCCGCACCGGCTTCGTGAAGGAGTTCTTGGTCGCACCGTCGCCCAGCTGGCCCGCGTTGCCCAGCCCCCACGCGTAGACTCTGCCGTTGGTCAGCAGGGCGTACTCGCTCGAGTTCGACGTGGCCACCTCCGCGACCGAGCCTGGCAGGCTCAGCGACGCCGGAGAGGTAGTCATGTCCTCGGGCTTGAATGTGTTGGCCCCCCCAAAGAACGTGCCCCAGTGCTGGACGGTGCCGGACGGGGCCGCGTGCGCGGCCCGCGAGTGGCCAACCGCGTGGACGGCACGCGACTGTGCGGCCGCCGGGATTCCCTGGAGAGCGGGCAGAAGGGCCGTCGCGCTCAGGCCCGCAGCGGCCCACCTGACGGTCCGGCGCGTGCTGCTATGTCTGCTTGGTGTGCGGTTCACTTGTTCTCCCCCGAGTGTGTCTGGAACAGCGCCACGACGGCGCCAGCTCACCACCTTCGCGGTCGTGAGCGCGCCGAATCTGCCGCGTTCACCCCGTGCTGACCCGCGACAGACCACAAAGTATGCCGCGGCGACAACGGCGAACCAGGATCGCCACGCCGGCGCCAGTGCCGGCCGGAGTGAGGTGGGCGGATCAGCGCATGCGCGCGAGGCGGACGTGATGATCAGGTCAGCGACCAGTCACACCTCGGTTAGGCGTTGTACGGGAAATCCAGAGGTGAGTCTTTCGCGGTTGCTGAAAGAATGGGCCGATCCAGCCGGGGTGCCACGGTATGTTGGGCAACTCCGGTCAGCGGATCTGCCGGATGGTTTCCCCGCTTCCCCAGCCACTGTCCGCTGTCCACACGACGGCGTTCAGGCGGCGTCCGAGCGCCAGGCATAGCCGGTCGGCGAGCGACAGGCTGCTTCCCGATGTCCAGGTAGCGGCGGCCTGCTCGGCATCCTCGACGCTGACTGGCTCGAGATGAAGGCCGTAGCTGGCGAGCAGCGCCCTGGCCAGGTCCCAGTCGCGGCCGTGCGCCATGAACTTCTGGGCGACCTCGGACCAGTTTGCCGTGCCGCATGTACCGCCGGCGCTAAGACCCGTCTCGACGGCCGCGGAGCCGTCTTCCCCCTGCAGGAACGCGAGCAGGGCGGACGCGTCGAAGACGTTCACGCCGCGTCTTCGGCGGCCGCCTGACGCCGACGGTCGGCGAGCAGCTCCCGGACGAGGTCGAGACCGGCGAGGTCTTCTCGCACGAGTGACTTCAGCTGCTCTCGGCTCACAAGAAGCACCCCGCCCGGAGCAGCGATGAGCACAACCGGGGTGCCTTCAGTGAGGCCGGCCTGGACCCGAAGCTCGACGGGAATGACCAGCCGTCCCCGGTCGCCCATCGTAACCTGGTATGTCCCATTCACCCTACCAGTGTACCACTCGATGGGTTCGGGTGGGACATCGCTCGTGAGCAGGTCGCTCGCGATAGGGCAGAGCCGACCGAGGAAGAACCGCGTGCCTTGGCGGCGTTGCGCAGGAACACGGTCGGCAATTCCGGCCCTCGCTCCCGCGATCCCGAGCGCGCCAGCAACCTCTTCCTACCGTCCTGGCCTGGATCCGGCGATTCCCGTTGACTAGCAAGCGTCGTGCGGGCTCAGCGGCGCCCTAGCGCCGCACCATCCCGATCCAGTCTGTCGGGTTGTACGGCGGGTTAGCTGCTTGCACTCCTCGTTAGCCTCCCAGCTCGCGCGCTCATACGCGTCTTCGTCACCACGCGGCAAGGGGGCGCTGCCGGTACGGGTGATGTACCCAAAGCCCCTTGCCGCCCTAACTCTTGCTATGTAGCGTTAGTGCCCCGAGAGCTACTCGCCGGCCACCGCGACTCAGCCGGCCCACGATGCGGCGAATGCGGTCGCGGCTGGAGGGTGAGATGGTTGTCCTGCTCGCGGTCGTCGTGATCGGCGGCCTGGTGTGGCTGGCGCGGCTTAATCGCGGCGGCACGCGCACGGACCGCGCACGCACGGACGGCGCCGGGCCGGGTTTCCCTGACCGGCCGCTCGGCGGAAGGCAGGTCTCTGCCGCGCTGATGTCCCAGGGACGGATCGACGTCCGCGGGCTGACGAAGGAATACGGCGGCGTCAGGGCCGTCGATGACTTGTCGTTCACGGTGGAACCGGGCCGGGTTACCGGGTTCCTCGGCCCGAACGGTGCGGGGAAGACGACGACATTGCGGATGCTGCTCGATCTGGTCGAGCCGACCGCGGGAACGGCCACCATCGGCGGCGTCCGCTATGCCGACCTGGATCAGCCGATCCGGCGCGTCGGCGCGATCCTGGAGGCGGGCGCGGCGCACAAGGACCGCACCGGGCGCGATCACCTGCGTATCGTCTGCCAGTCCGCGGGCATCCCGCTGGCGCGGGCGGACGAGGTGCTTGAGCTTGTCGGGCTCGCCGTAGCCGGTAACCGGACGTTCCGGGGCTACTCCCTCGGCATGCGCCAGCGTCTTGGCGTGGCGGCGGCGCTGCTCGGGGACCCGCAGCTGCTGATCCTCGACGAGCCGGCCAACGGGCTGGACCCGGAGGGCATCAGGTGGATGCGCGACCTGCTCAGGACCCTGGCCGCGCAGGGCCGGACGGTCCTGGTGTCCAGCCACCTGCTCGGGGAGATGGAACAGCTCGCCGACGACCTGGTCATCATCGCGGCCGGGCGGCTGGCCGCCCAGGGAACGGTGGCGTCCGTGATCGGTTCGATGACATACCTGAGCCGGACCCTGGTGCGCACTCCCGAACTGGAAAAGCTCACGGCCGTGCTCGGCAGCGATGCGGTTGTCACGCCGGCCGGCGACGGCGGCGCGTACATCACCGGGGCGGACGCGGTCGCGATCGGCGACACCGCGCTGCGGGCGGGCGTCGCCATCCACCAGCTGGTCACGCAGCTCCCTGACCTGGAAGCCGCGTTCCTCGAGCTCACCGCGGGAAAGGCGGCGATCCGATGACAGCGCTGCTCGACAGCGCCGCCCTGGACCAGGCCGACGACACCGGGACCACCCTGGTTCGCCTGCTTAGGGCCGAGTTCATGAAGATCCGCACGACGGACACCGGGTGGCTGTTTCTCGCCGGTTTCATCGTGTTCACGGCGCTGGCGCTGACGATTAACGCGTTCGGCAATCATTATCAGCTTTACCCGCAGCAGGGCCTCGGCGGCCCGCAGGCCCTCGCGGAGGCGGCGCGGGCCCGCACTCCCGCGGGCGTGGCCGCGATCGCCGCCAGCATGATGACCTCGGGGCAGCTCTTCGGCGTCACGTTCGCGTTGCTCCTCGGCGTGCTGGTCGTGACGAGTGAGTTCGCGAACCAGACGGCGGCCGTGACGTTCGTGACCGTTCCGCGCCGGGCCACGGTCATGATGGCCAAGGTGGCTGCCGCGGCCTGCTGCGGAGCGCTGTTCTGGCTGGTGGGCACGGTCCTCGCCGCGGTGGCCACGCCGCTGTTCCTGTACACCCAGCACATCAGCACGTCACTAGCCGGATGGACCGTGGCCCGTTCGGTGCTGCTGAACCTGCTCGCGTTCGTCGCCTGGGGCGTCTTCGGGCTCGGTCTTGGCGCGGTGCTGCGCAGCCAGATGGCCTCCGTCGTCGCCGCGATGCTCGTGTACGCGGGCAGTTTCGGCGCCATACTCGTCTTCACCGTGCTCTACAACCTCTTCCACCAGGGCTGGATGCTCGGGGCGCCGGTCATCGCCCCCGCGGTCGCCTCAGAGGTCATGACCACCTCCGGCCAGGCCTTCCCGCACGCCCCGCCCGGGTGGGTCGGCGGGATCATCCTGATCGGATACGTGGTGGCTCTCGCCGCTGCCGGAATTGCCCTGACCAAGCGGCGCGACGTGATCTGACTGGCTGGCCTGAAGGGCCCCGGCATTCGGATCACGACTGCACCTGCTGGCGGGTGTTGTGGAAGGCCGCGACCTGCCAGCGGTTGCCGTTCTTGATCAGGACGAAGGTCTGCACGGATTGGTGGTCTGGGCCTGTTGCGCTCTGGCCGGCGAGCGTCACCACACCCGGGATGACCATGATCGCCACATCCGGGCGGACGAACCGCAGCGATTCGGGCGGTGCGGATTCCGCGTCGTCATCGACCAGAGCCATCCGTGAGCCGGCCAAAGGTCCATCGAAGAGCCGTCGGTGACCGTCTTCGATGGCCTGCCGGCCGCGCCCGTGCGATCCGTTCCAGGCGACGAAGTCGGCGTCGCCGGTGAATAGCGACGCATAGCCTGCGGCGTCGCGGCGGTTCCAGGCGTCTTGCAGGGCCTGGCCGAGCTCAAGGACCGCCCGGCGTTCAGCGGGCTCGTTGAACATGGGTACCTCCAGGTGCCTTAGCGGCTCTTCGGGCGGTTCAGCGGGAAGTGGCCTGCTGGGGTTGAGTGTCGTGCCGCTGTCTGAGTTCCCCAGGTTGCGGCATCCGCGTCCGGCGCGTTGATCGCGGTCATGACCACACGCTAGGTCGGACATAAACTTATGTCAAACCTAAGTTTGGGTCCGGCATAATCCGGTGCTAGCGTGACAGCGTGACCACAGGATTGCGGGAGCGCCGGAAGCAGGAGGCCCGGCAGGCCATCTCCGGCGTCGCGATGGCGCTGTTCGAGGCCCAGGGCTTCGATGAGGTGACGATCTCCCAGGTCGCCGACGCGGCCGGGGTGTCGAAGATGACTGTGACGAACTACTTCCCGCGCAAGGAGGACCTGGTCTTCGACCGGGCCGAGGTGATCATCGCCAGCCTGGCCGATGCCGCCGCCGCGCGCGCGCCCGGCGAGAGCCTGCTCTCGGCGATCCGCCGTGACTTCGCCGCGCGGATCGCCGCGGGCGACGTCACCCTCGGCCCGCCCACCGCGACGTTCGCCCGGATCGTCCGCAACAGCCACGTGCTTACCAGCCGGGCCCGGGAGATCGCCGACTTGCGCGAGCAGGCGCTCGGCGATGCCATCGCCGCCGAGACCGGCATGGACGACCCGCAGCAGCGGATCGTGGCGGCCCAGCTCGCGTCGGTTCACCGGGTGCTGTTCGCCGAAGGCGCTAGGCGCAGCCTGGCCGACCAGCCGCGCGAGGAGATCTGCCAGGTGCTCGCGACGGCCGCCCGCAGGGCCTTTGACCTGCTCGAGCCGTCCCTGGGCGGCTACGGTCTCAGGGCCTGAGCCCTCTCGCTCACGAACTCAAACCTAGATGCCAGCGACCCCGGCCTCGTCCCGCTGCGCGGACATCAAATGCCCCACCGGCGTCCCTGGACTGCTCCAGCAGGGCATCCAGCACCTCATCACCCACCAGATCCCGAGCCTCGATCGCGATCACCTCGAGGTGAGCAGGCCCCCGGGAGTAGCCGAAGCGGCCCGGGGGTTAGTATGCAGCGTCAATTGGACACATCAATGGTGTCGAACCGAATAATGCCGCATGCCGGTAGCCCATAGGCGACCCATGGCCGACCGCTGGCGAGCCAGCCTTCCGAGGCCCGCGTTTGCCGTCGAGCTGCGGTTTCTTATGGAGGTCGTACCGGCGGCTATGCTAATCGCGGCGACTGTCGCCCAGGCACGGGAGGTGGTAGCGTGACGCGAGAGCCAGAGGTTGCTATCGGGCTGGGGAGGCCGGCGGGCAGGATGGCCGCCGGGCACGGCATGCACGCACCGGCGAAGGCGCGGCAAGACCAGGGCGCCACCTCCGGCAACAGCCGATGCGGCGCTACTGTGGTCCGCCAGGTGCCGCTGGCCGCCGCGGGACCTGGCTGGCACCTGACACAGACCCTTGCGGACGAGGACCAAGGGGCCTGGCAGGTGACCGCGCCGGACGGCAAATGTGCCGGGTACGTCTCACACTCCTACCGGGGCGCGAGGAGCTGGGCCGCTTATCCTGGGGACCCAGCCGACAGTCGTTACCGGATCCGCGTCATCCTCCCGGCCGAAGGCGACCCTGTCGCTGCGGACGGCGAGTGGCCAACCCCCGAAGACGCCGGCCTGGCTGTCGCGATCGCGCATGACGACATGCCATCAGGCCCGCCCCGGTAACCGGCAGTAAGCCGGGGGCTACCCGGAAGCGCATCGCGAGGATTGGCGTCACCTGGCCGGAGGATTGGCGTCACCTGGCCGGAGGATTGGCGTCACCTGGCCGGGAGAACTGAGCCACGAGCCCCGAGGAGAGGCGTTCGGTGACGCCTGGGACCGCCCAGCGGTCGACGGGCACCTGCAGGGCTCAGGACTCCCATGAGTGAGAATCGGTGTGAGGTTAGCTTGCATCTATTTCACTGCTCCCGGACGGCGCAGCCGCAACCGAACTCCACTGAGTACGCAGGTCAGCGACGCTCAGATCTCTCCGCGGCCCGCACTATGTCAGTCAGTCCTGGGGCTCAGCGCCGCCACCGGTGCCTGCCGGTTCGCGAACTAGCGGTTAGCAATGCACGTCCTGATGGCGCTGCAATGGCGCTGCGCCTGTATGGCGTGCGGGACGGCTGTGAAGAAATGTGTTTTTGAGTCGCCGCCCCGGCCCGCGCCCGCGACCGGACCCCGGCAGCCGCCGAGGCTTCGCAGAAAACAAATGCTGCCGTGATCACACGGCCAGCTTTCCCGGATTTGGGAATCGCGTATTCGGCCGTCCTGCCCGCCAGGCTGTTTATCCGTTATAAAGCACGTCAGGAATGGCATGGTTCGTGGACAGTACATGCGCGGCGGGCGCCTGCGCGGCCCCTGCGGGCACCGCCGATCCGGCAAGAACCGAACCGGCTGTGGTCAGTGCTAGGATAACTGGAATGAGGATGGCTCGCTTTACGCGCATGATTCCCTCCATGGTGTCTACCGAGGTTCGCGTCCTGCTGCATGGCCTCGCCGGCACGCACGGCGCATCTGAGTCGTATGGAGTTATACCGGTGCCCCGGCTATTCCATGCACCTAGCGTAAATCATTGACTACAGCTTTTTCAAATTAAATTGTTGCATTAAGCATTGCGTTCTTCTTTGGCTTGCAATTCTCGCCGACTTCGCGAGAGAAAGTGTCAGCGGCCCATTTAGCGCAAGGTTCCGGGCAAGTTGCGCCGCACGACGACAGGACTGCCCGAATGGAACACAAGCTTGCCGAATTAGAATCCGAAATACTCCGCTTGTTCCGTAGATGTTCTGATAGTAAAGTTCGTCCCATGCCCTCGGTAATGTCGGCCGGTGCGATGGTCGGCCGCGATAGCGAGATGGCGCTGCTGGCCGGGCTTGTGAAGGGGGTAGCTCGGGGGCGCGGCGGCGTGGTGCTCATCGAGGGCGAGCCGGGCATCGGCAAGTCCGCGTTGGTGCGGGCGGCTGCCGCGGGGGCGCCGGGTGCCGGCTGCCAGGTCTTCTGGGGTGCAGGTGACGAGCTGGGCCAGGCGCTGCCGCTGCTGCCGTTCCTCGACGGGCTGCGAGTACGCGAGGCCTCGACGAACCCGCGGCAGGACACGATTGTCCGGCTCCTGCGCGGCGAGATCGCCGCTGACCGCGGCACGGACGTGCCGGCGGTGCTGGCGGAGCAGCTGCTGGCCCTCGTCACTGAGCAGTGTGCCGTGCGGCCGACCGTCCTGGTCATCGATGACCTGCAGTGGGCCGACCACGATACCGTCATCCTGTGGGGGCGGCTGGCCAGGTCGGCGCGGCAGGTGCCGCTGCTGCTGATCGGCATGATGCGCCCGGTGCCCCAGCGGGATGATCTGCTGGCCCTGCGGCGGGTCGCAGGCGACGGCGCCCGGCTCCAGCTCGCCGGGCTCACCGGGGCGGCGGTGTCTGACCTGGTTGCGTCCCTGGCCGGCGGCAGGCCGGACCGAAACCTGCTGCGGCTCGCCGACGGGGCGGCAGGTAACCCGCTGTATGTTACAGAGATTGTTGCAGCGCTGGCCCGCAGCTCGAGACTGACGATTACCGAAGCCGGGGCCGAGCTCGCCGGCGGTTCCGCGCCAAGCTCCCTGTCTGCCGCCATTGCCGACCGCCTTGACTTTGCTGCCGGGCCGGTGCGCGAAGTGCTTCGGGCGGCGGCCCTGCTCGGCATGGATTTCGCTGTCCCCGACCTGGCGATCGTGCTGGGCCGCAGCGTCACTGACCTGATCCCGGCGGTTGAGGAGGCGTGTGCGGCCGGCGTGCTGACCGAGTCCGGCAACGGCCTCGGATTCCGGCATCCGCTGATCCGGGCGGCATTGTATGAGGAGATGTCGGCGCCCGTGCGCGCCGCCTGGCACCGCGACGCGGGCCGCGCCCTCGTGGAGGCGGGCGCGCCGGCGGACCGGGTCGCCCGGCAGTTGCTGCGGGCAGTCGGGGAGCCGGGCACCATGGCCGGGCCGATGGAGGAGTGGATGCTGGACTGGCTGGCCCGCGCAGGGGACCTGCTGGTCGCTCAAGCGCCGGGGGTGGCGGCGGAGCTGCTCCCGCGGGCGGTCGCCAGTTCCCCGGCTGGCTCGGCCCGGCACGGCTGGCTGGCGAGCCGGCTCGCCGACGCCCTGTTCCGCGTCGGCGACACCACACAGGCTGAGCGCGTGGCACGCCACACCCTGGAACAGGCGGACGAGCCCGATCTGATCGTGGACCTGCACTGGACGCTGGCGCAGTGCCGCGGGCTGACAGGGGAGTCTGTGCGGTCCCTGGCGGCCCTGGACGAGGCGCTGGCTTCTCCCGGGCTCTCGGCCGGGCACCGCGCCAGGCTGCTCGTGATCGCTGCGCGCACGCATATAAACCTCGGTGAGGCCGACAATGCGGGCCGGGTTGCCTCCAGCGCGCTCGAGGCGGCGGCGGAGGCAGAGGCGGAGGCGGGAGACAACTGGGCGATGGGCTGGGCGTTGCACGTCCTGACCATCGTTACCACCGTACAGGGACACGTAACCGCCGCGCTGCCGCTGTTCGACCGGGCGCTGACAGTGACCGAGGCCGATCCGGGACTGACCGACTTGCGGCTGCTGCTGCAGATCAACAAGGCCGTGACGCTGGGTTACCTCGACCAGTACGAGCACGCATTCACCGCGGCGCGGCAGGCACGGGATCTTGCGGATCAGGTCGGCACGACGATACGGCTGGCCCAGGCGCACGGCGCGCTGGGCCAGTTGCTCTTCGAAACGGGGCAATGGGACGACGCGCTGGCCGAGGTGAAGATCCTGCCTGAGGGCCTGAAGGAACCAGCTGCGGCCTGCTGCGATCTTGGTATCGCCGCCCTCATCAGCTTCCACCGCGGCGAGACCGAGGCTGCGCGCGAGTACCTCGCCGCCGCCACGCCGCATGCCGCGCGGCTGGGGAACCGGCTCATTCCTCCGCTGGCGCTGGCGCGCAGCCTGGACTGCGAGCTGGGCGGCGCGCTGCCAGACGCACTGGCCGTGCTGACAGGCGCGTTCGACGGCCGCACCGAAGAAATTCAGGAGATGGAAGACCTGCTGGCCGATGCCGTCCGCCTCGCGACGCAGACCGGCGACCTGATCACCGCGCGATCCCTCGCCGGCCAGGCCGCGGCGCTGGCCGCCGGATCGAAGATCCCGCACCGGCAAGCCAGCGCGCTGCACTGCGGAGGCCTGACTGACCATGATGCCCAGCGGCTGCTCGCGGCCGCACGGCTGTATCACGACGCTGGCCGGTCACTCCAGCGGGCGAAGGCGCTCGAAGCGGCCGCAGCAGAATTCGTCGGCACCGGCGCCCGCGGCCCGGCGCGTGCCACATTCACGGAGGCGGTGGAGGTTTACACCGCCCTTGGTGCCGCCGCGGATGTTGCCCGCCTTCAAGCCGCCTTCCGCGTCCACGGTATCCGGCGCGGGCCGCACGCCGAGCACCGGCGGGCCCGGAGCGGCTGGGACAGCCTAACGGCGACCGAGATCAAGATCGCCGCGTTCGTAGAGGAGGGTATGACTAACCCGGAGATCGCCGCCAGGCTGATACTCTCCCGGCGGACGGTGGGGACCCACGTCTCCCACATCCTGAAGAAGCTCGGCGTCCATTCGCGGACAGACATCGCCCGCGAATCTGCCCTGCGCTCCGCCGCGTCGAGATGACTGCGTCAGTGCCATCACCATCCTGGCCCGCGGTCCCGAGGCCGGGAACCCGGCGACCCGCGCCGGGCCCATCCACGGCCCCGGCTGGACTGGCCCGACCGCGCGGTCCTCGCCGCACTGATCCTGTCTCGCTCGAAAATATGATTCGCCCGGTGACCTGTGGTTCTTGAGCGTCAGGCAGCTCGTGTGCAACCCTGTTCTGCGCGTGGAGCGGGACTTGCTGGCGGCTGCGGTAATCGGCTCGGGGAAGGTCAGGGCAGCGCGATGTCGACCTGCTTGGTGGCGGTCAGGTTGCCGCGGGCGGTGCCTAGATAAGTGCCCGAGGTCGGGGCTACGTCGGTGTAGTCACGCCCGGTGGCGATGGTCAGGTAATTCGCGCCGACGCGGCAGCCGTGGCAGGGGTCGAGTGCTACGGCGCGCGCGGCGTCGGCGTCGGCGACGATTACTTCCACCCAGGCGTGCGTACCGCCCTCGCCGAGCAGGTGTCCGGAGATGTAGCGCGCCGGCAGCCCGATCGCCCGGCAGAGCGCGATCATGACATGCGCGGCGTCCTGGCAGACCCCCTGTCCGCTGGCGAGTGCCTCGGCCGCGGTGGTGGCGACCGAGGTCGCCCCGTACGCGTAGCGGATCGCATCATGCACGTAGACGCAGAACCGATCGGCGGTGGCTAGTGTGTCCTGGTCGGCCATCGTCGCCGCCAGCCGCCGGATGGCCGCGTCGGCGGCGGTCAGCCGGGTCGGGCGCAGCAGCCGTGAGTCGGTGAGAGCAGCGGCCGACAGAAGCACGTCGGTGCCTGGCCCGACACGCTCGACGACGGCGTCCACCACGAACTCGACCCTGTCCGGCACCAGTGGCACGCGTGACCTGGTAACTATGTTACCGGCGGCGTCCCGCCGGTGGGTGGTCCGGGCGCTGGCGGCGGAGACGGTGATCGAGTGCCGCCGCCGCCGCTGGTCGCCGTGCCGGCGTGGCGGGATCACGACCAGCCGGTGGTCCAGGTCGCGTACCGGCGCGTCATAGGTGTAGCTGAAACGCTGGCGCAACACGTAGGTCAGCCGGCCTGCGTCTGGCGGCTCGCGGTGCGGCACCCGACGATGCGGGGTGGACGGGAGCGCATCGGCCCGCGCCTCCGTCATGTCATCTCCTCGGTCCGGTACCGCCGTCTCAGCAGCACCGGACCCGAGCACGAAGGTCGGGGCTCCGCAGTGCAACGGAACTCATACTCCGTCCGGACCTGCGGTGCGACTGCTGCCATTACTGCAGTGTGAACTAGCTTTGTTTCTTAACTGTAACGACGGGCGGGATGAGGAGGTAACAGACCAGTGGTACGAATCCACTTATGAACGGCCTCCTCGACAGGTACCCGCGCGGTCCTGCCTACGACGAGATGTTCGGGGCGGATGGTCTACCGCACCCGCACACGCGGGCGCTGTATGACGCCCTGCAGACGCTCACAGGCAAGGACCTGGCGCGGCGGGCGGAGGCCCGGGACCGCAGCTTCCGTGACCAGGGCGTCGTGTTCTCCCATGCCGGCGAGGAGTGGGTCTTCCCGCTGGACCTGATCCCGCGGCTGATCCCGGCGGCCGAGTGGGAGCTGGTCGAAGCGGGCGTCGTGCAACGGGTACGCGCGCTGGAGGCGTTTCTCGCCGACGTCTACGGGCCGGCCGAGGTGGTCCGGGACGGAGTGGTGCCGCGGTCGCTGCTCACCACCTCGGCCGGCTTTCGCCGGCCGGCGCACGGCATCGAGCCGCCGAACGGCGTGCGGGTCCACCTCGCAGGGATCGATATCGTCCGCGACCAGGCAGGGCTCCTGCGGGTACTCGAGGACAACCTGCAAGTGCCGTCCGGCATGTCCTACGTGGTGGAGAACCGCAGGACCATGGCCCGCGTCTTTCCCGGCCTGTTCCTGGAGCAGCAGGTGCGGCCCGTCGCTGCCTATCCGGGGTGGCTGCTCGACGCGTTGCGGCGGTCGGCGCCGGTCGGCGCCGAGGAGCCCGCCGTGGTGCTACTCACCCCCGGTGTGAGCAACGCGGCCTATTTCGAGCACGCCTTCCTGGCCCGCAAGATGGGCATCGAGCTGGTCGAGGGCCGGGACCTGTTCTGCCGCGACAATATCTTGTACATGCGCAGCGTCGGAGGGCAGCGGCGGGTGGATGTCGTCTACCGGCGCGTCAACGACGACTTTCTCGATCCGGTGCATTTCAGGGCCGACTCCGTCGTGGGGTGCCCGGGGATCCTGAACGCCGCCCGGGCCGGCAACGTCACGATCGCCAACGCGGTCGGCAACGGCGTAGCCGACGACAAGCTGACGTACACCTACCTTCCCGCGCTCATCGAGTACTACCTCGGCGAGCGCCCCCTGTTGCCGAACGTCAGGACCTACCGGCTCGACGACCCGGACGTGCGTTCGCAATGCCTGGCCAGGCTTGACCAGCTGGTGGTCAAGCCGGTGGAGGGGTCTGGCGGCCACGGCATCGTCGTCGGGCCGCAGGCCTCCGACGCCGAACTGGCCGCCGTGCGCGAGCGGGTGCTGGCCGCGCCCCGGGCGTGGATCGCGCAGGAGCTGGTGCTGCTGTCGACCTCGCCGGCGCAGCTCGGCGACCAGTTGCTGCCCCGGCACATCGACCTGCGGCCGTTCGCGGTCAACGATGGGGTGCAGGTCCGGGTGCCGCCCGGGGGACTGACCCGGGTGGCGCTGCGGGAGGGGAGCCTGATCGTCAACTCCAGCCAGGGCGGTGGCTCCAAGGACACCTGGGTGCTGACCTCCTCGCCGGGCTGGGACGCCGAGGCCGACGGGCCGTCAGCGTTTCCTGCGCAGGCGGTACGCGGCGCCGAACCCGACGCCGGTCCTCGCCAGGACCAGCCGCAGCAGTGAGGGGACCGGGATGCTGAGCCGGGTCGCCGAGGCGCTTTTCTGGGTGGGCCGGTACGTCGAACGGGCGGAGGATACCGCCCGGCTGCTTGACGTGCATTTCCATGAAGTGCTCGAAGACCCGGGCGTGGACGAGGCCCGCGCATGCGCCATCCTGCTGGCTGTCATGGGCGTTCCGGGCGACACCGCCGAGCGGCACCGGGACTCCCGGGCCTTGCTGGAGCTGCTCGGCTATGACGAGGACTCGCCAAGCTCAATCGTCGGCGCGCTGTCCGCCGCCTGGCAGAACGCCCGCAGCGCCCGGGAGGCGCTGTCCGCGGAGATCTGGGAGTGCCTGAACTCCACCCATAACTCGCTGCCGGCCCGGGTGGCGGCCGCCCGCGACTTCGGCCCCGCGCCGTTCTTCTCCTACGTCCGAGAGCGCGCGGCCAACGTCGCGGGCTACGTCGATGCGAGCATGAGCCGGGACACCAGTTATGACGCGCTGATCCTGGGCCGCAGTCTGGAGCGGGTGGACATGACCGCGCGCCTGCTCGCGGCCCGGATCGGCGCCGAGCGCGCGATCGAGGGCTGGACCTCCACCCTTCGAGCGTGCTCCGCCCACGATGCTTACCTGCGTACCTACCAGCAGGGCGTCGAGGCTCCCCGGGTGGTGGAGTTCCTCTTGGTGGACCGGCTGTTCCCCCGGTCGGTCTTCTACGCGCTGCAGGCCGGAGAGCGTGCGCTGGCCCGGCTGGACCCGGCGTCCGGGCGCTCAGGGCTGGACGAACCGGGCCGCCGGGCGATCGGCCGGGCGCGCACCGACCTGGAGTTCCTATCCGCCGCCGATCTCCTCGACGGCCTGCCGCACCGGCTGCTCGGACTGCAGCGGGCCGTGTCAATGATCAGCGAGGAGGTGACCCAACGGCTTTTCGCCGGGTCACCGCCGCCCCAATGGAGCCTGAAGGAGACCGGGGCATGAGCTGGCGGATCGCAATCCGGCACCGCACCGTCTACAACTACGCCGACCCGGTGCGGGCGTCGTATAACGAAGCGAGGCTGACCCCGCCGAGCGTGGACGGGCAGCATACCCTGCAAGCCGCCGTCGTCGTCACGCCCGCGGTGCGGCCGTTTCATTATGTCGACTACTGGGGCACGGCAGTAGACGCGTTCGACATCCACGTGCCGCACACCGAGCTTGTCGTGCTGGCGACGTCGACGGTGGAGACCGCCCCGCCGCGGGCCGTGCCGGCGGGCATCAGCTGGTCCGAGCTGGCCGCGCCCGCGGTCCAGGATCGCTTCGCCGAGTTGCTCACCGCCTCGTCCTTCGTCACCGCCGAACCCGAGCTCACCGAGCTCGGCAGGTCCCTGCGCGCCGAACCGACGCCCGTGCAGGCCGGGCTGCGCGTCGCCGAGTGGACCCATCAGACGTTGCGCTACGAGCGGGGTGCGACACACGTCCGCACGTCCTCGGCCGAGGCTCGCGCCGCAGGCAAGGGAGTATGTCAGGACTTCGCGCACGTCACGCTGGCGCTGCTGCGCGCAGTCGGGCTGCCTGCGCGCTACGTCTCCGGCTACCTCCACCCGGCCGCGGAAGCCGAGGTCGGCGAGACGATGACAGGAGAGAGCCACGCCTGGGTGGAATTCTGGGCTGGTGACTGGGTCGCGGCCGACACGACCAGTCTCGCCGAGGTGGGCAGCCTGGCACGTGCTGCTGGCCCGCGGCCGCGACTACGCGGATGTGCGGCCGCTGTCCGGCATCTACTCCGGCCCGGCGGCGGAGCACCTGGCCGTCACCGTCGAGGTCACCCGGCTCGGCTGAGCGAGCCGCGCGCGAGGAGATTCATTCCGGCTCCTCCTGTGCATGCACGGTCATCGACTCCAGCAACGGCGCGCCGAAGGTGGTGACCATGGCCACGTCGGACGCGTCCCGTCCGCATCCGATCAGGATCCGGCCCTTACGCAGGCGGTTGTTGCGCGGATCGAAGGTCCACCACCGATCGCCCAGCCAGACCTCCATCCACGCTGCGAAGTCCATCGGCGCCGGGTCCGGCGGCACGTCCATGTCGGGCAGATAGCCGAAGACATATCGAGCCGGGATGTTCAGTGCCCGGCAGAACGAGATCGCCAGGTGGGTGAAGTCGCGGCAGACACCGAACCCGGAGGCGTTGACGTCGGCCGCCGTGGTCCGCGGGCCGCTCCTGCCGTACTCGAACGTGAGGTGGCTGTTGACGTAGCCACAGATCGCCTGTACCCGGGAATAGCCGGCGGGCATGGCGCCGAAGCGTGACCAGGCTTCGTCGCCGAGCATGTCGGGCAGGCAGTAGCGGCTGGGCAGGGTGTAGATGAGCACCCCGTCTGGCAGCTCTTCGGGCGGCAGCTCCGGTGCTTGTTCGCCGACGTCCTCGGTCGCGTCGGGCACGAGCACCAAGGCGCCGAAACGCAGCGTGGAACGCCCGGCGGGCAGCATCGCCCGCGCACACGGGTTGCCGTAAAGGTCGGTGTAGTGACGGATGCGCACCTCTGGCTCCGTCGACCACTCTCGTCGCGCGAGACTGACCGGGGCCGCGTCCCGGGGTTCGACCTGGAAAACGGCCGGGGTGTCGACGGCAGCCACGTACACGAACTCGCACCCCACCCGCACCCGTCGCATGTCCATGGCCCCAGTGTGCTCCCACGATGTTTCAGCCGTGCTATACGCCCGCGTTCGCCGCGAAGCGTTCGAGAATTCCCTGAGCGTCGACATGTGCGACAGCGACCTCGAGGGCGAGGGCGAGGGCGAGGAAGAAGTGCCGGTAGCGATCGAGCTCCGCGGTCGTCGCCTTGCTCTCAAGCAGCGCCACCGCGTCGGGGAGGTGTTGGAGCGCGTGGGTGCGCCCCTCCGGAGCCATGGCCTGGGCCGCGCGGGACTTGCCGGTTCCGGGGCCGCCAACGTGGTGCCGGATTGAGCCTCACCTGCGGAAACACGATTAACACCAGGGGCGGTACAGGGTTGACATCGCGAGGTTTCTGCGGCTAAGGTACTATTATTGTTCCTATATACGATCAACTGTTTATATATAGGGACGACAAACCATCGGTCGGGCTAATGGAGCCACCAATAAGGGGGCCCAGTATGCGGTCAGCTAATTCCTGCCCTAGTGTCGAAACCGCCCAGGCTGACGCCCTGTTCGCGTCGGCACTGCAGCTTTCCGACGGACCAAGCGCGGCGCAGGTCCGGCAGGCGATCGCAGCAGCCACTCGTATATTCGGCGCCCGAGGCTGCGCGGCCCGGGTCGCACAGGCGTACGGCGAGCATCCGGAGACTGCGGTCGTGCGGATGCGATGGGCGCGCGCCGTGGTCAATGGCACGCCTCGGACAGTCGGGTGGATCTGACGGCCAAGCCTCCGAATGCCAAGCAATATTGCTGGTCAACGGTCCGGGAAGGATGACGCATGCCCGTGCTTGTGCTCCTCCGTCATGGTGAGAGCGAATGGAACAGAAAGAACCTGTTCGCCGGCTGGGTCGACGTTGATCTATCCCCGGCCGGTGAGCGCGAGGCGCGCCGCGCGGGCGATCTCCTTGTCGAGCACGACCTGCTTCCGGACGTGCTCCACACGTCGCTGCTTCGCCGTGCGATCCGGACCGCCCAGATCACCCTCGACGTCGCGGACCGGCACTGGATCCCGGTGCGCCGGTCGTGGCGGCTCAACGAGCGGCACTACGGCGCGCTGCAGGGCAAGAACCGAGTGCTGGTCCGCGAGGAATTCGGTGACGAACAGTTCATGCGCTGGCGCCGGTCGTACGACACGCCGCCCCCGCCGTTGCCGGATGACGAGCACATCCCCGCAGCCGACCCGCGGTACGCGACCTGCTCGAGACGGTGCCGCGCACCGAGTGCCTCAAGGATGTCGTCGGGCGGCTGCTGCCCTACTGGTACGACGCGATCGTGCCGGACCTGCGCCGGTACGCTGTCGTGCTCGTGGTCGCCCACGGCAACTCGCTGCGCGCCCTGCTGAAGCATCTCGACGGGCTCTCGGATGAGGAAGTCGTCGCGCTCAACGTCCCGACCGGTATCCCGCTCCGTTATGAGCTCGACGACAAGACCATGTACCCGACCCGCCCGGCCGGCTACCTCGACCCCGAGGCTGCCGTCGCCGCGATCCAGACAGTGGCGAATCAAGGCAGAACGTAGGGACGCCGACAGGCCCTATCGGCGCCGTGCCGCAGGCGCGGCAAGACATGGCCCGGATGTGGGTGGCAGCGATCAACCGGCACGGCGGGGACGCGACGTTCGTGTCACTGCCTGAGCTCGGCATCCGCGGCAATACCCACTTCGCATTCAGCGACCTCAACAACAACGAGGTTGCCGACCAGATGTCCTCGTTCCTCGCCGGCAAGAACCTTGACTGACGCCCGGGCGCTGGAGCCGGGCACCGAGCCACAAGGAGACACACGATGACAGGGCAGACAACCCATGCGGACCGGGTGACCGTGCAGAAGGTCAGCTTCCCGCACGGGCAGCACCAGGTGGTGGGCAACCTGTTTCTTCCGCCGACGTTCGATGAGACGACTACTTACGCCGCGGTCGTGGCGACGCACCCGTTCGGCGGGGTGAAGGAGCAGACCTCCGGTCTATATGCCCGTCACCTCGCCGAGCACGGGTACATCGCCCTCGCGTATGACGCGTCCCACTACGGCGAATCCGGCGGCGAGCCGCGACTGTACGAGGTGCCCGGCGACCGGGTCGAAGATATCCGGTGCGCGCGACAAGTCAAACCCATGTTAGGAGAAACAACATGAACGTGACCTTGAACAACGGTGTGGAGATGCCTGCGCTGGGCTTCGGCGTCTTCCAGACCCCTCCCGAGGTGACCGCAACCTCGGTCGAGGAGGCACTCAGAGTCGGTTACCGTCTCATCGATACGGCGGCGTCGTACTTCAACGAACGCGAAGTCGGCGACGGCATCCGGCGCTCCGGCCTGGACCGGTCCGAGGTGTTCATCGAGACTAAGGTGTGGATCAGCGACTACGGCTACGACGAGACGCTGCACGCCTTCGAAAAGAGCGCAGGCAAGCTCGGCGTCCAACAGATCGACCTGCTGCTTCTGCACCAGCCCGTCCCGACGCATTTCGACAAGACTGTCGAGGCTTACCACGCCCTGGAGACTCTGCTTTCGCAGGGGAGCGTCCGTGCGATCGGCGTCAGCAACTTCATGCCCGGACACCTCGCAGCGCTCCTGGGCTGGTCGAGCATCGTCCCGTCCGTGAACCAGGTCGAGGTGCACCCGTACTTCACCCAACCGGACGTCCAGCAAGCGAACGCCGAGCACAAGGTGCTGACTCAGGCGTGGTCGCCGATGGGCGGAATCACCGGCTACCGCGGGAACGGGCGCAGCACCTTCGACGACCCGGTCATCGCCCAGATCGCCGCCAGGCATGGCAAGACGCCGGCCCAGGTCATGCTGCGCTGGCATCTCCAAGAAGGGCGTTCCGCGATCCCGAAGTCGGTGAACTCAGCACGAATCGCCGCCAACTTCGACGTGTTCGACTTCGAGCTAAGTGCTCCCGAGATTGCCGCCCTCGGCGAACTGAACACCGGCGTGCGCGGCGGTCCCGAGCCGGAGACCGTGACCCCGGAAGCCTTCGGCAGGGATATCCCGGAGGCGTAACAGGCCTCATCCCTCCGATCCCGGGCCAGGCAACCTCTTACAACTACCAGCAACAAGCGATTAGGGCTCGGCGAGACCCGGGGGTAGATCCTGGGACAGCTGCACCCCACCTGGGGCTGGCCTTTCCGGCGTCGCTCTGAAGCAGGGGAACCCGGGCCGCATCGGACGCGCCACGGCCGTTCGAAATGCCCGCTTGACCGACCCGCAGGGCATTGCTACCGTGATCCTAATTAGAAACAGTTGTTTGTATATCCGAACCACATAGTTTGGAGGAGCGATCCTGAGACAGGCTGAGTCGACCACCGAGAAGGCCGGATCGGTGGGAATGATCGAGCAGGACGCGATCTTGACCCACGGCGAGTGGCAAGACTCACCCGAATAACGAGGCGTTCGCGGTTCGCCCCTGCGCCACTGGTACGCCGGTCCGGGCAAGCACGTGGCGATCATCGGGTTCGGCGGGCTCGGCCACGTCGGCGGTGCAGATCGCCACTGCGGTGGGCGCGAGCACCACGGTAATCAACAATATGGAGCAGCAGATGGACGACGCCCTACAGATGGGAGCGGCCGGCTTCCGCACTATCAGGGACCCGAGGACGTATGACGAGCTTGCGAGCTCGTTCGATCTGATGATCTCGACCGTCCCGGCCAGCTACCACCTCGACATTCATCTGAACCTGCTGGCACAGGACGGGACATTGGTGAATCTCGGGGTGCCGGAGAAGCCGCTGAGCATCGAGCCGTACTCACTGCTGTCGAACCGACGGTCGATCGCCGGCTCGATGAGCGGCGGGATCCCCGAGACCCAGGACATGGTCGACTTCTGCGCCGAACACCGGATCGGGGCCGAGGTCGAGATCATTGAAGCGAGCTACATCGATGAGGCCTTCGACCGGCTCGTGGCCAGAGGCGTCCGCTACCGCTTCGTCATCGACGCGAGCACCTTCGCGGGCGAGAGAAGCCGGGAGGGTCGGCCGACGTGAGCCAGAGCGCAAGCACCGGGCAGACGCCGGAGAACCTGTCGCTGACGATCGCCCGGTACGCAGCCGGTACCTCGGCCGATGCCATCCCACCCAACGTACTTGAGCGCGGGCGCCTTGTCGTGATGGACGAGCTAGCCTGCGCCGCGTTCGGGCAAAGCCGCACTGCCGGGCAGCTCGCCGTTCGCTACGCATCGGCGATCGGCGGGTCCGGGCCTTGCCGGATCCTTGGTACCGGAGTGCGCACGACCGCGCCGTACGCTGCCATGGCCAACGGGACCGCAGGACACGCCGACGAGGTCGACGGGGCGCACGTGGTCGGCGGCCACCCCGGAGCGACGATCGTCCATGCCGCGACGGCGATCGCCGAGCAGCGACGCACCACCGGCGCGGAGCTTCTCAACGCCGTCATCCTCGGGTACGACGTGGGCAACCGGCTGATCCGTGCATGCGGCGGGGTGTTCGGTGTCAAATCGCGGCTTCATCTGCACGCCGACTTCCTTCACGCCGTCGGTGCGGCGGTTGCGGCGAGCCGACTCCTCGGCCTGGCTCCGGAGGCGCACTGCTATGCGATGGCCCTGGCCACCTTCCAGGCCAACGGGCTATGCGCGCTTTTTCAGGAGCGGCGCCATATCAGCAAGTCGTTCTGCAATGGTCAGTACGCGTCGGCTGGAGTGTCAGCGGCCCTGATGGCCGCGACCGGGCTCGAGGGATGCGAGGACGTCCTCGGGGGCCCTGACGGGCTACTGGCGGCCTGGGGCCTGGAGGGCGGCGACCGCGTGCTGACCGACGCGTTGGGAAGCGAGTTCGCCGTCATGGGCGCCAACTTCAAGTTCATCAACGCCGGCTATCCGATCCACGCCGCCGTGGAGGCCGCGACGGGGCTCGTCACCGAGCACTCGATCGAAGCCGCCGAGATCGATTCCGTCGAGGTCGGCATGCCGACGAACGCCATGCGGGTCGTGGACAACCGGAAGATGCACAACATCTGCCTCCAGGACATGCTCGGTGCCGCACTCGTCCAGGGGGGGCTGAGCCTGCACCAGAGTCCCTTCCCGGCGATCCTCGCGGACCCAGCTTTTGAAGCGATGCGGAGCCGCATCGCCCTCAGCTCCGACAGCGACCTAGATCGGGAGCAGCCCAACGGCCGTGGGGCGCGCGTGCGGATCACGACCCGTGACGGCGTGAGCGTCGAGCGGCGCGTGGACTGGCCGAAGGGCCACAGCGCTGGCGGCGGGATCACGTGGGAGGACCTATCCGGCAAATGGAAAACGGCCCTGCCGGAGGTCGACATCGACCACGTGATCGCCTCGTCCCGAGGCCTCGAGCAGCTCGATGACGTCGATGAGCTCCTGCGGGCGTTTGACCCCTGACGCGGCACCCATGCGATACGACGGAGGAGAGCATGGACCCGATGGCAATTGGCGAGCGGATCATGGGCAGCCCTGAGAATCCGCCGTTCGTCCTCATCCACGGCGGCCGGCACGGCGGCTGGGCGTGGCGAGACGTCGCATCACAACTGCGGCGGCTCGGCCACGATGTGTACACACCGACGCTCACCGGTCTCGGCGAGCGGGCGCATCTGCTCCGGCCCGACATCGGATTGGACACCCACATCGAGGACGTCGTCAGCGTGTTCGACTTCGAGGACCTCCACGACACAGTGCTGGTGGCCCACAGCTACGGCGGCATGCCGGTTGCGGGTGCGATGGAGCGGATCGCGGACCGCGTGCGCTCCGTCGTGTGGCTTGACGCGCACATGCCGAAGGGGGGAGAGTCGGTGTTCGACCTCATCGGCCCTGAGCGCGCGGAGCGCATGACGACGATGGCGGCTGCCGATGGGGAGGGCTGGTTCATCCCGACGTCCGACGCGAGCTGGTGGGGCCTGACCGATCCCGATCAGATCGCGTGGGTGAACTCCAAGACGACGCCTCAGCCGATCAAGACCTACACGGATCACATCGGGCCGACAGACCGCGCCTGGTCGCACCCGGGAACCGTGATCGAGTGCAAGCCGAGCCGGCTACCCGAGCTCGACCTCGCGCGCCAGCGCGCCCGGGCGCAGACCGACCCCTGTTTTCGCCACCGCGCGCTCAACGCCTGCCATGAGCCGATGATCACCGATCCGGACGCGCTGACGCGACTCCTGTTCGACGCCATCGGGAGCGGGCTGATCCCCGCAGCGCCGTAGCCCGTTTCACCTACTGCAAGCTCCGGCAGGCCGGCGACCCGGCGCCGCAGTCGTACGGAAGCGCCGCGGCGCAAGCCATGAGGCCTGCTAGGCCTCCGGGGCACGTCACCTGCGATCAGGCGAACTCAGGGATCACGACGGGCTTGATCTCCTGCATCGACTGCATGCCGTGGAACGCGTCGGTGACCTGATCCAGGCGGAAGCGATTGGAGAGGATCTGGTCGAAGTCGTACTCGTCCTTCGTCCGCCGGATGAACTCGATGGCGCGCCAGTACTCAGCCTCTGATCCTGAGTACGATCCTGTGATCGTCAGCTGGTTCTGCGTGATCAGCGTCGGCCGGAAGGGCACCTCCTGCGGGCCGACCTGCCCGCCCACGAGGTAACGGCCTCCCCTGCGGACCATCGCGATCCCCTCGGTGAAGGCGGTGCGGGCACCGGAGAACTCCATCACGATCTCAGCGCCCTGGCCGGCTGTCGTCTCGCGGACCGCGGTCACCCGGTCGTCTGGCTCGCCGTGGCTGGAAACTGGAATCGTCTCGGTGGCGCCCCAGGCGCGAGCCACTTCGAGTCGGGCGGCCGGATCGCCGACCACGATGATCCGGGCAGCGCCTGCGCGCTTGGCCATGGCGGTCGCGAACAGGCCAAGCGGGCCCGACCCCTGGACCACGACGGTCTGCCACGGCTCGATCCCGCCCAGCTGGCGGAAACCTGTGATCACCGAGCGCAGAGCGCAGCTGGCCGCTGACGCCCATTCGGGCTTCACCTCATCGGGCACATGGATTCTGCTCGAGGTGGGGTAGACGTAGCAGTACTCGGCGAAGCCGAACATGCGCGTTAAGCGAAGCCCCCAGGGGTGAAATGGGCCTGCAGCCGTGCGAGGCCTGCGACCGGCCCATCCGCCGTCAGATCAGCCGTGGATCGCCTGCAGCTCGAGGTAGTCCTCGATCCCGAAGCGTCCCCACTCGCGCCCGATGCCCGAGCGCTTGAATCCGCCATGCGGGGCCGCCCGCTCGACCGGGGCCCCGTTGATGACGACGCGTCCCGTCCTGATTCGTGAAGCCACCGCCCGGGCGCGGTCCGGACTCGCGGACCACACGGCACCGGCCAGGCCGTACTCGGAATCGTTGGCCAGATTCACAGCTTCCGCCTCGTCCTCGAACGGGATGAGCACGACCACCGGACCGAAGATCTCCTCGCGGGCGATCCGCATCCTGTTGTCGCCCGTGAACACCGTCGGCTTGACGTAGAAGCCGACGTCCAGGCCTTCGGGCTGCCCGGGACCACCAACGACGAGCCGGGCACCCTCGTCGATTCCCGTTCTGATGTAGCCGCGGACACGGTCCCGCTGACCCTTGTTCGACATCGGCCCCATCGTCGTGGCGGGGTCCAGGGGATCTCCCAGCCTGAAGCTCGCGGCTGCGCTCGCCGCGGCTTCCTCGGCAACGCCGAGGTTCGGCCTCGGCACCAGCACACGCGCCAGCCCGCCGCATGCCTGTCCCCCGTTTCGGAGGGCGTCGACGATACCGGCGGAAACGGCCTGCTCCACGTCCGCATCGTCAAGAATGACGTTGGCGGACTTCCCTCCCAGTTCGAGTCCGACCCTCTTGATCGACTGCGATGCGAGTTCCATGACCCTGCTGCCAGCGCGCACCGAGCCGGTGAGCGACACCATATCGACCAGCGGATGCGCCGCAATGGCTTCGCCCACCACCGGACCGGTACCAGACACCAAGTTGAAGACGCCCGCAGGAATACCTGCCTGCTGCGCCAGGTCGGCGACCAGGTAGGAGGTCAGCGGGGCGATCTCGCTCCCCTTGAGAACCGTGGTGCAGCCTGCCGCCAGCGCAGCCCCGATCTTCACCGCCACCGTGCGCAGCGGGACGTTCCAGGCTGTGATCACTCCCACGACACCAGCGGCGACCTTGTGAACCTCGGCACCACCGACGGTCTCGCTCCAGATCACGTCCTTCAGAGCATCGGCGAAGATGCGCAGATCCTGGATCGCCCCAGCCGTCGTCCCGAGCGCGGTCGTGATCGGCTGGCCCATCTCGATCGTCATCATGCGGCTTGCCTCGTCGGCACGAACCTCAATGAGGTGAGCCAGCGACCGCAGGACCTGCGCCCGGTGCTCGGCACTGGCGTAAGACCACTCGGGCAGAGCCGCCGATGCTGCGGCGACCGCCTGGTCCACATCCGCTGGGCTCCCTAGCCGAATGGACGCGACCGGGAGCTCTGTCGCCGGATTGATCACGACGGCGACCTCATCGCTCGAGGGATGCACCCATTTGCCATTGATAAAGATCTGCTGCCGCTCGATCACGGGTCTCCTCCACTGTCGTTGTATTCCGCCTTCGGCTACGAGTGCACTCCGGATACCAGGTGCTCGAGGGCCGGGCCCAGGCGAGGCCGGCGTCCGCTGCGGTCCCGGCCGGGACCAACCCACTCCTCGAGCATCGGCACTGGTGACCGTCTCGCCCGTCACTATAAAGTTCCCATATATGAACTATAGATCGCTATTACGATTAACGTTACAGAGATGCCCGGGGCGGTGTCAATGCTCTCCCGTCCGGCAAAACAGCCTCACTCTTCGGCAGCCGCGGTGGATAGTCATGTCGGGGCGAACGCCCGATGTCCCGCGTCAGCCTTTCCGGGAAGATCGCCAGGTTTGGGGCCGATCAGGGAGGATGCTGGTGCGTGAGCCGGCCCACGGGCACTGCGGTTTACCGGTGGAGGACGGACCGCGGCCGAGGCCGAGGGGCAACTGCGGATCGGGCAAAGGGCGCAGAGGATGGGCAGCGCTGCGCCGGCGGGTGTTCCAGACCTACCGGCCGACCGAACGGAACCGGGCCTGTCCGGCCGGTCGGATCAGATGGGCTCGCGAGGGGCTGACTTCTGCCGCGTCCAGGAGGTGATGTGCTTCAGCAAGGTCTTGCGGACCTTATCCTCCCGTGGCTCCACCTCCGTGGCCTGCCCGACGAGGGTGACGCTGGCCACGCTCTCGCCGGCCTCGTTGCGCAGCACACTCGCCAGGGCGATCTGCGACCCGTGATGCCGGAAGTTCCGCGCGACGCCCGTCTTCCTGATCTCGGCGAATTCGGCGAGGAACTCCGAGACCGCCTCAGCGTTGTCGCTCTGCTGCCGGCGGAGGTAGGCGTCTCGCTCCGAGTCGGGCTTCGCCGCCAGCAGGGCCTTCCCGCCGGCCGTCGAGATCAGCTGTCGGCGGATGTTGCTTCTGGCCGCGAAGCCGGTCAGGGAGTCGGTCCCGGACTCGCCGATGTAGATGAGGTGGTCACCGGCCTCGACGCCGAGGAAGACCGTCATTCCGGTGTCCTTGTGCAGCGCATCGAGGTCGGCCTGGCTCACCTGGCCGGCCCGGATGCGCCCGCTCGCCAGCGTGAGACCGTAGACGGCCGGGCCGAGGTAGAAGCGCCGGTCGGACTCATAGAGCCAGCCCTTGGCCTGCAGGCCCCGGATGAACCCGTGCACCGAGCTCTTCGGCGCGTCGAGGGCGCGGGCGAGCTCCGCGAACCCGATCCCCGGGTGGTACACGACCTCCTCGA
The DNA here is from genome assembly GCA_963798675.1 of uncultured Actinomycetes bacterium. Taxonomy (GTDB): domain Bacteria; phylum Actinomycetota; class Actinomycetes; order Streptosporangiales; family Streptosporangiaceae; genus Palsa-504. The sequence goes on along the minus strand of CAWCUJ010000059.1, from coordinate 46,497 downwards.
GGATCTGGGTCACCCGGTCAATAGTGCGGTGGTTGGCCGGGCCTCCAGTGTCGGAGTGGCTGGCGTCGTCGGTCACGAGGGCCATCATAGCCGTTGCGATCTGCCATTCGCCATTACGAACCCGCGAATTGCGGTGGGCGCTTCCCGATCGACGCCGCGATGCCCTCCGCGAAGTCGGCCGTGTCCAGGAGCGCGGCCTGCGCGTCCGCCTCGAGGTCGAGAGCGGCCGAGACCTCGGACACCAGGGACCGGCGCAGCGTAGCCCGGATCGAGGGCACCGACAGCGGAGCCGAGGCCGCGATCGCTGTCGCGAGCTCGACGGCGGCCTTGCGGGGGTCGTCCGCGACGGCGTCACACAGGCCGATGCTGGCTGCCTCCTCCCCCGAGACCGACCGGCCTGTCAGGAGCAGGTCCTGGGCCCGCTGCGGGCCGACCGCCCTGGGCAGCGTCACGGACAGCGCGAAGCCCTGATGGAAGCCGAGGCGGGCGAAGTTGGCGGTGAGCCGGGCCTGCGGGGCGGCAATCCGGAAGTCCGCGGACATGGCCAGCCCGAGGCCGCCGCCGATCGCGCCGCCCTGCACGGCCGCGACGACCGGCTTACGGCCGGAGAAGAGCCGGAACGCCTGCCGGTAGACGCGGCGGATTCCGTCCGCGCCCATCCCGCGGAGGTCGGCGCCCGCGCAGAAGTGCTTGCCCTGCGAGCACAGCACCACGGCAGTGACGTCCTTCTCGTCGTCGAGCGCGAGGTAGGCGTCGGCCAGCTCGGTCAGCAGTGCCTCGTCGAAGAAGTTGTTCGGCGGGCGCCGCATCTCCAGCAGCGCGACCCGGTCAGCCACCGTCTCGCGGACGATGTCACTCATGCGCTGCCCCGCGCGTTGGCAGCGCCACGGTGGCGGAGCCCGGCATCACCTGCTGGCCGCGCTGGTTGTACGCCCAGGTCTCCACCTTGACGACGTGGTCGCCGGCCTCGTCGACCAGCTTCTCGGTGATCGTTCCGCCGAGCCGCAGCACGTCCGACAGGTAGACGTGGGAGCGGTACTGGCCGTGGGTCCTCTTGAGGAAGCCCTGGTCGCCCATCCAGTTCGTGAGCTGGTGGATCTGCCAGCAGGTGCGCTGGATGCCGACGTCGTAGGCGATCTGGGCGCCCTGCAACTGGGCGGCGTAGTCGTTATAGTGCACCGAGTACACCGGCTCCAGCGCGTTCGTGCGGGGGTCACGGAAAGCCCACTTAGGGTGCTTCTTGTAGCGGCGCAGCGCGACGCCGTGGGCCGACAGCCGGGGGATCGGCGCCGCGCCCGACGCGATGAAGGCGATGAAGTCGGTCAGGCCCATCGGTCCCTTGGTGATGACGTCGAGCTCGTCGCCGACCCGGACGTCATCCCAGAAGCGAGGCGTGGCCCCCCGCGGTGATTCCGCGAGAATGTCATCCTCGATCTTCTCGAGCTCCTCCTCCGTCCACGGGTGCGGGAGCTCGATCTTGCGCGACTCGCGTTTGGCCTGCATCTCGGTCCGCTCGAACCGCATCCGCGAGCAGATGAAGGTCGCGACGAGCTGGTCGTCCTGGTTGCGGTACTCCTGACGCAGGTAGTCCTTGATGCGGCGTCCGGCGAAGTTGCTGGCGTCGGTCGGGCCGTCGAAACCGTCGAAAAATACGCGGGCTGTGATGCGGTCGCCGAGACGGATCGGCTGGTGGAAGTCGATGTTCGTCTCGGCGTGGAAGCCGCCGAGCCCGCGCCAGCCGACCTGCACCGACCCGAGACAAGCGAAAATGAAGCTCGGCGGCGCGATGATCCCGCCGGACGGCGCCGCGGCGGCGTACTCCTCGTCCGTCCACAGCGGGTTGTCATCGCCGATGCCCTCGCAGAACCGCAGGATCGCCATGCGGTCCGCGAACTCGTTGTTGACCGACATGGCGGTACGCAGCTCGGTGCCGATGAGGGCCCGCATCTCCGCGAGCATCTCGTCGGTGAACCTGCCGGTGGCCAGTTCCTTGCCGAACCCCGCTTTCTGCGGGGTCTGCGTTATCGTCATCGCACTTCCTCGGGTGATTGTCGTTGATGGGTCGGAATGGCGCGGTTACAAGGCGCCCTGGAGCAGGTCGCGCACGTCCTGCGCGTCGGGCACGCGCGGCCCGGCGGTGATGGCCCAGTCGTCCATGGCGTGCGCGGCCGCCTCGGCGAGCGCGTCTTGCGGGACACCGATGTCCTGGAGGCGGCGAGGGGCTTCGAAGACACCGAGCAGACGCTCGACCTCGGCGATGACCCCTTCCGCACTGCGGTCGGCCAGCCCCAGATAGTCGGCGATAGACGCCAGCCGGTCTGCGACGGCGCCGGCGCTGAACCGCATCGCGTGGGGCAGCAGCAGCGCCTCGACGACGCCGTTCGGGGCCGGCGACCGCGGTCCGATGGCATGGGAGAGGGCCTGCGCGAGACCGCCGCCGGTATGGTCGGTCCCCTCGCCGCTCATGATCGCGGCAAGCATCAGCTGCAGGCGCGGAGCGGCGTGGTCGGGCTCTTTCGACACCCGCGGCAGCCATGTCACGACCATCCGCAGGGCATGCGCCAGCATGGCGTCGGCGAGCGGGTCGATCCGGCGGGACTGCAGGCCCTCCACCGCCATCGAGAAGATGTTCAGTGCGGCCGACCAGCTCAGCCGCGGGGGCGCGGTGAGCGCCATCACCGGGTCGAGGACGACTCCCTGGGCCCGGGCCTTCGGGTCGTAGAGGGCGAGCCGCTCCCCCGTCTCCGGGTCGCGCACGGCGGCGCCCGCCTTGGCGTAGGCCGTTGTCGGCGAGCTCGGGACCACCCACTGGGGCAGCTTGGGCGCCGCGAGCCTCGGGCTGACGAGCCTGCCGCCCGGCTCCCGCCGGGTGCACAGCTCCCGTACGTCCTTGCCCTCTCCCAGCAGGATGGTCGCCGCGCGGGCCGTGACCACCGAGGATCCTCCGCCGACGGCGATCACGGCGTCTGCGTCATGGTGGGCCAGGAACGCCCTGGCCTTCTCGACTGACGGCAGCGGGCTGTGCTCTTCCACTCCCTCGAACTGGCCGGCCAGCCGGTCGCCAAGAGCCCCGCGAAGCCGGCCCATCGCGTCCTCGTGCGCGGCGACGGCCGGGATGCAGATGATCACCGCCCGCCGCGCGCCGGTGCGCGCCAGTTCCCTGGGCAGTGCATCGAGCGCGCCTTCACCGCAAAAGGTGCGGAAGGCAGGGCTCAGGTGCCGGATTTTCAGGCCGGATTCCACGTTCATGTCCTCTCGCTCCTCAGGTGGTGGGTCGCCGCAGGCAAACGCCGGCGCTCAGATGACCCCGGCGTCGCGGAGCTTGGCGATGTCGTCGGCGGACATGCCGAGTTCCGCGGCGAGGACCTCATCGGTGTCGGCACCTAGCTCCCCCGGCCGCGTGGGTTCCACGATGGGCGAGTCCGAGAGGAACAGCGGGCTGCCCAGGGTCATGAACGACCCCTGGTCGTCGGTGACGGTGCGGAGCACGCCGCGCTCGCGGACATGGGGGTCCTCGATGAGTTCCGGGAGCGTGACGACCGGAGCGCACGGGATCTTGAGATCGGTGAGCCTGCGGGTCAGGTGGTCCTTGGTGAGCGTCCTGGTCCATCGCCCCACGACGGCGTTGATGTCGTCAATGTGCTCGCATCGCCCGGCCATCGTCGCAAACCGGGGATCGGCGGTGGCGGGATCATCCATCTGTGCGCAGAGCCGCTGCCAGTGGGCGTCGGTCGGGCATAGCAGCGTGATCCAGCCGTCGGCGGTCGGGTAGGCGTTGTACGGGGCGACGGCCATGCTCCCGTGCCGGTTCCCGGTGCGCTCGGGGCTGTTCGCGTTGCTGAGCAGGCCGGCGATGTTGGAGGTCAGGGCGGGGACGATGGCGTCCTGCAGCGCGATCTCGACGTGCTGGCCGCGGCCGGTGCGGGTGCGCTGGAACAGCGCGGCCAGCACGCCAGAGAGCATGTGGGTGCCGGCGACGAAGTCGACGACCGAGGGCCCGGTGCGGACGGGTGCGCCGTCGGCGAACCCGGTGGTGCTCATGATGGCGGTGCGAGCCTGGATGGTGAGGTCCATGGCCGGCTCGCCGGCATAGGGCCCGAAGGAGCCGAACCCCGTCCCGGAGGCCATGATCAGGCTGGGATTGACCTTGCTGAGCTCGTCGTAGCTGAGGCCGAAGCGGTCCATTGCCCCGGGTGAGAGGTTCTGTACAAAGACGTCGGCGTGGCGGACGAGGTTGCGCAGCACGTCCTGTCCGGCGGGGCTGGCGAGGTCGAGGCGGATCGTGCGCTTGCCGGAGTTGAGGAAGCGGAACTGGATCGGGTAGCCGTCAGTGTCGACGGTGGGCAGACGCCGGTAGGGGTCGCCCTGAGGTGCCTCGACCTTGATGACGTCGGCGCCCAGGCGGGCCATGAGCAGGGAGCAGTACGGGGCAAAGTAGAACTGCCCGACGCAGATCACCTTCACGCCTTCGAGGGCCGTCATCCCATGCCTCCATGCCTGCCTTGATCACAACTAAGTTCATTATTATGAACTTAAGTCCGTATTTACATACACGATGCTACGAGGCTCCCCCCTTGATGTCAACGGCCCGAGCGCGCCCGCGACGTTGACACCTCGCTCCTCCTCGGCTTACCGTTGATTCGTCAATACGTACACAAGTTCTTAATTATGAACTCAGGGATGAGCAGTGGGGCAACGGCGACGCCGCTGTCGGGTCACCGACGAAAGGACCATCATGAGAATCGGCTTCATCGGACTGGGCAGCATGGGCCAGGGCATGGCCCTGAACCTCCGTCGCGCGGGTTACGACCTCGTCGTGCACGACCTCAGCCGCGCGAGCGGCGCGGCGCTCGAGGAGGCCGGGGCGACCTGGGCGGCTTCGGTCGCCGAGCTGGCGGGCTCGGCTGACGTGGTCTTCACGTCCCTGCCCGGGCCCGTCGAGATGCGGCAGGTCGGCGTGGGCGACGGCGGGCTGCTGAGCGCGCTGAAGCCTGGCAGCACCTGGTTCGATCTGACCACGAACTCCCCCGCGGTCGTCCGCGAGGTGCACGCTACCTGCCGCGAGCACGGTGTGGAGCTGTTCGACGCCCCGGTGAGCGGCGGCCCCAAGGGCGCCCGTTCGGGCAAGCTCGCCATCTACGTCGGCGGCGACCGCGAGGCGTTCGACCGGGTGGGCGGTGTCCTGGACGCCATCGGCGACCAGATCCTCTACGTCGGGGAGATCGGCGCGGGCAACACCGCGAAGCTCGTGCACAACTGCGCCAGCATGACGATCCGCTCGGCGATCGCGGAGGTCTTCACCATGGGGGTCAAGGCGGGCGTCGAGCCCGGCCCCCTCTGGCACGCCATGCGCCAGGGCGCCATCGGCCGGGCCCGGACCTTCGACCGGGTCGGCGACCGGTACCTGCAGGAGGCCTTCGATCCGCCATCGTTTGCGCTGGTCCTCGCGAACAAGGATCTCCGGCTGGCGCTGGAGCTCGCCGACCAGCTCGATGTCCCGATGCGCGCCGCCCGGCTGGTCCAGGAGGACTTCCAGGAGGCGCTCGATCGCGGGTGGGGAAACCGGGATTCACAGACCCCGCTGCTGCTTCAGAACGAGCGGGCGGGCGTGACGATCAAGCTCTCCGCCGACGAGGTCCAGGCCGTCCTCGACCGCGGCCGTCCGGCGCCCGCCCCGACACAGTCAGGAGATGACATAAGCACCGCTGACGCTGCAGACGTCAAGAGCACTGGCCGCCGCATCATGAATGAGCTCATGGGCGACGGCTACGTCGAGAAGAAGGACGGGAACCGCAACTCGTTCAACGACGTCATCCAGGACTACTCCGAGGAGGTCTGCTTCGGCCGGGTCTGGGCCCGCGACGGCATCGACCGCAAGACCCGCAGCATCGTCAATCTCGCGATGCTCACCGCGCTGGGCCGTCCGGCCCAGCTCGCCCACCACGTCGAGGGTGCGATCAGCAACGGCTGTACGGTCGCCGAGATCAAGGAGGTCCTGCTGCAGACGGCAGTCTACTGCGGGCTTCCGGCCGCGGGCGAGGCCTTCAAGGTCGCCGAGGGAGTCCTGCAGGCCGGCGGCCACCTGGACTGACGGCCCACTCCCGCGGACCGGCCCAGCCGGCGACCGCCCCATCTGACACGAAGACAAGCTGCGCTGGCATCAGGCGAGTTCCGCTGACCGGGCGGCAGGGGTCGTCAGCGGCCCCACCGCAATCAAAAGGAGAACCACAGATGAGTGACACTGTCGCGCCGTGGGGGCGCGAGATCGCGGTCGAGCAGGTGGGCCGCATCCCCTACCGCATGTACGAACCCCGCACGCGGCGCCTGGCGTCCCTGCTGGACCACGCCGGCCGCTGGGCGGGTCGGGCCCATGTGGTGCAAGGCGACTTCCGGCTCGATTTCGTCGACCTCGTGACCGCTGTCCGCCGCAAGGCGGCCCAGCTGCAGGAGCACGGGATCGGTCCCGGGGACCGCGTTGCGCTGCTGGGGTGGAACGGGCCGGCCTGGGTCGTCAACGTCTGGGCGCCCCTGTGGCTGGGGGCCGTCCCGGTCTTGGTCAACTCGTGGTGGAGCACCCGCGAGATCGAGCACGCCTTTGCGTTGCTGCAGCCCCGGGCCGTGCTCGCCGACAGCCGGCTGGCGTCCAAGCTCCCCGCCGGCACCCCCGTCGCGTCGTGGCCCATGGCCGGCGAGACCGGCGGCCCCCTGCCGGAACGCGCCGGCGGCGGCGGCGAGAACGAGCCCGCCCTGATCCTGTTCACCTCGGGCAGCACCGGGTTCCCCAAGGCGGTGGTGCTCTCGCACCGTTCGATCATCTCCGGCCTGCACTCGCTGCTGGCCATCACCAAGCGGCTCCCGCAAGACCTCGAGGGCGCCCCGCCGAGCGTGGCCCTGCTTACGGCCCCGCTGTTCCATGTCGGCGGTGTGCAGACCCTCATGCGCGGGGTGGTGGTCGGCGAGACGCTGGTGTTCCCGCAGGGCAGGTTCGACCCCCACGGGGCGATGGATCTCATCGCAGCTCACGGTGTCACTCGCTGGAGCGCTGTTCCGACCATGGTCGGCCGGCTGCTCGACGCCCAGGCGGAACGGCCGGCCGACCTGGGCAGCCTCCGTTCCCTGACGCTGGGCGGGGCGCCCGCCCATCCCAGTCTCTATCAGCGAATCCGCGACGAGCTGCCGTCCGTCCGGGCGCGGATCGCCACCGGGTACGGACTGACCGAAAACGGCGGCCAGGCCACCGCAGCCAGCGGCCGCGACACCCGGGACCGGCCCGGTGTCTGCGGGGTGCCGCTCCCCTCGGTGGAGATCTCCTTCGCCAAGCGGACGGCGGACGGCGACGGGGAGGTGCTGATCCGCGCGGCCTCCCAGATGCTCGGGTACTTCGGGGACACCGCCGGCCCCATCGACGCCGACGGATGGCTGCACACCGGCGACCTGGGCCATCTCGACCAGGACGGTTACCTCTGGGTCACCGGCCGCAGCAAGGACCTCATACTGCGCGGTGGCGAGAACATCGCCCCTCTCTCGGTCGAGCGCGCGCTGATGGGGGTGCCCGGCGTCCTGGACGCCGCGGTGTTCGGGCTGCCGCACCCCGACCTGGGTGAGGAAGTCGCTGCCGTCGTGGTCGTCGACGACGCCACTGCTGCCCGGCCCGACCTCGGCGAGTACGTCGCGGCCGCGCTGCGGGCGGATCTGGCCTCCTTCGCAATCCCGACGCGCTGGCGCTTCCAGACCGAGGAGCTGCCCGTGCTCGGCTCGGAGAAGATCGACAAGCACACTCTCGCTGCCGAGCTCGCCGCCGCGGAACCGGCCCTACCCTCCCTCGCCGCAGCGAAGCCGTAGGAGAGCGGTGTCGCCTTGCGCCCGGCAGGCGCCGCATCATCGTCGCCGACGGTGCCATGGGGATGGGGAGCCGGCGCCGTACGGCACACGTTCGACTGCACGCAAGAGGACGACCTGATCGGGCGCTGGGCTGCGATTCGCCGCGACTGGCGCGACGACGCGGCCCTGCGGCCCCGTTTCAGGCAGGCGCACGCCCGCCGGCACCGGCGCCGCCCCGGCGCGGCCTGGAGCCCGAGCCGGCCATCCGCGTGGCGGCAGGTCTGCGGCGCTTGGGAAGCAGGAGATCCAGCGCCGGTCAGGCCCCGGCGATGGTCGAGGTGTCGAGAACGAACCGGTACCGCACGTCACCCGCCGTGAGCCGGTCGTAGGCCTGGTCCAGTTCCTTCGCCGTAACCAGCTCGATCTCGGCCTTGATGCCGTGCTCGGCGCAGAAGTCGAGCATCTCCTGCGTCTCGGGCATGCCGCCGCTCATCGAGCCGGCGAGCTTCCGCCGGTTGGTCAGCAGGGTGTAGGGGGCGATCCGCAGCGGCTCGTCCGGCACCCCGAGGTTGACGAACGTGCCGTCGAAGTCGAGCAGGTCGAGATGCGCGGACAGGTCATAGTTCGACGGGACCGTCGACACGATCAGGTCGAACGAGTCCCGCGCGGACTCCAGGTCAGCGGTCGTCCGGTAGTCATCCGCCCCGAGGCGCTCGGCGTCGGCGCGGCGATTCTCGGTGAGCTCGAGGACGGTCGTGTGCGCGCCAAGAGCGTGCGAGATCTGGACACCGATATGCCCCAGCCCTCCGAACCCTAGGATGGCGGCCCGGCAGCCGGGTGCGGCGCCCCACAGGCGGAGCGGCTGGTACATGGTGATGCCCGCGCAGAGCAGCGGGGCGGCGGACTCAAGGGGCAGGGAGTCCGGGATGCGGGCGACGAACCGCTGGTCGGCGACTACGCGCTCGCTGTAGCCGCCTAGCGTCACCGCGCCGTCGCGCCCGATCCCGTTGTAGGTGAGCACCTTGCTGCGGCGGCAGTAGGACTCCTGCCCAGCGAGGCAGCGGGCGCACTCCCGGCATGAGTCGACCAGGCAGCCGATGCCGGCGTGGTCTCCGACGGCCAGGCCGGTCACCCCGGCACCGACCGCACGGACGACGCCGGCGATCTCGTGGCCGGGGACGATCGGGTAGTGGGTGTGCCCGAACTCTGCACGGGCATGGTGGACGTCGGTGTGGCAGACACCGGCGTAGGCAATATCCAGCAGCACGTCGCTGGGGCCGACGTCGCGGCGCTCGATGGTGACGGTGCTGAACGGCGTCGTCGGGCCGGTCATCGCCCGCGCCTGTGCAGTGATCACCCTGGCTCCTCTCGAAGGCTCGGCGGGTGCGGGTCTCAGCTGATGAGGGACTGGTACTCGAGGTATTCCTCGACCCCATAGCGGCCCATCTCCCGGCCGATGCCCGACAGCTTCAGCCCCCGTGCGGAGCACGCATGTCGATGGGTGCGCCGTTAATGCGCACACGGCCGGTGCGCAGGCGCCGCCCGACGTCCATGGCCCGCTCGGGGTCTGCGGCCCAGACGCCGCCGGCGAGCCCGTAGTCCGAGTCGTTGGCGATGGCCACGGCGTCGTCCTCGTCGTCAAACGGGATCATGACATTGACCGGGCCGAAGATCTCCTGCCGCGCCAGCGTGTCATTGTTACTGCCGATGAAGACGGTCGGCCGCACGTAGTAGCCCCGCTCAAGATGCTCTGGAGCCTCCGGGCCGCCCGCGACGAGCCGCATACCCTCATCGATTCCGGTCTGGATGTAGCGGCGCACGCGCTGGCGCTGGACGTCCGAAACTACCGGGCCGAGGGTCGTGGCCTCATCGAACGGGTCGCCCATGACGAAGCTCGCCGCCTTCGCCGCGGCGATCTCCTCGGCCTCGGCCAGCCGCGACCGCGGGACCAGCGTACGGGAGAGCCCCCCGCAGACCTGGCCGGCGTTGCGGAAGGCGTCCGTGAGCCCATCAGAGACCGCCTTCTCCAGGTCCGCGTCCTCCAGGATCAGGTTGGCGGACTTGCCGCCCAGCTCCAGCGCGACACGCTTGACCGACCGCGATGCCAGCTCCATGACCCGGCTGCCCGCGCGCACCGACCCGGTCAGCGACACGATGTCGATCAGCCGGTGGGTCGCGATCGCCTCACCGATCTCCGGCCCGGTGCCGCTGACCAGGTTGAATACCCCATCTGGCAGCCCCGCCTCGGCGACGGCCTCGGCGAAGAGGGACGAGCTCAGCGGGGCCACCTCGGTGCCTTTGAGGACCATGGTGCAGCCCGCGGCGAAAGCGGCGCCCGCCTTCAGCGCGATCATCCGCATCGGGCCGTTCCACGGGGTGATCGCCCCGGCGACGCCCGCGGGGATGCGCCGCACGATCGTGCCGTCGAACCGCTCTTCCCAGAGGATGTCCTTGATACTCGCGGCGGCGATGCGCAGGTCGCTGATGGGGGTGGCGACGTGTGAGCTGCGGGCCAGGGCGATCGGCGTGCCGATCTCGCGCACGGTCGAGCGCGCCAGGTCCTCGGCCTGAGCCTCGAGGATGTCGGCGATGCGCAAGAGCACCGCGGTGCGCTCCTCCTGCGAGGACCGCGACCAGGACTCGAACGCCCGGGCGGCGGCCTGGGCGGCGCGGTCGACGTCGTTGGCGTCCCCTCGGGGCACTGTCGCGATCGGTTCCTCGGTCGCCGGGTTCACGACGGTCAGGGTCCCGGTCCCTGCTGACCCGACCCACTTGCCGTCGATGAAGATCGTGTCTCGCTCGATCACGGTTGTCTCCCTCACGCGAACACCGTCGGGCGGGCACGTGAGCGCGAGCCGACAGTGTTCATATATACGAATCTTTGTCCATTATTATGATCAAAATCATATGACGATCCCCGGCGCCGGTCAATGCGCGACCGGCCGGCTAGCCGCGCGGCCAGGCGCTTGCCCGCCGCTCTCGCACGCAGGTGAGCCGATGGAGGCACATGCCGGGCCAGGCGTCCCCACTTGCTCGTCATTGACGGAGCGAGGCGCGCCACACACTCAGTCAGGTCGTCAGAACGATTAACTGTTCCTATATGCGATAGCGCTTGGTGCGGTCCGCCTGCCACGGCGCCGGACGCCCGCCGCGCAGTCGGCCCCGGTTCGTCATCCGGGTCTGCCAGCAGGACTGAATATCCCGGCAGCATCCCGGGATGCCTGCACCGTGAGCGGCGCGGCAGACCGGGGGACGAGATCACAAGGGGCTGGTGAGGTCGACGACCCGGTCCGGGTGAACAGGCCTGAACCTGCGCATGACGGCGGGATCATGGCCGGGGACAACCGAGGTGTCTGGCCGTGCGTTGAGGTCCCGGAAGAGCTGATAGGCGCGGTAGGTGCCTTCCAGGTCACAGAAGAACCAGAAGGGCCGGTCTGCCTCCATCTCCTCGTAGAAGTGGATGGCGTCGGACGCCAGGACCACTTGTCCCGAGGTGCCTGTAACCTCGGTCATCAGCTGGCCGGGGGTGTGACCACCCAGCCGTGTCGCCCGGACTCCCGGGAAGAGCGTCTCGGAATCTTCCACGAAGTGCAGCCTGTCCTCGCGCAGGAGGTCCTTGATCAGCCCTACTTCGTCGGAGTCGACACTGGTCGCCGGGAGCTCGCGGGCGCCATAAGGGCCGGTCCAGAAATCGAACTCCTTGCGGGCCATGCTGAATCTCGCGTTCGGGAACCGATTCACGTTCCCCACATGGTCCTGATGCATATGCGACAGGACGATGTGGTCCACGTCCTCAGGCCGGACACCCAGGTACGACAAGGTCTCGAGCGCATCGTTGTTCGGGTTGTTCTGCGTGTACCGGCCTTTCTCCTTGGCCCGGTCCTTGCTGTAGCCGCAGTCGACGAGGATGGTCCGGTGGTCGTTGCGCGCCAGCCAGAAGAAGTAATCCAGCGGACAGGGCGCGTTGGGTTCTCCGTACCTGTGGAATCCGTAGTATTCCCTCGCCTTCTCCCCTTCTCTGGAGGCATATCGCAGGGCGTAGACCTCGTACGTCTCTTCGCTAGTCGGCACGACTACCTTCCTTCACTGAGATGCTTTCGCTCTGTCAGCTCGCACAACGACCGGCTCGGCTTGCTCGCGGAACGCTCCCCGGCTCAACGGCCCTGAGGATGCCAGCCAGCTGGCCGGAGCTTTTGCCGGAAGCACTGACAGGCCGGCCATCGTGACGCCGCCAGACGTACCGCCGGCTGATCCGGGAGCAACTCACAGCGCCGCAGATCGCTCTGCCGTGAGCATCGCCCCGGGGGCCCGCCGCGTAACCGCGCCGCGGGCCCCCCGGGAAACGGACGTCAGGCGTTCGCTTTGGCGACGCTCAACTGGTCTAGTTCGTAGCTGCGGGTTTCGCGGAGGCCCAGCACACAGCACAGGCTGATCAGGCACAGGGCGGCCAGTATGAGGCCGAACGCGAACCCGCCGGCGGCGGGGATGACGGTGGAGGCGATGTAGGGCGGGACCGCGCCGCCGAGGATGCCGGCCGCGCTGTAGGAGAACCCGGCGGCAGTGTAGCGGTAGCGGGTGGCGAACAGCTCCGACAGGAAGGAGGGCACCGGGCCGGTCGCGAACCCGGCGATGAGCATGGTGACCGGGACGCCGAGGGCGAAGGCGAGCGGGGACTTGGTGTCCAGGATGGGGAACAGCACCAGCGACCAGGCGGCCGCTACGGCGACCGCGCCGCTGATCACCGGCCGCCGGCCGATCCGGTCCGACAGCAGCGCGCCGGCCACCACGCCCAGGGAGATGGCCACCCCGCCGGCCACGGCGACGGTGAGCACGTAGGTGCGCGCCAGCTTGAGGGTCTCGGTCCCGTAGCTGGTCATGTACGCCCCGCCGATGTAGGTCAGGACGTACACCGCGCCGATCGCGGTGCCGGTGGCGAGCAGGATCCGGCGAGGCTGGCTGCGGAAGGCCTCGATGAACGGCACCTTGGAGATCCCGGCGCGGGCCACCTCGCTCTTGAACACCGGCGTCTCGTCGATCTTCAGCCGGATCCACAGGCCGATCGAGACCAGCACGATGCTGGCCAGGAACGGGATGCGCCAGCCCCAGGACACGAACGCGGCCTCGGGCATGAACAGGGCGGTGAGCAAGAACGTGACGTTCGCCAGAATGATCGCGCCGCCCCCGCCGAGGTTGGGGAACATCGCCCAGACCCCGCGCTTGCCCTTCGGCGCGTTCTCCGCCCCGAACAGCACCCCGCCGGCGTACTCCCCGCCGGCGGCCAGGCCCTGCAGGATCCGCAGCGCCACGATCAGGATCGGCGCCGCCACGCCGATCTGGCCGGCCGTCGGCATCACGCCGACGAGCAGCGTGGCGATGCCCATCGTCAGCAACGTCGCGATCAGGGTCTTCTTGCGGCCCAGCCGGTCCCCGAAGTGCCCGAACAAGATGCTGCCGAACGGCCGGGCCACGAACGCGACCCCGAGCGTGGCGAACGAGGCGGCCGTACCGGCCGCCGTGCCCAGCGCCGGGAAGAAGATGTGCGGGAACACCAGCGCGGCCGCGGTGCCGTAGATGTTGAAGTCGTAGAACTCGCACATGGTGCCGACCGCGCTGGCCACCGCGATGCGCCGCATGCCCGCCGGCACCGGCGCCTGCCCGGCCACCGCACCCGCCGCAACCGCGACAGGAGCATTCGTACTTTGCTGTTGTTGCGTCATGGATACTCCCTGATTCCTGCCCGCGGCTTGTTACTGCCGGTAGCTAGTGGGCGTGTCTTTGAGGACGACGGTCTTGGTTTCCAGGTAGAGCTGCAGGTTCGCTGCTGACACGTTTGGCCCGGAAGGGGTATTTAGTCGGTTCGTAATTACGAACTAGAAGTCCTATATAAGAACCGTACGTCACGCACATGTTGCGGTCAAGACCCAAATTCCCGGGCGGCATGTTGGGTGCCAGCGGTCCGCGCTGGGCCGGCTGGTAGCGGCCACCGACTGGCGCACTCATCGGGCCGCCTTGGCGGTGACCCGCGCTGGGCCCCAAGAATCCCGAACGGGCTGCGATCACAGCCCTGGCTCCCGATCGTGTGATCGCTAACCGGAGCAGAACCGGAAGCTAGACGGCGCCCGGCTGCGGGAGGCGGGCCTGGCGATGCGGGTCACCGTGTTCGGCGCGGGCCCAGCGCGCTGCCCTCGCGTCGGGACAAAGAAGATCCGGGCGACCGCACCGTTTTCACGTCGTAATCGCCGAAGGCCACAAGTGGCTGCCCCCTGACCACGAGCAGCCCAGTCTCACCTGGGTCTGTCAACTTAATGGCCCATGTTCCAGGGCTTCCCTGTGGTCAGCCCGGTCCGGGCGCGCATCTACCAAGATGTTCGCGGGCTTAACGTCGCGGTGCACCAGCCCAGCGCGGTGCGCCGCGTCCAAGGCCGAGGCCACCGGAGAGATGAACTCTGCCGCCCGGGCCGGTGGCAGCGCGCCTTCCCGGTCCAGCACGAGGCCCAGGTCACCGCCGCGGACGAAGCGCATCGCGATGAACAGCACGCCGTCCGCCTCGCCCGCCTCGTACACCGGGATGATGTGCGGGTCATCCACCGCCGCCGCCGCCCGCGACTCCGCGATGAACCGCCGCCTGAACACGACGTCCGATGCCAGCGCCGGAGTAAGGATCTTCAGCGCGACTAGCCGGCCGAGCCGCTCATCGCGAGCGCGGAATACTACCGCCATCCCGCCCGCCCCGACCTGCGCTTCTAGATGATTTCCTTCATGATCTCGGTGGTGCCGCCGAAGATCGACTGGACGCGACTGAGCCGCCAGAGCTCACGATCGTGGCGGGCAGCAGCGGACTGGTGCTCCCGCCGGTCAAGGCGAGCCGCCGGAGCTGAACGTGACCTTCTCAATGTCCTTCTTCTTCCCTCGCGTGCTTGGGCAGCAGGAACACGAAGATGAAGGCGGCCGCCAGGGGGGCGAGGCAGGCCCATGAGGTGATCCGGAGAGCGTCGGTCGCGGGGTGGTGTTTGAACATCGCGAAGAAGATGGTGCCGAGAACCGCAACGCCGAGCGAGGTCGAGAGCTGCTGCGAGGCTTCCATGACGCCGGACGCCGATCCGACCTCGTTCAGGCTGACCGCGGCCAGGATGAATTGTATGAGCTGGCCAAGCACGATGCCGACTCCCGCACCGGCCAGCAGCAGGCCGGGAACGAGGTCCCAGGTCGAGGCGCTATGCACGCCAGTCAGCATCAGGGCGAGCGCGGTGGTGCCGGCGGCGATGAACAGGATGCCGATGTGGAGCAAGTGGCGTCCGAGTTGCTTGATGAGCATGCCCGACACGAGCATGCCCACGATCATGCCGGCGACCATCGGGGTCAGCGTCAGGCCTGCGTGGATCGGCGACCACCCTTCGCCGAGCTGGCCGTACAGCGAGACGCAGAGCAGCAGTCCGCCGAAGGCGCCGAATAGGGACAGCATGACCGCGATGCCGCTGAGGTACATGCGGTTAGCAAATAGGGATGGCTCGATCAAGGCGTTGCGGCTGCGGCGTCGCTCGTAGCGCACAAAGACGTAGAGCAGGACCGCGCCGGCCGCGAGGAGCGCGAACGTCCAGGCTGGCCAGCCGTCGGTCTGGCCCTGGATGAGCGGGTAGATGATCGCCACGAGCGCCAGGCCGACGAGCCAGACGCCGCCGACGTCGAGCTTGAGGTCGGGGTGACTGACCCCGCTCGGCAGCGATCGGATCGCGAACGGAAGCGCGATGAGGCCGATCGGCACGTTGATGAGGAAGACCAGTCGCCAGCCGATGTTCCAGAGGTTGGCGTCGATGAGTGCACCGGCGAGGATCGGTGCGCCGAGCATGGCCAGACCCGTTGACGGGCCGAACAGGCGGGTTGCCCGGCCCAGTTCCTCGTCGTCGAAGACTTCCTTCAGCAGGCCGAAGCCCTGCGGGATCATCAGGGCGCCGAAGCCTCCCTGCAGGACGCGGAAGGCGATGAGCATGCCGATGCCCTGCGCCACGGCACAGGCGGCCGAGAAGCCGGTGAACCCGGCCAAGCCGAGCAGGAACATCCGGCGGCGGCCGAAGATGTCTCCCAGCCGTGCCCCGGCGATCAGCAGGACGGCAAAGGCCAGGGTGTAGGCGGCGCTCAGCCACTGGATCGTGCTGGCACCTCCGCCGAGTTCGCGGTGGATAGAGGGGCCGGCGACGTTCACGATCGTGGCGTCGAGCAGGTCCATGGTGTTGGCGGCCAGCACCACGGCCGCCACGATCCAGCGCATGCTGTAGAGCCGCGCTCCGGCGGAAGATCTGGTGGTGGCGGCGGCGGTGTCCATGATGGCTTTCTGGTCAGAGGGAGAAGCGAGCCGTTCCGAAACGCCCTGCAAACGGTGTTTGTCACGAACACTGTTCGTTACGTACACTGTACGCACGGCATGGCGTTAAGGTCAAGGGTGATCGCCGCCCTGCCGGGCAGAACCTGGAGGTCCACCGCACATGAAGACACCGGGCCGACCCCGCTCGACTCGTGATCGCCCGGCAAAGGCGCCGCTGAGCGAAGAGGCGATAGTCGACGCCGCCGTCGCGATCCTCAAGGCAGAGGGCCTGGACGCGGTATCGATGCGCCGGGTCGCGGCCGCCTTGGATACCGGAGCCGGCTCACTGTACGTCTATGTCGAAGGTCGTGACGGCCTGCTGGAGGCGATGTTCGATCGCATCATCGCGGCGGTCAAGCTGGAAACGCCCGATCCGTCGCGGTGGCGTGCCCAACTGCACAGCCTCCTGGAGCGGTTGCGCGGGGAACTCGTCACGCACCCCGGAATGGCCGCAGCGACCATGGTCGACCCGCCACGGACCGAAGTGGCCATGCGGCTGCTGGAGAACCTCCTGGGAATCTTGCTTGCTGGCGGCCTCGACGCTCAGGACGCCGCGTGGGCGGCCGACATCCTCGCGGCCCAGGTGACGTACGCCGCCATCGAGGCCGAGCTGCGGCGCACCGACCCCAGCGCACTGGCGGCCGAAATCACGGCCAACTTCGCCCGCCTGCAGGCCGGCGACTTTCCGCTCATAACCGCCCACGCCGCTCAGCTGGTCGCCGGAGATCCCG
Organism: uncultured Actinomycetes bacterium; assembly: GCA_963798675.1. Taxonomy (GTDB): domain Bacteria; phylum Actinomycetota; class Actinomycetes; order Streptosporangiales; family Streptosporangiaceae; genus Palsa-504. The sequence continues at coordinate 29,586 of CAWCUJ010000059.1, read as the reverse complement.
GCGAACGGTTCCGCTTCGCCATTGACGTGGTGATCGACGGCGTGCTGCGCAGGGCATCTCGCCGATAGCTGCCTCATCCAGAGACCACCTTGCCAGGAAGGTGAGCTGCTGACCGCGAGCGATGTCCCGCCAGTAGCTCGCATTCAGATTGCCAAGCACACGTCGAGCGATCCATAGGATGGGCCTGACCCGCTTTGACGGACATCCATCATCAGGGGTTTATCCCCGGAAGGATGTCCGATCATGAAGAGCACGGAGAAGAAGCCCCGGCGCCGCCGCTCGTTCACCCCGGGGTTTAAGGCGGAGATCGTTGTCACTCGGTTTGTCACTGGCTCCAAGATCTCCGCGCTGTGAGCACCGATGTGCGACGGGTTTGCAGACGGGAGGCTCGACCGGTTTCGGTGCGGCTACGCGCGATTTCGGCAGCCAATACCTCGACCTGCGCGAGAAGAACTTCTGGATGCGCCCCCACGTCGAGTGTCCGCACCTCGATCGAGCATGACGCATTGATGACCGAGTGTGTGCGAGCCTCGGCCCCGCTGTCCTTCGCATAGATCAGGAATCCTCGCGGCAAGCCGATTGCCGCGCAGTACGCCAGCATCTGATATGCGTCGGCGTTTGGCATCGATGCGGGAGCCAGCGACTTGTACTTGGCGTCGGCGACAGCCATGCACTGTCCACCTATCCACCAGCTCAGGTCGGGGATGATTCGGATCCGCTTCTCGCTGTCCAGGTGACCTTGCCACTGCGATCGGATCTCCCCGCCGTAGCGCTCCATCGACTCTCGCAACGCGATGGTGACGAAGTCCTCGAACACCTTGTTCATGTCGAACACGAACGCGTTGGCGCCAAGCTCACCTTTGGGCGCGTCGATCGAGGATGCACGCAGGATCAATGCTCCGAGCTGAAGCGCGGGCACGTAACGTTGGTTTAGTCGCGTAAGCGGCGGAATCTCAACCTCCCGAGGCCGGGCGACCGCTGAGACGTCGTCGAGCACTGCGCGGAGCTTCATGAGTCGTTGGCGAGCCAATGTCGGGACCTGCGGGAGCCGCAATAGCGCAAGCGCGGCCGACTTCAATATCTGGTTCTCCAGGATGTTCCCGGTGTATTCGTCGTACGCGAGCTCGACAGGGAACGGGAGACTCGCGTTACGAGCGATCTGAGCCCCGAAGCGCATGCGCCCTCGGATCGTTGTCAGCTGCTCTTCAACATGCACGTAGCCGCGCAGGACACCCTGCTCGATCGCGCGCAGCGCGTGCCAGGAGAATCCGCTCGCTACGGCGTCCATCAGGTCGGGCTCGCGGCTGAAGTCAGCAGATTCGTCCTTCCAACCGTTCGGGTCGAGTGCATAGGCAAGGAGGAAGAACAGCTTCGGGACAGAAAGCTTCGGGCTCACTCGAAGCTCCCATCCGGGGCCGCTTGCCATACCGATGCGCGAGTTACTCACGAGCGTCCACGTATCTGTGGCTGGACCGGCCAACACATCAATCAGGACCAACGGCGCAAGCTGTGTTGCTTGTTCGTGCGAAAGCTGAACACTCTGGGTTGACCAGGCGTCCATCGCGATCACGGCTGCGTATCCTGCTCCTCCGGCACGCCCTCGTTGGGTGCGGCCGCCCGGCCGCTCAGTCGCGCTCTGAGCTTTGCGAGGCTGAACCGGCTGGGATCCCACCTGGTGCCGTAGTAGTACTCGCCGAGCAGCGGCATGATCGCGCGGTGCCAGATCCGTTCAAGGTCGGGCCCGGCAGTTGCGTCGGTCATGAAGTAGGACGGGCCGATGGCGACCTCGTCGTTAGCAATCTCCTCGTTGAGGACCGCTAGCAGTTGCGCAGACTCGTCGCCATGGTGGTTTCGCTCAAGCCACTTCGAGAGCACCGAGCGTACCGGCTCCTCGGCCGGCGTGAACTCGACGAAGTAAAAGCGCCGACTCACCCGCGACGGTCACCCTCGGTGCGGGGATCGGGCGGTCTCCGGCCTGCCAGTGCACCTTCGCCAGCCGGGGGTTGGCCAGGTACCCGCCCTCCAGGCCTGCGCCGACCAGGGCCGAGATCATGCCCTGGACCCGGTCCCCCTCCCCCGGCGTCGGGGCGGCGTTGACGATCTTCTGCATGTGCCCGGTCGTGATGTCCTGGCAGAGGATCGCGTCGATGACCGGGGCGGCGAACCGCTCGCACAGCCTGCGCTGGGTGTGCGCGTGCTTGCGGGACCATTGCCCGTGGACCGGGAGGCGGTCAGGGGACAGGTAGTACGCGATCAGGTCCGCGCCGCGGAGCTTCATGTGGGGCGCGTCGGCTTCCAGCCGCTCGGTGACCTTCTCCAGCTTGGCGGCCAGCTTCTCCTCGGATGCCGCCTCGCACTGCTGCCGCTCGCCGTTCTCATGCCAGACCGCCCGCCAGCGGCCCTGCTCCTCGCGGGCCGGGTACACCGTGATCCCGCACTTCAGCTCGATCACCGGCCCGCCGCCCCGGGTGGCCGCGCGTCCGGTCCCGCTCGCGAGGACCCTGCCGCGTGCCGTGCGGCCGACCTTCGCCCGCCCGGCGGAGGACCGCGCGGCTCCGCGGCGCGCCGGTTGTGGGGATTTTGTGGGGATCTTGGTCTGCGCGGGCGCTTCCTGCGCCATGGGGATTCCCTCTCTTCCTGCGTTGTCGCAGGTGAAAGGGCTGACGACGGAAGCTCCAAGTGGCTCCCGCGATAGGACTCGAACCTATAACCTGCCGGTTAACAGAAGGTCTGTCATGGCTGGGAGCGCCCGGGGCTGTCATTAGCGTCAGCCCGTGCTGCCTGCATAAAGGCTTGTCAGGGCTGACAAGGCCATGCTAGCAGCCGTGCCGTCTTGTGCCGGGCAATGCCGTTTCGTCCGTGGGTTTTTTGTGGGTGCCGCCGGCCGCGGACACGGAGTTGTGGGGATTCTGTGGGGGCGCGAACAGGCAGGTCGGCGAGATGGTCCTGACTTCCCGCCGTGACGGGACATCCACGATCGAGCTGAGGGGTCCGGGTGATGGCGACAGCGAGCTTGGGGTAAGGCGGCCCGCAGTCGCGGGCGAGGGTGGTGCTAACTGCATCCACTGTGCCGTCTTGTAATCGAAGACCCACTCCTGCCCGTCGGGTCCGGGCAACAGCGACGTGCCGCCAGTGAACCCGCCGGCCAGGATCTGGCAGTCGTGACCGTCCCAGCGCAGGACAGTCTCGCCGCAGATGACCAGGATGCTGCCGTCGGCGCGTTGGTGGGCGCTTCCCCGGCACCCGGGGATGGGGGCAGCCCAGCCGAGCGCGCCCGAACTCAGGTCAGCGCGGACAATGCCCGCTGGCGTGGTCAGGAGCAGTCGTTCCTGCGTGTCGACAGTTATGCCGTCAATTACGGTGTCCTGCGGCTGGGTGCCGTGCAGCACGACTTCGGCGTGGATGCCCGGGGCCGTTTCGGTGATGACTGGCGGGAAGTCGCCTGCCGGAGAGCTGATTGTCAGCGCTGGCAAGGGCGACCTGTCGTCTGGCATCAACAGGCCGGTGAGCGGCACCTGGACCTCGCCGCGGTAGGAGGCGCGGTCCAGCAGCCCGGTGAACAGGTTCGCTGGGGAGAACAGGCCAGAGAGCATGGCTTCGAGATGCGACCGGTCCAGCAGCAGTATGTCGGGCTGCTGGCCGCGGAGCATGTCGCCTATCGCCTCGGCGGTATAGCCGGACATGGAAAGGAAGACTCCGCGCGTTCCGGTGAGGCGCTGGGTGATCCGCCGGGAGAGCTTGGCGATGGGGTCGAAGGATACGGGTGCCTGTTCCCATTTGGCTTCGAGAATGAACCGGGTGTCATCGATGGCGAAGGCCACATCGATTTCGCCGATCGACCGGACGTTGGCCTCAACGCGACCGAGACCCCAGTACCTGAGCAGTTCGGCAACGAATTCGTTGAGCCGCTGGCCTCGCTGCTGTACCGTCATCTCTTCCAGGCCGCGCATGCGCCCGTAGTCGGCGATCAGCTCGCGAAGGCGCAGGGTGGCTGGGATGTCGAAGTTGTAGCGGTGCACGGTGATTGCTCCCGGGTCGAGCCGGCGGCAACCTGGTGCCGTGACCGATCGAGGATATCTACTTGCCGCATCTGGCCCCGTGAAGGTTCAGTGATGCCGGGTGAGGTTGCGCACGGCACCAAGAGCACACCTCCTTTGCGAACGCTGGCGGACAGGGTGAACTGGCTCATTTCGACAGCGCATCCCGCCGTCCGCGGCCCCTACAGCAGCGCCGAGGTCGCGGCCCTGATCCGGAAGACGACTGGGGAGCGGGTCTCCCACACCACCATCTGGAAGCTGCGCAACGGGCAGGCCACCAACCCGCAGAAGCGCCTGATCGAGGCGATGGCGCGGACTTTCGGTGTGCGGCCGGCCTTCTTCTTCGGCGACCACGATGTGAATCAGGCCGGCCTGGTCCAAGAGGAGGTCGAAATGCTGGCCATGATCCGTGATGCCCGGATCACCGCCGACCAGCTCCGCCCGTTCCTGCGGCTGAGCCCGGAAGCCCGGCAGCTGATCATCGGCTTCGTGACCGTTGTCGCCCGCGACGAGGCCCGGCGCCGTGCTGGCCAGGGCGAAGACGCCTGACCCGTGAATGTGCAGGTGGATGGCGGATGGCGCCGCAGTCTCTGCCGACAGCAGGCGGTTCCAGCATCGGTACCACCAGCACTACCCCGGGACATCGGACTCGGGGAACCATGTGCCGCCAGGGGTAGCAGGGGCCGCACCGCACGCAGCTGCTAGCCGGCGGGTGGACGGGTTGCTGGGATCAAGTCGCGGTACCTGATCTCGGTGACGTCGGAAGGCGGCGTGGTCTCCCGCGTTTGCCGGGGCTGTGGTCCCCACCATGGAAGGATGGGCGGGAGGTCGGTCAGGCCGTCCGGCCGCGGCGGCGGGGGCGTCTCGCCGTCGTAGCCGTTCCAGCGGCGGCCGTACTGGTCAGGGATGTCACCCCAGCCGAACCATGGCAGCGGCCTGTCCGGGATGATCCCGAGGGTTTCCATCGGGTCGGCCAGTCCAGGGCTGACGGTGCAGTGATGTGACCACATGTCGCCCAGGTCAAACACGTACGCGAACTGGTCACCGCAGCGTAGCCTGCCCAGCCGGGCCTTGGACCCGTCCAGCGATCCTTCCGGCTCGTCGCCGTTCCACCGTTTCGCCGGGCTGATGCTGGTGCCGTCGGCGAGGGTGAACTCGTGCAGATGGCTGCGGTCCCATCGGCCGAACGCGCCATCAACCGCCTCAGCGAACTGCTCGAAGGTCGCCGACCGGGAGGCGATCATGATCCTGCCCGGCCGGGGCCACAAGGCGGCGTGCTGCCCGCCGCTCACCAGCTCGACGGTGATCGCCAGATGGGTGCGTGCCATCCCTGCCTCCCGCGTAGACCCTAGCTAGCCGGTCAGGACCCCGGGCTACCCTATCCCCCGCATAGCCGGCTCCGAGCCGCAGCGCCGCCGACGGGTGGCCTCTTCTGTCTTGTCACCAGGTGATGGGTCAGGCAGCAGCTGGGCCGCATCCACCGCACGGAACCGCAGCCCCGGGTCGCTGGTCACCGTGATTGGGTCCCGCTCCCCACCGCTCCCGGTCGCCAGCAGGTCCCCGATAGCCGCCCGCCGCGGATCCGGCGAATCCGGGCACACCCGAACATGCCGGCCATCAGGCCGAACGGCCGGGTCCGCTCCAGCTCCTCCGCCTGGCCCGCTGCCACCTGCATCCCCCGGCCGCGCGCGTCCGCCAGCGCCTCGTCCAGCAGGCGCGTCTTACCGATCCCCGCCTCGCCCTCGATCAGTATGACCGCGGGGTGGCGGGCGGCAGGCCTGGGCGTGCCGGACGCGGACCCGGAGGTACCTGTCGAGGGCACGGGCCGCGTCGTGGCTGATCTTGACGGTCCTGGTCGTGCCGTCCTTGCCGTGGACGGTGATCTCCCGGCGCCAAAGGTCGAGGTCGGCGCGCCGTGAGTCATCCGGGTCATACCGGATGCCGGCCAGCTCCGACAGGCGGATCCCGGTCGCCGCGAACACGGCGATCACGGCGGCGTCGCGGCGCTGCTGGAACGACCGGCCGGTGCAGGTGCGTTCGAGTCCCCGCAGGTCCCCGGCGGCGAACACCGGAACGGGGCTCTCCGGGACGTGCGGCGGCCTCAGCCCGGCCATCGGGTCCGGGATCTCCTCCTCAGCGGCGAGCCACTTGTTCTTCATAGTTTCTGGACAGCGTTGTCGCCTTGCGATTGGGATCATGAGCCTTCGCTGAATGCTTGGCTGTGACGCATCATCCTCGCGGCTGTTACCTGCTCGTTATGTAGGCCGATACGGCTTCCCCTGCGTTCGCCCACGCTTCCCGACTGGACCTGCGAGGCCGGTCAAGACCTGCTGGTTCCCGGATGACGCGTGAGCGATAATGGTCGGATGCCGTCCTGTGGCCGGACCGAGATGGCTGGCCCGTCGCGGCCGCGGCGGGAGGGCTGAGCGATTAGCGAGCTGCTGGACCGGACCACGGAAACCGCCGCGCTGGAGGAAGTGCTGGCGGCGGTCCGGGACGGGCTGAGCGGGGTGCTGGTGCTGCGGGGGGATGCGGGCATCGGCAAAACGGTGCTGCTGGAGTGGGCGGCCGGGCAGGCACATGACATGCAGCTGGCCAGGGTGGCCGGGATCCAGGCGGAGATGGGGATGGGGTTCGCCGGGTTGCACCAGCTACTGGTGCCGTTCTTGGGCAGGCTGGACGGGCTGCCCAGGCCGCAGCGGCAAGCGTTGGGCTCGGCGTTCGGGCTGGTCGACGGTCCGCCGTCGGACCGGTTCCTAGTCGGGCTGGCGGCGCTGACGCTGCTGACCGACGCGGCGCCCGGACAGCCGGTGCTGTGCGTGGTCGATGACGCACAGTGGCTGGATCAGGTGTCGGTGGAGGTGCTCGGATTCATCGCCCGCCGCCTGTACGCCGACCGGGTGGGCATGTTGTTCACCGTCCGGGAGGGGGAGGGACAGGCGGCCGCGCTGGCCGGGCTGCCGGAACTGATGCTCGGCGGGCTGCCGGAGGAGGCAGGGGGTGAGCTGCTGGCCACGTCGGCCGGCGCCCGGGTAGATGGACGGGTGAGCGCTCAGGTTGTAGCGGGCGTGGCGGGGAATCCGCTGGCGCTGGTGGAGCTGGCCGGGGAGCTGACCGCGGAGGAGTTGTCGGGGGCGGTGCCGCTGAGCTGGCCGCTGCGGTTCGGGGGCCGGCTGCAGGAGCTGTACCTGGCCCGGGTGCGGGCCCTGCCAGTAGACACCCAGACGCTGCTGGCGGTGGCGGCGGCCGACCCGACCGGGGATCCTGCGCTGGTGGCGAAGGCAGCCGGGCAGCTGGGGACCGGTCCGGAGGCGGGCGAGGCCGCGGAGACCCAGCGGCTGGTGTCGTGGCAGCCGCGGGTGCGGTTCCGGCATCCGCTGATCCGCTCGGCGGCCTATTACGCGGCCCCGGAGGGGACGCGGCGGCGCGCACATGCCGCGCTGGCCGGGGTCACCGACCCGGACGCTGACCCGGACCGACGGGCCTGGCACCTGGCCGAAGCCGCGCCGGAACCCGACGAGGATGTCGCCGCGGAGCTTGATCGCTGCGCGAGCCGGGCACAGGCGCGCGGCGGACTGGCCGCCGCTGCGGCGTTCCTGGAACGCGCGGCGGACCTGACGCCCGACCCGGGGCCCCGCACCGAACGCACGCTGGCCGCGGCAGAGGCCAGCCTGCAGGCCGGCGAGTTCGGCAAGGCCAGCGAGCTCATGGCCTTGGCGGAGGCCAGGTCGATGGAGGAGTTTCAAGCCGCCCGGGCGGACTTGCTGCGCGGGAGGATCGCGTTCGCCTCCGGCCTGGGCAGCGACGCTCCCCCGCTTCTGCTGAAGGCGGCTAAGCGGCTCGAACCGCTCAACCTCGACCTGGCCCGCGAGACGTATGTCGACGCGTGGCAGGCGGCATTCTTCGCCGGATATCTGGCGGGCGCCGGCGACCTGCTTGAGGTCTCCCGCGCCGCCCGGGCCCTTCCCCCGCCAGCGCACCCGCCGCGTCTGGTCGACCTGGTGCTGGACGGTTTTGCGCTGCTGGTCACCGACGGACCGACAGCCGCTGCACCGCTGCTGCGGCGGGCCACGAGCGCCTTTACCAGCCCAGGCATCCCCGAGGAAGAGACACTCCGGTGGGGCTTTATCGCCACGGTGGCGGACGAAGCTCTCTGGGACGACGAGGGCTGGCGCCTGACCGTCAGGCAGGTTCAGCTCGCCCGCGACGTCGGCGCGCTCGACCAGCTTTCGTTCCTTCTGAACCGAATGGCTATCGAGACCGTGTGGAGCGGTGACTTTGCTGCTGCCACCTTGCTGATCGCCGAAGCCGGGGCGGTCTGCGAGGCGACCGGGTCTCGTTTCGCACCCGTCGCCGCTACCATGCTGGCTGCGTTCCAGGGAGGGAAAGCCGAGGCCATCCCGCTGGTCCAGTCCATCATCGAGCAGGCTATACCCATGGGCCAGGGAGTCTCGGTGACAATCGCGCACTGGGTGGCCGCCGTCCTCTACAACGGCCTGGGTCGTTACGAGGAGGCGTTGGCGGCGGCTCGGCAAGCCAGCGAGCACAAGCACGTATATGTCTCCGTGTGGGCATTGCCCGAGCTGATCGAGGCTGCCGCGCGCACCGGCGACACGCGCATCGCCGGCGATGCCCTGGATCTGCTCGCCGAAACGACCCGGGCAGGCGGAACCGACTTGGGGCTAGGAATCGAGGCGCGCACCCGCGCCCTGCTGAGCGAGGGAGAAGCCGCCGAGGGACACTATCGCGAGGCGATCGACCGGCTCGGCCGCACCCGGCACCGTCCCGAGCTCGCCCGTGCCCACCTGTTGTACGGCGAGTGGCTGCGCCGCCAGCGCCGCCGCCGCGACGCCCGGGACCAGCTGCGCACCGCCTTCGAGATGTTCGACTCGATGGGGATGGAAGCGTTCGCCGCCCGGGCCCGGGCCGAGCTGCGCGCCACCGGCGAGCGGGCCCGCCCGCGCGCCCCGGGGACCCCGGAGGTGCTTACCGCGCAGGAGGAACAGATCGCCCGGCTGGTCGCCGAGCACCTGTCCAACCGGGAGATCGCCGCCCGGCTGTTCATCAGCGCCAGCACCGTCGAGTACCACCTGCGCAAGATCTTCCGCAAGCTTGACGTCAGCAATCGGGCCCAGCTCGCACGGACGTTCCGGAACGACAAAGGAACCCCCCCGCAGCAGTACTGACGGTGAGCTACAGCCCGCTCTCGACACGGATTCGGTCATCGACCCGGGTGACGCCAGGCGCGGACCAGGCGGCCGTCACCACGTGATCGTGCGCGGCCCAGGAGCTGACCGTGCCGGACAGGATCACCAGCCCGTCAGAGGAGGTTTGGACCGAGAGCCCGTCCGGTTCTAGGGCGGCATCGCGCCGGAACGCGGCGCGGATGGCGTCCCGTGCCTCACGGGCATCGGGAGTCTGGGTCAAGGTGATGGTGTTGTCGATACCGGCAACGCCGGGGACGCTGGCGGCGCGGAGCTCGGCTGCCTCGCGCTGGTAGTGCCACTGCGCCGTGCCGGTCAGGGTGACGAAGCCGTCCCGGACCTGCGCATCGACGGTCATTGGCACCGAGACGTCCAGCATCAGCGCCTCCAGCACGTCGCCGCGCAGGTCCTCGTCGTCCCGGCGGTCTTTGTCCGGAATATGTACTCGCAGTTCATTAGCGACCCGGGTAACGCCGCGGACGCGTGCCGCGGCCCTGCCCCCCGCCCGCTTCAGCCGGAAGCTGGTCACTGACCCCGCAGCGTGACTATGCCGCTGGCGGCCGATACCTCGATCGTCTCGCTGCCCACCTGGGGATCCCAGGAGAGCTCGGCGGCGACGTGGTGTCCTAGGTCATCGTCCTTCATTGCTGGCTCGTTCCACCTTCGGGGCGTCGGCATCCTCGTGATCACTGGCTTCTCCTCAGACGTTATGGCCAGCTTGCCGGACGCCGCATCCATGAAAGTCCTTAGTCATTCCGGGCAAGGCCGCTATCGCTACCGGCAGAACTAAGGAACTTCCGGGATTCGATCGGGCTTACCGGATCCCTAGCGTTTAGGGCGGACCTATCCGTTCGAGCCCGGGAGACCCGTGACCAGGGAGCTCTCGGGTGCGAACCGGCACTTGCCGGGACTGATGAGTACGCCAGGGAGGCCAGCCATGTGGCGGGTGATGCCCTACTTGAGCATTGGCGCTTGCCAAGCTGACGCCATATTTGCGTCGGAGCTGCAACGCAGCGATGAGCCCAGCGCGGGTCAGGTGCGGCAGGCGGTCGCCGCGGCGATCCGTGCTTTCGGCTACTCAGGCTGTGCCGAACTGGTGGCACAGGAGTTCGGCGATCATCCCGAAACGGCGGTGATCCGGATGCGCTGGGCGCGTGCCGTGGCAGGTGCGGCGTTCGCGGACTCAGCGCTTAAGTCCGGCCCATGCGCGATTGCCGACGGGTTGCACGCCGCCCCTCCCTGGCTGCCGGCTGACCAGGTAACAGGCTCACCAGGCACCCGGCGTGATCGGGCGGTCTTTCCGGCAGGCCGGGCAGTGGCATGACCGCGGTGATCAGTGACTCCTCGCCAGGACTATGCGGGGAAACTGCGCCGCGGGCGCGATATGCCGACGATCAGGCTATGTGCGGACGTCAGCCCGAGCAACGGACAGTGCGTGACCTGCTGCGCCGCGCGCAGCGAGGGCTTGGCGGTGTGGTGCTGGTGGAGGGGGAGCCGGGGATAGGCAAGTCCCTGCTGCTGCGCGAGGCCGCCGACGTGGCGGCAGGGGAGGGGTTTTCGCTGGCAGCGGGGGCAGCCGACCGGCTGGGCCGGGCCCTCCCGTTCTTCGCGCTGCGCGCGGCGCTGGGGGAGCCATTCGCCAGGCTCACCGCCACTGATCCCGATCGCGACCTGTCAGCCGCGCCCGGGTGGTGGATCAGCCAGATGCGTGCGCATCTGGAACAGCGGGCCGCCGCAACTCCGGTCCTGGTGTGCCTGGATGACCTGCAGTGGGCCAACCCGGCCACCCTGGCAGCCTCGCGGACGTTGCCACTAGAACTGAAACGCCACCCGATCGCCTGGCTTCTGGCCCGGGCCAGCACACCGCAGCATGACACGGAATACCTCTTTGACCTCCTGGAGAAGGACGGCGCCGCCCGTATCACCCTGGGGCCGCTCGATGATGACGCGGTGGCGGCACTGCTCACCCGCGCGTTCGGCTCGCCGCCGGATCAAGCGCTGCTGGCCCTGGCCTGCGGTGCCGCCGGCAACCCCGCACTGCTCACCGAGCTGATCGGCGGCCTGGGCGACGACAAAACCGTCCGGGTCACCGGCGGCCGCGCCGTCCTGGTTTCCGCCCAGCTGCCGCGGCGGGTGCACCGTGTCGCGCAGCGGCGGCTTGATGGCCTCAGCCAGCGGGCCCGGCACCTGCTGGTGACCGCGGCGGTGCTCGGCCCGGCGTTCCGGCTGGAGGACACGGCGGAGATGCTGGGCGAAACGCCCGCCGGGCTGCTGCCCACTCTCGAGGAGGCGATGGACACTGGGATCACGACCGCCGCCGACAACGCGTTCTCATTCCGGCACGAACTGCTACGCCGCGCTCTCGGCGAGATGATCCCGCGGCCCGCGCGGAAAGCGCTGCACCGGCAGTACGGCCAGATCCTGCTCAACCGCGGCGAAACCGCCGTCCGGGCCGCCGGTCACCTGCTGCAGGCCGCGCACCCGGGGGACCCGGCATCGCTGGCCGATCTTGACACCGCGGCGGCGCGGACGCTGGGTTCGGCGCCGCAAACCGCCGCCGACCTGGCGCTGCGTGCACTGGAGCTGACACCCCCGGCCGACCCCGGCGCGCTGTCCCGCGCGGTGGCCGCCACCGAGGCCCTGACCGCGGCCGGCCGGCTGGACCAGGCCGCCCGGCTCGCCCAGGACACCCTGGCCAAACCGCTGCCGCCGGTTGCCGAAGCCCGGCTGCGGTGCGCTCTGTCGGCGATCCTGCGCGACCGCGGCCCGGCCAGCTACGCCGCCGACCAGGCCGAGACGGTCCTGGCCCAGCCCCAGCTGCCGCACGACCTGCGCGAGGAGGCGCTGACCGCGCACCTGCTGGCCCTGGCCGGACCCCGCAACGGACTCGCCGTGCCCCTGGCCGACACCATCCTTGCCGATCCCAGCCAGCATGACAGCCATACCATCATGGCAGCCCTGGCCGCCCGCGCGCTCATCGCCTGGGACAACGGCCAGATCAGCGAATCGCTCGGGCTGCTGCATGACGCCGCCCGCCGCGGCACCGGCATCTCCCACGATGCCCGCCACCCCCAGCCGTTGCTCGCGCTCGCCGCCGCCCTTGTCGACCTCCGCCAGCTCAACGAAGCCGACAGCATCCTGCACGCCGCCGACCACCCGGCGCTGCACGCCATCCCGGCCCACGCGGGATTGTCCATCTTGTGCGCCCGCATCCACCTCGCGAACGGTCGCCTGCCCGCCGCCGACGCCGCCGGCCGGACGGCCCTGGCTGACGCTGAGACGCTAGGAGCCGACGGGTACGCCTCGACCGCCCACTGCGTCCTGGCCGTGATCGCGCTGCGCCGCGGCGACATCGCGGCCGCGGCCCAGCACATCGCCAGCCTTCGTGTTCCGATGCCGCCGCATTTCCCCGGCCTGTACGCGCGCACCGAGACCACCCTGGCCCAGGCCCAGATCACCGAAGCGCGGGACGGCCCGGCCGCCGCCATCAGCCACATCCGCCAGGCCGCTGCCGTTCTCCCGGCACACCAAGGGCTGCTGGCCGGCGAACCGGCCCTTGCGGCCTGGCTGGTACGCACCTCGCTCGCGGCCGGCGACCAGCCCCTGGCCAGCCAGGTCACGGGCACCGCCGTGGCCCTCGCCGACGCCAACCCGGGGTTCCCGGCCCTGGCCGCGGCCGCGGCGCATAGCCAAGGTCTCGCCACCCGCGACGCGGGCCTTCTCGGCGAGGCCGCGGCACAGCACCCCGACCCGTGGGCCAGAGCCTCCGCCGCCGAAGACCTCGCCATCCTTCTTACCGGCACGGCCAGGGAACATGCCATCAGGCACCTGAAAACCGCCCTCGACGGATACCGCCAGACCGGCGCCGACCGCGACCAGGCCCGCATCCGGCGGCGGCTGCGCGAGCTCGGCGTCCGCCGCCGCCACTGGACCACGCCCGCCACCAGGCCTGTCGCCGGCTGGGACAGCCTCACCGACACCGAGCAGGCCGTGTCCAGGCTCGTCGCTCAGGGATTGAACAACAACCAGGTCGCTGCCCGCATGTACATCAGCACCCATACCGTCGCCCACCACCTGCGCCAGGCATTCCGCAAGCTGCAGATCGCCTCGCGCGTCGAACTAGCCCGCATCGTCATCGAGGAAGCGGCAGCCGGCTCATGACTCTCACCGCCGCCCTGCCGAAGCCTTCCAGAGCAACGGCCCTGGCGGGCGCCCGTGCGGAATTAGCCACCTTGACGATGTGGACGGCCTTAGGCGCAGGAATTCTGCCTGCTACGGACTCAGTCCCGTAGCAAGAAAGGAGCTAACCGGCCATGAGCCCTATTTCGCGCGGATTTCGCGGCCGAAGCAGCGTCCCGGCCGGAGAAGAGGACCGGGTACCGCCGGGTCAGCACGTAACCGCGGATTTCCCAGTGCTCTCGGCCGGCCCGACGCCACAAACGCCGCTGCCGGAGTGGACATTCTCGATTACCCAGGGCGGCGACACGCTCAAGTCCTGGACCTGGCAGGAGATGCAGGCGCTGCCGGCCGAAACCGTCACTGCGGACATCCACTGCGTCACCCGCTGGTCGAAGCTCGGCACCCAGTGGCGGGGCGTGCCGGTGGACACGCTGCTGGACCAGGTGGCGGCCGAGGCCCGCTACGTGCTGGCGTTCTGCGACGGTGGCTACACCACCAACCTGCCGACCGAGGACGTCACCGGCGGCAAAGCATGGGTGGCCTTCGGCTACGACGGCGCGCCGCTCGAACCCGAGCACGGCGGCCCGGCCCGGCTGCTCGTGCCGCACCTGTACTTCTGGAAGAGCGCCAAGTGGGTGCGCGGCCTGGAACTGCGCGATTACGACGCGCCCGGATTCTGGGAGACCTACGGCTATCACATGTATGGGGACCCATGGAAACAACAGCGGTACGCCGGCGACTAACCTGGCCGGCCGCCGCCGTCACCTCCATCGCCCGGGAGACGGCCTCGGTGGTTACCATCGGGCTGGAGCCGCCGGACTGGCCCGGACATCGTGCCGGGCAGCATCTGGACGTGCGGCTGACCGCCGAGGACGGCTACACCGCGGAGCGTTCCTACTCGATTGCCTCGGCGCCCGGGGAGCCGCTGGCCATCACGGTGGAGCGGCTGGAGAACGGCGAGGTGTCAACGTACCTCACCGACGAACTGGGGGCCGGAGACCAACTGGAGCTGCGCGGCCCGATCGGCGGGTACTTCGTGTGGGAGCCCACCGATGACAGCCCGCTGATGCTGCTCGCCGGCGGGTCGGGCGTCGTTCCGCTGCGCTCCATGCTGCGGCACCGTCTGCGCACCGGCAGTAACGTCCCGGCCCGGCTGCTGTACTCGTCCCGCACCCTGCCCGATGTGATCTACCGCGGCGAGCTCGACCACTACCGTGACGGCGTGCAGGTGATCTGCACGCTGACCCGCAGCCAGCCGCCCGGCTGGACCGGTTACTCAGGCCGGGTGAATGCCGCGATGCTGGCGGAGATCGTCTGGCCAGCCAGCCAGCATCCCCTCGCGTTCGTCTGCGGGCCCACCACCTTCGTCGAGGCAGTCGCCGAGAACCTTATCGGGCTCGGTTACCCACCCGAACGGATCAAGGCCGAGCGGTTCGGCGGGACCTGAGAAGACCAATTAGCACTTTTGACGATGTGCGCTTCCAGGCACGCGGCGAAGGTGGACCTATGTCTCGCGGAACGACCCGCTGATGCAGAGGAGTTGCCCGGCTATGAGTCCCAGCTCGCGTGGCTCGGCTATCCGCCCGAGCGGGATGAGGACCGAGCGGTCCGGGACCCCAGGAGGGCACTGATGGACGCAGTGGACGGCAACGCGATCGGCGGCCTGCTGATCGACGTCTTCGGTACAGAGATGACCGCCGCGAACAGCACCTGCGGCACCTGCGGCACCTGCAGGCCAGTGGCTGAACTCGTCGTCTACCGGCGGGCTCCTGGCACTGTGGTCCGCTGCCGGACCTGCGGCAGCGTCCTCATGGTCTTCATCAAGGCGCACGACGTGACCTGTGTCGACCTGGCAGGGCTGGCCAGCTTGGGCCAAAACGAGACCGGCCTTCGGCGAGCAGCCCGGATTTGCAGATAGCCCTGGATGCCGAACGAGCACGCAGGAAACCACACGGAAGGAGCGAACATGCCGCACGAAGAGTCCATGTCCATGGGCACGCCGGACGACTGACCCCAGACCGTTGAGGAGCCTGCCCACGCCCCTGCTGCGCCCCGGTGACCCTTTCCCCGAACTGACGCTCACCGTCCCCGGCGGTAAGACCGTTACGGTGCCAACGATGTTCGTCGGCCAGTTCGGCGTGGTGGTGTTCTACCGGGGCGCGCGACGTCGCCAGCTCGGCTGGCTGAGGGCGAGGGCGGATCGCGGCCGCGACATCGTGGCCACAGCGAATGGCTCCTCGGTGAGCGGCGGCTGAACCGGCTATCAGCGTGGGACCCGCAGCCGTGGGTCCCGCGCTGCGAAAAACAGACTCAAAGGGAGAGACATCATGGATATCACAGGCAAGACAGCGCTGGTGACCGGGGCCAACCGTGGCCTGGGACGACAGCTGGCCGCCCAGCTTCGCGACCGGGGCGCCCGCGTCTACGCCGCGGCCCGCGACCCGCACGCCATGGACCTGGCGGGCGTCACCCCCATCGCCCTGGACATCACCAACCCGGCCTCGGTCGCCGCTGCGGCGCAGGCCGCCAGCGGCGTGGCGATCCTGGTCAACAATGCCGGCTCGTCAACTGGGTCGTCGCTGCTGATCGGGGACCTGGCCGCCATCCGGCTGGAGATGGACACCCACTTCTTCGGCACCCTCGCGGTGACCCGGGCCTTCGCCCCGCAGCTGGCCGCCCACGGCAGCGGGGCGGTACTGAACATCTTGTCGGCGCTGTCCTGGCTGAGCATCCCCAGGTCCGGCGCCTACTGCGCCGCCAAGTCGGCGGAGTGGTCGCTGACCAACGCCCTGCGCCTGGAGCTGGCCCCGCAGGGCACCCGGGTGACCGCCCTGCACGTCGCCTACATGGACACCGACATGACCCGCCACCTCGACGTCCCCAAGTCCGACCCGGCCGCCATCGCCAAGCTGGCCATCGACGGCATCGCGGCCGGCGACGCCGAGATCATCGCCGACGAGACCAGCAGGCGCGTCCTGGCCGGGCTGTCCGCCGGAGTCGCCGGCCTGTACCCCCAGGTCGCCTGACCCGCCCAGCCCGCCCAGCGAAGGCCCAGCGTGGCATTCATGGTTTAGAAGCCAAACCTGCCAAGTTTCCGGACCTAGGAGGTCGTCATGGCATCGGTACTGATCACAGGAGCGTCGAAGGGCATCGGCCGCGCGGCGGCGGCGGAGTTCGCCCGCCGCGGCCACCGGGTGATCGCCACCGCACCGGACCCGAGCACGCTCGCCGGCCTGCCGGCGGACCAGCGGCTCGCGCTCGACGTCACCAACCCCGACAGCATCACCTCGGCGGTCGGGGAGGCCGGGGAGATCGACGTTCTGGTCGCCAACGCCGGGGCGATCTTCGTCGCCGCCGTGGAGGCGACACCACCCGGGGAGTTCGCGCGGCTGCTGGACATCAACACGATCGGTGCCCTGCGGGTGGCGCAGGCGGTCCTGCCGGGGATGCGCGCCCGCGGCCGCGGGCGGCTGCTGTTCATGTCCAGCATCGCCGGGCGCATCGTGCCGCCGCGCCAGGCGGCCTACGCCGCGACCAAATGGGCCCTCGAGGCGCTGGTCGAGGCCCTGGTCATCGAGGCGGGCCCGCTGGGGATCGAGGCCGCGCTGCTCGAACCGGGCCCGGTCAGCTCCGGCGCGCTCGACCACGTCACCACCTACACCCTGCCCGGCGATCCCTACCCTCACCTGCCCGGCCGCGGCGGTACGCCCGCCAGCCAGATGACGCCGGAAGAGGTCGCGGCCGGGATCGCCGACGCGGCAGAGGCGCCGCAGCTGCCCCTGCGGATCCCCATCGGCCGGCTCGCCGCCCAGATCCTGGCCGCACGCCGGGCCGCACCCGACGACCGCCCGTTCACCCCCGGTACATCCACGGCCGTCCGGTCGTGAACGGCAAGTAAGGAGGCTTCTCATGCGACCTTCGACACGGCTTGCGGGGCACCGTGATCGATACGGACGAGCTGATCAGGCGGAACGCCACGTTCGCCGACGGCCGCTCCTTCGCCGGCCTCACCATCAGGCCCGGAGGAAACCTGCGGGTCATCGGGTGCGTCGACTCTCGCGTCGACCCGAGCGACGTGCTGGGACTCAAGCTCGGCGAGGCCACCGTGATCCGCAACGTCGGCGGACGCGTCACGCCTGCGACGCTCCGCACGCTGGCGATGCTCGCGAAGGTCAGCCAGGCGAATAGCGATGGCCGCCCCCCAGGCGACGCGCACCTGGTGGTCCTGCATCACACGGGCTGCGGAATGAGGGACCTAGCGGTGTTTCCCGAAGTGCTGGCCGAGTACTTCGAGATCCCGGTCAGTGACCTGGACACCAAGGCGGTCACCGACCCGGCCGCCTCCCTCCGCGTCGACGTCGACGTCCTCAAGAGGAGGCTCCCCGCCGGAGTCTACGTCTCAGGCTTCGTCTACGACGTGGCCACCGGACTCATCAAGACCGTCGTCCCGCCCGCGCGGGTGGAGTCATGACGGCGCCGAGTCCCGCCGTATCGAACGGCGGCGAGGCCATCTACCAGGAACGGCGCGTGCCCACGAGCCGCGGCGAACTCTACATCCGTGACTACCACGGTTCCGCACCCGCGTTCGTCATGCTCCACGGCTTCCCCGACAACCTGCGGATCTTCGAGAAGGTCGCCCCCTTGCTCGCGAGCGCTGGCAGGAGGGTCGTGCTCTTCGATTTCCTCGGCTTCGGCGCATCCGACAAGCCCGGCAAGGGGTACTCCTTCGACCAGCAAGTGGGTGACCTGCTCGCGGTCGTCGACACCTTGAACCTCGACACGGTCGTTCCGGTCGCGCATGACGCCGGCGGCCCCGCGGCGGTGAACTTCGCGCTGCGCTACCCCCGGCGCACCGCCGCAGTAGCGCTGCTCAACTCTTTTTACGCCAACGCCGAGACCTTGCGGTTCCCCGAATTCATCGGGCTTTTCGCCATTCCCTCGCTGAGCGCCCTCAGCCAGCACTTCCTGCGGAACCCCGCGCTTTTCGCCGAGTTGCTGCAGTTCCAGCGCGGCCAATTCCGTGCTGCCCTCGCCAGCGACAAGCGAGCAGGGTACGACGAGTTCCTCGGTCCGCTCATCGATGAGAACTTCCGCAGGCAGCCCAGCGCCGGCCCCGCATTCGGCCAGATGACCGCGCATCTCCTGCCCGAAGTCGCCCGCAACGACAAGCACCTGGCAGAGCTTGAACGGCTGGACATTCCCTTCCGCCTGATCTGGGGTGCCGAGGACCCCTACCTCAACACCGGCGTGGCCGAGGACCTGGCGAAGCACCTGCGCACAGCAACGACCACGATCCTGGCCGGCGCGGGCCACTGGCCCCAGATCGACCAGCCGAACGAGGTTGCCCGGGCACTGCTGTCCGGTTAAGGTTTGCCGCTCCGCTCACCGAAAGCCCGCTGCCGTCTCCGATCCGATCACATTTCCGGGACCGAAGCGGGCGGCGGCGCTGACTTTCCGGGCGGATTCGTGCATGCCATGCAGGCGGGACTACCGTGCTCCGTTCAGCGCCTTTTCGCCATTGACGGACACAAGCGGGATGTCGTTAGCGATCGGCAAGTTCACGGGCCTTCGAGTACTCGGTGGAGTACGCCACCACCAGGGACCTGACCCGCGAGGTCAGCAGCGGGTAACCGGCGTCAGCCGCGGCGGGCGAGGGGTACTTGATGGCCTGGTGGATGCCAGCGCAGACTTCGCGTTCGCCCTCGGCTTCCACCTCATGACGTTTTCCCAGCAAGGACGAGTCGGGCAAATGTGACGTAGCGGGACGTCCGGGCAGACACGCGGACATACGCGGAGATCGCCGGGGAGGCGCGGAGCCCCCGGTAGAAGAAGTCTCGCCAAAGAACAGCCCGCTACCGGGGAGAGGCTCCGCGTGGTCTCCTATCGTGTCATGCTCGACGTGCCCAGGGAGCTGATCTGGTTCGTTTCCCGGCTGCTCGCCGGGCACCGGCGCGAGATCGGCACGCGGAAGGGAACCCGCAGGCTGGGCTGCTATAAGCAGGCGGTGTTCGCCCTGGCCTGGTTCCGGGACAAAGGCGACATCCCGCGGCTCGGGCGGGTTCGGGCTGCCGCAGTCCACCGCCTACCGCTACCTCGATGAGGTGATCGAGGTGCTGGCGGCCCGCGCGCCGGGCCTGCGGGAGCAGCTGGAGCGCGCGCTGGCCGAGGGCACGCCGTACCTTATCCTGGACGGCAAGATCGCGTCAGGGCGCAGCTCGCCGGCGTGCTGAATCTGGACGGGGCACGCTTCGAGTACGGGGCCCTGCCCGGCCACCCGCCGCGCCTGGAGCCAGACGGGACCGGGAGGGTGGGCCGCTCCCGGTGGGACGTCGACCTGTCGGGCCTGCCCGGGGAGGAGATCGAGCTGCGCACCTTCGGCAACGGCCAGTATTACGGCCGGTTCATGCTCCAGGCCAGGCCGGGCTCCAGGCCCTCGCTGCAGGCACGGCTGGTCGCCGTCACGCTGGCCGGTCAGGCCGGACGCGCGTTCGGAACCAGCCAGACCGCGCGGAGCGTGTCCTGACCAACCAGCCAGGCGCCCCAAGACGGCAGAGGGGTGTCTCATGGCGTCCCCCGCCGGCTGGACCGTGCGGGGTTACCGCACCGGCTGGATTCATCCGGCCGGGCCGCGGCACCCGATGATGTCCTCGCCCTGGGCGGCTGCCGTGTTCGCGGCGGCCGCCGCGCTCAGCCTCGGTGCCAGCGCCGTCCTGGTCGTGCGGCTGGAACGGGTGGGCGCCCGGCTCGGCCTGTCAGAAGCGCTCCTTGGCCTCGTCGCGGCGCTGGCGGCGGACACCCCGGAAGTCACCTCGGCGGCGACCGCGCTGGCCCACGGCCAGCACGATGTCGGCACCGGCGTGGTCCTGGGCTCCAACGTGTTCAACCTGGCCGCCCTAATCGGGCTGGGCGCCGTGCTCGCCGGGGGCATCCGACTGCACCGCCGGGTCGTCATCTTCGAGGGCACCGTGGCGCTGTGGATCGCCGCCCTCACCGTCGCCGCCGTGACCGGCCTGATCACGCCGACTGCCGCCCTGGCCCTCGCCCTGGCCGTGCTGGCACCCTACGTGTACGTGTCGGCCCTGCACCCCTCCGGCCGCTCCGCCTTCCCGCTCCCGCCACGGCTGCGATCCTGGCTCGCCGGGGCAGTCGCCGAGGAAGAACAAGAACTGTCCGACGCCATCCACCCCGGCAAGGGCGGCCCGCGAGACGCTGCCGTCGCCATCCTCGCGCTCTCCGTCGTCGTCGCGGCCAGCGCGGCCATGGAGCGCACCGCATCCGCACTCGGCACCCGCTGGGCGGTGCCGGGCGTGATCACCGGCGCCATCGTCCTGGCCGCGGTCACCAGCATGCCCAACGCCGTCGCCGCCGTCTTCCTCGCCCGCGGGGACGAGCCTCGGCCACGCTCACCGAATCCTTCAACAGCAACACCCTCAACGTCCTGGCCGGGCTGCTCATCCCCGCCGTGATCATCACCAGCGCCGGCCTCGGCGGCGCCCTGCGGGTTGCCGTCTGGTACGGCGTCCTCACCGTCGCCACCATCGCCCTGGCCTGGCCGGCCGCGGGCTCAACCGCCGCAGCGGCGCCCTGATCATCGCCGCCTACCTCGTCTTCGCCATCACCGTCATAGCCAACGCGATCCGGCCGCCGCCTAGCAGTCCTGCGCTGACCTGTGCGGCGCCGCCAACCTCAAACCCGGCCACCCGCCTCGCCGCCGGCCACGGGCAGGCGCTCGCCACCGCCACGGCAGGTCAGACCGAAGTGGGTGCTCGCTGCAGCGGCGGCTTCGCGCCCGGCGCCGACTTCAGCCTGGAACCGGCTGTAGTGCTGGCCGCTACCGGAAGTCCGCTGGCGCGCTGCCGGGCGCGCCATCACCGCCGACTGTATGCCCGTGGTCGCGGTATCACCCCCGGCGGCGCAGGGATGCGCGGCTCGCCCGGCGCGCCGCCGGACGGGTATGACCGGGGCCAGTGCCTGGCCACTATCTGGAGCAGGGACTCGGCATCGGCGTAAGATCAGAGATTCTGTTGCGTGAGCGAGCCAGCCTGCCACAGACCGGCGGTCTGTTCTGAGGGTGATTTCAAGCGCTTGCATGCCGCCGAAGTTCATCCATATGCGCGTGCCGTCTTCGACGATCTTCGCCATGACGTTGTCGCAATTCGGGCAGCGCATGACGATTCCGGCGCCGCGGAAGACGTGCATCGCCCCGACCGGGCCGGCCATGCCGCAGTTGCCGCACGTCATGGTGGCGGTGGTCATCTCGGCGGCGAACACCTGCCCAAGCATGCCTGCGACCGCGTTGCCGTCGAGCATCAATTCGTCCATCTCAGCTCCCCGTCGGCCCGAACCGTTCGGTCTTGATCGCCTCGGGCTGGTGCCCGAGCCCCACCAGCGCCTGGGCAGCAGCCTCGACGAACGGCGTCGGGCCGCAGATATAGAGGCGCGGCCGTTGCCGCCTACCGGTGGTGGGACAGCATGCCGGGCCGCCAGCCCGCGGCCACGCATCAGCAGCTCCAGCTGGCTGCGCGCCTCGGCCGGCCCCAGCTCGTGCATGTCGTCGATCACCAGCCAGAGCCGGTCCTCCAGCCGCACCAGGTCCGTCAGCAGCCGCTCGGAGATCGCCCACCCGTCCAGGTCCGGCGCCGCCGTCACCCCCGCACCAGTCCCGACCCCGGGGCCGTCTGGCGCAGCGCGCCCAGCAGCGACAGCCAGAACCGCTGCGGGTCCCGCTCCTGCCGGCCCACCGGCACCCACGCGGCCCTTTCCGCCAGGCCGGCCTCGCCGGCCCACGACCGCAGCAAGACCGTCTTCCCGCTCCCCGGCGGGGCCGACGCCACCGTCACCCGCGCCGACGCCTCAAGCCGCTTGAACAGCCCGGGGCGGGACACGACTCCTCCCGGCCCCGGGCAGGTGACCGGCCGGCAACGGCATCCGATGCCCGGGCAGGGCCCATGGCCAGATCATCACACAAAGCCAGCTGGCATCCCCAACCGGCGTGCGGTCCGGTCGATCTCCGCTGCCACCGACAGGAGGTCCTTGAGCTCGTCGGCTTCGAGCACACGGCGCAGCGGCTTGGCGGGCTTGGGCCAGCGCCGCCTGCCGCTGGCCGGATGGCTTGCGAGCGGTCCGCGCTCAACCGCCGGTCGAAGATCTGGCAGAGGGTCACGAGCGTCTTGTTGATGCTGCCGTTGCTCAGCGGCTTGCGCCGCTGGCCGCGTTTGTCGCGGAGCGGATCACCGGCGCGTCGTCCAGCAGTCACAGCTGCATGGCAGGAGCGACCTGCCCGGGTTACTGGCCGAGGAGCCAGTGTCCGGGCGCGACGAGGTCGCGTGCTTGAGCGGGTCCCCACGAGCCGGGCGGGTAGGGGTTGACCCGGGGTGGCCTGGACAGCAGCGGCTCGGCCACCTGCCACACCGCGGCCAGCCCGTCGGGGCGGGTGAACAGCGAGCGGTCGCCGAGCAGGACGTCGTGGATGAGCCGGACGTAGGGCGGTAGCGGGTCGACGCCGTGCAGGCTGGCCAGCGGGATCGACGCCCGGGCCACGCCGAGGTCCAGTCCCGGGCCGGGGTTTTTGGCCACCAGGGACAGGTCGATCTCCCCGTCGCCGGCGAGCGAGAACGACACCACGTTGCCGGCGCGGGGCAGCTGGCCGGCCAGCGGCCCGGGCGGATCGCGGAG
Organism: uncultured Actinomycetes bacterium; assembly: GCA_963798675.1. Lineage (GTDB taxonomy): Bacteria > Actinomycetota > Actinomycetes > Streptosporangiales > Streptosporangiaceae > Palsa-504. Next base: position 6,491 of record CAWCUJ010000059.1, on the reverse strand, counting down.
GATCAGGCTGACCCGCTGCCGGGATTCGGCCATCCGTTTGCCGGTACGCAGGTAGAACGGCACGCCCCGCCAGCGGGGCTGTCGATCCACAGCCGGGCGGCGACGAAGGTGTCCCGGCTGGACTGGGGATCGACCCCGGGCACGTCGCGGTAGCCGGCGAACTGGCCGAGCACCACCTCGGCCGGGTCCAGCGGCCGGAAGCAGCTGATGACCTGCTCCCGGGCGGCCTGCAGGTCGACCGGGCCAAGGCTGGCCGGGGGTTCCATGGCGACCTCGGCGGCCACCTGGGACAGGTGCGTGACGAGCAGGTCCAGCACCGCGCCGGTGGCGTCGTAGAACTGCGCCCGGTTGCTGATGCCGAGCGTCTCGGGCACGTCGATCTGCACCGACTCGACGTGCTCGCGGTTCCAGTACGCGGCGGACGACCCGTTGGCGAAGCGCAGCAGGTGCAGGTCCTGGGTGGCCTCCTTGCCCAGGAAATGGTCGATCCGGTACACCTGCTGCTCGTCCAGGACCGAATGGACAACCCGGTCCAGCTCACGGAAATCCTCCCCCGATGTGCCGAACGGCTTCTCGTACACGACGCGGGCGCCCTGGCAGAGCCCGTGCTGGTCCAGCGCCGTCGTCAGCCCGGCAAGTGCGACGGGCGGGACGGCCAGGTAGTGAATGAGTCGCGGATCCCCGCCCAGCGACCTGCGGGCCTCGCTCAGGACGCCGGGCAGGCTGCCGGGGCTGTCGGCGGTGAACCCGCCGCCGGCGAAGAACACCCGCTCCGCGAACGCATCCCACCCCGCGGGCTCCGGCTCGGGGCCGAATTCGGTGAGCACATCATGAACATGGGCACGGAAGCTCTCATGCGCGACGTCGCCGCGGCCGTTGCCCACCAGCAGCCACTGCCGGGGCAGCAGCCCCTCGCGCGCGAGCCAGTAGAACGCGGGCAGCACCAGTCGCCTGGCCAGGTCCCCGGTCGCCCCGAAAAGCACGAACACCACCGGTCCCGGATTGCCGGGGGACTGATTTTGGTTGCGGTAGCTCATGGGTAGCTCCTCGGTCATCGTCAGCACCTTAGTCAGCCTGTATGAGGCGACAGGGGCTTCCGCTCACTACACGGTTGGCCTAGCCGGTCACCGCGTCGTACGTGATCCGGTTGCTGGACCGCCGCCTAGGAGATTCCCCCGGCGGCCTGATCGGCGGGCTTGACCATCGGGGTGTGCTGCATCGCGCCCAGCACCAGGCCCATCACGCCCGACGGTCTGCTGAAGTTTGTCCTGGCGGGACCGGGGCTGACCGACATGACGGTCACGCCGGAGCCTTTGATGTGGCGCGCGAGCTCGGTGGTGAACAGAACTTTCCCGAGTTCCGAGGCGCTGTATGCGCCGAAGTAACTGTGCTTCTGCTCTCCCTGGAGGTTGCCAAGGTTGAGCTTCCGGCTGAAGGACTCGGACACTACGTTGACGATCCGGCCTGCCGGGGCGGCGACGAGGAGCGGCAGCAACAGCTCCGTCAGTCGCCACTTGCCGTTCACGACCGGACGGCCGTGGATGTACCGGGGGTGAACGGGCGGTCGTCGGGTGCGGCCCGGCGTGCGGCCAGGATCTGGGCGGCGAGCCGGCCGATGGGGATCCGCAGGGGCAGCTGCGGCGCCTCTGCCGCGTCGGCGATCCCGGCCGCGACCTCTTCCGGCGTCATCTGGCTGGCGGGCGTACCGCCGCGGCCGGGCAGGTGAGGGTAGGGATCGCCGGGCAGGGTGTAGGTGGTGACGTGGTCGAGCGCGCCGGAGCTGACCGGGCCCGGTTCGAGCAGCGCGGCCTCGATCCCCAGCGGGCCCGCCTCGATGACCAGGGCCTCGACCAGCGCCTCGAGGGCCCATTTGGTCGCGGCGTAGGCCGCCTGGCGCGGCGGCACGATGCGCCCGGCGATGCTGGACATGAACAGCAGCCGCCCGCGGCCGCGGGCGCGCATCCCCGGCAGGACCGCCTGCGCCACCCGCAGGGCACCGATCGTGTTGATGTCCAGCAGCCGCGCGAACTCCCCGGGTGGTGTCGCCTCCACGGCGGCGACGAAGATCGCCCCGGCGTTGGCGACCAGAACGTCGATCTCCCCGGCCTCCCCGACCGCCGAGGTGATGCTGTCGGGGTTGGTGACGTCGAGCGCGAGCCGCTGGTCCGCCGGCAGGCCGGCGAGCGTGCTCGGGTCCGGTGCGGTGGCGATCACCCGGTGGCCGCGGCGGGCGAACTCCGCCGCCGCCGCGCGGCCGATGCCCTTCGACGCTCCTGTGATCAGTACCGATGCCATGACGACCTCCTAGGTTCAGAAATTTTCAGGTTTGCGCCGGCCCCCGTGAGGAGCGCGCTCGGATGCTCGCGGGATGCGGGAGAACCCTCGCCTCCCGTATCCCGCGGGCGGTGGTTAACTGTGGCCGGTGGCCTCAGTTGGCCCCGACGCCGAAGGAGCCGGCGGCAACGGGGATGGTGGTCACCTGGGTAAGCGAGCCGTCGGCGCCGACCCGGTAGCCGACGATCTGCGACAGGCCCTGGGCCAGGACGTACAGGTAGTTCTGGTCGGCGCTGACGCCCTCCTCGTGCGGCGACGACGTTGGGTCGTTCTCGATCGGCGTGGTGCCGAGGGCGGTGAGGGTGCCGTCGGGCGCGACGGCGTAGCGGCCGATGTTGCCGCTGCCCGCGTTCGCGGTGTAGGCGAAGCGGCCGGCGGCGACCAGCCAGCAGGCCGCAGCCTGATCGATCGGCACTGCCGGGCCGTTCGCGGTCACGGTGCCGTCACCGGCGACGTCGTAGGAGGACGCGCCGCTGCGGCCGGTGGACAGGCCGGCGTCGGAGACCAGCAGGTAACCGGCCCGGTCGAAGTCGAACCCGAACGGGCCGCCGCCGGTCGACGGCGTGGTGATCGCCGGGCCCGCCTTCTGGTTGGGGCCGACCGGGAAGGTGTCGATGGTGTTCGAGCCATTTTCGGTGACGACCAACACCCGGCCGTCGTTGGTGAACTGGATCTGCTTGGGCACCAGCGCTCCGGCGCCGAGCGCCTGCACCGAGTGCGGGATCGGGCCCAGCCGACCCGGGCTGAGCCGGAAGCCGGCGATCGTCTCCGAGCCGGCGTTGAGCACGTACACCACGTTGTCTCCGGCGATGGTGACGCTGTTCTGGATCGGTGCCGCCCGAGTTGGCCGTGCCGATCAGGCGCAGGCCCTGCGGGGTGACGGCGAACGCGGAGATCGAGTTGCTGCCGGCGTTGACGTTCACCAGCACGCTGCCGTCGCGGGACACGACGATCGAGTGCGCGCCGTCCAGCGCCCCGCCGTCACCGCCGGTGGGGTAGGTGCCGGCGGGGGTCAGCGTCCCGTCGCTGGCGCGGGCGAACGCCTCGATCGCGTTGCCGCTGGCCGAGTTCGTCATGGTGTATACCGCGCCTGCGGTGTCCGGGCCGTCGGCGGCCCGGGCCGGGCCGGCGAAGGCGGCTAGCCCGGCGGCCGCGGCGAGCCCGATGGCACCTACCGCCGTCGCGCGGGCAGCCAGGGCTTTGCGCTTGTTTACTGTTCCGTCATGCAACATGGGTCTCCTTCGATGACTGGTCACGAAGCACTGGCGGCTGCGATATGGTTCCGCAGCTGACGGACTCAGGCCCGCATGTCTCAAGCTCGCCGCTTCGCCAGCCGTTCACATCGTCAAGCCGGCTAATTCCGCGCCGTTCTTTCTGACCGCGCTCGGCAGCCTCCCGATGCTCGCGGGCCCGCGATTGCGGGCCCGCGGGTTGACCGGGTCGTGCACGGCCGGTCCCGCCTCCTCATGGGCGGAGCGGTCCCGGCGGCGGCTGGCCGGTTACCTCGGCGGGAACCGGGTGTCGTGGGCTTCTGGTGGACGGCGGGCATCTTCGCGGCCGGCGCCGTGGTGTGCGGGACGCTGCTGCGGCGGGGGCATCACATCGAAGACGTTTTCATTGGTCACGGCACCCTCCGCGTTCGGCACGGCGGACGATTCCTGATTCCGGGTAACGGGCAGGGCCCGGACCATGGCCGTTCGCTTGGAACTGACCGCTCAGGCCTGGGCCCCGCCCATCCGATTCAATGAAGTGTTATTTCGTTGCGGGGTGGCGCACCCGATCAGCATGGCCCCCGCCCCATCGGATCAGCCCACGGCGATTCCTTCGACCGCCGCACCCAGCCCGGGGACGCTGCCGATCGGGCTGAGGGACCCGTCGGAGTTGATTCGGAACTCGAAGACTGTGCCGCCGCCGCCGCCCGCTTCTGCGTAGAGGTACTTCCCGTCAGCCGAGGCGGTCACGTCGAAGGATCCGGCGCCGGTCGTGGCCGCAACTGGCGCGACCAGTGAGGGTGTCCCGTCGGCGGCCACGGTGTATTCGCTCAGGTCGGCGCTGCCGGCGTTGGCCACATAGTAGAAGCCGTCGGCGGCGATCACCCAGCATTGAGCCTGCTGCCCGTCGGGAAGGGAGGCCGAGAGGCTTGTGAGCGTACCGTGCGGACCGAAGGCGAAGGTGTGCAGCGCGCTGGAGGCCACCTCGGACACCACCAACTGACCGGAGGGCGTGAAAGCGAACGAGAACGGGCCGTTGCTGTCATCGGGGGTGACGGTCGGCGCTGTCGAGAGATAGCCAGATAGACCGACCTGGAAGACGTCGATCGAGTTGGTGGCCTCCTTGGTGGTGACCAGCAGGTCCGAGCCGTTCGGGCTGAAGATGACCTGGCCGGGACCATCGTGGAAGTTCGGCGGGTTGGTGTCGTCGAGGCCCAGGGACCTGGTCGAGCCCGGGATCGGCACCACGTGCTGCCCGAAGATCGAGAACCCCGACACCGAGCCGGCACCGCCGGCATTGGCGACGTAGACCAGATTGCCGTGCACGGCGATGCTGTTGGGGAACTCACCTCGGGAGCCCAAGACCTGGTCGAGGCGAACACGGCTCCCTTCCACAGAGAGGACAGAGATCGTGTCGCTCCCGGCGTTGACGGCGAAGAGGAGGTGGTGCTCGGGGTCGTAGGCGAGGGAACCCTGAGAGACGAGACCACCCGCAGGAGTGGCGGCCTCCATACCGCCAAGGCCGCCGGTCGACACAACCTGCTCCTGGGAGAGCTGGCCGTCGGGCTGCTGGGCGAACGCTATGACCTGGTTGCCGGCCGGGTTGTCAGTTTGGACAAAGACAGCCGGAGGCGCCGCGCCTGCGGTGCCTGGTAGGTCGGCCGCCCAGGCCGGGCCGGCGAAGGCCGCCAGCCCGCCGGCCGCGGCGAGCCCAATGGCACCTGCTGCCGCCGCGCGGATAAGGCGCGGGATCGCTTTGCGCTTGCTCATTGCCGTGTCACTCAACATGGGTCTCCTTCGATGGCTGCTCGCGGGTCATTCAGACTCGTAAGCAGCAATTTCGTTGATTGACAGGGCATTCACATCGTCAAGCTGGCTAAGCCGCACGCACGCACGCAGCGAGCCCTGGGTGGCATAACGGTTGACCGGGGGCAGACACCACGGCCCGTTCGGGATAAACATCCGACTGCGGCGCGGGAGGGAGCTAGGCGAGTGCCAGGCTCAGGCCCGGTAGGCCTCGAGGAGGCGGAGCCAGACCTCGCTGATGGAGGGGAACCAGGGCACGGCGCGGCAGAGCCGGCTGATCGCGGGATCTGGCCGGCCACGGGCGATGGTGGCCGAGTGGATCAGCTCTTCCACGCCGGGGCCGACGAAGGTGACGCGGAGCAGTTAGCCGCGGTCCTCGTCGACGAGCGGTCATGATCGCGGCGTCCATCGCCTCCTCCACCGCGGGCAGCAGGGTAGCCGGGTCTGGCCGAGCATCTCGGCCGCGTCTTCCAGCCGGAAGGCCGGGCCCAGTACCGCCGCGGTTACCAGCAGGTGCCGGGCCCGCGGGCTGAGGCCATCGAGCCGCCGCTGCGCGAGGCGGTGAATCCGCCGCGGCAGCCGGGCCGAGGCCAGCACGGCGCGTCCGCCGGCGACCTGCACGGCGTGATCGTCGCGCAGGCCGCCGATCAGCTCGGCCAGTAGCGCCGGGTTCCCGGCGGCGCCGGCGGCCAGATCGGCCAGGCCCTGGTCCGGCGGCGCGCCGGACGCGTCGGTGAGCATGGCCGCCACCGCGTCGTTATCCAGCGGGGCCAGCGTGACCCGGGCGGCACCGTCCTGCTCCAGCAGGCCGAACAGGTAGTCCACGTCGCGGTGGGGTGTGCTGGACCGGGCCAGCAGCCACGCGACCGGGTGCCGTCGCAGGTCTTTCGGCAGTGCCCGCAGCGCGGCCAGCGTGGCCGGGCTGGCCCAGTGCAGGTCATCCAGGCAGACCAGGACCGGGGCCGCCGCGGCCCGCTATTCGAGGTGCGCCCGTACAGAATCGCGCCTACGTGGGCGAGCTCCTGTGGCAGCGGCAGCCGGGATTTGCCGCCGCGCTCGCTTCTGCCGAACAGGGCCCTGATGCCGGTACCCTCGGCGAGCCTAGTCGGCAGCCCACCCATGCCCGCGGGCCCGCGATTG
>CAWCUJ010000058.1:0-19482 GCA_963798675.1 uncultured Actinomycetes bacterium | reverse complement strand
GGCCCGCGGGAGGGAACGCCAGTGGTAACGCGCCAGCCAACAGGGGACAAGCATCAGAGCAGCCCGGCCGCCGCTGACGGGCACCACCCGGCCTGGGTCCGCCATCCGCTCGATCCCCTGGACGCAGGCGAGATCAGGCGGGCGGTGGAGATCCTCCGGAGAGAGCGGCCGGTGACCCCCGAGGCACGGTTCGTCTCGGTGACCTTGAACGAGCCGCCCAAGGACCAGGTGGCATTCGCCACGCCTGATCGCCCGGTACCCGGCCAGGCCGCCGGTCCGGGCTCGCCCGCCGCGGTCCCGCGTGAGGCATTCGTCGTCCTGCTGGAACCGCGGCAGCACGCAACCTACGAGGCGGTGGTGTCTCTCACCGTCGGCTCAGTTCTGTCCTGGCGGTCCGTCCCTGATGCGCGCGCGCCAATCATCCCGGCAGAATGCGTCCAATGCGGGGTCGTGACGATGGCCGACTCGCGGATCCGGGCCGGACTTGAGCGTCGTGGCATCACCGATCCCGGGCAAGTGCGGGTAGAGCCATGGGGGATAGGCACGTTCTCGGCCCCCGAGGATGCGGGCCGCCGGATGGTGTGGACCTTGCTCTACTATCGCGAGCGGCCGGACGACAACGCCTACGCCAAGCCGATCCATGGCCTCCACGCCATCGTGGACCTCGACGACATGACGGTACTGCGGGTGGAGGATCTGGGCCCGGTGCCATTGCCGCCGGGTTCCGGCGCCTATGCTGCCGATCGCGTCGGGCCGCTGCGCGACGATCTCAAGCCGCTCGAGATCATCCAGCCCGAGGGCCCGAGCTTCGAAATCCGCGGCTGGGAGGTTCGCTGGCAGCGCTGGCGGCTCCGCCTGGGCTTCACCGCCCGCGAGGGCCTTGTCTTGCACACCGTCGGATATGAGGATCAGGGCGGGGTCCGGCCGGTCCTGTGGCGTGCCTCGGTCGCAGAACTGTTCATCCCCTACGCCGATCCGCGGCCGTACCAGGGCTGGCGCAACGCGTTCGACATCGGCGAGATCGGCGCCGGGATCCTGGCCAACTCACTCGAGCTCGGCTGTGATTGCCTCGGCGAGATCCGTTACTTCGACGTCGAGCTTGCCGACGTTAACGGCGAGCCGTACACGATCAGCCAGGCCATCTGCCTGCATGAGGAAGACTCTGGCCTGCTGTGGAAGCATTTCGACGCCACCCTCGGGACGACCGAGACCCGCCGCAGCCGCCGCCTGGTTATCTCGTTCATCATCACGGCGGATAACTACGAGTACGCGATCTACTGGTACTTCTACCAGGACGGCACCATCGAGTTCGAGGTGAAGCTGACCGGCATCGTCCTGACCAGCGCTCTGCCGCCCGGTGAGACTAGCGATTTCGGCACCCTGGTCGCGCCGCAGACTCTCGCCGCTCATCATCAGCATTTCCTCAGCGTCCGCCTGGACATGGCCGTGGACGGGCTGAGTAACACGGTCTATGAGGTAGACACCGAGGCGGTCCCTCCGGGTCCCGGTAACCCGCTGGGCAACGCGTTCCGGCCGGTGAAACGGCCGCTGCGCCGGGAGTCGGAGGCGCAGCGCGTCATCGACCCACAGCACGGCCGGTACTGGCTGGTGGCCAACCCGGGCAATAGAACTGACTCCGGTCACGAGCCGGCCTACAAGCTCGTCCCCGGCACCAGCGTTCTGTCGTTCAGCCACCCCGACTCGCCGGTGACCCAGCGCGCCGTATTCGCGACGAAGCACCTGTGGGTCACCCCCTTCCATCCCGATGAGCGGTTCCCCGCGGGCGATTACCCGAACCAGCACCCGGGCGGCGCCGGGCTCCCGGCCTGGACGAAGGCCGACCGCCCGATCGAGGACACCGACGTGGTGCTCTGGTACACCGTCGGCAGTCACCACATCACCAGGCCCGAGGACTGGCCGGTCATGCCAGCCGAACGGGCCGGGTTCATGCTCAAGCCGGTCGGGTTCTTCGACCAGAACCCGGCGCTCGACGTGGCCCCGAGCCCATCCCCGCACTGCTAGCGGTGATCGGAGCTCAAGTTGAGTGAACTACCGGACACTGCCGATGTGCTCGTCGTCGGAGCTGGCCCCTCGGGCGCCGTCGTATCCCATACGCTGGCTGAGCGGGGGTTCAGTGTGGTCTGCCTCGAACAGGGCGACTGGGTGAACCCGTCAGACTTTCCCGCCAACCACCCCGAGTGGGAGCTGCTGATTCAGCAGCAATGGCATCACGATCCCAACATCCGGGCGCTGCCAGCGGACTATCCGATTGATGTCACTGATTCAGACATGTCCCCGGTGATGTTCAACGCGGTGGGCGGTTCGAGCATTTTCTACGGCGCTGAGTGGCCGCGGCTTCTGCCTTCCGATTTCCGCGTCAACACGCTGGACGGTGTGGCCGATGACTGGCCGATCACATACTTCGACCTAGCGCCTTATTACGATGAAGTCGATGCGTTCATTGGGGTATCTGGTGTCGGCGGCGACACGGCGTATCCGCCGGGATTGGATTACCCGCTGCCTCCTAACCCGATCGGCCCGGCGGGCAGACGCGCCGCCCATGGCGCCAACGAGCTTGGCTGGCACTGGTGGCCTGGCACCAACGCCATCCCCAGCCGTAAGCACAAGAACCTCGAGCAATGCGCGCGCTGGGGCACCTGCGAGTTCGGCTGCCCGGAAGGCGCGAAGAGCTCCTTCGACCTGGCGTACTGGCCGCATGCGCAGCGCGCCGGAGCGCAGCTCGTCACCGGCGCCCGGGTTCGCTGCATTGAAACGAACAGCCGCGGGCTGTTCGAGGCCGCGATCTGGCTGGATCGTGCCGGCGCCGAGCACCGCCAGCGGGCCCAGGTTGTTGTCCTGTGCGCCAACGGCGTCGGAACGCCGCGGCTGCTTCTGCTGTCAGATTCGCCGTCCCACCCGCAAGGCCTAGCCAACTCCTCCGGCCTGGTCGGGCGAAATCTCATGCTGCACCCCAACTGCAGCGTCGTCGGCTTCTATGGCGAAGATCTGCAGAGCCACCGCGGCCCGGCCGGTCAGCTCATTCACAGCCTGGAGTTCTATGAGACCGACCTCAGCCGGGGCTTCGTCCGGGGCTGCAAGATGCACGCCCTGCCGACCCCCGGGCCGCTGAACGCGGTCGAAGCCCACCGGTCGGCGGCTTATGACGAGGTCTGGGGCCCGAAATTCCACCACGTCGTCCGCACGGCCGAGAACGGAATCTTGTGGGCCGCGAATATCGAGGATCTTCCCGAGGAGCACAACCGGGTCACCCTCGCTCATGATCTGGTGGATGGCAGCGGGATCCCCGCTCCGAAGGTCAATTACCGGATAAGCGAGAACACGCAAAAAAGCCTCAGGTTCACGGTCTCGCGGATGCAGGAGCTGCACGAGGCGGCCGGCGCGCTAGAGACCTTCGCGACCGAGCTGTGGGTCGATCAGCCGGGACACCTGCTGGGCACCGCCCGCATGGGCGCCGATCCGCAGCGCTCCGTCGTGGACTCGCTCGGCCGATCGCATGACGTGCCGAACCTGTATATCGCCGATGGCAGCATCTTCGTCACCAGCGGCGCAGCGAATCCGACCTGCACGATCTCTGCGCTGGCCCTGCGGATCGGCCGGGGCATCGCGGACAATGCGGCCCATCAGGAGGTACCCGCATGAGCAGGCCGGCCCCGCAGCGGCTTTCCGTGCCGCGGTGGCGCAAGACATCGCAGCAAGATCTCAGCGCGGCACAGCGCGGCACGCTGCACAAGATCGCCGACCAGCTCGTGCCCGCTGCCGGTGACAATCCGTCGGCCACGCACGCCCCGGACTACGACGAATGGCTCGACCGGTGCATCGCCGCTCGGCGTGACGCCATCGACTTGCTGCTGTCTACCCTCGACCAGCTCGCCGACGCCGACGGGACTGAACTGGACCGGGCGCTGCGGCAACTGCATGCCGACGACTCCGAAGGGCGTTTCCACCTGATCTCCTCCATAGTCGCCGGCGCCTACCTCGCAGGCGACCACATCCGCCAGCTTGTCGGCTATCCCGGCCAGCTCCGGCAGCCCGCCAAGGTCGACGACGCGGCCGACGAACTCGCCGACGGCATCCTCGATCCGGTGCTAGAGCGCGGCCACATCTACATCTCCGCCGCCGGCGAATAACCGCAAGCCAGGCCGGAAGGGACTTCGCATGCGCTTCTCCAGGGAGGGGAGGCACGGTGATCAGATCGGCGACCACCGGTGACGCGGCGCGGCTGACAGACCTGTGGCGGGCGGCGGGCCTGCGCTTCGACCCGGACCTGGCCGAACGCGAGCTGGCCTCGGTCGTGGCGCGGGACCTGGTGCTGGTCGATGAGGAGGCCGGGGAGCTCGCCGGGACCGTGTTCGGCACCTACGACGGGACGCGCGGCTGGGTCCATCGCCTGGCCACCAGGCCGGACCGCCGCGGCCGCGGCATCGCCTCGGCCCTGCTCGCCGAGCTCGAGCGCCGCCTGCGCGCGGTCGGCTGCCCGAAGGTCAACCTGCTCATCGAGCCGGAGAACGCCGCCGTGGCCAGCTTCTACGCCCGGCACGGCTACCGGCAGGACGAACTGCTGTTCATGGAAAAATGGCTCATCCCGAACGGACCTGGCTCCCACTCCCCGGCACCCGTACCCGCTCCCGGCGGGTGGCGCGACATCCAGCCCGACCTGTCCGCCGAACCGTACGTCTTCGCCGCGGCGGAGCCGCCGCCCGGGATGTTCCCGTTCGCCGTCATCCGTGAAGACGAGGGCGTCACCGCGATCCTGACCCGTGCCGATGCCGACCGGGCCGGCCTGGCCTATGACTACATCGCGGCGCGGATCACGCTGCGGGTCGTCTCCGCGCTCGCCGACGTCGGCCTGACCGCCCTGTTCAGCCGGACCCTGGCCGAGTCCGGGATCAGCTGCAACGTGATCGCGGGGCTGGCCCACGATCACCTGTTCGTCGACTGGGACCAGGCCGCCCGGGCCCTGGCCCTGCTGCGCAAGCTATGAACAGCCCCTCCGTGCCATGCTCCGGGTGAACATCCCTTGCGCCGCCGGCGCCGACCTGGCCACGATGTCTGGGAGCGAAGGACGGTGACCGTGATCTGGACGGGTGAGCGCAACCGGCAGCAGGGACGGCTGGTCGCCGGGATGTACCAGGCCGCCGCCGGGGTGCCGTGCGAGCGCAGCGCGGTCATCGCCGGCGGCCTGCCCGGCGCGGACAAGGCCACCGCCCTGGACCAGGCCGGCGTGGACAGGTCCCAGTACCTCACGGTCAGCATCGACGCGGTCCTGGACCTGATGGCCGCGGCCGGCCTCATCCCTGAGGCCGACGGGCTCTCCCCGCTCGAGCGCGCTGGCCTGGTTCACGCCGAGGCCCAGTACCTGGCCAAACGGGTCGGGCTGCGGGCCCTGATGGACGGCAGGAACCTGATCCTGGACGTCTCGCTGGCGTCCTGGCGCGCCGCCGAGGCCTGGACGTACGCGCTGCGGTTCGCCGACTACGCGGTGACCGCGGTGTTCGCCGACATCGGCATCGACGAGGCGGTGCGCCGCTCCAGCGAAGCCCACCGCCGTGGCGAGGAAGCGTTCCGCCGCGGGCACGGTCACGGGGGCCGGCGCATCCCGGCCGCGGCCATCAGGGCGCTGGCCAGCCCGGCCGCGGCCGCGCCAAGGAACCGGATCAGGTGGGCCGTCGGCGCGCGGTCCGCCGGGGCCATCGGCGGCACGGTCGGCACCGGGACCTTTCCCGGCAGCGCCGTGACCGCGATGCTCGTCTCCTACCGGGACGGCCGCCTCAGCCTGGACGATCTCTCGCTGGAATTCCGCGCCCGCCGCTGGCCGCAGGTACCGGACGTCTGCCCGCCGGAACTCGAGCAGGCCAGGGAGGCCATCGACGACCCCGAGCCCTATGTCCCCGGCTCCTTCGACGACGTCGTGCTCGGCTACGACCTCGGCTGGCTGTCCGACGCCGACTACGACGTCATGGCCACCGCGGCCGACGGCCTGCCCGGCGCCTGACCAGGGCCTGGCGGACCGACGCTAGACGGGGGAGCGGGGTGCCGGTGACAGGGCACGGCACCCCGCTCCGGTGGGGCTGGTGCCTGCGGGGCAAACGCCGCACCGCGCACCCGCCCGATGGTCCCGTTCTGGTTCAACGATGACCTAACCGCCCAAATCAGGTCAACTCGTTTTTCCCGCGCTGGCCGCCTAGTTTCAGGTACGGGGGGTGCTGGCAGGGGTCAGGCGCGGCAGTATCGGCGAAGGCTTCGGCGGTCAGCGCCAGAACGGCCTGACCTCGATCTTCCCGAACGCCGCCACCGGGTGCGCCGCGGCCACCTGGACGGCTTCGGAGATGTTCGCGCACTCGAGCACGTCGTATCCGCAGATGATCTCCTTGGTCTCGGCGAACGGGCCGTCGCTGACCAAGATCTCGCCGTCGCGTACCAGCACCGTCTTGGCCTCCCGGGCAGGCCGGAGCCGGTCGCCGTCCAGCCGGATGCCGCGGGCGATCACGTCGTCGAGCCAGGGGAAACTCCCGCTGTCCTCGGTGTCTGCCGTGTCCGCCGCCGCAGTCTCCCCGGCCGCCTCGTCGTTCTCGAAGCGGTCTTCCTCGACGCAGACCAGCATCAGGTACTTCATGCGTTTTCTCCGATCCCTGGTGGCTTGGGCCCGGCACCGTTGTGCCATGGGCGACACAACACCACGACGAATGAGGATCGGCAAATGGACGTGCGCCGGTCCACGATCCCGTCACGGTGACTTAACGCCCTGGGGCCGTCACGGGCGGCCGGGGCGCCACCTGTGTTCTAGGATTCGGCTTATGTCGCAGGAGCCGGATCCCGAGGTTCAGGGCGAATCGGTCACCACGCGCAACTGGCAGGATCCCCCGTTCAACCGCTGGTCGTACTGGCACGTCGGCGAGATCCTGCCTACCTATCGCGTGTCCCGCGGCGACGGCCGGGCCCGTGAGCTGCCCCGGTCGCCTGCCGCCGCCGATGGCCTGCCCGCCCTCGTCATGACCCGCGCGGACGGCTCGGCTGGCACCGTGGGCGAGGTCCTCGCGGACACCTTCACCGATGCCTACCTGGTGCTACAGGACGGCGAGCTGGTCACGGAATGGTACTGCCCGCTGGGCGCCCCGGACCGGCTGCACGCGCTGATGTCGGTGTCGAAGTCCGTGCTGGGCTGCGTGGCCGCCGTCCTCATCGACCGCAGCCAGCTCGACCCCGACCGCGAGATCACCAGCTACGTGCCCGAACTGGCCGCCAGCGGCTACGCCGGCGCCCTGGTGCGTGATGTCCTCGACATGCGCAGCGGGGTCAGGTTCGTCGAGGAGTACGCCAACCCGCACTCCGACATCCGGCGGCTCGATGAGTGGATCGGCTGGGAACCCAGCTCGGACGAGCCCCGCGGGCTTTACCGGTTCCTGGCCACGCTGCAGGCCGAGGCGCCGCACGGCTCGAGGTTCCTGTACCGCTCCGCGGAGTCCGACGTGCTGGGCTGGGTGTGCGAGCGCGCGGCCGGGCGGCCCATGGCCGGCCTGGCGTCCGAGCTGATCTGGGCGCCGATGGGCGCCGGTCACGACGCGGCGCTGCTGCACGATGGCCTGGGCACCGCCGTGCACGACGGTGGCCTGTGCGCCACCGCCCGCGACGTGGCCCGGTTCGGCCAGATGCTGCTGGACGGCGGGCTGGTTCCGGACGGGACCGGGAACACCCGCCGGGTCGTGCCGCCGCAGTGGCTCCGCCAGGCCTGGGCCGTCGACTCCGACACGCGGGCCGCGTTCGCCGCGTCGCCCGCCGAGTGGGCGTTTCCCGGCGGATGGTACCGCCACCAGTTCTGGTTCCGCCCGGGCGACTACGGGGACGTGCTGCTCTGCCTGGGCATCCACGGGCAGATGGTGTACGTGAGCCGGCACACGAACACGGTCTGCGTAAAGTTCTCCACCTGGCCGGAGGCGCAGAACCCGGCCTACCTGGAGGACACGCTGCGCGCCTTCGACGCCGTCGGCGGCTTGCTGGCCGGCCGGGATCCCGGCCGGCGCCGCCTGGCCGGCGTCGTCTCCGGCCTGAGCCGTAGCGGCGACACGGCCCCGCCGCCGCCCCCGACCGTGATCTGAGCCAGCGAGCTTTCGGCCATGATCCCTTCTCGACGGCGGCCTGACTGTGGCTTTAGCCTGGCAGCATGGCAGGTCCAGAAAGCTCCGCCGCAGCCCCGTCCCGCCGCCACCTCGACGGCATTGCCGAGATCCGCACGTTCTTCCGGACTAACTCCCAGCCGATCTACTTCATCGGGCCGACGGCCTTCAACCTGCTCGGCATCGACCGGTGGGTCCGCAACTTCCAGTACATCGCCTACTACGACTCCTGGGACGGCCAGCACCCACGGGTGTTCGCCCCGGAGAACCGCCCGTACATCGAGTTCTCCTCGAGCGAGGAGATCAACAACTACCTGCTGCGCGACGCCGAGGTCCGCGACTACCTGCGCCGGCGCGGCGGGACCCCGATGGTCGCGATGGTGTTCTTCGACGCCGAGACCGAGGAGATCTGCCGGGAACAGGGCTATAGGCTGATCCTGCCGCCGGATTCGCTGCGGCGGCGGCTGGACTCCAAGATCGTCACCACCCAGCTGGGCAACGAGGCGGGCGCGCCCTCGGTCCCGAACGTGCTCGGCGAGGCGGACAGCTACGCCGCGCTCTGCGCGCTCGCGGCGTCGGCCGGCCTCGGCGACGACCTGGTCGTGCAGTTGCCCTACGGGGACTCGGGCAAGACGACCTTCTTCATCGCCTCCAGACGGGACTGGGACTCCTACGCCGCCGAGATCGACGGCCAGCCGGTCAAGGTGATGAAGCGCATCAACAACCAGGCCGCGGCGGTGGAGGCGTGTATCACCAGGCACGGCACGATCGTCGGCCCATTCATGACCGACCTGACCGGCTACCCCGAACTCACCCCGTACAAGGGCGGCTGGTGCGGCAACGACGTGTTCCCCGAGGCGCTGTCGGAAGCCGAGCGCACCATCGCGATCAGCCACGTCCGCAGGCTGGGTGACCGGCTCGCCCAGGAAGGGTACAAGGGCTTCTTCGAGGTCGACGTGCTCACCGACACCGACACCGACGCGGTCTACCTCGGCGAGCTGAACCCCCGGATATCCGGGGCCTCCTCGATGACCAACGTCACGGCCGGCGCCTACGCCGACGTGCCGCTGTTCCTGTTCCACCTGCTCGAGTTCATGGACGTGGACTACACGGTCGACGTGGAGGAGATCAACGACCGCTGGCGCGCGCTGGCCGCGGTGGACGTCTGGTCGCAGCTGATCATGAAGGAGCCCGGCGACGAGGTGGAGCGCATCCTGGCCGCCCCCCGCACCGGCTCCTGGCGGCTGGCCGACAGCGGCGCGCTCACCTTCGAGCACGTCACCAACGACTGGCACGAGATCACCACCGAGGCCGAGGCCTTCTTCATGCGCGTCTACGGCCCGGGCGACTTCAAGTTCCACGGCGCCGACCTGGGCATCCTGGTCACCAAGGGCCGGATGCAGACCTCCGCGGGCCTTACCGAGCGCTGCCGCCGCTACATCGAGGGCATCCGCGCCCAGTACAAGTCCGAGCCCCTCCCGCAAGCGCCCCGTGTCATGCCCATCGCCTACGTCAAGTAGGAAGTAGGGCGGCCTGGCCGCCTAAAAATCGCGGCGGTTCCCGTTAAGCCCCGGTTTGCGGTTTCCCGGCGGGGAACCGCAAACCGGGGCAACATACCTGTGTGCCCTTGTTCACAAACGCCCGCTAGATGCATCCTGCCTGTTAGGCGGCCGGCGAAGATGCCGGTTTGCCTGCGGAGATCGCGGAGGTGGTTACTGTGCCGGTCGGTGGGAAGCCGTTGGCGTACAACAGCTTGTGGCAGCTCAGGAACGATACCTGGTCCAGCCTGGAGGAATCGACCACTAAGCTCGCCTTGGCCGGCCCCAAGCAGCATTCGGTCGAGCAGCTGGCCGAGACGGTCACCAGGTTGCTGGATGTCCTCGGGTCGATGGAGCGATTCTGGGCGTTTCCCGGCGCGCAGACCCTTCAAGAGCTGCAGCGGTTCTTCGCCGCCGGTAATTACCAGCGGCTTGCCGCGGTGGTGGGCCGGACCAACCGGGCCCTGGTCACCGAGTCCTACCGCGGCGGTCACGCCATTGATCTGCACACCGAGGATGACGCCTACGAACGCGATACCCGCCCGGCCAAGCAGCCCGGGAGTGACCGGCCTTATTTCGAGGTCCTCGTCATCGAGGACTTGACCGACGAGCAGGAGCGCGCGCTGCGGGAAGAGCTGCGGCGGTGGCGTCGCCCGGATGACGAGTTCATCTACGAGATCGTCGTGGTGCCCAGCTTCGACGACGCGCTCATGGCTGCGCGGCTGAACTTCAGGCTGCAGGCGTGCGTGGTCCGCCGCCGGTTCGCCCACCGGTCCCGCCACGACTCGTCCTCGATCGCCCAGTTCGCGTACAGCGGCGGATCTGCCGACCTGATGGAGCGCTCGCCGGATGACCGCGCTCAGATCCTCGCCAGGTCGCTGGCCAGGATCAGGCCGGAACTCGACCTGTACCTGATGACGGAGATCTCCGTCGAGGATCTGGCCGGCCGGCTCAGCCATCATTTCCGGCGCATCTTCCATGCCCGGGAAGGGTCGCTTGAGCTGCACCTGTCCATCTTGGACGGCGTGGCGGCCCGGTATCGCGCACCGTTCTTCAGCGCGCTGCGTAACTACAGCCACCGGCCCACCGGGGTATTTCACGCGCTGCCGATCTCGCACGGCAAGTCGATCGTCAACTCGCACTGGATCCGGGACATGATCGACTTCTACGGCCTGGAGATCTTCCTGGCCGAGACCTCGGCGACCTGCGGCGGGCTTGATTCGCTGCTCGAGCCCACCGGGCCGCTGCGGGAGGCGCAGCAGCTGGCGTCTCAGACGTTCGGGTCGCGGCGGACCTACTTCGTCACCAACGGCACCTCGACCGCCAACAAGATCGTGGTCCAGGCGCTGGTGCAGCCGGGTGACATCGTGCTGGTGGACCGGAACTGCCACCAGTCGCATCACTACGGGCTGATGCTGGCCGGCGCGATGGTGACCTATCTGGATGCCTACCCGATGCATGAGTACTCGATGTACGGCGCGGTGCCGCTGCGGGAGATCAAGAGCCGGCTGCTGGCGCTGCGGCGGGCGGGCAAGCTGGGCCGGGTCAAGATGCTGCTGCTGACCAACTGCACCTTCGACGGGATCGTCTATGACGTCGGCCGGGTGATGGAGGAGTGCCTGGCGATCAAGCCCGACCTGGTCTTCTTGTGGGATGAGGCCTGGTTCGCGTTCGCCAGGTTCCACCCGGTGTACCGGCCGCGCACCGCCATGCGGGCCGCCCGCACGCTCGCGGAGAAGCTGCGCCAGCCCGAGTACCGGCAGCGTTACGACGCTCAGGCCGAGCAGGTCGGCTCGATCGATGCCGCCGACGACGAGGTGCTGCTTGACCGGCGGCTCACGCCCGATCCCGCCCGGGCCCGGGTCCGGGTCTACTCGACCCAGTCCACCCACAAGACGCTCACCTCGCTGCGGCAAGGCTCCATGATCCACCTGTGGGACCAGGACTTCACGCAGAAGGTGGAGGCGACCTTCCACGAGGCTTACATGACGCACACCTCCACCTCGCCGAACTACCAGATCCTGGCCTCCCTGGACCTGGGCCGCCGGCAGGCCGCGCTGGAGGGTTTCGAGCTGGTAGTAAAGCAGCTCGAGAGCGCGATGCGGCTGCGCGACGCCGTTCACAACCACCCGCTGCTCAGCCGGTACATGCGCTGCCTGACCACGGCCGACCTGATCCCGGCCGAGTACCGCCCGTCGGGCATCGACCAGCCGCTGCGGTCCGGCCTGGCGGACTGGGTTAAGGCCTGGGAGTGCGACGAGTTTGTGCTTGACCCGTCCCGGGTCACCGTCTACATCGGCGCCACCGGCATCGAGGGCGACTCCTTCAAGCGGCGGCAGCTGATGGACCGCTACGGTGTGCAGATCAACAAGACCTCGCGGAACACCGTGCTGTTCATGACCACGATCGGCACCACCCGCAGCTCGGTCGCCTACCTGATCGAGGTGCTTGTGACCATCGCCCGCGAACTGGAGGCCCAGCTGGCCGACATGAACCCGGCCGAGCGCGCCGACCACGAGCGCGCGGTGCTGCGGCTGACCGCGCCGTCGGCGCCGCTGCCCGACTTCAGCGGCTTTCACCCCAGCTTCACCGACGGCCACGGGCTGCCCACGCCGGATGGGGACGTGCGGCGTGCCTTCTACCTGTCCTACGACGACAGCTACTGCGAGTACCTCAAGCCGGAAGAGGTGGAGCAGCGGGTGGCGAACGGCGATCAGGTCGTCTCCACCACCTACGTCACGCCCTACCCGCCCGGCTATCCCGTGCTCGTGCCCGGCCAGGTGTTCAGCGCCGAGATCCTGGCCTTCATGCGCAGCCTGGACACGCCCGAGATCCACGGCTACCGGGCCGACCTCGGTTACCGCGTCTACCTGGACAAGGCCCTGGAGATCGCGGCCACCACCCGCCCGGCCCCCCGCCCCGACCAGCTAAACCGGCTTGAACAGCCGGCCGGTGGCGGTGCCCGCGACCGTGCGCGCCGCCACGATGAGCCAGGCGGCCAGGAGCAGCACGAACAGGGCGACCGACGCGACCCGCAGCACGTCGGCCCCGCTGCGATCGGCCAAGGCGATGGTGCCGGTGACGCAGGTACCGACGGGGAACGTGAAACTCCACCACGTTAGGGCAAAAGGCAGCACCGAACCCGGTGGAACCCGCCGAACCCGGCGGACTCGCCTCAGTCCCGCGCGAACCAGGCGGCCGGGGACTTGGCTGGCCGCGCGATAGGCCAGCCTTCCTCCGCCGGGACCGGCTGCGGGCGGGCGGCCCGCCGCGGGCGGGCGGCCCGCCGCGGTACCTCTCGCGGGGCCATCGTGGCAAGCGCCAGCATGCCGACGTAGCACAGCAGCGCCGCCCCGGTCAGGATGGCCATCGCCAGCGACGCGCCCGGCTGACCGTTGCGGACGAAGATCTCCCCGGCGCCGAACGCACCGCCGATAGCGGTCAGGCCGGCCGCCGCCAGCACGGCCAGCAGCCGGTCCCGTACACCCACGGCCCTGGCCACCAGCAAGATCGCCGTCCCGATCAGGGCGAGGCCGAGCAGCGCGTGAACGGTCAGCGCCAGCGGGGCGGTGGCGATCTCGGCGAAGATTCCCGCCCGCGCATCGGAGGCCGGGACGGCGACGTAGAGGTTCAGGAAGATGCCCAGGCCGTACTGGGCCACCAGCATGATCAGCGCCGCCAGGCACACCCGGCGCAGCCCGGCCCGCCCCGGCCGCCGCGTATGCCTGCCCGGGACCACGAGTTTGTCTAGACCGCCAGCCATCGGACCCGCTCACCGTTCCTCTCCTAGGTTCCTGGGTCCCTGTCCGTGCGCTCCCACCCACTAACTACGGCCCCGCGTCCGCCGCAGTTCAGCCGTGTCCGGTAACGCCCCGAAGATCACGATCCGCCCGCGTCCGGTTCCGGCCTCCTAGGCGGCCTCGGTTCCCGACTGGTTTGGCTTGTCAGGGCCGCCCGGCGAGCCCGGCGGCTCCGTCGGCAACGTCGCGTGCCGCTGGATGGCCCCGAGGCAGTCATGCAGCGCCTGCCAGACGTTGGCGAGGCTGGCGCTGACGGGGAGGTCGCCGCGAATGGTGTCAGGCGGATCGGCCTTTTCGCCGAGCGCATGGAGCGCGGCGCCGCCGAGAGCGACGATCACCGGGTCGGTGGCCTCGATCGTGAGCTTGTTGTCGGTCACGCGGATCAGCATCTGGCGTCGGCCGGCCTCTTCTGGCTGCTCGTCGCTGGTGCCGGTGACGTCGGCGTGGCGGAGTGCCTCCCTGGCCTGGTCCAGGTCGACGCCGAGAGCGGCGAGGGCCCGGGCTGCGGCGGTATCGGAATCGCCCAGGGCGGCGAGCAGCAGATGGTGCGAGCCGACCGGCTGTGATCCGGCCAGGCGGGCGGCTTCGCTCAGGCTGGTGTCGGCGGCCGGTGTAGTACGCAGCTCCGCCGACTCGCCCGGCTCGGGCGCCTCGCCGGGGCCGGCCACGGAGGAGACCCGGCGGCGCAGCCAGCGGGGCCCCCGGGTGGCCGCGGTCGGCACCGCGGACAGCAAGTCGAGCACGGCCATGCGGATGGGCATGAGGTCGGCGGAGTGCTGCTTCAGGATCTGCGCGCCGACGCCCTCGCCCTCGCGTATGACGCCGAGCAGGATGTGCTCGGTGCCGATGTAGTTGTGGTGCAGTTGCAGGGCCTCGCGGAGCGCGAGCTCGAGGATCTTCTTCGCGCGCGGGGTGAACGGGATATGCCCTTTGACTGTCTTGTTCCCGGTGCCGACAATCGCCTTGACCTCGTCGCGGGTGCTGTCAAGCGACATCCCGAAGCGCTCGAGGACGCGGGACGCGAGCCCGTCGGGCTCGCCGAGGAGCCCGAGCAGCACGTGCTCGGTGCCGATGTAGTTGTGTTGCTGTCGCCGGGCTTCCTCCTGGGCAAGCACGACAACGTGCCGGGCGCGGTTAGTGAATCGCTCAAACATAAGACCACCGTGCAGCATGCTCGATACCCAGTCAATACCATGCTATTAATAAGGTAAGCTCGGCTGTTTCCCCGCGATGGGAGGGGCATGTAGTCATGGACTGGGAGGATCGGCTCGACGGATGGGAACTCGAACTCGAGCTGGCGGCCCAGCTCGAGGGCTCGAACTGGGTGACGCTGGAACGGGCGGCCGCCGACACCGGCGTCTCCCGCGCCGCCCTGCGCAGCTGGTACCGCACCGGGCAGATCCCGTCCCGGCTCGTGGACGGGCCGCACGGGCCGCAGCGACTGGTACCGCTCGCGCTCGTCGCCGCACGCGCCGAGACCTCTCCGCGGCTGCGCCGCACCGCGCAGCGCCGGCTCGCCGACGAGGCCCAGCTTGAAATCCTCAGGCACCGGGTTGACCAGCTCGAGCTTCGGCTGGCCGCGCTCGAACGGCGCCCGCCATCAGATCCGCCCGGCGCAGCCGCATACTAATAGCGCCCGGTCAAGAGTTCCGGCGTACCCCGACGGACCAGCGCCGGCCGAACGATGCGCTCACGCGGTGCCCCGCCTCCAGCGGCCGCGCGCTGGTCAGGCCGCCGGTGATGACCAGGTCGCCTGGCTCGAGCGCGCGACCGCGCGCCGCCAGTTCACCAGCCAGCCACACCAACCCGGCGGCCGGGTGCCCGCTCGCCGCGGCGCCCGTCCCGCGTTCCACGACCTCCCCGTCGACCGACAGCTCGACCGGCAGCGATGCCAGGTCCTCCAGGGGCAAGGACGGACCCACGGCCACCCACGCGGCGGACGAACCGTCCGCGGTGTTGTCCTCCAGCGTGAACCGGTAGCCCGACCAGAACCGAGTCCACGATCTCCAGGCAGGCCAGCGCGGTGTCGCACGCGGCCAGCGCGCCTTCGACCGAGCAGGGCACCGTAAGCTCGCGGCCCAGCCGCAGCCCGATCTCCGGCTCGACCCGCGGCTGCAGCGCGCCGGAAGGCAGCAGGGCGGGGGAGCTCAGCAGCATGGCGTCGGTCAGCGGCCCGAAGTTCGGCGCCGCGACGCCCATCTGCGCACGCATGACCGCAGAGGTGTACCCGAGCTTCCACCCAGCCCGCCGTTCCCCGTCGGCCAGCCGCAACGCGGTCACCCGGTCCTGGACGCGGTACGCGTCCGCCAGCGACAACGAAAGCTCCTCGGAAAGCGGCACGTCGAACGTCCGCCCCTCCTGCCGGGCCCGGCGCAGCGCGCCGGCCACCGCACCGACATCGACCGCGCCGCGCGCATCCAGGCACTGCCGCCAGGTCATGCCCCGGGCCCATTCGAGGGCGCGCCCTGCCGGGCGTGCGCACGCAGGATCTCCGACCAGCTCCGCGGCGGCTCGGGGGCCGGCAGCGCGGCGTGCGGCCGGCCGCCGACGAGCACGACCGGGTACCGCCTCAGCTCATAGCCGGCCGCGGTCCGGCATCGGCCGGTGGCCAGCTCGTAGCCGTACCAGTGCCACGGGCAGGTGACGACGCCGTCGCGGACCAGGCCCTCGGCCAGCGGGCCGCCGTGGTGCGGGCAGGCGCCGTCGGTGACGTGCAGCTGGCCGTCGACAAAGAACACCGCGTACGACCGCCCGGCGTGCGAGAAAGTCCACTGCGTCCGCCCGGGAGGGCGGTCAAGCGGCACCAAGGCCCCGCGAGGCCCGTTCGGCAAAATCGCGTCGCTCACGCGCACCCGAGCTCGACGCTGCCGAGCCGGTCGGCGGTCGCGGTCACCACGTCCCCGGCCCGCACCGGGACGGCCGCGGTCAGCCCGCCGGACAGCACGATGTCACCGGCCCGCAGCCCCTCGTTCTCAGCCGCCAGCGAGCGGACCAGCCAGGCGACCGCCGCCGCCGGGTGGCCGAGCGCCGCGGCGCCCGCCGCGGTCGCCACGACCTCGCCGTTGTGCTCGAGCACCACGCCGATCAGCCGCAGGTCCAGGCCGGTCACCGGCACGGCCGAACCGACCAGGTAGCGGCCTGCCGAGGTGTTGTCCGCGACCACATCCGGCATGGTGAACTTGTAGTCGGTGTACCGGGAGTCGAGCACCTCGATGCCCACCGCCACCGAAGCGGTCGCGGCCAGCACCGCCGACGAGGTGACCGAAGGCCCGGACAGGTCCGCGCCCATGATGAAGACGATCTCCGGCTCGCACCGGGGCTGGATGTGCCGGGCTACGGCGAGTGGCTCGCCGAGGTCAAGCGCGTCCGCGGCGGCCAAGTGGCCGCGGACCGGCTCGTGCACCCCGACCTGGGCCTGCTTCGCGCGGGAGGTCACGCCGAGCTTCCAGCCGGCCAGCGGGCGGGCCTCGAGCCGCAGCAGCCGCTGGACCTCGTAGGCGGCGGCCAGATCGAAGCCGGCCAGCTCCGCGGACAGCGAGCTGATCGGCGCGCGATCGGCCCGGGCCTTGGTCAGCCGCGCTGCGATCTCGTCAGGAGAAGTCATAGCAGCGTCCATTTCTCGGCATCCTTACTCGACGACGCGGACGGTGACGGGGCCGAGGCGGTCGAAGTCGGCGCGGAACACGTCCCCGGCTCGCATCGGCACGGCCGCGTGCAGGGCCCCGGTCATAACCAGGTGCCCGGCTTCCAGCTTGGTCCCCATCTCGCCCAGGGTGTTGGCGAGCCAGGCCACCACCCGGACCGGGTTGCCGAGCGCGGCCGCGCCCGCGGCGGTGTCAATCAGTTCCCCCTGCCGGGTGAGCACCATCCCGATCAGCCGCGGATCCAGCCCGTCCAGCGACACCAGCCGGCTCGAGATCGCCACCGCCCCGTTGGACGCCAGGTCGGCAACGGTGTCGGCCAGCTTGATCCGCCAGTCGGCGAAGCGTGAGTCGACGATCTCCACTGCGGCGGTCATCCCGGCGATCGCGCGCCTGGCGTCAAGCACGCTCACGCCCGGCCCGGCCAGCGGCGCGCCGAGCACGAACGCGATCTCGGCCTCGAGCTTGGGCTGGATGAAGGCCGATACCGGCACGGCGTCGCCGTCGGCGTAGACCGTGGAGGCCAGCACCGGCCCGTAGTCCGGCTGGTCGACCCCGATCATCTTCTGCATCGGCTCGGAGGTCAGTCCGACCTTGTAGCCGACGATACGGTCGCCGTCCGCCAGCAGCAGGCTGGTCAGTTCCCGCTGCACCGCATAGCCGTCGGCCATGCCCAGGTCGGGATCGGCGTCGGTGAACGGCTCGATCGGCTGCCGGGTGCGGCGCGCCTCGTACAGCGCCCTGGCCTTGCCGGGCACGTCGGTCAACGGCATCTCAGCCTTCCTTCCGCTGCAGGTTTTCCGGGGACCAGCCCAGGCGCCGCGACGCCGCCTCGGCCGCCTCCACGATGACGGGCGCCAGCCTGCGCAGCGACATGACGCTGCACCGGGCCAGCGGGACGCCGATACTGATCGCGGCGACCACCTCGCCGGTGATGTCGCGCACCGGCGCCGCGATGGACGCCACGCCGATCTCGCGCTCGTTGATGGCCTCGGCCCAGCCGCGGCGCCGGACCTGGGCCAGCTCGACCGCCAGCCGCTCGGGGTCGGTGCTGGTATGTGGCGTCAGGGCGGTCAGCGGGGCCGCGCGCAGCACCGCCTGCCGCCGGGCTTCCGGCAGGTAGGCGAGCAGCACCTTGCCCGAGCTGGTGCAGTGCACCGGCACCCGCCGTCCGGTCTCGGTGAACAGCCGCAGCGAGTGCGCGCTCTCCAGCCGGTCCACGTACACGACCTCGTGCCCGTCAAGGACGCCGACCTGGGACGACTCCCCGGTCTGGGCGCGCAGCTCGCCGAGCACCTGGCTGACCGCCGCGTGCAGGTCCATGTGGACCCGCACCGCCTGGCCGAGTTCGAACATCACGATGCCGAGCCGGTAGCCGCCGGTGCGCGGGTCCTGCTCGATCAGCCCCTCGGCGACGAGCGTGGTCAGCATCCGGTGCACGGTGCTCTTGCCCAGGCCCAGCCGCCGGGCCAGCTCGGAGACCCCGAGGTCGGCCTCACGGGACCGGAACACCTTGAGCAGCCGGGCCGCGTTGCGCACCGTGGAAAGCCCGCCCCCCTGGGCCGCGCCCGGCGTCACGACGCCGGCTCCGACGACGTCGGCGGCTGCCACTGCGTCCGCCCGCCGACCGCGGTCAGCAGCTCGCGCCGCACTACGTCCGGATCGGGACGAGGCTGCGAAGCCAGCGCACCGAGCGTCTCGTTACGCGGCGCGATCGCCGCGGCCAGCATGGCGTGCGCCCGGACCAGCCCCGCCGCCGCCGCGCCGGCCATCTCGTCCACTAGCTCCTCCCGGCCCCGCACCCGGCTGCGGATTGTCTCGAAGTCCCGCGCCGCCGCCGAATGCCCGCCCGCCAGCCCCGTGCCGACGTGCGTCGCCTGGTGTCCGGACAGCCCCGCGCCCGGCTCGGCCACGAAGTGGTAGACGACGGTCCGCACGCCAAGCGCGTGCCGCACTTCGGTAAAAGCCGGCCCCGCCGACT
Organism: uncultured Actinomycetes bacterium; assembly: GCA_963798675.1. Taxonomy (GTDB): domain Bacteria; phylum Actinomycetota; class Actinomycetes; order Streptosporangiales; family Streptosporangiaceae; genus Palsa-504. The sequence continues at coordinate 390 of CAWCUJ010000058.1, read as the reverse complement.
CGTCGATCAGCGCGAGCTCGGGCAGCACGACGGGATCGAAAAACCGCAGCGTCCAGGAAAGCCCCTCCACCGAGCCGCGGACCTCCACTTCCTGCCCGTGTACCGGTCCAAGCGAGTCCCGCGTCGCCAGCACGTGCAGGTTCCGCGCGCCCACCGCGGCCACCGTCAACGGGCCGCCCGCCAGCAGCGGCATCCGGCCGCGGACGGCGGCCGGGAAAGTCAGCGCCTGCGCCACGTAGGCGCGGTGGATCTCCTCGACGTACCGCGCGACGGCCGCACGCATCTGTTCTGGCGTCGACATCGCAGTGCCCTTTCGAATCGCAGTGCCTTTCAAAAATCGCAGTGCCCTTTCAAGCGGGCTCAGCAACGGATCAGGCGTTCTTTTATATG
>CAWCUJ010000057.1:0-7959 GCA_963798675.1 uncultured Actinomycetes bacterium | reverse complement strand
TTTGGCCCGAGGAACCCGGTCACGCTTCTCCGCTCCAGCGAGAACGACGGGCCGCTCACGGCCTGAACCGAGCCGAAATTCCTGGCCGGCGAACTCGCCTCCGTGATTGGCGCCGAGTCACCGTACCGGCCTGGAGTGCGTACAGCGGTTTCTGTTATCGTCGGCCAGCCCTCAGGATGACGCTGGCGTGGGCGGGCTGCTGTCCCCGGGCCGGTGATTCCGGTTCCTCGCAGCCGCAGCGCGCGCTTCGTGCCGTGCCTTCACCGCAGCGGCACGGGCCCTGTGGCGCTCCTCGTGCTCGGCGCGGACCGCAGCCGGGTCGGCGTGCTTCGGAACGCCGGGCACCCGGTGGGTGAGGTCGTGGAGGAGCCTCACGAGCAAGGGATACGGTCGTCCGGGCGCGGGAGACCCGGCACCCGCCGGGGATTCTTCGAGATTCCGACGGGCTACCACGTAGCGTTCGCCGGTCGATGCGGCACGCGCTCGGGCGGCACGCTTCCTGGCACGATCTGACGTCACGTCAACTCCAGCCGGGCCAAGCCCCACGTCCTTGGCCGCGCGTGAAGTGACGGTCAGGATCTAGTGCACCGAGTCAGTGACCCTTGTCCTCGTTGCCGCTGCTCACGTGGGGAGTATGCGACTCAGAGTCAGGCGTGTGCCGCCGCCGTGATCAATGTACCACCGACTGCGGACACGGCCCAGAGCGGTCAGCTCGTGACTTCTCCACACGCCCACCATGGCCACGATCGGAGCGGGGGCCCAGGCGGACGAAAAACTGTCAAATTCCGATATTGGGCTTGCCGACGCCGTACGTCTTCTCTGGCTGGACGGCTCGGCGTCTCGCCGGGCCGCGGCTTCGCCCGGAGCACTGCCGCAGACGAAGGGTCCGGAGCGATTCCTTTCCGCCCCCGCCAGGTCCGTATGGTTGAAGGCGGATCACGCGGGAGAGGATCGCAGCTGATGGAGTGCTCATTGGGCCAGGCCCTCCAAGGTACCCTGGCCATCTTGGCCAAGGTCCGGCCCGCAGATCTGAATCCCGGGCTGGCCGCCGGACTGCTCAGCCAGGCGAGGCTGGCAGTCGTTGGCGCCTGCCGCGGGCCTGACGGCCAGGCCCTGTTCGGGCCTGCCCAGCGAGGCTCGGGCCGGGCCGGGCCGGGACCGGCCGGCCATCTCGCTGCTTCCTCGGCCGCGTGGTGTGAGTCGTGCCCGATAGTGTCGGATTCGTCCGGGATGCCGAGCCGTTCCGGCGTGAGCTAGTCGCGCACTGCTACCGCATGCTCGGCTCGATCCAGGATGCGGGGGACCTGGTCCAGGAGACATACCTGCGGGCCTGGCGGTCCTACGGCGGGTTCGAGACGGTCCTCAGTGCGTACCTGGTTGTACCAGATCGCCACTAACAGGTGCCTGACCGAGCTGGCTAAGCGTAGCCAGCGGCTCCTGCTAGCGGACGCCACCCTGGAGGCAACACCGCTGCGTACCTGGTTCGCCGGCCGCAACACCTGCGTGCCGTTTCTGCGCGACCACCTCCCGGGATCGCCTGGTGACTGGCGCATGCTGGCGACCAGCGCCAACGGGCAGCCTGCCGCAGCGGCCTACACCCGTGACTCCGGCGGGAACTACCAGCCGTATGACATCTGCGTGCTCACCGTCACCGACACATGCATCCGCCGGATCTCCTCCTTCGGCGACCCGAGACTGGTCACCGTGTTCGGGTTCGGGCCGGACATGGCACAAGCAAAGGACGCTTAACCGGCTCCCTTCGGGTGCCTGGAACCTGCCGGGAAGGGCGGGTACTTGAGCAAGCCCGGAGACGGTCACGAGCATGCCGTACGGGCCAGCTTCTTGACGGGCACGGCGTTCTGAGCGATTCCTTTCCCGTTCTCGCCGGGTCTTCCCGGGTGTAGGCAGGCCCGCCCTCGATCACGCAAGCTAAGGAAGGAAACCGATGGCCATGAGCATCCCTGCTACCATGCGCGCCCTGCAGCAGACGTCCCTGAACGGCCCGCAAAACCTGCGCCTGATCACCGACGCGCCCGTACCGAGCCCGGGCCCGGGTGAGGTCCTGATCCGGGTCACCGCCGCCGGCGTCAACTTCGTCGACATCTCGCAGGCCCGCGGCACATTCGCAGGCGGCCCGCAGCCGCCGTACCTGGCGGGCATCGAGGGCGCCGGTGAAGTCACCGCCGTCGGCGAGGCGGTGACCGGCCTGGAGCCCGGCGCCCACGTCATCGGCGTCGGCATCACAGGCGGCGCCTTCGCCGAGTACATGGTGCTGCCCGCGGCCGCGGCGGTCCCCGTGCCGGCAGGCTGGGCCGACGAGCAGGCACTTGGCCTGGTCGTGAACTGGCCGACCGCGCTGGCGGCGCTCAAGCCGCTGGGCCGCATCGCCGCAGGGCAGACCGTCCTGATCCACGCCGCGGCCGGCGCGACCGGCCAGGCCGCGGTCAAGATGGCCAAGCACTACGGCGCGACGGTCATCGCCACCGCCTCGCCGCGCAAGCACGAGGTGGTACGGGCACTAGGCGCCGACCACGTCATCGACTCCCGCGGCGCCGACCTCGCCGCCGAGGTCCTGCGACTGACCGGCGGCGCAGGCGCCGACCTGGTACTGGAGTCGGTCGGCGGCGCCACCCTCGACGCCAGCCTGGCCGCGGCCAAGCGGGTCACCGGCCGGGTCGTCGTCTACGGCGTAGTCGGCGGGCAAGCCGCGATCACCAACTGGGAGCTGGTCTACAAGCACCAGATCCACATCATCGGCCTGAACATCGGCATCCTGATCCAGGCCGCACCGCAGATCTTCGGCGAGGTCATGGGTGAGATGTTCGGGCTCCTCGCGGCCGGCGTGCTCGGCCCCGGCCAGCCCACCACCTATGCGCTGGCCGACGGGCCGAAAGCGCTTACAGAACTGGAAGCGCGGGCCACCGTCGGCAAACTGGCCCTGCTGCCCTGAGAAACCCCTAGCACCGAGCCGGTGACGCCGCACACCGGAGGTTCCCAGACAGGAGTTGAAACAGATGACCACAACCGTGGACCCGGCCGCTAAGCCGAAGGCGCGATTCGTCGTGATGTACGACACCCCCTCCGACGTGGACGCGTTCGAACGTCACTACAACGATGTCCACATTCCGTTGGCGAAACAGTATCCGGGCCTGCGTCGTTACACGCGCAGTCATCAGCCGGCAGTCGTGATCGGCGAGCCGTGCTATATGGTCGTGATGCTGGACTGGGACGATATGGCTGCGCTGGAAGCCGCGCTCGGGTCTGAGGCCGGCCAGCGCACCGCCGAGGATGCCATGGCGAACCTGACCTGCTACGCGACCTTCCGCGGCATGATCCTGCAGCTCGACGAGGTTCTGATCGGCCAGGCCAACTCGAGGGTGGACCGCGCTGGCGGCACGGTCGCCCGTCCGCTTACGTCCGTGGGCTCCGCAACACAGCGCCCTACAGCGCTACAAGGTGACACGCCACGGGACAGAGCAGAAGCGGCCCGCTAGCCGAGAATCCGCAGCTAGCGGGCCGTTCGGCGTCGGCCTTAGCCTGGCGGCCAACCTCGCCCAGGCCCGGCCGACCGCGTGGGGCCGCGTCGTGGCCGCCGTCCGGTCCGGCGCGTTCCTGGTCGCGGTCTCCATGATCGAGCGCCACCCCGCCCGCCGTGCCGCCGACGAGGACGGCGGCGCGGGCCGTCGGTGGTGCATATCGGCGGTTCGCGTTGGCTCTCGGATCACCATGTGTCACCCGCAAGTGCCGATCGGATCGTTGACAACGAGGGCTCTGTCCGGCGGCCAACGGCGGGCGGCCTGCTCCTGCCGAAAACCTCATCCATGCTGGTGGGAGCCGATGCGCGGGTGTGGCCGATGTGGCCGATGCTGTGCGCGATGGCGGCCTGTGGAGGGTTCGTGCGACAGGGGAACGCTGTGGCATGGTGATCGACCGTGCTCCTGCGACTGGCCTACCTCGGTATGACGAACATCTTCGCGCTGCTGCGGCTGCTGCCGATAAGCAGCCGGGACAAAGACGCGGAGATCCTCGCGCTGCGCCACCAGCTCTCGGTCCTGCAACGGCAGCTCAGTCCGGACAGGGTGCGGTTCACCCCGGGTGACCGGGCGTTGCTGGCGGCGCTGCTGCACCAGATCCCGAGGGACGTGCTCAACAGACTGCACTTGGTGGTGCGCCCGGATACCATACTCCGCTGGCACCGCGATTTGGTCGCGCGCCGGCACGCCCAGCGGTCCCGGCCCCGGCACCCGGGGCGGCCTCGCACCGTGCACTCGGTTCGTATCCTGGTGCTGCGGCTGTTCCGCGAGAATCCCGGGTGGGGGTATCGCCGGGTGCACCGGCCCCATCAGGGCATCGCCAACGCCCGCCCGCTCCAGCCACTGCCCGTGCCGCTCGTGAGCCCTGGCCAAATCGCCAGCCTTGATATACGACGACGCGACCGGCTCGGTGGAGTGCTTCATGAGTACCAACATGCGGCATGAGCTGCACGGATGAGGTTTCGGCAAGGGCAACGTGGCGGCGTTCGCCTTTCTTCGGCGGGGCGGCCGGCCCGGCTAGTGCCGGACAATCGGTGTGGAGGCTGGCCTGGTTGCCGCTGGCGGGCGTCTGGCCCGTATGGGCACGGATGAATAACCCCTGGTGACCGGAGCGGCCTGGGCCGAGGGGCGGCGGCTGGAGCCCCGCTCCGCGGGTTGCCTCGGCGCTCCCCTGGACCGGGCTGATCACGCCGAGACTGCTGGTGAGGATGTTCGCGGTGAATATCTGCGAGGCGTCGGGCGTGATCGCGATGCCCGTCGGTTGTTGTTCTCCCGGAGTGCAGTTGATCGTCTGCACCAGCCGCAGCGACGCGGCGGCGAAGATCATCACCGCATTGCCGCCCCAGGTGGCCAGCACCCGCCTCCCGTCAGGCGTGACCGCCAGCCGTGCGGTCACCGTCTCGGAGGCGATGTCGTAGCAGAACAGGCCAGTCATCGTCGGCCCCCCCGGCCAGAACGCTGATTGCCAGGCCACCACGGTGCTTCCGTCGGGGGAGACGATCACGTCGGTGGGCCCGGTGGTGGAGCTTCCGATGCCGGGCACCGTCCCGGAAAGCTCGTATCCGGCCAGGGTGACCACCACGAGCCCGGCCGGTCCGCCCAGGAGCACCAGGCTGGCGTCGGGGGTGACCGTGACCCCGGTCGTGCCCGATCCGGCGTCGATGCCGGGCGGCAGCACCTGGCACTGGGCTGGCGTGCCGCCCGCCACCAGCAGCGAGACGGTGTTGCTGGCCGAGCTGGTGACCACCGCGTAGGCCCCGGTGGGCAGGGTCGCGATGTGCTGCGGCGTGGCACCGACCGTGAGAGGGCGGCGGGCTTCGGGGTCCGCGGCGTTGATGGCGACAACCGTGTTGGTCGCCGGGCAGGTGACGAGCAGTACGTTGCCGTCGTTGGTGACGGCAACGTCCTGGGCCGAGCTGACGCCGGTTACGGGCTGGCCCAGCTGGTATGTGCCGTCGGGCGCCCGGCCGATCACGGATATCGTCCCGTCGGCCGAGTTGGCCGCGAAGATCTGGTCTCCCGATGGCAGCACCGCGACGCCCCGCGGCGCATGCCCGATCTTCAACTTGCTGATCACCTTGGGTGTGTGTCCGGCGGACAGCACGTAGAGCTGGCCCGGGCTGGTGCCGTTGTCGACGGTGACGTACAGGTAGGTCCCGTCTGGGGACAGGGCCAGCTGCTGGGGGCTGCCGCCCACGGTGACCGTGGCCTGCGGGGTGAAGCTGTCCACCACGCGCTGGGCGCCGTCGGTTCGGGCACCGCACTCGTCGTGACCTCCGCGCCTTGGTGGGCAGTAATGACCACCGCCCTGATCTTGACGACGATGCAGGCCGTCGCGCAGGGCGCCTGAGCCGGACTCCTATCCTCGGCGCTTGTGATCTTCCGGCCGCGCCGGTACAGCGCCGGAAGGTGCTCGGCGGCGTGATCAACGAGTACCACCGGGTCGCGTGAGCTACTTCATAAACCCGCAGGTCAAGGTGGCCCGCCGCATTTTGAAGCGGTACATGGTAACGCGGCGGAAACGGTGTAATGCTGGGATCATGAGAACGGACATGGCGCGGCGCGACGGCTCGCGGTCGGCTGAGCCGAACATGCCGCACGAAGGAGCGGGCGGCCACAGGGACAGCGGCGGACGCGAACGGGGCTGGTGGCGGCGGGTGCAACAGCGGCTGATGCCGCCGCCGAGCGCGGAGCTGATCCTGGCCCAACTGAACGGGCAGCTGGCGGTGCTGGAAGGAGCGCGCGCCGAGCTGGAGGTCGGCTGGGTGCAGGGCGGCTGGTGGTCGGTGAGCTCGGCCGACGGTGGCCACCGGCTGGTGACCGGCGACGCGGGCGGCAGCCCGGCTCACGTCGACGGGTCCTGCTTGGTCGGCGCCCTGGCGCGGGCCGGGTCGTCCTCGGACGTCGGCCGGGCGGTCGACGCCGTGTACGACGCGCTGTGGGCCTCCCGTGGCCAGCCGACCCTGTCCGGCGGGCTGCCGCCGGTGCCCTCGCCCGAGGTCCGGCGGGCCCGGGTGCGCACGCTCACCCAGTGGAACGACCGGGCCGAGCGGACCCAGGAGGAGGTCCTGGCGGTGGTCGACCGCGCAATCAGCGCCACGATCATGGACCTGATGTCCGCGCCGCGGCCTCCAGCCCCAGCCGACGCGCCGCTGGGCGTCCACGCTGACTGACCCGCGCCAACTCATTGAGCAACCGCCGTGCTTGTCCACTTCGGCGGGCGGCCCGGCTTCCTGCCGGACGGCAGCAGATCGAGGGAGCGGTCACTGGTGACCACCGGGTCCTTCGCCCGACAGCGGCAGCCCCCGCGGCGCAACTAGTCCCCGCATTGGCCTGGCGCTATGGCGGCAGGCGCCGGGGATGTTCATGATGAATGACATGGAAAGCCAGACGGGTCGCAAGGTTGCGGTGCTGGGCCCGATCCCTCGCGATCAGATCGTGACCCATGCCGGTGAGCGGTTCGAGAAGTACGGGTGCGTGTTGTATACGGCGGTTGCCCTGTCGGCTCTGCTGGATGCGGGCGACATGGTCTTCCCGGTGTCTCACGTGCGCCGGCAAGATGAGGGCCCGATCAAGGAGATCCTCGGGTCGTTCCCGAATATCGACACTTCCGGTATAACGTCGTCGGCTGATCAGGGGGACGTCATCGAGCTGCGTTATATCGAGCACAACCGCCGGGTCGAGCGGCAGGCGAGCTTCATGAACCCGATCGTGCCGGCCGATGTTGACGAGGTGCTCGACGCCGACGTGTTTGTCTGTGTCCCGATCACGGATTACGAGGTGGGGCAGCCGACGCTGCGGCATATCAAGGAGCACAGCCGGGCCACCGTGGTGCTGGATGCGCACGGCCCGACGGTGACGCTGACTCGCAGCGGCGAGCGCCATCCGAGGGTGTGGGCTGACCGGGACGTATGGCTGCCGTACATCGACATCTTGAAGATGAACCTCGAGGAAGCGAGCTCGACCTGGCTGGGCGAGTCGGCGGAGGTGACGGCTGACCCGCCGAGGCTGGGCACTGAAGAACTGCGCGACCTGGCGCGTCATTGCCTGGACCGCGGTGTCGGGGCGGTATGCGTGACGCTGGATGAGCGTGGCTGCGTGGCGTTCTACCGGGACGGCTCCGGCGGGGTCGCGCAGGAGTTCGTCGATCGGATCGAGGTGGAGCACGTCGTGGACACGACCGGTGCTGGCGACTCGTTCGCCGCGGGATTGGCCTATGGCTACCTGGCGTACCGGGGATTACGTGGTGGCCTGCCAGTACGGCAATGCGATGGGCGCTCAGCGCTGCGCCGGCGCGGAACTGAACGTCTACTTGTCACGAGAGGAAACGGAGCGGCAGATCCGCGCGGCCTACGGTCTCCGGTGGTAGCGAGGAACTTAGGCAGGCGCAAGACCTGGCCAGCACCCCTAGTGCCCGGCCGGACCC
>CAWCUJ010000056.1:0-6347 GCA_963798675.1 uncultured Actinomycetes bacterium | reverse complement strand
ACCGCCATGGTGAACGTCGTGCGGCGCAGCAGGCTGGTCACGTCGCGAGGGTCGCCGAAGTTCCTGATGACGTCGGCGAGGTCGCGCAGGGCCGGGCCGCCTTGTTCCTCGTACTTCAGCCCGGGAGGCGTGGCGGTGGCCTGGCAGCCGTCTTCCTGGTGCACCCGGGCCGGGATGCCCCCGGCAGGTGCGTCCTGCCGGTCGTAGCGCTTGACCGCCAGGACGGGGAGACCGGCGACGTCGAGCAGCTCCGTCTCGGGCGCCGGCAGCCCGCAGGCGGCGGCGAGCCGCAGGCAGGTGGCCTCGTTGGCGGCCATCGCGTGCGGGCCGTCCGGCTTGAGGATCCAGGTAGAGGGGGCGTCCCCGGACGGGAGTTGCCAGGTGCCGTCGCCGGCCCGGCCCGGCAGCGCCTTGCGCTGGAAGCCGGCCAGCGACGGGCGGAAGCCGCGTTCCGGCGCGGCGCCGAGGGGAGCGACGTCGAGGGCGCCGATCACCCGCTGCACGTCACCGGGCGTCATGGGGGAGTATCTGCTGTCGGCGTTCCCGCCGGGCCGGTCCCCGTCGGGGAGCACCATGATCGCACCCGCGCAGTCGCGGCCGAAGGCTGCCAGGATGCCGTAGGTGTCCACCGGGCGAACCCCGGCCAGGGCCGCCATCCGCGCCAGAGCAGGTCCCTCGGGCAGCATGTTCTCGAAGAAATCCAGGCCGCGCGTGTCCCGCGGACCAGCCGGAGCACCGATCGGCAGCCCGACCGACAGGGCGAGGCTGCCGAGCCCCCACCGCTCAATCCCCTCCGGGCACCACTCCAGCCGGATCCGGAATTCCGGCCCGCGAACCAGTACCGCGACTGGCGTGTCATAGAGCCACACCACGAGCCGGTCAGCCACGGGGCTGCCTCGGGCGGACGACGACCTCGCAGCCGACGAAGCGCAGCAGCCGCAGCACGTGCGTCAGCGAGCTACCGAACTTTCCCCCTTCCAGCGACGACAGGTACGGCTGCCCGATGCCCATGGCCTCGGCGGCATCCGTCTGCGTCACCCCGGCCGCGGTCCGGAAGTGTTTCAGCGCCGCACCCAGATCCCGCGCTGTAGTCACCACGTACCCGCCGTCCCGTATTGCCATAGGCCAATAATATCGCACTATCAGTAAAAGGTGATATCGGCAATGAGTGATAAGAACTCGTCCCCGACGAGCTGCGAGTTCGGGCCGGCGGTCAGAACCTCGTCCATCACATGCACATCCGCTCAGGCCATTCCGGAGGCGCTGAGCGGGTTGTATCCGGGTGCGCGGAACAGATCCTGGAGCTGGCGCCGGCGGATGCCGGTATTGCTGCCCTCGATGACCGGGTAGGCGAGGGCCTCGGACAGGTGAGCCATCAGCGGGAAGTTGTTGTCGTAGGCCTGGACGCCGACGACGTTCATGAGCCGGCTGATGACCTAGTGCTCTTCCACCTCGATGTGGCCGGCCAGGTGCTCGCGTCCGGCGACGATAAGAGACACCCCGCCAGGGGTGCGGCAGACGATCGTCATCACGTCGGGGCCGTTGCCATCCCAGCCGGCCAGATGGGAGGCCCACGCTTTGCGGCCGTTGATGACCCATGAATCGCCGTCGGGCACCCCGGTCGTGCGCACGCCCGTGGTCACCAGCGAGCAGACGGTCGAAGGCATCGTTTAGGCGATGATGGAGTTGCACCCCGACCGCGACAACCCGCGCGTCGTGTGGCACAGCGCGCGCGAGGCTGTCAAGAAGCTCCAGGAGGCCTGATGGCGGAAAGAAACGCTGCCGCAGACGCCCGTTTCGCCGGGCCACGCGAGGCGAGGTTCGTGGGCCGATGAGCAGAAGCCGGCAGTTACCGGACGGGTTCCTTTGAACGAGAGGACAGACATGACCACGGTGCTTGACCGTTTCCGCCTCGACGACAAAGTCGCGATCGTGACCGGGGCCTCCTCGGGCCTGGGCGTGGCGTTCGCTAAGGCGCTTGCCGAGGCAGGGGCAGACCTCGTGCTCGCGGCCCGCCGCGTGGAGCGTCTCGAAGCGACGCGCGCGATTGTCGCGCAGGCCGGCCGGCGAGCGATTGCGGTCGCCGCCGACATGACACTGCCGGAGAACGCCCTGGCCGTCGTCGAGGCAGCGATGAAGGAGTTCGGGCATGTCGATGTCCTGGTCAACAACGCAGGGAAGGGCACAGCCGTGCCGGCCACGCGGGAAACGCCCGAGCAGTTCCGCGAGGTCATCGACATCAACCTGAACGGCTGCTACTGGATGGCTCAGGCCTGCGGCCGCGTCATGCAACCCGGCAGCGCGATCATCAACATCGCCAGTGTCGCAGCGCTCGCCAGCGGCGGGCTCCCGCAGGCGGCCTATTCGGCGAGCAAGGCCGGCCTGATCGGGCTGACGCGTGACCTCGCCGTCCAATGGACCGGACGCAAGGGCATCCGCGTGACAGCCCTCGCGCCCGGTTACTTCCCATCGGAGATGACGGAACAGTTCCCCGATGGGTACATCGACAGCCAGCTGCCACACGTGCCCGCCGGCCGGCCCGGTGACCCGGAGGAGCTCGCGGCTGCCGTCGTCTTCCTCGCCAGCCCAGCCGCTGGCTACATCACTGGAACCACCTTGGTCGTCGACGGCGGCCTGACGGCGTTCTGACATCAGGTTGCTAGGTCGATGCGCCTGCTGGTCGACAAACTAGCTTCCAGAGGGCACGAGGACGATCCTGCCGAACACCTCCCCGGCATCCATCTGGCTCACAAGCTGCGCTCCGACGCCCTGGACAACCGCGAGCGCATCCTCGACGCGGCCCGGGCGGCGTTCGCCGCCGGTCGTTCATGTAAGAGGTGACCGGGCCGCGGCAGTGCGGCCCGCAGCACGGAAAGGGAACAGGTCCATGCGTTCGATCACGGTCACGATATGGGTCACCCTCGACGGCGTCGCGCAGGGCCTCGCCCGGCCGGACGAGGACACCCGCGGCGGCTTCACGCACGGCGGCTGGGGCCCGCGGTACGACGACGAGGTGATGGGCCGCGAGATGGCCACGGCCATGACCAGGCCGGGGGACATGCTGCTCGGCCGCCGCACCTGGCAGGACTTCATCACCGTATGGGGACGCCGGACCGACGGCAACCCGGTCACCGCGCGCATGAACGCGACCACCAAGTACGTCGTCTCCAGGACCCTGGAGGATGCGGACGGGTGGCAGAACTCGGTCCTGCTGCGCGGCGACGCGGCCGCCACGGTGGCCGAGCTGAAAGCCCAGCCGGGCGGGGACCTGGGGATCATCGGCAGCGTGTCGCTGGTGCGAAGCCTGCACGCCGCCGGCCTGGTTGACCGCTACACGCTGCTGATCTGCCCGCTGACCTTGGGCAGCGGCGCGCGACTGTTCGAGGGCCCCGCCCCGCTAACCGAGTTCGAGCTCACGAGCAGCGTCACGACCACCAAGGGCGTGATCATCGCGCAGTACACCCGCCGGTAAGGCAGCACCGTGAGGGCCGGTCCGGGCCTTCGTGCTCCTGCCCCAGGCGGGCAAGCCATCAGCCTGCGCGGGCCGAGGCGGCGAGCCGGTCGGCGAGCGCGATTACCAGGCCGCGGAGCTCGTCGGGCTGCTCGATGACGAACGGCCGGTCGAGCGAGGCGAGCACCGCGGGCACCCAGTCGAGCCGCTCCGCCCGCAGGTCGACGCGGAGCCAGCCCTCGCCCTGCGGATCCGCGTCGGCCTCCTCGATGCTCGCGACGCTGGCCGGAAGCCGGGCCCGGATCTGCTCCGCCGTCCCCTGCACCCGCAGTGTCACCTGATGCCGGTACGGAGCCGTGGCCAGCCCCGACAGCACGCGCTGGGCCGGATCGAGTCCGGCGGGCGGCTCGAACGAGCCGGGCCGGGTTCTGGCGTCCGCGATGCGGTCGAGCCGGAAGGTCCGGTCCTCGCCGATCCCCGGATCCGCGCCCGTGACGTACCACCGGCCTGAATGAGCGACCAGCCCGTACGGGTGCAGGGTGCGTTCGCTGCGCCGGCCGTCGGCGGCGGTGTACCTGATCCAGACCGGCCGGTGATGGCGCACCGCGTCGGCGATGGCAGAGCAGGACCGCGCTGTCCGGGGCGGCGAACTCGCCGGGCGGGGCGGTGAAGGCGAGCGAGGTGAGCACGGTGTCGAGCCTGCGGGCGAGCCGCTCCGGCAGGACCCGCCGGATCTTGGCCGCGGCCGTCTCGCCCGCCGTGCCCGTCGCCGTCATCAGCCCGGCCCGGCCGTCCACGCCGAGCCGGCCGGCGAGTTCGGTCACGGTCCGGACGCCGCCCGACTGCAAGAGCTCCAGCAAGGTCAGCACGCGGGCGGCGGGTCGGGCCATGCCCAAATTTAGCGGAAATACCGGACCGTTTCTGTCCGGTATTCGTCCTAGCCTGCGAGGTGGAACAGAACCGCAGACCAAGGAGATCACCATGGACTTCGTCTCGATCCGCGTCATCACCGATGACGTCGCGCGCCTGGCCGGCTTCTACGAGAAGGCCACCGGAGTGCAGGCGACCCCGGTCACCCCGGCCGCCATCGAGAAGTTCGCCCGCTGACCATGCCGCCATGTGTAGCGCAAAAGCTACAATGTAGTCATGACGACGCCGCTCTCCATCCGCTTCACCCCGTCCTTGCTGGCCCGGTTGCGGCAGCGCGCCCGTGCCATGACCGGTGCCAGCGCCGCCGGGCTGGCGCAACGGCTCATCGACGAAGGCCTGCGGATGGCCGATCACCCGGGTGTCATCTTTAAGGACGGGCCGTCCGGCCGCCGGGCCGCGCTGGCCTACGGGCCAGATGTCTGGGAGGTCATCAAGTTCCTCCGCGAGATCGATGAGCGCGGGCCCGCCGCGATCGACGCCGCCGCCGAGGTATTCGCGGTCGACACCAGCCGGATCAGCACGGCGATCAGCTACTACGGGGATTACACCGACGAGATCGACGCGGAGATAGCAGACGCCGACGCCGCTTCGGCACATGCCGAAGCGGCTTGGCACGTCCAGCAGCAGCTCATCGCATGAACCAGCAGCCTGACGTCAGGCTCCTGCTGGACGAGATGTTCTCTCCCGCCATCGCGGCGGAACTGCGCGAACTCGGTCACGACGTCGTCGCGGTAGCGGACCGGCCGGACTTGCGCGCAAAGGCCGACGAGGAGATTTTCGCCTGGGCGAGTGCGGAAAGACGGTGGCTGCTCACGGAGAACGTCAAGGACTTCAGGCCGGTCATGCTGCGCGCCTTGCCGGGCGGGCCGCCGGGTTGCGGGCTGCTGTTCACCAGCAGCCGGTCCTTCCCGAGGTCTAGGAAAAATCCTGGCCCGCTGATCAACGCCATACACGCGTGGCTGACCGCTGGGCCACCGGCTCCGCCTGTAACGGAATCATGGCTTCCCGGGACAGATGGATAGGAACGAAGGCCTGGGTCCCTCGTCACCTGACACGCCTGCCCGGGTCACCTCTGATAGAACGGCCCGAGGGTGTCGCGGACCCGCCCCAGGTCATAGGACGCGGCGGGGCCGAAGTGCGCGATGCTGCTGAGCAGCTCACGCAGGTGCAGCACGGGCATCCGCTCGGCCCAGCCGGGCGGCGAGGGGTTGAGTTCCTGATAGACAGCGAAGAACCGATCCGAAGCGGGCGGGCGTGCGTTACCCCACAGCATGGACAGGTCGACCTCGGCCCAGGTGTAGGAGATGGCCGGGTCGATGACGGTGATCCGGCCGCCCGGCTGGCTGACCAGGTTGCCGGTCCACAGGTCGCCGTGGGTCAGGACGGCGGGCATGGGCGGGATGAGTTCGGGCAGCCGGGCGCACAGCCGCTCCAGGGCGCGACGGTCGGTCGCGGTCAGGGCCTGCTCGGCGGGCGGCTCGGTGAGGTAGCGCAGCAGCCGGTGCTCGGCGAAGAACTCGTGCCCGTCGGCGTTCCAGGTGTTGACTTGTCGCAGCCGGCCCAGCCACCCATCGGCGGCCCAGCCGAACCGGGCGCTGGCCACAGCGCGGTGCGCGCCGGCCATGTCCCGCCCGAAGGCCTCCCAGGAACCCGCGCTGTCGTCCCGGGGCACCAGCGCTTCCAGGAGCAGCAGCCGGTCGGTGACGGCCAGCACGTCCGGGGTCGCCAGGTGCCCGGTGTCGCGCAGCGCGGCGAGCCCGTCGGCCTCGGTCCGGAACAGGTCCGGGGCCGCGCCGTTGACGATCTTGCCGACCGCGGACGTGCCGTCGGCCCAGGTGATCAGCCAGGCGTCCGCGATGACCCCGCCGGACAGCCGCCGGACGGCGGCGATGCCGTCCGCGCGCCCGACCTCCCGCAGCGACGCGCCGAGGCCTGGCCCGGGGATTGGCCCTCTTGGCTCGCGGCC
>CAWCUJ010000055.1:0-12624 GCA_963798675.1 uncultured Actinomycetes bacterium | reverse complement strand
GCCAGCCGCGGCCACGAGCGAGCAGTCCGGAACCTGGGGCGGCACTGGGCCGGGCACGGGCCGAGGCTCGGTCTGGTATGAAGCCGTCAGTGGGTGCTCATGAGCGCTGGCGAGCGCGAGGAATTCCTCGCCGGCGTGCATATCGGCGTGCTAAGCGCGGCAGCAGGTACGGCGGGCCGAACGCTCGCCGTCCCGGTCTGGTACAGCTACCAGCCGGGCGGCCAGGAGAACCTCGGCGGCAAGAGCGAGCGTGACCGCTACCCGCTGCACGACGCCGTTCCACGGTTCAACCGCCCGGGAGGCGAACACGGCCAGGGCCAGCGCGCTGGCCAGGGCCAGAACCTGAACCGGGCGGGCGATAACGGCCCAGTCCGGGTCGGCGCGAAAGCGCCGGCCCAGCACCAGCGGCGCCGCGAGCATCGCTCCGTAGGCGATGACGCTGGCCACGTCATGCACCTGGTTGTGCCACGACTCACCGGTGAAACCCGGCCCCGTCAGCAGCATATGATCACGACGGAACACTCCCGCCGCAACGGTCGCGGCCCCGGCCGCCATGACCAGCCACGGCCCCGCTGACCTGGGCGCCGCCACCCTGCTCAGCGCGGCACCCAGCCCGGTCGAGCACGCACCAAGCACCACGAAGGCAGTGATCATCAGCTGCGGATCCCGGGCATCCCCGGCGGCCAGGCCGCTCAGCTGCACCGCGGCCGCCGGATGACCGGCCTGGCGCAGCGAGCTGACCACCCAGGCCGCAGTGAACAGTACCGGCCCTGCGACGCCGCCATACCCGGCCAGCCTGGCAAGCTTCACCGCCCCGCTGTCACTCCCTCCAGCAGCCCCGCCGCGGGTCTCCTGCCCGCAGGCAGATGCCGGCACACCTCACTCACCATGCCAACCAGCCAAGAACTCCTGCTCCAGCGTGACTACGGCAAGACCGGGGACACTAGGAAGACACTCGCAGGCGCTCCCGGACCGGCATCGAGCGCCGCAGCGGGGGCCAGGTGGGCCTGCGCCAGGCCGCCGAAGACCTCGGCGAGGATCGGTCCCGGCGTTGATCGTCATCGATGCGTCCGTCCTTGCCAATGTCGTCGGCGATGACGGGAACGACGGGCAGCGAGCCCGTCTGGAGTTCCGCAACGCTGCTGACGTCGCCGCGCCCGATCTGGCGGACGTCGAGACAGTCGCGGTGCTACGCAAGCGGTGGATCGCAGGCACGGTCACCGATCAGCGGTTCGCCGCAGCAGTCGAAGACCTTGAGCAACTCGAGATAGACCGGTACCCTGCCCTGCGGTTCATGCGCCGCGCTTATGAACTACGCGCGAACGTGACAGTGTACGACGCCGCCTACGTGGCCCTCGCCGAAACTTTGGGCTGTGAGCTGCTGACCGCTGATCAGCGTCTGGCCAATGCTTCAGGGCCCCGATGCACCATCCGCGTGCTGCAATAACGGACCAGTCCGCTCAGACCGACGCTTGCGCGGGCGTCTGCGCCGGCACCCGGAACAGTTCGTTGAAGGTGCCGCTGGTGATCCGCTCGCGGATCTCGTCGCTGACGCCGGCGAACAGGCCGCGCAGCGTCTCCTGGGTGTGCCCGTAGGTGCCTTCCAGGTGCGGGTAGTCATCCCCCCAGAGCACGTTGTGGTAGCCCGTCGCCGCCACGATCTGCACCGCGCTCTGGTCGTGCTGGAAGGACGCGTAGACCTGCTGGCGGATGATCTCGCTGGGCAGCCTGCTCAGCTTGGGCCGGACGAACATGCCGTGCTGCCGATACGCCTCGTCCATCCGGTCGCCGATGGCGGGCACCCACGCGGCGCCGCCCTCGGCGATGAGGATGCGCAGGCCCGGGTGGCGGTCCAGGGCGCCGCCGGCCACCAGGTGCGAGACCACCCGCATGCCGGGATAGGTCGTCTCCATGTAGTTGACGATCGCGCCGCCGGGACCACGGAACACCACGGTGTCCCCGCCGGTGCCGATGTGGAAGCCGAGCACGATCCCGGCCCGCTCGGCGGCGGCCCAGAACGGCTCCCACGCCTCGAGCGCGTATTCCTCGCCGGGGCGGACGTGGCTGGGCAGGAACACGGCCTGGAAGCCGAGCCCGGCGGCGCGTTCGAGTTCGGCCACCGCGTCGCCGATGTCCGCGGTGGACACGCACGCGGTGGGGATGACCCGCTTGTTCTTGCTGAGGATCTCGGCGTGCGCCCAGTCGTTCCAGGCCCGCACGGTCTCCCGGGCCAGCTCCCGGTCGGTGATCCTGACGGTCCAAAAGCCCATGGACGGGAACGCGAGCTGGCCCCAGACGCCCTCGGCGTCGAGGTCCTTCAGCCGGATGTCGAGGTCCCGTGCCCCCGGCGGGCGCATCGCGTCCATGAAGTCGTTCAGCTGACGGTCCATCCGCTCGCCGTCGATGTAGAGGATCTCGTACTTGTCGCCGCGCTCGGCGCGCGGCGCCCGCTGCGCCAGCCGGGGCGGAAGCGACTGCAACCACAGGTCGGCGGGTTCCAGGACGTGCGAGTCCCCTGAGTTGGCCCAGATCTTAGTCATCGTGTCCCTCCTGGTCAGACGGTACCCGCCGTTCCCTCGCACCGACAGATGCGCGGGAACCCAGCCCGTTCGGCACTGGAATGTTGTTGCCATCGTCGGGTATAAAGAGTTTACATAGTTATCTATATTAGGGATAGGGTTCGTACCAACGAAGCGAGCTGGCCTTGGCCGGCGGGCAGGAGCGCGGCGATGACCGCTTCCCGGCAGATTCCAGTGGCGGAAGGCCTGTTCACCTGGCCCGGCGACGAGCCCCGGCTGATCGGGGCGCGGTGCGCGGCCTGCGGTCTGGTCGGGTTCCCGGCCGGGCCGGCCTGCGAGCGGTGCGGCGGGATCGAAGTTACCAAGACGCTGCTCTCGGACCGGGGCACGCTGTGGACGTTCACCACGCAGGGTTTCCCGCCGCCGAGCCCGCCCTACGACGGCGCCGAGACCTTCGAGCCTTATGCGCTGGGTTACGTCGAACTGCCCGGCGAGGTGATGGTCGAGGCCCGGCTCACCGAACCCGACCCGGACCGGCTGGCCATCGGCCAGCCGATGCGGCTGGCGATCGTGCCCTACACCGTCCGGCCGGACGGCACGCAGGTCCTGACGTTCGCGTTCGAACCGGCCGACCCGCCGCAGGAGGCATGATGGAAGCGGTGATCATCGGCGTCGGGCTGCACCCGTTCGGCCGGTTCGCTGGCAAGTCCGCGATGGACATGGCCGCCAACGCGGTCCGGGCCGCGCTCGCCGACGCGGGGGTCGGCTGGCCGCAGGTCCAGGCGGGATTCGTGGGCAGCCTGGAGGTCTACAACCCCGATGCCATCGTGGGCCGGCTGGGGCTGACCGGGGTGCCGCTGCGCGGGGTATTCAACGGCTGCGCGACGGCGGGCACCGCGGTGGCCATGGCCGCCCGGGCCATCGAGACCGGCGAGCACGACCTGACGATCGCGATCGGGATGGACAAGCACCCGCGCGGCGCGTTCGCGGCCGATCCGTCGGTGGCCGGGCTGCCCGCCTGGTACGGCCAGACCGGCATGTACCTGACCACGCACTTCTTCGGCATGAAGATCAACCGCTACATGCACGACCACGGCATCACCCACCAGACGCTGGCCCAGGTGGCGGCCAAGAACTTCCGCCACGCCGCCGCCAACGAGTTCGCCTGGCGGCGCACCCCGCTGTCGGTCGCGGAGATCCTCGCCTCCCCGGTGCTGAACTACCCGCTGCGCCAGTTCATGTACTGCGGGCCGGACGAGGGCGCCGGCGCCGTCGTGCTGTGCCGCGCCGACCAGGCGCACTCCTACGCCGGGCGTCCGATCCGGGTCCGCGCCTGCGCGCTGCGCAGCCGCCGGATCGGCGCGTTCGAGGTGCAGAGCCCGTCGGTGCCGGTGGGGGAGCAGGCGCCCAGCCCCACGGTGGACGCCTCGCGGGAGGCGTACGAGATCGCCGGGATCGGGCCGCAGGACGTGGCGGTGGCGCAGCTGCAGGACACCGACGCCGGCTCGGAGATCATCCACCTGGCCGAGAACGGGTTGTGCAAGGACGGCGAGCAGGAGCGGATGATCACCGACGGCGAGACCGAGATCGGCGGCCGGCTGCCGGTTAACACCGACGGCGGCCTGATCGGCAACGGCGAGCCGATCGGCGCCTCCGGGCTGCGCCAGATCCACGAACTGGTCCGGCAGCTGCGCGGCACGGCGGGCGCGCGGCAGGTACCGGGGGAGCCCGCGGTCGGCTACGCCCACCTGTACGGCGCCCCTGGCGTGTCCGCGGTCACCATCCTGTCCACCTGAGGCGGCATCCCATGTCTGACGATCTGCTCCGGTTCACCCGGGAGGTCCGCGAGTTCCTCGACGCCCACGCCCCCAAGATGGCCGAACGCGCCGCGTTCCGCTGGGGCGAAGGCGACGACCGGGTGGCCTACTTCGGCGCGGACCCGCCCGAGGTCGAGGAGCGGAAGCTGCGCGCCGCCCGGGACTGGCAGCGGACCCGGTACGCCAGCGGGTTCGGCTGGATCTCCGGGCCGCCGGAGTACGGCGGCCGCGGCCTGACGCCGGTCCACGAGCTGGCCTACGACGGCATCGAGTCGGAGTACGACGTCCCGGACACCGGCACGCTGAGCGTGATCGGGCTGGGCATGATCGGGCCGACGATCCTGGCCCACGGCCAGCAGGCCGTCAAGGACCGCTACCTGCCCGCCATGTACCGCGGCGACGTGATCGCCTGCCAGCTGTTCAGCGAGCCCGAGGCCGGGTCCGACCTGGCCAGCCTGCAGACCCGCGCGGTGCCGGTGGCCGGGGAGTGGATCTTGGACGGGCAGAAGGTCTGGACGTCGGTGGCGCAGCACAGCCAGATCGGCATGGCGCTGTGCCGCACCGATCCGGACGCGCCGAAGCACAAGGGCATCACCGCGTTCCTGGTCGACATGGGCGCACCCGGGGTGGACGTCCGGCCGCTGCGCCAGATGAGCGGAGGCAGCGACTTCAACGAGGTCTTCCTGGCCGGCGTGCGGGTGCCGGACGACCACCGGCTCGGCGAGGTCAACGGCGGCTGGCGGGTCGCCCTCACCACGCTGATGAACGAGCGTGCCACCGTGGGCAGCGAGGGCAGCGGGCCGGTCGCCGAGGCCTTGTCGCCTGAGCGGCTCAGCGCGCTCATGCGGGCCACCTGGACCTGGGACGACCGCGCGCTTCGCCGTGACCTGAGCGAGCTGCTGGCCGACACGATGGCGACCGGGCACCTGAACGCGCGGGCCTTCCGGCGGATGCAGGCGGGCGAAGCCCCGGGACCGGAGATGTCGGTGGCCAAGCTGATGTACGCGCAGAACCTGACCCGGGCGGCGCACTTCGTGTCCCGCGTGCTCGGGCCGCGGATCATCGCCGACACCGGGGAATGGGGCACCTACGCCTGGACGGAGCTGCTGCTGGCCACCCCGGCCCTGCGGATCCTCGGCGGCACCGAGGAGATCATGAAGAACATCCTGGCCGAGCGGGTTCTCGGGCTGCCGAAAGAGCCCGGCATCGACACCACCTCACCCTTCCGCTCGCTGCCCAAATCGGGAGGTCCATCATGAGCGAGCCGAAGGGGCGCGGTGGCGTCCGGACTGAGGAGCGAGGAACGAGCGACGAGGGAAGGCGGCGCCTAAAAGCGCCCCGGAGGCGAGCGGAAGACACAGCATGAGCGAGGGCAAGGAGGACCTGGACGAGCTGCGCGAGGCGGTCCGGGAGTTCCTCGCGGCCAAGTCCGGCGAGAGCGCCGTCCGCGCCGCGATGAGGCGGGCAGGGGAGGTGGGTGGGGGGTACGACCCCGCGGTGTGGGACCAGATGGCCCGCCAGCTCAGGCTGCCGGGGCTGGCGTTGCCCGGCGAGTACGGCGGTGACGGGTTCGGCCTCACCGAGCTCGAGGTGGTGCTGGAGGAGATGGGGGCCGCGCTGCTGTGCTCGCCCTTCTTCGCCACCGTGGTGCTCGCCGCCCAGGCGCTGCTCGCCTCGGCGGACGAGGCGGCCTGCGCCCGGTACCTGCCAGGGATCGCCGCCGGGCGGACCATCGCCACGCTGGCCGCGGCCGAAGGCAACGCGTCGTGGGACCCGGCCATGGTCGCGGCCCGGGCCTCGCGCACTGCGGAGGGCTGGGCGCTGAGCGGGAAGAAGAGCTTCGTCATCGACGGGGCGATCGCGGACCTGGTGCTAGTCGTGGCGCGCAGCACCGCCGGGCCGGGCCTGTTCGCGGTGAACCGCGGGGCGCCCGGGCTGCGCGCCGACCCGATGACCACGCTCGATCCCACTAGGCCAATGGCGACCCTGACCTTCGACCAGGTGCCCGCGGTGCTCGTCGGCGCCGAAGGCCAGGCGGGCCGGCTGATGAGCCGGGTCCTCGACCTGGCCTGCGTGGCGCTGGCCGCCGAACAGGCCGGCGGTGCCCGCAGGTGCCTGGAGATGAGCGCCCGGTACGCCGGGACCCGGTTCCAGTTCGGCCGGCCCATCGGCTCCTTCCAGGCCGTAAAGCACAAGTGCGCGGACATGCTGGTCCGGGTGGAACTCGCCGAAGCGACGGCCCGCGAGGCGGCCCGCCTGGCCGACGAGGCCGCGGCGGACTTCGGGGCCGCGGCAGAGTTCGGAGTCGCCGCGGCGACGGCGCACATCTGCTGCTCGCAGGCTTACCTGTTCGCCGCGGCCGAGAACATCCAGGTGCACGGCGGCATCGGGTTCACCTGGGAACACCCCGCCCACCTGTACTTCCGCCGCGCCAAGTCCGCCGAGCTGCTCTTCGGCGGCCCGGCCGTCTACCACGAACGGCTGCTCGACCGGCTGGGCATCTGAGCGGCTGAGTATCTGAGCGGCTGAGTATCTGAGCGGCTGGGCATCTGAGGGGCTGAGTATCTGCGCGGCTGCGTATCTGACCCGGGCGGATGACTGGCGGCCCGGCCAGCGTTACCCCAGGAAACGCGCGTGCGGCAGGCCTGGAGACAGCGATGATGAGCAGCGGCGAGCCCGGAAAGCTCGAGAAGCGGATGGTGGTGGAGTACGGCATCAGCTTGGACGGAATCTGGCTGCCGCTGCCCATGCTCAGGCGGCTGCGGTCGCACGGACCGTGGGACGCGCCGTTCACCGAGGCCACCGCCGACCAGGAGCGGGTGCTCCTGGCGCACGCGCTTGCCGAACGGCACAACCAGGCCGGCCTGCACCGCGGCACGGGCCTGACCGGCTTCCTCGACGCGATCCCGTACGAGCCAACGGTCTCGTTCCCGAAGCTTCCCGCCGAGGGGACATATCACGAGAAGCGGGGGCAAGAGCCCGCGGGATGACCTCCGGCTGGCTGCGATGGTCGATAGGCCCGTGCCCGCCATGCACTGGACCGATCGATTAAGGTCACCTCGTCCGGAAACCATTTGCCGCAGCGCGGCTGACCCGCGATCCTGCTGTCATGGCGCACGGCACGGTCAAGTTCTTTAAGCCGGACAAGGGCTGGGGGGCCATTACCTCTCCCGATCTGCCAGACGGCTTCGACGCATGGGTACATTTCAGCGCAATCGAGATGGACGGCTACCGTTCCCTGAACGCCGGCGACCCGGTCGCCTTCGACTACGAACCCGCCGAGCAGGACAGCTTCCGGTTCGTCGCGACCCGCGTCCGAAAGCTGTAGCAGACACGTTGCGCGCTAGGCCGGCAAACCGGCAGCATCGCCCTTCTGCCGTCATCCTGCCGCCGCGGATGCGCGCCGCCCCGCCAGCGGCAGATGCGGTCGTTAGCGCGGGTGGTCCATGTTGATGGCTGCTTTGCGGGTTGCCTGCCTTGCTTAATCCGGTGGCGTGCCGTCCTCGCCGCGGCTCGCTACTATTTGCCCGTGGAGCACGCCAGCGCGCATGGCCGGCCGGTGAGATGGACTCGCGGTCTGCTGTACTGCGGTCTGGCTGCCGGGCCGGTCTTCGTCACGACATTCCTGGTCGAGGGCGCCACCCGGGACCGGTACCGGCCTTCGCGCCATCCTGTCAGTTCGCTTGCCCTCGGGCCGCGCGGCCGGGTCCAGGCCGCGAACTTCGCCGTGACGGGGACGCTGGTCCTCGCTGCCGCCGCCGGCCTGGGGCGCGCCGCTGATCCCCCGCTCAGCAGCCGGGCGGGACAGGCCCTGATCGGCGCAGCAGGTGCCGGCCTCATCGGCGCAGCCGTCTTCGCGACCAACCCGGTCAGCGGCTACCCGCCAGGAACACCCGACGTGCTCATTCAGCCCAGCCGCACCGGCACGATGCATAACCTCGCAGCCGTCCCGGTGTTCCTCGGCCTGCCCGCCGCCGCGTTCACCTGCAGCTGGCAGTCCGCCCGGGCCGGCCACCGCGGATTCGGCCTGTACTGCGCTGCTACCGCAACGACCATGCTGGCAACCATGGCGCTGGCCAGCGCCGGCTTTAATCAATCACCCCGGCTGGTCAATCTCGCCGGATTGTTCCAGCGAGCCAGCATCGTGACCGGCTTCGGCTGGCTCACAGCCCTGTCCGCGCAAGCGCTCACCCGCGCGCCTGCCGCAATCTTGTGAATACAGTTATCGACGTGCACTCCAGAATAGCAGCGGGAACTGGCGTGGCAAAGGTGGTGGTGGTCGCCGACGTCGATCGCCGTCGGTACGAAGTAATAGACTTGTTCAAAGCCGATCTTGGACTCAAGACAGGTCGTTAGTACCGGCGGTGCGATGGTTACTCGGGCGAGAAGTGGGTCGCTCGACGTATTTGTGCATGAAAGGTAACACTCGCTTATCGGCATGTAAGAGCGTGTCGCTGACCGCCACGATCGGCGGGTGTGGGTCTGCGTCGCCGGATGGCGGAACGCCAGATCCGCCGTGGCGGCGGTCCGGCTGGGTCTCTGGTCAGCTCCGGGACGGGAAGATGCCGTTCAGGGCGATGCAGAAGTTCACGGCGAGGTAGGGCTGGATGTTCTCGTGCGGCTGGCTGCCCCCCGCGGCGCCGAGCATGTCCGCGTTCATGACGGTGCTGGCATCGGGCTTGGCGGCGTAGATATGACTGGCAGAGCGGGCCAGCGCGCGGCCCTCGGGCTGGTCGGAGGCGGCTGCGCTGCTGCTGGCCTTCACTGGGTGGGTGTGCCCGGGCATCTGGCCCGCCGCGAGCGTCACCGTCTGGGCGCCGCCGGCCTGGCCTTCGGCGTAAGACGAGAGCCCCGGGCCCTGGCCTTGGCAGACCGGCACGCGTGACCGCATGTCGGGCAGGGCGAAGGTGATCCTTCCGTCACCCCCGTAGGTCGTGCCGAGGAGGCTGAACAAGGCGGTGTTCTGGCTGATCGGCAAGAGCTGGCCGTTGCACTGGGCCCAGCCTTGCGGTGCGAAGTTGAAGCCGAACATCCTGATCTCGCCGACAAATGGCTCAGACATATCATCTCCTCAAAAGGGGTCGCTGTGCGGACAGCCGATTGATGCTGGCCTGGCCGACGGGCCATGACGCTCCGCCGGACAGGTCCACGGGGCCGATGGCAGCCAGACGCCAGGCGTTCCCGGCTCGTCCGCGCCACGGGTACAGATCGCTGACCTGGGTGAGCGCGAAGTCCGCGTCGCACCCGCGCTGGTCACGGGGGAGGCGGAGCCGGGAACGGCAAGAACCGTTACCGGGCCCGCGCCGACATCAACAGCAGCACGTACCGTCCAGGCAGGCACGGCGCCCAGCGCCAGCGCCGCGCTGTCGCGTGGCACCCGGCCACAGATGATCACGGCCCGGCCCCCCTCCTCTGCCTGCCGATTAGCCTACGCATCCGGATGCAGGGCCACCCCATAGCCCAGTGTCGTGGACGGCCGTCCTGCGGGATCAAGGTGCCGGACAACGCTGATCCCGGACCGATCCCGGACCCTCGGGCGCGGTCATTGACCGATGATCACGCTATCCGTCGGGACTATTGAGCTAGGATTCCCGTCTGATGCGCGGCGAAGTCAGCACTCGTCCCGAGCGTTTCCCCGACGACGGCGACTTCCTCCTGTCTTTGTATGCGTCCACCCGCCGGCCGGAACTGACCGGGCTCGGCTGGACCGAAAAACAGCAGGATGCCTTCATCGGCATGCAGTTCGACGCCCAGACCCGCCAGTACCGGGAATCCTTCCCCGACGCCACCTATTCAGTCATCTGCGTGGACGGCGAGCGGGCCGGACGGCTCATCGTCAACCGCGCCGGCGACCAGATCATCATCGTCGACATCGCGCTGCTTCCGAAGTTCCGCCGCATTGGTGTCGGGAGCGGGCTGGTCCGGCGCCTGCTGCAACAGGCCGATGTCGGCCATCTGCGCGTCAGATGCCACGTCCTGCAAGACAGCACCGCCCGCCGGTTCTGGGAGCATGCCGGGTTCGTCGCCCTGGGCCGCGACGGGGTATACGTGGCCTTGGAACGGGCACCCCAGACCCGGCCACCCTGACCGCTGGCAGCACCGCGCCGGGAAGCCGTCACCATGGCCGAACTGTCGCTGGCCGCCGTGACAACCATGGGGGGCGCTTGTACAGGGCGCGGCCCTGGGGGTCCGCAGCCGGTGCGCGTTCGCCTCCATGGCGGTGGCATCGTCGGGCGGGGGGCCGTCGGCGGGCTCGCGGCGGGCGAGGTCGCGGGTCTTGCCGTCGGCGATGAGCCGGTCCGGGCCCGGGGGCCGCTAGAGGCGGCGGCGAAGAGTCCGGCCCCGCGCCTGCGTGCGTGGTTACCTGGCGGGGGCTTGACTGCTGGTGGTGCTGCGTCCGGATCCTGTTTTGCAGCCGTCGAGCCGTAGCGCGTGCTCTATGAAGCTTTCCAGGACGCATACGGCTGCGGCCTGCGCCCCCAGCAGTGCGGCTTCTCGCGGGTTCTGGGGGAACGCGTGGATCCTCAGGTAGCCGGGCTGGTCACTGGCCGCGAACGCGCGGGTGGCCTCTTGCCGGACCGCGCCGAGGTAGGCGCCCGCGGCGGTGTCCGGTTTGGGTTCGGCGAGGGCGGCGGGCAGGTACATGATGACCCTTCGCATTCACCGCAGTGGTTCGTGCAGAACCCTTGGCCCCGGAGGCCCGCCCAGGGCCCACAGGGCTTCGAACTGCAGGTGGGTGAACCCGGGCGTCGGTGATTCAGCCGGGACGGCGGGACGGCGGACGGGCTCGGCGGGTGAGTGCTCCAGCACGCCGTCGATGACGCAGGTGCGATAGAACCCGGCTGTGACGGAGGACCGCCGGGACACTCTCCTGCACCACCGCCAGCGCGACGCCCTCGTCGAGCGCAGATATGGCCGCGGAGTGCCTCATGGCGTGCTTATCCCTGGGCTGCGGTGAGCTCGCGATGCGCCTGCTCGTCGAGCGCGACGTCGGCGGCGGCGAGGTTCTCCTCCAGGTGCGCCACCGAGGAGGTGCCGGGTATCAGCAGGACGTTGGGCGCCAGGCCCAGGGTCCAGGCCAGCGCGACCTGGGCCGGGGTGGCACCGAGCCGTTCGGCGACGGCCCGGACGTCCGGATTGCCCAGCACTGGGTTGTCCTGTGCGAAGGCCGAGCCCAGCGGGAAGAACGGCACGAACGCTATTCCCCGCGCGGCGCATTCCTGCAGAACGGGCATTGAGGAGCGGTCGGCCAGGCTCAGCGGATTCTGCACGCACGCGATCGGGGTGCGCTCCAGCGCGCGCCGCAGCCGCTCGAGGCTGACGTTGCTCAGCCCGACGCCCCCGATCAGGCCGTCCTCGCGGGCCTGGATCATGGCGGCGAGCTGATCGTCGAACCGCTGGTCTGGCTCGTCGCCCGTCACCCGCAGGTTCACCGCGGCCAACTGCTCGACGCCGAGGCTGCGCAGGTTGTCCTCGATGCCGCTGCGCAGCTGATCAGGATCGCTGTAGGGCAGCCATCCTCCGGTCTGGTCACGGCGTGCGCCGACCTTGCTGACCAGCGCGAGGTTGTCCGGGTAGGGGCGAAGCGCCTCGCGGATGAGCTCGTTGGCGACGTCCGGCCCGTAGTACTGCGCGGTGTCAATATGATCCACGCCCAGCTCCACGGCGCGGCGCAGCACCTTCAGCGCCTCGCCGCGGTCACGCGGCGGCCCCCAGACGCCCGGGCCGGGCAGCTGCATGGCACCGAAGCCGATGCGAGAGACCGAGAAATCACCCAGAGCGTAGCTATCCACGGCACCCACCCTATCGGGCGACGGAGTATCGCAGGCCTGGTCGAGCAGGCCGAGGAGCAGTGGAGGACACGACCGCAAAGCTAGCGCACCCGCACCCTTCCAAGCTAGAACTCCGCCCTGCGATGTATACAGGCCGAAGTACAACAATCACCCATGCGACCGCTGGCAAACTCGCGGCGCGGGCCGCTGCCATTCCGGGATGTCACGGCCCCGGAAGCACAACAGCTGATACGTGAATAGTCCCCGCGGGGGAGCCGCAGGGGTCCCTGGGCCAGCCAGAAGCGCTACATCTCCTTGTACGTGATGCGCGCAGATGTCCTCGATGCTCACCGCGGACAGCTTGCCGGACTTGATACTGGTAAGGGATGCATCCGGGACCGCAGCCCTGCCGCGGTCGACTTCACCGTTGTCCATTCGATGCTGACCGCCGTCGCAGCGAGCCGCGGCCCTGTCTGCTGAACTGTCCGGCCGCCCCTGAGCCCGTTCACCCAACAC
>CAWCUJ010000054.1:0-34909 GCA_963798675.1 uncultured Actinomycetes bacterium | reverse complement strand
GGAAACCAAGCAGATGCTGGCCCTGATCGGCCAGGACCGGCAGGTGCTCGCGTCCTATCCCGGCGCCCAGTTCGTCACCCTGCTGCCGGGCGACAACGGTACCTTCATCGCCCGGGCCATGGGCACCTCGAGTCGGCCCTACCCGTTCCGGGCCGTGCAGGGGCGGATGTTCCACGCGGCCAACGAGGCGGTTGCGGGCCAGGGCTTCCTCGACCTGATGCACATCGCGGTGGGCGCGTGGATCAAGCCGACGATCGACGGCGTGCCGGTGATCCTGCACATCGTCGGCCGGACGATCGAGACCGAGAACAACGGGGACGTGCTCGACTTCGGGCTCGACGCGCTGAACGACGCGGGCAGCGCGCCGCCGCAACTGGTCTACCACCTGGTCTTGAAGCCGGGCGTGCCGGCCGCCGCGGCCCGGGCCAGGCTGCTCGCCGAGTCGCACGACCAGCTCGACGTGCAGACGGTGGCCAACCCGGCCAGCGGGCTCCGGGTATTGCAGGTGGTGATCGCGGTCTCGGTGGTCATCCTGGCGGTGATCGCGCTGGCGAACCTGCTCACCGCGACCGTGGTCGGGATGCGGGACCACCGGCACGAGGTGGGCGTGCTGGCGGCCATGGGCCTCACGCCGCGCCAGGTGATGGCGACCCTGGTGGTCAACACGATGATCCTCACCGTGGTCGGCGTGACCAGCGGCACCGTGGCCGGTCTGGTGATCGCGTCCCGGCTGATCGACATGCAGGGCCAGACGAGCGGCATCGGATCCGGCATCGCCGTCAGCCTGAGCGCGGCGGCGATCGCGGAGATCCTGGCCGTGGCGCTCGCCACCGCCACGGCCGCGGCGCTGTTCCTGGCCCGGCGTACGACCAGGAACTCGGGCTCCGCCCACCTGCACAGCCCGGTCAGCCCGCCCAGGCCCAGGCCCAGGCCCGCACAGCCGACCCGCTAGGCCGCCCGGGTAACGCTCCGGCCCCGCCGGACGATGACCTAGTGAAAGCGGCTGACGCGGGTGCCCCCGAGCCCACGTCAGCCGCTTGGCCTGCGTTCGGAGTGGCGGGATTTCTCGCCGGCCGGGCGGTAAGGCGACTACTGCGCGCACCGCGAGAGCGGGTAGCGTTCGGGTATGACGACGAATGCGGCGCCGTTCGGCCAGATGGTGACGGCGATGATTACTCCCATGACTCCCGACGGGACCGTCGACTACGACGGGGCCGCCCGCCTTGCCGACCATCTCGTCACCGATATGCGCAACGACGGCCTGGTCTTGAACGGCACCACCGGCGAGGCGCCCACCACGACCGACGCGGAGAAGGAGCGCCTGCTCCGGGTGGTGCTCGAGGCGGTGGGCTCGCGCGCCAAGGTGGTGGCCGGGGTCGGCACCAACGTCACCGCCCACACCATCGAGCTAGCCCGTACCGCCGAACGGGCCGGGGTAGACGGCCTGCTCGTGGTGACTCCTTATTACAACAAGCCGCCCCAGCCCGCGCTCGAGGCCCACTTCACCGCGGTCGCCGACGCCACCGGCCTGCCCATTCTGATCTACGACATCCCTGGCCGGACCGCCGCGGCCGTGGCCACGCCGACCCTGGCCCGGCTCGCCACTCACCCCAGGATCGTCGGGGTCAAGGACGCCAAGGACGACCCGTCCGCCACCTCGCACGTGCTGGCCAAGACCGACCTCGTCTATTACTGCGGCACCGACATGCTGAACCTGCCCTGGCTCTCCCTCGGCGCGGTCGGCTTCATCAGCGTGGTCGGGCACGTGGTCGGCGACCGGCTGCACGAGATGATCGACGCGTTCGATGCGGGCGACGTACGCCGGGCCCGCCAGATTCACTACGAGCTCGTGCCGGTGTACGACGGGATGTTCCGCAACCAGGGCGCGGTGATGACCAAGGCGGCGCTGGACATGCTCGGCCTGCCGGGCGGCGCGGTGCGCGCCCCGCTGCTTGCCGCCACCGACGCGGAGCGACATCAGCTGGCGCTTGACCTCGCCGCGGGCGGTGTGAAGCTGCCAGGGACGGCGCGGCCGGGGGTCAGCGCGTGAGCCACCCACACCCGGACCTCGCCTCGCCCGCCAAGCTCGCGCGCAACGGCCTGCGCATCGTCCCGCTCGGCGGGCTGGGCGAGATCGGCCGGAACATGACGGTCTTCGAGTACCGTGGCCGCCTGCTCATCGTGGACTGCGGCGTGCTGTTCCCCGACCCCGACCAGCCCGGCGTGGACCTGATCCTGCCGGACTTCGGCTACCTGGACGGGCGGCTCGACCAGGTGGAGGCGCTCGTCCTCACACACGCCCACGAGGACCACATCGGCGCGATCCCCTACCTGCTCAGGAGGCGCCTGGACATCCCGCTGGTCGGCTCGAGGCTGACCTTGGCCCTGGTGCAGAGCAAGCTGGCCGAGCACCGCCTCGACCCGGTCACCGTTGAGGTGGCCGAGGGGGGCCTCGGCTCGTTCGGTCCGTTTGACTGCGAGTTCCTCGCGGTCAACCACTCGATCCCGGACGCGCTGGCCGTGGCCATCCGCACCCCGGCCGGCCTGGTGCTGCACACCGGCGACTTCAAGATGGACCAGCTGCCGCTGGACGGCAGGCTTACCGACCTGGCCGGCTTCGCGCGGCTCGGCAGCGAGGGCGTCGACCTGCTGATGGCCGACTCGACCAACGCCGAAGTGCCCGGCGTGGTGACCTCCGAACGGGACATCTCACCCGTGCTCGATGAGATCTTCGCCAACACGAAGCAGCGCATCATCGTGGCCTGCTTCGCCTCGCACGTGCACCGGGTGCAGCAGGTGCTCAACGCCGCCGTCAAGCACCGGCGCAAGGTCGCCTTCGTCGGCCGGTCCATGGTCCGCAACATGGGCGTCGCCCGCGACCTCGGCTACCTCCGGGTGCCCGGCCGCCTCCTGGTTGACCTGCGTGAGGCCGAGGAGATGCCGCCGGGCGACGTGGTGCTGATCTCCACCGGCTCGCAGGGCGAGCCGATGTCGGCGCTGTCCCGGATGGCCGGCCGCGACCACCCGATCAGGATCGCCGCCGGGGACACCGTCATCCTGGCTTCCTCGCTGATCCCGGGCAACGAGACCGCGGTCTACCGGGTGATCAACGGGCTGACCCGGCTCGGCGCGCGGGTGGTACACAAGGGCTCCGCGCTGGTGCACGTGTCCGGCCACGCCCCGGCCGGCGAGCTGCTCTACGTGCTGAACCTGGTCAAGCCACGCAACTTCATGCCGGTGCACGGCGAGTGGCGGCATCTGCGGGCGCACGCCCGGCTCGCCTCGCTGGCAGGCGTGCCGGACAGCAACATCGTGATCGCCGAGGACGGCATCGTCGTCGACCTGGTGGCCGGGCAGGCCAGCGTGGTCGGCGCGGTGCCGTGCGGCTACGTCTACGTCGACGGCCTGACCGTTGGCGAGGTCACCGAGTCGCAGCTGAAGGACCGCCGCATCCTCGGCGATGAAGGCTTCGTCTCGGTGGTGATCGTGGTCGACGCCAACTCGGGCAAGGTGGTGGCCGGCCCCGAGATCCACGCCCGCGGCTCGGGCATCGACGACGCTGCCTTCGGCGAAGTCCTGCCCAAGATCGAGGAAGCCCTGGCCCTGGCGGCCGCCGACGGCGTCACCGAAGCCCACCAGATCAGCCAGCTAGCCCGCCGCATCGTCGGCAAGTGGGTCAGCGACAACTACCGCCGCCGCCCCATGATCATCCCTGTAGTAATAGAGGCATAGCCCCGCGCAGCCCGGCCCGCCAGCCCGCCCCGACAGCCCCGCCAGCCAGCCTGCGCAGCCCGGCCCGCCAGCCTGCGCAGCCCGGCCCGCCAGCCTGCGCAGCCCCGCCAGCCAGCCCCGCCCCGCTAGCCCGCCCCGCCCCGCCAGCCCGGTGACCCCATCCGTCCCCACATCCCCGCCAGCCCCACACCCCACACCCCACATCCCACAAGCCCCACGCCCTCGTGCTTCCCGCGCCGCCCTCGCCGGCACGGTGGAGCATTGTGCCGGCTATGACCGGATCGATGGAACATCGGGCCGGCGGGATCCGGCGGTTAGAGGACTACCCTGTACGCGTTTCGCCACTTTTGATCGGATTTGCGCACCTTCTGAATCGGATCGCCTACGCTCTGTTTGTCAGAACATCGTCGGCATCATGTCGGCATGGGCTCATCAACCCGACACGACCCGGATGCGCTTGTCGGCATCCTGGACAGGCAACTTGGCGTGATCACGCGTCAGCAGGCGCTAAACGTCGGCTTGACCAGGCATGCACTCAGGCATCGCCTCCGTACCGGAGGGTCTTGGCGCACCCTGCTGCCCGGTATCTATATCGCCTTGACCGGCACGCCGACGACACTTCAGCAGGAAATGGCCGCAATGCTGTACGCAGGCAGCGGCAGCGTGATCACCGGCCCGGCGGCGCTGCGCTGCCACCACATCCGGGGACCGTCAGCGGACCTCATTGACGTCCTGGTTCCGGCCAGCAGGAGACGCCGCGACGCGGCGTTCGTCCGGCTGCACCGGACGACCCGGATGCCCGAGGAGATCTGGCAGGCCGGCCCGCTGCGCTATGCCCCGCCGGGGCGTGCTGTCGCCGATGCCGTGCGCGACATGATCAGCCTGCGGGACGTGCGGGCGGTCGTGGCGGACGCCGTGCAGCGGGGTCGCTGCCGGGTGCCGGACCTCTCCGCCGAACTCACCGCCGGGCCGAACATCGGGTCGGCCTTGTTCCGTGAGGCGCTGACCGACGTTGCCGACGGGATCAGGTCGGCCGCGGAGGCGGACTTGAAGGACCTGCTGGTCAAGTCCCGGCTGCCCATGCCGCTGTTCAACGCGTCGGTGTATGACGGCGACACCTTTATCGCCAAACCCGACGCCTGGTGGCCCGAGCTTGGCGTAGCGGCCGAGGTGGATTCGCACGAATGGCACATGTCGCCCGAGGATCACGCCAGGACGCTCGCCCGGGGCAGGCGGATGGGTGTGGCCCAGATCATTATGCTCAGGTTCACGCCGAAACAGATCCGCTCCGAGCCAGCGGGGGTCATCAAGGAGATCCGGGGCATGCTCGAAGGCGCCCGCGGCCGCCTGCCGCTGAACCTGCGCACCGTCCCGGCCAGCGAGGCCGATCAGCTAGTCCGGTCAGCGAGGTCCGCCAGCGAGGCGCCCAGCTAGTCCGGTCAGCTAGTGGAGGGGGCTACGTAGCGAGTGGGGGAGACGCCGAGGGTTGCCGTGAAGTCACGGGTCAGGTGCGCCTGGTCGGCATAGCCGAGATCCGAGGCAAGCAAGGCCCAGTCGACCGGCTCGCCGCTGTCGGCCCGCTGCGCGGCCTCGTGCAGCCGGGCCCGGCGCATCACCCACTTGGGGCTGACCCCCACGTAGTCGGCGAACAGCCGCTGCAGGCTGCGTGCGGTCATCAAGGACGCGGCGGCCAACTGGTCTACCCGGCGCAGCCCGGGATCCGCGATGATGCACGAGACTAGGGCGGCGACCTGCTCGGCCATCCGATCCCGCTCCGGCCGCACCGAAGTCAGCAGCGCCTCGACGTACTCGATCATCCGCGCATCGGCCTCATCCCAAGCATCCTCAGAACCCCAGGCATCCTCAGAACCCCAGGCATCCTCAGAACCCCAGGCATCCTCAGAACCCCAGGCATCCTCAGAACCCCAGGCATCCTCAGAACCCCAGGCATCCTCAGAACCCCAGGCATCATCGGCGTCCACCGACCCCGCAGAACCACAAGAAGCAGCAGAACCAGCAGAACCAGCCGAGGCGCGCATGATCGCCTGCCGCGTCTTCTCCGCCTGCGGCCCGAACAGCCGCGCGGCCGGGACCACCCGGTCGGTCAGCTGGGAGATCGGCGCCTGCCAGAACGGCCGGAAGCAGCCGGCCAGGAACCGCACCCCGAACGCCAGGCCCAGGCCGGAAAGCGACCGGGTGAACAGCCTGCGGTCGACGCCGAAGATCCCCGCTCCGGACGCCTCGAAGACCAGGTTCACGTTGGGATGGGGCAGGATCGTCTGCGCATACGGCGCCTCCCCGCGCAAGTCCCAGCGCGGAATCCAGTAGTACTCCACGAACGGTGCCAGCGCCTCCGACGGCGAGTGCCTGACGAGCCGGAAACGTGTCGCCGCCTCCTCCGGGCGCAGCACGCCGCGACCCATGTTCACGGCGGCGGAATCTGGCATCTGACCAGCCTAATCCGTCGCGTTTGTTCAAGACCGCGCGATCCTCGCCTACTACGTTCAAAGGATGGAAAACAAGAACCTGAGCGAAGAGATGGCGGCCGCCGCGGCCGAGACGGCCCAAGTGGTGAACGGCGTACCGGACGGAACACTGGACACGCCCACCCCGTGTCACGACTGGGACCTGCGCACCCTGCTCAACCACACGATCTTGTGGACCTCGTACTCCGCCGAGCGCCGGGCGCACGGCGAGAGCGTCGCCGAGGACCTGATGACCAAGGACTTCACCGCCGAACCCGG
The DNA here is from genome assembly GCA_963798675.1 of uncultured Actinomycetes bacterium. Lineage (GTDB taxonomy): Bacteria > Actinomycetota > Actinomycetes > Streptosporangiales > Streptosporangiaceae > Palsa-504. Next base: position 28,433 of record CAWCUJ010000054.1, on the reverse strand, counting down.
CTTCCGCGACGACTACGCCCGGCAGGTCGGCCTAGCCGTCAAGGCCTGGGCGGACGAGAAAGCCTGGGCAGGCGAGATCGGCGTGATGGGCGACGCCACCCCCGCCGCCGACGTGGGCGCGATGCTCATCATGGAGATGGCGCTGCACGGCTGGGACCTGGCCAGGGCCACCGGCCAGGAGTACGCCTGCGACGCCGCCGTCGCCGCGGCCGTGCTGACCACCGTCGAGCAGCACGCCGAACTGTTCCGCAACTACCAGGGCTTCGCTGACGCCATCGAGGCACCGGACGACGCCGCGGCCTTCGACCGCGCCCTGCGCCTGTCCGGCCGCGACCCCAACTGGAAACCAGCTGAGGAACCCAGCTGAGGAAACCAGCTGAGGAAACCAGCTGAGGAACCCAGCTGAGGAACCCAGCTGAGGAACCCCGGCTAAGGAAGCCTTTCTGAGGAATCCAGCTAGGCGCTAAGCACCCGCACCGGCGAGCCCTGGGCGAACGCCACGATGTCCTCGGCCGCGTCACCGTAGAAGATCTGGTAGGCGTCTTCGGTGACGTAGCCGAGGTGCGGGGTCAGCACCACGTTGGGCGCGCTCCGCAGCGGGTCCGAGAGCGGCAGCGGCTCGACATCGAACACGTCGAGCCCCGCGCCCGCGATCGAGGAGGATCGCAGCGCAGAAAGCAGCGCCGCGCTGTCCACGATCGGCCCGCGAGAGGTATTCACCAGGTATGCGGACGGCTTCATCAGCGCCAGTTCCGCCGCGCCGACCAGCCCCATGCTGCGTGGCCCGAGCTTGTAGTGCACCGTCACCACGTCGCAGGAGGAGAACAGCTCCTCCTTGCTGACCGCCTCGGCGTGCGCCTTCGCCGCCACGTCCGGATCCAGGTTCTGGCTCCAGGCCCGCAGCTTCATGCCGAACGCCCGGCCGACCTTGGCCACCTGCTGGCCCTGGGAACCCAGCCCGACGATGCCAAGCTTCTTGCCGTGCAGGCCGGTCCCGACCGTCTGCTGCCAGCCGCCGCTGACGCCGAGCGCCGCGCCGCCGGCCCGCCCGGCCGCCTTCATCCGCCTGTCTTCCGCCGGGATGTGCCGGGCCAGCGCGAGGATGAGCCCCCAGGTCAGCTCCGCCGTCGAGGTAGCCGACCCGCCCGTCCCGCACACCGTCACGCCGTGCAGAGCTGCCGCGGCGAGGTCGATCGACGCGTTCGACATGCCGGTGCTGACCAGCAGCCGCAGCCGCGGCAGCTGGCTCAGCCGCGATGCGTCAAAGAACGTACGCTCCCGCATCGCCACGATCACGTCGAACGGCTCAAGGGCGCGGACCAGCGCCTCCGTCCGCACGATGTGCTCGGTGAACACGTCGATCTCGGCCAGCGAGCGCACCGCGGACCAGTCCGTGCTGACCAGGGAAACCCGCTGATAGTCATCGAGGATCGCGACCCGCATGCGCCGACCTTATCCCGAAAGACCGCCGGAAAACTCCCAAGACTGCCCAGCAACCGCACCTGATAACGTCACCCCGGAGGAGGCCCTTATGACCTGGCTTGACGCGCTGGCGGAGAAATCCCTGGCCCGGGAACTGCCCACCCGGGCCGAGGCCCTCAACGTGCTGAAGAGCACCGACGACGAGCTGATGGACGTGGTGGCGGCGGCCTTTAGAGTCCGGCTGCGCTACTTCGGCCGCCGAGTCAAGCTGAACTACCTGGTCAACATCAAGAGCGGCCTGTGCAAGGAAGACTGCTTCTACTGCTCGCAGCGGCTCGGCTCGGCGGCGGACGTGCTGAAGTACACCTGGCTCAAGCCCGGTGAGGTGCTCAGCAGCGCCGAGGCCGGCGTGCAGGCCGGCGCCACGCGCGTGTGCCTGGTGGCCAGCGGCCGCGGCCCGAACGACGCGGACATCACCCGGGTATCGGCGGCCATCAAGGAATTCAAGGCGCGGAACCCCGACGTGGAGGTCTGCGCCTGTCTCGGCCTGCTCTGCGACGGCCAGGCCGAGCGCCTGCGGCAGGCCGGGACCACCGCCTACAACCACAACCTGAACACGGCCGAAGCCCACTACACAGACATCTGCAGCACGCACTCCTACCAGGACCGGGCCGAGACAGTACAGAAGGCCAAGGCCGCCGGCCTGTCCCCGTGCTCGGGCCTGATCGCCGGGATGGGGGAGACCGACGAGCAGCTGGCCGACGTGGTGTTCGCGCTGCGCGACCTGGATCCCGACTCGGTCCCGGTCAACTTCCTGATCCCGTTCGAGGGCACCCCGCTGGGCGGCGAATGGAACCTTACCCCGCAGCGCTGCCTGCGCATCCTGGCCATGGTCCGGTTCGTCTGCCCGGACGCCGAGGTTCGGCTGGCCGGCGGCCGCGAGATCCACCTGCGCAGCCTGCAGCCGCTCGCGCTGCACATCGTCAACTCGATCTTCCTCGGTGACTACCTGACCAGCGAGGGCCAGCCCGGCCGCCGCGACCTGGAGATGATCGCCGACGTCGGCTTCATCGTGGCGGGCGCCGGCGAGCGGACCCTGCCCGCGCACCGACCCGAACACCGGGACCTGGTCCGCGTCCGCCGCCGGGGTCCGGGCACCACGCGGCCGGCCAATGCCTGATCCAAGGCACCCCTCCCGGCCATTGGAAGACCTTTGGGCCGAACGAGGCTAGCTACCCGCCCGGCGCCCCTTCCCGCCCCGTCGGGTTGCGCCGTCAGCGAGACACGCCCCGGTGGTGCTTGGGGTGAAGGCAGGTTCTCGCTACGTTTGTGATTATGGCGACCCGTGCCCGTAACGGATCTGCCCGCCCGCGCGGCGGGTCAGAACAGGCTGCCCTCGAGACGCCCCGACCCGATGAGGGCAGCCCTCGCCGTTCTCCTGGCACCCGCGCTGGATCGGGCGGCCGTGGCAGCACGACTTCTAGATCTCCGGCCCCGCGGGGCACGAGCGGGAAGCCGAGGCGGGGTACCCAGCCTCGTTCGGGCCAGAAGAAAAAGAACGGCAAGGGATCGGCCGGCCGGGGGCGGACGGCGAAGGGCCGCGCCACGAAGGGGCGGCCCACGGGGGCGTCACACGATCCGGTCGTGATCCTGATCGGGTGGACCGGCCGCACGATCGCGGCCGCCTGGATGGTGGTGGCCGGCGCGGTCGGGTTCGCGGCCAGGGCGATCGGCCGCGGCGCGCGCGACCTGGATCCGCACCACCGCCGGGACGGCCTGGGGCTGATCACCCTGGGCGTGGCCATCGTGCTGGCAGCCTCGCTGTGGGGCCGGATGGGCAACGCGGCCGGGCGGGCTATCCGTACCGCGGCGATCGACGCGTTCGGCTCCCTGGCCTGGGTGATACCGGTGCTCGCGGTGCTGCTGGCCTGGCGGTTCCTACGGCACCCGGACCGCAACACCGAGACGGTCCGCGCGTCCATCGGCTGGACCGCGCTGCTGCTCGGCGCGGCCGGCCTGATCCACATGGCCAAGGGCACGCCGCGCCCGTCCGACGGCGCGCACGCGATGCGTGCGGCGGGCGGCTTCGTGGGCTACGCGATGTCCGGGCCGCTTAGCCGCGCCGTCACGCCGTGGGCGGCGGCGGCACTGCTGGCGCTGCTGGCGCTGTATGGCCTCCTGCTCATCTCCGGGACCCCGGTGCACCGGATACCGGAGCGCCTCGCCGAACTGCGCGTGATGTTCGGGCACGCTCCGGCACCCCGGGCGGCGGACGACGATGGCCTGGAGGTCGACCAGGATTACCAGGCAGGCACCGGCAGCACGGTCCGCCGGGCGCGCGGCCAGATCGCCAGACAGATCAGGCTCCGCCCGGCGATCGAGGCGGGCGAGCACACCAAGCCCTACGACACGCCGCTGATCGAGCAGGACAAGAAGCGCGGAGCGGGCAAGACCGCCCCCGGCGCGTCCCGTCCGGACGGCAGCGACGGCCTGATCGAGGCGCTCGGCTTCGGCACCCATGAGGACGCCGCCCCGTCATTCCCACCATCCCCGTCTTCCCCGCACGACGCCTCCGCGCATGAACCTGCGCACGAGACCGTGGCCGTACCGAAGCCCTCGGCCCCGCTGCGCAGCCCCGAGCAGCTCATGCTGACCGGCGACGCGACCGCCTACACGCTGCCGCCCACCGCACTGCTCCGGCCCGGCTCGGCGCCGAAGCAGCGGACCAGGGCCAATGACATCGTGGTGGCCGCGCTGTCCGAGGTGCTGGAGCAGTTCCAGGTGGACGCGCAGGTCACCGGGTTCAGCCGGGGCCCGACGGTGACCAGGTACGAGATCGAGCTCGGCCCGGCGGTCAAGGTGGAGCGGGTCACCGCGCTGAGCAAGAACATCTCCTACGTGGTCAAGAGCGCGGATGTGCGGATCATCTCCCCGATTCCGGGCAAGTCCGCGATCGGGGTGGAGATCCCCAACGCGGACAAGGAAGTCGTCAGCCTGGGCGACGTGCTGAAGTCGCAGGTCGCCCTCGGCGATCACCACCCGATGGTGGTCGGCCTGGGCAAGGACGTCGAGGGCCGGGTGATGGTCGCGAACCTGGCCAAGATGCCGCACGTGCTGATCGCGGGCGCCACCGGGGCAGGCAAGTCGGTGTGCCTGAACGGCCTGATCACCTCGATCCTGACCCGCGCCACGCCGGACGAGGTGCGGATGATCCTGATCGACCCCAAGCGGGTCGAGCTGACCATCTACGACGGCATCCCGCACCTGATCACGCCGATCATCACCAGCCCGAAGAAGGCGGCCGAGGCGCTCGACTGGGTGGTCGGCGAGATGGAGCGCCGCTACGACGACCTGGCCGCCAGCGGGTTCCGGCACGTAGACGACTTCAACAAGGCGGTCAGGGCCGGGCGGCTGACGCCGCCGCCGGGCAGCGAGCGGGTGTACCTGCCCTATCCGTACCTGCTGGTCATCGTGGACGAGCTGGCCGACCTGATGATGGTGGCCCCTCGCGACGTCGAGGACGCCGTGGTCCGCATCACCCAGCTGGCCCGGGCGGCCGGCATCCACCTGGTGCTGGCCACCCAGCGGCCGAGCGTGGACGTGGTGACCGGCCTGATCAAGGCCAACGTCCCGTCCCGGCTGGCCTTCTCCACCTCCAGCCTGATGGACTCCCGGGTCATCCTGGACCAGCCAGGCGCGGAGAAGCTGGTCGGGCAGGGCGACGCGCTGTTCCTGCCGATGGGCGCGTCCAAGCCGATCCGGCTGCAGAACGCGTTCGTGTCGGAGAAGGAAATCCGCGACATCGTCGCGCACACCAAGAAGCAGGCCGAACCGGCCTACCGGGAGGACGTCGCGGCCGCGCCGGACCGTTCCCGCGAGGTCGACTCCGACATCGGCGACGACCTTGACCTGCTCATCCAGGCGGCGGAGCTGGTGATCTCCACGCAGTTCGGGTCGACGTCGATGCTGCAGCGCAAGCTGCGGGTCGGCTTCGCCAAGGCCGGCTGATGGACCTGCTCGAGAGCCGGAACATCGTCGGCCCTAGCGAGGGCTCCAAGGCGCGCGACGTGCTGGTCCGGCCGGACGACCTGGAAGCGACGATCACGTCGCTGCGCGGCGGGTAAACCCTGGCGGCCTTGGTGATATCGGACTCGGGCTTGGAGCTGTCTACACTTGGTGATGGCTCCCGCACTCGGGGAGTACCTTAAACGCGACTCACACTCGGTGGAGGCGTCGTGAGCATCGGCGAAGCCCTGGCGGACGCGCGCCGTCAGGCCGGTCTCACCATCAGCCAGGTCAGCCGGGAGACCCGGATCAGGGAATCGATCATCCAGGACATCGAGCAGGATGACTTCTCCGCGTGCGGCGGCGACTTCTACGCGCGCGGGCACATCCGCAGCATCGCGGGTGTCGTCGGCACCGACCCGGTCCCGCTGATCAGCGAGTACGACGCCGAGCACGGGCCGCCCGGGGCGCTCAGGGCCGCTGACATCTTCGAGCCGTCGAGGCCGGTCAAGATCCGCGAGCGGCGCTCGCCCAGCCTGTCCTTGATCGTGGCGGTGGTGCTGCTCGCCATCATCGGGTTCGGCGCGTACCGGCTGGTGTCACACCACGACAGGACCAGCACGGCCGCCGGCCCGACTCAGCGGCCCACGCCCCGCGCGAAACCCACGGCGCACCCGTCGCCCTCGCCCACGCGGAGATCCTCCGACGTGGTGATCCACCTCACCGCCAACGAGGACTGCTGGGTCCTGCTGACCAGCGGCAGCAGCGGGTCGCAGATCTACATGGGGGTAGTCCCGGCGGGCTCCTCGATGACGTGGACCGAGAAGCAGGCGGTGAACGTCCGGCTGGGCAATCCGGGCGGAATCGTCCTCACCGTGAACGGCAAGCGCCAGAACCCGAACAGCACCACGCCGGTGACGCTGAGCTTCAGGCCGGGAACTACCACACGATCCCCTGGGTAGGCTCTCGGTGTGCCTTCACGTTCCCCCTCCGCCCGCCCCAAGTCGGCCCCGTCCGAGTCGGCCCCGTCCGAGTCGGCCCCGTCCGAGTCGGCCCCGTCCGAGTCGGCCCCGTCCGAGTCGGCCGTGCGCACGGTCAGCCTGGTCACGCTCGGCTGCGCGCGCAACGAGGTCGATTCGGAAGAGCTCGCGGCGCGGCTGACCGCGGCCGGCTGGGATCTGACCTCAGACGGCGACGCCAGCGTCGTCCTGGTGAACACCTGCGGCTTCATCCAGGCGGCCAAGCAGGAGTCTATCGCCGAACTGTTCTCGGCCGCCGAGTCGGGCGCCAAGGTCGCCGCCGTCGGCTGCCTGGCCGAGCGCTACGGCGCCGAACTTGCCAATGAGCTGCCCGAGGCGCAGGTGCTCAGCTTCGACGACTACGGCGAGATCGGCGCCCGGCTGGACGACGTGCTAGCCGGCCGCCAGCGCCCCGCGCACACCGCCAGGGACCGCCGTAACCTGTTGCCCATCAGCCCGGCTGAACGCCAGCCCGCCGAGCGCCCGGCCGCGGTCGAGGACCAGGCTGCACCTTGGGTCGGACCCGGCGGAGGCGTCTTCAGGCGCCGGCTGTCCGGCGGCGTGGTCGCCCCGCTGAAGATCGCGTCCGGCTGCGATCGCCGGTGCTCGTTCTGCGCGATCCCGTCCTTCCGCGGCGCGTTCGTCTCGCGCCGGCCGCCCGAGATCCTGGCCGAGGCCCGCTGGCTGGCCGACCAGGGGGTCCGCGAACTGGTGCTGGTCAGCGAGAACTCCACCTCCTACGGCAAGGACCTAGGCAACCTGCGGCTGCTGGAGGAGGTGCTGCCCGACCTGGCCGCTACCCAGGGAATCGAGCGGGTCAGGATCAGCTACCTGCAGCCCGCCGAGCTGCGGCCGGGGCTGATCGAGGTGATCGCCTCCACGCCGGGCGTGGCCCCCTACTTCGACCTGTCGTTCCAGCACGCCAGCGGCGCATTGCTGCGGGCCATGCGGCGGTTCGGCGACCGGGAGCGGTTCAGTGCCCTGCTCGACCAGATCAGGGAGCAGCGCCCGCAGGCCGGCGTCCGGTCCAACTTCATCGTCGGCTTCCCCGGCGAGACCGCCGACGACCTGCGGGAGCTTGAGCTCTTCCTGAGCCACGCGCAGCTGGACGCGATCGGGATCTTCGGCTATTCCGACGAGGACGGCACCGAGGCCGCGTCGCTGCCCGGCCACCTGGACGAGGCGGAGGTCTCTCGCCGGGTCGAGGAGTTCGCCGGCCTGGCCGATGAGCTGATGGCCCAGCGGGCCGAGAGCAGGCTCGGCGAAACCCTGGACGTGCTGATCGAGGAAGAGGCCGACGACGGCCCGCCCGGCGCTTTCCTGGGCCGGGCCGCCCATCAGGCCCCCGAGGTCGACGGGGTGACCACGGTCAGGACCCGGGTTCCGACCCTTCAACTCGTGCCCGGAGACATGGTCCGCGCCGTGGTGACCGGCTCTGACGGAGTCGACCTGATCGCCGACGTGCTTCAGGCGACGCGGCTCCATCGTTCAGAACCGGCCGCCGGCCGATGAGGGCTCAGGGCTAGGGGAGGCATGAAGGTGGTCTCGGGGTCGGAGTCACCAGGGTCATCGGCGGGCGAGGCGGCCCGCGATCTGGCGAGCCAGGTCCTGGATCAACTGCGGGCCGGCGGCCAGACCGTCGCCGTGGCGGAGTCGCTGACCGGCGGGCTCGTCGCGGCCGCGCTCACCGACGTACCCGGGTCGTCCGCGGCCTTCCGCGGCGGGATAATCGCCTACGCGACCGAGTTGAAGGCCGAACTGCTCGGCGTCGACGCGCTGATGCTGCGCAGGCACGGCGCGGTCTACCCGCCGGTCGCCGCGGCGATGGCGCGGGGCGTCCGGACCCGGCTGCGCGCGACCTACGGAGTGGCGACGACCGGGGTCGCCGGGCCCGAGCCCGCCGACGGCCAGCCGGTGGGCACCGCGCACATCGCGGTGAGCGTCGCCGACGACACCGTGGTCCGCACGATCGCGCTGACCGGGGACAGGCACGAGATACGTAGACTGACGGTAGAGCATGCCCTCGGACTCCTGCTGGGCAGGCTTCGGGAAGAGAGTTAGTGATTACAGCGTTACGTTGGAAGCGAACACGGACAGGCATGATCTCGCGAACTTACGGTTAGTCCAGGTACGGTGGAGGAGTGGCTGTTAAGACTTCGGGAAGCTCGGGAAGGGAGTGCGGCTATGGTTCTGCTCCGTCAGCTGCTAGGTGACGTTCTACGTCGGCTGCGCCTGCGGCAGGGTCGCACGCTGCGCGAGGTCTCGGCCTCGGCGCGCGTTTCCCTCGGTTACCTGTCAGAGGTCGAGCGCGGGCAGAAAGAAGCCTCGTCCGAACTGCTGGCCGCCATCTGCGGCGCTCTCAACACGCCGCTTTCCCAGGTGTTCAGCGAGGTGTCCGACAACTTCGCCCTAGCCGAGCTGCAGAACGAGCCGGTCCTGGCCATCCCCAGGGAGCCTGGCCTGCGGGTGCCCGCGGACGCCAGCGCCGGCCGGAATCCAATGACCGGCGAGCGTGGCTTCGTCCCGATCAGCACCCTGGCTCGGGACGAGGAATCCGCGCTGGAGTTCGCGGATGGCCCGGCCGCCTTCGGCCCGCCTGCCGGGCACGTGCACGATGTCACCGACATGGTCTCGGTCTGACCCACCCCGTAAGACCCCGTAAAACGTCTGACCCAACCCGTAAAGCCCCGTAAAACCTCACCCGTGAAGCCCCGTAGCAGCTCGCCTTTCCCGTTGGCGTCTTGCCGCCGTCGGGCGTCAGACCCAGGCGCTCGGGTTCTCCGTCAGGCTCCGGACCATGTCGGGCAGGTCCCTTGACACGATGTCGGCCAGCGTGACCTGCTCGAGCACGGCCCGCTCGTTGGCGCGCAGCGCGATCCACACCTGCTGCAGGGGTTCGGCCACGCCGGGGTAGGTGACGTTCTCCGGGCGCTCGCCCCGGACGCCGAGCAACTGGCCGTCGATGGCCCTGATGATCTCGGCCAGCGAGATTTCTGCCGCCGGGCGCGCCAGCCAGAAGCCGCCGTCGGGTCCGCGCTGGCTGCGGACGAGCCCGGCTCGCCTGAGCTGGGTCAGGATCGTCTCAAGGAATTTGCCCGGTATCTGCTGCGCACGAGCAAGCTGATCGGCCGTGACATGTCCGCTGCTGGCCGCGGCGAGCTCGATCGCGGCGCGCAGCGCGTAATCGGCCCGGGCTGACAATCGCATGATCGTTATTATGCACGTTCCCCATCGTCTTTCTTGCATTGGCGGGCCGGCGCCTTGGGCCAGGAAGACGTCAGGCTAGCCCGCCCGTCGGGGTCGGGGTCGCCAGCATCTGGCCCTCCCGCCCGCGCGGGGTGCCGACCGGCATCCCCGGCGAACCGGCGCTGCGCGGCGCGATGCCGGCGGCGGTGGCTCAGGCCCGGGCGGCCCTGCCGGCCTCGGCGGCCGATCCCCAATAACTTCAATTCCCAGTGGCCTCTAGATAAACTCCAGTAACGCAGTCTCCCTACCCTCAGTAGCGCCGGGGCTCAGCCCCGTAGCACCTTCGCCAGACCTCCGTCAGAGGGGTATGGAAACCCCGGTGCACGTGCATAATGGTGTGTTAGTGAAGATCCCGATATGGATAAAGCTTCCCGTGTCTAGACCTCCCCGTGTTATTGATGGAGTATTCCGAGGAGGTTTTCGACACCAGATGGTTAGTTGGGGGTAGCGGACAGTGATGCCCTCAGGAGGAATGTCGGCAGCTCAGCGATTCCGGGTAGGCGAGGTTGCTCCGATTGCCGAGGGGTACACCGAAAGGCCCGACACCGCCCGCGGCATCCTGGACGCACTTGTCCCCGGCACGGTCCTGGCGCTGGTGCCGGGCTCGGCTCTCGCCGAGGGCCCGTCGAACTGGCTGGGCGCCTGCGGCAAGACCCAGATCGCGGCGATCATCGCGGAGTCGCTGTGGCGATCGGGCGCCATTGACGCGCTGATCTGGATCTCCGCCACCAACCGGGCATCCGTGCTGTCCGCGTACGTGCAGGCGTCAGTGGCAGCCACCGGCATTGAGCCCACGGGCACGGCCGAATCGGTCGCGGCCCGCTTCATCAGCTGGCTGGCCGAGACTAACCAGCCCTGGCTGGTCGTCCTCGATGACCTGCCCGAGTCGGCTGACCTGGAGGGGCTCTGGCCCGAGGGGCCGACGGGCCGGGTCCTGATCTCCAGCACACAATCCTCGGTCGCATCCAAGCGACGCGGGACACAGGTGATCCCGGTCGGGTTCTACAGCGTTCGCGAGGCCCTCAACTGCCTGACCGAGCGGCTCAGCGTGAACCCGACCCAGCGCCAGGGCGCCATTGACCTGATCGAGGCGCTCGGCCGCGAGCCGCTGGCCCTCGGACAGGCCTCATCTGTTGTCGCGAATTCGACCCTGGACTGTCGGGATTACCGGGATTATTTCAACCGCAGGCGGCAGCAGATCGGGGCGGCGGCGGGAGAGGTGCCTTCCGCGGCCGCGGTCACCTGGACTCTCTCGCTGGGACAGGCCGAGTCGCTGCACCCGGGCGCGTCGGTCCGGCTCATGCTGGTCCTCCTTGCCCTTCTCGACGGCCACGGGATCCCGGGAACCATCTTCAGCACGGCTTCCGTGGCTGCTTACCTGGGCGGAGCCGTTACCCCGTTTTCCCCGTCGGTCGACCCGAAGCCGGCCTGGGACGCGCTGCTCGCCATCGAGCGGGCCGGCCTGATCAGCATCAACCGGGCCGTCGCGCCGCCGGCGATCCTGATGAACTCGGCGCTCCAGGCGGCGATCAGGCTGGCCGCGCCCACGAACGTACAAGACCCGGCGGCGCGAACGGCCGCAACTGCGCTGCTCGAAGCTTGGCCCGCCGACGAGCCGCAGCCGTGGGCCGCCGACAGTTTGCGGGTGAACGCGGCCAGCCTGCAAAACTCAGCTGCCGATGTGCTATGGGCCGACGGATGCCATCCGCTGCTCCTGCGCGTCGGCCGGAGCCTCGACGACGCCCGCCTAGCCGGACCGGCCGTGGAGTACTGGCGGGACTTGGCCGCCCGCTGCGACACCAAGCTAATACCCGGCCACCCGGACGCCCTGGTCGTAGCCGCTCACCTCGCCGCCGCGTACCTGGCGGCCGGCTACGCCACAGAAGCCGTTCACTGGTACCAGCGCGTGCTGTCCGAACGGGGCCGCGAGCTGGCTCCCGGACACCCTGCCACTATCGCGGCCCGCGTCAGCCTGGCCCAGGCCCTCATCATGGCCAGCGAACCCACGGACGCGGTGACCGTCTTGCTCCGGGCCGTCAGTGAATGCGAGCAGTTCCGCGGCCCCGGCCATTCGGAGACCCTCAGCGCACGGGACGGGCTCGCCGCCGCCTACCATGCGGCGGGCGATGTCGCGGCGGCCACCAGGCTGCTGAGCCGGAACCTGACAGATCGCGAGCGCCTGCAAGGTCCGCGCGACCTGGAGACCATCGCCACCAGGGAACGACTCGCCGCCGCCTGTCTGGCCCAAGGCAAGCTCAAGGATGCCATCTCGCATTACAAGCGGGTGCTGTCCGACCGCGAGAAGGTGTTCGGTCGCGGTCATCCGGACACGATCGCGACCACTGCGAACCTGTCCGCCGCCTATCAGGCGGCCGGCAGGATGCCGGCCGCGATGCAGCTCTCCCAGCAGTGCTGTGCGGATTCCGAACGGGTCCTCGGCGCAGACCACGCAGAAACGCTGGCTCGCCTGGCGAGCCTGGCGCACCTGTACTACTCAGTGGGCCGGGTGGGAGACGCCGTGGACCTGCTTCGCGACACCGCCATGCGCTGTGAGCGGGTTCTGCCGCCCGGTGACCCGCTGACCCGTGCCGTCCAGCAGAGTCTGGCGAACATCGGAGAAGGCTGACCTTCCTCGGAATGACGCTCACGATGAACGCGATGGCGGAGGAGGGATACTGAGAGTAATGGCCTTTCAGGCCCTACTGACCCGGACAAGCAGATGGCTCAGAACATCCACGTTTATCCGGCGCGCCTTCTACCGCGATCAACCAGTCAACGGGCCCGGCTGGTGAAAGGACCGGGCGCCGCAGCCGTCAGGAAGCAGCGGCAGGACCATGTTGATGGCGCTCCTGGGCCAGTCAAATTGAAGATCTCGGATAGCATGCGGACGACGCGGAATCGGACGTTCAGGCACATAGCGGCAGCGAACCGGTTAAACTTGGCCAGAGGGGAAGCTACAACAGTCAACATGTGAAGTACTGATTTTTCCCTCTAAATGAGAATCCGCGTGCGCCAGCCAGTTACGCATTAGAGTTGGGTCGGTTATGTGATGCCGCGCGTGCAGGACAGGCCGCCAGGAAGGGATGCCATGTTGGTTCCGCCGCCAGGTCAGCTCTCGATCGTGCTTGAGACCGAGCACGTGGATCCGGAAGTGACTGGGCAGTGCCAGTATCGAACCGTGCACCCCGTCGCGCGCATGGCGCCTCCCGTCGGCCGGATGTGAGTGGCATGTTGTCCGAAATCTTGCTGGCTGTCCTGGTTCTGGTGGTCGGCGTCCTGGTGGCAGTGGACTTCTCCAAGACAAGTAACGAAAGTTTGCCTGGGTATGCCGATGGGTTGCCGCATGACGTCAGACCAAGGATGGTCGGAGACACCCACAGTGGCCCCGCCGACGGGTTCCTCCAAGAACAACCCGCCGTGCATCATGTCGGCCCGACCAGGCGTCCCGAGAGCACCAGCCCGTCCGCCGATGGTCGCCACTACTCGCGTAGCGGTTCGTCGCCGGGGCATGAGAGATCGCGCCGTGGACTGAAGGACTGGCCTGTCCGCTCGCGTCTGTTGCTGCTAGTCATCATTCCAGCCGTCGCCGTTACTGCCGTCGCGTTCTGCGTTGTCCGCATTACAGATATCTTGCGAGTTGCGCCGACCCACTCGCCGAGCGTCAGCGCCATCCTGTCGGCGCTTGCGATCGGCGCTGTGGTGATCATCGTCTTGCTGCTGGCGTCGTGGTTCACCATCCTTGCTGCCAGGTCCGTGCTGCGGCCGCTGCACAGATTGCGGGCCGGAGCGCTAGAGATGTCAGGGGTTCGGCTGCCCGATGCGGTCCGCCGCATCAGAGAGAGCAATGGCGAGGGCGGGCCGTCCGACGTGGAACCTATCGATGTGGATTCCTCGGACGAGATAGGCGAGGTTGCGCGCGCCTTCGACCAAATGCGCAGGGAAATACTGCGGTTGGCGGCCAACGAGGCCGCTGTCCGCGGCAAGCTCGATGGCATGTTCGTAAACCTGTCTCACCGCAGCCAATCCCTTGTGGAACGCCAGATCCGCATCATAGAGAGTCTTGAGCAGGGGGAGCAGGACAGGGAGCGCCTGGCGAGCCTGTTCAAGATGGATCGCATCGCTGCACGCATGCACCGCAACTCGCAGAACCTGCTCATCCTGGCCGGTCATGACGTAGCTACCGGCTGGAACCAGCCGGTAGCGCTTGTGAATGTGATCAGGGCCGCGGTGTCCGAGATCGAGGAATACGAACGTGTCTCGCTGAATGCGCAGCCGGACATTACAGTACGAGGACCTGTCGTCCACGACGTGGTGCACCTGTTCGCGGAGCTAATCGAGAACGCAACGTCATTCTCCGCGGCGGAGATGCCAGTAGATATCTCTGGCCAGTTGCTGGCCAGCGGAGGCGTCGTGGTCGATATCACCGATCGAGGCGTCGGAATGTCCGCGAAAGAGATGGCATACGCGAACTGGCAACTGGAAAACCAGCCGACGAAGGATATCAATGTCCTCAAGTGGATGGGTTTGTTCGTGGTCGCCAGGCTTGCTGCACGGCACGGCATCAGGATCCGATTGCAACAAGCGGAGTTCGGTGGTCTCACGGCGCTAGTATGGCTCCCTGATGAAGTCATCGCTCGCCAAGACGCGGCTGCATCGCCGAGGCCTGGTCGTTTCGGTGACGTCGGGTCAAGGCCGGGTTTGCATGAGGAGGTGGTGCATCCCGGCTACGCCACGGAGCAGAGGGTGACCTCGGCGAGGTCAACGGAGTTTGCGCCAGGGTACGAAGAAATGCGGGACGTGCCGCTCGGCCGGCGGTTGACATCTGATGCGCGTCGGCCGCCTAGCCCCGCGTGGTCAGCCAGCAATCCGCGGTCAACGTTCCGGGCCGACGAACCGCCTGGAACCGTCAGAGGGCCCGGCTCCAGGCTGTCTGATGTGGTGGGCCAGCATGTTGGCGTCTCAGGCCAGCAGGCCCAGGACCCCGGCGATGGGGCTGCCGGAGACATCGCCAGGGGAACCTTACTGACCAGCCAACTGTCTGCCCCAGGCTTGTCTGCGTCAGGCCAGAGCGAGATGTCACAGTTCGCTAGTGCTCCGATGCAGACTGCCGCGACCTTGAGTCAGGGGACAAGTTCCGCTGACGGCAGTGTGGTCGTGCCGCCCGCAGAAGATCTCGAAGAAACGCACAGGCTGCCAATCTTCGACGCGGTCGAGTCACACTGGTTCAGGGGTGATCGGAAGGTGCCCGGCGGGTCCGGCCTTACCGGCCCGGCCGGGAGCCGTTGGTCGTCACCGGCAGATGAAGGCTGGCATGCCGCGGAGACAGTCGATTCGCCGTCCTCTGGCGGCCAGACGACAGCGGGGCTCCCCAGGCGGCTGCCGAACGCGAATCTGGTCCCTGGTGCCATTCCGAGCACGCAACCCGTCGCGCCGAACCGGTCAGCGGCTGCGGCACGAGACCGGCTCGCCGGATTCCAGCGAGGTTTCACCGAAGGCCGGGCCGTTGGCAGCGAAACGGCCAATCCCGGCGAAGAGGACGAATCCTGAACTCTGGAAGTCCTCATGCACGACGCCGAGGATCTTGGTGAAGGCTGCCGGGTCGGCCGTATTCCCCCCGAAGACGCGGACCGCGACGGGCCGCCCTTCGGGGTCTGTGCGCAGTCCGTAGCGGCCGGGCGAGATGCCGACGGGCGAGCTTGTTCTCGAAGGCGTCCTGCCGGGCTTTCCAGCCGCTCCATCGCGGCGTAGGCCTCGTCGGTCGTAGCATCTTCGATGCCGACGTCGGCGCCGAGCGCGCCATCGCGCCATCGCGCCACCAGGCCAGCGTGGACAGCCAGGCCAGCCGTGGACAGCCTGGAGCCTGGGTGCGCGACCCGCGAGACGATCAGGGCCAGGTCCAGCTGCCGCCCGGCCGGGCCGAGCAGGGCCGGGCAGGGCGAGTTTGCGGCCATCGCGTAAATGGCGGCGACGTGCCCGTGCGGCACCGACCCGGCGATCGTGACGGCCGACGCTTCGCCCCCTCCCGGTCGCGGCTCCCGCCTCGACCGGGAGGGGGCGGCGAACCGCACCTGCTCCCGGCGTGCCCGTTCCTCCGTGGTCAGCCCGCCACCATCGGGACACTTCATGCTTCCGGCATACCGGACGGCGCGCCCTTCGCCGGAGCCTATAACCGCCGCCGTTGAAGTCCTTTAGTCGGCGGCCTTTCTCGGAGCGCACTCCCGCGGGATCTGGAAGAACGGCGACCGCAGGCCGAACCGCGCGACGAACATCAGGATTATGCCCAGGCCGATGATCCCGACGAGCGACCAGTTCTGTTCGGCCGGGGCTAGCTGCATCGACCTGAAGATGATCCAGATCAGGAATCCGGCCGCGGCGAGGGGGAGGATGCCGAGGAGCAGCGCATCCCAGACACTGGATATGACACGGCGGCGGTAGTAGGCGATCGTGGCGAGCGCGGTCATCACGTAGAAGCCGGCGAACAGCAGGCCGGACACGTTCACCACGGCATCGAATGCGTTCTGCACCGATGTGGCTAGCAGGTATACCCAGGTTATCGCGATCAGGAGGACGCCGACGACAACGCTGGCCGCTACCGGGGTGGAAAAGCGGCGGTTCACGGTGCCCAGGAATGGCGGCAGTACCCGGTGAGACGCCATCCCGTAGATGATCCGCGCGCCCAGCAAGATGCTGGTGCCGGTAAGCGCGATCACCGATAGCGCCAGCGAAAGCGCCATCACCTTAGCCCAGCCGCCGCCGCCAAGCACTCCGGCGACGTAGACGAGCGAGTCGGTGGAGTTGGCCTGCAGCTTGGCCGGCGACACCACTCCCGACAGGCCGAGATTCGTCAAGATGTAGATGAAGGTGAGTATGACGACCGCGTAGACGGCGGCCTTGCCGGGGTTTATCCGCCTGTGCTTGACTTCCTCGTTGACGTACAGGGTGCCTTCCCAGCCGCTGTAGATGAACACGGCGATGAGCAGCCCGGACGCGAGACTGCCCTTCCCGCCTATCCCGGACAGGCTGAACCATTGCCTGGTGATGGGGAAGGTGCCAGGGTGGTGTTGCAGGACCGCCACTAGCCCCCAGATCGATATCCCGATCAGGATGGTGTACTCGACGACCGCCATGCCGACCTGAGTCCGCGCGGTGAGCCGGATGCCGACGATCGTGATGATCAGCATCACGAGTGACACGCCGGTGGCGATGGCGATGTCCCCCCACGTGCCGGCCGAGCTGTTGAAGATCGCGAGCACCGACGGGCCGAGGACCTCCACGCCGGCGACCGCGCCGACGATGTAGGCCGTGATCATGAGCCAGCCGGTCATGAAGCCGAGGTATGGGTCGATGGCACGGCCGACCCACTCGAACGACGCGCCGCAATTCGCCTTCCACAAGTTCAGCCGGCGATACGAATTGGCGATGATCAGCATGGGAATCGCGGTCACGAGAATAACTGGCAGGCTCGCATAGGCGCTGGCTACTGCCAATGAGGCCAGGGTAATGCCCACCGTGACCGTGGGTGCCGAGGAGGCCATCCCGATGACGGTGTCCTGTGCCACGCCGATGGCATCGGGTTCGAGCTGAGCCGGGATGGCGGTAACTTGGCCCGGTCCTGGGACGGCGGTCGCGGGTCGATCCGTCATCTGTTCTCCTATTCGTGTCGGCGCGCCTGCGCTAGAAGATGGTCGCGGGCAGCGAGAAGGCGGCGCGCCTCCTAATGGTCCTGGGTTCCGCCGCTGAGTGCTCCTCCAGGCCAGGAACACCTGTCGCTTTGCGGCCGCCGATGGGCGCGGAAGTGCTTTGGCTCACGCAGTACCGGCCCACAGGCCCCCCAACGTCCTCGCTCGCAGGTCAAGATCCTGCAGGTCAACATAAAGCATGAATGATCAAGACGAAGCATGGCTGAGCTTAGGGCAAAAAAGCAACACTTGCAGCAGATTAGGGTAGATTTGTCCCGGCTGTTCGACCCTGTTGCCGGTGTGAGTTGCCGCCTAAGCGTCATCCGAACACACAATCGACGAACACGTCGCGATGGGGTTGTAAGATCCCGGGGACGTAACCGGATGAATCAGTCATGATCTGCCCAGGCGAGCCACTGCTGATGAAGCGCAAGTCAAGCACGTCATGATAAAGCTGGGCTGAGTCGCCGGGAGAGGTGGCTCGGCCCGCGGGAGGGAACGCCAGTGGTAACGCGCCAGCCAACAGGGGACAAGCATCAGAGCAGCCCGGCCGCCGCTGACGGGCACCACCCGGCCTGGGTCCGCCATCCGCTCGATCCCCTGGACGCAGGCGAGATCAGGCGGGCGGTGGAGATCCTCCGGAGAGAGCGGCCGGTGACCCCCGAGGCACGGTTCGTCTCGGTGACCTTGAACGAGCCGCCCAAGGACCAGGTGGCATTCGCCACGCCTGATCGCCCGGTACCCGGCCAGGCCGCCGGTCCGGGCTCGCCCGCCGCGGTCCCGCGTGAGGCATTCGTCGTCCTGCTGGAACCGCGGCAGCACGCAACCTACGAGGCGGTGGTGTCTCTCACCGTCGGCTCAGTTCTGTCCTGGCGGTCCGTCCCTGATGCGCGCGCGCCAATCATCCCGGCAGAATGCGTCCAATGCGGGGTCGTGACGATGGCCGACTCGCGGATCCGGGCCGGACTTGAGCGTCGTGGCATCACCGATCCCGGGCAAGTGCGGGTAGAGCCATGGGGGATAGGCACGTTCTCGGCCCCCGAGGATGCGGGCCGCCGGATGGTGTGGACCTTGCTCTACTATCGCGAGCGGCCGGACGACAACGCCTACGCCAAGCCGATCCATGGCCTCCACGCCATCGTGGACCTCGACGACATGACGGTACTGCGGGTGGAGGATCTGGGCCCGGTGCCATTGCCGCCGGGTTCCGGCGCCTATGCTGCCGATCGCGTCGGGCCGCTGCGCGACGATCTCAAGCCGCTCGAGATCATCCAGCCCGAGGGCCCGAGCTTCGAAATCCGCGGCTGGGAGGTTCGCTGGCAGCGCTGGCGGCTCCGCCTGGGCTTCACCGCCCGCGAGGGCCTTGTCTTGCACACCGTCGGATATGAGGATCAGGGCGGGGTCCGGCCGGTCCTGTGGCGTGCCTCGGTCGCAGAACTGTTCATCCCCTACGCCGATCCGCGGCCGTACCAGGGCTGGCGCAACGCGTTCGACATCGGCGAGATCGGCGCCGGGATCCTGGCCAACTCACTCGAGCTCGGCTGTGATTGCCTCGGCGAGATCCGTTACTTCGACGTCGAGCTTGCCGACGTTAACGGCGAGCCGTACACGATCAGCCAGGCCATCTGCCTGCATGAGGAAGACTCTGGCCTGCTGTGGAAGCATTTCGACGCCACCCTCGGGACGACCGAGACCCGCCGCAGCCGCCGCCTGGTTATCTCGTTCATCATCACGGCGGATAACTACGAGTACGCGATCTACTGGTACTTCTACCAGGACGGCACCATCGAGTTCGAGGTGAAGCTGACCGGCATCGTCCTGACCAGCGCTCTGCCGCCCGGTGAGACTAGCGATTTCGGCACCCTGGTCGCGCCGCAGACTCTCGCCGCTCATCATCAGCATTTCCTCAGCGTCCGCCTGGACATGGCCGTGGACGGGCTGAGTAACACGGTCTATGAGGTAGACACCGAGGCGGTCCCTCCGGGTCCCGGTAACCCGCTGGGCAACGCGTTCCGGCCGGTGAAACGGCCGCTGCGCCGGGAGTCGGAGGCGCAGCGCGTCATCGACCCACAGCACGGCCGGTACTGGCTGGTGGCCAACCCGGGCAATAGAACTGACTCCGGTCACGAGCCGGCCTACAAGCTCGTCCCCGGCACCAGCGTTCTGTCGTTCAGCCACCCCGACTCGCCGGTGACCCAGCGCGCCGTATTCGCGACGAAGCACCTGTGGGTCACCCCCTTCCATCCCGATGAGCGGTTCCCCGCGGGCGATTACCCGAACCAGCACCCGGGCGGCGCCGGGCTCCCGGCCTGGACGAAGGCCGACCGCCCGATCGAGGACACCGACGTGGTGCTCTGGTACACCGTCGGCAGTCACCACATCACCAGGCCCGAGGACTGGCCGGTCATGCCAGCCGAACGGGCCGGGTTCATGCTCAAGCCGGTCGGGTTCTTCGACCAGAACCCGGCGCTCGACGTGGCCCCGAGCCCATCCCCGCACTGCTAGCGGTGATCGGAGCTCAAGTTGAGTGAACTACCGGACACTGCCGATGTGCTCGTCGTCGGAGCTGGCCCCTCGGGCGCCGTCGTATCCCATACGCTGGCTGAGCGGGGGTTCAGTGTGGTCTGCCTCGAACAGGGCGACTGGGTGAACCCGTCAGACTTTCCCGCCAACCACCCCGAGTGGGAGCTGCTGATTCAGCAGCAATGGCATCACGATCCCAACATCCGGGCGCTGCCAGCGGACTATCCGATTGATGTCACTGATTCAGACATGTCCCCGGTGATGTTCAACGCGGTGGGCGGTTCGAGCATTTTCTACGGCGCTGAGTGGCCGCGGCTTCTGCCTTCCGATTTCCGCGTCAACACGCTGGACGGTGTGGCCGATGACTGGCCGATCACATACTTCGACCTAGCGCCTTATTACGATGAAGTCGATGCGTTCATTGGGGTATCTGGTGTCGGCGGCGACACGGCGTATCCGCCGGGATTGGATTACCCGCTGCCTCCTAACCCGATCGGCCCGGCGGGCAGACGCGCCGCCCATGGCGCCAACGAGCTTGGCTGGCACTGGTGGCCTGGCACCAACGCCATCCCCAGCCGTAAGCACAAGAACCTCGAGCAATGCGCGCGCTGGGGCACCTGCGAGTTCGGCTGCCCGGAAGGCGCGAAGAGCTCCTTCGACCTGGCGTACTGGCCGCATGCGCAGCGCGCCGGAGCGCAGCTCGTCACCGGCGCCCGGGTTCGCTGCATTGAAACGAACAGCCGCGGGCTGTTCGAGGCCGCGATCTGGCTGGATCGTGCCGGCGCCGAGCACCGCCAGCGGGCCCAGGTTGTTGTCCTGTGCGCCAACGGCGTCGGAACGCCGCGGCTGCTTCTGCTGTCAGATTCGCCGTCCCACCCGCAAGGCCTAGCCAACTCCTCCGGCCTGGTCGGGCGAAATCTCATGCTGCACCCCAACTGCAGCGTCGTCGGCTTCTATGGCGAAGATCTGCAGAGCCACCGCGGCCCGGCCGGTCAGCTCATTCACAGCCTGGAGTTCTATGAGACCGACCTCAGCCGGGGCTTCGTCCGGGGCTGCAAGATGCACGCCCTGCCGACCCCCGGGCCGCTGAACGCGGTCGAAGCCCACCGGTCGGCGGCTTATGACGAGGTTCTGGGGCCCGAAATTCCACCACGTCGTCCGCACGGCCGAGAACGGAATCTTGTGGGCCGCGAATATCGAGGATCTTCCCGAGGAGCACAACCGGGTCACCCTCGCTCATGATCTGGTGGATGGCAGCGGGATCCCCGCTCCGAAGGTCAATTACCGGATAAGCGAGAACACGCAAAAAAGCCTCAGGTTCACGGTCTCGCGGATGCAGGAGCTGCACGAGGCGGCCGGCGCGCTAGAGACCTTCGCGACCGAGCTGTGGGTCGATCAGCCGGGACACCTGCTGGGCACCGCCCGCATGGGCGCCGATCCGCAGCGCTCCGTCGTGGACTCGCTCGGCCGATCGCATGACGTGCCGAACCTGTATATCGCCGATGGCAGCATCTTCGTCACCAGCGGCGCAGCGAATCCGACCTGCACGATCTCTGCGCTGGCCCTGCGGATCGGCCGGGGCATCGCGGACAATGCGGCCCATCAGGAGGTACCCGCATGAGCAGGCCGGCCCCGCAGCGGCTTTCCGTGCCGCGGTGGCGCAAGACATCGCAGCAAGATCTCAGCGCGGCACAGCGCGGCACGCTGCACAAGATCGCCGACCAGCTCGTGCCCGCTGCCGGTGACAATCCGTCGGCCACGCACGCCCCGGACTACGACGAATGGCTCGACCGGTGCATCGCCGCTCGGCGTGACGCCATCGACTTGCTGCTGTCTACCCTCGACCAGCTCGCCGACGCCGACGGGACTGAACTGGACCGGGCGCTGCGGCAACTGCATGCCGACGACTCCGAAGGGCGTTTCCACCTGATCTCCTCCATAGTCGCCGGCGCCTACCTCGCAGGCGACCACATCCGCCAGCTTGTCGGCTATCCCGGCCAGCTCCGGCAGCCCGCCAAGGTCGACGACGCGGCCGACGAACTCGCCGACGGCATCCTCGATCCGGTGCTAGAGCGCGGCCACATCTACATCTCCGCCGCCGGCGAATAACCGCAAGCCAGGCCGGAAGGGACTTCGCATGCGCTTCTCCAGGGAGGGGAGGCACGGTGATCAGATCGGCGACCACCGGTGACGCGGCGCGGCTGACAGACCTGTGGCGGGCGGCGGGCCTGCGCTTCGACCCGGACCTGGCCGAACGCGAGCTGGCCTCGGTCGTGGCGCGGGACCTGGTGCTGGTCGATGAGGAGGCCGGGGAGCTCGCCGGGACCGTGTTCGGCACCTACGACGGGACGCGCGGCTGGGTCCATCGCCTGGCCACCAGGCCGGACCGCCGCGGCCGCGGCATCGCCTCGGCCCTGCTCGCCGAGCTCGAGCGCCGCCTGCGCGCGGTCGGCTGCCCGAAGGTCAACCTGCTCATCGAGCCGGAGAACGCCGCCGTGGCCAGCTTCTACGCCCGGCACGGCTACCGGCAGGACGAACTGCTGTTCATGGAAAAATGGCTCATCCCGAACGGACCTGGCTCCCACTCCCCGGCACCCGTACCCGCTCCCGGCGGGTGGCGCGACATCCAGCCCGACCTGTCCGCCGAACCGTACGTCTTCGCCGCGGCGGAGCCGCCGCCCGGGATGTTCCCGTTCGCCGTCATCCGTGAAGACGAGGGCGTCACCGCGATCCTGACCCGTGCCGATGCCGACCGGGCCGGCCTGGCCTATGACTACATCGCGGCGCGGATCACGCTGCGGGTCGTCTCCGCGCTCGCCGACGTCGGCCTGACCGCCCTGTTCAGCCGGACCCTGGCCGAGTCCGGGATCAGCTGCAACGTGATCGCGGGGCTGGCCCACGATCACCTGTTCGTCGACTGGGACCAGGCCGCCCGGGCCCTGGCCCTGCTGCGCAAGCTATGAACAGCCCCTCCGTGCCATGCTCCGGGTGAACATCCCTTGCGCCGCCGGCGCCGACCTGGCCACGATGTCTGGGAGCGAAGGACGGTGACCGTGATCTGGACGGGTGAGCGCAACCGGCAGCAGGGACGGCTGGTCGCCGGGATGTACCAGGCCGCCGCCGGGGTGCCGTGCGAGCGCAGCGCGGTCATCGCCGGCGGCCTGCCCGGCGCGGACAAGGCCACCGCCCTGGACCAGGCCGGCGTGGACAGGTCCCAGTACCTCACGGTCAGCATCGACGCGGTCCTGGACCTGATGGCCGCGGCCGGCCTCATCCCTGAGGCCGACGGGCTCTCCCCGCTCGAGCGCGCTGGCCTGGTTCACGCCGAGGCCCAGTACCTGGCCAAACGGGTCGGGCTGCGGGCCCTGATGGACGGCAGGAACCTGATCCTGGACGTCTCGCTGGCGTCCTGGCGCGCCGCCGAGGCCTGGACGTACGCGCTGCGGTTCGCCGACTACGCGGTGACCGCGGTGTTCGCCGACATCGGCATCGACGAGGCGGTGCGCCGCTCCAGCGAAGCCCACCGCCGTGGCGAGGAAGCGTTCCGCCGCGGGCACGGTCACGGGGGCCGGCGCATCCCGGCCGCGGCCATCAGGGCGCTGGCCAGCCCGGCCGCGGCCGCGCCAAGGAACCGGATCAGGTGGGCCGTCGGCGCGCGGTCCGCCGGGGCCATCGGCGGCACGGTCGGCACCGGGACCTTTCCCGGCAGCGCCGTGACCGCGATGCTCGTCTCCTACCGGGACGGCCGCCTCAGCCTGGACGATCTCTCGCTGGAATTCCGCGCCCGCCGCTGGCCGCAGGTACCGGACGTCTGCCCGCCGGAACTCGAGCAGGCCAGGGAGGCCATCGACGACCCCGAGCCCTATGTCCCCGGCTCCTTCGACGACGTCGTGCTCGGCTACGACCTCGGCTGGCTGTCCGACGCCGACTACGACGTCATGGCCACCGCGGCCGACGGCCTGCCCGGCGCCTGACCAGGGCCTGGCGGACCGACGCTAGACGGGGGAGCGGGGTGCCGGTGACAGGGCACGGCACCCCGCTCCGGTGGGGCTGGTGCCTGCGGGGCAAACGCCGCACCGCGCACCCGCCCGATGGTCCCGTTCTGGTTCAACGATGACCTAACCGCCCAAATCAGGTCAACTCGTTTTTCCCGCGCTGGCCGCCTAGTTTCAGGTACGGGGGGTGCTGGCAGGGGTCAGGCGCGGCAGTATCGGCGAAGGCTTCGGCGGTCAGCGCCAGAACGGCCTGACCTCGATCTTCCCGAACGCCGCCACCGGGTGCGCCGCGGCCACCTGGACGGCTTCGGAGATGTTCGCGCACTCGAGCACGTCGTATCCGCAGATGATCTCCTTGGTCTCGGCGAACGGGCCGTCGCTGACCAAGATCTCGCCGTCGCGTACCAGCACCGTCTTGGCCTCCCGGGCAGGCCGGAGCCGGTCGCCGTCCAGCCGGATGCCGCGGGCGATCACGTCGTCGAGCCAGGGGAAACTCCCGCTGTCCTCGGTGTCTGCCGTGTCCGCCGCCGCAGTCTCCCCGGCCGCCTCGTCGTTCTCGAAGCGGTCTTCCTCGACGCAGACCAGCATCAGGTACTTCATGCGTTTTCTCCGATCCCTGGTGGCTTGGGCCCGGCACCGTTGTGCCATGGGCGACACAACACCACGACGAATGAGGATCGGCAAATGGACGTGCGCCGGTCCACGATCCCGTCACGGTGACTTAACGCCCTGGGGCCGTCACGGGCGGCCGGGGCGCCACCTGTGTTCTAGGATTCGGCTTATGTCGCAGGAGCCGGATCCCGAGGTTCAGGGCGAATCGGTCACCACGCGCAACTGGCAGGATCCCCCGTTCAACCGCTGGTCGTACTGGCACGTCGGCGAGATCCTGCCTACCTATCGCGTGTCCCGCGGCGACGGCCGGGCCCGTGAGCTGCCCCGGTCGCCTGCCGCCGCCGATGGCCTGCCCGCCCTCGTCATGACCCGCGCGGACGGCTCGGCTGGCACCGTGGGCGAGGTCCTCGCGGACACCTTCACCGATGCCTACCTGGTGCTACAGGACGGCGAGCTGGTCACGGAATGGTACTGCCCGCTGGGCGCCCCGGACCGGCTGCACGCGCTGATGTCGGTGTCGAAGTCCGTGCTGGGCTGCGTGGCCGCCGTCCTCATCGACCGCAGCCAGCTCGACCCCGACCGCGAGATCACCAGCTACGTGCCCGAACTGGCCGCCAGCGGCTACGCCGGCGCCCTGGTGCGTGATGTCCTCGACATGCGCAGCGGGGTCAGGTTCGTCGAGGAGTACGCCAACCCGCACTCCGACATCCGGCGGCTCGATGAGTGGATCGGCTGGGAACCCAGCTCGGACGAGCCCCGCGGGCTTTACCGGTTCCTGGCCACGCTGCAGGCCGAGGCGCCGCACGGCTCGAGGTTCCTGTACCGCTCCGCGGAGTCCGACGTGCTGGGCTGGGTGTGCGAGCGCGCGGCCGGGCGGCCCATGGCCGGCCTGGCGTCCGAGCTGATCTGGGCGCCGATGGGCGCCGGTCACGACGCGGCGCTGCTGCACGATGGCCTGGGCACCGCCGTGCACGACGGTGGCCTGTGCGCCACCGCCCGCGACGTGGCCCGGTTCGGCCAGATGCTGCTGGACGGCGGGCTGGTTCCGGACGGGACCGGGAACACCCGCCGGGTCGTGCCGCCGCAGTGGCTCCGCCAGGCCTGGGCCGTCGACTCCGACACGCGGGCCGCGTTCGCCGCGTCGCCCGCCGAGTGGGCGTTTCCCGGCGGATGGTACCGCCACCAGTTCTGGTTCCGCCCGGGCGACTACGGGGACGTGCTGCTCTGCCTGGGCATCCACGGGCAGATGGTGTACGTGAGCCGGCACACGAACACGGTCTGCGTAAAGTTCTCCACCTGGCCGGAGGCGCAGAACCCGGCCTACCTGGAGGACACGCTGCGCGCCTTCGACGCCGTCGGCGGCTTGCTGGCCGGCCGGGATCCCGGCCGGCGCCGCCTGGCCGGCGTCGTCTCCGGCCTGAGCCGTAGCGGCGACACGGCCCCGCCGCCGCCCCCGACCGTGATCTGAGCCAGCGAGCTTTCGGCCATGATCCCTTCTCGACGGCGGCCTGACTGTGGCTTTAGCCTGGCAGCATGGCAGGTCCAGAAAGCTCCGCCGCAGCCCCGTCCCGCCGCCACCTCGACGGCATTGCCGAGATCCGCACGTTCTTCCGGACTAACTCCCAGCCGATCTACTTCATCGGGCCGACGGCCTTCAACCTGCTCGGCATCGACCGGTGGGTCCGCAACTTCCAGTACATCGCCTACTACGACTCCTGGGACGGCCAGCACCCACGGGTGTTCGCCCCGGAGAACCGCCCGTACATCGAGTTCTCCTCGAGCGAGGAGATCAACAACTACCTGCTGCGCGACGCCGAGGTCCGCGACTACCTGCGCCGGCGCGGCGGGACCCCGATGGTCGCGATGGTGTTCTTCGACGCCGAGACCGAGGAGATCTGCCGGGAACAGGGCTATAGGCTGATCCTGCCGCCGGATTCGCTGCGGCGGCGGCTGGACTCCAAGATCGTCACCACCCAGCTGGGCAACGAGGCGGGCGCGCCCTCGGTCCCGAACGTGCTCGGCGAGGCGGACAGCTACGCCGCGCTCTGCGCGCTCGCGGCGTCGGCCGGCCTCGGCGACGACCTGGTTGTGCAGTTGCCCTACGGGGACTCGGGCAAGACGACCTTCTTCATCGCCTCCAGACGGGACTGGGACTCCTACGCCGCCGAGATCGACGGCCAGCCGGTCAAGGTGATGAAGCGCATCAACAACCAGGCCGCGGCGGTGGAGGCGTGTATCACCAGGCACGGCACGATCGTCGGCCCATTCATGACCGACCTGACCGGCTACCCCGAACTCACCCCGTACAAGGGCGGCTGGTGCGGCAACGACGTGTTCCCCGAGGCGCTGTCGGAAGCCGAGCGCACCATCGCGATCAGCCACGTCCGCAGGCTGGGTGACCGGCTCGCCCAGGAAGGGTACAAGGGCTTCTTCGAGGTCGACGTGCTCACCGACACCGACACCGACGCGGTTTACCTCGGCGAGCTGAACCCCCGGATATCCGGGGCCTCCTCGATGACCAACGTCACGGCCGGCGCCTACGCCGACGTGCCGCTGTTCCTGTTCCACCTGCTCGAGTTCATGGACGTGGACTACACGGTCGACGTGGAGGAGATCAACGACCGCTGGCGCGCGCTGGCCGCGGTGGACGTCTGGTCGCAGCTGATCATGAAGGAGCCCGGCGACGAGGTGGAGCGCATCCTGGCCGCCCCCCGCACCGGCTCCTGGCGGCTGGCCGACAGCGGCGCGCTCACCTTCGAGCACGTCACCAACGACTGGCACGAGATCACCACCGAGGCCGAGGCCTTCTTCATGCGCGTCTACGGCCCGGGCGACTTCAAGTTCCACGGCGCCGACCTGGGCATCCTGGTCACCAAGGGCCGGATGCAGACCTCCGCGGGCCTTACCGAGCGCTGCCGCCGCTACATCGAGGGCATCCGCGCCCAGTACAAGTCCGAGCCCCTCCCGCAAGCGCCCCGTGTCATGCCCATCGCCTACGTCAAGTAGGAAGTAGGGCGGCCTGGCCGCCTAAAAATCGCGGCGGTTCCCGTTAAGCCCCGGTTTGCGGTTTCCCGGCGGGGAACCGCAAACCGGGGCAACATACCTGTGTGCCCTTGTTCACAAACGCCCGCTAGATGCATCCTGCCTGTTAGGCGGCCGGCGAAGATGCCGGTTTGCCTGCGGAGATCGCGGAGGTGGTTACTGTGCCGGTCGGTGGGAAGCCGTTGGCGTACAACAGCTTGTGGCAGCTCAGGAACGATACCTGGTCCAGCCTGGAGGAATCGACCACTAAGCTCGCCTTGGCCTGCCCAAGCAGCATTCGGTCGAGCAGCTGGCCGAGACGGTCACCAGGTTGCTGGATGTCCTCGGGTCGATGGAGCGATTCTGGGCGTTTCCCGGCGCGCAGACCCTTCAAGAGCTGCAGCGGTTCTTCGCCGCCGGTAATTACCAGCGGCTTGCCGCGGTGGTGGGCCGGACCAACCGGGCCCTGGTCACCGAGTCCTACCGCGGCGGTCACGCCATTGATCTGCACACCGAGGATGACGCCTACGAACGCGATACCCGCCCGGCCAAGCAGCCCGGGAGTGACCGGCCTTATTTCGAGGTCCTCGTCATCGAGGACTTGACCGACGAGCAGGAGCGCGCGCTGCGGGAAGAGCTGCGGCGGTGGCGTCGCCCGGATGACGAGTTCATCGACGAGATCGTCGTGGTGCCCAGCTTCGACGACGCGCTCATGGCTGCGCGGCTGAACTTCAGGCTGCAGGCGTGCGTGGTCCGCCGCCGGTTCGCCCACCGGTCCCGCCACGACTCGTCCTCGATCGCCCAGTTCGCGAACAGCGGCGGATCTGCCGACCTGATGGAGCGCTCGCCGGATGACCGCGCTCAGATCCTCGCCAGGTCGCTGGCCAGGATCAGGCCGGAGCTCGACCTGT
>CAWCUJ010000053.1:0-7521 GCA_963798675.1 uncultured Actinomycetes bacterium | reverse complement strand
CTGCTCATTGTCCGGCGCGCGGCCCTGGCGGTCGTCGGTCCCCGGTATCAAGCCTGTCCCCGGGCGTTGGTACGACGGCACAACCGTTGTGCCGACGGGCCGAGGAAACGGCCCATCCTCGTGTTGCCAGCACGTTATCCGCGAGCCCGCCCCGGCTTAGCGTCATGGATCACACCGCGAAAGGGGACCGGTATGGATACCGTCCGGCGCTACTCCATGCTCATCGGCGGGGACTGGGTTGACACCGACGACCGGTTCGAGATCCGCAGCCCGGCCACCGAGGAGCCGGTGGCCAGCGTGGCCAAAGGCGGCCGCGAGCACGCCGACCGCGCGGTCGCGGCGGCCAAGGCCGCGCACGCCGACGGCCGGTGGCGCCGGATGCCGCCGCCGGATCGGGCGGCCGTGCTCGGTGCGATAGCGGACCGGCTCACCGAGCAGGTCAACGACCTTGCCGTCCTCGAGGCGCTGGAGAACGGCGCGCCAGTCCGCCAGGCCGGGGCCTTCCAGATCGGCTTCTCCATCGCCCATCTGCGCTACTTCGCCGACCTGGCCCGCACCTATGCCTTCGAGCGGACCGGGCCGCTGCTGCGAGTGCCCACGCTGGCCAGCGGCATCGTCCGCCGCGAGCCGGTCGGCGTGTGCGCGGCCATCGTGCCGTGGAACTTCCCGCTGCTGCTGGCCATGTGGAAGATCGGCCCGGCGCTGGCCGCGGGCAACGCCATCGTGGTCAAGCCCGACGAGCACACCCCGCTGACGCTGCTGGAGTTCGCCAGGATCGCGCAGGAATGCGGGCTGCCACCTGGCGTCCTGAACGTCGTGCCCGGCGAGGGCCCCGTCGTCGGGGCGCGGCTGGCCAGCCACCCGGACGTGCGGAAGATCGCCTTCACCGGGTCGACGGCCGTCGGGCGGGAGATCATGCGGATGGCCGCGGGCAACGTGAAGCGGCTGACGCTGGAGCTGGGCGGCAAGGGGCCGAATATCGTCCTCGACGACGCCGACCTGGACCTGGCCGCGGACGGCACGCTGTTCGGCTGCCTGATGAACCAGGGCCAGGCGTGTGAATCGGGCACCCGGGCCATCGTGGCCGACGCCGTGCACGACAAGTTCGTCGAGCGGCTGATCGAGCGGGCCAAGACGATCTCGATCGGGGACCCGCTCGACCCGGCCACGGATTTCGGCCCGGTCATCTCGGCCGAGGCGCAGATGCGGATCCTGCGCTACATCGACTCCGGCCAGGCTGAAGGCGCCACGCTAGCCTATGGCGGGGGTAGGCCAGCCGGCCCGCAGTTCGAGCGCGGTTTCTGGGTCGAGCCGACGATCTTCACCGACGTCCGCAACGAGATGACGATCGCGCGCGAGGAGATCTTCGGCCCGGTCCTCGCGGTGATCCGCAGCCAGAGCACCGACCAGGCGATCCGGATCGCCAACGACGCCGAGTACGGGCTGTCCGCCGGGGTCTGGAGCACCGACAACCAGCGGGCGCTCGACGTGGCCGGCCAGCTCGAGGCCGGCACAGTCTGGGTCAACGACTGGCACATGGTCAACGCGGCCTACCCGTTCGGCGGATACAAGCAGAGCGGGCTGGGCCGCGAGCTCGGGCCGCACGCCCTGGACGAGTACACCGAGGAGAAGTTCGTCCACCTCGACCTGTCCGGCCGGCTGGACCGCCGGGCCTACCCGCTGCTGCTCAGCACTCCCCCGGCCTGAGTCATGGAGTTCGACGTCCTGATCGAGATCCCGCGCGGCAGCAGGAACAAGTACGAGGTCGACCACGAAAGCGGCCTGATCCGCCTGGACCGCACGCTGTTCACCGCGACCCAGTACCCGGCCGACTACGGTTTCGTGCCTGACACCCTGGGTGAGGACGGCGATCCGCTCGACGCGCTGGTGCTGGTGCTGGAACCCACGTTCCCCGGCTGCCTGATCCGCAGCCGCCCGATCGGCATGTTCCGGATGACCGACGAGAAGGGCGGCGATGACAAGGTCCTCTGCGTGCCCGCGAGCGACCCGCGCCAGGAGCACCTGCGCGACCTGCACCACCTGCCCGAATTCGACCGGCTGGAGATCGAGCACTTCTTCTTGATCTACAAGCAGCTGGAACCGGGCAAGAGCGTCGAGGGGGCGTCCTGGGCCGACCGCGCAGCGGCCGAGGCCGAGGTGGAGGCGTCCCGCCGACGCCTGCGGGACACGCCGGGGCCAGAGTCAGGCTGACGCGGAAGCGAAACCGCGGCCCGTTCGGGAAAATGAACCTCAATGAACCGAACGGACTGTGGTGCGTGCGCAGGGTCACCAGGAGGGAAGGCAGCGATGACACTCGCGGGCAAGACCTTGTTCATCTCCGGCGGCAGCCGTGGCATCGGCCTGGCGATCGCGCTCCGGGCAGCGCGGGACGGCGCCAACGTCGCGCTGATCGCCAAGACGGCCGAGCCGCACCCCAAGCTGGAGGGGACGGTGTACACCGCGGCCGCGCAGATCGAGGCGGCGGGCGGCCGCGCGCTGCCGGTGGTCGGCGACATCCGCGACGAGGCCCAGGTCGTGGCGGCCGTCGCGCAGGCCGTCGAGCGGTTCGGCGGGATCGACGTGTGCGTCAACAACGCCTCGGCGATCAACCTGTCCGGCACCGAGGCGCTGGAGATCAAGCGCTACGACCTGATGCAGTCGATCAACACCCGCGGCACGTTCGTGGTCAGCCGGGCCTGCATCCCGCACCTGAAGCGAGCGGCGAACCCGCACATCCTTACCCTGTCCCCGCCGGTCAGCCTGGAGCCGCGCTGGCTCGGCCCGCACGTCGGGTACACGATCGCCAAGTACGGGATGACCCTGTGCGCCCTGGGGTTCGCCGCCGAGTTCGCCGCTGACGGCATCGCGTCCAATGCGCTGTGGCCGCGGACGCTGATCGCCACCGCCGCGGTGCAGAACCTGCTCGGCGGCGAGGCGGCGATGGCCCGGGCCCGCAGGCCCGAGCTGTACGCCGACGCGGCCTACGCCGTGATCACCCGGCCCAGCCGGGACTGCACCGGAAACGCGTTCCTGTGCGAGGACGTGCTAGCCGCCGAGGGCGTGACCGACTTCGACCGGTACGCCTACTACCCCGGCACCGAGCCGGAGGTCGACCTGTTCGTCGACCACGCCTGAGCGGCCGCGCGGCGGCTTGCCGACGCGCGCGCTCCGGCCAGCACTGAGCGGCCGCGCGGCGGCTTGCCGACGCGCGCGCTCCGGCCAGCACTGAGCGGCCGCGCGGCGGCTTGCCCGACGCGCGCGCTCCGGCCCCTACAGCATCGCCTGCTGGGGTTGGGTGCGCACCACGATGACGGTGGTGATGTCGGCGCTCAGGGCCGTCTTGAACTCCTGCTCCAGCTCCTCGGTGGTCTTGACGTCGACGGCGCGGCATCCCCATCCGCGCGCCAGGGCGGCGATGCCGAGCCCGGGCAGGTCCAGGCCGGGAACCCCCGGTGTCTCCTCAAGCACCGCGAACGACTTGAGGATGGAGTACTCGTTGTTGCGCATGACCACGTACACGATCGGCAGCTTGTGCTGTGCGGCCGTCCAGAGGGCCTGCGCGGAGTACTGGGACGAGCCGTCGCCGATCAAGCCGATGACCGGCAGGCTGACGCCCCTGTCCCGGTCCGCCAGCGCGACTCCGACCGCGGCCGGCACGCCCCAGCCGATGCCCCCGCTGGCCGTGGCGAAGAACGATCCGGTCCTGACCGTCGGGAGCCATTCGATCTGCTGGGCCATGGTGGAGGTCGATTCGTTGACGATGACCGAATCCGGTGGCCTGACCCTGCTCAGCACGGCGTAGACCTCGGGCGGGGTGAGCGGGCTGCTCGGCACCTGCGGAAGCAGGCGCGGCCGCGCCATCGGCTCCGGGGCGGTCCGCGCGGAGCCCTCCGCGACCAGGTCCAGGAGCAGGTCGATCGCGATCTTGGGGTCGGCCAGCAGAGCGTCGCCCACCCGCGCCGCCGCGGCCACCTCGGGGCTGGCGGTGATCTGCAGTAGTTCTGTGCCCGCCGGAAGGAAGTCGCCGGGAATGTAGGGGTAGTACCGGAATACCTCCGCGCCGATCACGACGGCCAGGTCGTGGCCGGCCAGCCGGTCGCTGATCGTCTTCACCGACATCCCAAGCGGCCCGCGGAACAAGGGGTGGTCCTCGGGGAAGGAGGCCCGGTCAAGCAGCGGTGACCCGTAGACGGCGGCGCGGAGCTTCTCCGCTAGGGCGATGGCCGCGTCCCACCCGCCGCTGCGGTCCACCTCGGGTCCGAAGACCAGCGCGGGACGGCGGCTGGCGGAGATACGGCCGGCGAACAGCCGCAGGCGCTCCGCGTCGGGCGCCACCCGGTTGCTCACCGTCCGGACGCGGGCCGGGCCGGCCAGCGGCTGGTTCCAGTCATCCAGCGGTATCGACAGGAAGACCGGTCCGGCCGGCGGCTGCAGCGCCATCGCGTAGGCACGCATGAACGCCTCAGGCACATCCTGCGCCCGGGCTGGCTCGTAGGACCACTTCACCCACGGCTTCGGCATCGTGGTGGCTTCGCGGTTGCCCAGGTACGGTTCCCCGATCAGCAGTTCCCGGTGCTGCTGTCCCGAGGTGACGATCACGGGGGTGTTTCCGTGGTAGGCCGCGACCAGGTTCCCCATGGCGTTTCCCAGCCCCGCCGAGGAGTGCAGGTTGACCAGGGCCGGGCGCCGGGTGACCTGAGCGAAGGCGTCGGCCATCGCGATGGCGGAGGCCTCCTGCAGCGCCAGTACGTAGCTGAAATCGTCGGGGAATTCCTGCAGGAAGGTTTCCTCGGTCGAACCTGGATTACCGAAGATGGTCGTCAGTCCGAGGGACCGCAGCAGATCGTAGGTCACACTTCGGACGGTGGATTTCTCGGTCATGTCTCACTGTCTCAGCGGTCGGCCGGCCAGGCATCGTACTAGGCACACGAAACCGAACCGGTTGTTCGTGCCCCGCTCACGATGAACGAGCTGACACATTGGCATGTTATGAAGATAGAAAGGCAAGCGCGGGTGGAGGTCGCGTCATGCCGAACGACAGCAGCATGCGGACCGTATTGGTAGCCCTGGGGTCAGGCCTCGGGGTCGCGCTCGCCAAGGTCGCCGTAGCGGTCGTCACCGGGTCGTCCGCTATGGCCGCCGAGGCCGCGCATTCACTCAGCGATACCGCCAACGACTTGTTCCTGTTCGTCGCTCAGCGTCGCAGCAGCCGCCGCCCTGACGACCGACATCCCCTGGGGTACGGGCGGGAAGCCTACTTCTGGGCGCTGATCGCGGCCCTCGGCGTGTTCGTCGCCGGCGCGGCGTTCTCCCTGCGCGAGGGCATCACCGAACTGATCCACCCCAGCGTCACCTCGTCGTTCACCGTGGCCTACGTCGTGCTGGCCATCTCTGCCGTCTTTGACCTGGTGTCATTCCGCCAGTCAGCGGGCCAGATGATCCACCGGGGGCGCCGTTACCACCGAGGCCTCATAGACGAGTCCAGGGTCACATCCGACCCGACGCTTCGGGCCGTGTTCCTCGAGGACGCGGTGTCAGTCTCGGGCGACGTGATCACGCTGGCCGCCCTGGCCCTCAATCAGATCACCGGGTCGTCTATACCCCAAGGGGTAGCCGCGGTGCTCATCGGGCTGGTGCTGATCCGCACCAGTCTGCGGCTGGTCAAACGCAGCCATGACTTCCTGGTCGGCGTCTGGTCGCTGACCCCCGAGACGTCGCCGAGGCAAGATGCCGATGACTTCACCCAGCCACTCACGTCGGCTGACGAACAGAGAATACGCGCCTTTCTCCTCGGCTACCCCGGTGTGACCGCCATTCGCGAGGTCCTGGTCACCTTCACCGGTCCGGGCCAGGCGTGGGTTACCGCGCGCCTGGACATTGACGATGAGCTCAGCGGTGCCCAGGTCAAGTCGCTGGTCCACGGCATCGAGTCGGGTATGAAGCACGAATCGGAAAATGTCTACCGGGTCGACATCGTACCCATCGGCGGAGCGTCCGCTTAGGCCGGGCGGGTCAGTTCCTCCAGCAGGAAAACGAACGACTCGTACGGGCGGCCGGTGGCCTGGCGCAAGCCCATTTCGCAGGTGCGGTTGGCTGACAGGTAGGCCTGCGCCGGCGTCTCGTCTAGCCCTGCCTTCTCGTCACGGGTGGCCGAGGTGACCAGTTCGGGGTGGAGGAGCCCGCGGTCGCCGGCGCGGAATGTGGCGTGCCGCCCGGTACGGGCGCAGTACGCCAGGATCGTGCGCACATCGTCGACGGTGCGGGGCAGCACGACGACCTGCGGAAGGTACCGGTAGGGACTGGCGTCGGAGGCGTAGCGGATCAGGTCAGAAATCCGGTGCAGCACCTGGTCCTTGCCTATCAGCCGGATCAGGTCACTCGTGAGGGCGGCCGGGGTGCCTTCGACGCGGGCGGGGTCGACGGCATCGTCCTGCGCCGGGCCTGCGGGCCGACCGATGGCCCGCACGTGGGGCGTGAGCATCTTCCGCAATGACTGCCAGCCTTCGTCCTATGAGGCACCCGATATGTCTTACCGTGCCAGCGGCCAGTCGGCCGGGCATCGTACTGGGCACACGAAACCGAACTGATGGTTCGTGCCCTCCTCACGATGAACGCGCTGCCGACGGCGCTTACGGTCAATGGCACTGACCTCAGGGAGAAATCATGCCCATCTACCAGTGCATCAGTCCCGAAGGACTGCTCGACGAATCCGCCCGGGGGAAGCTCGCCGAGGAGATCACCCGTATTCACTGCGACGCGACCGGCGTCCCGCCGTCCTTCGTCAACGTCATGTTCATCGACGTGCCGGACGGCAGGTACTTCGTGGCCGGGAGACCGTCTACCCACTCGGTCCTGAACGGCGCCATCCGCGTCGGCCGGGATCTCGAGACGCGGCAGCGGATACTCCGGGAGCTGTCGCAGATGTGGATACGTCTTACCGGCCAGACGGAGGGAGAACTGCTCATCTCGCTGTGGGAGAACCCGGCGGAAAACGTGATGGAGGCCGGATTGATCTTCCCTGGACTCGGCCAGGAACAACAGTGGTTCGAGGAAAACCGCGCCAGGCTGACCGAATTGGGCATTCTTTAAACCGCATTTCCGCCCTGACTTCACCCCCAGCGCGGGTGATGAGATGCAGTCCGACGCCTACACCGCCCGCTACCTAGGCCGCTACAGCGCTGCTAGCCACCAGCCCTCGCTAACACCACTGCTGCTCGCCGTCCCTCACCTCGGCCTTCGCAAACGAGCTCCTGGAGTCGATGAATGTGACATTCTGCCTAAAAGAATGGGTAGAGTGTCACATTCATCGAAAAAGATTCCGCTAAAGAGGTGGCCGCCGAGCGTGGTGTGGCAGCCGTGACTACGGAGAAGCCCGCTTCACGCGCCCGTCCATCCGCGTGCCGCGGCCCCGCCCATCTCCGCCCCGCTCGCCCGTGGCCTCGCGCCGTAATCCAGGCTCGCGACCCTAAGTATCCGCAGAGTGGCTTACCGTGAGAATTTCCAGCAGGTTACTTAAAACGG
>CAWCUJ010000052.1:0-239810 GCA_963798675.1 uncultured Actinomycetes bacterium | reverse complement strand
CGGAGACCGAAGCCGCGCGGGCCGCCGAGCGCCAGGCCCGGCTGCGCCGGGGCAGGCCCTACGGCGAGTTCGTCAAGGGCTGGGCGACCCCGGAGCCGCCGGCGCACCTGCCCTACTACGGCTCGTGGGGCGACGACAACAGCGTCATCCACGCCACCGCCTGGACCACGCACGGGCCGGTGCGGGTGGCGGCGCCGGCCAGCCAGCTGCCGCAGATCTTCCTGCCCGACCCGAACGTCATCGCCCTGACCGTGCAGCAGGCACGGATCGCCGAACTTCAGGCCCGCGTGCACGAGCTGGAGAATCAATGAGCCGCCTGCCGGCCAGCCTAGACGCGCCGCCATCGGGACGCGCCCGCCCTACCTGGTTCGACGCGGCGGCCTACGGGCGGGCCAAGCTGCTCGGCGGCGCCGGCCTGCCGTGGACCTCGCCGGCCGAGCTGAGCTCGTTCTTCGCCAAGATCGGCGGGATGTTCCGCTCCGATGCGGTCCTGGTCGACCTCGCGGACCTGTTCGCCCAGCGGACCGCCGCTGACCAGCAGCTTCGCGCCGCGATGGCGACACGCAGCCGACCTGGTTATGCCCTGCGAACGCTACTCGCCGACGAGCAGGCCCGCAGCACCGCGGCGGAGGCGGTACGGGTTCTGGCCGCCACGAGCGGGCCCGTCCCGCTGGTCCTGACCGTGCCCACGCCCGGCCGGTGGCTGGTAGCGGCCGCGCAGCAGGCTCAGGGGGACGGGTCCGATCCGGGGCCACCGGACGCGGCCCAGGCGGAGACCGCCGCGATCTACAGCGCCGACTTCCTGCGGATGTTCGCCGACGCCGGCGTGGACGGCCTGCTCCTCGACGAGGGCCCGGTACCCCCCGGCGAGCTGATCCATCCCGAGGCCTACCGGCCCGTACTCAACGTCGCCGATTACTACGAGTGGCCGGTGCTCATCCAGACCGACGCCGCCGCGGCCTGGCCGCACGGTCCTGTCCCCGGTGTCGCCTTCTGGCTCGGCTCGGCCGGGCCGGACGAGCCATCCGGCCGCTGGGGCATTGTGGCAGGCTCCGACTTCTGGGCTGGCGTGGACCCGCCGGCGGAGGCTGACCTCGTGCTCGCCCCGGTCCCGGCGGACGCTGACCCCGAAGCCGTCATGAATCAGGTCCGAGCCCTGGCGTGACCGGTTCCGGCCTTTTTGACCGGATCCGTACAGGGCGCAGGCTCCGTCCTTCAGGGCGGAGTTAGCCCGGAACGGCGCGGCGCGAGGGGTCTGAAACGTGAGCATGCCAGAATTTCAGA
This sequence comes from uncultured Actinomycetes bacterium, assembly GCA_963798675.1. Taxonomy (GTDB): domain Bacteria; phylum Actinomycetota; class Actinomycetes; order Streptosporangiales; family Streptosporangiaceae; genus Palsa-504. The sequence continues at coordinate 238,526 of CAWCUJ010000052.1, read as the reverse complement.
ATGAGTACACGGGTGGTGAAGCGGGCGTACAAGTACCGCTTCTACCCGACCCCGGAACAGGCGGACCTGCTGAACCGCACGTTCGGTTGCGTCCGGTACGTCTACAACCGGGCGCTGGCCGAGCGGTCCCGCGCCTGGACCCGGGAACAGAAGCGGGTCACCTTCGCGGAGACCTGCCGGATGCTCACCGCGTGGAAGGCCGAGCCGCAGACGGCGTGGCTGTACGAGGTGTCCAACGTCGCGCTTCAGCAGGGCCTGCAGCATCTCCAGAACGCCTACCGGAACTTCTGGGGCAAGCGGGCGAGGTACCCGCAGTTCAAGTCCAGGCACAAGTCCCGCGCGTCGGCGACGTTCACCACGTCGGGGTTCCGGTGGCGGGACGGGCAGATCACGCTGGCCAAGATGGGCGCGCCGCTGGACATCTGCTGGTCGAGGCCGCTGCCGGAGGGAGCCGAGCCGTCCGCGGTGACGGTCAGCCGGGACGCGGCGGGACGGTGGCACATCTCGATCCTGGCCGAGTGCCCGGTCCAGACGCTGCCGCCATCGGACTCAGCGGTCGGGATCGACGCCGGGATCACGTCCCTGGTCACATTGTCGAGCGGGGAGAAGATCACCAACCCCGGGCACGAGCGACGCGACCGGGCGCGGCTGGCCACGGCGCAACGACGCATGGCAAAGAAGCAGAAAGGGTCGGCGAACCGGGCCAGGGCCAAGGTCAAGGCGGCCCGGGTCTATGCCCGGATCGCCGACCGGAGGCGGGATGTGCTCCACAAGCTGTCCGCGAGGATCATCCGCGAAAGCCAAACGGTGATTATCGAGGACTTGAGTGTCCGCAACATGGTCCGCAACCACACGCTGGCCCGCGCGATCTCCGACGCATCCTGGTCGGAACTGCGGCGGCAGCTGAAGTACAAGGCGGACTGGTACGGGCGCACCGTAATAGCGATCGACAGGTTCTACCCGTCGAGCAAGACGTGCTCGGCGTGCGGCGTGATCGCCGCGAAGATGCCGCTGAACGTCCGGGAGTGGGCGTGCGCCAACTGCGGCGTGCTCCACGACAGGGACGTGAACGCGGCGAAAGTAATACGTGCCGCCGGGCTGGCGGTTCAAGCCTGCGGAGATGGTGTCAGACCACCCCGCGCCTAGCGCAGGGAGGCGACCGTCAGTGAAACAGGAACCTTAGCCCGCGAGGGCTGAGAATCCCCGTCCTTCACTTCAGGGCGGGGAGAAGTCAAGCACTATCCGTGGCTCCGCAGGTGACGTACTATCCGTCGATGGACAGGTCGAGCCCGTCCGCTGCCGAGAGCGCCTCAGCGGTCTCCGCCGCGCTTGATCCGCGCGCCGCCGAGATGTCCGCGGACATTTACGGCCTGATCGTCCGGGAGATACCGCAGTTGCGCGGCGACAAACGGGTACTGGCGCTACTGGAATCCAGCGTCGCGGAAAACGTGGCCACCGTGCTGCACATTCTGCAGCACGGCATCGACCTGGAGAAGGTGCACGCCCCGGCGGCGGCGGAGGAGTATGCCCGCCGGCTGGCGCAGCGCGGCGTCCCCATCGCCGCGCTGCTGCGCGCCTACCGCATCGGGTCAGCCCGATTCGAGGACTGGTGCCTGCAGGAACTCGGACGGCAGACCGACAACGCGTCGCTTGTCAGCGCAGCCGGGCTGCGTATCGCCCGAGTCCTGGCTTCTTACATCGACCAGGTGTCAGAAGAGCTCGTGTCCGCCTATGAATTGGAGAAGGAGAACTGGCTCAGGAACCAGAGCGCGGCCCGCGCGGCGCGCGTCCGCGCCCTGCTAAGAGGCGACCAGGTGGACGTGAGCTCCTCCGAGGCCATCCTCGGCTACCGGCTCAGGCAATACCACCTCGGCGTAGTGACCTGGATCACCGGGGCGTCCGGCGGCGGTGATGCACTCGGGCGGCTGGAACATCTGACCGCTGAGGTAGCGGCCGAAGCCCACTGTGAAGGGAGGACGATATTCATCCCGCAGGACGAATTCTCCGCGTGGGCCTGGCTGCCCCTCGGTGCCCGGCACGATACCGCCTTGCCGGGGCTCAGCGCCAAGGGCATCGGCGCCGCGGACGGGATCCGGTTCGCTTTCGGTGAGCCCGCGCTGGGATTGCCGGGTTTCCGACGCACCCATCAGCAGGCGCTGGGCGCCCAGACGGTCGCGCTGGCGGCCGGACCGTCAGGCCAGCTCGTGACCAGCTTCGGCGAGGTCGCGCCGCTGGCCCTGATGTCAGCATCGATCGAGTTGCTGCAGGTCTGGGTCACCGAGACGCTGGGGGCGCTGGCCGATGACGACGAGCACAACGCCCGGCTGCGCGACACGCTGCGGGTCTTCCTGCAGGAGAACGGCAGCTACAAAACGACAGCCGAACGTCTCATACTGCACAAGAACACGGTCCAGTACCGAGTGCGCAAGGCCGAGGAGACCCTGCGGCGTCCCATCGGGCAGGACCGCCTGCAGATCGAACTGGCCCTGCTGGCCAGCCATTGGCTGGGCCGTGCGGTACTGCAACCTGTCGGCGAGCCCGGCACGCGCCAGCCCCGGCCCGAGGCGTAGCGTCGGCGGCCTGAATCCTTGCTCTACGGCGAGTGGCTGCGCCGCGAGCTCCGGCGGGCCGACGCGCGGGCGCAGCTGCGCACCGCGCACGAGATGTTCGCCGCGATCGGCATGGAGGCATTCGCCGAACGAGCCCGGCGAGAGCTGCTGGCCGCCGGGGAGACGGTCCGCAGGCGCGCCGCCACGCACGACCAGCTCACCCCGCAAGAGGCCCAGATTGCGCGGTTGGCCCGGGCGGGCCTGTCGAACCAGGAGATCGGCGCCCAGCTGTTCCTGTCCACCCGGACGGTCGAATGGCACCTGGGCAAGGTTTTTACCAAGCTCGAGATCAGCTCCCGCCGGCAGCTCCAGCGGGCGCTGCCCGACAGGGCCAGCGCTGGGCCGATGGCATAATCGGCCGCCAAGGACGGGGAGGATCAGAGCGGCGTAAGTTCGCAGTTCGCTGGCGGTGCGGACGCGGGCGGGGACTGGAAACGGAACCTGGGCACCGCGCCAGTCCCCGCCCCTTCTCAGCACCGGCAGCCTGCCCTATCCGGCCTGCAGGTCTGAAGGCCGGATCTGCCTGGGTGCGGTGTTCCCGCTGCCGGGTCAGTTTTCCGGCGGCGGGGAGAGATAGGGGAAGTAGTCGAGGAGCTTCGCCGGCTGAGTAAGGCCGGAGACGAAGTCCTGGTTGAGGACGACTTTGGTGGCGTTGTCGAATGCGTCCTCGGTCAGGCCCTTGCCGTTGTGGCTGCCATGCCAGGGGTCCCACAGGGCGTTGGTGCCGGGGATGAACGGGATGACCATGGGGAGGAATATGTCTGCCGCGTACGCGCCGTAGGCCAGCGCGGTGGGTCGGCTGTGGATCCCCTGGTTGTAGGTGCCGTCGGCAGCCACGACCGCGGCGGTCTGGTCCCTGACCTGGCCCCAGACTCCGGTCGCGGGGTCGGTGTCGGGGTGGGCGGGCCTGCCCGCGAGGTCGTCCGTCGGGACGGTGGCGTTGATGTTGATCCCGGCGGGTCCGTTGACGAAGTCCCAGAAGGTGGTGCCGTTGGGTCCTCCGGCGCGCTGGAGCTGGACCCAGCCGTGCCCCTGGTCGTAGATCGCGGTTGTGGCCCAGTAGTTCAGCCGCCGCAGGCCGGTGACCTCGGCGGGTGCCTCGACTAGGACGGACCTGACGGTGTTGTTCAGGAAGGTGTCGGTTGGGGGGAACAGGGCCGCCAGGTCCGGGAAGGTGCCGGCCTTGAGGGCGGCTGCCACCGCGACAGGGAAGGGAATGAAGTTGAAGAACGAGTCGGTGCGCGGGCCGGCGAAGATCTTGAGGCCGCCTTCGACCTCGAGGACCTCTCCCACGGGCGCGTTGGGGGGCGTGATGATCCTGCCTTTGGCATTGCGGTCAGTGGCTTCCCTGCCGGTGAGCTCGGCCACGACGACGTGCTGGATGCCGGCGGAGTCGAGCGGGAAGGTGAAGCGCCAGGTGATGTCCTCGACCAGATCCTCATTGGTGTCGAGCTTGAGCTCGTAGTAGCCCGCGGGATCCCAGGGGGTGCCGACACTCGGGGAGGCATTCATCCCGAATACCGTGCGCGGGCCGAAGGCATCGCTGGGCCCGGCGAAGCAGTAGGCGTCGCTGATGTCCAGCCGCTCGTCTGCCGTGTAGTCGAAGTGGTGAGACATTATTCTCCTACGAGAATGGTGGTGCTGCGGGTGTAGGGATTTCGGGACATTGGCTGCAGCGCGAGCGTGTAGAACCGGTCGCGGAACGGCTCCTCGTCCGTGCCGCCGAATTCGCCGTAGACGAACAGGTAGGGCATCTTGCTGGCATCCCACATCACGCGGTCGGCCCTGCCGTTGGCGTGGGTGAGCTCGTACCAGCCCTCGGTGAACCCGCTCACGATCGCGATACGCGTCGGGGCGCCGCGCTCGGGGATGACCGACGCGTCGACCGTGGTGCCGTCGGCGGCTCTCAGGTGCGGCCACGCGGACGCGGCCGACGCGAGGTGCGGGCGGTGGTAGTAATCCAGGACCGGCACGGCCTTGACGCCCGCCGGTAGCACCAGGCGGGTTCCCGGCGCGAGCAGCGGGGCGTTGTAGCGGCGTTCCTCTCCGCGGACCAGGTCGCCGGCCGCTGTCGGGAAGCTGCCCGACCGCACTGCCGAGGCGGCCAGAGCGGGGGCGGCCGATCCGATGCTGACCAGGACGGGAAGGGCGGCCAGACCGCCCAGGACGTTGCGTCGGCCTAGCGTTCCGCCACCCACGCCGTCCGCGCGCTCCGCTTCCGCATCCTCTCGCTTGCCTCTGATGATGTTCACTCGCGTTCCTCTCTCACTGTGGCCCGATGCCACCGACGCTGTGCGCTACCTGACCGGACCATCGGTTACGTCACTCCGAGGCATTGGGCGTCCTTCCTGTAGCGGGTAGTTGGTGATTGGTTCTCGCCTCAGGGTCGCGCCGGGGGACCGCGCATCGCACCCGTGGTATCCCGGGCCGGAGCCCCGGGTCTGGCGGTGTCGCTACCGGGTGCTGGTGGCGAACACGGGCTCGCTGATGAGCCACGTGCTCCAGCCCTGCCCCGGGCCGGCAATGACCGGGAGGGCCTGGGTCCTGGCGGACGTCAGGTCGCCCCGATCCCGCCGTTCTTGCTGCAGACGCCGGACAACCCCGACGGGGTGCCGCAAGCCCTGTTCGACGGGTTCGCTCAGGCCGCCGCGGCCGACACCCCGGCGTGGATGAAGGGCTTCCTGGACACCTTCTACAACGTCGACACGCTGCGCGGCACCCTGGTCAGCGACCAGGCCTGGCAGGCCAGCTGGAACCTGGCCGTGACCGCGTCGGCCACCGCCGCGGTGGCCTGCATCGGCACCTGGACCACCGACTTCCGCGCCGACCTCCCCGACATCGACGTGCCCATGCTGGTCATCCAGGGCGACGCGGACCGGGTCCTGCCGCTGGACAAGACCGGCCAGCGGCTGCCCGCCCTGATCAAGGACGTGCAGCTGACCGTCATCGACGGCGGCCCGCACGCCATCCCCTGGACCCACGCCGCCCAGGTCAACACCGCCCTGCTCGACTTCATCCGCGGCTGACGCCCCGGCCCCCCGGCGAGGTGCTCGCCGCGGACTTCCCGGTCAGCTTCGACGGCACCGCCCAGCCCGTCCAGGCCGGCCGCATCCGGCTGTGCGCCGGGCTGCGCAGCGACCCGTTCTTCGCCGACGTCGAAGGCGCCCTGCACGGCTTCGCCTGGACCGGGCACGACGACTTCGCCGCCAACAACGTCGACTCCATCGCGCTGGAGGTCCCCGACGACCTGCTCGGCGGCCCGGTCATCGGCGTGTGGGCCTCGATCAGCCGGCGCAGCAACGGCGTGCTCGAGCAGCTGGACCGCGGCGGGAACCCGACCATCAACCCGTTCATCGACCCCGACGGCCAGAAGAACCTGTTCAACTCCCGCCAGCCCGCCGACGACGTCGCCAACTACCTGGAACCGTGGTCGAAAATCCTGCAGAACGCCGGCGGCTACACCCCCGGCCAAGCCAGGGCAGCCGCCCTGCAGGTGCTGCCCGACATCCTGCACTACGACCGCACCCAGCCCGCCACCTACCCCAACGGCCGCACCCTCACCGACGACGTCTACAGCGCCCGCTTCGCCTGGCTGACCAACGGCAAGGTCCCCCCGTCCGGCCTCAAACCCCACGACGACCTGCTCGCCCACTTCCCCTACCTCGGCCCCCCCAACCCCCAGCTATAGCTAGACCGACGAGTTCGACCGGCGGTGAGCCGGTTCGTGCCTCGGTCCGCCCTGAGGTCGCCGCCCCATTACTCCGCCGTCACTTGCGCTCGGCGGCGGGCTTTGAGCAGCCGGACGGGGTCGCTGTCCGGCAGGCGCTAAACGATGTAACCCGTGACATGTGCCTCGCCTTTGGCTAGGTCGACCGTGCCCCGGGCCCAGATCTGAAGTTGGTTTACCCACGCATAGTCGGGCTCGGAAGTCGTCATGGTCACGTTTTCGCGCAGGTCGCCAACGGGTGGTCCCTCCGTGAAGTGGGCGACGCCATCGGCATAGAGCGCGATCTTCTTGCCATCCTCGGTCGTGATCTCTGCATGGATGTGGAGTTGAACGCGACCATCGGGACGGACGTGGATGTAGTCGGTTAGCTGAATCGTTCCTCGTAGCCTCTGGCCGACGATCGGCCCCTGGAAGGCGAGGTCGTACCGGGCCCCTTGCGGAGGGATGTCTGAGACACCGGACAGCAGGGCGTCCAGCGCGGGCACACCGTACGAGGTCACCCGGGTCGACTGGATGGTGTACTCGTAGATCAACTCGCCGGGCATCTGTTCCGTCATGACCGGATGCTCCTTTTTCTCAGGGCCTGGTCGAGCTCGCGGCGGGAGCTGATGTCCAGCTTGGCGAACACCTTGCGCAGGTGCCACTCCACGGTGCGGCCGCCGATGAACAGCTGTGCGCTGATCTCCGGGTTGGTTCGTCCCTCGCGGGCCAGCTGGGCGATCTCCTCCTCTTGCGGAGTCAGGTCGGTGCGGGTATCGTCGCTGCGCTTGCGCGCCTTCTCGCCGGTCGCCTCGAGTTCTCGCCGCGCGCGTTCGGCGAAGGCCCCGGCGCCCATGGACGCGAGCGCGTCGAACGCGGGCCGCAGCTGGTTGCGGGCATCGATCCGCCGCTTCTCCCGGCGCAGCCATTCGCCGTAGACCAGGCGGGCGCGGGCCAGGTGGGTCGCCATCCGGGTCCTGCCCAGCAGCTCGATCGCCTCGCGGTACTCCTCTTCGGCGCCGGTTCCCCGGATACCAGCGCCCGGGACCGCGCCGCTGCCCCGCGAGCCCAGTTGCTGGCGCTCGCCACGGCTAGCTGCGACAGCTGATCAGCCGCCGCGCAGGCACGTTCCTGCTGATCGCTGCGTGCCGCGGCTTCCACCAGCTCATACAGGGCCCAGGGCGAGATGACGATCTCGTCGACGGCGCTGGCGCCGCGCGCCGCCCCGGCGGCGGGCCCGTAATTGCCGAGGCCGTTGTGCAGCACCGCCTGCGCGTAGTCCGTGTACGTCAGTGCCGCGCCCTCACCCCGGTCCGAGGCGCCACGGGCCATCTCCCCGGCCAGTTCCGCCGCGCCCGGCGCGTCCCCGCGCCACGCGGCGAGCAGCAGCGGGACGTAGGGCAAGGTGGCCTCTCTGGTCCCCGGGTCGACGCGCTCACGCTCCATCAGCAAGGCCGCCGCCTTCGACAGCTCGCCGGCCTGGATGTGGAACTCGGCGAGATAGTCCAGCGCGAACGGAAGCCAGCTGAGAGTGCCGTTCGCGCGCGCCAGCCGGACCTGGCCGGCCGCGAGCTCCAACCACGCCTCGTCGTCCCACAGGTCCATGGCGACGATGTTGTACGAGACGGACAGCCAGTCCAGCACGAGCGGCTGCGCCCGGTAGCGACGCAGTGCCTCCTTGAGCGTGGGGGCGGCGGCCAGGTACCCATCGGCCAGGCGCACGGCGAGGCCGTGGATGAGCAGCTGCGACTGCGGCAGCGGCTCCGACCCGGAAGGCCGCAGCGTTGCGGATCTCGCGGCGCGCGCGACCTGCCTCGCGTCCTGTCCGTGGGCGAGTCGGCCGGCGTAGATCGCGGCTACCAGGGCTTCGAGATAGGTCTGCCGGGCCAGTTCGGCGTCCAGGCTCTGTAGCCGCTGTGCTGCCTGCAGCATGAGCGGCGGCGCGTCGCCGCCCCGTCTCAGCGCGAACGCGATCTGCGCCCGCATCCGCTGCACGCGCGCCTCGCCGAGTTCGCCCGACGGTCCGAGCTCAGCCGTTACCAACAGGGCCTGAGCGGCCTCGAAATCCCCTGCTGCGTACTTCGCCTCGGCCGCCGTCAGAGCCCGTGAGGCGCGCTCGCCCGGGTCCGGAGTGAGCGCCACGGCTCGCTCCCAGAAGGCCGCGGCGGCGGCGACCCCGCCTCGGCGCCGGGCACGGCTGGCCGAGTTGATGAGCTCCTCGGCCACCGCCTCGTCGGGCCCGGCAGCCGCGTGGGCGCGGTGCCACGCCCGGCGGTCGGGGTCGGCCTGCGGATCGGTCACTGCGGCCAGCGCCTCGTGTACGGCTCGCCGGTCATCGGCGGCGGCGGCCCGGTAGGCGGCAGAACGCACCAGGGGATGCCGGAAGCGCACGTTCGCACCGAACCCCAGCAGGTCGGCCGCGGCGGCCAGGTTCACGGTTCCGGTGTCCAGGCCGAGCACCCAAGCCGCCCGGAGGATCAGCGCCGGGTCGCCGACCGGATCGGCCGCCGCGAGCAGGACCAGCCGCTGGACCTCGTCCGGCAGCTCACCCAGCCGCGCTGCGTACTGATCTTCGATGCGCCTGGGCAGATCTCCCGCGTCCGGAAGGGCGAACCCGCCGGCCAGGTCGGCGGCGCTCCGGCCTCGGTAGAGCTCGAGCAGGGCCAGCGGATGGCCGCGTGCCTCCTCGAGAATCCGGGCGCGGACGCTCTCGTCGAGCGGACCTGAGGTGACCGTCGCCAGCAGCGCCCGAGCCGACTGTTCATCCAGTCCGCCCAGCCGGAGTTCGGGCAGACCCGCCAGGTGATCCGGCGAGGGATCTCCCGGGGCCGGCGTCCGGACCGCGAACACCAGCGCTACCGGCTCCGCAAGCAGGCGGCGCCCGACGAATCCGAGGACTTGGGCCGAGGCCTGGTCGAGCCACTGCGCGTCGTCCACCACGCACAGCATCGGCTGCTCCTCGGCGGTCTCCGCCATGAGGCTGAGCGCCGCGAGGGCGACCAGGAACCGGTCGGGGCTATCTCCGGAGGCAAGCCCGAACGCGACGCTGAGCCCGCGACGCTGCGGCCCGGCCAGCGACCCGAGCCGGCCGAGCATCGGCGCGCACAGCTGGTGCAGCCCGGCGAAGGGCAGCTCCATCTCCGACTCCACGCCGGCCACGCGGGCCACCCAGAAACCGGACGCCCCGGCGATCAGATGTCGCAGCAGCTCCGTCTTGCCGATCCCCGGCTCTCCCCGCACGACCAGGACGGCGCTCTGACCGCTTCGCACGTTCGCGATGAGCCGTCCCAAGATCTCCAGCTCGCCGGTCCTGCCGAACAACCGGGGCGGAGGATGCACAGTCACGCCCACCATCCGGAGTCAGGGCTAGCGGAGACGCTTCACCTCAACCTACCCGCCACCTCAGACGCGCTGCAACGGGCCAGATGAGCAGCCGGGACACCGGCACCGCCTAACACGCAGGCGTTGTTGACCAGGGTGTCGATGCGCCCGAGGACATTGGCGGGTCCGGTGGTTGGCGTTGACAGGCCGGCCGGGGGCGGTCAAGGATGGCCGGATGAGGCGACGCGACCTCCGGGCAGTCACCACGATTGGCTTGGGAGCGGTGTTGCTGGCGGCGGTGGGCTGCACGTCGGGGACGACCGTCTCGAGCGCCACCGGCACCGGACGGCCGCCGTCCTCGCCCGGCACCACGTTTTCCGCGGCGTCATCCCTCAGTGCCACACCCTCATCGGTCGGCCAGGCGGCGGACTGGCCGACCTACGATGGCACCGCGGGTCGCAGCGGGGTCTCCGTCAGCTCACCGGCGCCGGGCGTGGTGCGGCCGTCGTGGACGGCGGCCGTCGACGGCGCGGTGTACGCTCAGCCTCTGGTCGTCGGCTCTGAGGTGATCGTCGCCACCGAGAACGACAGCGTCTATGCCCTGGACGCCTCCAGCGGCGCCGTGCGCTGGTCAAGGCATCTGGCGGCCCCGGTCACGGGCGGGCTGCCGTGCGGCAACATCGATCCGTCTGGCATCACGGGAACCCCGGTGGCCGACGCGGCGACCGGGCGGCTCTGGGTGGTCACGTTCACCGCACAGCCCACGTACCGGCACACCCTGTGGGAACTCGACCTGGCCACCGGACAGACGGTGTCGCAGCGCCCGATCGACGTCAGCGGCACTGATCCGGCGGCCCAGCAGGAGCGGGGTGCCCTGGTCTTGCTCGGCTCGCGGGTGTACGTGCCGTTCGGCGGCCTGTACGGGGACTGCTCGGACTATAAGGGACGGGTAGTGGGAGCGCCCGTCTCGGGTTCGGGACCGCTGGTCGCCTTCACCACGGCCAACCAGCGCCAGGCGGGAATCTGGGCTCCGGCCGGCGAATCGGTACGCGATGACAGCCTCTACGTGGCCACCGGCAACGGCACGCCCTACGATCAGGTCGACGACTCCGACAGTGTCTTGCGTCTCAGCCCGGACCTGAAGGTCGAGGACCGTTTCACGCCCTCGAATTTCGGGTCGCTGTCGGCCGATGACCAGGATCTGGGGTCGACGGCCCCGGCGCTGCTGCCGGCAGGCTTGATCTTCCAGGTGGGCAAGGAGGGTATCGGCTATGTTCTCGACGGCACCCGGCTGGGCGGGACCGGCGGGGAGCTGGCCTCCTCGGATGTGTGTGAGGGAGGCTTCGGCGGTGACGCGGTGGACGGCGGCACCGTCGTGTTCTCCTGCTACGACAGCCTGCGCGCTATCGATGTCACGCCCGGCCAGGGCGGCGCCGCGCCCAGGCTCAGCGTCCGCTGGTCGGTGAGCGGCATCAGCCCAGGGCCTCCGATCATCGCCGGCGGCGTGGTCTGGGACGTCAACCGCAAAGGCACGCTGTCTGGCTACCGCCTCTCCGACGGGACATCGGTGTTCTCGGCGCCGACCGCACCCGTCGTCAGCGACTTCCCGAGCCTGTCTGCCTCCGGGTCCCGGCTTATCGTTCCCGAGGGGGATAAGGTCGTGACCTACCTCGGGATCTGAAAACCCAGGTCTCAGAAATTACCGAACGGGCAGTGGTGCGCGCACCAGGCCCACATGCGAGCCCGACGGGCGTTGTGCCCCAGGCGCCACGCCTGCGCCAGGCTCAGCTCACGAGCCCGGGCGACGGCCTCAGTGCGGTTGGCCGCGCCGAGCTTGGCCAGCACCTGGCCGACGTGTTTCTTGACGGTGTCCAGGGTGACCACGAGCTCGTCGGCGATGCCCTGATTCGGCCGGCCGCGGCGAAGGCTGTGGCGGCCGACCACGATGCGAGGCGCGCTAGAGTCCGGCTCGAGCGCCGCTGGTTAGCGTGATCCCTAGAGGAGTCGGATAGGCATCCCCGGGGCGCTTCTCGCTCAGCCATCCATCCCCGCGAACGGAGGCGACATGAGCACCGAGCGCAACGGCCGGCCTGCCGGCCGTCCGCCACTGACCTGGAACGCCCTCCACTGGAGCCCGGATGAGCTCACCGTTCAAGCCGACTGGCCCAAGGAAATCACCAGGGAGTGGGCCTGGGGCGGGTCCTCCGGGCGGGGCGTGCGTGTCTGCCTCGTGGATAGCGGGATCGAGGCGGGTCACCCCGACGTGGGTCAGGTGCAAGGTTCCTTCGCCGTTACGAGCGCGGGCCGCGGCGAACCCACCGTCGAGCCGGCCGCCGACGGTGACTCGTGCGGACATGGCACCGCATGCGCCGGCATCATCCGCTCGCTGGCGCCGGAGTGTGAGCTCTACAGCGTCCGGGTGCTCGGGGAGCACTACACGGCAACCGGCGAGGCGTTCATCGCCGGGCTGCGCTGGGTCGTGGAGCAGGCCTTCGAGGTGGTGAACCTGAGCCTGTCGACCACCCGTCGCCGGTTCGCCGAAGAGTTGCATGCTCTCGCAGACCAGGCCTACTTCGCGGGCACCGTCTTGGTGGCCGCCGCGCACAACGCTCCCGTGGAGAGCTTCCCGTGGAGATTCGCCTCGGTGGTATCCGTCGGTAGCCATGCCGCCAGGGACCCCAGCCTCCTGCTCTACAATCCCCGCCCGCCCGTGGAGTTCTTCGGCTACGGCACCGATGTGGATGTGGCCTGGCTCGGCGGTATTCGTACCAGGATCACCGGTAACAGCTTCGCCGCGCCACACGTGGCCGGATACTGTGCGCTCGCCATGGGCAAGCACCTGAGCCTAACCCCCTTCCAGGTCAAGAGCCTGCTCTATCTGATTTCCGACAACGTGAAGGGGTTCATATGACTGACGATCGCCATCTGCTGGCGGCCGCGTCCGCGCTCCTGGGGGAGGCGGAACGGGACCACAAAGAACTACTCGGCTCTGTCGTGGATACCGCGCGCGCGCTGTTCGGAGCCGCGGCGGCAACCGTCTTCCTCCTCCACGAGGAGGCTGAGGAACTGGTCTTCGAAGCCGTCTCCGGCGAAGGCGAGAGCTACATGGTAGGTCGGCGGTTCCCAGCTTCCCGCGGCATCGCCGGCTGGGTCCTGAGCGCACATGAGCCGCTGGTGGTCGCCGACCTTTCGGCCAGTCCGGTCTTCGCCAAGGACCTGGCGGAGACGACCGGCTACGTGCCTCGATCCCTCATGGCGGCACCGCTGCTGCACGGTGAGCAGGCTATCGGGGTGATGGAGGTGCTCGATCCGGCGCCGACCACGGTCGGCCCGCTCGCGGCCGGGGATCTCCTCACGCTGTTCGCAGGCCAGGCGGCGATCGCACTCGGGGTAATACTGCGCAACCGTAACGCTCATCGGCTACTTGAGCAGGAGGAGGAGCTGACCAGCCTGGCGGTGCTGGTCAGGCTCCTGGGTGAACTCGGCGCCGACCGCCGCGCCGCTGGGGTGGACCTGCTGGATTCTATGCACCGGCTGCTTTCCCCCCGAGATGAAGCGCGAACGGCAACGGCTGCTCGTTCCTTCCCGGATCTATCGCCAGAGCCAGGACTACGGGAAGCAGACGTGCCAAGCACCGACGGGCGCCGGTCAGTTGGGCGCTGACGATATGACCGCGAATCTCGTGGGCATCGCCTGCTTCGATCGGCCGTCCCGTGGTCCACGTTCGACGACAGGACATTACGCGGGGCGGCCGGGACAAGCCGCTCACAGCGCTGCCCGGAGGTAGTCACGAGGGGCAGCACAGTGCAACTTTCCTTTAACATCCTGGGCCCCCTGGCGGCTGAGCTCCGGACGGCCGAATCGGACGCTCACCCCACCGAGCTGGATGCGGGCCCCTTCAAACAGCGGCTGCTGCTCGCGTTGCTCCTCTGCCAATGCAACAACGTGGTTCTGGTCGAGGAGTTGATTGACACCTTGTGGTGGGATGGCCCGCCACGCACGGCGCACAAGAACATTCAGATTTATATTTCGCATCTCCGCAAGCTTCTCACTGCCGACGGTCGGCCCGGCCGGCTCAGATACCGCCGGTCCGGATACCAGTTGGTGCTGACCTCGGCAGAGGTGGACGCGCTGCGATTCGAGGATCTGTCGAGGGCGGGCCGCCTCGCCCTTCGCCGTGGCGACGCGGGCGTGTCAGCGGGTTACCTGCGGCAGGCTCTTGGGCTCTGGCGCGGTCCGGCCCTGGCCGATCTGCAGGTGTCACCAGTGCTGCGCGCGGAGGCGGCGCGGCTCTATGATCGTCGGCTCTCCGTCTACGAGGACTGGTTCGAGGCAGAACTACTGCTCGGCAATCACGCCGAAGTGCTGGAGGAAATCGAAACCGTTGTGCGCGCGCACCCGCTCCGAGAGCGGCTGCGTAGTCATCAGCTGACCGCCCTGTGCCGCGGCGGCCGTCAGGCCGAGGCGCTCGCTGAGTACGACAACCTCCGGCAGATGCTCACGTCTGAGCTGGGGCTGGACCCGAGCCCCGCGTTGCAGCGGCTCTACCAGAGCATATTGTCAGGGCATCTCGCGCTGAGCGCGCCGCTGGCGGCCCGGGGAGGCGACCCCCCGGAACCTCCTGCTCCCAGGGGGACCCATTCCCCTGACCAGCCTTCGGCGGAGGTCGTCGCCCATCTCTCCAGTTTTCCCGAGCATACGGGCTCCGGTGGCGGTCGACCGCCAGATCAAGCGCCAGGGGAGATGCTCGCAGCCCGTCCATCGGGGCTTCCCCGGGCCGTGGATGACTTCACCGGGCGCCAGGGCGTGCTTGGCGAACTGCTGGCCTTCTTCGACCACGGCGCCTCGCCCACGTCCCATCTGCGCCGGCTTGCTGCCGTCGTGGGCCCTCCCGGAGCGGGCACGAGTACGCTCGCTCTCCAGGCCGCCCACGTCCTGGCCCCGAGGTTCCGCGACGGCCCGATCCTGCTGCCCCTTCGTGACGAGCAGGGCGCGGCGCGGCCGCCTGGGGAGCTCATCGACGACCTGCTTGGCCTGCTTCAGCCGTTCCCCGATCGATCGCCTGGGGCCGGCCGTGACCGGAGCATCGTGCTCCGGAGCCGCCTGGCCGACCTCCAGCTGCTACTAATCCTGGACGGTGTGGCCGAGGAGGCTCAGGTCCGCCTGCTGCTTCCCGGCGCAGGGGACTGCTCGGTGATCCTCACGAGCTGCCGCACGCTGTCCGGGCTCGACGGGGTAGGCCGTTTCTCGCTCGGCGTCTTCACCGAGGCCGAGGCGCTGGATCTGCTGAGCCGTCTCATCGGAACGGAGCGGGTCTCCCAGGCCCGGCCTGCCGCCCAGCGGATCGTCCGTGCCTGCGGCCTGCTGCCTCTGGCCGTGCGCATTGCCGGGGCGCGGCTGGGTGGCCTGGAGCATCTGCCGTTGGAACGCTTCGCTGACCGGCTTGAGGACCAAGACCGGCTGCTTGAAGAACTCGCCATCGGCGACCTCTCCGTCCGCGATCGCTTCGACCGGTATCTACAGGGACTGGACTCCGCCGAGCGTCTAGCGCTGATGCTGGTCGCGGCGGCGTGGGGAGCTTCATCGAGGGGTCCCAGCGAGATGGACCAGCTACTGGAGCGGCTCGTTGGCGTGCACGCCCTCACGATTACGGACCGGGGGTTCGGTTCAGCGGCCAACCCGCTGCCTTTCGCGATGCCGACGCCCCTGTGGGTATATGCACAGCGGCTGCTCAGCGTGGCCGTCGGCGATGGCAGGCCCTGATCGCGCCGCGACCGGCAAAGCCTCGATCCGACGTTACGGCAGCCAGCCAGCGTCGTACGCGGTCTTGATGGCATCGACTCGATTGCGCGCATTCAGCTTGGTCACGATCGTCGTCAGGTAGTTGCGTACCGTTCCCACGGACAGGTGCAGCGCAGCGGCGATCTCGATAGGTTCTGCGCCTTCCGCTACGAGGCGGAGCACCTCGTGCTCGCGTGGTGACAGCGGATTCTGGTCGCCTTCCCACACGGACATGGCCAGTTGCGGGTCGATAACCCTGCTCCCCGCCGCCACCCGGCGGATCGCCTCCGTCAACTGTTCGGGCGGAGCGTCCTTGAGTATGTATCCGGAAACATGGGCCGCGAGCGCCCGGCGCAAGGTCCCGGCCCGGGCCAGGTTGGTCACGATCAGGGTCCGGCAGGCGGGTAGTTCATGATACAGTTGTTCCGCTGCGGAAAGGCCATCGAGCCCTGGTAGGTCGATATCGATAATAGCGATATCGGGTCGGCAGGTGCGCGCCGCGGGGACTATGTCCAAGCCATTCTCGACAGCGGCAACTACTTTCAGGTCAGGTTCGAGTTCGATAAGTGCTACGAATGCGCCGCGCACCATAGCCACGTCCTCGGCGAGAAGGATTTTCAGAGTGAGCAATTCTTGCCCCCGCAGGTGATCCCGAGTTCTACGGTCGTTCGTCGGCGCTGTGACATAGCCGCACGCCGACGGGAGCTACGTCTCCGCCCACTCATTTGCCGTGCTACCGGAGTCGGTCATGACTGGCACCGTGGCCAGCACGTCAAATCGGTCACCGTGCTTGCCTGCGACCAGCTTGCCGCCCACAGCCTCCAGTCGCAAGGTCAGGTTTTCGAGGCCGCCGCCGGTCCGGTGGGACGCTGCCGACGACGGTACGCCATCGTTGGTCACCCGCAAGCTGACCACACGGCGTGCCATGCTGGCCTCGACGGTGCAGTTCTGCGCCGTGCTGTGTCTGAGCATGTTGGTCACCGCCTCGCGCAGGACCGTCGCCAGCGCGGTATCGACTGCTTCATCAAAAGGCCCGCAGTTGATCTCCACCTGGGCGCGGATGCCCGCCGTGGAGAGCAGCGAGGCGACCGCCGCCGCCTCCTTCGACAGTGACATATTGCGGTAGCCGCTTGCCACCAGCCGCACATCGGCCAGGGCCTGCCGCGCGATGTCAAGTAGGTCGGCCAGCTCATCGCGGGCCCGCGCCTGGTTGTCTATCAGCCGTCTGGTGAGCTCGGCTTTGAGGGTGATCGCCGACAGGCTATAGCCCAGCAAGTCATGCAGATCCCTGGCGATACGCATGCGTTCTCTGATGATGGCGAGCTGGGCAAGCTCGGTGCGCGTCGCCTTGAGGTAACTGATGATGAGAGTCAGCCGAGACAGGCCGAACACCACCAGGCCGGTGTCCAGGCTGGCGACCGTCAGGTATGCGACGCTGTAAGCATCCAGGCCCAGTATCAGGGACCCCGCGAGCATGCTGAGGATGACGGCCGCGAACAGCCCCCAGGCGATCCAGCCCGATAGGAGGAGCAGCACCGATCCGGCGAGCCATCCCGCCATGCCGCCCCACTCGCTGCCCAGGACTAGCAGGGGGAGGTAGGTGACCAGAGCCTGCGCGAGCAGCATTCCCACGCGCCGCGGCATCGACCATTCCACCGCGCCCGGGGAAGAATTGAAGACCTGCAGCGTGAATAGCACACAGATGGAAGCGATGGCAACCGCGATCCCGAGCCCGCGGGACGGTCCAGACGCCACTAGGACATTGATCACCTCTACCGCGACAAAACCGCTGAGGACCGTCAGCAGGATTATGCGGGCCAGCCGCTGGCTCGGGTAGGACTCGGAAAGCATAGAAGCAGTAAGAGGCGTTGTTACGCTATCCCCGTGATCGGCTGTACCTTGATCGGCGGTGCTGTCCGACGCCCCCACCAACCAGGCAGTTTGCGCCTTCCGGCGAGCCATCTTTTCCTAAGTTATGTCGGCCATCGGCCGACACTCCGGCTCGACGGTGGTGTTACCGCTTAATGACCTTGGCGAGTCTATACCAGGACTACGCAAAGTTCCATGTGATGGGTCTAGGTTAAGAATGAGTAACGCTTAACAGGCAAGCTGTGCGTAACCCGACAGTAATCTGTGCGTAACGTGACAGTAATGAAACTTCGGCCCACTCGTCCCAACTTCCCAGCGAGTTTCGTCCGCCGCCATTCACCACTGGGCTAACGAGGCGGCCGGAGCCTGCATGGGCAAAGTTTTCATCTGGTTCCAAGGCGGCATCGCGGGACAGGATGGCCTGATGGAGCTGCTGAAGCCGTGGGCTGGGTTCCAGGCCCAGTTCATCGCCGAGTACGGAGCGGAGCCGGCGGAACGCCCCGAGCGCTTGGCCGACGTGGCCGGAGCGGTAGAGCGCTGTCATCAGCAGACCACAGAAGTTCTCGTTCATCGGGTTCTTCGCCACCAGCAGCGTCAGCTCGCCCACCAGGTCGGCATGACGGCGCAGGGCAAGATCGGCTTCGATGCGGCGCTCGAGCACGCCCAGCCTGGTCGCTTCCAGCGATGCCGCCTCCAGTTCGAGCACGCACCCTACGGGGACGTCGACCAGGGCGGGCCCGCGCCACAGCGCCAGCGCACGGCCGAGCAGGTCCGAAGCTGCTCGCTGATCGCCCGCCTCGGCGGCATGCCGGCCGATGCGGGCGAGCCGCTCGAATTCTTCGGTATCCGTCGCACATGATCGCGCCTCCAGCAAGTAGCCAGAGTGCCTCGTGCTGAGGAACTCCCTGATTTCCCGCCCGCCTGGCCCGGCGGCCGCCAGCCGGTTCCTCAGGTGGAGGACGTATGTCTGCAGCGTGGTGGCCGAACTGCGCGGCGGGGCGCCACCCCACAGTTCCTCGGCCAGCGTGGATACGGTGACGACCCGCCCGGCGTTGAGCGCTAGCAGGGCCAGGATCTGGCGCTGCTTGGCCGCGCTCGGTGTCACCGTCCGTCCGCTCAGGGAGGCCCCAAACGGGCCAAGTACCTGAACACTTATCCGTTCGGGATTGACCTGCATTTTCGCCTCTTCATTTCTAGCAGCGGATAGATGGCCGTTACTTGAGCTTGCCCCGATCGGGGGTCGAGGTACCAGTGATTGCATCATGATTCACACTATGAACAATTCATGTCCTGGCCATGAAGAATTGCGACTGAATCGTACCGCCCGCCCGGTATGAATAATTCACGCCAGTTCGATGATCCACGCACTACTGAGATGGCTCCGGCGGACGCAAGCTTTTCCCAACTCACGCGCCGCCTGTAAGGAGCAGCGACCATGAAAGCCACCCAGAACCTACCGCGGGTCCGCCCGGATGCCGTCCGCTACGATGCCGGGCTGTCGCCCAGCCCAGTGGCCGGGGGCGGGAACCTCGTGATAGAGAACCTCGCCGAGTTCGCGGCCGCTGGCGTGCCGGACGCATGCCAACTCTGCTTTGCGGACTGCGCCGCCTCGCCGATTCCTGGCCACGACGCGCATCGGAGTTCTCCATGGATGCCGCAGGCAGTCAGCTAGTCGGGTTCAAGCGCCACCTGCGGGTTGAGACGGTCCCGGCAGAGGCGGTCTACCTCATCTCCGAACGCGGGGTCACCGTCCTGTCGGGATCGTTCGCAGAGCGGCTCGCCCCGCTCCTCGACGGTACCCGCAGCATCGCCCAGCTGACCCGGGAGGTGTCGGCCGAGTTGGCGGGGGCTGAGGTCACGAGCCTGCTGGAGCCGATGTCGGACGCGGGCTTGATAGATTTCCGCCCGCCCGACCCTGGCGCAGCCGTCACGGCCGACGCTGCCGCCGCGGCCTTCTGGGCCCTGACCGGGCTCGACGCGGATGCGGCCGCTCGCTCGATCGGCGCCGCCACGGTGGAGATCGTGGCCATAGGGGGCACCGACGCGGCAGCCGCCGCTGCCGCGTGCGCCGAGTCCGGTCTAGCGTGCTGCGAACAGGGTACCGAGGGTGCCACGGTCAGCGTCGTGCTGTGCGAGGACTACCTGGATCCGCGACTGCGAGCGGTCAACGCCAGGCACCTGGCCAGCGGGCGCCCCTGGCTGCTGGCCAAGCCGACGGGCGCCGAAGCCTGGATCGGCCCGATGTTCCGGCCCGGTGCCGGGCCGTGCTGGACCTGCCTGGCGACAAGGCTGGAGGGGAGCCGGGATGAAGCGCACCTCCTGCGGCGCGTCCTCGGCACCCGGGCGTTCCCCGCCGCGCCGCAAGCGTCGCTACCCGCCAGCCGCACGGCGGCGCTCCATCTCGCGGCCCTGGAAGTGGCCAAATGGCTGGCCGGCCTCCGTGACGAGGGGCAGCAGGCCATCTACATCCTCGACATGCTCAGCCTGAACGGTCGGCACCACACCGTGCACCGGCGTCCGCAGTGCGCCTGTTGCGGCACTCCGGGAATGACGACTGCCCAGGCGTACCTGCCACCTGTCATCACCCGCGCGATGACCGGGCCGACGGGCAGCGGGAGGCAAGCTGGCCCCGAGCAGGTGCTGAAAGACTACGGCCACCTGGTTGACCCGGTCACGGGCATAGTGGCCGAGCTACGGCGCGATGAGCGCTGCCCCGATTTTCAGTACGCGTTCGTGTCGGGCCGCAACCGGGCCCTGGCGGCGAGCACTCTGGCCGGCCTCAGGGTGGGATCGCTATCTCCAAGCGGCGGGCGTGGGGTCATCGAGCAGGAGGCCAAGGCCGGTGCCCTCGGCGAAGCCATCGAGCGATATTGCGGCACCCGTCAAGGTGGCGAGCCGACGGTCCGGGGCAGCCTGGCTAGTTTCGGCGCCCAAGCCGTGCACCCCAATGCCTGCCTTCTCTTCGATCAGCGTCAGTTCGACGATCGTGCCCGGTGGAACGCTGCCTGCGCGCCATTCCACCGGGTGCCTGAACCGTTCGATGACGCCGCGGCGATCGACTGGACCCCCGTATGGTCGCTGCTCACCGGCAAGCAACGGCTGCTGCCCACGGCGATGCTGTACTACCATCCGAGGGCGGAACGCAGGCCAGCCTGCGTTTGGGCCGATTCCAACGGCAACGCCGCCGGAGTCAGCCTCGAGGACGCCATCATCCGCGGTTTCCTCGAACTGGTGGAACGTGATGCCATCGCGCTGTGGTGGTACAACCGTACCCGTCAGCCGGGTGTCTGCCTGCGCTCGTTCGAGGACCCGTGGATTGCCGGCTTGCCCGAGATGTACGGGCGGCTCAGGCGTGAGGTCTGGGTGCTCGACACGACCTCGGATCTCGGTATCCCGGTGATGGCGGCAATCTCCCGGCGTACCGGGGATGCGACCGAGGACATCATGTACGGCTTCGGCGCGCATTTCGACCCGCGGATAGCGCTTCGACGCGCACTGACCGAACTCGGCCAGCTGCTGCCTTCGGCGGCGGTCGCTCGGACCGGCCGTTACCGATACGGGGCGGAGGGCCCTCACCTCGCCTCGTGGTGGACCGGCGCGACCGTGGCCAACCAGTCCTATCTGCTCCCGCAACCGGGGCGGTCCCCTCGTACCGCCGCGGACTACGGCGATACCGCTCGTGCCTGCCCCGACCTCGACGGCATCTGCACGGTCGCCCGCCGCGCCGGACTTGACATGCTGGTCCTGGATCAGACCCGTCCTGACGTCAGGATGCCCGTCGTCAAGGTCGTAGTACCCGGCATGCGTCATTTCTGGCCGCGGTTCGCTCCCGGCCGTATCTTCGATGTTCCCTTCCGCCTCGGCAGGGTCACCCGACCTGCCGAATACTCCGAACTAAACCCGATCCCGGTGTACGTCTTATTAGCTCAGATTGAGAGCTCGCCGATGAGAGCAGATGACGAACGCACCGTGTCTGCGCAGAAGCTGTCCGAGCGGTGGTCCCTGCGCGAAGACGTGACCGTGGAGATGGAACCCGGTGACGGTCCGCTACGGCTGCGCGGACGCTGGGGAGAAGTCATTGTCGAACGGCCGTCCCGCCTGGTGCGGGACGCACTAGCGCGCATGCGCCTGGGCCCCATCTCGCTGGAGAATGCCATCAGCGGGCGGGAGGCGGTTGGCACGCCGGCTGCGCAGCGAGCAGAGCTGTACCGCGTACTCGACCGGTTGCAGTCGCTGATAATCCGGTCGCTGAGCCTGGAGTCCGGGCAGCCGCTGCTGTCGGTGGTGCCGATCACGGTAGGATCCCGTTTCCACCCGGTGCCGCTGGCTGCGGATATCCCCATCCGGCTGTCGGCCTATGCCGCACTGCGGACCGACGGGAACACTTACCGCCTAGAATCGCCCCTGGCGCTGCACCGGGTCCTGCTGCACCGGGCCGAGGCGGTGATGCTGATAACGTCGCTGGCCAGCCCCGTCACGCCGGCTGCGGTCGTGGCCAGCCTGCCGCCCATCGGCCAGGTCACCGCCGACGCGCTGGAGTATCTGACCGCGGCGGGAATGGTTGTCCAGGCCGAGGAACCCGCGGAGAACCCGCCGGTCTTCGCGGAAGACACCGATTCCGCCATTAGCGGCTGGTCGCCGACGGATCTGATGTTCCATGCTTCTAGCACTCTCGGGCGGCATGATCACAACTTCGGCGTTACGTACCCGACCGGGGAGACTGCCCCTGCCGAACCAGCCGTCAAGCCGCAGGCGAATGAGTACATCCAGCTCCACCGGCCCCGCTGGGAAGAACTGTGCGAGGCGGATCCTCCGCTCACGGCAGCCATCGAAGGCCGCCGCTCGATGCGCAGGCATGGTGCCAGGCCGATAACGATCACGGAGCTTGGCGACCTTCTGTACCGGACGGCACGAGTCCGGTCGCTGGTTACCCTCGAGCCGCAGCACCACGAAGTCCCGGGCAGCCCCGAGGTCGGATATGAGCTCAGCGATCGCCCGTACCCGAGCGGCGGCGCCTGTTACGAACTGGAGTTCTACACCACGGCAGGTAATTGCGCGGGCCTTGTCCCTGGCGTTTATCATTACGACCCGCTCGGGCACCGGCTTGAGCCAGTCAGCGAGGACCGCGAAGCGGTGGATGAGCTTCTGGCCTGTGCCCGCGTGGCGGCTGCCATGGATGATCCGCCTCAAGTGCTCATATCCATGACCGCGCGCTTCCGCCGCCTGTCCTGGAAGTATGAAGCGCTGGCGTACCGCCTGGTGCTGATGCATGTCGGCGTGCTGACCCAGAACCTGTACCTGGTCAGTACGGCCATGCGCCTCGCTGCGTGCGCCCTCGGATCGGTAAGCATCGCCGCGGCGGCGCGCGCCTTCGGCACCGACTGGCGGGTCGAGCCGTGCGTGGGGCAGTTCATCCTTGGCCGCGAGCCCGACGCCTCCGGCCGTGATACCAGTCCGTGGCGGAAGATCAACGATGCGGAGTGGGCCGATTTCGCGCGGACGGCGCTGAGGTAACCGCGGGCGGGCGATGTCATGCCTGCAGCTGCGGAACCCGGGTCCCAGGGCTCAGGGCTCAGACCATGAACAATTCATGCCCCGGCTATGAAGAATTACGACTGAGTCCCTTCAGCCTGCGCGGCATGAATAATTCACGTCGGATCAATGATCCGCGCACTACTGAGATGGCTTTGGATGCGCGCAAGCTTTTCTCAAGTCACGCGCCGTCGGTAAGGAGCAAGACAATGAAAGCCAGCCAGGATCTGCCCGGAGTCCGCAGAGCGGGATCGCTGCATCCTCGCGGCCGGCGGGGTGGCATTGAACGGGAGGCCAGGTCGATGACCTCCGGCGGAGCGGATCACCGCACGAGCGGCGGCCGCGGGAGACAAGCCGTACTGGCATGTGAGCGCGGCACCAACCGCCGGCAAGGCGCGCTACAGCCGGTGGACAGGTCTACCACGCGAGCATGACCGTGCTGGGCAAAGCCTCGCCAGGAAAGGTGGCCAGGTCATGAAGGTCAGACGGCGGATGGGTGCGGTAACCCGAGTACAACACGCTGTCGGATAAGGAGCTGACGATGACCCCGATGCTTGACTCGGCCGCGCTGTCAGTTGACGAAGAGGCGGCGGAATGTCCCTTCCCGGCCGCGGCTGAACCGCCGGACATTTCAGAAGTTGTCTCGGTTGAATCTATTCTCCCTGCAGACTCACCCCGTCTCTCAGGTGAGAACGCCGAGCATACGTCCGTGCTGCGGGAGAGCTTGCCCGATCTTCCGGCCATCCTCGTCAACCGGCGCACCATGCGGGTCGTGGACGGCATGCACCGGCTGAGCGCAGCCAAGCTGCAGGGTGCGAACATGATATGGGTCCGGTTCGTGGACGTGAGCCAGCATGAGGCATTCCTGCTGTCCGTCCGGGCGAACATGGCGCACGGCCTGCCTCTGTCGCTCGCCGATCGCGAGGCGGCAGCGCTGCGAATCGTCACATCGTATCCGTCGTGGTCTGACCGGGCCATAGCCAACGTCGTCGGCTTGGCCCCGAGCACTGTCGCCGTGATCCGCGGGCGTTCAACTGACTGTTCGCCGCAGTTGAACGCCCGGCTCGGGCGCGACGGCCGGATCCGCCCGACGAGCACACTGGATGGACGGCTGCGGGCCAGCGAGATAGTATCCGCGCACCCGGACACACCGCTGCGCGAGGTCGCCGCCAAGGCGGGCGTCTCGCTGGGGACCGCGCACGACGTGCGCGACCGGATGCGCCGCGGTGACGATCCCGTCCCGGAGCGGCAGCGGGCTCAGGGGGATCGCGTGCTATCGCGGTGCAGCCGCCGTGGGCCGCGGCACCGTAGGCGCCGGAGCGAGCCGGCCGCGTGGCCGTCGATCCGGCCCAGACTGATCAAGGATCCGACCATACGGTACATAAACTCCGGCCAGGAGCTGCTGCGGTGGTTCGACACGCATGTGATCGCCGGCCAGTCGTGGCAAGGCGTCGTTGACGCCATCCCGCCGCACTGGACGGACACCATCGCGGGCCTGGCCTATTCATGCGGTGACCAGTGGTATGAATTCGCGAGAGCGCTCGAGCGCCGCACCGAGGCCATGAATGACCCGGCGGGCCCTGCCGCGTTTCCGCTGCAGGCTCAAGACGGCGCCGCTTAGCACGGCGCGGCTAAAGTCAAGGAGGTCGGCTATGACGCGGGTGGCGTTCCTGTTTCCCGGCCAGGGCTCACAGCGGGTGGGAATGGGCCTGGACTTCGTCGAGCAGTACCCGGAACTGAAAGCGCGCTGGTTCGACGCGGCCGACGATATCTTGCGCATGCCGCTGTCACGATTGTGTTTCGAAGGCCCCGAGGAGGAGCTCCTGCGCACGGAGAATACCCAGCCGGCCATTTTCGTCGTGAGCATGGCGATCTTGGACGTATTGCGCTCGGCGGGAATCGAGCCACAGGCGGCGGCTGGCCACAGCCTCGGCGAGTACTCCGCGCTTGTCTGCGCTGGCGTGCTGATGTTCGCCGACGCGCTTCGCCTGGTCCGGCGGCGAGGCGAGCTGATGGCGGCCGTCAACGAGCGCACGCCCGGCGCGATGGCGGCGGTTATCGGGCTGCCCTCCGAGCAGGTCGAAGACCTGTGCAGGCAGGCCGGTGCCCTCAGCGGCAGCGTCGTCGAGCCCGCGAACTACAACGAGCCCGAGCAGACGGTCATCTCCGGAGCGCAGTCGGCCGTCGCGGTGGCCTCGGACCTAGCCGCGCATGTCGGCGCCAGGGTGGTCTCGCTGCGGGTCGGGGCCCCGTTTCATTGCAGCCTGATGTCCTCGCTGACCGGCGAGTTCGGCGTGGCTCTCGACTCCCTGACGTTCGCCGACCCTCGGCTGCCGGTCATCGCGAACATCACCGGAGACTACGTGACGACTGGGGCCGAGGTGCGCGAGGCGCTGCGACGGCAGGTCGCAGGCGCGGTTCAGTGGACACAGACGATGCGCCGCCTAGCCGCCGACGGGTATGACATGTTCGTGGAGCCCGGCCCGGGCCGGGCCCTGACGGGATTCTCGCTGAAGATCGCCCCGGACTTGCCGGTGCACAGCGCCGGACAGGCTCGGCGGATAAGCAGGCTGCTGGCCTCGCTCAGCCCGTCCCGCCGCCAGGTTCCTCAGTTCGGTCCCCAGCCCACGAAGCAGGCGGGTTAACTCCATGCCTGTCGGGGGGAAAACCTGAACCCCGGAACTGAAGGCTTCACCATTGGATCGCCGCCGTCTCCGCGGGAGGCTCGTGGTATAGGAGCCGGCACCGGCCGGGCTCCGGAGAAACCCCGTTCGGGGAGGCTCACGATGCGACTAGCAGCACACCACCTCAGCATCCGCGCTTCCGGCGCCGACGCCCTCTTCGTGTCGCCGCTGCAGCGTTCCGATGATCCAAGCGCCAGGCAGATCCGGCAGGCCATCGCAGCGGCCGTCGGCGCGTTCGATTACGCCGGCTGCGCCGGACGGGTGGCGCAGGAGTTCGGCGACCATCCCGAGATCGCGGCCGCCCGGATGCGCTGGGCCCGCTCCGTGGTCGACGAGGTGATCGGCCATCCGGCGGCAGCCTAAGTCAGGCCCGCAGGATTCCTTGTGTACCTGCAAAGGGAAGCCGCTGGGCTCCCGGCACGGGGGAGGCGCGCCATGGATCGGCCGGGCCTGCGGTTATTTTACGCCAGAGCGCACCGCGACGCGCCAGCCGTTTCATTAGCATGCCTTTTGCTAATTGTCACCCCAGAAAAGGCCGGATAAGTAAGGAGCCGGTGCCGCAGAGCACGCATCCGGCTTCCCGGCCAGACCTTCTTCCCGACCGGCCATTGACTCGATAGCTGGTGACACCGCCCGCGGTTGTGCGATTCTAAATACACGCTCTTACGACAGAACTGCCGAAATGCGGCCAGAGTGAGCGCGGTGGCCGGGCTATTCCGGAGTCGCGCCTCATTGTTATCGATACGCCAGGAGTGGAGCATGACGAACGAAGAGATCCGCGAAGCCGTCCACACGTCCGTCGCCGAGGCGCTCGGCGTGGAGGAGGACGAGGTAACCCCGGATGCCACGCTCATGGACGAGCTCGGTGCGGAGTCCATCGACCTGCTCGATATCCTCTTCCGGATCGAACGCTCGATCGGGGTCAAGATCCAGGCGGCCGACCTATCGGAATATGTCCAAGGCGGCATTCCCGACGAGGAGTTCGGGGATGAGCAGGAGATCATTACCCCCAAGGGCCTCGCGCAGCTCAAGAAGGTCATGCCGCAGCTGGACACCGAGGCGCTTGCGGGTCAGCTGCAGGCCGACCAGGTCATGGGTCATTTCACCGTCGAGAACCTAGTGACGCTCGTGGCCGAGCGGGCCAGCGCCACGGTGTGAGGAAAGCGCAGGAAGCCCCGATGGAACTCGAGGACCGCGTCGCGCTCGTGACCGGCGGATCTCGCGGCATCGGCCGTGCCACTGCGCTGCTCCTCTCGGGCGCGGGTGCGGCAGTCGCCGTGAACTACCGCAGCGACCAGCGGGCGGCGCACGAAGTCGTGGCCGAAGTCGAAGCGGGCGGCGGGAAGGCGGTCGCCATCCAAGGCGATGTCGCCGACTTCGGGCAGGCCCAGGCCGTCGTGGCCCAGACGATCTCCGACCTCGGCGGCCTGCACGTCCTGATCAACAACGCGGGCATCGCCAAAGACGCGCTGGTCTTCAACATGGAGCCCGCCGACTGGCTCGACGTCATGAAGGTCAACTTCGGCGGCGTATTCAACTGCACCAAGGCGGCGCTGCCGCACTTCGCGTCCCAGCGATACGGCGTCGTCGTCAACATGTCGTCGATGATGGGGGAGCGCGGCTGGACCGGCGAGTCGAACTACGCCGCCTCCAAGGGCGCGATCAACGCGTTCACTCGATGCTGCGCCATCGAGGTGGCGCGTTTCGGCATCCGCGTCAACGCCGTGCTGCCGGGCTTCGCCCCGACCGACCTCGTGTCCGGCCTGCTCCAGAAAGACGGGGGCGGGGCCATCAAGAGGCAGATCCCGCTGCGCGACTTCGCCTCGGTTGAGGATGCCGCTCAGGCCGCGGTGTTCCTGGCCAGCCCGCGATCGGGCTACATCACCGGGTCGCTGCTGCCGGTCGACGGCGGAGTTGGCGGCCAGCTTGGCCTGGGACGGACGAAATGGTGAGCGCGGCGGGTCCGGCCCCGGCCCGGCCCGGCCCGGCGGCCGCCGGCGTCGGAGTGGACCTGGTGGATGTGCAGCGCATTGGCCGCCTGCTCACCGATCATCCCGGCGGGGTGCACGAACTGTTCACCTCGCGGGAGATTGCGTACTGCCGCCGCAAACGCCATGACGAGGTGCACTTCGCCGGCCGTTTCGCGGCCAAGGAAGCAGTACTCAAGGCCCTAGGCACCGGGCTGGGGCAGCAGATGCGGTGGACCGACGTGGAGGTTGTCAACGGGCCGCTCGGCAAGCCGAGCGTCACCCTGCACGGTGAGGTCGCCGCGAGCGCGGCGCGGCGCGGGCTGGCCGGGATCGACGTCTCGGTGTCGCATTCGGCCGGCCTGGCGATAGCGGGCGCGGTGACCACCTGGAGCGGAGACAGGCCGTGCGATTCCACCTAGTCGACCGGATAGATGCCTACGAACCCGGCCAGTCGGTGCGGGCGCGCAAGCTGACCTCCGTCACCGAGGAGTTGTGGATCGGGTCGCCGACCGATCCCGTCATGCCGCCGCCCTTGGTTCTTGAGTCGCTGTGCCAGGCCGGGAGCTGGCTGATCGTGGCCAGCACCAAAGGCCGCAAGCGCGCGGCGCTGTTGCAGATCGGGTCGGTCTCGTTCCTGGGCGACGTGCGGCCCGGCGATGTTCTCGAGCTTGAGGGTCAGGTGCATGCCATGTCCGAGGAAATGGCCGTTCTTTCCGGTACCGCGTCCGTCGGCACCTGCCGCGTACTGGAGGCGACCGACATCATGTGCGCTCTGATCGATGCCGATGAGCTCGAGGAACTGGACGACACCGCCCGGATGCAGGACCAGCTCATCAGGCTGGACGCGCCGTGAGCGCCCGGGTAGCCGTCACCGGGCTCGGAGCCGTCACGCCCGTGGGCAACGACGCGGACGCCACCTGGGAGGCGCTGATCGCCGGCCGCAGCGGAGTGGGTCAGATCACCACGTTCGACGCCTCTAACTTCCCGGTGCGCATCGGTGGCATGGTCCGCGGCTTCGATGTCGGGCCCTACCTGCCTGACCCGCGCCTTCGCCGCCAGCTGAGCCGAGCCGCGAGCTTCGGCGTGGCCGCGGCCGACCAGGCGATGCGGCAGGCCGGCGCGGAGGGTGCGTACCAGCCCGAGGAGTGCGGCATCGCGATGGGCGCCAGCGCGGGCCGCCCGGAGGAGCAGGAACTGGCCCGGATCATGGCGGCCTACCAGCGCTCCGGCGGCCACGACGTGCTGCCGCAGGCCCCGACCAGCCTGCTGCTGCGGCAGCAGAACGTCGGCTCGGAGACAGTCGCTCAGCGCTGGCAGCTGCTGGGGCCGATGATCGGCGTGTCCACCGCCTGCTCGGCGTCGACCCACGCGATCGGGGAGGCGTTCCGGCACATCCAGGAGGGGGACGCGAGGCTCATGGTCGCGGGCGGCTACGACGCCCTCACCACATGGCTGGATGTGCTGGGGTTCACGCTCCTCGGGGCGCTCACCGACGGTTACAACGACGATCCGGAGCGGGCGTCGCGGCCGTTCGCGGGCGACCGTACCGGGTTCGTCCTCGGCGAGGGCGCGGTCGCGCTTGTCCTTGAGAACCTCGAGGGGGCCCGGGCGCGCGGCGCACGCGTGCTGGCGGAGATCACCGGCTACGGGTCCAGCCTCAACGCCTACCGGATCACCGACGCGCCGCCCGACGGCAGCGGCCCGATTCACTCCATGCGGCGTGCCCTGGACGACGCGGGAAAGACACCCGCCGACGTCGACTGCATCGTCGCGCACGGCACCAGCACCCCCGGCAACGACATCTGTGAGACGACGGCCATCAAGGAGGTCTTCGGTGCCGACGCCTATCACCTGGTGGTGACCTCGCCCAAGTCGATGACCGGTCATCTCACCGCGGCGTCCGGAGCGCTGAACGTGCTGGTGGCCGTGCGCATGACGCAGACCGCCACGGTGCCGCCGACCATCAACCTCGACACGCCGGACCCGAAGCTGGACCTCGACTACGTGCCGAACAAGGTCCGCCACATGGAGGTACGCACGGTGGTGGCAAACGCGTTCGCCTTCGGCGGCACCAACGGGACGCTCGTGCTGAGCCGAGCCGCGGAGGAATCATGATCACTCTCGGGCCGCTTGTCGCGCTGGACCGCGTCGTGGGCGTCGAGCCGGGCCGCCGGGCCACCGCGCTGCGCAACGTGCCGAACACGCTGTCCATCTTCGACAGCCATTTCCCGCGACGGCCTGTGCTGCCCGGTGTGCTTGTGCTGGGCAGCATGGCGGAGCTGGCCAAGATCCTGCTCGCGGAGCAGGGAGGCGAGGTCTGGTATCTCGCGCGGGCCGACCGGATCCGTTACCGGCACTTCATCGAGCCGGGTGATCAGATGGAGGTCGAGGTCGAGGTGAAAGACCTAGGCGAGCAGCAGGCCACCTTCAAGGCCATGGTCAGGGTCGACGGCAAGCTCGTCACGAGCGCGGGCACGCTGGTCATGGCCAGGGCCGCTGACCGGGACGGGCTGTCATGAGGCGCGTGGTCGTCACCGGCGTCGGGGTCATCACCGCGCTCGGCACCGGGGCGGAGGCGACATGGAAGGCCCTGCTCGAGGGGCGCAGCGGGATCGGGCCGATCCGCAATTTCGACGCGTCGTCGCTGCGGACCCGCATCGCCGCCGAGATCGCCGATTTCGACCCGAAGGACTACGTGGACCGGCGGACCGTGCGCAAGATGACCCGCAGCGAGCAGCTCGCGGTGGGCGGTGCGACGCTGGCGGTACGCGATGCCGGGCTGGACGGCAAGCTCGACAGCGAGCGCACGGCGCTGTTCACCGGTAGCAGCAAGGAGGTCTCCGACCTCACCAAGCTCATCGACGCCATCGTCGAATGCACCGATGACGAGGGCCGGTTCGACGTCCGGCTGGCGGGCGAGCGGATCTCCGCCTTCCAGCCGCTGTTCTACGTCGAGGGCCTGCAGGGCGCGTCGCTGTTCTACATCTCGTCGGCATTTAAGCTGCTGGGCGCCAATACCTACTTCGCGGGCACCACCGAATCCGGGATGACCGCGATCGGCCGGGCGTTCCGGGTCATCCGCCGCGGCGAGGCCGACTGCGCCATCGCGGGCGGGTTCGACGACCCGGTCTGGTGGTGGCCGATGTCGTCCTTCGACGCGCTCGGGATACTCACCGGGCGCAACGACCTGGGGGCCGCGGCCTTCCGGCCGTACGACCGGGACGCGACCGGGGCGGTGCTCGGCGAGGGCGCGGCGTTCGTGCTGCTCGAGGAGTACGAAACCGCCCAAAAGCGCGGCGCGCGCGCCTACGCTGAGATCGTCGGCTACGGCTGCGGGGCCGACGCCTACCGGCTGCTCACCCCGGACCCGGACGGTCGCGGCCTGGTCACCGCGATGCGGCGCGCGCTGCAAGACGCCCAGTGCGCCCCGGCAGACATCAGCTACCTGGCCACGCACGGCAGCGCGACACCCCAGGGCGACCGCAGCGAGGCGCAGGCACTGCGCACCGTTTTCGGCGATACCGTGGCCCCGCCCGCAGCGAGCAGCGTAAAGCCCGCGACGGGGCACCTGGTCGGTGGCGCCGGCACGCTCAACGTCGCCGTGGCCGCGATGGCCATCCACGACGGTGCCATCCCGCCGACGCTCAATCACGAGCAGGCGCAGCCAGGCTGCGAGTACGACTGGACCCCCCGCACCGCCCGCGAGCTGCCGGTCCACCACGCACTGGCCGTGGCCCGCGGCCTGGAGGGACAGAACGCCGTGCTCACCCTGCGATCGGTCTAAAGAAGGAGTGTGACCATGCCGGGGACAGCCGTTCCGCACTACCCACGGGTCGCCATCGCCGGGCTCGGCGCGATCACGGCCCAGGGGCCAACCATCGGGGACCTCTGGGAAGGTACCAAGCGCGGACGGGTGGCCATCCACCCGGTCCGGCACCTGCCGATGGATGGCTACCGCACCAGTGTGGCCGGGGAGATCACCGAGCCGCCCCCGCGGGCGGCTGATGCCAGGTACCCGCGCGGCTGGCGCGACCAGGCGCTCGACTTCCTCCTCGCCGCGGCGGGGGAGGCGGTGGCCGCCGCGCCCTCGGTCCGGGTCGAGGTTCCCGCCGAGCGCCTCGGCGTCGTGGTCGGGACCTGCAACGCCGGGCTGATCAGCGCCGAGAACTGGTACAAGGCGAAGATGGCCGGCGTCACAAGCGATCCGCGGCTGGTGATCTTCGTGCCGCCCCAGGCGCTGGCCGAGGCGCTGGCCGGGGCGTTCGGCGCCCGCGGGCCGGTGCTCTCCGTCGACACCGCCTGCGCCGCCGGGGCGAACGCGATCGGCTACGCCGCGGACCTCATCCGCTGGGGCCTGGCCGACGCGTGCCTGGCCGGGGGCACCGACGCCCTCTCCGACGTGCTGATCGCCGGTTTCAACTCGCTCGAATCGCTGTCGCCCTACCCGGCCGCGCCTTATTCGAAGGACCGGCTCGGGCTGTCACTGGGGGAGGGCAGCGGCATCATGCTGCTGGTGCGGGAGGACCTGGCCCGCACGCTCCGCCTGCCCGTGGTGGCCGAGGTGGCCGGCTACGGGCTCTCGGCCGACGGCTACCATCCGACGGCGCCGCACCCGGAAGGCAAGGGCGCCGCCCGGGCCATCCAGGCCGCTATCAGGGCCGCGGGCGTGCAGCCGGAGGACGTCAGGTACGTCAACAGCCACGGCACCGGCACGGCCAAGAACGACCCTGCCGAGACCAAGGCCACCAAGCGCGGCCTCGGCGACGCCGCGCAGGGCGCCGCGCTCAGCAGCACCAAGTCCATGATCGGCCACCTGCTCGGCGCGGCCGGGGCGGTCGAGGGCATCGTCACCGTCAAGGCGCTCGAGGAACAGCTCGCGCCGCCCACGGCGAACTTCACCGAACCCGATCCCGAGTGCGACCTGGATTACGTGCCCAACGTGTCGCGCCCGCTCGAGATGACGGTCGCGATCTCGAACAACTTCGCCTTCGGCGGGGCGAATGCCACGGTCGTCTTCACCCGGAACCGGACCGAGCCGCCCCCGCGTCCGCCGGCCGACGAGCTGGTCATCACCGGCATGTCCGCACTCACGCCGGCCGGCCTGAGCCTCGACAGCCTGTGGGACGCGTTCAGCGACGGCCGCGACTGCACCGCTGCGGAGGACGGCGTCCGGCTGGGCCGGGTCGAGCTGAAGGCCGGCCTCTACCTCACGGCCAAGCAGCGGCGGCGGATGGACCGGCTCGGGGTGCTCACCGTGATCGCATCGCAACTGGCGCTCAAGGACGCCGGACTGGAGATCAGCGACGGTAACCGCGACCGCGTCGGCGTCATCTTCGGCACCGGGGTCGGCCCCATGGAGTCGATGGAGAAGTTCTCGCGTCCCTTGTTCGAGGACGGACCGCGGGCCGCGAACCCCGGCATCTTCCCCAACACCGTCTACAACGCCGCCGGCGGCCAGGTTGCCATGCACCTGGGGACGGTCGGGCCCGCGTCGACCGTCACGACCGGCCACGCCGCGGCGGCGGGGGCGTTGATCTACGCCAGCGACCTACTCGCCGCGGACTGCGCGGACACCATGCTGGCGGTGGCCGCCGACAGCCTCACCGAGACGGTCATCGGAGCCTACCGCGGTCTCGGCGTGCTCGCGGTTGACGGCGGCGTCCCGCTGGACGGCGGCTTCCCGCTGGCGGAGGCGGGTGTCGCCCTGGTTCTCGAACGGCTCGGCCCCGCGGCCGGCCGCGGCGGGCAAGGCTACGCGAAGGTGCTGAGCTACGGCATCGCCTCGGACGCGCGGGGCGCGGGCCGCTGGGACTCCCGCGGCCGCGGCCTCGAGCGCGCGGTCCGGATGGCGCTGGAGCGGGCCGGGCGGCAGCCGGGCGATGTCGCGAGCGTATGGACTAGCGCCGCCGGGCTGCGGGCCGCGGACCAGCCGGAGGCAACCGCCCTCACCCGCGTCTTCGCGGACGGGCCGGCCCGGTTCGCCCCGAAGCGGCTCCTCGGTGAGCCGATGGGCGCGGGCGGCGCGGTCAACGCGGTCCTGGCATCGATGAGCCTGCAGCGGGGCCACACCGCTGGCCTGGCTCTGGTGATCAGCTCGTCTCTCGGCGGCACGCACATCGCGGTACTCCTCGCCGACCACAACTAACGCCCAACGACACCAGGAAGTGCCATGGCAGCTACACTGCGGCAGGTTCGCGTTTGCAGTACCGGCTCCTACCTGCCGGGGGATCCCATCAGCAACGAGGACGTGGAGCGGCTGGTAGGCCCGCTTCCGGACGATGTCCTGGAAGGCCTCCAGGTCAAATCGCGGCACTGGGTCATCGATCCGGTCACCGGCGAGCACCGGCAGAGCAACTCCGAACTCGCTCACCAGGCGACCGTCCAGGCCCTGGAGCGGGCGGGAATCGAGCCGGGCCAGGTTGACCTCATCGTCACCTCGACGGCGAGCCCGGAGTACCTGCTGCCGCCGATGGTCACCTTCCTGCAGGAGCGGCTGGGCCTGCGGGCCTGCGCCGTCATCGAACTGCGCTCGGGCTGTGCCGGGTTCGTGGAGGCGATGGACGTGGCGCGGCTGTACCTGGAGCGCGGGATCAAGCAGACGGCGGTGGTCGTCGGCAGTGAGGTGATCTCGCCGCTGCTTGTCCCGGTGTTCCGGGGGGTCGAGCCGAACAGGATCAGGATGCGCGACCGGATGAACCCGTACAACTTCGGCGACGGCGCCGGGGCCATGGTTCTGCAGGCCGTCGACGCCGAATCCGGAGGCGGTGTCATCGGCGGCGCGATCGCCTGCGTTGGCGGCGCGAAGGCCCCGGGCATGCAGATCGTCGGCGCGGGCGGCACGCATGCGCCCCTGCACGAGCAGCTCACCGCCCGCCGGCCGATCGACCTCAAGGTCGACGTGATCGAGTCGGGGCGGTTCACGCCGTACGTCATCACCGAGGCCATGCAGGCGACGCTGGCCGCGGCCGGCCTCGACGCCGATGCGGTCGACCTGTGCGTCATCCCCGAGGGCAACGCGGGCTACATCACCGCGGAACTGCAGGAGGCCGGCCTGCTCACCCCCGAGTGGCTGGCTCTGCAGCCGAAGATCTTCGAGAACCTCGCGCTGGTCGGCGCCACGGGGTCGGCGGCGGTACCGGTGGCGATGGACTACGCGTGGGAGACCGGGAGCGTAAGTGCCGGGGACACGGTCATGCTGCTGGCCATCGAGACCAGCAAGTGGAAGTACGGTGGCATGACCTTCAGCTGGACGGCGTCGCCGCTGGCCGCCGAGAGCGTGCCCGTGTCGACGGCCGTGGGCAGCGCCTGATGGCCCCGGCGCGGCCCGCCGAGAACACGCTGCAGGCCGACGGGCTAACCCTGAACTACGCCGAACTGCCCGGCGACGGGCCGACCATCTTGATGCTGCACGGCCTGGGCGCGCGCTGGCAGGTCTTCGCGCCCCTGTTGGCCGGCCTGCGCGGTCGCGGGCACCTGTTCGCGCTGGACTTCCGCGGGCACGGCCAGTCGGCGCGGGCCCCGGGGCACTACCGGCTGGCGGACTACTGCGCCGACGCCCTCGCGCTGCTGCGTCAGGCCGGGCCGCCGGCGATCATCTACGGGCACTCGCTTGGCGGCTGGGTCGCGCTGGCCCTGGCCGCCGCCCATCCGGCCGATGTCCGCGCCGTCGTCGTCGCCGAGTCCGCCGTCTTCCCCGACGACATCGATCCCGACCTGGCCGTCTCCTATCTCGCCGATCTTCCGCTCGCACTGCGGTCGCTGGCCAAGTCGCTGAAACAGCTCGACCCCGAGGTGATGGCCTTCTTCAGGGACGGCCGCCTGACCGAGGACTACCACCCCGCGGCGCTGCTGCCGCGGGTGGCCTGCCCCACCCTTCTGCTGCAGGGCGACCAGGAGCGTGACGGGCTGATGACCGACTCCGACGTACGGCGCGCGATGCCGCTGCTGCCGGGGGCCCGGCACGTCTTCTTCGCGGGGCTCGGGCACGGGCTGCACGTCGAGGATCCCGGCCAGGTGCTCGACGTCGTGCTGCCCTTCATCAAGGAGCACTCGGACCCTACGCGCCCGCAGCCTGGGAATTCCGAGGGCTTTGAACGAGCTTTCGGGCCCGGGCGGGCCTGGCGTTGACCTAAGGAGGCGAGATGTTCCTGGCCTGGGGACGGGTCCTGTCCCGTCGGCGTCGGCTGGTGCTCGCTGTCACGCTGGTCTTCGTGGCGGTCGCCGCGGCGTGGGGGACCGGCGTGTTCGGCCGGCTGTCCTCCGACGACGACTTCACCCCTCCGGCCAGCCAGAGCCAGCGCGAGGCCAACCAGGCGGACCAGGTGTTCGGCAGGAACGAGGCCAACGTCGTCGTGCTGTACCGCAGCCCCGCGATGAGCGTAAGCGACCCGGCCTACCGGGACGCGGTCACGGCGGCGCTGAGCGGCCTGCCGCGCGCCGACGTGACCCGGGCCACCACGTACTGGTCGAGCGGATCGCCCGGCCTGGTCAGCGCCGACCGGCACGCTACGTACGCGGTGCTCCAACTCACTGGGGCCGACGACGCCGCCAGGCACAAGACCTACGACGCGATCAAGACCGAACTGACCCCGGCCAGTCTGGCGGCCGACGGCATCACCGCACGCGTGGGCGGGACGGTGCCGATGGAGGTGGCGATCGACAGCGAGGTCACCGCCGACATCGCCAAGGCCGAGGGGTTCTCGATGCCCGTGCTGCTGATCCTGCTGCTGGTGATCTTCGGCAGCCTGGCCGCGGCTTCGCTGCCCGTGGCCATCGGCGGCGTGGCCATCCTCGGCTCGTTCATGGTGCTGCGGCTGCTCACCATGGCGACCACGGTGTCCATCTACTCGGTGAACATCACCACGATCCTGGGCCTGGGCCTGGGCATCGACTACGGGCTCTTCATGGTCACCCGGTTCCGCGAGGAACTGCACCGCCAGCCCACCGTCGAGCAGGCGGTGGCCCGGACGGTCGCCACCGCCGGGCGGACCGTGGCCGTGTCGGGCGTCACGGTCGCGGTCGCGTTGACCAGCCTGATGCTGTTCCCCGAGGACTTCTTGCGCTCGATGGGCTACGGCGGGGTGGCCACCGTCGCGGTGGACATGCTGGCCGCACTGACCGTGCTGCCCGCGCTGCTCGCCGTGCTCGGCTACCGCGTCAACGCGCTGCGCATCCGCCGCTCGGTGCAGCGGCCGCCGCGGCAGGAGACAAGCGGCGCGTGGTACCGCATCGCGCAGAGCGTCATGCGCAGGCCGCTGGTCTACGCCACGGTGATCGTGATCGGCCTGCTGGCCCTCGGCGCGCCGTTCCTGCGTATCTCCTGGGGCGGCGCCGACGCCAGGACGCTGCCGGCCGCGTCGGTCGTCAGGCAGGTATCCGAGGCCATGGACAGCGAATTTCCGGTCAACTCGACCGCGCCGATCCAGGCCCTCATCACCGGGGCGGGGGCCACGAACACGGCCGCGCTCACCGCCTATCTACACCGCATCGACGCGATCCCAGGCGTCACCGGGGCTCAGGTCACCGGCCTCAAGTCCGACGTGGTCCGCGTCGACATCGGCTATTCCCCGGCCACCGTGTCCTCGGCGGCCCGGCACATCGTCACCCAGATCCGCGACACGCCACCGCCGCCCGGCGCGACGGTGCTGGTCGGCGGGACCACCGCCGGGCTCGTGGACGAGCTGGCCAGCCTGGGCGCGACGCTGCCACTGATGGCGCTGCTGGTCGGCGTCTCGACGTTCGTGCTGCTGTTCCTGGCCTTCGGCTCGGTGGTGCTGCCGGTCAAGGCGATCGTGATGAACGTGCTGTCGCTGTCCGCGACGTTCGGCGTCGTGGTGTGGATCTTCCAGTGGGGGCACCTGTCCGGCCTGCTGCGGTTCACCCCGGCCGGCTCGATCGACCCGACCACGCCGATCTTGATGCTGGCGATCATCTTCGGCCTGTCCATGGACTACGAGGTGTTCCTGCTGTCCCGGATCCGCGAGCGCTACGACCAGACCGGCGACAACACCGCCGCGGTGGCGGCGGGCCTGCAGCGGACCGGCGGCGTGATCACCAGCCTGGCGCTGCTGCTGATCATCGTGGTCGGCGCGTTCTCGGCCTCCGGCATCACGTTCATCAAGCTGATGGGCGTGGGCATGATCGTCGCGCTGCTCCTGGACGCCACCGTCGTCCGCGTGCTGCTGGTGCCCGCCACCATGCGGCTGCTCGGCCGGGCCAACTGGTGGGCGCCGCGGCCGCTGCGCCGCCTGTACGCCAGGTACGGGATCAGGGAGGAAGCCCCGCCCGCCCCGGTGACCGCGGGCGCCAAGACCTGACCGGCCGCCCCGGCTGATCTGCCTTTTTCGGCCGAACGGACGGTGGTTATTGTTACCACCGCCCGTTCGGCCGCGATGGCTTTTGGCCTTGTTTGCATAAGTCACTGTTCAATCAACACTGCTGTTGCGGGTAACGCGGTGACACGCCGACGATGAAATACGCGTCCGCATGCGCAGTAATGAGCTGCAGGCCGATCACATTCGGAGGAGGGTCGATGACCAGAACAGAATCGTCGCAGATGGCGGCGGCGG
Organism: uncultured Actinomycetes bacterium; assembly: GCA_963798675.1. Taxonomy (GTDB): domain Bacteria; phylum Actinomycetota; class Actinomycetes; order Streptosporangiales; family Streptosporangiaceae; genus Palsa-504. Next base: position 200,486 of record CAWCUJ010000052.1, on the reverse strand, counting down.
CGGCCGGCAAGCCGACGCGGGCGGGACTGGCGCTAGTAATCATTGCCACCGCCCAGCTCATGGTGGTGCTCGACGGGACCATCGTGAACGTCGCACTACCGCACATCCAGCAGACGCTGAATTTTTCCGGAAACGGCCTGGAATGGGTGGTTAACGCCTATGCCCTGGCCTTTGGCGGGCTGCTGCTGCTGGGAGGCCGGTCTGGTGACCTGCTCGGCCGCAGGCGGGTCTTCGTCGCCGGAATGATCGTCTTCAGCGCGGCGTCGCTCGCCGGGGGATTCGCCACCAGCCAGTGGTGGCTGCTCAGTGCCCGGGCCGTGCAGGGAGCTGGTGCGGCGATCATCGCGCCGACGTCACTGTCCCTCGTGACGACCACGTTCACCGAGGGAAAGGATCGCAACCAAGCCTTCGGGGTCGTCGGTGCGATGGCTGGCGTCGGCGTCACGGTGGGGCTGCTGCTCGGCGGGCTGCTCACCTCCTACATCTCGTGGCGGTGGGTGCTGTTCGTGAACGTGCCGGTCGGGGTGATCGCCGCGGTCTCGGCACCTTTGGTCCTTGCGGAGTCGCCGCGGCGTACGGGCCGGTTCGATGTGGCGGGGGCTGTCACCGGTACCGCAGGCGTGTCATTGCTCGTTTACGGGCTGATCCAGGCCACGCCCGGCCTGGACGGCGGTTCACACTGGGGCGGCTCCCGCGTCATCGGCTCGCTGGCGGCCGCAGCTGTGCTGCTGGTGCTCTTCGCCGTGATCGAGCTGCGCAGCAGCGCGGCCCTGATGCCGCCGCGGGTCCTGGCTTCGGCAGGCCGGTCCGGGTCGTACCTGATCGCGCTGTGTGTCGGGACGGCGATTTCCGGTGTGTTTTTCTTCCTGACGCTGTTCCTCCAGGATGTCTGGGGATACAGCCCGATACGGACCGGGCTCGCGTATGTGCCCATGAGCCTTGCGATCATTGCCGGTGCAGCGGTCAGCGCACCGCTGCTCGCCAAGGTCGGCGCCCGCGTGTTCTTGGTGACCGGTGGGATCCTCACCGCGGCGGGCATGTTCTGGATCGCCGCGGTGATCGGCGTGCAGGGAGACTACCTGGGCGCAATGGTCGGCCCGACTCTCCTTTCCGGTGTTGGACTGGGGCTGATCTTCACCCCGATGACCGTTGTCGGGATGTCTGGCCTGGTCGAGGAGGACGTCGGCGCCGCCTCCAGCCTGGTCAACGCGGGACGGCAGATCGGGGGAGCGGTCGGCCTGGCCGTCCTCGGGACCATCGCGTGGACGGCGGTCAGCCACTCCGTGCGTGTGCACACAGTCGGCGGGCCAGGCGCGCCGAGCGCGGCGGTGCTGGACCATGCCTTGGCCACCGGCTTTGCCCGTGCGTTCATTGCCGCCGCGGCCGTCATGCTGCTGGCGTCCGCCATCGCCGCTGCTGCAATCCGGGTCAAGCGCAGTGAGATCGAGGCCGCAGCCATCGCGTCAGGCGCCGTGCGCGCCCCGGCGGCCGCGCACGCTGCGGCGGCCGCGGAAGCGGACTACGTACCAGGGAGGACCAGGTGATTTCTTCTGCGGTGATCGCCGGAGGTGGCATCGGCGGGCTTGCGGCCGCGCTTGCCTTGCAGAATGAGCAAGTGCAGGTGACCGTGCTGGAGCGGCGCCGCGATCCGGACCGGGCCGGCGGTGGTGTCGGCTTGATGGTCTGGCACAACGGCGTCAGCGCGCTCCAGCGGCTCGGGGTTGCGGAAGCGGCGCTGGAGCGTGCCACGGAGGTGACCGACTTTGAGTTCCGCACCTCGCGCGGAGCTCCGCTGATGCGATGGGACGTCGCTGGGCTGACCCGGAAGCTCGGCTCGCCGACAATCGGCATCAACCGTGGCGACTTGTATACCGTGCTTGCCGACGCGCTGAAGCCAGGCACGGTGCAGTTCGATGCCAACTGCGTTGGGTTCGCTCAGGACGCCCGTGGCGTCACGGTGCACCTCGCCGGCGGCGGCAGCGAGCATGGCGACATTCTCATCGGTGCGGATGGCACGAGCTCCGCGGTCAGGACCCAGCTCCTCGGCCCGCGCAAGTCGCGGTATGCCGGTTACACGAGCTGGCGGGGCCTGCTTGAGTTCCCCGACGAGCAGGTGCCCGTAGGTCATGCCCGCAAGCTATGGGGGCCGGGTCGGCGGTTCTTGTTCTACCGCACGGGCAACGGCATGCTGTACTGGCTCGCGCTGAACCGGGCGCCCGAAGGCGGGACCGACCCGCCTGGGGCTCACCGGTCGGCCATCATCCCCCAGCACCGGGGCTGGCAAGAGCCCGTTGAGGCAATCCTGGAGGGGACCAGCGAGGAGACCATCGAGCGATTCGACATCAGCGACCACGCCCCCTTGCGCCGCTGGGGTGAGGGCTGCGTGACGCTGCTCGGTGATGCAGCGCACGCCATGACGCCGAACATGGGCCAGGGAGCGTGCCAGGCGCTTGAAGATGCCATCGTGCTGGCCGGGGAATTGCGGGCCCGCGCTGACCCAGCCGAGGCGCTGCGGGCCTATGAGGGACAGCGGCGCAAGCGCACCGCCTATTTTCAGCGCAACTCACGCAGCACCGGCGCGATGGGCCGCTGGCAGACTCCTGTCGCGTGCCGCATCCGCGATGCGATGATCCGTATGGCATTCCGCGGCCCGGTGAGCCGCATGCATGAAAAGGAAATGCTAACGGCACCAACTTTTTACCGTGAGGAAGGAAGTGCCATCCGGAATGGAGCCACAGATGATCTCCGCGCCTGAGCTACCCGACGTAGTGAAGAACATCACAAGCGCGGCGCAGGAATTTCTTTCCGCGCTCACCAGCGACCAACGACAGACGGTCGGCTTCAGCTTCGCCGACGGCGACGAACGCCGTGACTGGACATTTGTCCCGAAACCCGCGCGGAACGGGCTTCCCCTAGCCGCTCTCGACAGCGAGCAGCGCAAGCTTGCTCATGCGCTGCTGTCGGCAAGTACCAGCATGGACGGCTATGCGAAAGCCGTCTCCGTCATCGCTATGGAGCACGTGCTCTACGCCAAGACGGCGAGCAGCAGCCGTGAGTTTGCTGACGCGCTCCGCGACCCCAGCCGCTACTACGTCAGCGTGTTTGGCGAGCCGGGCGACGCGAGCCCGTGGGGCTGGCGAATGGTTGGCCACCACCTGTCTCTTAACTTCACCGTCGTTGATAGCCGGTACCTGACCGCCACACCCTCGCTGTTCGGCGCAGAGCCGAGCCAGGCCGGTGAGCTGCAGCCTCTTGCGCTCGAAGAATCCGCTGGCTATGAGCTCATCCACGCGCTCGATCCCGCCCAGCGCCAGCAGGCGGTGATCTGGCACCGCTCCCCGCCGGATTTCGCGACCCGGACCGTCCCGGAGATCGGCTCTATCGAGCGGCCCGATGAACTCTGGCCTCCCGAGCCTGGGTACCGGTTGTCCGATGACGAACGGCAGATCCTCAGCTACCACCGGGATCAGCCCAAGGGCATACCTGCGAGCGAATTCGGCGAGGCTCAGCGACGCAGGCTGACCGATCTGCTGACCACGTTCGCACGACGCTTCCCCGCCGGGCTGGCCTCGGCGGAGCTCGAGGCGATCCGTACGGCCGGCCTGGACCGGCTCTGGTTCGCCTGGGCGGGTGGAACAGAACCCGGGCAGCGTCACTACTTCCGTGTCCAGGGGCCGGGTCTGCTCATCGAGCACGACAACACGCAAGATAACGCCAAGCACATCCACTCGGTCTGGCGTAACCCCGACAACGATTTCGCCGGTCGCATGCTCGAACGCGGGTAAGCGCGCTGCCGGCGGGCCCGTGCCACCACTCGTTTCATCAAGGAGCACTCGGTCCGCGCACGCTCCGCAGCCGTGAGACTCCCGGGAGTTGAACAACATTCCCGCGGCCCGGGCGGCCCCCTTACGTTAAGACTCGCTTTGGCCTGTTAACGATTCAGGCTGATCACGCAAAAGGGAGGATCCATGACAGACAAGAAAGCCGATGCGCCCCCGCGGGCAGCCGCCTTCATCCAGCCAATCGGTACCGGAATACTGATCGGCAGCGCCTTTCTGCTGATCTTCCTGTTCGCCTTGCACAAGCCCTCGCCGCATGCGGTGCCGGTGGGCGTGGTGGGACCGGCGGGCATCACCAAGACCATCCCCGCCAGCGACGGGCTGGCCCTGCGGACGCTGGGCAGCACCGCCCAGGCGCGGCAGGAGATCAAGCAGAACACGATCTACGCCGCGTACGTGGTGCAAGGCGGTCACTATCAGCTGCTGGCCTCAAGCGCTCACGGCGCCATCGCGTTCCACACGCTGGAAGGCATTTTCACTGGCATCGCCGCGAACCGCGGCGCCCAGTTGCAGGTGACCGACGTGCTGCCTGCCGTGCCGGCCGATCCCAACGGCGTCTCGATCTTCTACGTGATCTTCGGGGTGACCCTCGGCGCCTTCCTGTTCGGCCAGACCAGCTTCGCGGCCGCCCGCCATCTGCCCGTCCGCCAGAAGATGCTGCAGATGCTGATCTTCTCGGTGCTGCTCGGCGTCATCGCCATCCTGGTCGCACGGGTCTGGAGCCATGTGCTCCCCGGCTCGCTGTTCGCCGAAGGCGGTGTGGCGGTCCTGCTGGCCGCGGCCATCGGCGCGTTCACCCTCGCCATGACGTCGCTGCTGGCCGATGCCGGCGTCGCCGTCGCCACCATTGTCGGCCTGATCCTGGGTACCGCGATCAGCGGCGGCCCGGTACCGGCCGACTTCCTTCCCTCCGGTTTCGCGTTCTTCTCCGCGGCCCTGCCGCCGGGAGCCACCGTGACGGCGCTGCGGGACATCGCGTACTTCAACGCCGGCGACGTGGCCCGTCCGCTCCTGGTGCTCGCGGCCTGGGTGGTGATACCCGTCCTTGTCGTCCTCGCGGTGGCGGCGCGGCGCGGACGGTCCGCGCGGACGGAGGCAACGCCGCGCGGCATGGCCGTGCCGGCCGCGCGGTAAGATGCCGGCCAACCACCCGAGACGGAGCGATGTGCCGTGACCGGCGGGTTCGTGCTGACCAGGGATGGCGGGGAGAACCTGGGCTTCGGAGGGCTGGGCGCCACGCTCACGGCCGGCGTCCAGCACGCGGCCGCCGCATCGACCTTCCAGGCCGTCATCCGTCCGGGATTCGACATCGGCGCCCATCGGCCCGCCGGCGCGGCATCGAGCAACTAACCCCGATCGAGCAACTAACCCCGATGGGCGCCTCCCGGCCATAGCCGGGAGGCGCCCATCGGGCCGTCGGCGCCCGCCGGCGCCCGCCGCCCGCGTCCCTGCCGCGCAGGCGGTACCTTGCGCATGTCCGTGCTATTGCGGATCCGTTTCCTTCCCGCGCTATTTGCCCCGCGGGCATTATCCGTTCCGGGGCGGTTATTTGTTCTGCGGGCATTGTTTGTCCCGCGGCATTGAGTCATCGGCGCGAATGGTTGAGAGTTGTGCTAACGCGAGGAACCCCGCTCACAGGCAGGAGTAATTTACCTATGGGTACCACCGAAGAGAACAAGGCCGTCATCAGGAATTTCTTCGAAGAAGTCTGGAACAAGGGCAACTTCGACTACCTGGATCACATTTACACCGAGGACTTCCAGCTCAATGCGCTCTGGCAGAACACCTCGCTTGGCGGTTCGGGCACGGCGGCGAAGCAGGAGGCCAGGAGCACGATCCAGCGGTGGCTCCACGGCTTCCCCGACATGAACGTCACCGTCGACGAGCAGATCGGCGAGGGCGACTTCGTCGCCTCGCGCCATGCGGCGACAGGCACGCAGGCCAGGGACTTCATGGGCATTCCCAACACGGGCAAGCGCGGGACCGTCACGGGCATCACGATCAACCGGCTAGCCGGCGGCAAGGTCGCCGAGGTGTGGACCTGCTGGGACGCCGTCGGGATGATGATGCAGCTGGGGATCATCCCCTCCCCGCCGCGGCAGGGCCCGCCGCCCGAGGACACCGAGGCGGCGTGGGCAGCCTCGGTTCTGCTGCCCGAGGGCAGCAGCTCCGCCGAGGAGTCCAAGGCCGTGGTCCAGCACTTCTACAAGGAACTGTGGAACGAGGGTAACCTCGACGTCGCCTACGAGCTGTTCGCCGACGACTTCGTCGGCCGCGCGCCTGGCAACACGTCCACCCGCGGCCCCGAGGGGGTCAAGAAGCTGGTGGGTGACTGGCGTGTCGGCGTACCCGACATGTCGCTGGAGATCCACGCCCAGGTCGCCGAGGGCTCTCGCGTCGCGACCCGCTTCACCGGCCGGGGCACCCATCAGGGTCTCTGGCTCGGGATCCCGCCGACGGGCAAGGAGGTCAGCCTGTCGGGCATCGCGATCACCCGGGTGGTCGAGGGCAAGGTCGTCTCGGACTGGGGCGAGTTCGACATCATGGGGCTGCTCCAGCAGCTTGGAGTGATCCAGCGGCCGGACGCGCCCGTCGCGGCGTCCGCCGCGGCGCCAGCCTCCTGAGAGCCAGCTGTACAGGGACAGTGCAATCGTCATGTCTCAGGAAGACGGAAAGGCCACCGTGCTGCGCTGCTTCACGGAGCTGTGGGGCGCGGGAAAACTGGATGTCGCGGACGAGATCCTGAGCGCCGGCTACGTCGGTCACGCGCCAGGCGACCGCAACCTACGCGGCCGGGACCCGCTCAAGGCGCTCGTCCGCAGGTATCGTGTCGGCTTCCCCGGCCTCAGGATCTCGGTTCTCGGCCAGATCAGCGAGCGTGACCGGGTGGTGACCGAGTTCACCATGTCCGGCGTCCACACGGGCAAGTGGGTCGGCGTGCCCGCCACTGGCCGGCCGATAGAGCTCGGCTGCATCGCCTTCTCGGCCATCAGGGATGGCCTGATCGTCGAGCAATGGTACGAGTGGGAGCGGCGCAAGCTGCTCGAGCAGCTCGAGCTCGTTCCCATCCTGGCCGGCTAGGAAGGCGCCGTCATGGCTACGGCAGTCCCCGGTGGCACAGGCGGGCCCCGGTGGCACAGGCGGGTCGTGCGGCGGCGTTCCGGTCCTGGCCGCAGACACGGAAGATAGGCGGAAGGTGATGGCTACTACTACGTCACGCCAAGAGCAGCACAAGGAGGTCGTGCTGCGGTTCATGGAGGAGGTGCAGAACGCGCGGGATTACACCAAGATCCTGCAGCTCTGCCAGCCAGATCAGGTCCTCGACCACCCGGAGCTTGGCGGGCCGGTCCGCGGCCTGGAGATCCTCGAGCGCAAGATCGGGGACATGGTCCGCGCCTTTCCCAATATGCGGTTCGACCCCGATGACGTGGTGGCCGAGGGTGACCAGGTGGCCGTCCGGTTCACGCTGACCGGCACCCAGACGGGCCCGCTCGGCCCGGTGAAGGCCAGCGGCAGGCCGATCGTGCAGTCGGGCATGGCGGTCTACGACATGCGCGACGGGAAGATCGCGGAGGTACGCATCCGCGAGGACCTGCTGCAGATGCTCGACCAGCTCCGCGCGCTCCCCGACAAGCCGCGACTGCTCTACTGGATCAACAGGACCGGGGCGATCAAGGTACTGCAGGCGATCGGCAAGATCCCGAAGTAGCCGTCATGGCGCGAGGCCCGGCCGTTGGGTCATAAGGCAATGCCAGGAACTTAAAAGAGCCCGGGGTGCCGAATTTCCGGGCTTTGCTGCTGGTCAGGGTCCTTCACTGCGGGTGGGACCGACGCCGGCGGGCGGCGCGGGTGCCGGCCTGCTGCGGTATGGCGCCGGCCGCCGGCCTGCAGGGTGACGGAATCCCGTTATGCCCCACTATGCCTCAACTTTATCTTGAGACATTTCGGGCGCTGATCATGATCGTGGCCAGTTTCGGGCGCTATTTGCCTGTTTCTGGCCATGATCATGAAACAGCCCGGGCCGAGGGTGCTTCCTCCTGGCATTGGGTCATAACCCCTGATCGCCGGGGTAAGTACACACGATGACCGGGACGGCCTCGGACGTCAGACGGTACGGCTATGGCGTCCGGGGCCGCCGAATATTCCCGGCTCGGCAGCGTCGATTCCCCAGCAGACCACGCGACGCGGCCGGATCCGGATGATTTCGCGGCCGAAGCCGGCTGGCTCTGGCTGTTGTTCCGCGAGCGCCTCCGCATTTCCGCGGATCTCGATGCCGCGGAGCCGCAATGGATTGGCGGACAACATGTCATCGATGACGAATGCCGCAATTCCATTGGCCTGCACGTTGGCGTACTTACGGGTACCGCCCAGGTTATGGCCGCCCACGTCGATCGTTTCCTCGGCCGCGTTGTACCAGAACATGACCGGCTTGACCTGCAGGCGCCCATCGGGCGTCATGGTGGCGAGGCGGCCGAGCTGCTGGCTGGCCAGATATTCAAGCTCGGCGTCTGTGAACGGTGCGGCTGGCACGAGTTGCCTCCTATTTGCTACTGGGCTGACAGGAGCCGCGAATTTTGCACAACGCTCAGGGTAAGTGGTGGCGTCCAGCTGTGAGTACCCGGCCGCCATGATTACCAGCCACGTATGTTCGACTGACCGAATCGGATGGTTGAACATGTTGGTGGCTGGGGCGTCCGCAGGTTAGCTATGAGTTGACCGTCGGCGCGGTCGGGCTGGTTGGCGCGGGTTCCCGCATAACGGACATAACGAAGCCCGATGGCTCCGACCCGCGAAACGGGAAAGGAACTTCATGGCTGATGGCTTCGTACTGCCTAGCGGCGGTGGTGAGTCCGCCGGGGGCAACACGCTGCTGGCCGGCGTCACGCACGAGGCTGCCGCGTCCACCTTCGAGAGCGTCGTGTTTCCTGGCTTCGACGTCGGCGCGCACGTGCATATCGGATGCCAGGAGATCTTCTACGTCATCGAGGGCGAACTCGACCTGCTGGCCTTCGAGCCGCGGCTCCGCACCGCGGACGGCTGGTCCCGCTGGGAGTCCCGCGACGGCCGCCGTGTGGTCAGGGCGGGCCCGGGAAGCTTCATGTTCGTCCCGGCCGGCTGCCCGCACGCATTCAGCAATCCTGGGCGCACGCCCGCCCGCATGCTTTTCCAGACAATTCCCGCCGGTCACGAGCAATACCTTCGAGAGCTCTCCGGGTTGGCTCGCCGTGGATTTCCGCCCGACCCGGAAGCCGTTGCTGAGCTGCGTTGCCGGTACGACATCGAACAGCTCACCCCGATGAGGTTCGTGCCACCCTCTTAATTCGCGAGCAGCCCCGGCCGACGATAAGACGAGAACAAAGCCCCGTGCACCTGCCAGCGGTGCACGGGGCTTGCGTCTGCCCGGCCGGGCCGTCATGCGGCCGGGGGGAAGTCCGGATGGTCGAACTTGATGGCGGGCAGGCCGTTGACCCGCAGGGCGAGCTGCGCCGTGTGCATGCCGGAGACCAGGGCGCGCAGCGAGCCGGTGCCCGGCTGTGTCCAGTGCCCGGACAGCAGCAGGTGGTCCAGCGGGGTGACGTGCGGCGAGCGCTTGCCGCCGGTCTGCGTGGGGGTGTTCTCCCAGCCGTACGCCGCGCCGAAGCGGTTACGGGAGTGCCGCTCGAGCGCCGGCGGGGTGGCCGTCTCGATGTAGGTGATCGAGTCGCGCAGGCCGGGGAACACCGGCTCGAAGGCGTCGAGGACCTGCTCCGTGTAGGCCTTTGCCTCGCCTTTCCAGGGCCGACCGAGGTCGTAGGGGGCGAGTGAGCGGATGATGAGCAGGTGCTCGCCGTCGGGCGCGAGCGAGGGTGAGGCGAGCGTCGGGACCGTGCCGAACATGCCGCCTGGCCTGCCCTGCCGGACATCCAGGTAGGACTCGTCGTGGTCGATGCGCAGCGGGCGGAAGACCTCGTGCACTGCGCCCATCGCGCGCAGGTCGAGGCTGGTCGCGATGAAGACCACCACCGCCGAGGGCGACGGCTTCATTCGCCGCAAGCGCTTCATGAACCCGGCCGGCAGGTGCTCGTCGCCGACCATGTCCGCGAAGGTGGCCGTGGCGTCGGCGTTGGAGATCACCGTGCCGGCCTGCACCACCTCGCCGCCAGCCAGCTCGACGCCGCTCGCGCGGCCGTCGGTGACGAGAATCCGGGTGGCCTGCTGGCCGAGCACGAGCTCGCCGCCGGCCTTCTGCATCCCCGCGAGCAGGGCGTTGGCGAGCGACTGGAATCCGCCCTCGGGGTAGAAGCAGCCCTCGAGGTAGACCGACAGGACCGTCGAGAACGTCACGAAGTCCAGCCGCGACGGCGGCGAGCCCAGGTAGGGCCACGAGACGCTGACCACCGCCTTGAGCAGCGGGTCGTCGAAGTACTCATCGAGCGCCTGCGCCGTGGTTGCCTTGATGTACTTAAACAGCACCGGGAAGCGGCGGGCCGCCTCGTCGAGGCCGGCCAGGCCGACCTGCGGGGGCAGCGCATGCGCCTCGTGATGCAGGCGGCTGCACAGGCTGAAGAACTCCCGCAGCCTGGCCGCGTGCGTGGGGAAGCGCTGGCAGTGCGCCTCGGTGAACTCCTCGAGCCCGTACGGCGTCGCGATCTCGAAGCCGGGGAACACGGCCCGGTAGTTGGACTCCAGGGGCACGAAACGGCACTGATCGCGGACGCCGAGCCAGTCAAGCAGCGCGACCGGCAGGGCGTGATCGTGCCCCTGCGGGAACACCGACATCGCCGGGTCGAAGGTGTACGGGCCCCGGGTGAAAGCGTGGGCGTAGCCGCCTACGCCGGTGCTCTGCTCGACCACCAAGACCTTCTGGCCGATCCTGGCGAGGCAGGCGGCGGCGCTGAGGCCTCCGATGCCGCTGCCGACGACTACGACGTCGTAGCGGCTTTCCCTTGGCTGCTGGGCTTCGTGGTGTGCGGATGCAACGTTAACGCTCATGACCAACCGTCCCGGCTCGAGAGTGTCGCAACATGGGATCTACACCTAGTACCCCGACGTGCCAGCGGCAACTGAAGAGCGATGGTGGATAGTTCTTTTGCACAGGGCCGGTCTCTAGCGGCCGTCATGTTTACCGACATCGTCGGCTCTACGGCGCTGCGCAGCCAGCTGGGCGAAGACGCGGGGGATGAGCTGCGCAGGGCACACGACCGGGTCGTCCGCGAGGTCGTCCAGGCGCACGGCGGGACTGTCGTCAAGGGATTGGGCGACGGGGCTATGGCCGTGTTCTCAGGCGCCTCGGAAGCGGTCGAGGCGGCCGTGACCGTGCAGCGCGGAGTGCAGCGGCTCGGCCCTGCCGAGGCCGTTCCGGCTCCGATGGAGCTGCGGATCGGCGTGAGCGCCGGCGAGATCGTGTGGGAGGAGCAGGACTGCTTCGGCATGGCCGTGATCGAAGCCTCCCGGCTGTGCGGCAGCGCAGGGGGCGGTCAGATCCTCGCCGCGGACCTCGTGCGGGTGCTGAGCGGCGGCCGCCTCGGCTCCCTGTTCTCTCCGGTCGGCGCGCTGGACCTCAAGGGCCTGGCTAAGCCGCTGGAGACCGTCGAGGTGGCCTGGCGTCCCAGGGCCGAGGACACGATGATCGCGCTGCCGACGGCGCTCGAGCGGTCGGAGCGGCTGCCGCTGGCGGGGCGCCTGACCGAGCGGGCACTGGTCATCCGGGAGTGGAAGCACGCCGTCACGGGGGAACGGCGCGCGCGGGGCGGGGTGGCCCGCGCCGTGCTGCTGTCCGGCGAGCCGGGCCTGGGCAAGACCCGGCTCGCCAAGGAGGTTGCCGCCGAGGTGCACCGGGCGGGCGCGGTCGTGCTGTTCGGCCGGTGCGACGAGGAAATGAAAACCCCGTATCACCCGTTCGTCGAGGCTCTTGACGAGTTCGTCGTCGCGTGCCCAGACGACCAGTTGCGCGGACTGATCGGCCCGCTTGGCGGCGAGCTGGCCTCGCTGGCGCCCAGTTTGCAGGTCAGCGTGTCCGACCGGTCCGAACCGATGCGGGCGGCGCCGGGGACCGAGCGCTACCGGTTGTTCGAGGCGGTGGTAGACCTGTTCGCCGCCATGTCGTCCGCGGCACCCGTGCTGCTCCTCCTCGATGACCTGCACTGGGCGGACACGCTGTCGCTCCTGCTGCTACGGCATCTGCTGCGCTCGAACGAGCCGATGCGGCTGCTGGTGATCGGCACCTACCGAGACACCGACATCGGGCGCAACCACCCGCTGACACAGCTCCTGCCCGATCTGCGCCGCGAGCGCCGCGGTCTGCGGCTGGCGCTGTCCCGGCTGGTCGAGGACGACGTGGCCGCCATGGTCGCGGCGGCGGCCGACCGCGAGCTTGACGCGGACGAGGTCGAGTTCGCCCGCTACCTGCACGCCGAGACCGACGGGCACCCGTTTTGCGTTGAGGAGGTGCTGCTGCACTTCGTCGAAAGCGGGAGCCTGCGAACCGCGGGACGCTGGGTGCTGGCCAGCGCCCAGCCGAAGCTGACGATTCCCGAGGGCGTGCGCGAGGTGGTCCTGCAGCGGGTAACCCGGCTGCCCGAGACCGTTCACGAGGTGCTGGCGGCCGCGGCCGTGATCGGCCAGCAGTTCGACGTGTCGCTGCTGGCCGAGATGGTCGACGGCGGGATGCAGGTGGTGCTCGAGGCGCTCGAGGCCGCGGAGCGCGCGCGGCTGATCGGCCCGGTTCCGGGGCGGGCGAACCGCTACCAGTTCGCGCACGCCCTGATCCGCTCCAGCCTTTACGAGGACATGCCCACGAGCCGGCGACGGTGGCTGCACCGCGACGTGGGCCGCGCCCTAGAGCGCCTCGTGGGCATCGAGGAGCGGCTGACCGAGCTGGCGATCCACTTCGGCGAGGCCGCCGCGGTAGGCGAGGCGGACCGGGCGGTCGCCTATGCCCGCAAGGCCGGCGACCAGGCGGCGGACCGGATGGCGTTCGAGCAGGCCGCAGCCAACTACGCGCGGGCAAGCGAGGCGCTGGAGCTGTCCAGCCACGCCGATCCGGTGCTGGCCTGCGACCTGCAGCTAGCCCGGGCGGCGGCGCTTTCGCACACCGGCGGGGAGGAGTTCCGGCTGGCCGCGTTCGCTACGGCCGACGCCGCACGAGCGCTCGGCGACACCACGCGGCTCACTGAGGCGGCCTTGCTGCTTGTGCACTTCGGGCCGGCCAATCCGATGAGCGACGGCCGCGAGATCGCCCTGTTCGAAGAGGCGCTAGAAGGGCTGGGCGAGGCCGACAGCCCGGCCCGGGCGCGGCTCCTCGTCGGGCTGGGCGTCGCCCTCCCGGCATCCGAAGCGCAGCGGGCCGAGGCCCTCGGCCGCGAGGCCGTGGACATGGCCCGGCGGATCGGCGATCCCCTGGTCCTGGCGCGGGTCCTGGCCAGTCATCATGCGGCCATCGCCGGCCCCGACGCCGACGACGAGCGGCTAGCGATAGCCCGGGAGATGGTGACTCTGGGCGAACAGCTCGGCGACTGGGAAGCGACGTTCGCGGGTCACATCGCCTGCTATGTCAGCCTGGTCGCGGCCAGCGAGGTCGACAGCGCCGATGCCGCAGCCAACGCTGCCGACCAACTGGCCCGCCAGCTCCGCAGACCGTTGTTCACCTTCCACGTGCTGCGGATCAAGGCCGCGCAGGCTCTGCTGGCCGGACGGATCGCCGAGGGCGAGCACCTGGCGGCGGCGATGAGGCAGAAGGGCAGGGAGACGATCATCCCTGACCGGATCTTGGACGCCATGTACGCCGGGTGCCATTTCCTCGCCCGCGAGCAGCAAGGCCGTCTGGCCGAGCTGGAGCCGGCCATCTCGACGCTGGCCGATGCGCAGCCCGAGTGGCTGGTGCTGCGGGCCGCCCAGGCTCATCTGCGCTGCGTGATCGGCCGCCCGGAGCTCGCCCGCCCGCTGCTCACTCGCCTGATGGCCGACGGCTTCAGCAGCGTGCCGCGTGACGATCTCTGGCTGGAGACGGTCATGCACATGGCCGTGGTCGCCACGGAACTGCCGGACACCCAGGCCGCGGCGGCGATATATGAGATGCTCAGCCCCTATACCGGGCGAAACGCCTTCACCGGCGTGGGCTCGTTCGGCCCGGTTGACCGGATCCTCGCGCTACTGGCCACGGCGACCGGGCGTTATGACGACGCCGAGCGGCACTACGCGGCGGCGGTCGAGCTGAGCGAACGACTGCGGGCGCCCGGGTGGGCCAGCTACGTGCGCTGCGGCTGGGCCAGGATGCTGCGGAGGCGGGGCCGGGACACCGACCTGGTGCACAGCCGGGAGCTGGCCGTCCGGGCGCTGGCCGATGCGCAGGTTCTGGCCCTGGCCGGCCTCGTCGAGGAGCTGCGGGAGCTGGCCGGGCCGTAGCCGGCGCACACCGGCGCTTGGCGCCGCGGCCGCGGCCCCGCGACTACGGAACGGCCGCGGCCCCGCCGTGCACCAGGCGCGACGGGGCCGCGGCCGACCCAGGGGGACGGTCAGCTGACCGGCTGCGGCGGCGGCGGCACGGCCGGCTCGCTGTGCCCGCCGAGCCGCCTGCGGGCCGTCTCGCGGCGGCCTGTCGCCGGCAGGTGGTTCATCACCGTCCCGAGGCCGAAGGCCGGCATGTTGTCGTAGATGGCCTCGTACTTGGTCGGCTCCACCAGGTAACTCTCGTGCCAGATGCCGAAGGTTCCGTCGTTGCCGACCATCTGGTTGTAGCGTCGCCACACCGGTACGTGCAGGTCGGTGTGCGAGCGCGCGAACCGCTCCAGGTCCTCGAACGACCGCCAGTACTGGATCATGCCGATGCCGCGCGGGTAGATGATCTGCTGCCCGCCCAGGTAGCCCTTCTCCGGGTTGCGGCGCAGGTCGAGGAGCATGCGCACGAAGGACGCCGCGCCAAAGGTCCACTTCCGGAGCGAGAAGAACCGGTTGATGCGCATGCCGATGATGAATACGACGAACGGTTCATCGGTTTGGGCCGCGTAGCGGCCCTTGAATGGTTTCGCCAATGAGGACACCTCCAGGGTTCACGTCTTGGTCCGTCCTTGACAGGTGCGCATATCGCCGAGCGCACCGGCAAGGCTTTTCGATAAGCACCCGGCCCGCCCGATGATCATCGGCACGCCAGTGGCCTCGGTGCGATGATGGACGTCGGCGAAGGTGGTCGCCGCGCGCGGCAGGCCACGGCCTCATGACCCTGAATGGACATGTTCAAATGTGCGTATCTGCTAGTTGAACATGTCGGTGATCAAGCATTTCGCCGGATAGCTTTGTGCTGATCGTCAGCGCGGCCGCGTTGCTGCGGCACTGGCCACGCCTAGCGAAAGGGACATTTTCCGATGGCCATCGAATTCACCGCGATGGAAATTTTCCATCATGCCCTGCGCCGGGATCTCGCTACCCTCGAAGCCGGTTTCGATCGCGATCGCTGGCGCAACTTCGCCTTCCAGCTGCACTTCCATCACACCAGTGAGGACCTGCTGCTGTGGCCGGTCGTGCGGGACAAGATCACCGACCAGGCCGACGATGAGCTGCTCAGTGCCATGGAGGCCGAGCACGCGCGGATCGAGCCGCTGCTGGCGGCGGTGGAGGAGGAACTGGCCGCCGGCCAGGGCGGGCCGGCTCAGCTCACGGAGCTGGCGGTCGCGGTGACCGCTCATCTCACCCACGAGGAGCAGGCCGCGCTGCCGATGATGGACCGGCTGCTCACCCAGCAGGAATGGAACGGCTTCGTGGAGGGGACCAGGAAGCTGGACGGTGACCTGGCCCAGAACCCGGCGATCCTCATCCCCTGGATGCTCGAAGGCGCGCCGGATGAGCTGCGCCGCCGCGTGCTTGCCAACCTCCCCCCGCCCGTCCTGGCCATGCTCGCCTCGGCGAGCTGACCCCTCGTTCCGGCGGAGAGAAAGAACCGGTATCAAATATGGCTAAGAAGTGGTGGACACTCCTGGCCGTGGTCATGGGCACCTTCATGCTGCTGCTCGACACCACCATCGTTAACACCGCCCTGCCCAGCATTCAGCGGCAATTCAATGGCTCGCTGACCAACCTGCAGTGGGTCATCGATGCCTACGCGCTCGTTCTCGCGGGCGCGCTGCTCGTCGGCGGCTCGCTCGCCGACCGGTTCGGCCGGCGGCTGCTGTTCGCCATCGGGACCGCGATCTTCACGGTCGGGTCGCTGCTGTGCGGCCTAGCGACCGGCTCGCTGTTCCTGGTACTGGCCCGGGGACTGCAGGGCGTGGGCGGCGCGATCATGTTCGCCACCTCGCTCGCGCTGCTCGGCAACACATTCCGCGGCAAGGACAGGGGAGTGGCGTTCGGCGCGTACGGCGCGGTGACCGGCATCGCTGTTGCCGTCGGCCCGCTGGCCGGCGGCCTGATCACCACCGACATCTCGTGGCGCTGGGTCTTCCTCATCAACATCCCGATCGGGGTCACCGTTTCCGCTATCACGCTCGCCATGGTAAGTGAGTCTCGTGACCCGGCCGCGGCGCGCGTCGACCTGCCCGGCTTCGTCACGTTCGCGGGCGGCCTGGCCGCGCTGGTCTACGGCCTGATCGATAGCGCCGGCGGCTGGAGCCAGACCCGGGTACTGGTGAGCCTGGTCTTGGCGGGCGTGCTGCTCGCCGCGTTCGTGGTGATCGAATTCTCCCAGCGGCGGCCGATGCTCGACCTGTCGCTGTTCCGCAAGCCAACGTTCGTCGGCGGGCTCATCGCCGCCTTCGCCGTGGCGGGCTCGATGTTCGCGATGATCACGTACATCATCCTCTACCTGCAGAACCTGCTCGGCTACAGCGCGCTCGACGCCGGGCTGCGGACCACATCGATTACCCTGGCCGTGCTCGTGTCGTCCACCGTCGCCGGCCGGCTCACCACCGTCATTCCCGTCAAGCTCATGATCGGCGCCGGATTCGTGTTCATCGGCACCGGGCTGCTGCTGATGCGCGGGCTGACCGCCGGCTCCGCGTGGACCCACCTGGTTCCCGGCATGATCGCCTGCGGCATCGGCGCTGGCCTGGTCACCGTGCCGCTCGCGGCGACCGCGGTGGGCGTGGTTGAGCCGGCCAGGGGCGGGATGGCGTCCGGCATCAACTCCACCCTCCGTCAGGTGGGCCTGGCCACCGGCATCGCGCTGTACGGCTCGCTGTTCGCCAGCCAACTGCGGCACGGCGTGACCGAGGCGCTGCTGCGGACTGCGTACGCCCCCCGGGCCGCGCAGATCGCCGCCAGCATCCCGCCCGGGGTAAGGACCGGTCCCGTCCCGGCCGCAGTGTCCGGCGCGGTCCGCACCGGCTTCACCAGCGCGCTGAACGAGATCATGCTCGTGGCTGCGACTGTCGCGCTGGCCGCGGCGGTCACGTCGCTGGTTCTCATCCGGGCACGTGACTTCATTCCCACGCGGCGCCCGGTGACGGCACCGCCCCAGCAGACTGCGGTGATGACTGGACTCGCGGATCAGTAAGGACAATAGGCATGGAAACCACGCTTGGAACGCCCGTCGCCACGCTGGTCGGCCCGGTCACCGTTGACGTCGAGCTCCGGGTCAACGAGCAGGTCCACCGGCTCCGGCTGGACCCCAGGGTGACACTGCTCGATACGCTCCGCGAGCGGCTCGGCCTGACCGGCACCAAGAAGGGCTGCGACCGCGGGCAGTGCGGCGCCTGCACCGTCCAGGTCGACGGCCGCCTGGCGCTGTCCTGCCTCACCCTCGCCGCCCGCGTGTCCGGGCAGGCGATCACGACGATCGAGGGCCTGGCCGAAGGCGGCCAGCTGCATCCCATCCAGCAGGCTCTTCTCGACCAGGACGGGATTCAGTGCGGTTTCTGCACGCCGGGGCAGGCGATGGCGGCGGCGCGCCTGATCGCGGCCGGGCATGCCGGGTCGGACGAGGAGATCCGGGACCACATGTCCGGCAACCTGTGCCGCTGCGGCGCCTATCCGCACATCGCGGCCGCCGTCAAGACCGCCGCCGCCCGGATGGGACAAGCCCGATGAAGCCCTTCACCCTGACCACGCCCGTCGACGTGCCTGAGGCCCTGGATCAGTTCCGGGACGGATCGGCCTACCTGGCCGGAGGAACCACCCTGGTGGACTTGATGAAGCTGGAAGTGATGACGCCGCGGAACGTGCTGGACATCAGCCAGCTGCCGCTGCGCGGCATTCGCCCCGAGGGCGGCGGTGTGTTCATCGGCGCACTGGAGCGGATGAGCGACGTTGCCGAGCACGAGCTCATCGCGGCAGCCTACCCCGTGGTCAGCCAGGCGCTCGCGGCGAGCGCGTCGCCGCAGGTACGGGACATGGCCACGATCGGCGGGAACTTGCTGCAGCGGACGCGATGCGGTTACTTCCGCGACCCGGCCGTGGCATGCAACAAACGCCGGCCCGGTTCCGGTTGCCCGGCGATCGAGGGGGCCAACCGGATGCACGCCGTCCTGGGGACCAGCGACGCCTGCGTGGCGGCCCACCCGAGCGACCTAGCGGTTGCGCTAGTGGCGCTGGACGCCTCGGTGGAGCTGATCGGCCACGGCGGGCGCCGTCGCCTTCCGCTGGCGGGCTTCTACCGGCTGCCGGGCACCGAACCGCACCTGGAGACCGAGCTGCGGCCCGGTGAGCTGGTCGCCGGGGTGGCGGTGCCGGCCGTACCGGGGGCGCGGAGGTCGGTTTACGTCAAGGTCCGCGACCGGCAGTCGTACGAGTTCGCGCTGACCTCTGCGGCCGTCGCCGCGGACGTCAGGGACGGCGTCATCGTCGAGGCCCGGGTGGCCGCGGGCGGAGTGGGCACCCGCCCGTGGCGGCTGCCCGCGGTCGAGCAGGCCCTGGCCGGCGCGCCGATGCGGCAGGAGGCGTTCGAGGCAGCCGTCGCCCGCGCCGCCGACGGGGCCCGGCCCCTGTCGCAGAACGCCTTCAAGCCGACGTTGCTGCAACGCACCATCATCCGAGCTCTGATGACCCTGGCAGCGTGACCATGATCACCGTCTCTCCCAGTCGGCCGGCCCACCGGATCGACGGCCGCCTCAAGGTCACCGGCACCGCGAAGTTCGCGGCCGATAACACTCTCGACGGGGTCGCCCACGGCTATCTCGTGACCGCCACGATCGGCTCTGGCGCCATCGATACCATGGACGTGCGGGCCGCCATGGGCGCACCGGGTGTCCTCGCTGTCTACACGCCTGACAACCCGCTGCCGATGCAGCCGCCCAGGATGCCTATCATCCAGGTCATCGGGGAGGGGCGCCGTCCCCTTGCGGACCGTGAGGTGAGCTACTACGGGCAGATCATCGCCATGGTGGTCGCCGAGTCCTTGGAGCAGGCCCGTGACGCCGCCGCCCTCATCGAGGTGACGTACCTGCCGCAGCCGCCGCGATCGTCGTTCCAGCACGCCGTCGCTCATGCGGTGCTCCCGCCGCCGCCGTTCGGGCAGCCAGTCGAGATCCTCGCCGAGGGCGTGGCCGATATCGACGAGGCGCTCAGCGCCAGTGAGGTAACCCTCTCGGCCCGTTACACCCAGCCTGGGCAGCAGCACAACGCGATCGAGGCGCACGGGGCCGTGGCCCAGTGGGAAGGCGACCGGCTGACGATCTACAGCGCCACCCAGGGGCCGGCCATGCACGCGCTGGAGATCGCCGAGGCTTTCGGCATGCCGCCTGCTCAGGTGCGGGTGGTCAACCCGTATGTCGGAGGCGCCTTCGGCGGTAAGGCCACCACCTGGGCGCCGACCCTGCTGGCCGCGGCCGCGGCGCGCGCGCTCGGCCGTCCCGTGAAGGTCACGGCGACCCGTGAGCAGGTCTTCACCGTGACCGGGCACCGCACGCCGGTGTACCAGGAAATCTCCCTGGGCGCGCGCCATGACGGGACGCTGACCGCGCTCAAGCACGACAGCGTCTCGGAACTCGTCCGGGAGAACCCGTCCAGCGCCTCCGTCCTGTTCTACCGGGTGCCGAACCTCAGCCTGCGGCTGAAGGTCGTTCGGCTGAACGTGCCGAAGGCGACGATCATGCGGGCCCCGGGCTACTCGCCAGGCTCTTTCGCCCTGGAATGCGCGATGGACGAGCTCGCCGTCCAGCTCGGCATGGACCCGCTGGACCTGCGGCTGAAGAATTTCCTCAGTGTCGCCCCGGACACCGGCCTGCCTTACTCATCCAAGCACCTTGACGAGTGCTACCGGGTCGGCGCCGAGCGGTTCGGCTGGGCGGGCCGCACCCCCGCGCCGCGCTCGACGCTGGATGGCGACTGGCTCGTCGGCACCGGCACCGCCACGGGCGTGCTGCCCGCCGAGCGGTCGCTGGCGGCCGCGCGGGTGCGGTTCCGGCCGGACGGCATCGCGCAGGTAGCGACCGCCCAGGCCGATCTGGGCACCGGCGCGTGGACGATGCTGGCCACGCTCGGATCCAGGGAGCTGGGCATCCCGGCCGACCAGATCGATCCCGCCCTCGGCGACTCCGCGCTGCCGAGCAACCCCGCCGATCCGCCCTCGATGATGGCGGCGGTCCTGTCGTCGACCACGGCGACGATCGCCTCCACCGTCGGCGGCGCGGCCCGCGCCGCCATCTCCGAGCTGATCAAGCACGCGGTGCAGCACGCTGACTCGCCCTTCTACGGCCTGGACGCCACCGAGGTCCGCTACCACCAGGGCAACCTGGCCGCCGGCGGCGCCCCGGTCAGCTTCGCGGACCTGCTGGCGATGACCCAGGCGGACTGTGTCGAGGCGGTCCACGTCGAGGGGCGGCAGCAGCCGGAATACGCCTTTGCGTCCTACGCCGCCTACTTCTGCGAGGTCAGGGTCAACCGCTGGACAGGCGAGCCGCGCCTGTCCCGGATGACCGCCGTGGTCGACGCGGGCACGATCGTGAACGAGCGCACCGCCCGCAACCAGATCATCGGCGGCCTGGTCATGGGCCTCGGTCAGGCGCTGCTTGAGGAGGTGAACCTCGAGCCGGTCACCGGACGCATCGCCAACGCCAACCTCGCCGACTACCTGGTCCCGGTCAATGCCGACATCCCGGACCTCGACGTGTTGTTCCTCGGCTACCCCGACACCAACTTCACCGAGGCCGGGGTCCGTGGACTCGGTGAGCTCGGGTGCGTAGGCTCCGCGGCTGCCATCGCCAACGCCATCTACCACGCCACCGGAAAGCGCCTCCGCGACCTGCCGATTACCGCGGACAAGCTGTTCCAGTGATCCGGTCGGCGCGCACCCGGCGCGAGTGACCGGGCCGGGTGTGCGCCGACGCAACTATCGTGCCTGCGTGGTGGCCGGGAAATTCAGAGCGTCTGGTAGCGGCCGGCGAAGAAGATCAACGGGGACCGAACGGACGGTTCTGCGCCCAGGGCGAGTACCTCGCCAATGAAGATCATATGGTCACCGGCCTCGTACTCGGCGACCAGCGAGCAATCGAGATACGCCGCTACCCCATCGATTATCGGCGCGCCCGTTACCAGCCGGTGATGCGGCACTTCGGCAAAAGCGTCCCGACCGCGCGAGCGGTAGCGGGAAGCGAAGAAGTGCGAAATCACCTCCTGCTCGGCGGTCAGCACATTCACCGCGAAGTGGCCATTGGCGGAGATTATCGCCGCGCCTTTCCCCTCGCTTATCGCGCAGACGAGCACCAGCGGCGGATCGAGGGAGACTCCGGTGAAGGAGTTGGCGGTCATGCCGTATGCCTCGTCGGCGCCCTGGGTGGTGATGACCGTGACGCCAGTGGTGTACATCCCGAGCACCTCGCGCAGGTCCTGCCTGCTGAAGGGGGCCTCGATCCTCGCCGCGTCAGCGTGCGTCATGCCGCTCACCCGGCGCTCCGGGTGAGCGCCGGGATCCGGGTCCGGATGATCTCACCGAGATCCCGCGTGGTACCGAGGGACTGCGCGATCAGCGACAGGAAAATCTCGTCGTCCATGGTCAGCAGGGAAACGCCGGTCAGCGCCCGCACCGTGGCGGTCCGCGGCATATCGCGCAGTATTGCCACCTCACCGAAGAACTGTCCGGGCCCGAGGGTGGCCACCAACCGCTCGGAGCCGCCGTCATCTCGGACCACTTCCACCCTCCCGGCGACGATGATGAAGAACTTCTCGGCCGGGGCGCCCTGGCGCACGATGGTCGTTCCGGCCGGCATGGTGACCTGCCCGAGGCGGGCCGCGATCGTATCCGTCCGCTGCTCACCCAATACGCCGAAGACGCTGTACACCAGATCGCGGTCGAAGGTGGTCGGCTGGCCGCCTTCGATGTCGTTGCCGACGAAGGCGAGTTCGGTCGGCCGGATCCTCACGAACATGAGGTCCCTGAGCTGGTCGGGAAGCAGGCCGGGAAACTTCTCCGCGAACAGCTGATGGACGTGCCGGATTTCCGCCGGGTCGAGCACGACCGCAGCCTGGCCGCTTGCTTGCACTCCGCTGGCCCATTGTCGGCCCACGGGGTACTCGCCGATCGTCAGCGATACCGCGGGGTTGGTGTAGACATTCCGGATGGTCATATTGTCCGGGTGAGTCCAGACATAGAACGTCACCTCGTCGTTCACATAACAGAACATCGCCGCATGCGGTGAACCCCAACCGCTCGCGGTGGCCAGAGTGAGGATGCGCTGACCGGCGAGGTATTTAACCGCGTCAGCGGAGAGGCCGCCGACATGGCCGTCCGGTGGCCTGTTTTCCAAGACGAACCTCCACTGCACGAACATCTTGGGCCATTTCAGAGTAAGTCGTAACGTTGCCTGTGAAGGGTATTCATGTCCTTTGTTTGGCGGCCACCTACGGCCGGTGAACGAGGAGGATTTGCGTGGACTCATCGATGGTCGAGTTGACCCATCAGGCTCAAGACGCCTTCGCCGCGGCGGATTTCAAGGAGGCCTATCGTCTCGCTCTGGAGGGTCTGAACGGCCGCGGTGATGACCCAGGCCTGCTGGCTATCGCGGGCCGCGCGGCGCTGGAGCTCGGCCTCGATGAGGCCACAACCTACCTGGGAAGGCTCGTGGAACTGACATCAGCCGACGCTACCGTCTGGCGGGATTTGGGCATGGCACGGCTCAGCGCGGCCGACGTGGTCGGCGCCGAGCAGGCGCTCCGCACGGCCGTGCAGCTCGATCCCGCGGAGCCAGGCGCGAGGGTCAGTCTCGGGCATCTGGCTTACCTGGGCGGCGCCGTCGACGAGGCGGAGCGCCAGCTCAGCGAGGCGGCCAGGCTGGCGCCTGGGGACACGACCGCGCTGCGCAGCCTGACTGAAATGCGTCGGCTCGGGGGTCGCACCCAGGCGGCGATCGCGGCGGCCGGGGAACTCGTCAGGCGAGCGCCGCAGGACGTCAACGGGACGCTGAGCCTGGCGGAGCTGAACCTCTCGGTCGGCAACTATGACGAATCGCTCGCCGGCTACCGCCGGCTCTGGGAGCTCGACCCGGAAACGGGTCATGCCGGCCACATCATCCACGGCATGATCGAGGTCGAGATCCGCCGCGAACGATGGCGGCGCGCGCTCGACCACGCCATCGTCGCGACCATGATGGACCGGCACCGGCTCACGACGGACCTGCTCGCATTCGTGGCCGCGCAGCTGTTCGGCGATGGAGAGCACCCGGCTCCGCCTCGCACCGAGATCGAGTCGAGGCTGCAGGGCCGCCGGGCCGAGCACCGCAGGCTGCACGCAGAACCCTTCGGCTGGGGAGTCTGAGATGGGCCAGGATCTGATGACCACAGCAGCCAAGATCACAGCGGCCAAGACCACAGCGGCCACGAGGTCCGCGGAGGCCCCGCAGTGGACCAAGTGCCCCTCGTGCGACGCCTTCTTGTACATCAAGCGGCTGGAACACAACCTGAAGGTCTGCCCGGAGTGCCGCTACCATTTCCGCCTGTCCGCCGCGGACCGGCTCGCACAGCTCCTCGATGACGGCGTGCTGCATGAACGCGGTCAGGACATCGAGCCCTTCGACGCGCTCGGCTTCGTGGACTCCAAGCCCTACGCTGACCGCCTGGAGCAGGCCCGGCGTAAGACCGGCCGCCGCGACGCCGCGAGCTACGGCCACGGCACGATCGGCGGTTTCCCGGTGGTGATCGCGGCCATGAACTTTGGCTTCATGGGCGGCAGCATGGGCGGCGCCGTAGGCGAGATCATCACCCGGAGTGCCGAGGAGGCCTGTCAGACCCGGACGCCGCTGGTGATAATCACCGCGTCGGGTGGCGCGCGCATGCAGGAGGGCTGCATCTCGCTGATGCAGCTGGCCAAGACCAGCCAGGCGCTCGGACGCCTCAGGGAAGCGGGTGTGCTCAGCATCTGCGTACTTACCGACCCGACCTTCGGCGGTGTTACCGCCTCGTACGCCACCCTGGGCGACGTGCTGGTCGCCGAGTCCGGGGCGCTGGTCGGTTTTGCCGGCCCGCAGGTGATCGAGCAGACGATCAGGCAGCAGCTCCCGCCGGCCTTCCAGACCGCCGAGTTCCTGCTCAGCCACGGCATGGTCGATGTGGTGACGCAGCGCGAAAACCTGCGCCGGCTGCTCACCAAGCTGCTCCGTCTGCATGCCTCGGGCTCGGGCGCACCGCTGCGAGCCGGGTGGGGTACTCCGATGATCACCGAGCCCGGGCCGATCACGCCCCGCCCCGCCTGGGATGTGGTCAAGCTGGCACGCGACATCCAGCGGCCCACGACGCTTGATTATGCGGGGCTGATCTTCGATGACTTCCTGGAGCTCCAGGGCGACCGCCTCTACGCCGACAGCCCTTCCATCGTCGGTGGCCCCGCCAGCCTGGCGGGCCAGGCCGTCATGCTGATCGGGCACCAGAAAGGGCACAGCACCAACGAGCTGGTGGCGCGCAACTTCGGCATGCCCGAGCCCGAGGGATACCGCAAGGCGCTGCGGCTGATGCGGCAGGCCGGGAGGCTCGGGATGCCGGTGATCACCCTGGTGGATACGCCGGGCGCCTTCCCCGGGCTGGGCGCCGAGGAGCGGGGCCAGGCGGTAGCCATCGCCGAAAGCATCATGGAAATGTCAAGTCTTCCCGTTCCGATCGTGACCGTGGTGACGGGCGAGGGTGGTAGCGGCGGTGCTATGGCCCTGGCGGTTGGCGACCGGGTGCTGATGCTCGAGAACGCCTACTACTCGGTTATCAGCCCGGAAGGCTGCTCGGTGATCCTGTGGCGGAACGCCGCCGAGGCGCCCCGTGCCGCCGAAGCGCTGCGAGTGCGCGCACCGGACCTGCTCGAGCTGCAGATCATCGACGGCATCGTGCCGGAACCGGCAGACGGTGCACACACCGATCAGGTCACCACCGCGGCGAACTTGAAGGAGGCTCTCGTGACCACCTTGAACGAGCTGCTGACGATCGACCGGGAGTCCCTGCTCGAGGCCCGTTACCAGAGATTCCGGGGTTTCGGGACGCCGGCCGCTCACGCCGTTCCCGTTCTTGCTGGCACCCTGACGAAGGAAAATGACCGATGAACGTCGATACGCAAGCATCGCCGCCAGCGGAGGACTCGCTGGAATCACTCTGCAAGCAGGCGCGGGTTCTGGCCACCGGACTTCCCGGGGCGCTGACCCGGCTGACGGTCATGGCCGGCCAGAACCGCGTGGAGATGGAGTGGCAACCCGGCTCTCTGACCCTCGGCTCGCCGCCAGCCGGCAACGGGACTGCGGCGGCCACCCTCACCGGGGACACGGATGTCACGCCGGAGGCCGGACACGCCATCGTGGCTCCGCTCGTCGGTACCTTCTATCGGGCCTCGGAGCCGGATGCCGCGGCGTTCGTCACCGAAGGTGACCTCGTCGAGCCCGGTCAGCAGGTCGCCATCGTGGAAGCCATGAAGATCATGAACGCCGTGCAGGCGGACCAGGCAGGCCGGGTCGTGAAGATCCTGGCGGCCGACCGCGAGATGGTCGAGTACGGACAGCAGCTGATGATCCTGGAGCCGGCGGACGCCGGGTCGTGACGGGGAGCCATGGTGGAGAAGATCCTGATCGCCAACCGCGGCGAGATCGCGCTGCGGATTGCCCGGGCCTGCCGCGAGTTCGGGATCGCGAGCGTCGCGGTCTATTCCACGGCCGACGCCGATTCCGCCGTGGCCCGCTTCGCCGATGAAGCGGTCCAGATCGGCCCGCCCGCCGTAGCCCGCAGTTACCTGCACATCCCGAGCATCATCGAAGCGGCGCAAAAGACCGGCGCGGATGCCATCCATCCTGGCTACGGGTTTCTGTCCGAGGATCCCTACTTCGCCGAGATCTGCGCCGACCATGACATTACCTTCATCGGCCCCGCCGCGGGGGTCATGGAGCGGATGGGCAACAAGGCAGTCGCCAGGCAGCTAATGTCCGAGGCTGGGCTGCCCCTCCTGCCCGGCACCATTGAGCCGGTGACCACGGCCGACGAAGCCCAGGAGATCGCCGACAGCATCGGTTACCCCGTGATCATCAAGGCGGTGGCGGGCGGCGGAGGCCGCGGTATGACCGTAGTTTCGCGGAAGGAAGATCTCCGCAACAGCTACCAGATGACCAGGGCCACGGCGCAGGCAGTCTTCAAGAACAACGCGGTCTACATCGAGCGCTACCTGCGGGCGTCTCGGCATACCGAGATACAGATCGTCTGTGACGGCCACGGCAACGGGATCTTTATCGGCGAGCGGGATTGCTCGGTGCAGCGACGGCACCAGAAGCTTATCGAGGAGGCGCCCTCGATCCATCTCACGCCCGAGCTCAGGGCGACGATGGGCTCGGTCGCGCTGAAGGGCGCGTTGTCCATCGGCTACACCGGGGCGGGGACAATGGAGTTCCTGCTCGACGACGAGGGCCAGTTCTGGTTCATGGAAATGAACACCAGGATTCAGGTCGAACATCCGGTCAGCGAGATGATCTCTGGAATCGACCTGATCAAGGAGCAAATCCGGGTGGCTCGCGGCGAGCCGCTTTCTCGTACCCAGGATGAGGTGGAATTCACCGGGCACGCCATAGAGTGCCGCATCAATGCCGAGGACCCAGACCGCGATTTCGCCCCTTCGGCCGGACGGCTGGAGGAATTCGCGCCGCCCGGCGGTCCCTGGACCAGGGTTGATTCACACTGCTTCGCCGGCTGGACGGTAAGTCCTTACTACGATTCGCTGATAGCCAAGCTGATCGTCTGGGCCCCCGACCGGGACGAGGCCATCGACCGTATGGCCCGGGCGCTTTCGGAGTTCCGTGTCAAGGGCCCCGGCATGAAAACCACGATCGGTTTCCACCGGCGGGTATTCGCTCATCCGGTATTCCGCTCGGGAGACTTCCACACCGACTTCGTTGATCGTTACATGACGCAGAAATAGGACACAGTGACGGAAGGATGCCGATGACTGCCGACGCCCAGAGCACGGACTCCCTCGTGCCGCAGGTCATCTGGCTGGAAGGGCAGCTGCGCCAGGAGCTAGCCGCCCGCAAGCGACTCGTCGAGGCCGCCCTCCAGCTGACCTCTACCTTCGACAGCGACAAGCTGCTTCAGTTGATCATGTCATCGGCCACCGAACTGCTCGACGCCGAGACCAGCTCGCTCATGCTCGTCGATGAGGAGACGAACGAGCTGGTCATCGCGGTAGCGACCGGCACGATAGGCGCGAAGGCGGAGCGGCAGCGCATCCCGATCGGGGCCGGCATAGCAGGCTGGACACTGGCCAACCGCCAGGTCGCGATCGTCGATGACCCGGCAACGGACGGGCGCTTCTTCCCCGGAGTCGGGGAGTCCCTCCAGTTTGCCACCAAGAACCTTCTCGCCGTGCCGATGCTGGTCAAGGATCGTGCCATTGGCGTGGTGGAAGTCCTTAACAAGCAGAACGATACCCGTTTCACCGAGCGGGACGCCGAGCTGGCCACCGCGTTCGCCAGCCTCGCCGCTATAGCCATCGATAACGCGCATCTGTATGCAAAGCTTGCCGACGCCGTGGTCACGGCGCGGATGTCCTACCGTCTTTGAGACCTGGCCCCGGATACCCGGCGCCGGAAGAAAGGCCCCGGCAATGACGACAGAAACGGTAGCTGCGCTCAGCGGCACTGACCTCGGCTTGATCAATGCGTATTGGAGAGCCGCCAACTACTTGTCGGTAGGACAGATTTACCTGCTCGACAACCCGTTCCTTCGGGAACCCCTGCGACCGGAGCACATCAAACCACGGCTGCTCGGCCACTGGGGGACGACCCCCGGCCTCAACCTGATTTACGCGCACATGAACCGGCTGATACGGGCGCACGACCAGGCCGCGATATTTATCGCCGGTCCTGGCCATGGCGGGCCCGCCCTGATGGCGAACGCGTACCTCGAAGGCACCTATAGCCAGTGCTACCACCACATCAACCAAGATGAGGAAGGCATCCGCCGCCTATTCCGTGAATTCTCGTTCCCCGGCGGCGTGCCCAGCCATGTCTCGGCCGACCTGCCCGGTTCTATTCACGAGGGCGGCGAGCTCGGTTACGCCCTCGTCCACGCCTACGGCGCCGCGCTAGATAATCCGGATCTGCTCGTGTGCTGCGTGATCGGCGACGGCGAGGCGGAGACCGGGCCGCTGGCCGCAAGCTGGCAGTCCAACAAGTTCCTCAACCCGGGCCGGGATGGGGCCGTGCTGCCGATCCTGCACCTGAACGGCTACAAGATCGCCAACCCGACGGTCCTTGACCGGATACCGGAACGCGAGCTGCTGAGCTGGCTGGAAGGGCATGGCCACACGCCTTACGTGGTATCCGGCGACGACCCCGAGCAGGTCCACATGTCGCTGGCGGCCACACTGGAGGCCGCTTACCAGCAGATCGCCAGCATCCAGCGGGAGGCACGTCTCGGCGGTTCCGTAGGCCGGCCGCCTGGCCGGCTATCGTGCTCCGCACACCGAAGGGATGGACCGGCCCCCGCGAGGTCGGTGGCTTTGAGGTAGAAGGCAGCTGGCGGTCACATCAGGTTCCGCTGCCATCGGCGCGCACCGACCCCGAGCAGCTCGTCATGCTCGAGCAGTGGCTGCGCAGCTACCACCCCGAGGAGCTGTTCGACGCCACCGGGGCACTCGTCGCGGAGCTGGCCGCCCTTTCGCCGAAGGGCGATCGCCGGATGAGTGCGAGCCCGCATGCGAACGGCGGCCTGCTGCTGAGGGACCTCCGGCTGGCGGATTTCCGCCAGTATGCCGTGGAGGTCAAGTCCCCGGGGACACCGCTGAGCGAGCCGACCAGGGTCTTGGGCTACATGCTCCGCGACGCGATAGCCGCCAACCAGGAGTCGTTCCGGTTGTTCGGCCCGGACGAGACCGCATCCAACCGCCTGTCGGCGGTGTTCGAGGTAACCGACCGGACCTGGAATGCCGAGATACGGCCTGGTGACGACAACCTTTCACCGAACGGCCGGGTCATGGAGGTGCTGTCCGAGCACCTGTGCCAGGGCTGGCTGGAAGGTTACCTGCTGACCGGCCGGCACGGACTCTTCAACTGCTATGAGGCCTTCATCCACATCGTGGACTCGATGTTCAACCAGCACGCCAAGTGGCTGAAGGTGACGCGCGACATTCCCTGGCGGCGCCCGATCGCCTCGTTGAACTACTTGCTGTCCTCGCACGTCTGGAGGCAGGACCACAACGGGTTCTCGCATCAAGACCCCGGGTTCCTCGACCACGTTGTCAATAAGAAGGCGGAGATCATCCGCGTTTACCTGCCGCCCGACACGAATACCCTGCTGGTGACCGCGGATGACTGCCTGCGCAGTCGCAACCTCGTCAACGTGGTGGTGGCGGGGAAGAACCCCGCGCCGACCTGGCTCTCGATGGACCAGGCGATCGCCCACTGCAGGCGCGGACTCGGGGTCTGGGACTGGGCGAGCAACGACGGCGGGTCCGAGCCGGACGTGGTGCTCGCTTGCGCCGGAGACGTCCCGACGCTGGAAACGCTGGCCGCCGCGGACCTGCTGCGTCGGCACCTGCCCTCGCTGAAGGTACGCGTGGTCAACGTCGTCGACCTGATGCGGCTGCAGCCTGCCAGCGAGCACCCGCATGGCCTCCCGGACAACCAGTTCGACGCGCTGTTCACCCGCGACCGGCCGATCGTCTTCGCCTTCCACGGGTATCCGTGGCTCATCCACCGGCTCACCTACCGGAGGGCAAATCACGGCAACCTGCATGTGCGCGGGTACAAGGAGGAAGGGACCACGACGACGCCGTTCGACATGGTGATGCTCAACGACCTCGACCGGTACCACCTGGTGATCGACGTCATAGACCGGCTTCCCGAGCTTGATGTGGCCGCCGCCGGACTGCGCCAGCAGATGGTGGACACGCGGCTCTGGGCGCGGCACTACACCCGTGAGCACGGCGAGGATCCACCCGAGGTCAGCGGCTGGACCTGGCCGTCCTGACGGGCCCGGCCCGCAACCGGAGGATTGCGATGGATGACCTCCTGAGCCGCTGGTGTGCCGACCTCGCTGGTCGGCACACCAGGGTGATACTCAGCGACGGCGACGACCCGCGGACGATCCAGGCGGCGCAGCGGCTGGCCAGCACGGCGCCGGTCACGCCGGTAATGCTTTCCAGCACGTCCCGGGCACCCGACGGAGTGGAGGTGCTGGCCCCGGACGACGCCCTCCGCGACGAGCGGATCAGCGGCTGCCTGGAGGAAGCGCTGTCCAGGACACGGCTCTCCGCAGATGCCCGCGCCGGGCTAGCCCGCGACCCGCTGTACCTCGGCGCGGCCGCGGTCCGGGCCGGGCTGGCCAGCGGCTGTGTGGGCGGGTCGGCCCGCCCGACCGGTGACGTGATCCGCGCTGCGCTCCGCGTCATCGGGCTGGCTACCGGGGCGACCGCCCTGACGAGCTGCTTCCTCATCATCCTGCGCGACGGCCGCATCTTCGGGTACGGCGACTGCGCGGTGATCCCGCACCCTGATGAGGAGCAGCTGGCCGAGATCGCGATGTGGACAGGTCGCACCTTCCGCGAGCTGACTGGTCAGACGCCGGCCGTGGCGATGCTCTCTTTCTCCACCAAGGGAAGCGCCGATCATCCCGACGTACGGCTGGTCCGCGCCGCGACCGAGCTGGTCCGCAGCCGCGCACCTGACCTTACCGTCGACGGTGAGCTGCAGTTCGACGCCGCGTTCACCCACGCCGTCGCCGGGCGCAAAGCGCCGGATTCCCCCGTCGCCGGCCGGGCGAACGTGTTCGTCTTCCCGAACCTGAACGCCGGCAACATCGCTTACAAGATCACCGAGCGGCTGGCTAACGCGGCTGCCGTCGGCCCGATCCTGCAAGGTCTGGCCGCCCCCATGAACGACCTGTCCCGCGGTTGCAGCGTGCCTGACATCGTCAGGGTGGCGCTGGTCAGCGCCGTGCAGGCGGTGAACAGGGTACCGGAGCCTTCCGGCGCCCGCTGACCTCGCCTCTCAGCCAAGCTCTTCGTCCAGGCAGCAGGCCGCACTGATCAAGGCCAGATGCGTGAGGGCCTGCGGGAAGTTGCCAAGCGCCTCTCCCTTGGGCCCGATTTCCTCTGAGTACAGGCCCAGATGGTTGGCGTAGGTCAGCATCTTCTCGAACACCAGCCGGGCCTCATCGAGCCGCCCTGCGCGGGCCAATGCCTCGACGTACCAGAAGGTGCACATCGAGAAGGTGCCCTCCTCGCCGTCGAGGCCGTCCGGTGAAGCCTCCACGTTGTAGCGGTACACGAGCGAGTCCGATACCAACTCGCTGGACATCGCGTCGAGGGTCGACAGCCACCGGCGGTCGGCCGGGGCAATGAATCTCACCATGGGCATGACCAGGATGCTCGCGTCGAGGACGTCGGTGGCATCGTGCTGGACAAAGGCATGACGCCCGGGGTCCCATCCCTTGTCCATGATCTGGTGGTAGATGGCGTCGCGGACCGATTGCCAGCCGACGAGGTTGGCGGGGAGACCGCGCCCGGTGGCGATCCGGATGGCCCGGTCCACCGCGACCCAGGACATCAGCCGGGAAAAGGTGAAGTTCTGTCTGCCGCCGCGTACCTCCCAGACGCCCTCATCGGCCTGGTCCCAGTGATGCGATATCCAGTCGATGATCTTGCACAGGTCGGACCACGCGTCGTGGTGGATGGGCGACCCGTACGTGTCGTACAGGTACACCGAGTCGATCAGCTCGCCGTAGATGTCGAGCTGAAGCTGGTCGGCCGCGCCGTTGCCAACCCGGACCGGCGCCGAGCCCCGGTAACCTTCGAGGTGGTCGAGCGTTCGTTCGGTGAGGTCGGAACCGCCGTCGATGTTGTAGATGACCTGCAGCGGACCGTCCGCGGCTGGACGCGCTTCCTGGAAACGCTGGGTTAGCCAGCCCATGAACGCCGCGGCTTCGTCAGTGAAACCGAGCTGGAGCAGAGCATAGAGTGAGAACGCCGTATCCCGGATCCAGATATGGCGGTAATCCCAGTTCCGGGAGCCCCCCATGAGCTCGGGCAGGCTGGTGGTGGGCGCCGCCACGATGGCGCCGGTCGGTACGTACGTGAGCAGTTTGAGCGTCAGCGCGGAGCGGTGGACCATCTCCCGCCAGCGTCCCTGGTAACGAGATTTCGCCAGCCAGCCTCGCCAGAATGCGACGGTTGCCTCGAACGCCTCGCGCGTCACTTCCTCTGAATATGCGCGAGGGATATAGGTTTCTGGTACCCGTTCAAGCACAAAGGTCGCGCTCTCTCCCGGCTCGAGCGCAAATTGGCACTGGACGCCACGCCCATCCGGCTTGAGCTCTAGCGGTGTCTCGAGAGCCATGCAGATTCCAGGGGAACGGAAGAGTACGCCATTTTCGTGGAAGTACGTGTCATGGTCATCAAGGGCGTAGTTGAAACGTGGCTGTGCGTTCAAGCGGAAATGCATAGTGCCGCGGACGCCGAGCACCCGCCGGATGAGGCGATTGCGGTGCGTCTGACCCCGTCCGTTGTCTACCGGCATGAAGTCCTGCACCTCCCCGACGCCCTCCGCGGTCAGGAATCTCGTAATGAGAACGTTCGTGTCGGGCAGGTAGAGCTGTTTGGGGGTCCAGCCGTCGACGGCGGGAGCGATACGGTAATACCCGCCCCGGACTCGGTCGAGAATGGCACAGAAGACGCTGGGCGAGTCAAAGCTCGGGCAGCAGTACCAGTCGATGGTGCCGTCAGTGCCGACCAGGGCTGCCGTGTGGAGATCCCCGATTATGCCGTGTTCGGCGATCGGAAGGTAACCGGGCAGCGCGGATGCGGTTTCATCCGGTGATGCGTAACTGTCCATGGCCATAAATTCCGTATCGGATCAGCGGTCTTGAGGCGCCGCGCCTCTGTCTGGAGCATGCGGTACATGACCCGAGGGTGGGCGAGCAGGAACGCCTCGGTGCGCTCCGGTGGGATGACCAGGCACTGCAGTGGGGTGCGCGCCACGATGTCGGCGGTTGGCGGCTCCGCCAGCAAGACGGAGACCTCGCCGAAGAAACTGCCGGTAGCAAGCTTCGCCCGCTCCTCGTCATCGATGACGACGCCGACCTCGCCATCGACGATGACGAACAGGCCGGCGCCCTGCGCCCCTCGCCTTAGCACCCAGCTTCCCTCCGAGAACGACCGAGACTCCAGTTCGTCGGGTAGCGCGTGAAGTTCGGGCTCGGTGAGGTCGGCGAAAACGCCGAGGCGCCTGAGTCGGCCCAGGATATGGTCAGCCATGGGCAGAAACTATCTGGGAACTAGGGCAAACTGCCAGTATTAGTGGATCGTTCGCTAAATACGGGTAACGGGCACACTGAGTGTGCCTCCGAAAGCGGCAGATCCAGGCAAAGGCGTCCCTTGGCCCAGCCCTTCCGTAATGGTTACAGTGAATTACAGTCCTCGTCGGCTGTCCGTCGCGTTAATGGGCGCCCCGCATCACCGCATACCGTGGACCTTGGTCGACCCATGGGCTCGTCGGCGACGGTGTCGCGTTCCAAGCAGTGACCACCGGCCGGCCGTGCTCGGTGCCAAGTGTGCTGACCGTGCCGGTATCGAGCCGGAACAGGGCTCCGGCGGCGGGCGGCAAGCCGAGGTGACGGGCGGCGAGGACGCGCAAGAGGTGGCCGTGAGCAACTAGGACGGCATCGCCCAGGGGGCAGTCGCCCAAGAGAGGACGGACACGCGCCAGGACCCGGTTGGCCCGTGCGCCAACCTGCTCCGGGCTCTCGCCGGGATGGTCTTCGGGACCGGCGGCCACCCCGTCGGTCCATAGCACCCAGCCGGGTCGCTTGCTGCGGATCTGTGCGCTAGTAAGGCCTTCGTAGCCGCCGTAGTCCCACTCGCGCAGATTGGGCTCGACCTGTGCGTGCCGGAGGCCGGCTAGCTCCGCGGTGCGCATGGCCCGCTGGCGAGGGCTGGTCAGCGTGAGCACGATCGTACGCTCTGCAAGCACTGCCGCGACGGCGCGGGCCTGGTCTTCGCCGTTGGCGGTGAGCGGCAGGTCCGTGTGGCCTGTGTGCCGCCGTGACAGGGTCCATTCGGTCTCTCCATGGCGGACGAGAAGCAGTTCACCCACGGCAGGTCACCTT
Source organism: uncultured Actinomycetes bacterium (assembly GCA_963798675.1). GTDB lineage: Bacteria > Actinomycetota > Actinomycetes > Streptosporangiales > Streptosporangiaceae > Palsa-504. Next base: position 166,194 of record CAWCUJ010000052.1, on the reverse strand, counting down.
CTTCCGGGTGGGATGTGATTGTTCTGGTCAGCCGCAGCGGGCGAGGTCGGCGGCGCCGATCAGGCCGGCCTGTCCGCCGACGGTGGCGGTGACGACATCGGCGTACACTCGGTGCTCGCCGCCGCCGAGAGCCTGGCGGTAGGCGTGTTCAGCTGGTCGGCGGATCAATTCCCCCGTCTGGCTCAGCCCGCCGCCGATCACCAAAACGGCGGGGTCAAGGATGGAGGCGAGATCCGCGAGCGCCTGCCCGACCCACCGCCCGGTCTGCTCGAACAGATCCGTGGCGAACGGGTCGCCGGCCTTGGCCGCCTCGTTGACGTGGCTGTCCTTGATGCCCGCTGGTGTGCCATTGCCCAGCGCCAGGAGGGCGGCCGCCCGGCCAGGGTCGGCGGCGGCCTGTTCGCGGGCGCGGCGAGCGTGGGCGGTGCCGCTGGCGTACTGCTCGATGCAGCCGGACTGACCGCAGCGGCAGGGGAGCCCGCCAGGGACGGCCCGGTAGTGCCCTATCTCACCGGCCATCCCGAACCGGCCGCGAAAGAGCTGCCCGTTGCTGATGATGCCGCCGCCGAGTCCGGTGCCGAGGGTGACCATCACCATGTCGTCGTATCCGGCTCCTGCACCGTGGGCGAATTCGCCCCAGGCGGCGGCGTTGGCATCGTTCTCGATGACGACCCGCAGCCCGGTAGCCTGCTCGATAAGAGCACGGATCGGCTTGTTGTGCCAGCGGAGGTTGGGGCCGAAATGGACGATGGAGCGATGCTCATCGACGTATCCGGCAGCTCCGATGCCAATGGCGTGCACGTCGCCGCAGTCGTATCGGATCTGCTGCACCGCGTCAGCGATCGCGTTCAGGATCAATTCCGGGTTAGGCGGGGTCGGGATGCGGACGTGGCAGATGATCTCGCCTTTCGGGTCGACGACACCGACGGCGATCTTGGTGCCGCCCAGGTCGACACCGATGGTCAGGCCGTCCGATAGCTCGGTCATGACCCTCCGCCTATCCTGCTTGGCCAATGGAAGCGCGATTCATGCCGCTCTTCTCTCTGCTCCTCGAAGCTGGGCATTACGATGCGCCGAATATGGCACCCATCCTGGTGGCTGAAGCCGGGGCACGAGTTCGAGCCGGGCGAGTGTGGTTATTCCTCGTACTTCGATGCCGCATGAAGGTACGGAAAGATCCTTCTACTGTATTGGCCGAACGCCGAACCGCAAGATGTCTTGAAGCAGCTCATTCCTGAAACCGGGTGGCCGATGTTTAGCGTCACCTCTCAGCTGAGCTGCTGGACGAGGGGCCAGACCAGCGAGAGTTCGCCAAGCGTCGCGCGGTGGGTCGACCTACAGCCCCAGGTAGATGGCTATCGCGCGACCAACCGCGGCAGCCGGATCTCCCTCAGCGTGCCGGTCTCGACTTCGAAGACCAGGCCACGAATCGCGTGCTTGTGCGGGATGAATGGGCTGGCCACGATGCGGGCTGCCGATTCTACGACCGACTGTTCCAAGCTGCCGAACGCCCCAGGTTCCCAGTCCGGATCCACTCCCGTCTCAGCCCGGAGTCGCTCCCGGAATTCGTCGTTGGTGATCGTAAGCATGCCGCACCGGGTGTGGTGGATGAGGACGATCTCTGTCGTACCCAAGAGCCGCTGACTGATCGTTAGTGACCGGATTACGTCGGGGGTGACCACACCTCCCGCGTTGCGAATCGTATGCGCGTCGCCCGCGCGCAGGCCAAGGAGCCCACGCGGATCTAGTCGCGCATCCATGCAAGCCACCACCGCGACATGAAGGGCGGGTTCCCCGGAAAGCGACGGCGCGGCGAACGACTCGGCGTACCGACGGGCATTTTGCAGCAACTCATCGGCGATGCAGGTATTCATTTTTTCTTGATATCAGCCAGACCCAGCCGGGAACAGTCGGTTCAACCGCGCGCCGCAACCTCCGGTACTTCATTGACCGGTAACTGGCAGGGGGACGGGCGTGCTGCGATACGCCGTCCTTGATCATGACCAAGCCGAAGCGTCTCCAAGACTGGAGTGTCCTCGATCGCGGCATAAGCCCGGCCTGCGACCATCCTGCACCCATCGTGGTGATGCGCGACAGGCTGTTCTTCCCACGGGCGGTGCGGAAATCTGGAGTGGCGGCGCTCAGCGTCGCACCACACGGCGCGAACGCTGGCCGCCGCCGGGCCAAAGCGGAAAGATGTCGCGCAGACGGAAGGGTGAGCAGACCGGTGTTGTAGTCCGTGTGCGGGTGTGGTGTCCTACCGGAGGGCGGCGGCCAAGTGAGCATTCAGTACCCAGTCCTTTCCGCTCGGCCAGACATCCTGGCCGCGGTGCGCGATCAGGTGCTCGAACGGGGCGGTCGTCTGACCGAAGCGCAGATCTTGGAGCTCCTGCAGATCCCCGACGACAGGCTCGAGGAGTTGCTCGCGCTGGCGCACGAGGCGCGGCTGAGGTGGTGCGGCCCGGAGGTGGAAGTCGAGGGGATCGTGTCGCTGAAAACTGGCGGCTGCCCGGAGGACTGTCACTTCTGCAGCCAGAGCGGCCAATTCTCCTCCCCGGTCCGTTCGGTGTGGCTGGACATCCCCGAGCTGGTGAAGGCGGCCAAGCAGACCCGTGCCACGGGCGCGACGGAGTTCTGCGTCGTGGCCGCGGTACGCGGCCCAGACGCCCGCCTGATGTCGCAGCTGCGTGAGGGGGTGAAGGCGATCCGCGAAGCGGTCGACATCCAGGTCGCAGCGAGCCTGGGTATCCTGAGCCAGGAGCAGGCCGGCGAGCTGGCCGACATGGGCGTGCACCGGTACAACCACAACCTGGAGACGGCGCGCTCGTACTTCCCGAAGGTCGTGAGCACCCACACCTGGGAGGAACGCTGGGACACCTGCCTAACGGTGCAGGAGGCCGGCCTGGAATTGTGCTGCGGCGGACTGGTCGGCATGGGCGAAACCGCGGAGCAGCGCGCCGAGTTCGCCGGGCAGCTGGCCGCGCTGGAACCGTACGAGGTGCCGTTGAACTTCCTCAACCCGCGTCCTGGAACGCCGTTCGGCGACCTCCCGGTCATGGCGGCCAAGGACGCGCTGCGGACGATCGCAGCGTTCCGGCTGGCGCTGCCCCGGACCACCCTGCGGTACGCCGGCGGCCGGGAGCTCACGCTCGGCGACCTCGGTACCCGCGATGGGCTGCTCGGCGGGATCAACGCGGTGATCGTCGGCAACTACCTGACCACTCTCGGCCGCGACCCCGGAGAGGACCTCGCGCTGCTGGCCGACCTGCAGATGCCGATCAAGTCGTTCAACGCGACACTGTGACCATGACTACCTCCTGCGGACACTGCGGTCTCGCACTGACCGAGGTGGGACACGACAGCTGTGCCCGGCGGCTCGAGCTGGAGCCGCCGCGGTACTGTCCCGAGTGCCGGCGCCGGCTGGTGGTCCAGGTGACGCCGGATCACTGGACCGCGTGGTGCGTTGAGCACGGCGGAACCACCGTCTCGACGTGGACCGGTGGTTGAGGTGGGACCGTGGCCGGCCTCGAAGTCACCGGCACTGGATCTCCTGGACTTCGACCGTGATCACCTGTGGCACCCCTACTCGTCGATGACCCGGCCCGGCGCGCCGTACCTCGTCGAGTCCGCGTCGGGAACCCGGCTCCGGATGCGAGTTGACGGCGAACCACGCGAAGTCGTCGACGCGATGGCGTCGTGGTGGTGTGCGATCCACGGGTACGCCGTGCCTGAGCTGGACGCCGCGGCCCGGGCGCAGCTGGGCCGGATGAGCCACGTGATGTTCGGCGGGCTCACCCACGAGCCGGCCGTCGAGCTCGGTCGGCGGCTGGTGGAGCTGGCGCCGGGGAGTTCGGGCCGTTCTGAGCCGCAGTCTGGCGATGCTCGGGCTGCCCCGCGACCGGCGCCGTTGGCCAAGGTGTTCCTGGCCGACTCCGGGTCGGTGGCAGTCGAGGTCGCGATGAAGATGGCGTGGCAGGCGCAGCCAGGCCGCACCAGGATGTTCACGATCCGCGGCGGCTACCACGGCGACACGTTTTCCGGCATGAGCGTGTGCGATCCCGATGACGGGATGCACGCGATGTACGGTGACCTGATGCCCCGGCATGTGTTCGCGCCGCGGCCGCCGCCCGGCTTGGGCGCCGACCTCACCAGCTGGCGAAGCGAGGTCACCGCGCTGTTCGAGCAGCACGCCGGCGAGATCGCCGCGGTGATCCTCGAGCCGGTGCTGCAGGGGGCCGGCGGCATGTACGTCTATCCGCCGGGCGCGGTCCAGCATCTGGCTGGCTTGGCCCGCGCCCACGGGGCGCTGGTGATTCTCGACGAGATCGCGACCGGCTTCTGGCGCACCGGCACGGCGTGGGCGGCCGACCGGGTCGGCCTCATACCTGACATCTTGTGCGTCGGTAAGGCCCTCACCGGCGGCTACCTGACGCTGGCGGCGACGCTGACCACCGCCGAAGTCGCGGTCCGGGTGGATGCCAGCCCGGCCGGCGCGATGATGCACGGGCCGACGTTCATGGCCAACCCGCTCGCCTGCGCGGTCGCATGCGCGGGCCTGGACCTGCTGGCGCGGCATGATAACGCCGCCCGCATCGCCGGGATCGAGGCCGCGCTGCGCGACGGGCTGGCGCCGGCGGCCGGGCTCGCTTCGGTCCGCGAGGTCCGCGCTCTCGGCGCCGTCGGGGTAGTGGAGCTTGACCGGCCCGTCGATGTACCCGCCGTCACCCGGGCCGCGCTGGACGCAGGCGTGTGGGTGCGGCCATTCCGCAACCTGGTCTACACGATGCCGCCGTTCATCTCCACCGCCGACGACCTCGCCACGATTACGGCCGGGATCGTGGGCGCCGTCAAGCAGGTACATGGATGAACGAGTGCAGCTTCTCGGCCTGGCTGGCCGCCCAGGCGGCCGAGCGCGAGGCGCGCGGGCTCACCAGACGGCTGGTCGACTCCGACCGCGGCGAACCGCTCCTCGACCTGGCCGGCAACGACTACCTCGGCCTCGCCCGCGATCCTCGGGTCGTGGCCGGGGCGGTCGCGGCCGCGCAGGCGTACGGTGCCGGGGCGGGTGCTTCGCGGCTGGTGTCGGGGACGCTGTCGATCCACACCGAACTCGAGCAGGCGATGGCCGCGTTCACCGGCTTCCCGAGTGCGCTGGTGTTTTCCTCCGGTTACCATGCCAATCTTTCTGTCGTCCAGGCACTAGCCCACGGGGACACGCTCGTCGTCTCCGACGCGCACATCCACGCCTCGATGATCGACGCCTGCCGGCTCGCGCGCGCGACCGTCACCGTGACGCCGCACAACGATGTCGCCGCGGTCGAGCGCGCGCTGGCGAGCCGTAAACAGCGCCGCGCCCTGGTGCTGGCCGAGACGATATATTCCGTCCTCGGCGACGCGGCGCCGGTTGCTGAGCTGGCCGGCCTGGCCGCGGCCCACGATGCGGTGCTGGTCGCCGACGAGGCTCACGCGCTCGGCGTCGCCGGACCAGGTGGCCGAGGACTTCTGGCCGCACATGGTCTGACTGGCCGGCCCGATGTGGTCGCGACAGGAACACTGTCAAAGTCGTTCGGCGCCCAGGGCGGTCTGGTTCTGGGCTTGCCCGCGGTGCGCGAGCACCTCATCAACCGTGCTCGGCCGTTCATCTACGACACCGGCCTCGCGCCAGCCGCCGCGGGCGGTGCGCTCACGGCGCTGCGGGTGGTCCAGGCTACCCCCGAGTTGGTCGGCCGGGTCCGCTGGAACGCCGAGATCCTTGCCGACGCCGCCGGGGTCGGCGCACCTGACGGGGCGGTGCTATCCGTGCCGATGCCCGGGCCGCGCGAGGCGCTCGCGGGCGTCGCGACCGCCGCCGGGCATGGCCTGCGGATCGGTTGCTTCCGCCCACCTTCGACCCCGGACGGCATTTCCCGTCTCCGGCTGACCGCCCACGCGCACCATACCGACGAAGAGCTCGCTCTGGCGGCCAAGGTGCTGCGCCGCATGGTGCCCAGGGCCGGCCGATGACTATCGGCTTGGTCACGGGTACCAAGACCGGAGTCGGCAAGACCGTCGTGACCGCGGCGCTCGGGAGAAGCACCTCATGGACAGATGACGGTGAGGAGTTGCCATGTCGACCAGTCTGTGGCTGACCGCGCGCGCCTATCTGGCCGAGGATGATTTCGGGCGGGCGTCGCTGGCGCTGGCGCTGGCGTGAGCGCGCTAGTCGTCACCGGCACCAGCACCGGAGTGGGCAAGACCGTTGCCACCGCCGCGCTGGCGGCCTGTGTCGGCGTCGGCGTCGCGGTGGTCAAGCCGGCCCAGACCGGGGTCGGCCCGGACGAACCGGGTGACCTGGCCGAGGTCCGGCGCCTGTCCGGCTGCGCTGACCTGCACGAATTCGTCCGCTATCCCGATCCGCTTTCCCCGGACCGGGCGGCCCGGTGCAGCGGGATGCCCGCGCTGGGCCTGGCCGAGACGGCCAGCCGGATCGCCGCGATCGCGGCCACCCGTCGCCTCGTGCTGGTCGAGGGGGCAGGCGGCTTGCTCGTCCCGTACGGCCGCGCGCCGGGCAACTGGACGATCGCCGATCTGGCCGGCGCGCTGCACGCGCCGGTCGCGCTGGTTACCGCCGCGGAGCTGGGGACCATCAACCACACGCTGCTGACCGTCCGCGCCCTGGCCGCGGCCGGGCTGACGCTGGCCGGGATCGTGATCGGGAGCTGGCCCGCCGAACCCGGGCTCGCCGAACGCTGCAACGCCCACGACCTCGCCGCGCTGACGCCGGACGCCACCCTGGCCGGGGTCCTGCCCGCCGGGCTCGCGCAGGCCCTGGACTTCCCGGACCAGGCGCGGCGCGCGCTCGCGCCGTGTTTCGGTGGCACCTTCGACCTGCCCGCCTTCCTGGCGGCCCATGTGGTACAGACCCCGTCTCGGAGCTATGAGTAATTTCCTGTCGAGAAGCTCAGACCGGCTCCGCTCACCAGGTGAAGGGCCACGACAGGCGCGGCCCGAGACACAGGAGACCACCATGCCGAAGTACCTGCTCCTCAAGCACTACCGCGGCGGCCCGGAGCCGCACCGTCCCGTGCCCCCGATGGACCAGTGGGCCCCCGAGGACGTGGAGGCGCACATGGCCTTCCTCAAGCACGTCAGCGAGCTGCTCGAGGCGAACGGCGAGTACGTCGACGCGCAGGCGCTCACGCCGGCGCGCACCTGGGTGCGCTACGGCGGCCCGGACGCCGCGCCCGTCACCACCGACGGCCCGCTGCCCGAGACCAGCGATCTCGTGGCGGGCTGGTACATGATCGACGTCGAGTCGCCCGAGCGCGCGGTCGAGCTCGCGGCCTACGTCTCCTCCGAGCCCGGTCCGGGCGGGGAGCCGCTGTACGAGTGGATCGACGTCCGGGAGGTCATGTCCGAGGCGCCCTCGGACGACTGACCCGGCGTGATCGACGAGCCGACGCGACGGCGGGACGAGGGCGCGCTGCGCGCCCTCGTCCCGCGGGTGCTCGCGGGCCTGGTCCGGCGGGGCGAGGACTTCGATGCCGCCGAGGATGCGCTGCAGGAGGCGCTGCTGGAGGCGCTGCGGGTGTGGCCCGAGCACCCGCCGCGCGACCCGCGCGCGTGGCTGGCGACGGTCGCGACCCGGCGGCTCGTCGACGCCCGCCGCAGCGAGGCCGCCCGTCACCGCCGCGAGGAGGCGACGTACGCCGAGCCACGGCCCGCCGCCACCGAGGAGGGCGACGACACCCTCTTCCTGCTCTTCTGCTGCTGCCACCCCGACCTCGCGCCCGCCTCCCAGGTGGCGCTCACTCTGCGCGCCGTCGGCGGCCTCACCACTCGGGAGATCGCCGACGCTTTCTACGTGCCGGAGGCGACGATGGCGCAGCGGATCAGCCGGGCCAAGCGCGCCCTGCAGGGGCGCCGCCTGGACCAGCCCGGCGACCTCGCCGTCGTGCTGCGCGTGCTCTACCTCGTCTACACGGCCGGCCACGCGGGCCGGGTGGACCTGGCCGGCGAGGCGATCCGGCTCGCCCGCCAGCTCACCCTCGCCACCGGGGAACCAGAGGCGCGCGGGCTGCTCGCGCTGATGCTCCTCAACCACGCCCGCCTCTCGGCGCGACTCGACTCCGAGGGTCGCATCGTCACGCTGGACCGGCAGGACCGCGGCCTGTGGGACACCCGCGAGATCGCCGAGGGCGTCCGCGTCCTGCAGTCGGCGCTGGCCGTTCAGCGCCCCGGCCGCTACCAGGTCGAGGCCGCCATCGCCGCCCTGCACGACGACGCGGCAAGCGCCGGGGAGACCGACTGGGCGCAGATCCTCGCCTGGTACGACGACCTCGTCGCCCTCACCGACGACCCGGTGCGCCAGGACCCGGCCGCGGTGCTCGCGCGCGCGGTCGCGGTCGGCCACGTCCTTGGCGCCGTCGCCGGGCTGCGCGAGACCGACCGGCTGCGCGAGGTGCTCGGAGAGCGGCACCGCTGGCACGCCGTCCGCGGCCACCTGCACGAGCTGGGCGGCGACCTGCCCGCCGCCGCCGCGGCGTACGCCGATGCCGCCCGCCGGGCCACGGACGTCGCCGAGCGTGACCACCTAATCCGTCAGGCCGCCCGCGCGCGGGCCGCCGGGCTATGCAGGAACACTCGTCGCACTGAGCGTCCTGCATAGGCTCGCGTACCCAGCTATGACCCGATTGAGCCGGGCAGCTCATCGCTGGTCTGTTCAGGGCGACACGGCCGGATCCGTGTGACACCTTCCTTCACGGGTTCAGGAACTGGCGCCAGCCGCCCGGCAGGGTGGTCTGGCCTACCTCGATCAGGTGCCCGTCGGGGTCACGCACGTAGCAGCGGATCTCGGTCTTGTGCTGTTTCGGTGGCGTGAGGAACTCGGCGCCTCGCGCGCTCCACTCTGCATACACAGCTTGGATGTCCGAGACCCGGATGTTGAGGAAGCTGCTGGCCAGGTCCGGATCGCGCGGTGTCTCGAGTGTGACGGCCGGCTTGTCGTCAGTCGGGCCGCCACCGACGTTGATGATGATCCAGCTGTTGGCGAGCGCCACGTACGTCGGCTCACCCGAGCGGATGGTCTTGCCGCCGAGCACCTCCGTATAGAAGCGACGGGAGCGCTCCACGTCGCCAGCAACGATGAAGTGGGCCAGTGCGATCTCATATGCGGGCTGGCTGCCTTCAGGCATCTTGTACCTCCATGGTCCGGGTAGCGGTACGAGCTCCCGGCTGCACGCCGCCTCACTGGGTGAACCGCCGGGCCCTGGGCGGATCAAAAGCGTACACGGCACGCACTGATCCACGCGGTCAGGCGCCAGGGCTGATCGTCGGCTCAGCCGGTTCCGATGACGACCGGCGCGGCGCTAGTTCTGGCTTAAACAAGCTCCTGCTTCCTGCCCGGAGATTATCCACACGTGCCGCATGGGGTTCGTCACCTTGGCGGTGACGCCGATCGGGGGTCACGGCGGAGAGGGTGATCTGCGGGAACCTCGACCAGGACGATCCGGATGCCGTCGGGATCCTGGATCCACATTTCGGTCAGGCCCCAGGGCTCGGCTGCCGGCTCCCGGATGACCGGGACGCCTGCCGCGGCCAGCCGGGCGTGCTCGGCGCGGACATCCCGAACCTGGATCCAGATCATCACCGAGCGCCCGGGAGGGCCGTCCGCGTGCCCGGAGACCTCGAGCAACCCCTGGCCGAGGAAGAACACCACCCCGGGATCGTCGGGGAGACCGAACTCCCGGTAGACGGCCAGGCCCAGCATGTCGCGGTAGAAGCGGCGGCTGCAGTCCAGGTCGCCGGGCCGAAGGAGGATCCGGCTGCTTAGAACGTCCACGCCACCATTTCAGCATCACGTTGAGTGAGGCGGTAGGTCAAGAAGTACGCGCGCGGTACCGCCAAGCCAACGTCCGCGCCGACTCCATCGCCCGCGGAGGGCCAGCGAACGCCATCAACCTGGTTGCCGCTACCCAGCGTCCGACGCAGACCGCGATGACGCGCCATTCCCCAGTCGGCCCGTTAGGACCGCCGTCATTGACACTAGCTATCAGTATGATATCATATTGATAGTGATCGGGTGGCCCGGCACCACAGCCCACAGGAGGCATCCCGATGAACGCATCCAACGACAACACCGCTGCGAAAGGCCTGCGCGGGTGGTGGCTATCTCCCCCGCGACCCGGCCTGCACCGCCTGATCAACCCATGGGAGTACCGCCACCTCCGCGCCTTTGGAGTCACGCGTATTGCCGGTGGCAGTGTCGCGGCCGCCGCGGGCGTCGTGTGCCTCTCGTACGGCGTCTACGGATGGGCAGCCTTCTTCCTGGCTCTTGGGGCGCTGAATCTCGCGGGTGGCTACTGGTACATCACTATCGCTCGCTCCGCATCTGCCCGAACCTGAGCCTGGTCAACGGGCTCGCCCTCGAACGCGGGGCCATCGCTCACGTCTTCGCCTCCGGCGACGCAACAGAGGGTATCGTCGCCTTCGGCGACAAACGGACTCCGGCCTTCCAGGGGCGCTAACCAGCTTGCCCGGCGGGCTAATTCAGGACCGGCGTGAGGCGGCCGGGCGAAGGCGCTGAACCGTGGTTCCCCGACGTCTTGGCCGACGTCAGGGGCTCGTGAGGATGACGAGTTGCTGGGTCGCTCGGGTCATCGCGACGTAGCGGTCGACCGCTCCTTCGATACCCCTGCCGAACGCCTCTGGGTCGATGAGGACGACCAGGTTGAACTCGAGCCCCTTTGACAGCTCCGGGGTCAGCGACCAGATGCGGGACATCGCCCGGAACATGGGATCGCCGATGACGCAGGCGATCCCGTCGGCATGCGCGGCGAGCCAGCTGTCGAGGATCGAGCCCAGATCCGAAGCAGGTCCGTGTGCGACGGGGACGCCGCTGCTGCGGATGGACGTCGGCACGTTGGCGTCCGGGAGCACGGCCCGGATGACCGGCTCGGCTTCCGCCATGACCTCTTCCGGCGTCCGGTAGTTGATGCTCAGAGCAGCCAGTTTGATCCGGTCGAGCCCGATCCGCTCGAGCCGTTCCTGCCACGACTCGGTGAACCCGTGCCGGGCCTGGGCGCGGTCCCCGACGATGGTGAAGCTCTGGGACGGGCAGCGCAGCAGCAGCATCTGCCACTCCGCGTCGGTCAGTTCCTGAGCCTCATCCACGACGATGTGCGCGAACGGGCCGGCCAGCTGGTCCGGATCGGTACCGGGCAGTGCGGCCTCATGGACCAGGGCGTCCTGGAAGTCCTCGCCGCGCAGCATCGTCACCAGACCTACGCCGTATTCGTCGTCCGCGGCCTCGATCAGGTTGTCGACGACCCGGGCCATCTGCTCGCGTTCAGCGGCGACCGCGGCGTCATGCCGGCGCTTACGTCGTGATGCCTGCGGGTCGCCGAGCCGCTGCCGTGCCGCGTCCAGGAGCGGCAGGTCGGACACCGTCCAAGCCTGAGCGTCTTCGCGCTGCAGCTGCTGAACCTCATCGGGGCTGAGCCAGGGAGCGCACTTGCGCAGGTAGGCGGGTACCGACCACAGGTCTGCGACGAGGTCAGTCGGTTCGATCAGCGGCCACGCGCGGTTGAGGGCCGTGCGCAGGTCCCGGTTCTGCAGCAGCGACTTGCGGAGCAGGTCAGCCGAGACGTCGCCGTCGTGTTTGTCCGTCAGGATCGCGAGCAGTTCCTCCCAGATCTGGTCGCGCGCCTCGTTGTGCGGAGTACCTGGGTCTGGTGCTTCGAACGCCTCGGCCCAGTCGGCGGCACTCAGCCAGATGTCGGACCAGTGGGTCTCGACCTTCATCGGTATGGCGGGCGGGTTCTCGTAGAACCTGACGGCCGCCTCGATCGCCCGCACCAGGTTCGCGGACGACTTCAGGCGGGCCACGTCCGGGTCGGCCTCGGTTGCTGCCGCGGCTCCCTCGGCGACGAGGTCCCGCAGGGTGCAGGTCTGCACGCCCTCCTCGCCGAGGCTGGGGAGCACGTCAGAGACGTAGGCCAGGTAGGGCTGGTGCGGGCCGACGAACAGCACGCCGCCCCGGCGGTGACCGAGGCGAGGGTCGGAGTATAGGAGGTAGGCGGTGCGGTGCAGGGCGACGACGGTCTTGCCCGTACCCGGACCGCCGTCGACGACGAGAGCACCCCGGGATCCCGCACGGATGATGGCGTCCTGGTCGGCCTGGATGGTGCCGAGCACGTCTCGCATCCGAGCCGACCGGCTGCTGCCCAGGCTGGCGATGAAGGCGGACTGGTCGTCGAGCGCGGCGTGCCCGTCAAGCCCGTCCGGGGTGAAGACCTCGTCCCAGTAGTCGCTGATCCGGCCGCGGGTCCAGCGGTATCTGCGGCGGCTTGCCAGGCCCATCGGGTTGGCGTGGGTCGCTCCGAAGAACGGCTCAGCCGCGGGGGAGCGCCAGTCGATCAGCAGCCGACGGCCCGCGCTGTCGGTGAGGCCAAGCCGTCCGACGTACACGGGCTCGGGGTTGCCTGCGCTGACGATACGTCCCAGGCACAGGTCCAGGCCGAAGCGGCGCAGGGCGCGCAGCCGGGCCGTCAGCCGGTGGATCTCCGTGTCCCGGTCCATCGCCTTCTGGCCTATGCCGCCGGGCGCCTTGAGCTCGGCGTCGAGGCGGCCGGACAGGTCGGCGATCGACTGCTCGAGGCTCTCCGCGATGGCCGCGAAGTGCTGCTCGTCGCCGCCGATCAGCGTCGGGTCGGCCTTGGCGGTGAGGTTGTCGGGAAGGTCAAACGCGCTGGCAGTCGGCGGGTTCACGTCATCAGCTCCGATCTGGTCTCTTCGAGCATGCCGGGTTGGCGGTGCGGATCGCGCCGACCTCGGCCAGCCGCTCCGCACAGTCCTGCGGCGCGCACACCCCCGCCTCCGCGCCGAAAGCCCGCAACCGCACCGCAAGTCCCGCTAGCGGCTCGACGTCGCCGCGCGACCCATACGCCGACAACAACACACGCACTTCGCGACTCCCATTTCCGCAGGTTCTGGCCTCGGCCAGCCATTCTGCGGCACGACCCGGGTCTTGCCGCAAGCCCCCCGGTGCGCTATATATTGGAAACGGTGGGGAGTGGGTAGTCCCCTCTCCATTCATTGTGGAGTTCGTCGTCGGCACCATACGAAGCGCTGGGCGGAGTTCGCCAAAGGCATGCACCATACCGAGCACGCCGACGACATCACTATTAAGCCTCCTGAGGCTTCGCTCTGATCAGTGGCAATGGTCCAGCGCTTCGCGTCGCGTGATGGCGTCGCCGCTATCTGGCGGCGAGCCGGCCATCACCGGCAGTGGCGGCGCGCTGGGCTGCTCGTGCATGGCCGGCTGCTGGCCTGCGTCCAGGCGGGGATCGTCGTAACCGAGCGTCCCGCTGGCCCGCGGCTTTGGTCGCGTGGACGGCGCGCGACGCCGGGCCCGGCGCGCCTGGCGGGCCAGGCGTTCATCCTCTGCTTTCGCGTGAATCTCTCTGATGTGATCGGCTGCAAGTTGTCGCATGATGACCGGATGCATGATCTCCTCCTGGTGTTTCCTGCGCGGACGGCCGGGCGGACGGCGGCGCGCGTTGGTCAATCTGGATCGAGGTGGCGCACCGAGATCAGGAACAGCCCGAGGTCGCGTACCTTGGTCAGCAATCCGTGCAGGGCGGCCTGATCGGTGACCGGGCCTGAGATGACGGTTTCCTCTCCGTCGCTGCTGACTTGGAGGTCCTCGAACCAGGCGGTCCACCGCCCGTCGAGGATGCCCTTGACCCGGATCTCGTAGCGCGAGTACTGCAAGCCGTGTACCGTCCTTCGGTTCAGGTCCGTGGATCTGCACGCTACGAACCCGGGACCGGGATCGGCGTCACCCGAAGGTGGCGCATGCGGGTGGAATCTTTGCCGCGATGGCGGCGGCACGATGGTGCCACCCGGATCAACCAGCCGTGAGCTGGAGGTGCTGGAGGTGCTGACGGCAGGCAGGTCGAAAGAGATCCTTTAATCCCGAACGGGCCGGGTGCTACGGTCCCCGCCCCCGGGCGCCTCGCGAGCCTCTCGCGCACGCCGGCACCTTGGTGCCGCCGCCACCTGCGGAGATCCACCGGGCATGTCCACTCGGCGTCGACTACTCACTGTTCTACCTGCACCGCGAGCGGGAGGAGCGAGCGAAGGGACGGGCGCTCCCCGAGTCGCTTCTTATCGCCGCGGGCACGTCGGGGCGCGCGATCCTGGTGTCAGGCGCCGCCGTGATGATCGCCATGGCCGGGCTGTTCCTGACCGGCATCGACCAGTTCACCGGCATCGCGCTCAGCACGATCGCGCGGGTCGGACTCGGTGTCGGACCAGGCCGTGGCGGCCCTGCGCAGCCAGATCCTGCCAGCCACGCTGGGGAAGGTTCCCGGGATCAGCTATGCGGTAGCCGGAGACACGGTGTTCATCCTGACCCGCATCCGGGAGCTGTGGTCACGCGGTTCCTCCTCGCGCGATGCCGTCGTGGACGGGATCGCGTCGAGCGCGGGCGTGGTGACCAGCGCGGCGCTGATCATGGTGGCGGTCTTCTCGATCTTCGCCACCATGTCGCTCGTCGACCTCAAGATCCTCGGGGTGGGACCTGGGCGCGGCCACGAGACCGGGTACTGGTTCCGGCGTCGTCCTTGCCAATGTCCGCCCGGACACGATCGGCGCCTGTTCGGAACTTGGCCACGCGCTGGCGGAGGCTTACCGTAGGGCCACACTGCCAGGCGGGGGTGCGGGAAACCTCGTGTTCACCACGCTCGGCTAGTGATCGTAGGCGAGCGCATGACCGGCTGGCCGGTGTGATCGTTGTGCCGGATCGCGGCGGTCAGGGCGAGGATGCGCTGGAGGACGCGGGTGGTGAGGCCGGACGGGTGTGCCCGCCGTGGCGTTCGAGGTCGAGTTGGCCTTCGAAGGTGTCGTTGACCGACTCGATGATGTGCCGCAATCAGAAAGGTACGTCGCGGTGTTTGGTGGCTTGCCTCGGGGGTGAGGCGGTCGCGCGGGGGTCAGCTCTGATCGCGGGTCTCGGCTTGCTGGGTGGTCGGCCGCGGGGTCTTTTCTGCGTGGTGATCGCGCCGCGGGTGAAGATCTGGCCGCCCCAGACGCCGTGTGGCTCGTGGCGTTCGACCGCGCCGGCCAGGCAGATCCGGCGTATCGGGCAGGGCTGGCAGTATGCCTTGGCGTGTTCCAGGTCGGCCGGCAGGTCCGAGAACCACAGCTGCGGGTTCTCGCGGCGGCATGGCAGCGGATCATCCAGTGCCGTTGCCTGCGTGGTCAGCAGGACCAGGGAGCTGGCCATGACCTGCTACCGGCCGGGGACCGGCGCGGCGGGGTGGTGGCTGCCGGACCGCTGCCGGTCGGCACCGGGACGGCTGCGGCGGGTGATCCGGTGGGCGTGCACGATGTCCGGGTCGCGCGGGTCGGCGGCCGGCGGCTCTTGCCGTCCGCTGGCCGGTCCGCGATGGCGCTTGGCCCTGTGGATCTGTTTCATGTGAGGCCTCCTTAGAGATAGGACTCGCCGCTAGCGCTGCTGTCATCGGCGTTGGACAGGTCGGTGAGCCGAAGGTAACGAAGGCCCGGCATGCGGGGCGTCACTCGAAAGTGGACATGCCTGGTGGAATCTTCCGGGGCGGCGAGGGCACGGAAGTGCCGTCGCATTCGCGCTCGTCGTGCGCGGTTGCTGGCGGAGATACCGGGCAGGGTGAGGGACATGGCTGAGCCGCCCTTCGCGGCCCCCTCGCAGGTGGCCTGCGAGCGGGATGTCTTGCTGGCCACCAAGCTGCACCTGCCCAGGCCACGGCCGGGGTTCGTACCGCGCCCGCGGCTGACGGAACGCCTGGATGAAGGCCTGGCGCGCGGGCTGGTGCTGGTCTGCGCGCCGCCGAGCTGCGGTTCACCCCCGCCGAGGCGGCGGCGCTGCTGCAGCAGGCTCCAGCCGGGTCCGGCGGGACCTTGTCCGATACGGCGGTGGCGGCGCTGGCCGCCCGCACCGAGGGGTGGGCCGCCGGGCTGCAGCTGGCGGCCTTGTCGCTGCGCGGGCAGCCCGATGCCGCCGGGTTCGTCGCGGCGTTCACCGGCAGCCACCGCTACGTCCTGGACTTCCTGGCCGAAGAGGTGCTCGAGCAGCAAAGCGGCCAGGTGCGCACCTTCTTGCTGGAGACCTCCGTGCTGGAGCGGCTCAGCGGCGACCTGTGCGACGCGGTCACCGGCCACACCGGGAGCCAGGCGCTGCTGGAGCAGGTGGAGCGGGCGGGACTGTTCCTGGTGCCGCTGGATGAGGTGCGCGGCTGGTGGCGCTACCACCACCTGTTCGCCGACCTGCTCCGAGCCCGCCTGCAGCAGGAGCAGGCCGACCGGGCGACGCTACTGCACCGCAACGCCGCCGCCTGGTGCCAGCAGCACAAGCTGCCCGACGACGCGGTACGGCACGCGGTAGCCGCCGGGGAGATGACCCACGCCGCCCAGCTGATCGAGCAGTATTTCGATGAGCTCTATTATCTGGGCGGCGAAGGGACGACGCTTCAGCGGTGGCTATCGGCGCTTCCTGATGACCTCGTCCGGTCCCGCCCTCGGCTGCTGCTCGCGCAGGCGCAACTGGCCACCGCCAGCGGCCGGGTGGAGGCGATGGAGCCGCTGCTGGACGCGGCCGAGCGCGCGGCCCCAGGCCTGGCTGAGGAGCCGTTCGAGCCAACCGTCGGCCGGGCCGGCAGCATGCTCGTGAATGTCCCCGCGCTAATCGCGATCCGTCGTGGCTATCTCGCCCAGCTCCGCGGTGACGCCGAGGATACGGCGGTGTTCGCCTCGCGGGCCCTGGCCGAGAGCCGCGAGGGCGAGTGGCTGCTGAGCTCTACCGCCCGGGGATTCCTGGCCGTGGCCGAGTGGCTCCGTGGCCGGCTCGCGGAAGCTGAGGGCGCCTTCGCGCCCAGCATTGCCGGGTGGCAGGCGGTCGGCCAGCCCACTTTGACCGCATGGCACTGCTACCAACTCGCCCAGGTCCAGCGGGCCCTGGGCCGCCTGGATACGGCCATCAAGACCTACGAGCAGGCGCTGAAAGCAGCTGCAGTGCCCGGCCGCCCGCCTGCGCCTGCCGCTGGCCTCGCGTATGTGGGCCTGGCCGAAGTGGCCTACCAGCGGAACGAGCTCGATAGCGCCCTGGCGATGAGCCGTGTTATCCGCGGGAGCCGGGATACCTGGTGCTGGCCCGGGTGTTGCTGGCCCAGCAGCGGCCCGCCCAGGCGCTCGCGCTGCTGGACCGGCTGTACGCCGCGGCGGCCGCCCAGGACAGGGGCGGCAGCGTGATCGAGGCCGGCGCGCTGCGGGCGCTGACGTTGGCCGCCTGTGGCCAGGACGCCGACGCGGTGAACGCCCTTGCCGACGTGCTCACGCTGGCCTGCCCGCAGGGCTATGTCCGGGTCTTCGCCGACGAGGGACCGCCGATGGCCGCGCTGCTGGGTCGGCTGATCGCGGCCCAGCGGGCGGGCCCCGCCGCCGGGGTCCCGCTCGGCTGCCTGGGCCGGCTCCAGCGCGCCTTTGACGTCGGGCACACTAGGCCGGGCCCCCTGTCCGGCCCGGCCCCCGCGGCGGTGCCGGGCCTAGTCGAGCAGCTGACCAGCCGCGAGCTGGAGGTGCTGATGATGCTGGCGGCAGGCCGGTCGAACCAGGCCATCGCGAGCCAGCTCGTGGTCACCCTCGATACGGTCAAGAAGCACGTCAGCCACGTCCTGGGCAAGCTCGGCGCGGCCAACCGCACCGAGGCTGTCACCCGGGCGCGGGAACTCGGGCTGATCCCTTAACCGTGGCCAGATACAGACAGGTTCCTCCGGGCGGGCCTGTCACGCCGCGGGAAGCCGGGAGCGCGCAGAAGGCTCGGTGCCCACCGCGATTTTCGGCCTGGTGTGCGTGGGCTCGCTGTGGTCGCGTCGACCGCATCTGCAGGCCGATCCTGGCCGGGGGCAGCGCTGTGAGTAGGCGGCGCAGTCACCGCGGTGTCCCGAACCAGCAGGAGAGCGCTTCTCGCAGCGCGGGCGCGGCGGTGTGGGCGGGTTCGCCGGTGGTTGCGGCCCAGGCGATGTGGGCGTCCGGGCGGATCAGCAGGGCGTCGGCTGGCCGCTGATCGGTTTGGGCGGTGCAGATGTCGATGCGATGCTGCCAGTCCCGGGCGGTCTCGCGGAGGTCTGGGCGATCGGCGAGGTCGAGGAGGATGGGCCGTGCGGGGTGCATGAGTTCCGCGACGCTGGTTGTGCCCTGGTCGGTGTGCAGGGTGAGGTCGGGTGTGAAGGTGCCGGCCAGGGCGTGCTGGCTGGGGCCGGGCATCGGGTAGCGGATGTCCGTGCTGGCGATAAGCGCTCCCATGCGGCGCAATGGCTGCTCGTCGGCGAGCAGTTCGAGGAAGAGTTCCCGGAGCGCTTGCGCGGCTGGGTCGTGTCCGCGCCGCAGTGCCACCTGGGCTTGGGTCTGTAGTAGCGCACGTGCTCCGGCGAAGTGGCGCTCGCTGTGATACGAGTCCAGCAGGTCGGTCGGCGCCCAGCCACCGATGTCGGCGGCCAGCTTCCAGGCCAGGTTGACCGCGTTGAGCATGCCGAAATTGATGCCTATGCCCGTGGCGGGAAACTGATGGGCCGCATCACCGGCCAGCAGGATCCGCCCGTCGCGGTACCGTTCGGCCTGCCGGGCCTGGAACCCGTAGCGCGACAGCCGGGTCACGTCTCCCAGGGGCAGATCCGCGCCGAGCACGCGGCGGATGCTGTCCTGGAACTCGGCCAGGGTCATCGGCGCGTCATCGTCGACTTCGGCGGGCTCGTCTTCGGTGGTCTGAAGCATCAGAACCCCCGAGGTGAGCGACCCGAACCCGAACACACCGCGGTCTGTCCGGGTGAAACCCGCGCGGATCCGGCCCAGCCCGGGGACGTCGAGGTCGCCGTTGCCCAGCCGGGTCACCGAATCGGGCAAGGTGACCTGGGCCAGCCGGTTGACCTCTGGGTAGGTGGTGCCGGGGAACGGGATCCCGGCCGTGTCACGGACCCGGCTGTGCGCGCCGTCGCAGCCCACCAGGTACCGGGCCCGCACCCGGTAGGGGCCGTCGGGGCCGCGCACGTCCGCGGCCACCGTGGCGTCGTCCTGGCTGATCCGGGCCACTTCGTGTCCGCGGCGTATGCCGGCGCCGAGTTCGCGGGCGCGTTCGCCGAGCAGGCGCTCGAGTCGCGGTTGCGGGAGATGCACCGCCCACATCGGGGGATCTGCCAGGTGTGAGAAGTCCAGATGCACACCGCCGAACGGGACCGCAGGAGCCGGGCCGAGGGGGCGGCCACTGGCCGCTTCGACCCGGTCCAGCAGGCCCCGGTAGCGCAGCAGTTCCACGATCTGCCCGTTGAAGCCGTTGGCCTTCGGGGTCTCTCGCAGCCGCGGCTGCCGCTCCAGGACCAGCGGCCGTACTCCGGCCAGGCACAGCTCACCGGCCAGCATCAGGCCGGGCGGGCCGGCGCCCACGATGATCACGTCGACGTCCATCACTGGCTACTCCCCTCGAAGTCTCTCCTGTGCTTGCTCGCGTGGCCTGGCCACCAGGCGCGGTGCCCGATGAGGGCGGTGAGGCTGGGGGAGAAGAACATGGCCATCACGAACGCGGCGAGCGCGATTCCGCAGGATACCGCGAACCCGATCTGGGACAGGATCGTGTTCCCGGCCAGGGTCAGCGAGGCGAACGTGCCCGCCAGGATCAGCCCGGCCGCGCCGATCGCCGGCCCGGCGTGCCGGAAGGCGATGGCCGCCGCCTGCCGCGGCTCAACTCCCTCAGCGGCCTGCTCACGCAGCCGCGCGATCATCAAGATGTTGTAGTCGGTGCCCAGCGCGACCACGAACAGGTACATGTATACCGGCAGCAGGAATACTAGCCCGGCCTGGCCGCGGAGGTGCTGGAACACCAGCACGCTGGCGCCCAGGGTCGCGCCGAACCCGAGCCCGACCGAGGCCATCAGGTACCACGGCGCGACCACGCTGCGCAGTAGCAGCGCGAGGATGAGCAAGATGATGACCGCGGCGGCCGGGAACACCACCGCGTAGTCGTGGTTGACCGCGCGCTGGATGTCGGCGTACACCGACGTCGTGCCGCCGACCAGCGCGTAGGTGCCCGGCGGCGCGGCCGCGTGGGCGCCTGGCACCAGCGTGTTCTTCATCACGTTCACCGCGGCCGTGGACTGCGGGTCATACGACAACGTGACCGGGTAGTCGGCGGTCGCCCCATCCGCGCTGAGCTTCGGCATCGCTACCGAGCCGACGCCGGGCAGCGTCCTCAGTTTGGCGCTGTAGACAGCGAGTTCCGCGGCAGGCAGCGTCCGGCCGGAGGTGGCGTGCAGGAGCACGTCGGTCGGGTCGGTCGCGCCTGGCGGCAGGCCCTTCTCCAGGGTTTTCAGCGCCGTCTGCGACTCGGCGCTGGCCGGGATGCCCGCCGAGGACAGGTCGAAGGTCGGCTTGTACCCGAACGCCGCGATGGCCAGGGCCACGAGCACCAGCCCGGAGACGGCCGCGAAGACGCCGGGCCGGCGCCCCAGGGCGCGGCCGAGGGCGGTGAACCGCGCCGCCTGCGGCTCCCGCCGCCACGACCTGGACGGCCAGAACACCCGCGGGCCGAGCAGCGAGACCACCGCGGGGATCAGCGTCAGCCCGGCAGCCAGCGTGACCGCGACGGCGATCGCCAGCGCCGGGCCCATCGACCGCAGCACGCTCAGCGTGGAGGCCAGCAGCGCCAGGAACGCGGCGATGACCACCCCGGCCGCCGAGGCGATCACCTCGCCGACCCGGGTGACCGCGCTCACCATCGCCTGCTTGGCGTCCTCGCCGGCACGCAGCCGCTCCCGGTACCGGAACATCAAAAACAAGATGTAGTCGGTGCCGATGCCGAACAGCACGACGATGAGGATGGTGGAGATCGAGCTGTCGGCATTGAGGTGCAGCGCCTTATTGACGTCGCTGATCAGCCCGGTCGCCACCTGGGAGACCAGCGCGATCACGACCAGCGGCAGCAGCGCGATGACCGGGCTGCGGAAGATCACCAGCAGCAGCACCAGGATCAGCACAAGCGTGGCCAGCAGCACGATCTGCTGGGCCCGCTGGCTGGACTGCTGGCTGTCGAGCTGCTGGGCCGCCGACCCGGTGACGCCCTCGGTCAGCCCGGTTCCGGCCATCAGCGGCTTGATGTCGGTGCGCAGCACCTTGACCGCGTCGCCGGCCGCCGTGCCCGAGCCGTTGACCACGCTGTTGGGCATGGCGACCAGCGCCGTCTGCACCAGGCGGTTCGGCGATGGCGGGCCGGCTGTGACGCTCACAATGTTTCGGATATGCCTGCCGTCCAGCGTCGCGGCCATCGCGGTGATCTTCGCGGAGTCAGCGGCGGTCAGCCGCCCGTTGTCGGAACGGGCGAACACGATGATCGCGGCGGAGCCAGTCACCTGGCCCGTCTGCGGGAACGCCTGGTCCTGCAGGTTCGCGGCCCGGATCGACTCGTAGCTGCCGGGCAGAAAGCTGCTTTCGCTGGCCGTGGTCGGCAGGCCCGGCGACGTGGCGATCACCGCCACCGCGGCGATGACCCACAACGCTATTACCCGCCACGGGTGACGGACCACCGCCCGGCCGAGCCCCGCGAACAGCCCCCCTCTCGCTTCGGCCGGCCTGGCCTCAATGTCAGCCGCACGGCGGGCCCCTGTGTCCGTCGTATCGGCGTATGGATTACTCACGATCTCCCCTTCGGCTCGTGGCCTGACCCCGTATCATCGCTGCCCCGTGTGGTGGCCGTGCAGCTGCGCCAGCAGCCACCGCACCCGGACGCCGCCCTGCGGGCAACAATGCATGCAGTGCAGGGCCATCGACGAAATGTTGGCTGTTCATCGATCCGTTCCTGCCGGGTCCGGGCGATGCGGAGGCATCTGTGCGTCCTTCCATCGGGTTCGGTAAATCTGCACGCTATGGAGCGGCGAACAGGCGTGGCGTCACCCGAAGGTGCCGTTCAGGTGGAATCTTCTGCTTGCGCGCCAGGCACCAAGGTGCCGCGCCCCGGCCGTTGTTTGCGGTCGGCGACCACGGGGAAGTGGAGGAAAGCGCCGGCCAGGACAGTGGAATGGCTGGATCAGGGCCGGCCTGGGGAAGCGGCAGGCCGACTCGCTGTAGGTCCTTCCAGCGGCGGTACGGAGGATCGCGGAGGCGTAGAGCGTGCAGGTCAGCGACGGCTGAGCCGTCGGTGACGGCCCCGGGAGACGCATAGCGTGCAGGTTAACGATGATTGAGCAGCCCAGGGCGGGCTCAGCTTCGGTGGCGGCGCCGGAGCGGGATGTCCTGCTGGCTTGCAGGCCGAACAGCCCGGCCGCGTGCCGAAGCTGCACCGCAACGCCGCGGCCTGGTACGAGGAGCATGGGATGGCCGATGATGCCATCGGGCACGCGGTCGTTGCCGACGAGATGCTCTGGGCGGCCCGGATCATCGAGCAGCACTTCGATATGGTCTACAACATCCGCGGCGAGGCCGCGACGATCCACCGGTGGCTGTCGGTCCTTCCCGCCGAGGTAATCAGGTCCCGCCCCCGGCTGTTGCTGGCGCAGGCCCTCATGGCCGCCACCAGCGGCCACATCGAGGAAGTCGAACCGCTCCTGGACGCGGTTGAATGCGCGCCCCCCGACTGGGCCGATGAGCCGTTCGAGCCGACGGCCGGTGTCGCGGCCAGCTTCCTGATCAATGTCCCGGCCATGACCACGCTGCACCGCAGCTATCTCGCCCAGCTCCACGGCGACGCCGAGGCCACGGCCGCGTTCGCCACGCAGGCCCTGGGCGAGAGCAAGCCGGAAGAACGGATACTGAGCGCGGCCACGCACGGATTCCTGGCCGTGGCCGAATGGCTGCACGGCCGGCTCACCGAGGCCGAACGCGCCTTCGCGTCCAGCGTCACCGGGTGGCGCGAGACCGGCCAGCTCACGATGACCGCGTGGGGCTACTACTCGCTGGCCCTGCTCCGGCGTGCCCAGGGCCGTCTGGACGCGGCCGCGCTGACCTGCGAGCAGGCCCTGCACAGCCTGGTCACGTCCGGCCTGCCGCTGCCGGCCGCCGGACCGGGCTACGTGGGCCTGGCCGAGATCGCCTACCAGCGGGACGAACTCGACCTCGCCCTCCGGCATGCCACCGAGGGCATCGGGCTGTGCCGCCAGTTCGTCTACACCACCCCGCTGGCCAACGGCTTGGCCACGCTGGCGATGATCCGGCAGGCCACCGGCGATCCGGCCGGGGCGCTGGAGGCGATCACCGAGGCCGAACAAGCCGCACCAGGCCCGGCGGGCCTGCTCAACCCGGTCCCTGCCCGGCGAGCCCGGCTGCTGCTGGCCCAGGGCGACCTGGCGGCAGCGGCCCGTTTCCCGCAGGAGAACGGCCTCAGCCCGGACGACGAGCCGGCCTACACCCGAGAATCCGGGCATCTGGTGCTGGCCCGGGTCCTGCTCGCCCAGGACCGGCCCGGGCAGGCGCTGGCCCTGCTGGACCGGCTGCACGCCGCGGCGAAAGCCCAGGACCGTACCGGCAGCCTCATCGAGACCGGCGCACTGCGGGCGCTGGCGGCCACCGGCGACGGATCGGGCGCGCTCACCGTCCTGGCCGGGGCGCTGCTGCTCGCCTGCCCGCAGGGCTACGTACGGGTCTTCGCCGACGAGGGCCCGCCGATGGCCGCGCTGCTCGGCCGGCTCATCGCGTCCCAGCGCGCCGGCCAGGCAGCCGCCGACGTCCCGCTCGGCTACCTGGCCCGCCTCCAGCGGGCCTTCGGCCCAGGGCAACCAGCGCGCGATCCCGTCCCTCCCGGCATCGTCGACCCGCTGACCAGCCGCGAGCTCGAGGTCCTGGAAATGCTGGCGGCGGGTCGGTCGAATCAGGCCATCGCCGGCGAGCTCGTGGTCACCCTGGACACCGTCAAGAAACACGTCGGCCACGTCCTGGGCAAGCTCGGCGCGGCCAACCGCACCGAGGCCGTCGCCCGGGCCCGCGAGCTGAGCCTAATCCCCTGACCTCCAGAAGCCGGGCGCAAGCCCCGTCCTTCAGGACTCCGTTGGTGAAGGGCCAGCCGGCTCAGCGAGTCCGGGCAGGGCCACCCTCCAGTGGCCGATGACGCCCCGCCGTAGAGGCCACCGGGGAGCTCACTTCTCGCTGGCGCGGCGCCGAGCCGGGGACCGTCCGTTCGGCGCGCCGGGTCGGCTTGCGGTGGGTCTGGCGGCTGCCCGGTCGGCTGCCTGGGCGGCGGAGGGAAGCAGCGCCAATTGCTGTCGGATGCCGTCGAGGAAAAGCTGGAGGCCGTAGCCGAACCGCTCGGCGGGATCGGCGGTAAAGGCCGTGGCGGCGAGCTTGTTCTCGATCCCATCCACAGTCAGCTTCGGCTTCCAGACGCCGCGCTCGTTCAGCTCGATCTGTGCTTGTTCTTCGATGGTGTGGCCGAGCACGTAGTGAAACACGGCAAAGGCGGCCCAGCCGGCCTGGTCCGGCGGCAGCCCTGCGGCCTGGAGGATCTCGATGACCATGTTGCCGAGCAAGACGGTGTTGGGCTCGGCAACGTAGGTGCCGGCCATGACCCTGGCGCCATCGCGGTGGGACAGGAGCACCTGGCGTAGCCGCCAGCCCGCGGCCGCGAGTTGCTCGTCCCACGACCCGGTCGGCAGATCGGCGGCGAAGTCTTCAAGGAACCGGTCGGCCATCGCGTCGAGCAGGGCCTGCTTGCCCGCGAAGTGCCAGTAAAGGGCTCCGGCCTGCACGCCCAGGCGGGTGGCGAGCTTGCGCATCGTCAGCGCGTCCAGCCCGTCGGCGTCGAGCAGCGCTATCGCCACGTCCACCACGCGCTCGCGGCGCAACCGCATTCGACTCGCTCCTCATCCTCGCGCCGGCCTGTCCGGCTCGCTTGATTCCTCAGACTAGCTTAATTAACTTGAACTTGTTCAACTTGAACTTGTTCAATAAGTTCGGAACCGAAGAGATCTTTCCGAAGGAGTCGCTGTCATGTCCCACCCCAGAACCGCCGCTACGCCGGCGGCCTCGGCCGAGCCAGCCGCCCGGCCGCACGTGCCGCCCGGCGTCATCCTGGCCATCGCGTGCGTGGCCAACTTCATGGTCATCATCGACACGTCGATCGTGAACGTCGCCCTACCGGCCATGAAGACCGCTCTCGGGCTCTCGGCGGCCGATCAGCAGTGGGTGGTCGATGCCTACCTGATCACCTTCGGCGGGTTCCTGCTCCTCGCGGCCCGGGCCGGCGACCTCTTCGGCCGCAAGGGCGTGTTCCAGGCCGGCCTGACGGTCTTTACCGCGGCCAGCCTGGCTGGCGGCCTGGCCCAGGATCCCTGGCTGCTGATCGCGGCCCGCGTCCTGCAGGGCATCGGTGCCGCTGCCCTGGCCTCGTCGAGCCTGAGCCTGATCACCGCCAGCCACCCCGAAGGCCCGGCCCGCACCCACGCACTGTCCCTGTGGGCCGCGGTGGGCTCTTCGGCCGGCGCCGTCGGGGTCGTGCTGGGCGGGCTGCTCACCACCGAGCTTTCCTGGCGCTACGTGCTGTTCATCAATGTCCCCATCGGCGTCGCGTTGCTCATCGCCGCCACGGCCAGCCCAGTGCCGTCACCGCCCAGGCGTGACTGGGCCCGCCTCGACCTGCCGGGCGCGCTCACCGTCACCGTCGGGGTCAGCTCCCTGGTCTTCGCCGTCTCCCAGGCCACCAGTAAGGGGTGGGGATCGATCTCCGTCATCGTCGCCCTGACCGCCGCCGTGGTCCTCCTGGCCGCCTTCGGAATGATCGAGGCCCGCAGCGCGGCCCCGCTCGTCCCGCTCAGCATCCTCAGGCGGCGCAGCCTGGCCGTGGGCAATACCGTCATGGCCTGCCTGGGTGTGGTCATGACCAGCGGCTTTTTCTTCCTGTCCCTCTACCTCCAGCAGATCCTCGGTTACAGCGCGCTGCGCACCGGGGTGGCCATCGTCCCTATGACCGTGCTGCTGGCGGCCGGACCGCTAGCAGCCAAGCGGCTCCTGCCGCGCTTCGGCCCCCGCTTCCTGACCCTCGCTGGCGGGATTCTCACCACGGTCGGGGTGGCCTGGATGTCCCTGCTCCCTGACCACTCCGACTACCTGGCCCGCATCCTCGGCCCCATGTTGGTCATCGCAGCCGGCATCGGGCTCATGCTGCTCCCCCTAGCCGCATCCGCCACGGCCGGTATCGAGACCCGCTACGCCGGGCTCGCCTCCGGCCTGTTCAACACGGCTCGCCAGCTCGGCGGCGCCATCGGCCTCGCCGTGCTCGTCACCATCGCCGCCACCGCCACCCGCCACAGCCAGCTCGCCAGCCCTGCCGCCGCCACTGTCCACGGCTACCGCATCGCCCTGCTCATCTGCGCAGCCGTCAGCCTGGCCTCGGTCCTCATTGCCCTCCTCCTGCCCACCCGAGCCAAGACTGCCCCGGCAACCCGCACCGCGCGCCCAGCGCGTACCGCTGCCGGAAGGAGATGACCACCAAGCACTACGACCAAAAGCAGCCAGTTCGGATAACGAGGATTCTCCGGAAAGGAACATCATGAGCTCAGCGCTCGAAACCCTTCGCCGTGACTTCGGCGGCGACATCATCGAACCGGGTGGAACGGAGTACGAATCGGCTAGTCGCACGCTCTTGGCTTCGGGTAATCCGGCCCATGTTCTGCGGCCCGGGAGCGCCGGGGACGTGCAAGCAGGTGTCAGGTTTGCTGCCAGCACAGGGCTTTTGCTGTCCGTGCGAAGCGGCGGCCACGGCTTTGCGGGCTTCGGCACCAACGACGGCGGCGTCGTGATCGACCTCAGCCAGCTCGAGAACGTGGAGATCATCGACAAGGAACGCTACCTCGTGCGGATCGGCGGCGGCGCCACCTGGGGTCAGGTCGCGGCGGCCCTGACCCCGCATGGCCTGGCGATCTCCTCGGGCGACACCAAGAGCGTCGGTGTCGGCGGGCTGACCTTGACCGGCGGCATCGGCTGGAAGGCCAGGAAGCACGGTCTGGCCCTGGACAACGTGACGGCCGCGGAGGTGGTCACCGCCGGCGGAGAGCTCGTGCATGCAAGCGCCGCGGAGAACCCGGAGCTGTTCTGGGCGATTCGCGGAGGCGGCGGCAATTTCGGGATCGTGACCGCCTTCGATTTCGCGGCGCACCCGACGACAGACGTCTTTTACGGCAAGATCGCCTTCGCGGCATCGGAGGCGGCCACCGTAATTCAGGGCTGGGCGGACTACCTCCGAACCGCCCCGGACGAGCTCACGTCCACCGCGGACTTTGCCAATCCATTCCGCGGACCCGAAGCACCGGTCGAGATCTACGTCGCCTTTGACGGCGACGACCCGGAACTCGCGGCCCAGGCCATCGACCCGATCCGCCGGCTCGGCACGGTGACCGACGACGATATCGCGCTGCAACCCTATGCGGACGCGCTCGCGGATGGCACGCCTCCGCCGCCTGGCCTCCAGTTCGCACTTCGCAGCGCGTTTGTCGACAAGGAATCGGTGCCCGAGGTCCTTCAGATCCTGGCTGAGGTCAGGGCATCGGAGCGGTCGCCGTTCATCGCCGTTCGCAGCCTCGGCGGCGCGGTATCCCGAGTCCCCGACGACACCACCGCCTACGCGCACCGCCAAGCGGAGTTGATGTTCGTGACGACCAGCGCGGGCCCGAAGCCGGTCGTCGAGGCCGCTCGTCCCGCTCTGGAAGCGATCTGGGCGAGGCTCGCACCTCACGTCAGCGGCGCCTACGCCAACTTCCTCTCTTCTGCCACCGCGGAGGATATCGCCGCGATTTATCCATCGGAGGTCTATAACCGGCTCGCGGCGGTCAAGCGTCAGTACGACCCCGGCAATCTGTTCGCCCGCAACCACAACATCCGGCCGCATTAGCCTCGGGCCTTCGTCGGCAATTACCGCTGGGTGTTGTTCCGGATGAAAAAGTGCCTTTGACCTGGGAGGATTGGGCTTGTCGAGCGTCCGGTCCGTACCCGAGTCGAAGGCGCTTTTCAGGTGAAGAGCAGCGGACGCGGTAGCCGTGTGGCGGTGTCCGCTGATGAAGGTCTTTGACCGAACGGACCGTGGTATCACCCGCACGGCGCGGCGGTCCCATCGCACCGGCCGGCATCATCCGCAGTGCCTCAGCCGGGCGGCATCGATGCCGTCGGCCATCGGGTCGAGGGTGTGACAACGGACTTGACTCCGAGCGGATCGCAGGAACAGGAACTGCGTCCCGCCGCGTCACCGCACCGGCCGCGCGCGAGGAAGCGCGCCGGGCCGGGGGTCATGGGGAAACGACGCGCGGGCTGACCGCGCGCGGGGTGTCTCCCCCTCGCCGAGCTAAGCGTCCTGCTGTCGCGTCACGGGATCGCTCACTTTGATTTCCTCCTTTGGTGTTGGGGCGTCTTCGAGTCCTCGTCTCGTCCCTGCCATCGGGCGAAGCCGTAGAGAAGGGCGTCGAGGCCGAAGCGGAATCGGGCCTCATCATCGACGCCTTGGCTGTGGCGGGCCGCCTCGGTGACGAGCGGTAGGTCGCTGATGTCGAGCTGGGCCAGGGCGGCCGCCGCGCCGGGGCTGCCTCGCCGGCTGAGCTCGGCGGTGCCGACCTCGGCCATGGCGTGGCCGACGACGAAGATGTTGAGGGCGTTGATCATGTCTACTCCCCGCGGGAGGGCGAAGCCGGCGTCGCTGAGGACGCGTAGGCCGAGTTCGGCCGCCTTCAGCGTCTGGGGGGTCACGGCGGGCCGGGTGAAGAAGAGAGGCAGTACCCCGGGGTGGCCGAGCAGGGTGGTGCGTAGCGTTTCCGCGTAGCGGCGCAGCGTTTCGTCCCAGGGCAGGCCGTCGGCGGCCGGGGCGGTGGTGGTGTGCTCGAGGACCCACTCGACTAGCCCGTCGAGCAGGGCCGCCTTGTTCGGCAGGTAGTGGTAGAGGGTCATGGCCTCGACGTTGAGGGCCGCGCCGAGCTTCCGCATGGACAGCCCGTCGAGGCCGTCGCTGTCCACAAGGGCAACCGCGGCGTCAAGTACGAGATCGCGGCTGAGGCCGGCCCGCTCGCCCTGACTGCGGCTGCCCATCCGGGTCTCCCGTCGCTTGACTTATCTTACGTCGTAAGTATTGCCTCTTACGTCGTAAGAATAAAAGGGAGGATCGTGGTGACTACGACCACTGACTCAGACAAGCAGACCGTTCAGAGCCTGTTTGCCCAGCTGGGCTGGGATTGGCCGTCATGAGCGTCCTGGGACTGCTCGCCGTCATTGGCTGCATCGGCTGGGAACGTCGGCTCGCAGTGGCGGGGCTCGACGGTGAACCTGAAGAAGACGGTTACCTGGCTCATCGTTACCGCGCCATGTCGGTGGTCCTCTGGATTGTCCTCGGCGCCATCGGGGTGGCCCTGGCCTGGCGGGCGGACGCCGACGGCGCCCGGCTGGCCACCGGCACCCACGCAGTGATGCTCCTCCTCAGCCTGAGTCAGCTGGCCGAACTGGCCGTCGTCGCCCCGAGGGCGATGGCCAGCCGCATCCCCTTCACAACGGCCACGAAGGGCCGCACCGGGTCGGCCCGAGTCGACGGGCGCTCTGCTCGACACGAGCACAGGACCAGGCCAGACCTGGCGGTGGGCGGCGGCGCGCCTGGTGAGCGACACCGAGAGGTTGAACAGCGAGATCCCCCGAGCGCCACCGACGACCTCAGGGAACCGGCCATATCGGCTACAGGATTGGCCGGCGTCGCCGAGACCGCATTGATCACGCTGTACAACCGGGGCAGCGAAGCGCGGCGGCCGGATGGACGGCAGCAATAGAGTCGGCAGATGGCGTCCTGATCCTGGCCCAGGGACTGCTCATGTACCTCACCCCCGCAGATGTCGACGGCTTCTTCGAGATGGTGGCACAGCGCCTGCCCGGTGCCACCGTCGTCTTCGACACCATCCCGGCATGGGCAGCAACCCGCACCGGCCACCGCCAGAGCGCCGCGTACCGGATGCCCCCCAACCATGGGGCACCGGCCCCCGCGGCGTTCGCCAGATCCGCCGCCGCCATCGCGGCATCACCGGAGTACGGTTCCTCCCCGCACCACGCGGACGAGGGCTCGCATGGGGGGTCGCCTACCCAGCCGCAACCCGCCTGCCGCTCACCCGCGGACTGCTGCCCATGACCGTCGTCGTCTTTACCAGCTCACCATGCCCAGCCGGGTGGTACGAGCATCCGGCACCAGACAAGGTGCCCGTACCCGCACCGAACAACCGGGCACTGCGAGGAACCTCATGACCACAGCAGCAGATAACGAACGCGCTCCTATTCCGTAGCGCAGACCCCGGAGGCGCGGGCACGCACTCGTGCAGTCCCTGGCCGCCATCACAGCGCGAGTCGAGGTAGGTATGACCGAGCACGAGGGGCAGAGCGACGGCCCGGGACACGCTGGCAGAGCTAGGCCTGAAGCGAGGACGGCATCCGGCCGTTGTCCGCTTCGGAGCCAACACCGCCAAGGACTTCCTCGACCCGTCCGGCGCCAGCACGGTCTCGCCTGCGACAACGTTGTGTCCTGCACCGTCGTCACCGCGGACGGCGACGTCGTGCGCGCGTCCGCCGATGAGCACCCCGACCTGTTCTGGGGTCTACGCGGCGGTGGCGGCAACTTCGGAAATCGTCGTCGAGTTCGAGTTCCGGCTGCATCCCGTCGGTACGCGGACCCTGGTCGCGGAGCTCACCTTTTCGCTCGATCGCGCCGCGGCGCTGCGTGGCTGGCGCGACCTGGCCGAGGAGGCCGCCCGCCTGGCCACGCTGACCGAGGAGGTCTCCGGCGGCACCGTCACCATCGGATATGTGTGGGTAGACGACCCGTAGGCCGGCCGCGCGATGCTGCCGACGCTGCGCTCCATCGGCGCGGCAGAGCCACCTCATCTGCCCGACTCAGCTGATCATCGCCGAGCAGGCACCAAGCGCCCAGGTAAGGCGGCTCCGCGTGCGGCTGACTTCAATGAGCCGGTCACGTTCCGCGGCCGGCTCAGAAGCGGTCGGCGGCGGAAAGCTGATATGCGGGTGGCCTACGGTGCGCTGGCGGTGGCTAGGACCCGGCGGACCAGACCGAAGATTTCCAGGGAGCGCACGCCCTCGTCGTGGAATGAGCGCAGCGCCGGGTCGTCACCGGGGTCGAGTGCCGCGGCTTCCTGCCACATGGCGCGCTCGCTGGCCCGCCAGCCGGAGCGGTCGCGGACCTCGACGGCCTCGAACCCGGCCGCGGTCAGTCCCGCCCCGAGGTCGACCCGCCGCAGCCGGCCAGGCAGCCGTTGGTCGTCCCATTCCACGGGCTCCCAGTTGGTCAGCACCGCGCGCCCGCCAGAGGTCAGGATCCGCCGGATCTCGCAGTAGGCGGCGTCTGGCTGCGGGGCGAAGTGGATCGCGTCGACGCACAGCACGGCGTCGGCCGAACCGGCGTCCAGGCCGGTTGCCGCGAGGTCGCCGATGCGGAAGTCCGCCGTGGCGCCCAGCCGCCGCGCCAGCTCGCGGGCCTGGCGCACCGCCTCGGCGGAGAAGTCGACCCCTATCAGCCGGGCCCCGGTGCGGGCGGCGATCTCCAGGCCATAGCCGCCACGGCCGCAGGCCAGGTCCACCAGCGTGCCCCCCGGGAACAGGCGCAGCCCCGCGGCGGCCTCGGCGATCCCGTCCCAGCCGAGCAGGCTCGTGGACAGCAGCTGCGGCGGCAGGCCCAGATGGCGCTGCTCGATCTCGTCTTTGACCGGCGACCCGCTCATGTCGGCGTACCAGCCGTCGAAGTACTCCGCCAGAGAACCAGGCTCAGGCTCCACCTGACCAGTATGGCGCGGCCCGGTCGTTGCCTGTTGCATCGACCCATTGAACCCGCGGTCCGTGGATGACCATGAATAGCCGTGGTGACCCTTCTGAGGTGCACGTAGCGGGCACGGCCCGGACCTGGCGCGCTACCAAGTGGTCACGACTCTCATACAGGCCGCCAGCCTTGAAAGTTCACATCCGGGAAGTGCTGACCCTCACGGTGAACTGCTCCACTGCCTGGTTTGACCGCGGCGGACCGGATGGACTCGAACATGTCGAAGTCGTGGTGGGCGCCGGGTAGCTCGGCGTAGATGACCGGGCGGCTCGACACTGCACGTACCCGCTCCACGAAGGCGCGCACGTCCGCCACCGGTATCAGCATGTCCTTCTCGCCGTACATCATGAGCATGGGTGGCACGTCGCCGCGCGGCTCGAGGTTGCCGTAATAGCCGTAACGGCAGATCAGGCCCGCGATGCCGGTCTCGCCGTCGCACACCGCCCGGATCGCCAGGTTCGCGCCGGCCGAACTGCCGGTGACGTACAGCGCGCCGGGTTCGGCGCCATAATCCGCAGCGTGGGCCCGTACCCAGGCGATCGCATCGCGCACGTCGGCCGGCTGGTCGGCGAGGGTCACGGCGGTGGTACACGTCCAGCGTGCGGTGCCGCCCGTCACCGTAGGCCAGGCCGCGCCCCCGGACCACGTCGTGCCGGCCCGGGAAGAACGGGGCGCGCAGGATGCGGCCCCACGACCGCCTCGGCCTCCCGGCGTTGCGCAACGCCGCGTGCGCACGCAGCGCACGGCACACCACGACCATGAGGTCGGCCAGTGCGAGCAGCGCGAAGGCGGCGACGGCGGCGCCGGTCGGGGAGCCGAGGTCGCCGTCGACGAGGGCGAGCACGGTCGAGGTGATCAGCAGATACCCGATGATGAACGGCAGTTCGCTGGCGGGCAGCGCGGGGATGGCGGAGAACGCGCCGAGCCTGCGCCACCGGATCAGCGCACACGCGACGCCCAAGGAATAGGCTGCGACCGTCCACTAGTACCCGATTGGCATCAGGAACTGCCCGCGATGCGGCGCCACACAAACGCCGGTTGCTGGTCGAGCGTGATCGGCTCGGCGTCGAGCGCCCGTACCCGCCCGGTGTTCCTGGCCAACCCTGCTGGCCGCGAGCCCCGCGCGCGCCGCGACCGCACCGGTGCCGCCAGCGCCCGCCACATCCGGCCGATCGACACGGCCAGCTGCGCGTTGGACCTGCTCGTCGGTGCAGGTCA
Organism: uncultured Actinomycetes bacterium; assembly: GCA_963798675.1. Lineage (GTDB taxonomy): Bacteria > Actinomycetota > Actinomycetes > Streptosporangiales > Streptosporangiaceae > Palsa-504. Next base: position 133,151 of record CAWCUJ010000052.1, on the reverse strand, counting down.
GCGGCGCCCAGGTCTGGCGCAGGCGTGTCGGCTCACCATACCCCCTGCTCAGACACAAGATCACGCGTCAAACTAACCGCCACTTCGGCCTAGCCAGCCGATACGGCGGCGGTTGTACGGCAGCCGCACTTTGCTAGCTGACCAGGGTGATCTCGGCGTGGCGGCAGTGGTCACGCCGAGCGGGCCGCGATGAGGGCCGCGAGGCCGTCGAGGATGCGGTCGATGCCGAAGTGCAGGGCGTTGTCGCGCCCGGCGGGTTGCGGCGAGTCGGAGAAGGCCGCCAGGACCTGCGGGTAGCGGTCCGGGTTGGCGGACAGGGCCGCGCCGACCTGGCGGGTGATCTCCGCTTCGAGATCTTCCTGGCCAGCGGGCGTCACCTGGACCAGGCTCCGGACGTGGCCGTTCAGCAGCACCACGGCGTCGAGCCGCTCGGGGCCGGTCAGGCCGGTGCCTGCCAGCGCGGCGAGCGCGGTCTCCAGCCAGGCCATCTCGTGCGGGCCGGTGGGCCGCGCGCCCGCGGTGGCCTCGATTGCCCACGGATGTACGCGGTACCGGCCGAAGGCCGTCGTCGCCCACAGCCGCAGGACGGCTCGCCACGGCTGTTCGCCGGGCGCTGCCGTCTGCCCTGTCTCCGCCGTCTGTCCTGTCTGCGTCGTCTGCGCCGGAGGTTGCGGCGGGTCGCCGAGCGCGGCATCGACCATCAGCGCGACCAGTTCGGCTTTGCCGGGGACATATCGGTACAGCGCCATTTTCGCGCAGCCCAGCCGCTCGGCCAGATGCTGCATCGACAGGTTCGCCAGCCCTTCGGCGTCCGCGAGCGCGATCGCCTCGGTGACGATCCGCTCCAGCGACAGAGACGGCTTCGGCCCGCGCCGGGGCCGCTGACGGGTGCCCCACAGCAGGTCGAGGGTGGTGGGTGCGGCCATGGTCTCCATCCTCCCGGATAAGAGGCTTGACGTAAAACTGCGTCCATCATACGCTAATTAGCGTCCATAAGACGCAGTTAGGAGATAGCTCATGCGCAACCAGACCGTTCTCATCTCCGGCGCCAGCATCGCCGGTCCCGCCCTCGCCTACTGGCTGCACCGGTACGGTTTCCACGTCACCGTGGTCGAGAAGGCGCCCGCCCTGCGGCCCGGCGGCCAGGCTGTCGACTTCAAGGGCCGCACCCACCGGACCGTGCTCGAGCGCATGGGCATCTGGGAGGAGATCCTGCAGCGGCAGACCGGCCGGCACGACACGGTGTACCTAGACGCCGCCGGGCGCGAACTGGCGGTCATGTCGGGCGAGTTCACCGGCGGCGACGCCGAGATCCTGCGCGGGGATCTCGCCGCGATCCTGTACGAGCGCACCGCCGCCGACTGTGAGTACCGCTTCGGCGACTCGATCACCGCGCTGACCGAGACGGCCGATGGTGTGCACGTCAAGTTCGAACGCGGCGCCGCGCAGACCTTCGACCTCGTGGCCGGCGCCGACGGAATTCACTCCCGGGTCCGGCGGCTGGCCTTCGGCCCGGAGCGCGACTACGTCCGCCACCTGGGCTACTACTACTGCGTCGCGGGTGCTCCCGGATGGGGCCACGACAGCCGACGGCGCGAACGGCTGACCGCCCTCGCATGGAACGCGCCCGGCCGGGTGGCGGCCAGGGGCGGGTCGAAGGGGTCGCACCTGTACCTGTTCGCGTCTCCGGAACTGGATTGCGCCCGCGGCGATGTCGCGACCCAGCGGCGGCTGATCGCCGAGAAGTTCGCGGACATGGGCGGGGAGGTGCCCTCGATGCTGGCCGAACTCGACCGCCTCGACGATTTCTACCTCGACGTCATCGCCCAGGTGCGGATGAAAGGCCGGTACACCTCGGGCCGCGTCGCCCTAGTCGGTGACGCGGGGTACGGGAACACCCTAGGCGGCTTCGGCACCGGGCTCGCCGTGGTCGGCGCCTACGTGCTGGTCGGCGAACTGGCGATGGCCGACGGGGACCACACAGCCGCCTACGCCCGGTATGACGAGATCATGCGCCGGTACGCCAAGATCGCGGGCAACACCAACACCGGCCGGTTCCTGGCGCCGAAAACAGCGTGGGGCATCCGGGCGCGCAACTGGTTCCTCGGGTCCCGGGCGTTCAGCCTCATGATCAAGTACGGCGACAACGCCGCCAACGACATCGACCTGGCCGACTACCCCGCCCTGGCGGGAGTCCGGGCGTGAGCCAGCCGGAAGCGGCATCTTCCTCGGCCGGGTACACGCAAGGGCCATACTGGGCTGATGAGGGTCGTAGTGACCCGAATCGGGTCCGGCAGCACCATCAAGCGCCGGATGGTCGACGCCGCTGCCCCGCATCGACGCCCTCCAATAAGAGGAGCTCGCCGAACGTGCCCCGGCGGTCTCAGTGCCGTACCGGCCGGCTCCTGGCGGCGCCATCTACCATCTCCGCGTGGGCGAGCGGGATCTAATGGTCGCCGAGCACGACCTCGCCGGACCGTTGCGGGACCTGGTAGCCGCTGTAATGACACTGGGGCGACGCGGTATTAGAAATCATGCGCCACTGGCGTGGCGCTGCCGTGGGATGCGAAAGCAGGGTTCCTCCCGCCGTCGGCGCGGGGCGGGTCGCAGGCGGCGGGAGTCATATGCCAACACCACGGACTTAACCGAATCTCAGGTTGACGAGGCGGTCCGCCTCTACGAGCAGCGCTGGTCGCTGCGCGCGGCCGGCCGGCACCTGGACGTGGTGGACAAGACGATCCGGCGAGCGCCCGGCCGCCAGGATGTGGCCGTGCGATCCCGCGGGCGGGTCGCGGCCGGGGCGCTGGTGTCGTATCGGGCCGGCGCGCTCCGGTGTCCCGGTCGGGGATGCCGCTGCTGGCTGCTTCGCGGCCCACGCCACGGCGTGTTCTGGGTACGGGCCGTGCGCGGCGCGGCGCCCTCCCGGTGAACGCGGCGACGAAGCCGTCGACGTCGGCCCGCCCGCGCAGCGACAGGCCAGCCAGCTGCAGCCCCGCCGCCCAGCCCTCGGTCCGCGCGGCCAGCGCCGCAGCGACCGCGTCCGGCAGCGGCGCATCGACCCGCTGCGCCGGGTGCAGCCGCGACCTGCTGCAGCAGCGCCGCCGCCTCCCCGGGCGTGAACCGCAGTTCCGCGGCGCGCAGCTCGGTCAGCTGCCCGCGGGCCCGCAGCCGCGCCAGGGCCAGTGGCGGGTCGCTGCGGCTGGTCAGCGCCAGGTGCAGCCCCGGCGGCCGGTGCGCGAGCAGGAACCCGAGCGACTCGTGCACCAGCTGCGAGCTGATCACGTGATAGTCATCCAGGACCAGCAGCGCCTCGTCTGCGTCAGGCTGGCCGGCTACTCGTTGATCAGGGCCGTCACCAGCGGCTCGAACGACGGTGGCGCGGGCTGCCCGAGCAGCGGATCCAGCCGCTCGCTGATCCCTGCCCGCACCCGGTCCAGCGCGGCCACCATATGCCGCCAGAACCGGGCCGGGTCGTTGTCGCCAGCATCCAGCGACAGCCAGGCCACTGGATGCCGACCGCTTCGGACCCACTCGGCCAGCAGCACAGTCTTGCCGTACCCGGCCGGCGCGCAGACCAGGGCCGGTCCGCGTCTCCGGCCCTCATCGAGCCCCTGTGCCAGCCGCGGGCGCGGCACCAGATCTGGCCGCAACCCGGGCACGTTCAGCTTGGTGGCGAGCAGGACATCGCGCTCCGACGTTGCGGCCTCGGCTGCGGCCGGCTCACCCATCGGTAACCTGCACGATCGGCGCCTCCAGCGATCTGGCGTCGCTGCCCGAACCCCATCGTAGTTATCAGCCGCCCGGCCTGAACCCGGGGCCCCGATCCAGGCGGCAACTCGGGCCCTGATCCGGGCGGCACCATCGTGCCGTCGCCGTCGCGAAAGATTCCACCCGCATGGGCACCTTCGGGTGACGCCGATCCTGGTCCCGCGTTCGTAGCGTGCAGATCCACGGACCTCAACCGAAGGACGGTACATGGGCTTGAAGTACTCGCGCTACGAGATCCGGGTCAAGGGCATCCTCGACGGGCGGTGGACCGCCTGGTTCGAGGACCTCCAGATCACCAGCGACGGGGAGGAAACCGTCATCGCGGGCCCGGTCGCCGATCAGGCCGCCCTGCACGGGTTGCTGACCAAGGTACGCGACCTCGGGCTGTTCCTGATCTCGGTACGCCACCTCGATCCAGATTGACCATCGCGCGTGGCCGTCCGCGCAGGAAACACCAGGAGGAGATCATGCATCCGGTCATCATCCGGCAACTTGCAGCCGACCACATCAGGGAACTACACGCGAAAGCAGAGGATGAACGCCTGGCCCGCCAGGCGCGCCGGGCCCGGCGTCGCGCGCCGTCCACGCGACCAAGAATTCCGGCCAGCGGGACGCTCAGTTACGACGATCCCCGCCTGGACGCAGGCCAGCGGTCGGCCATGCACGAGCAGCCCAGCGAGTCCTGCCTGGGACTAGCGACCCTGGTCGGGTCGGGCGACGGCCCGGAGAGCTGCCGGCCTTGAGGGCCGTCAGGGCGGTGTCGGTGATCAGCGCCGGGTCCGCGCGCATTCACGGAACGGTATCCGGGACAAACACTTAGCAGTGACCTGAGGAGAGGTGCGAAATGAGCAAGCTAGCAGGTAAGACCGCGCTGGTCACGGGCGCTTCTGGGGGCATCGGCCGGGCCATCGCCGAGCGCCTGGCGGACGGCGCGCTCGTTTACCGAGTCAATGACCAAGGATACGTTCGTGGAACAAATGGATCGGACCCGGTCGCTGCGAGAAGAGGACATCGACTACTGGGGCCTTTGCATATTCGGCCTCAAGGAAATGATTGATCCAATCACACGCAAGTTCTCACTCTGGCGGACCTGAGCGCGAGCAGCAGCCCGCGACCTGGCCGCGCTGTTCCAGCTTGCCACCGACCTTCCCGCGGCCGTGCTGGCCTGCCTACTCGGCATCCACATCACCGTCGCCGTCGCCTGGCAGCGCGCCTCCGCCGGCGACTGGGCCGCCGACGCCGCCGAGGTCAGCCGCCGGACACCCGCAGGCGAGCACCCATGAACTCCGACACAACACAAGGAGCAGCGATCATGACTCCAGGCGAACTCTCTCCCGCCCAGCTCCGCAGGGACCCGCTCCCCTTGCGCGGACGGACAGCACTAGTGACCGGCGTCAGCCGCCAGGCCGGCATCGGCTACGCCATCGCCCGCCGGCTGGCCGCCCTGGGCGCCAGCTTGTTCCTGCACCACTACACGCCGCACGACCGTGACCAGCCCCGGGGCGTCGACCCCGGCGGCATCCACGCCATCATCGACGGCATCACCAGCGCGCTGGCCGCCGATGGCGCCCGCGTTCATGACACCGAACTCGACCTCGCCGAACCCGGCGCCCCCGAACAGCTCATCAACGCGGCCGCCGGCCAGCTCGGCCACCTGGACATCCTCATCTGCAACCACGCCCGCAGCGGCGGCGACGGCCCGCTCGGCACCCTCACCGCCGCCATCCTCGACGCGCACTGGGCCGTCAACACCCGCTCGTCGATCCTGCTGGCCCAGGCCTTCACGGCCCGGCACGACGGCCGCCCTGGCGGCCGTATCGTCTTCATGACCTCCGGTCAGGACCTCGGCCCGATACCCGGCGAGATCGCCTACGCCGCCAGCAAGGGCGCGCTCGCCTCGATCACCCGCACCCTGGCCGACCAGCTGGCCGGCCAGGCGATCACGCTGAACACGGTCAACCCGGGCCCAGTCGACACCGGCGGCTATCCGCCGGAGGTACTCCAAGCCCTGCGCAGCCGCTTCCCGCAAGGACGCTGGGGGACCCCCGATGACTCGGCCCGGCTGATCGCCTGGCTGACCACCGACGAAGCCGCCTGGATAACCGGGCAGGTCATCAACACCGAAGGCGGCTTCCGCCGCAGCGGCTGACATCCAGACCACATAAAGCGGAAGGCATTCAGGCAGTTGCGATATCTGAGTCCGCCAGAGCGCGCCTCGACCGAGTCGAAACGCAAGGCCCTCGAAGCTGCCTACCCCGGCATCGTCACCAGCGACCTGCCCGAATGGAACCAAGACTCCGGCCTCCTCGACTGGCTCACCAGCCTTTGACCGTCACCCGGAAATTATGCGCAGCGCCCACTCGCCGATCCGGCCCCTACGAGGCCCGGCAGGCCATCGCTGCGCATAACCCGGCACTGCGCATAGGGCGGCGTGGTATCGCCCGTGCTCAGCAACATCTACCTGCACAAGCTCGACGAGTACGTCGCCAGCGATCAGCCGGTCGAATTCCCCGGGCGTCGTCTCTTCGATCGAGCCGGTCCCCGAAGCGCCGCCGGCGTTGTTGACCAGGATGTCCAGCGGACGCCCGGCCAGTCCGGCCCTCAGCCCGGCGAAAGGGGGAGGCAGGCCGGCCAGGGCAAATGGAATGGCCGGCTCAGGACCGCCCGCGGGAAAGCGGCAGGCCGACTCGCGACTAGGTCCTTCCAGCGACGATACGGAGGGTCGCGGAGGCGAAGAGCGGTGCAGGTCAGCGATGGGTGAGCCGACGGTGACGGCCCCAGAGCGGAATGCCCTGCTGGCCACCAAGCTGTACATGCCCGGGCCGCAGCCCGGTCTCGTGCCGCGGCCGCGGCTACTGGCACGGCTTGATGAGGGCCTGGCGCGGGGGCTGGTGTTGGTCTGTGCCCCGGCCGGATACGGCAAGACGGTCCTGCTGGCGGACTGGGCCCGGCGCGGCGGGCATTCGGCTGGGTGGCTGTCGCTGGACGCGGGGGACAACGACCCGGCCCGGTTCTGGCGTCACGCGGTGGCCGCGCTGGACCGGGCGCGGCCCGGGATCGGCGAACGGGTGGCCCCGCTGCTCGGGCCACCCGCGCCGTCGTCGTTCCAGGGCCTGGTCACGGCGCTGATCAACGACCTGGCCGGACAGGAGGAGGCTCTTCTCGTCTTCGACGATTACCACGTGATCGGCTCGGTGCAGGTGCATCGGTCGCTCGCGTTCCTGGTTGAGCATCGCCCGGCCGGGATAGGCGTGGTGCTGGCCAGCCGCAGCGATCCGCCGCTGGGGCTGGCCCGGCTGCGGGCCCGCGGCCAGCTGACCGAGGTGCGCGGGGCCGAGCTGCGGTTCACGCCCGCGGAGGCCGGGGAGCTGTTCCAGCACATGGCGTCGGCCCTGCCGGATGCGTCGGTGGCGGCGCTGGCGGCGCGGACCGAGGGGTGGGCGGCCGGGCTGCAGCTGGCCGCGCTGTCGCTGCGCGGACACGAGGATGCCGCCGCGTTCGTGGCCGCGTTCACCGGCAGCCACCGCTACGTCCTGGACTACCTGGCCGAAGAGGTGCTCGAGCAGCAGGACAGCCAGCTGCGCGCGTTCCTGCGGGAGACCTCGGTGCTGGAGCGGCTGTCCGGCCCGTTGTGCGACGCCATCACCGGCCGCGAGGGCAGCCAGGCGCTGCTCGAGGAGGCGGAGCGGTCCGGCTTGTTCCTGATCCCGCTGGATGAGGTGCGCGGCTGGTGGCGCTATCACCACCTGTTCGCCGACCTGCTCCGCGCCCGCCTGCAGGCCGAACAGCCCGGCCGCGTGCCGAAGCTGCACCGCAACGCCGCGGCCTGGTACGAGGAGCATGGGATGGCCGATGATGCCATCGGGCACGCGGTCGTTGCCGACGAGATGCTCTGGGCGGCCCGGATCATCGAGCAGCACTTCGATATGGTCTACAACATCCGCGGCGAGGCCGCGACGATCCACCGGTGGCTGTCGGTCCTCCCCGCCGAGGTAATCAGGTCCCGCCCCCGGCTGTTGCTGGCGCAGGCCCTCATGGCCGCCACCAGCGGCCACATCGAGGAAGTCGAACCGCTGCTGGACGCGGTCGAATGCGCGCCCCCCGACTGGGCCGATGAGCCGTTCGAGCCGACGGCCGGTGTCGCGGCCAGCTTCCTGATCAATGTCCCGGCCATGACCACGCTGCACCGCAGCTATCTCGCCCAGCTCCACGGCGACGCCGAGGCCACGGCCGCGTTCGCCACGCAGGCCCTGGGCGAGAGCAAGCCGGAAGAACGGATACTGAGCGCGGCCACGCACGGATTCCTGGCCGTGGCCGAATGGCTGCACGGCCGGCTCACCGAGGCCGAACGCGCCTTCGCGTCCAGCGTCACCGGGTGGCGCGAGACCGGCCAGCTCACGATGACCGCGTGGGGCTACTACTCGCTGGCCCTGCTCCGGCGTGCCCAGGGCCGTCTGGACGCGGCCGCGCTGACCTGCGAGCAGGCCCTGCACAGCCTGGTCACGTCCGGCCGGCCGCCGCCGGCCGCCGGACCGGGCTACGTGGGCCTGGCCGAGATCGCCTACCAGCGGGACGAACTCGACCTCGCCCTCCGGCATGCCACCGAGGGCATCGGGCTGTGCCGCCAGTTCGTCTACACCACCCCGCTGGCCAACGGCTTGGCCACGCTGGCGATGATCCGGCAGGCCACCGGCGATCCGGCCGGGGCGCTGGAGGCGATCACCGAGGCCGAACAAGCCGCACCAGGCCCGGCGGGCCTGCTCAACCCGGTCCCTGCCCGGCGAGCCCGGCTGCTGCTGGCCCAGGGCGACCTGGCGGCAGCGGCCCGTTTCCCGCAGGAGAACGGCCTCAGCCCGGACGACGAGCCGGCCTACACCCGAGAATCCGGGCATCTGGTGCTGGCCCGGGTCCTGCTCGCCCAGGACCGGCCCGGGCAGGCGCTGGCCCTGCTGGACCGGCTGCACGCCGCGGCGAAAGCCCAGGACCGTACCGGCAGCCTCATCGAGACCGGCGCACTGCGGGCGCTGGCGGCCACCGGCGACGGATCGGGCGCGCTCACCGTCCTGGCCGGGGCGCTGCTGCTCGCCTGCCCGCAGGGCTACGTACGGGTCTTCGCCGACGAGGGCCCGCCGATGGCCGCGCTGCTCGGCCGGCTCATCGCGTCCCAGCGCGCCGGCCAGGCAGCCGCCGACGTCCCGCTCGGCTACCTGGCCCGCCTCCAGCGGGCCTTCGGCCCAGGGCAACCAGCGCGCGATCCCGTCCCTCCCGGCATCGTCGACCCGCTGACCAGCCGCGAGCTCGAGGTCCTGGAAATGCTGGCGGCGGGTCGGTCGAATCAGGCCATCGCCGGCGAGCTCGTGGTCACCCTGGACACCGTCAAGAAACACGTCGGCCACGTCCTGGGCAAGCTCGGCGCGGCCAACCGCACCGAGGCCGTCGCCCGGGCACGGGAGCTGAGCCTGATCCCCTGACGCGCTCCGTTCCACCGGCGATCGCCGAAGATCCCACCGGGCATGTCCACTTTCGGGTGACGCTCGCCACCTGGGGTTCCTCCTACTGTCGGGGCTTGACCGAATCTGCCCTGGGCCGGCCAGCCGGCGCCGAGCCCGCGCTCGAGCAGGCCCGTTCGTAAACCCATACCAAGAAGGAGAATGACGTGACTACGAGCAAGACCACCCTTCGTCCCGACCTGCGCCGGCCGGTCCTGGTTCGGGCCGACGAGGCTGAGCGCCTCGACTCCATCGGGCACGTGCTGCTGGCGGACAGCAGCACGACCCACGGAGCGCTTAGCAGCCACCGCGTCGCGCTCGCCCGCGGAGCCGATGGGGCCGTGCCGCACCGGCACGACCAGGCCTCCGAGCTGTTCTTCATCCTCAGCGGTGAACTCGACGTCCTGGCCGGGGACGACGTCATCACCACGGCCGCCGGCGACCTGCTCGTCGTGCCTCCGGGCCTGGCCCACGCGTTCGGCGCGCATCGCGGCTCGGCCGCCGAGGCGCTGATCGTCATCACCCCCGGCATCGAGCGCTTCGACTACTTCCGCCACGTCGTCCGCCTGCGCGCAGGCACCGAGCCGCGCGAGATCCTGCTGGCCCTTCAAGACCGTTTCGACACCCACTTTGTTGAAAGTGCCGCCTGGCACGGCGCCCGCGCGAGCTAGTCCCCGGGGGCGCTTGCACCTGGCCAGGCACGCACCAGCGCCGTTCGGCAGAAATATCCCGCGACATACACCGGCCGGATCCTCGGCCGGCTCGGCCAGACCAACCAGGAAGGTACTTTCCTCGATGCGCAGCACGGCTACCACATCCGGAGCCGGTTCCGGTAACCAGTCGGGCCCGGCTCAGGCGCCGAAACCGGCAAAGCCGAGAGCTCCGACGCCGGACAACCGGACGCCGCCGGCAGGCGAGCATGGCGTGGCACGGACCGCTAGTGGTCTATCTCGCCGCGCTGGTCGCTCTCGCCGGCATCCCGATTCACCTGTATTGGGCCCTCGGCGGGACCTGGGGGCTACCCGGCGGCGCGGCCACGGCCGACCTGCCCGGCCTGCACGCGATCGTCTCGGTCCTGCTGGCGGTCGGGGCGGCGCTGGTTTTCGGGCTCACCAGGCCCTGGGCGCGCCGGCCACCGGCCCCGGTCATGCTGACGCCGCTGTGGCTCGGCTCGGTGGTGTGCATCTCACACGGCCTTTACGGGCTGGCCACCAAGGGCCTTTACGCTGCGGGCGTGCATTCTGCTGTCAGCTGGCCCGAGCCGCTGACGGCTGCGCAGAAGAACCTCGCGGCGCTGCGCGACCTCGGCGTGTTCGAGCCCTGGTTCCTCGTCCAGGGCCTGCTGCTTCTGTTCGCCGGCCGCTGGTTCGCGCGCACCGCGACGGGACGCCGCCGTTGGACGCTTTCGCTGATCGCCGGAACCGTGCTGGCCGTCGCGTTCGGCGTCGCCCTCACCGTCGCCCACCGGCACTTCGCGGTCTCCTGACCGGCGCCGACCTGCCCTAAACCACATATCGTGGGCCTGCTCGCTTGGGTGCATGTCCCGGCGCGGTTACCGGCGGGAATACCGGGCAGGGTACGAACATGGCCGAGGTGGCTGAGCCGCCCTTCGCGGCCCCATCGGAGGTGGCCTCCGAGCGAGATGTCCTGCTGGCCACCAAACTGCATGTGCCCAGGCCGCGCCCGGACCTGGTGCCGCGCCCGCGGTTGGCGGAACGATTCGACGAAGAGCTGGCGCGCGGGCTGATGCTGGTCTGCGCCCCGGCCGGGTTCGGCAAGACGGTCCTGCTGGCCGACTGGGCGCGGCGCGGCCAGCAGCCGGTGGCGTGGCTGTCGCTCGACGTCGGCGATAACGACCCGGCGCGATTCTGGCGTCATGGTGTGGCCGCGCTGGACCAGGCCAGGCCGGGAATCGCCGGACGGGTGGGGCCGTTGCTCGGCCCGCCCGCGCCCTCGTCTTACGAGGGGCTGCTGACCGCGCTGATCAACGAGCTGGCCGCCGGGCCCGATGCGGACCAGGTGCTGCTGGTGCTCGACGACTACCACCTGATTGACTCTGAGGCGGTGCATGAGTCGCTCGCGTTCTTGCTTGAGCACCGGCCGCCGGGACTGCACCTGGTGCTGGCCAGCCGCAGCGACCCGCCGCTGGCGCTGGCCCGGCTGCGGGGCGGTGGGCAGCTGGCCGAGCTGCGCGCCGCGGAACTGCGGTTCACCGCGGACGAGGCGGCGGCGCTGCTGCGGCAAGGGGCGGCCGCATCCGGCGCGACCCTGCCGGACACGGCGGTGACGGCGCTGGCCGCCCGCACCGAGGGGTGGGCCGCCGGGCTGCAGCTGGCAGCCCTGTCGCTGCGCGGGCAGCCCGATGCCGCCGGGTTCATGGCGGCGTTCACCGGCAGCCACCGCTACGTCCTGGACTTCCTGACCGAAGAGGTGCTCGAGCATCAGAGTGAGCATGTACGCACGTTCTTGCTTGAGACCTCGGTACTCGAGCGGCTCAGCGGCCCGCTGTGTGACGCCGTCACCGGCCGGACAGGCAGCCAGGCGCTACTTGAGCAGGTGGAGCGGGCGGGACTGTTCCTGGTGCCGCTGGATGAGGTGCGCGGCTGGTGGCGCTACCACCACCTTTTCGCCGACCTGCTCCGCGCCCGCCTTCAGCAGGAACAACCCGGCCGAGTGGCGCAACTGCACCGAAACGCCGCCGCCTGGCACCAGGAGCGCGAGCTGGCCGACGACGCGATTCGCCACGCTATGGCCGCCGGAGATATGGACTGGGGCGCCCGGCTGATCGAGCAGCACTATGACACGGTCTGCAATCTGCGCGGTGAGACGGTGACGACGCAACGGTGGCTTACGGCGCTCCCGGCCGAGCTGGTCCGGTCGCGGCCCCGGCTGCTGCTGGCTCAGGCGCAGCTAGCAGCCACCACCGGCCAGCCGGACGCTGCGGAACCACTGCTCGAAGCGGCCGAGCGCGCGCCGGCGGACGCTGCCGCTGAGCCGTTCGAGCCCACTGCCGGCCGAGCCCGTAGCTGGCTGGTGAACATCCCCGCGTCGAACGCCCTCTGCCGAAGCTATCTCGCGTATCTCCGCGGTGACGCCGTGGCCACGGCGGTGTTCGCCGCGCGGGCTCTGGCCGTGCTTGGTGACGGCGAGCGGCTGCTGGAATCTGTCGCCCAGTGGAACCTGGCTGCGGCTGAGTGGCTCCGCGGCAGACTCGCGGAGGCCGAGCGCGCCTTCTCCGCCAGCATGGACCGGTGGCAGGCGGCCGACCTGCCCGCCGTGACCGCTATGGGCGGGTATGAGCTTGGCCTGGTTCAGCGTGGCCAGGGGCATCTGGACTTGGCGCTAGGCACCTACCAACAAGTGCTCGAGATCACCGCGCCCCCCGGCCGCCCAGCCCTGGCTGCCGCGGGCCCCGCGCATGTGGGCCTGGCCGAGGTGGCCTATCAACAAAACGGCCTCGACACGGCGCTTCGGCATGTCACCGAGGGCATCGCGCTGTGCCGCCAGTTTGTCTACACAATGCCGCTGGCCACCGGCCTAGCCACGCTGGCTTGGATCAAGCAGGTCACCGGCGATCCGGCGGGCGCCCTGGAGGCGATGGGCGAGGGCGGGAGGGCATCGCCGGGGCCGGCGGGCCTGCTGAACCCTGTGCCGGCGCAGCGGGCGCGGTTGCTGCTGGCCCAGGGCGACCTGGCCGGAGCCGCACGCTGGGCGCAAGAGAACGTCCTCGGCGCAAAAGGCGAACCCGGCTACCCCCGCGAGCCGGGACATCTGGTACTGGCCCGGGTGTTGATTGCCCAGGATCGGCCCGGTCAGGCGCTCACGCTGCTTGACCGGCTGCACGAGGCGGCCGCGGCCCAGGACCGGACCGGAAGCCTCATCGAGGTCGGCGTGCTGCGGGCGCTAGCGCTGGCAGCCACAGGTGATGCAGACTGCGCGGTGGCCGCGCTGGCCGAAGCGCTTCTCCTGGCCTGCCCGCAGGGCTATGTACGCGTCTTCGTAGACGAGGGCCCGCCAATGGCCGCGCTGCTGGGCAGGCTTATCGCCGCCCAGCGGGCTGGGCAGGCCGCCGCGGAGGTCCCGCTGGGCTGTCTGGCCCGGCTCCAGCGCGCGTTCGGCGCGGAGCCCGCCGCGCCTCCGGGTCCCGGGCGGGGCACCGTCGCGGTGCCGGGCCTAGTCGACCCGCTGACCGGCCGCGAGCTGGAGGTGCTGGGGATGCTGGCGGCGGGAAAGTCGAACCAGGTCATCGCGGCAGAGTTCGTGATCACCCTCGACACCGTCAAAAAGCATGTCAGCCACGTCCTGGGCAAGCTCGGCGCGGCCAACCGCACCGAGGCCGTCGCCCGGGCCCGGGAGCTGGGCCTGATCCCCTAGCGGGCAGGGTATTTTTCACGCGGCAACGGGAAGCCGGGAATGGGTCGGGCGGCCCGGAGGGATCACCCGGCCGTCGGGCAGGATCTCGCCCATGTCGTCGAACACGATCACGCCGTTGCAAAGGAGGCTCCACCCCTGTTCCGGGTGAAAGGCCACGGTGCGGGCAGCGTCCCGGTCCGGCCGGTCAGCCGGCGGGCACGCGGGTAGATGAGGACACATTGGCCTACCTCCGTGTGGAGCGGCGATTATTCGGGTCTGGGGTCCCAGCGGAAACGGCGGACGGCGATGAGGGTTCCTGCGGCGCCCCAGGCCAGCAGCACGCCGAGGTCTTTCCAGTCGAACCCGCTGTGCTGGGCGAACGGGCCCATCAGGGCCAGGTTGAACGGCCGCACCGGCAACGCGCCGGAGATGCGGTTCAGCATGTCCGAGTGAATCGGCATGTAGCTGCCGGAGATGAAGACCAGGGGGAACAGGACGAGCTGCACGACCGCCGGCGCGGCCTCGGAATTGCGGATCAGCGAGGCCACCGCGACGCCCAGCGCGCAGAAACTGGCCGCCCCGAGCACGAGCGCCACCGCGATCGCCACCCAGTGGGTGGGCAGCGGCGTTCCGAAGACGGCGCCGATGCCGGTGATAAGCGCGACATCCACGGCGCTGACCGTGCTCGACGGCGAAGCTCGTTCCGCGCACGGCCTGCACCGCGCCGTAGCTCTTGCGCAGCCCCGCCACCATCACCGCGCTGGACCTGGGCGATCCAGCCGGGCCAGCGGCGTACGCGGTCCTGCTCGCGGCCGCGGTCATGTGGGCATGCACCGCACCTCCACGGTCATGTCGAGGTACCGCCCGGCCACTCCGCGGTACGCGGTCACGCCGAACTCGGTCCGGTCGATGCGCGTGCTCGCGCGGGCATCGAACGACCCCGGTGTCACCGCAGTCTGCTCGATCGACAGGGTGACCGGCATGGTGACATTGCGCACGGTCAGCGTGCCGGTCAAGGCCGGACCGTCCACGCCTTCGGAACGGAACGTGATGACCGGGTACCGGCCGGCGTGGAGGAGGCGCTCCGAACGGACGTTGTTGTCCCGTTGCCCGTTCCCGGTGCGGAAGCTCGCGGGGTCGATTTGCACGTAGACGCTTGAGTCGGCGAGCGGCTCAGCGACATCGATCGTCCCGGCCCGGATCGCGAAGCTGCCGCGAACCGGCGCGAGCCCGAACAGGTGCCGGGTTCTGAATGTGACCGCCGAACAACTGGTGTCGATCTCGTACCGGCCTGGCCGGGGGATCACCTGCGTCTCGGGTGTGCCGATTATGGCGCCGGCGGCGCCGGTCTTGGCCTGGTCGGGCCTGAGAGCGGCCATTCCTTTCCTCCGGATGAGTGGTGTGCGTTTGCGTCCTCTGCACGCTAGGGGGCCCGCCAGCCCCCGACGTCACTCGAAAGTGGACCTGCCAGGTGGAATCTTCCAGCAGGAACCGGGGCACCAAAGTGCCGATCAGCCCGTGCCGGGACCTGACCTGACCTGACCCTCCCTGGCGGCCGGGCCGTCCCAGTCGATCTTCGGCCTGCCCGGCGGCGAGAGGCATGCGACACGAGCGCCCCGGCACCTGATACCCCGGCCACTTCGTGATCTTGCGGCGCGGCGGTCCTGGCGCCGCAGCAGCGGAGCATCTGCGGGGAGGCCCGGAATCCCTGTCGCGCAGATCTGGGTGTTTGGCACGCGGCACGGTCAGACCCGGCGAGTCTTGGCGCGGTCGGCCCTTCCGGTCAATCCTTGGGCCGCCGAGCCTGGTTCACCTCGCGGGCGGCCGCCCAGGCGTCCGCCACCGGGCCCACGTGCCCGAGCTTGTCGGGGTTTTGCACCGAGCGGATCGTCTGGATCTGCCCGTCGAGTACGTCAAGCGCTATGGTGGTGAGGATCTTGCCGTCCCGGTCGCGGAAGATCGCTCCCGGCTGGCCGTTCACCTCGCGTGGCTCCAACGTCACCTCGATCCGGACGAGCCAGGGGAAGATTGAGGCAAGCACCCGGGCCACATTGTCAGCGCCGATGACGCTCCTGGCCAACGCTGGGGCCTTGCCGCCGCCGTCCCCGATCATCTGAACGTCGGCGGCGAGCAGCTCCCGCAGGCCCTCGACGTCGCCTTCCCGGAGCGCGTCGAAGAACCGTGCCGCCAGTTTTTCCCGCTCCCGGCGGTCCGCCTCGAACCGGGGGCGCCCTGCGTCCATGTGCCGCCGCGCCCGCACCGCGAGCTGGCGGCACGCCGCCTCCGACCGCCCCACCGCCGACGCGATCTCGGAGAAGCCGAACCCGAACACCTCCCGCAGCACGAACACCGCCCGCTCGAGCGGGCTGAGCCGCTCGAGCAGCAACAGCGCCGCCATCGACACCGAGTCGGCCAACTGGGCCGACCGCTCTGGGTCCTGGTAGGGGTCGGTGAGCAGCGGCTCGGGGAACCACTGCCCGACGTACTCCTCCCGTCGTACGCGGGCCGACCGCAGGATATCGATTGAGATCCGGGTGACCGCGGCGGAGAGAAAGGCCTTGGCCGATGTGGGTTGCGTCGGGGACGACTCGTAGCGCAGCCAGGTCTCCTGGACCGCGTCCTCGGCCTCGCTCACACTGCCGAGGATCCGGTACGCGATCGAGAACAGCAGCGGCCGCAGCCGCTCGAACTCCTCGGCCCTGCTCACGCGAGCTCTTCCTTGAAGCCCTGGCGCCACGAGGGGTAACGCAGTCTCCAGCCGAGCTCCCGCTTGGCCTTGGCGTTGGAGAAGCCGCGCCCCTCGGTCATCATGATCACCGCCATGTCCCCTGCCAGCAGCCGGGCCACCCACTTGGGGACTCGCACCGGCCGCTTCGCCCCCGCGCACGCGGCCAGATAAGGCAGCCACTCGCTGGCCGGAGCTGGTTCGTCGTCGGCGATGTTGAACACGCCGGTCGCCTGTTGCTCCAGGGCCAGGACGGTAGCGCTCGCCGCGTCGTCGAGATGCACCCACGATAGGTAGCCGGTGCCGCCCCCGACCAGCGGGAACTGCCGCTTGCGCACAAGCTCGACCCAGTCGTCGATGGCGCCAGGCCCGTACAAGCTGCCGTAGCGCAGGACCGCGCCACCAGCCTTGACGACCACGTCCTCGAGGTGGCGGAGCGCCTCCGCGCCCTTGCGCGCGCTCGCCGGGCCCGGGTCCATCGGGTCCTCCTCGGTCTTCACCCATCCACCCTCGCGGATGCCATTAAAGGCGCCAAAGCCCTGCGCGACGACATGGGATACGCCGATCGCCTCGGCGGCGGCCAGCAAGTGATCCGTCCCCTCGGAGCGCAGCCGGATGGTGGTGGCGAAGAAGCGGTCGGGGTGCTTCAAATCGGGCCTTCCGGCGTGCGCCGCGGAAAGCGCGGTCATCTGGTGCACGATCGCGTCCGGCCTGGCCGCAGCCACCGCCTCACCGACCGACACCGCATCCAGCCCGTCCATCACGACGCCGTCTGCGCCCAGCTGCTCCAGCAAGCCCAGCTTGGCCGAGCCCGTCGCCGTAGCCGTCACCTGGTGGCCCCGGGCCACGAGCTGCGGCACCAGCCGTCGCCCCAAGGCCCCGCTCCCGCCTGCCACGAATACCCGCACAACCATCACCCTCTCGACTCCAGAATTGACTCTCAACCCGAGACGAGACAGCCCCGGCCGTCTGTGACATAGGGCATGAGCTTGCTGTCGGCGAGTTGAGTGCGGGCCCGGCACACAGGGACTTTCTCCTCTAGTGGGCGGCTGTGGGCGGCTGCAGGCTGTCGGCGTGGCTGGGCATGGACGTGAAGCCGCCGACCCACGTGCCGGCGGGCGACAAGCGGTTCGCGGATCCGACGTGGAGCGAGAACCCGGCGTTCTTCGCTGTGCGGCAGGGCTATCTGGCCGCGTCGCAGCTGGTGAGCGACCTGCTGGCGGCCTGGCGCGCTTCGGCCACCGAGCACCGCGGCTCGTGGCGGGAGGACCGGACGACGTGGCCCTGTCCCTGGGCAGGCGAACGCGAAAAGCCTCCCATGGGCAGCGGGCGGCACCAGGCCATCGCGGATGCCACGGGCAGGTCCGCCAAACCGACAGCATCGGAGGAACATCATGGGTGACATGAAAGGGCAGGTCGCCGTCGTTACCGGCGGGACCCGCGGCATCGGGCTGGCCATCAGCGAGCGGCTGCTCAACCGCGGCGTCACGGTGGCGGCCGGCTATGCGACCAATCACGACCACGCCCGGGAGTTCGCCGACAAGTACGCCGACCGCGGCGTGAGCACCCACCAGGGCAACGTGGGCCACAACGAGGACGTCCTCCGCGTCTTCAGCGAGGTCCTGGACCAGCACGGGCACGTGGACATCCTGGTCAACAACGCAGGCATCACCATCGACAAGACCGTGCGGAGGATGGATCCTCAGGAGTGGGACCACGTCATCCACGTCAACCTCTCCGGCGCGTTCTACGCGTCCCGGGCCGTGCTGCAGCACATGCTGGACCGCGGTTACGGCCGGATCATCAACATCTCCTCGATCATCGGCTCGGCCGGCGGGTTCGGGCAGGCCAACTACGCGGCGGCCAAGTCGGGGATGTTCGGGCTGACCATGAGCCTGGCTCTGGAGACCGCCAGCAAGGGCATCACGGTCAACACCGTCACGCCCGGGTTCATCACCACCGACATGACTGCGGCGGTCCCGGCCGACACGTTGGCAAAGGTCGTCGCCCGGATCCCGGCCGGCCGACTCGGCGAGCCGAACGAGGTCGCCCGGGTGGTGGAGTTCCTGGCCGACCCCGAATCGGGCTACATCACCGGCCAGGTCTACCCCGTCAATGGCGGCTTGTACATGTAGGGACCGGGGAACCACGAACCGTTCGGGCAAAAAGATCGCCAGACGGGCACCGCAGACCCGGATGCCCGGCGGCTGGGCGCCGCAGCGGAGTTCCGCGTCGGCGACCTCGCCGCGACCGGGCGGTCCTGTGAGCGCGCCATGTGGGAGGAAGCCGCGGCGCTCGACCCCGGTGATGACCCCGCGCTGCGCTCATTCCACGACGAGGGCGTGCGCTCTCTCGAAAAGGGCATCGAGACCCACCTGGTAACCGGCGGCCGGGTGCTCTATCAGGTTCTCCCGGGTATACGTGATACACAATGAATGCCGATTCAGAATTTATTGCGTATCACGCAAGTTGGTGCTACGGTAATGCCATGTCATACGCACCAGCAACTCCAGGACACCCCCCGCTTCGGCGCCGGGACCTGCAGAAGGACCAGACCCGCCTCGACCTGGCGCTCGCCGCCTTCGAGCTGGCCAAGGCAGACGGACTCGCCAGGGTGCGTGTCCCCCAGATCGCCGAGGCCGTCGGGGTGTCGACCCGGACGTTCAACAACTACTTCCCAAGCAAGGAGGCGGCCATTGTCTGGCCGACCACCCTGCGAGGCAGCCGGCTGGCCAGCGACCTGGCCGAGCGGCCCGCGGGCGAACCGCTCGCCGACGCCCTCGTCGAGGTCGTCGCCGGGCTCTACGGGCCGGACGGTCAAGACGGACTGCCCGATGGCTGGCTGGACGGATTCCGCACCCTCGTGGCCGCTGAGCCGGCGCTGCACGGCGAGTACCTGAAGGCCATGGCGGCAGGCGAACGGGCACTGGCGGGGGCCATCGCCGGCCGCACCGGCGCCGCAGTCGGCGACCTTCAGCCCCTGGTGCTCGCCGGGGTGGTCGTCGCCGCCGAGCGAGCCGCCCTTCTCTACTGGTTCGGCCAGGCCGGACGATCCACTCCGCTGGTCGAGGTCGTCCGGACGGCGGTCGGCATGGCCATCCGGGGCTTGCCCGACCCAAGCATCACCCTCTCCTGATCACCATCAACCCGCCACAACCAGGTAAGGAACCTGCCATGTTGTTTCTCTTCCGAGGCCACAACGGTCCGCTCGTCCGCGCCATCGCCGGAGCGGTGCTCCTCGGCACCGGGATCGCTACCCACGGCGGGGCTATCTTCGCCGGCATCGGCGTCGTCCTGCTCGTCTGGGGCGGGATGGGTTCGCTCAGCGCCCAGCGGGCACGCCGTCAGGGTCACATCGGCAACGGCGGACGGATGTCGTGAGCGCCATCGTCGTCGACCGGCTCACCAAGCGCTTCGGGGACTTCGCGGCCGTCGACGGCGTGAGCTTCGAGGTACCCCACGGCGAGGTGGTCGCCGTGCTGGGACCCAACGGAGCCGGCAAGACCACCACCTTGGAGATGCTCGAAGGCTTCCTCGCCCCCACCAGCGGCATACCAGCGGCCACTCCCTCCTGCCCGCACGGGACCTCATCGTGCTAGCAGCATGGGCGGTAGCCGGGCTCGTCGCTGCCATCGCCACCTTCCGATGGGAGCCCCACCGGCCCACCCAGCGGCGTCCGGCCCGCGCGCCACGGCAGGCGCGTCCTGACGATGCGAGCCCCCACCAGGCAAGCGACGCCGACGCCCGCGCGATCGCCGCTCACGGGCAGCACAGCTCGGTGGGGAAGATCCTGGAGATCCACCAGGGGCTGCCCGGCCGTATCCACATCGTTCTCATCCGCCAGGTGGTGGGGTTCTGATGAGGGAACTAAGTCGCGCGCCGCCTTACCGGAGCCGCGGGGAGATCTGACCGCGGCTCCGGTCCGTCTGGCGTGACTTAGCCGACAAAAAGATAATGAGATGTCCGTACCGTGACCACTTGAATCATCCAGTGATCGATATCCTGGGTCCATGACCGAAGGAGCCCACCAGGGGGCCGAGGAGCCGCCGGTGAAGTGGTTGACCGCCGCGGAAGTAAACTCCTGGCTGTCCGTAGTCCGGTTGATGACCTGGCTTCCCTGGTCGATCGACCAGCAGCTGCAGCGCGACTCGAACCTGGCCATGGTGGAGTACCAGGTCCTGGCCATGCTCTCCCAGAGCCCAGAGCGAACCATGCGGATGAGCTCGCTGGCCGAGGTCACCAACGCGTCGCTGTCCCGGCTGTCGCACCTGGTCAAGCGCCTCGAAGGGCGAGGCCTGGTGCGTCGTGAGCCTGACCCCGCAGACGGGCGATTCACCAATGCCATCCTGACCCAGAAGGGCTTCCAGACCCTCGCCGAAGCCGCACCCGGACACGTGGCACATGTGCGATCGCTCGTCATCGACGTCCTGTCGCCCGAGCAGCTGCGACGCCTGGGCCGCGACGCGGACCGCATCATGTCGCGCATCGACACCTCTGCGATCAACTAGCTAGGTGGTCCTGTGACCCGGCCAGGGCGCGGCCCAGGATCATCTCGTCTTCGATGGCCATGCAGGCGCCGGGTTCCGGGAAATCATCGAACAGGCTGAGGAACTCATGCGCCGACGCTGGCCAGGTCGCGCAGGGCCTTGTCATCCAGCGCCATGTGCTCGGCGGCGAGGTTTTCCAGCAGGTGAACGCTGGAGCCGGTGCCGGGGATCAGCAGCACGCTGGGTGCCAGCTGCAGCAGCCACTGCAGTGCGACCTGCGGCGGGGTGACGCCAAGGCGGGCGGCTGTCCGAATGATCACCGGGCTGGTGAGCACCGGATTGGCCGCGCCGCGCGGCAAGCCGAGCGGGCAGAACGGCACGAAGGCGATTCCACGGCGGATGCACTCCTGCAGAACGGGGGTCGAGCCGCGGTCGGCGAGGTGGAACAGGTTCTGCACGCAGACGATCTCGGTGCCGTCCGCGGCGCGCCGAAGCTGCTCGAGGCTGACGTTGCTCAGGCCGACACCAGCGATGAGACCCTCGTCGCGGGCCTGGACCATGGCGGCCAGCTGATCATCGAAGCGCGCGTCGGCGCGGCCAGGGCTGGGCACACGGAGGTTGACCGCGGCCAGCTGATCGACCCGCAGGCTGCGGAGATTGTCTTGGATGCCCTCGCGCAACTGGCGTGCATCGTCGTGGGGGATGGCCGCGCCGGCGTCCCGGAAGACACCTACCTTGCTGACGATCGCCAGCTCACCCGGATAGGGGTAGAGCGCTTCGCGGATCAGGTCGTTGACCACGTCCGGGCCGTAGTACTGGGCCGTGTCGATGTGGTCGATTCCGGCGGTGACCGCGGCGCGGAGCACACCGATAGCAGATGCCCGGTCAGGCGGCGCATTGACGGCCCATGGACCGGCCAATTGCATCGCGCCGTACCCGGACCGTCTGACCCGCCTTGGGCCGAGCGGGAATGTTGACATCGGGCGAGGCGGAAGGCCGGCACCGGCACGCCGGGCCGGACGAGACAGTGACATGGGGCCTCCGCACTTGAGGTCGTACAACGAATTTAGGCTGGCTGCTGGGAAGGTGAAAGGTCATCACCAGATTCCGGTGATTTGCCAGAAGACAAGCATCACGCTGAGTTACTTGAATCGTCCAGTGCTTCAGCAGCTGCGATGCCTTGGTATCGCCACAGATCGCGTCGTGCCGGGGCTGACCAGATCGGATGGCCCTCAGTGCACGGGCTCGCCCGGCCGGTGGCTGTGTGCTGGCAACGATTTCCTGCCAGGGATTCATGCGGTCAGGACGTGGTCATCGTCTCTTCTTCTCTGCACGGTAGGAGAGACACTGGTTCCGGATGGTCCGGGACCGGTGAAGCGAGGACGGTGATCGGCATGGACCTGGAGTCCGGCGGGCAGTTCGGGGACTACCAGAATGAGATCTACCTCGACGGGCTGTCCGGCGTGCTTCCCACCATGCCGATGGCCTTCGCCGAGCTGGAGGCGCGAGCGCAGGCGACGTTGTCGCCGTCGCTGCTGTCGTACGTCGCCGGTGGCGCGGGGGACGAGTCCACCCAGCGAGCCAATGTTTCGGCGTTCCTGCAGTGGGGGCTGGTGCCGCGGATGATGGTCGGTGCGACCCGGCGCGACTTGTCGGTGGACCTATTCGGGATGAGCCTGCCTTCTCCGTTGTTGATGGCACCGGTCGGGGTGATCGGGCTGTGCGCGCAGGACGGCCACGGCGACCTGGCCACGGCCCGCGCGGCCGCCCGGACGGGCGTGCCGATGGTGGCCTCTACCTTCAGTGTGGATCCGCTGGAGCAGGTTGCGGGCGAGTTCGGCGAGACCCCAGGCTTCTTCTCGCTCTACACCCCGACCGACCGGGCACTGGCCGAGAGCCTGGTGCGCCGGGCCGAAGCGGCAGGCTTCAAGGGCATCGTGGTGACGTTGGACACCTGGATCACCGGATGGCGCCCGCGCGACCTGGGTGCCAGCAACTTCCCGCAGCTGCGCGGTAACTGCCTGGCCAACTACACCTCCGATCCGCTCTTCCGCGCCCGGCTGGCGAAGCCCCCCGAGGAGGACATGCGGGCTGCGGTACTGGAGTGGGCACGGATCTTCGGTAACCCGCTGACCTGGGATGACCTTCCCTGGCTGCGGTCGGTCACCGACCTGCCGCTCATCCTCAAGGGCATCTGCCACCCCGAAGACGTGCGCCGGGCCAGGGACGGCGGCGTGGACGGGATCTACTGCTCCAATCACGGCGGACGCCAGGCGAACGGCGGCCTTGCCGCCCTGGACGCGCTGCCGGAAGTGGTCCAGGCGGCGGACGGCCTGCCGGTCCTGTTCGACTCGGGCATCCGCAGCGGTGCGGATGTTGTCAAGGCTCTGGCGCTGGGCGCCACGGCCGTGGGCGTGGGCCGCCCGTACGCATACGGTCTGGCCCTTGAAGGAACCAACGGCATCATCCACGTCCTGCGCTCGTTGCTGGCCGAGGCTGACCTGATCATGGCGGTGGACGGCTACCCGACCCTTAAGGACCTCCGGGTGGACGGCGCGGTGCGCCGTATCGCATCCACACCAGGCCGACCGCCCGCTTGAACCGCAGGCGGGAATTCAGCCGGCGGCCGGGCCGAGGCCGGCATGCATCTCCCAGATCAGGACCTCGCTGGGCTCGGCCGCAGCGAGGCGGCGTTCTCCCGCGGCCGTAAGACGAGCAGCGTCGCCCGCGTCCAGTACGCCTGCCGCCTCGAGGTCCATCCGGCCCCGCGCGAGGTAGACGTGAGCGAACGGCGCATCCGGGACGACGACGCTTTCGCCGGGTCCGAGTCGCGCGACGTGCAGGGCGGCGTAGCGGTTGCGGATCCGGATCGCCGCCTGGTCCCGGTGCCGCTTCATCCCGGACGCCACCACCGCCAGCCGGCCCTGGAGGTCGGACGGGTCCACCTCCAGCTGCTCGTAACCGGGCGCGACCTCTGACTCGTCCGGGATGACCCACATCTGGATCAGGTCTAGCGCCTGGCCGGCGTCGGGATTGACGGCCGACCGGTCGTTCTTCTCCGAGTGCCGGATGCCGGTGCCAGCGGTCATCCGCTGCGCCAGGTTGGGATAGATCACCCCGGCGTGACCCTCTGAGTCCTGATGAACCAGCGAGCCGTTCAGCACCCACGTCACGATCTCCATGTTGCGGTGCGGATGGGTCTCGAACCCGGACCGGGGCGCGATGGTGTCGTGATTGCTGACGACGAGCACGCCATGGTGGGTATCGGCGCCGAGCGGGTCAATTCCCGTGTCGAACGAGTGGCGTCCGTGCAGCCACCCGATCCGGGTCTGATGCCGATCCGCGCCGCGGCGAAGGCTCACGCCCGGGCGCAGGATCAAGGACGTGCTCATGCTGGCATCCTCCTCAAATGACTTGATGTATCAAGTCAACCTATGTAAGCACAGTCGGCCGGTTTGTCAAGGCCGAGACTCCAGAAGGCCCAGTCTCGGCCTAGCCCCGCACGATGAGATCTCCAAAACATGCCGATAAGACTGGACGTTTCAAGTGACGATGACCTAATGTCAACTTGAACGGTCAAGTCAAAACTTCGAATCACTGGAGGGCAGGACATGTCTCTCTACCGGCTCGACGCCAGCATCCGCGTCGAGGGTTCCCACAGCCGCGCCATCGCCAACATCGTCGAGCAGGAGTGGCGGAACGCCACCCCCGGCGAGTCCGTCATCCGCCGTCACGTCGGGGTCGATCCGATCCCGGCCACGACGTGGGCGACCGCCGTTTTCGCCGGGTGGACGCCCGAGGAGTCACGCGCGGATGAGCAGCAGGCCGCGCTGGCGCTCGCCGCGACCCTGACCGACGAGCTCATCGCGGCCGATGCGCTGCTGTTCGCCGTGCCGCTCTACAACTTCGGGGTCTCGCAGCACTTCAAGACCTGGGTCAACATGGTCATCGCCGACCCGCGCATGGCCGCGGGCACCCAGCCCATCCTGGCCGGCAAGCCCGCCGTCCTGGTGACCGTGCGCGGCGGCAACTACCGGTCGGGAACCCCTCGCGAGGGATGGGACCACGCGACCGGATGGATGCGCCGCATCCTCGCCGACGTCTGGCACCTTGACCTGAAGGTCGTCGAGGCCGATTTCACCCTGGTCGGCGTCAATCCCGCCCTGGACCAGTTCACCGATCTCGCCCGCCAGCTGCGCCGGGAGACCGAAGAGCAGGCGCGCCGCCATGGTCGCGAGCTCGGCGCCGCGGTCGCCACGGCCCCGCCGAAGGCCGCCTGAAGCCGGCGCGCCTGTGCCCGCAGACCCACGTCTGATCCTGGGTTCGTGACGAGCGACCAATGGAAGATCCGCGCCCCGCGGCATAGGCTCGGCTGATAATGAGCGCTGACACTGATTCGACCAGGTCCGCTGCGGCCGATGCCGCGGCGGCGCCGCTTGACCTACTGCTGGGCGATGCCGCCACCGGCATGCTGCGCCGGATGAACCCCGGCGGCTCGGGCCTGCGCCTGGCCGCGTCCCTGGCGGCCAAGCCGCGGCTGGTCACCGGCCGAGGGGGGCGGCTGGCCGGCGAGCTAGCCCGCATCGCCGTGGGCCGCTCCCAGGTACAGCCGTCCCGCCGGGACCGCCGGTTCGCCGACCCGGGCTGGACGGGCAACCCGCTGCTGCGCCGCACGATGCAGGCCTACCTGGCCACCGCGGAAAGCGTGGAAGGCGTGGTGGCCCAGGCCGGCCTGGATGAGCGCGACTCCGAACGGGTCGGCTTCGTGCTGACAAACCTGATTGACGCGCTGGCTCCGAGCAACAACCCGCTGCTGAACCCGGCGGCGGTCAAGGCCGCGCTCGACACCGGCGGCGGCAGCGCCCTGGCGGGCCTGCGGCATTTCCTCTCCGACATGGCGGTTCCGCCGCGGGTGCCGACCATGGTCGAGCCGGACGCGTTCGAAGTCGGGGTGGACCTGGCCGTCACGCCCGGGTCGGTGGTCCTGCGAACCCCGGAGTTCGAGCTGATCCAGTACCGCCCGGTCACGCCCGCCGTCCGGCAGGTCCCGTTGCTGATCGTCCCGCCGGTGATCAACAAGTTCTACGTAATGGACCTGGCCCCCAGCCGGAGCATGGTGGAGTACCTGGTCGGCCAGGGTCTGCAGGTGTTCATGATCTCCTGGCGCAACCCGGACGCCCGGTACGCCAAGTGGGATATCAACACCTACGGTCAGGCCATCCTGGACGCCATGGACGCGACGGAACGGATCACCGGGAGCGAGCAGACCGTGCTCGCCGGGGCCTGCTCAGGCGGCATCATCGCGGCGATGGTGGCCGCGCACCTGGCGCACACGGGCCAGCAGGATCGGCTCGCCGCGTTCACCCTCATGGTCACCGTGCTTGACCAGGCGCACGCGGGCCTGGCCAGCGCCGTCATCGACGAGCGGACCGCGAAGCTGGCCGAGGCCGCGTCCCGCGCCCGCGGCTACCTGGACGGCCGGTCGCTGGCCGAGGTGTTCGCCTGGCTGCGGCCGAACGACCTGATCTGGAACTACTGGGTCAACAACTACCTGCTCGGCAAGAAGCCAGCGCCGTTCGACATCCTGTTCTGGAACGCGGACACCACCCGGATGACCGCGGGCCTGCACCGGGACTTCCTCGAGCTGGGCGCGGCCAATGCCCTGGTCGAGCCCGGCGGCGCGACCATGCTCGGCTCACCGGTCGACCTGGCCGCCGTCGACAGGGACAGCTACATCGTCGCCGGGATCACCGACCACATCTGTCCCTGGCAGAGCTGCTACCGGACTACCCAGCTGCTGGGCGGCCGGCCCCGGTTCCTGCTGTCGACCAGCGGGCACATCGCCGCGATGGTCAATCCGCCGGGCAACGAGAAGGCCAGGTACCAGATGGCCAAGGAGTGCCCGGAAGATCCCCAGGAGTGGCTGCGCCGTGCCGAGACCTTGCACGGGTCCTGGTGGCCGGACTACGCGGGCTGGCTGGCCGAACGGTGCGGAGAGGAGAAAGCCGCCCCCGGCGAGCTAGGCGGCGGCGGGCTGGTGCCGATATCCGACGCGCCGGGAACCTATGTCTATGATCACTGACCCGCCCCCGCCTGAACAGGTCAGGACCGGCCGCCGCTGGAGCGACCTGCTCCGGGTGATAACGGCCCGGCCACGGCGCGCCGGGCTGGGCGAGCACATGAGGACCCTGAGCATCGGCAGCCGCATCGTGCGGGTCGCGGTGCGGGAAGGGAATCCGGACGCGCCGCCGCTGCTGCTGTGCAACGGCATCGGCGCCAGCCTGGAGATGTTCCAGCCGTTCGTGGACGCGCTGGATCCGGAGCGGGGAGTCATCCGGTTCGACATGCCAGGCATCGGCGGATCCCCGGCGCCGGTGGTCCCCTATCATCTGGTCAGCCTGCCGTCGCTGCTGAGCGGGCTGCTCGACCAGCTCGGCTATGAGCAGGCCGATGTCCTAGGCATCTCCTGGGGAGGCGGGCTCGCGCAGCAGTTCGCCGCGAGCCGCCCGGCCCGGGTGCGCCGCCTCGTGCTCGTGGCGACCGGGCCAGGCGCGCTGATGGTGCCCGGGCATCCCCGCGTCCTGCTGCGCATGCTCACGCCGCGGCGCCACCGGGACCCGGGACACGCGGCCCGCATCGCCGGTGAGCTCTACGGGGGCAGCGTGCGCAACGATCCGGCGCTGGCCCGTGACCTGCTGCACGCAACGACTACGCGCCTGGGTCCGTCCACTGGCTACTACTACCAGCTGCTAGCCAGCATCGCCTGGACCAGCCTCCCGCGGCTGCCGCGCCTGCGGCCGCCCACCCTGATCCTGGCGGGCGACGACGACCCGATCATCCCGCTGATCAACGCGCGGATCATGCACTGGCTGATACCGCACAGCGAGCTCCACATCTATCACGGCGGCCACCTCGAGCTGGCCACGGACGCGGAACGCATGGCACCGATCGTGGAGGCATTCCTCACCGCCGACAGGAGCCCAGCATGACACAGGTCGTGAGCGCGCACCTCGGGGAAACCCGGGGCGCTCGTTCAAGGACACCAGCCGGGTCCTGGCCACCACCCGGAGCACCTGCGCCTGGGCGGCGGTGGGCCACGCTACCTCCGCTCGGCCGTGCCATCACCGGCATCGGCGCCTTCACGTAGGACCAACAGGGGCCGACCGCAGCACCAGGGAGCCCAGCCAGTGGCTGGCCTGTAGCGCGAGTTCCACGTCGTGGCGGTTCTCGCCCACCGCCCGGCCCAGGCTCTCCTCGGCCCTGCGGATCCGGTACTGGATAGTGTTCTTATGCAGCATCAGCCGCTCGGCAGTCGTCTTGTAGCTGCCCCCGCTCTGCAGGAAGACCAGCAAGGTGCCGCGCAGCCGGGCGTGGTGATCGTCGTCGTCGGCCAGCCCCGCCAGCGTGCTGAGTACCCAGGCCCGCAGCAGTTCGGCGGACCCGAGCATCATCGCCACGGGCCCGAGCTGGCTGAACGCCACCGCCCCCGGCGCTGGAGATCCCGCCGCGACCGCGACCGCCTGGGTGGCGATGGCCTGCCGGTGGGTGAGCCGGAACCCGGACGGCCCCTTCGCCGCGTCGCCGAAGGCGAAATGGATGTCGGCGTCTACCACGGCTCGGCCTGCTGCCGCCGGGTCGAATGTGCCCCGGCTCCCCAGCGGCAGCCATGCCCACGCGGTCGACTCGTCGCGGGGCAGGAACACCGGATCGCCGTAACAGCGCGCCAGTGCCGCGACGCGGCCGATCGCACGTTCCAGCCGGGTGATCTCATCGGCGGTACCCGCGGCGTCGCCCACCCAGCACACCAGGCCCACGTGGTACTGACCCAGCCGGTAGCCGAGGGTCGCCTCCGCGGCGCCCACGTCGACCGGCTCACCGGAGAGCAGGTGGCGGATCCGCGCGCCCCGCGCGGCGCTCCAGTTCAGCAGCCAGTTCTCCCGCTCGCGGGTATAGGCCGCGACCATCTCCTCGGATACCTGGTCGATATAACCAGCCACGATCCTGGACATGCCCAGCGCGGCGGCGCTTATCAACCCGGCGTCACCGGCCTGCTGCGCCAGTTCCTTGAGCACCCAGTCGGAGAAGCGCGCGTGTCCGAGCCGGTAGGCGCGCAGCAGCGCGGTAACCGGCGTGCCGCGCTGCGCCAGTCGGCGCGCGTATTCCACCGCCGCGGCCGGCGCCTGCACCGCGGCCAGGTCGATCCGGTGCCGCATTATCTGCAGGCAGGTCTCTACGTTGCTGTCCACGCTCGATGCCAGCAGGGCGAGCGCCGGGGTGTCGTCATCTAGCTGCGGGACCTCGCGGAGTATCACCTCATAAACATCGCCAGACACGGCCGCGCTCCGGCGGGCCACCGCCGCAGCCACATCGGCCATAATGACCGGCCACCACTCGGCCTGGGCGTCGACGGTTGCCTGGGTCATGCGCCGACGTCGGCCAATTGCATCGCGCCGGTCGTCAACCTCTACATCGGCTCCGTTCACGGTCGGCTTCACGAGAACCTCCCGGCCTTCTCAGCTGGCGTCAGGTACGACTCCGGCCTGTGCGGGTCTTCATACGGAGACCAGACTGGCCGCTGGAAAGGTGAGAGGTCATCACCGGAACCCGGTGATTCGTCAGACTTGTGCCTGCGTCTCGCGGCGATCGCTGGTGCACCAGGCGGGCACCGAAACCACCGCCTGTCGTTCCTTAAAGAATGCCCAATTCGGTCAGCCTGGCGCGGTTCTGCTCAAACCACTGTTGTTCCTGGCCGAGTCCCGGGAAGATCAATCCGGCCTCCATCACGTTTTCCGCCGGGTTCTCCCACAGCGAGATGAGAAGTTCTCCCTCCGTCTGGCCGGTAAGGCGTGTCCACATCTGCGACAGCTCCCGGAGTATCCGCTGCCGCGTCTCAAGATCCCGGCCGACGCGGATAGCGCCGTTCATGACCGAGTGGGTAGACGGCCTCCCGGCCACGAAGTACCTGCCGTCCGGCACGTCGAGGAACATGACGTTGACGAAGGTCGGCGGGACGCCGGTCGCATCGCAGTGAATACGGGTGATCTCCTCGGCGAGCTTCCCCCGGGTGGATTCGTCGAGCAGTCCTTCGGGACTGATGCACTGGTAGATGGGCATGATTTCTCCCTGAGGTCAGTACCTTCGACCGTAAGCGCCGTCGGCAGCGCGTTCATCGTGAGGAGGGTACGAACCATCAGTTCGGTTTCGTGTGCCCAGTACGATGCCCGGCCGACTGGCCGCTGGCACGGTGAGACGTATCGGGTGCCTCATAGGACGAAGGCTGGCAGTAATTGCGGAAGTTGCTCACGCCCGACGTGCGGGCGATCGGCCGGCCGGCGGGCCCGGCGCAGGACGATGCGGTGGATCCGGCCAGGGTCGGGGGTACCCCGGCGGCGTTGAAGGGTGACCTGGTCGGGCTGGTCGGCCAGGATCAGGTGCTGCACCGGGTTTCTGACCTGGTCCGTTATGCTTCTGATGCCAGTCCGTACCGGTACCTTCCGCAGGTCGTGGTGCTGCCCCGCACGGTCGAGGATGTGCGCGCGATCCTGGGATACTGTGCTCGGACCGGGCGGCACGCCACGTTCCGGGCCGGCGGCACGAGCCTGAACGGGCAGTCGCAGTCCGATGATGTCTTGATCGATGTGCGGCGGCACTGGGCCGGCCTGGTGGTCGAGGACGGGGGTGCCCGGCTGCGGGCCCGTCCCGGGGCGATCCTGGGCCAGGCCAATGCCGTGTTGCGGCGTGCCGGGCGGCGGCTGGGGCCTGATCCCGCTTCGGCCGATGTGGCCACGATCGGCGGGGTGATCGCCTGCAACGCCGGCGGGATGCGGTGCACGCTGGAGCGCAACGCCTACCACACGGTGTCGTCGCTGACCTTGGTGCTGGCCTCGGGGACGGTCATCGATACCGCCGCGCCGGGCGCGGAGGCGGCGTTCGCCGCCGCCGAGCCGGACCTGGCCGCCGGGCTGCTGCAGCTGCGCGCCGAACTGCTGGCCGATGAGGAGCTCGCGCGGCGGGTGCGCCGTAAGTTCGCCATCCGCAACACCAACGGCTACGCGCTGCCGGCCCTGCTCGACGCCGATACCCCGCTGGGGATCTTCCGGCGGCTCATCGTCGGATCCGAGGGCACGCTCGCGTTCGTGGCCGAGGCCGTGATCGACACCATTCCCGCGCCGGCCGTGACCACGGTGGCCTGGGTGGTGCTGCCCTCGATCAGCGAGGCGGCCGCGCTGGTCCCCGGCCTGGTCGCCCAGGGCGCCGAGGCGGTGGAGCTGATGCTCGCGCCCGCGCTGGCCGCGGCCGCGCAGGCCTTCCCCGGCACCCCCGGGTACTGGCGCAGCCTGGATCCCGGCGCGGCGGCGCTGCTGGTGGAGTTCGGCGCGGACCGCCCGGCCGGGCTGGCTGCCGCCGAAGCCAGCGCCACCGCGCTGGCGGCCGCCGCGAACCTGGTCCGCCCGGTGGAATTCACCCGGGATGCGGACCAGATCGCGTTGTACTGGAAGGTCCGCGAGGGGCTGCTGGGCATCGTCGGGCAGCAGCGCCCGGCCGGTACCGCGCTGGTCATCGAGGACGTCTGCTTCCCGCCGGGCCGCCTGGCCGAGGCCGCCCAGGATCTGCAGGACCTGCTGGCCAAGCACAGCTTCGCGCCGAACGCCGCCGGGCACGCCGCCTACGGCAACCTGCACTTCACGCTGACCCCCAGCCTCGCCGACCCCGGCGACCGGGACCGGTACGCGGCGTTCATGGCCGATCTGGTCGAGCTGGTCACCGGCAAGTACGACGGGTCGCTGAAGGCCGAGCACGGCACCGGCATCAACATGGCGCCGTTCGTCGGCCGCGAGTGGGGCGAGGCGGCCACCGCCATGATGTGGCGGATCAAGCAGCTCGCCGACCCCCGGGGCGTGCTGGCGCCGAACGTGATCTTGACCCGCGATGACGGCATCAACATGAAGGCGTTCAAGACCGCGCCGCCGATCGAGGACGTGGCGACGCACTGCATCGAATGCGGGTTCTGCGAGGCGGTCTGCCCCAGCCGCAACATCACCGCCACCCCGCGGCAGCGGATCGTGCTGCGCCGGGAGATGGCCCGCCAGCCCGGCGGGTCGCCGGTGCTGGCCCGGCTGCAGGACGACTACGAATACGACGGCATCCAGACCTGCGCGGTCGACGGCTCCTGCGCGATCCCGTGCCCGGTCGGCATCAACACCGGCGCACTGGAAAAGAGGTTCCGGCGGGCCGAATCGACCCCCCGGCGGGAGAAGACCGCGCTGCTGATCGCCCGCCGGTGGGCCACCGGGGAAACGCTCGCCCGCACCGCGGTCGGCGCCGCCGACATCATCCAGCGCACCGTCGGCGTCCGGGCGCTGACCGGGCTGACCGCGGCCGCCCGGCGGGTCATCAGCGACGACCTGGTCCCGTCGGTGCCCGGCCCGATGCCGCGCGCCCAGCTCCGCACGCTGCCCCCGACCACGCGCCAGGGCGCCGCCGCGGTGTACTTCCCCGCCTGCGTCAACCGCATCTTCGGCCGCGACCCAGGCCAGCCCCGGCACCCGTCGCTGCCCCAAGCCCTGACCGAGGTCTCCGCGCGCGCCGGCCAGCCGCTATGGATCCCCTCCGACGTCGCGGGCAAGTGCTGCTCCACCCCGTGGAGCAGCAAGGGCTACCTCCGCGGACACCAATGGATGGCCGCCACCACCTGCGACGCGCTGTGGGAATGGAGCGGGCACGGCACGCTGCCGGTCGTCATCGACGCCGCCTCCTGCACCAGCGGGCTGCTGGACGACGTCAAGAACTACCTCGACCCCGAACACCGCGCCCGCCTGGACCAGATCACCCTGCTGGACGCCACCGCCTGGTGCGACACCCTGCTCCCCGCGCTCACCATCACCCGCCGCGTCGAGCGCGCCGCGGTCCACCCGACCTGCTCCACCACCCACCTAGGGCTGACCAAGACCCTCGAGCGCCTGGCCGGCCGCCTCGCCGACGAAGTCCTGGTACCGGCCGGCACCACCTGCTGCGGCACCGCCGGTGACCGCGGCCTGCTCCACCCCGAACTGGTCACCTCCGCCACCCGCGACGAGAAGACAGGGCTAGACCAGACGCCCGCGCAGGCCTACCTGTCGGCCAACCGCACCTGCGAAATGGGCCTGCGCCAGGCCACCAGCTACCCGTACGAGTCATTCGTGTTCCTGCTGGAAGAACTGACCCGCCCGGCCTAACCGGACGCTCCGCCGATAGGCACGACGTCGACCCGGTAAACATTTTCCGATTCGTCCTTCATTCCCGACTCGATGCCGCGGACCAGCGATTTGACCTGAGCGCCGCTGAGCTTATCGTCAATGTCAAGGCGCGCGGTAACCCACACCCGGCCCGGACCGGTGAAGGTGACCAGGACCTCGCGGATGGCGGTCACACCGGGGTAGTCGAGGAGGAAGGCGCGTATCTTGTCTTCGTCAGCGGACCGGAGTGGCTGGGTGAAGTCATCGGCATCTTGCCTCGGCGACGTCGCGGAGGTGAGCGGCCAGACGCCGACCAGGAAGTCGTGACTGCGCTTGACGAGCCGGAGGCTGGTGCGGATAAGCACCAGCCCGATGAGCACCGCGGCTATCCCCTGGGGTATGGACGACCCGGTGATCTGATTGAGGGCCAAGGCGACCAGCGTGATCACGTCTCCCGAGACTGATACGGCGTCCTCGAGGAACACGGCCCGAAGCGTCGGGTCGGATGTGACCTTGGACTCGTCTATGAGGCCTCGGTGGTAACGGCGCCCCCGGTGGATCATCTGGCCCGCTGACTGGCGGAATGACACCAGATCGAAGACGGCAGAGATGGCCAGCACGACATAGGCCACGGTGAACGAAGAAGTGACGCTGGGGTGGATCAGCTCATCGATGCCCTCGCGCAAGGAGAACGCCGCGCCGGCGACGAACACGCCGAGGGCCGCGATCAGCGCCCAGAAGTAGGCTTCCCGCCCGTACCCCAGGGGATGCCGGTCGTCAGGGCGGCGGGTGCTGCGACGCTGAGCGACGAACAGGAACAAGTCGTTGGCGGTATCGCTGAGTGAGTGTGCGGCCTCGGCGGCCACCGCGGACGACCCAGTGACGACCGCTACGGCGACCTTGGCGAGCGCGACCCCGAGGCCTGACCCCAGGGCTACCAATACGGTCCGCATGCTGCTGTCGTTCGGCATGACGCGACCTCCGCCCGCGCTTGCCTTTCTATCTTCATAGCATGCCAATGTGGCAGCGCGTTCATCGTGAGCGGGGCACGAACAACCGGTTCGGTTTCGTGTGCCTGGTACGATGCCCGGCCGGCGGGTGGCTGAGACAGTGAAGCATGACCGAGAAATCCACCGTACGAAGTGTGACCTACGATCTGCTGCGGTCCCTCGGACTGACGACCGTCTTCGGTAATCCAGGTTCGACCGAGGAAACCTTCCTGCAGGAATTCCCCGACGATTTCAGCTACGTACTGGCGCTGCAGGAGGCCTCCGCCATCGCGATGGCCGACGCCTTCGCTCAGGTCACCCGGCGCCCGGCCCTGGTCAACCTGCACTCCTCGGCAGGGCTGGGCAACGCCATGGGGAACCTGGTCGCGGCCTACCACGGGAACACCCCCCTGATCGTCACCTCGGGACAGCAGCAGCGGGAGCTGATGATCGGGGAGCCGTACCTGGGCAACCGTGAGGCCACCACGATGCCGAAGCCGTGGGTGAAGTGGTCCTATGAGCCGTACCGTGCGCAGGATGTGCCTGAGGCGTTCATGCGCGCCTACGCGATGGCGGTGCAGCCGCCGGCCGGCCCGGTCTTCCTGTCGATACCGCTGGATGACTGGAACCAGCCGCTGGCCGGCCCGGCCCGGGTCCGGACGGTGAGCGACCGGGTGGCCCCCGACGCGGAGCGCCTGCGGCTGTTCGCCGACCGCATCTCGGCCAGCCGCCGTCCCGCGCTGGTCTTCGGACCCGACGTGGACCGCAGCGGCGGGTGGGACGCGGCCATCGCCCTGGCGGAGAAGCTGCGCGCCGCCGTCTACGGGGCCCCGCTGCTTGACCGGGCCTCCTTCCCCGAGGACCACCCCTTGTTCCGCGGGCCGCTTGGGATGTCGGTGAAGACGATCAGCGACCGGCTGGCCGGGCACGACCTGGCCGTCGTGATCGGCGCGGAGGTGTTCCGGTACTACCCCTACGTTCCCGGCGACTACCTCCCGGCGGGCACCGAACTGCTGCAGATCACCGCCAGCCCCGAGGCGGCCGCGGCCGCGCGGGTGGGCGACGCCCTGCTGGCCGACCCCAAGATCGCGATCGACCTGCTCCTGGACCTGGTCGCGGAGGGCTCCGCGCGGACCGCCCCTGAGCCGATGGCCCGGCCGCGCCTGCTTCCGCAGGTGCCGAGCAGCCCGCTTACCCCGCCGGAGGTCTACGCCGTGCTGAGCCGGGTCAGGCCACCGGATTCGGTCATCGTCAACGAATCGACCTCCACCATGGCCCAGCAGATCGAGTGGCTCCCGACGGTCAGGACCGGATCGTTCTTCGCCACGGCCAGCGGGGGCATCGGCTGGGGCGTCCCGGCCGCGGTCGGGGTCGCGCTGGCTGACCGAGACCGGGGCGTCAGCCGGCCGGTCATCGGCCTGATCGGCGACGGCTCGTCCCAGTACTCCGTGCAGGCACTCTGGACGGCCGCTCAGCACAAGCTGCCGATCGTGTACGTGGTCATGCGCAACAACGAGTACTCCATCCTCAAGTCGTTCGCGCTGCTTGAGGAGACACCGGGGGTTCCCGGGCTGGACCTGCCCGGGCTCGGCATCGCCGCCTTGGCTCGCGGATGGGGGTGCCGCGCCGTCGACGTCGAGACCACCGAGGAGCTGGAGCAGGAGTTCAAGACGGCCCTGGGCGCCGACAACACCACGGTCATCGTGGTGCGTACACAACCCCAGCAGGCGATGCTGTAAAGGACCCAGTCCCGTGGCTGTTTAGGGTTGCCCGGCCTGGAGGGCGCCGCCTGCAGCGACGCTGCGGGAGGTTACGCAGGGAAGGTAGCAGTGGCCAGGACCGTGCCGGTGGTGGTGACCAGCCGGGCGCCGGTGAGCGGGCCGCTGGTTACCGGGTCGGGGCTGCCCCAGTAGCCGGAGCCGCCGGTCAGCTGGAACGACCCGACCGTGGTGACGTGCCCGTCCGGGCCCTCCACCTGGCAGACCACTGTGCCGTTGTCGACGGCGCCGCTGCCGGAGCGGATGTCCACAGACATGTACAGCCACCGGGAACCGGCGTCATAGAAGTAGACCTTGCCTGCCGTCTGGTGGCTGGAGGTCAGAAGCGCGGCGGAGCTCAGCGGCGACGCGGCCGGGGACGAGGTGGTGCCGTGCAGGCCCCAGCCGCCCAGGCCGGCCGCGATGACCGCCGCCGCGACGGCCGCGGCGGCCAGTATCCGGCGCGGACGGCTCACCCCGCCCCTGCCCGTCCGGCCGCCGCCGGTCCAGTCGGCTAGTTTCAGGCCGAAACGGCGCGCCGGACTGAGCTGCCGGGCCGGGCCCGGGGCCGGCGTGCCGAGGCCGAGCCGTTCCATCGCCCGGGTCTCAAAGCCCGCCGGCGGCTCGATGGCCGGCAGCAGCCCCACCAGTTCCTCCGCCGTCACCGTCAGCTCGCGTACGTTCTCGCGGCACGCCTCGCACCGGTCCAGGTGCGCGAGCGCCCGCGCGCGCTCGCGCCCGGTCAGGACGCCGAGCGCCAGCTCGGCGGCGGCGTCGGCGAACTCGGCGCAGCCCATCTCGTTCACCTCACTCATCATCCACATTCTCCGGGAGATAAGCGGCGCGCAGTTTCTGCATGCCGTCCCTGATCCGCGTTTTCGCGGTGCCCAGCGGCACAGCTTCCGCGTCGGCGACCTGCCGGGCCGTCATGCCGTAGATACCAGCCATCGCCACGGCCCGCGCCTGCGGGGCCGGCAGCCGGCCGAGCTCGCGGCGCAGCCCCGCGGCCCGGTCATTGGCGGCCGCGACCCGTTCCGGGGTCTCCGTCACCGCGGTGAGGAGGGCGGGCAGGTCGTCCGGGTCCACAGGTGCCGAGGTGCGCGCACGGAGCACGTCAACTGCCAGGTTGTGCGCGATCGTCGTCAGCCAGGTGCGGACGGACCCGCGCCGCGAGTCGTACACCTGCGCGTGCCGCCAGGCCTGCTCGAAGGTCTGCTGGGCTACGTCCTCCGCCGCGGCCGGGTCGCCGATGACGGTTATGGCGACGCCGAACACGATCCGCTGAAACCGGCGCACGAATGCTAGCGCCAGGTCGGCGTCGCCCGCGCCCAGACCGGCGAGCAGTGTTTCGTCCGGCAGCCCGTCGGCCGCGGTTCCCATCTTCTGCACACTCTTACATACGGGCGGGCGGCGCAAAAGGATTGCCCCGCGAGCCACGCATTATGAGCGGCGGCTCAGCAGCGGGGCGGCCAGGACCGCGCCCGCCGCCAGCAGCACGAGCCGACGGAACGCGGCGAGGTACAGCAGGTAGCTGACGATCCATAGGCCGGCCTGGACCAGGGCGACCCGGCGCCCGGCCGCGGCCTCCACGAAGGAGTACAGCCCGCCGGGGCCGTTGACCTGCCGGGCGTAGCGGAGCCAGATCGCCAGCGGGAAGGCGAACACGGCCATGGCCGCGACCATCGCAAGCCCGGCCGAGGCTCCGGCGGACCCGGCCACGATGCCCGGCGCGTACAGCGCGGCCAGGGCCAGCGGGCCGCCGAACGACGTGACGGCCACGCCCGCGAAGGCCCAGTCGCTGACCGGCCGCGCCCCCGACGTGCGCGGCAGCCGGCCAGCGGTGGTCCCCGTGGTCCGGGTCGGGAAGGTAGTCACCGGTAACGTCAGCTCCAGCCGCCGCCGGCGTTCGAGCTGGCCGACGCGGACGGCGCGGGTGCGTTCGCCGCGGCCGCGGTGTCGCTGGCGGTGATCTTTGCGCCAGAGGGAGCCACCAGCCACCACTTCGCGCCGAACGCGTCGCTACCCTGGCCGGCGGTCTGGTCCGGGCCCGAGTCGCCGACGAAGTAGTACAGCGGCTGACCGTCGTAGGTCACCTGCTTGGTCCCGTCGGACCGGGTGATCGTGCCCAGGTCGCTCGCCTTCACGCCCCCGGTGGCGGTCAGCTTGCCGGTCGCTGGCACCGGAGGCCAGGCCGCCGCGCACGCTCCCGAGCAGTCAGACATGTTCATGCCGTCCTTGGCCCACAGGTACACCGTG
The DNA here is from genome assembly GCA_963798675.1 of uncultured Actinomycetes bacterium. Taxonomy (GTDB): domain Bacteria; phylum Actinomycetota; class Actinomycetes; order Streptosporangiales; family Streptosporangiaceae; genus Palsa-504. The sequence goes on along the minus strand of CAWCUJ010000052.1, from coordinate 95,112 downwards.
CGCCCCGACCCATTGGTCAGGAACGCCTCCGCCGAGCCGGCATGGGTGGTGATCACCGTCCCGGTCGTCGACGCGCTGGCCGAGCTCCCCGCGGCCGAGCTGGCCGGCGCCGAGGACGACGAGGCGGCGGCGGCGCTGCCGCACGCTGTCGCCAGCAGCGCCGAAGCCAGCGGAATACCCAGCTTGACCGGTACTGGCATCCTGGCCAGTAGTGAGTGAATCATCTTCATCGTTTCCTCCCGGGCGGCGATGTCTGTGGCACCGGGCTGCGCGGCGCAGCCGCCCTCAGTAGTTGCTTGACGACGTAACTACGGCGATGGGTCCGCAAAGGCTTGGCCCAACGGGAGTGAGGTCCATCACAAGCCGATCAGCTGAGCGCCGGCTGGCGGGCCGAGCAGGCGCCGGGCCGCACGGCGTCTGGGCATGCACCTGGACAGGCGTGACCTGCTACAGCACTGGTCAGGCGTGGTCGACGAACAGGTCGACCTCGGGCTCGGTGCCGGGAAAGTAGGCGTACTGGTCGAAGTCGGTCACGCCCTCGGCCGCCAGCACGTCCTCGCACAGGAACGCGTTCCCTGTGCAGTCCCGGCTGGGCCTGGTGATCACCGCGTAGGCGGCGTCGGCGTACAGCTCGGGCTTGCGGGCTCGGGCCATCGCCGCCTCGCCGCCGAGCAGGTTCTGCACCGCGGCGGTGGCGATCAGCGTCCGCGGCCACAGCGCGTTGGACGCGATGCCGTCATCGGCGAACTCGGCGGCGAACCCCAGGGCACACAGGGTCATCCCGTACTTGGCGATCGTGTAGCCGACGTGCGGGCCGAGCCACCGCGGCTCCAGGCTGACCGGCGGGGACAGGGTCAGGATGTGCGGGTTCGCCGCTCGCTTCAGGTGGGGGATGCAGGCCCGGCTGACCACGAACGTGCCGCGGGTGTTGATCGACTGCATCAGGTCGTAATGCTTGATCTCCAGCGCCTCAGTGCCGGACAGGTTGATCGCCGAGGCGTTGTTGACGCACACGTCGATCCCGCCGAACCGCTCGACGGCCTGCGCGACGGCCGCCGCGACCTGGGCCTCGTCGCGGATGTCGCCGACCACAGGCAACGCGCGGCCGCCCGCCGCCTCGATCTGCGCGGCCGCGGTGTACACGGTCCCCTCAAGCTTGGGGTGCGGCTCGGCTGTCTTGGCGATCAGCGCGACGTTGGCGCCGTCCCGCGCCGCGCGGAGCGCGATCGCCAGGCCGATGCCGCGGCTGCCGCCCGAGATGAACAAGGTCTTGCCTTCAAGCGTCATCGCTGCCTCCGCTATACCAGGTGGGACCGTAGCACCAGGGTCCGTTCGGGATATTTGAAGATCATTTTCCCGAACGGGCAGTGGTGCCGTTTCTCCGGCCCGTGTCAGTGTTCCCCCAGCCGGCGCCGAGATGCCTCCACTTCGGCCTCGGCGGCGGCGCGGTCGGCCCAGGACGCGCCCTCCACGCTTTTGCCCGGCTCGAGCTGCTTGTAGATCAAGAAGAAGTGCTCGATCTCAAGCCGGTCGAATTCGGGCACGTCGTGCAGGTCGCGCACGTGTTCCTGGCGTGGGTCGCCCGCGGGCACGCAGAGGACCTTGTCGTCGCCGCCCTTCTCGTCGCGCATCCGGAACATGCCGATCGGGCGGCTGCGGATCAGGCAGCCGGGGAACGTCGGCTCCAGCACCAGCACCATCGCGTCGAGCGGGTCGCCGTCCTCGCCCAGGGTGTCGGGCACGAAGCCGTAGTCGGCCGGGTACTGGGTCGCGGTGAATAGCGTCCGGTCGAGGCGGATCAGGCCGCTTTCGTGGTCGACCTCGTACTTGTTCCTGCTGCCCCGCGGGATCTCGATCCGGACGTCGAATTCCATGGTCGTGGTCCGGGCGCTCAGGTCGGCGGCGTGCCGAGGAGCAGCGGGTAGGCCCGGCGGTCCAGCCGGCCGGACAGGTCGAGGTGGACGAATTTCTCCTCGGTGTACTCATCCAGGGCGTGCGGTCCGAGCTCGCGGCCCAGCCCGCTCTGCTTATAGCCGCCGAACGGGTAGGCGGCATTGACCATGTGCCAGTCGTTGACCCAGACCGTGCCGGCCTCGAGCTGGCTTGCTACGTCGAGCGCCCGCTGGTTGTCGGTGCTCCAGACCCCGGCGGACAGCCCGTATTCGGTGTCGTTGGCGATCCGGATGGCCGCCTCCGTGCTCTCGGCGCGGATCACCGCGAGGACCGGGCCGAAGATCTCCTCGCGCGCGATCGTCATGTCGTTGCGGACGTCGGTGAAGATCGTCGGCTCGACCCAGAAACCGCGCTCGAACCGCGGGCCGGCCTGCCCCCGCCGTAGGCCAGCGTGGCGCCTTCGGCCTGGCCGGAGGCGATGTAGCGCAGGATACGGTCGCGGGCCTCGGCCGAGATAACCGGGCCGAAGTCCGTGGCCTCCTCAAGCGGGTCCCCGATCGAGATCGTCTTGGTCCGCTCGATCAGCCGCTCGACGAACTTGTCGTGTACGGCGTCGGCCACGATGATCCGGGTGCCCGACTCGCACGCCTGCCCCTGGTTCATCAGGCAGCCGAACAGCGTGCCGTCCGCGGCGAGCTCCAGGTCGGCGTCGTCCAGGACGACGTTCGGCCCCTTGCCGCCCAGTTCCAGCGTCAGCCGTTTCACGTTGCCCGCGGCCATCCGCATGATCTCCTGCCCGACGGCCGTGGACCCGGTGAAGGCGATCTTCCGTACGTCCGGGTGGCTGGCCAGCCGGGCCCCTACGACGTGGCCCTCGCCCGGCACGACGTTCAGGACCCCCGGCGGCAGCCCGCACGCCTGCGCGATCTTGGCGAACTCCAGCAGCGTCAGCGGGGTGTGCTCGTCGGGCTTGACGACGATGGTGTTGCCCGCGGCCAGCGCCGGGCCGATCTTCCACATGGCCAGCAGCAGCGGGAAGTTCCAGGGCACGATGGCCGCGCACACGCCGACCGGCTCGCGGCGGACGAGGCCGGCGGCCAGCGTGGGCACCCGCAGCAGCGGCCCGGTCCGCTCGAAGGCGTAGGTGCGGGCCAGGTCGGCGAAGTAGCGCAGGTGGGCGATGGAGAAGCCGATCTGGAAGGCTCCGGCCTGGCGGACCGGGGCGCCGTTCTCCAGCGCCTCGAGGACGGCAAGGTCGCTGACCTGCTCGGTGAGCCGGTCCGCTATCGCGCCGAGCACGGCCGCCCGCTCGGCCGGCGGCGTCCGGCGCCACCGGCCGTCGGCGTGCGCGGCCTTGGCCGCCGCGACCGCCCGATCGGCGTGCTCGCGGCCGCCCTTGGCCACGCTGGCCACCAGCTCCTCGGTGGCCGGGCTGCGGATCTCGAACCGGTCGTCGGCGTCAACCCAGTCGCCGTCGATGAGCATGGCGTAACGCCGGACGGTATCCATACCAGTCCCCTTTCACGATTTGACCCATCACGCTAAGCCGGGGGCGGACCCGTGGATAACGTGCCGGCAACACGAGGATGGGCCGGTTCCTCGGCCCGCCGGCACAACAGTTGTGCCGCCGTACCAACGCCCGGAGACGGGCTTGATACCGGGGACCGACGACCGCCCGGTCCGCGCGCCAGACAATGAGCAGCGTGACGAATCTGGCCAAGAACCTGACGGACACCACCCGCGCTCACGCCGGCCGGGTGGCTGTGCGGGTGGACAACGCGGCGATGACCTACCGGGCCCTGGACGACGCGAGCGCCCGGGTGGCCGGGCTGCTGCACGAGCGCGGCCTCAAACCCGGCGACCGGGTCGGCATCATGATGCCTAACGTCGCCGAGGTCCCCGTGGTGTACTACGGCGTGCTCCGGGCCGGCGGCGTGGTCGTCCCGATGAACCCGCTGCTCAAGGCCCGGGAGGTCGCCTATTACCTCGGCGACTCCGGGGCCGCGCTGATCTTCGCCTGGCACGCGTTCGCCGACCAGGCACGCGCCGGCGCCGAGCAGGCCGACGCGGAATCCATCGTGGTGGACGGGGTCGGCTTCCCCGACCTGCTGGCCTCTGCCACCCCGGACTACCAGGTCGCGGACACCAGCGACGACGACACTGCGGTGATCCTCTACACCTCGGGCACGACCGGCCACCCGAAGGGCGCCGAGCTCACCCACGGCAACCTGATCAGCAACACCGAGGTGACGCGCACCGACATCGTCCGCGCCGGCCCCGACGACGTCATATTCGGCGGGCTTCCGCTGTTCCATGTGTTCGGCCAGACGGTCGCGCTCAACGTCTCGGTGGCGGCCGGGGCGTGCCTGACCCTGCTGCCGCGGTTCGACGCCGAGCACGCCCTGCGGGTCGTCGCCGGCCACCGGGTCACGGTCTTCGAAGGCGTGCCGACCATGTACGTCGCGCTGACCCACCAGCCTAACCGCGCGGACTACGACACCTCCTCGCTGCGGTTGTGCATCTCCGGCGGCGCGGCCCTGCCGGTCGAGGTGCTGCGCGGCTTCGAGGAGGCGTTCGGCGTCCCGGTGCTTGAGGGATACGGCCTGTCGGAGACCTCGCCGGTCGCCTCGTTCAACCTCCCCGGCCGTGAGCGGAAGCCCGGCTCGATCGGCACGCCCATCCGGGACGTCCAGATGCGCGTCGTGGACAAGGACGACCACGAGCTGCCGCAGGGCGAGGTGGGCGAGATCGTGATCCGCGGGCCGAACGTGATGAAGGGCTACTGGCAGCGCCCCGAGGCCACCGCCGAGGCCGTGAAGGGGGCAGGGGAGGTGGGTGGGGGCTGGTTCCACACCGGTGACCTGGCCCGGGTGGACGAGGACGGCTACTTCTACATCGTGGACAGGAAAAAGGACCTGATCATCCGCGGCGGCTACAACATCTACCCGCGGGAGATCGAGGAAGTGCTCTATGAGCATCCCGCGGTCGCCGAGGCCGCCGTGATCGGCCTGCCGCACTCGTCCCTGGGCGAGGAGGTCGGGGCCGCGGTGGCCCTCAAGCCGGGGGTCGCCGCCACGCCCGAGGAGCTGCGCGACTACGTCAAGGGCCAGGTCGCGGCGTACAAGTACCCGCGGCACGTGTGGATCATGGACTCGCTGCCCAAGGGCGCGACCGGCAAGATCCAGAAGCGGGATATCGTCATCCCGGCCGACCTGACCGGGCTGTGAAGCTGCGCCGTGAGGCTGCTGCTGCTCGCTCCTCCCGGCGCCGGCAAGGGCACGCAGGGCGAGCGGCTGGCGGCCTGGTCCGGCGCCCGGCACATCGCCGCCGGTGACCTGCTGCGGGCGCAAGCCCGCGCCGAGGGTCGGCTGGGCCGCGAGATCGCCGCCTACCAGGCCCGCGGCGATCTCGTCCCCGACCAGATCGTGCTCGACGTGCTGACTCCGGCTGTCACCGAGGCGGCCGCCCACGGCGGGTACATCCTGGACGGTTTCCCGCGGACCGTCCCGCAGGCCATCGCCGCGGCCGACCTCGCGGTCCGGCTCGGCGTGACGCTGGACGTGGCGGTCTACCTGCACGCGCCGGAGGCGGTGCTGACGCGGCGGCTGCTTGACCGCGCCAGCCAGAGCGGGCGCTCCGACGACAGGGCGGACGTGATCCGGCACCGGCTCCGGGTGTTCGCCGAGACGACGGGCCTGCTCGTCCCCCATTACACCGAACGGGGCATCCTGATCGCGGTCGACGCCGACCAGCCACCCGACTCCGTCACCGCCGACATCCAGGCCCGGCTGTCCGGGCTGCAGGTGAGCCGCCTGCCCGTGGCCGGCATGACGAGAGCCTGGCGATCGAGTCCGAGGTGCGCACGAACGTGTCCGCCAGCACCGACCTCGCGGCGCAGTACTTTTTCCAGATCGGCCGTTCGGCGATGGAGTACCAACTCGGCCGCTTCGAGTGGTCACTCCGGCTGCTCCAGGGCGTGAACCCCGGGCAGCTAGCCGGGTTCGACGATCCGCGGGAACGTCTGACGCACAGCTATCGCTCCTGGCTACTGTCCGCCCTCGACCGGGTCGATGAGGCGATCGCGGTCGCCGAGGATGGACTGGCCTCCGCCCAGCGCGATCGGCAGAACTGGGCGGTCCACGTCTTCGAAACGTGGAAAGGCCGGCACCTGCTCCACCTCGGCAGGCTCGACGAGGCGAATGCGGTGCTGGAAGGCCGGTTCCACCTCGCCGACGCACATCTGATCGTCGGGGTCCTGGACGCGGCGGCGGTGGTGGCGCTCGGCCGCACCAAGCTCTACACGGGGGATGAGCGTGGGGCCCATGAGGTCGCCGAGATCGCCAAGGTCATGCTCACGACGACTGCTCCTGTCGTCCGCAGACTCGCCGCGTGGTACCTCGCCGTTCATTCCATGGCGTCCGGCGACCCGGACCAGGCACACCGCTGGCTGTGTGCGCTCGGCAAGACAGAGCGGCTGTCGCTGTTCCCGCTCTTCCCGATGGAGGTCGCCGACGATCCGCTGCTGGTCCGCCTGGCCCTCGCAGTCGGCGATGAGGAACTCGCGAAGGCCGTCGCCGAGCTCGCCGCGCACAGATACGAACTCAACCCCGGCGTACCGTCCGTGGCAGGAGCCGCCGCACACACCCAAGGCCTCCTCAACCAGTCCAGACCAGACCTGGAACAGGCCGCGGCGATCCTCGCGACCTGCCCGCGGCCGCTGGCGCTCGCGGCCGCGCTGGAGGATCTGGGTTGCGCCAGGCTAGCCGACGGTGACCGCAGCGGTGCGGTCGACGCCTTCGATCGCGTTCTGCGGATCTGCATCGACACCGGAGCCGCGCGCGACGCGGCCAGAGCCCGGATGCGGCTACGCGAGCTCGGGGTCCGCCGCCGGGTCCAGTCGCTGGACCGCCCGAAACTGGGATGGGACTCGCTCACGGCCGCCGAGCTTCAGGTCGCGCGTCTCGCTGCCGCCGGCTGCACCAACCGGGGGATCGCCGACAGGTTGTTCGTTTCGCCCCATACCGTGAACACCCACCTGCGTCATGTCTTCGACAAGCTGGACATCAGGTCCCGAGTAGATCTCACCCGCATCGTCGAACGCCGCTCATAACTCTCAGGGATCAGCCCGTCACCCTCTGTCCTCGCCCTCGGCGGAGAGCTGGGCGATCTGGGTGCGTGCGGCCTGTACAAGTTCTTCATTCGTGTGGGCGTGACCGCTTAGTCCCCACCCACCGTCCGGAGCTTCGGTCAACAGTACCCAGGTGCGGTCGGCCAAGTCCTGATCACCGCTCGCCGCGGCGACGAGCGCTGTCAACTGTGCCACGACCGCAAGCTGCTTATCCCGATTCAGCGCGCCCGCGTTCGTGAGTACCTGGACCCGGACGTAAGTGCTGTCGCCGTCGACGTTGCTGAGGCTTTCGTCATCGAGCTCGTGAACAAACGCTGCGGTGTTGCGGCGGAACAGGGCGATGTCCGGAACACCCTCAATCGCCATCAATGTCGCGGCGAGGTCGACGGCGAGCTTGTGCCTGTTCCTGAAAGTCCCGGAACGAGCGTACACATCGATCATGGGCATGGCAGACCCTCCTTCGGCATATCAGCGGGCAGTGGGCAAGCACGTGGCGGTTCAGGCAGGTCCGGGTTCCGGCACGCCGGTCACCTGACGCGAACGTCCGGGAACTTACTGAGCTTCCGCAGCCGGTTAGATCGCGTTCGCGGCGGTCCGGATGACGTCGAGGACGAAGTTGGGTTGGGACAGCATGGCGACGTGGCTGCTGTCCACGTCGTAGGTGTGGGCGCCCATCCGCTTGGCGGCGAATCGCTCCAGGTCGGGGTGGACGGTGCGGTCGTTATTGGCGACGATGTACCAGCTCGGCTTCGTGCGCCAGGCGGTACCGGGGACCTTGCCGTTGAATAGGTCCGCGTCCGGTACCGTCTGAGTCGCCCAGACCAGCTTCTGCTCCTGCTCGGACAGGTCGCCCGCGAACGCCCGGGTGCCCTCCGGCTGCAGCCAGATGCGCCCGTCCGCGACCTCGATGTAGTTGAAGACGTCAGTGACGGGGAACTGACCCTGCTGGCTTTGGGAGGTCTCGGTTTCGTCGGGGGCGAGCGCGGCGATGTAGACCAGTCCGGCGACGCGGTCATCGGTGCCCGCGGCGGTGATCAAGGTGCCGCCGTAGGAGTGGCCGACGAGCAGCACCGGCCCGCTGACCCGGCCAATCGTGCGGATCACCGTCGCGACGTCACCTGCGAGTGAGTCGAGACTGTGCTGGGAGGCGATCACCTGGTATCCCTCGGCCTGGAGCGGGGGGATCACCTTGCCGAAACACGAGCCGTCGGCCCAGAGGCCGTGCGCGAATACGATACTTGGCTTGGCTGGCATGTCTGCTCCTTCGAGGAGATGTCACGACGACGAATTCACCCTAGGGCGGCCCCTGGCTCCGGGCATCGCACGAACGCGCGATTCCTATGCTCCCCGGACTGAGCTCTAGACGTGAGACGGGACATCAGGTTGGGCCTCCGGCAGGCCCAGGTGCTCGGCCAGCCATGGCCCGGTCGCGCTGCCGGGGGCCCGCGCGACCTCCTCGGGCGTCCCGGCTGCGAGGATGCGGCCGCCGTCGGGGCCGCCGCCCGGGCCCATGTCGATGAGGTGGTCGGCGGCGGCGAGCAGGTCCAGGTCGTGGTCGATGACGATGATCGTGGCGCCGGCCGCCAGCAGCCGGTCGAACACGCCGGCCAGGGTGGCCACGTCGAGCGGGTGCAGTCCGGTGGACGGCTCGTCGAAGACGTACAGCGCGCCGCGCTGGCTGGCGTGCAGCCGGGAGGCGATCCGCAGCCGCTGCGACTCGCCGCCGGACAGCGACGGGGTGGGCTCGCCGAGCCGCAGGTATCCCAGGCCGACGTCGCTGACGGGCCGCAGCGCCGCGGCGACCGGGGCCCGGCCGGCGAACCGTTCCAGGGCGTCGTGCACGCTCAGGGCGAGCACGTCGGCGATGGTCAGGCCGTCGACCCGGACGGCCAGGGTGGCGTCGTTGAACCGGGCGCCGTGGCAGGTCGGGCAGCCGACGGTGATGTCGGGCAGGTACTGCACGTCGAGGTCGATGTGGCCGAGCCCGCGGCAGGTCGGGCACTGCCCCTCGCGGGTGTTGAACGAGAAGTGCCCCGGCTTCCAGCGCCTGCGCCGGGCGTACGCGGAGTCGGCGAACACCCGGCGGATCTGGTCGAGCGCCCCGCAGTAGGTCGCGGGTGTCGACCGCGCGTTCTGGCCGATCGGCGAGGCGTCGACCTGGACGACCTGGCGGATGCCGCCGAGGTCCAGGCGGCGGACGTGCCCGGGCAGCGGCGACCCGCTGAGCAGCGCCCGCGCGGCCGGGATGAGGCTGTCCAGGACCAGGGCGGTCTTCCCGGCGCCGGATGGCCCGGCCAGCGCGGTCAGCCGGTGCACCGGGAAGGCGGCGGTGAGGTCGTGCAGGTTGTACAGGTCCCCGATTTCCAGGGTGATCTGCCCGCCGGGACCGGGACGTGCCGGACGGTCCCGGGTCACGGCCGCGGCGCCGGCCAGGAACGGGCCCATGATCGAGTGCGGGTCGCCCTCCAGCTGGCCGGGCGGGCCCTGGGCGATCACGGTGCCGCCGTTGGTCCCGGCCCCGGGGCCGATCTCGATGACCCAGTCCGCGGCGCGGATGATCTCCCGCTCGTGCTCCACCACGACCACGGAGTTACCGTTCCCGGCCAGGGCCGTAAGCGTCTTGAGCAGGCCGGCGACGTTGGCCGGGTGCAGCCCGACCGACGGCTCGTCCAGCACGTACAGCATGCCCGTGGTGCTGGCCCGCACCGTCGAGGTGAGCTCGATCCGCTGCCGCTCCCCGGTTGACAGCGAGGCGCCGGCCCGGTCCAGGGTCAGGTAGCCGAGTCCCACGTCGAGCAGCGGCGTCAGCCTGCCGTCCAGCTCGGCCAGCAAACCGGTGGTCATCCGGCTGAGCTCAGCGGGCAGCCCCGCGGGCAGCCCGGCCGCGAACCCGCGCAGCTCGCCCAGGCCGAGCGCGCTGATCTCGGCGAGGTTGCGGCCGCCGAGCTGCGAGGCCAGCGCCTCGGGCCGCAGCCGGGTGCCGTGACACACCGAGCACACCCGGGTGACCAGGAAACGCTGCACCAGGCGGCGGGTCCGCTCGTTGTCGCTGCGCAGCGAGCGTTCGACCGCGGCGACCGCGTTGTCGTAGTTGACCGACAGCTGCACGCTCCGCCCGTTGCGGCCCGAGTGCAGCGTCACCGGCCGCCGGACCGGCTCACCGCGCAGCACGATGTCGCGCTCGTGATCGGTCAAAGACCGGTACGGCACATCGAGCCGGACCCCGAGCTCGCCCGCGGCATACATCGACAGCCGCCGCCCGCCGGAATTCCACGGCAGCACCGCGCCTTGCTCGATCGTCTTGCCCGGATCAGGAACCAGGGTGGCGACGTCGACCTCGGACCGCACGCCCAGGCCCTGACAGGCCGGGCACGCGCCGAAGGAGTTGAACGCGAAGGACTCGGCGCTGGGAGGCTCGAACCGCGCGCCGCATACCGGGCAGATGATCTCCATGCCCTGCGTGGCGACCGACGGCGCGACACGGTGACCGTTCGGGCACAGATGCGAGCCCAGCCGCGACATCATCAGGCGCAGCACGTTGAGCACCTCGGACATGGTGCCGACCGTGCTGCGCGGCCCCGGTACCGGCGGGCGCTGCCGCAGCGCCAGCGCGGGCGGCAGGTGCTCGATCCGGTCCACGTCCGGCCGCTGGGCCTGGCTCAGCCGCCGGCGGCTGTAGGTGCTCAGGCCCTCCAGGAACCGGTGCAGGCCCTCGGCGTACAACGTGCCCATAGCCAGCGAGGTCTTGCCCGACCCGGACACCCCGACCACCGCCACCGTCCGCCACAACGGCACGTCCACGTCGATACCCCGCAGGTTATTGTGCCGGGCCCCGCGCACGCCGATGACCCCGGGCAAGGTTCCCGGCACGGGAATATCACCAGCAGCCATACCAGGCACCCTAAGGCCGTCCGTCAGCGGATGCCCCGCCAGGTCCGCGCCGGGGCCGGCCCTGGCCGGCCCCGGGTGCGTTCTGTTTAGGGGTGGACCGGCCCGCTGGGCCCGCGGTCGAGGCGCAACGACTGCATGATGGCGAACGTCGTGGTGGCGTTCTCCCCGGCCGCCACGTAGAAGGGCACCGGGTTGACCGCGGCCGGCGCTTCTTTGGAGCTGGCCTCGATGTCGGCGATGTACTGCTGGTGCACCGCGACGTCATCGCGGGTGGCGAGCCGGCCGAGGTGCCCGCAGATGAAGTGGGTCCACGGGTAGGACAGCGCGACGGCCGGGGCGCCCATGTACCCAATTACGTCCTCGCTGAGATTGAGGTTGTAGATGGGCACCCAGCCGGCGTTGACGACGTTGATGAACATCAGCGTGTCGTGGCCGGGGAAGTGGATGTAGATGTTATCCGGCGAGTGGTTGGGGCCGTGCCAGGCCAGTTCGACGCGCTCACCCCCGACCTCCAGGGTGTAGCGGTCGGCGAAGGTCACCTCCGGGGCCGGCCGGGCCGCGTCGTTGTCCCGCAGCAGGAGCCGCCGGGTCTCCTCGTGCCCGATGCGGGTCACGTCCCCGTCGAATAGGAAGGCCGCGCCGGCGTGGTCGGCGTGGTGGTGTGAGTAGACCAGGTGGGTCACCGTATTGCTCACGCCCTGGGCGGCGGCGATCTCGTCCACGGCGCGCCGCAGGTTGCCGCCGATGGACGGGGGCGCGTCGAACAGCACCACGCCGTCTGGGGTGGTCAGGAACGCCGACTGGTAGACGCCGTTGGTGACCCAGTACAGGTTCCGCTCGACGCGTCCGACGTAGTAGCCCCGGTCGTTGAGGGCCGGGCCGAGCGCGGACGGGGGGACTGGTGCGTAGTCGGGCAGGGCTGCTGGTGAGGTCACGGTATCTCCCTTGAATCTCAGGCCCGTCCCCTGGCGGCCGTGTCTTCGCGACGGATCCAGGCTTGCCAGCAGATAGGTGAGAGGCCATCACCGGATCCTGGTGATTCGCGCGCCGTTGACACTGCGCGGGCTGACCTGGTACGGAGAGGGAAGGCGCCAGGACTGCGACACTGACGCTAGGGTGTCAGCGCAGATACCAAGGCAGGCCTTTTGACGGTGGCTCGGGCAACTCTCCGGCTGATCGACCGGGGTGATCTTCTCGCGGCTCTGGATCGCGCGGCGGCGAAGAAGGTGACGATCATCTCAGCCCCGGCCGGCAGCGGGAAGACGTCGCTGCTGCGAGCCTGGGCCGGGCGTCCGGATCAGCATCATCGGCTCGCCGAGGTGCAGGTGCAACGCGACCAGCAAGACGCCCAGCAGTTCTGGCTGGCCGTGCTCGAGGTGATCCGTCATGCTTCCGGTACGACCACCGGTGCGGAACCGCCACCGCCGACACCCGAGTTCAACGGGCGGGCGATGGTCGACAGGGTGCTATCGGAGCTCGGAGGCCATCGCGGCCACATCGTCCTGGTCGTCGACGATCTGCATGAGCTGCGCTCGCCGGATGCCCTGACTCAGCTGACCCGGCTGCTGACCAGCCTTCCCGCAAACGCGCACGCGATACTGGCGACGCGCCGTGATCTGCGGCTGCGCCTTCAACAGCTGCGCCTGGCTGGCGAGCTAGCCGAGATCCGCGGGGAAGATCTGCGCTTCACCGAGCGCGAGACCCGCGAGCTGCTCGGCGCCTCGGGTATCACCCTGTCCGAGGCCGGCGTGGCGCTGCTGCACCAGCGAACGGAAGGGTGGGCGGCCGGCCTCCGCCTCGCCGCGATCTCCCTGGCCGGTCACCCCGACCCAGAGCGGTTCGTGGAAGAGTTCTCCGGCAGCGACCGCACGGTCGCGGAGTACCTGCTCGCCGAGATGCTCGAACGCCAGCCCGACGATTTCCAGCAACTCCTGTTGCGCACCTCGCTGCTCGACCGGGTTAACGGTGAACTGGCAGACCTGCTGACCGGTCGCCCGGGTTCGGAACGGGTCCTGCTGGACCTCGAGGACGCGAACGCGTTTGTCGTATCGCTGGACCCCGAGCGGACGTGGTTTCGGTACCACCACTTGTTCGCGGACCTGCTCCGGCTGGAGCTACGCCGAACGCAGCCCGAACAAGTGCCCACACTGCACCTGCGGGCGGCCGAATGGTTCGGCCAGAATGGCCAGTTCGTCGACGCCATCAGGCACACACAAGCGGCGGGCGACTGGCCCCGCGCGGCCCGGCTGCTCGCCGATCATGCGTTCAGCCTGACGCTCGACGGGCAAGCTCAGACCATCCAGGCGCTGGTGCGGGCCTTCCCCCCGGGCGCGGATCACCCTGAGCTGGCCCTGGTGCGCGCAGGCAGCGACCTGGTCCAGGGACGCCTGGACGAGGCGGCCGCCTACCTCGCGCTGGCCGAGACACACGCCGAGACGGCGCCACCAGATCGTCAGCGCCGTCTCCGGGTGGCGATCGCGTCGCTGAAGCTGTCGCTGGCCAGGCGGCGCGGTCACCTGGCTGGCGTTATCGAGCAGGTCAAATTCCTCAGCTCCCCGGTCACCGGGCAGTCAGATGAAGACATCGCGCTGGACAGCGACTTGCGGGCGGTGGCGCTGATGAACCTGGGGATCGTCGAGGCGTGGTCGCTGGGGCTACCCGACGCTGAACGCCACCTCCAGGAGGGCGCCGTCCTAGCCCGGGAGATCGGGCGGCCCTATCTCGAGGTCAGCTGCCTCGCGCAGCTCGGCTTCGCGTCGAAGATCCACTCCTTTGCCATTACCCAGGCACGCTGCCGCGAGGCGATAGCGGCGGCCGACCAACACGGCTGGGGTGCGGAGCCGCTGATCACGCCCGCGCTGGTAACGCTGGCCGCCGCGGTGATCTGGATGGGTGACCTGAACGAAGGCGAGCGATGGCTGCAGCGCGCCGCACGGGCCCTGCAGTCAGACGCCGGGCCCGGTATCAGGGTGCTCGTGCACATCGCGGGCGGCATGCTGCAGGCTGGCCGCGGCCGCCTGCACGAGGCCCTCGAGGAGTTCAGCGCGGCCGAATACCTGCGATCGCAGTTGGTGGGCTCGCATGCCCTAGCGAGCCAGGTGACCGGCTGGATGCTGGCCACCCAGGCCCGCCTCGGAATGCCCGGCGAGGCCCGCGCCTTCCTGGCGGCGGTCGATGACGAGCGGACCAACTCGGGCGAACTCGGCAATGCCCGCGCGGCGATCGCCCTCGCCGAAGGCGATCCGGCCGCAGCGCTCGGTGCGCTGCAGGATGTCCTGGACAGCACCGCGCCGGTCATCGGTTACCTCACGGTCATCGAGGCGCAGTTGCTGGCAGGGCTCGCTCACCGTGAGCTCGGTGACGAGCGCGCCGCTCACCTGGCCGCCGAACGAGCCCTCGCCCTCGCCGAGCCCGACCGGCCGGTCCTTCCGTTCTTGATGACGGACGCCCGAGAGCTGCTGGAGGCCCTGCCGCGGCATCAGACAGCGCACGCCACGCAGCTCACCGACATCCTCGACGTCATGCACGGCTCATCCCTGGCGGCCGGCGACCAGCACCCGTCGCCGCCGGTGGAAGAGCTCAGTCCAGGAGAGCTCAAGGTGCTGCGATATCTTCCGACGAACCTGTCCCGGCCCGAGATCGCTACCGAACTGTCCGTATCGCCGAACACCGTCAGCACGCACATCCGCAGCATCTACGCCAAGCTCCAGGTTCGTGACCGCTCCTCGGCGGTACAGCGCGCACGCGAATTGCGGCTGCTATCGGCCGGCCGCACGCGTTAGCTCGGCGGTCACCTTATCCCGGTGATGCGGGTTCACCTGTCGGCCCCTGACGATAGCCTCATGGACCCAGCATCCGCCCGGTACACGATCCGGATCAACGGCCACCTCGGCGCCACAATGCTGTCAGCGTTCCCGGCGCTGGTATCGCACCTGCACGGCGCGGAAACCGTGCTCACCGGGTTCCTGGACCGGTCGGCCCTGTACGGCGTGCTGGCTGAGATCGAGGCGCTCGGCCTCGACCTCCTCGAGGTCCGCCAGCTGGAACCGCAACGCCAATCACCAGAATCAGGTGACAGCGCATGAAGCGATGACCGGCGTACCGGCCGGCGGAAGGAAACGGGCTCGGTGACCGAGGAACCCAGCCGTGCCGCGTGGCTGCCGCGAGCACCCGCCGAATTGCTGGGCGTAGATCCCGAACCGTGTCCGATGCATCCTGGGTGTGATTGGTGTGCGCTATTCGTCGACCCACTCGAACGGGTAACCGTTGCGGCGCCTCGGCTGGCTTGAAGGCGGCGGAGAACAAGTAGCTGGTCGCCAGGCTGCGGTAGGGTCGCCACTTCTCAGCGATAGCGAGAACCTCCTGCTGGCTGGGCAGGTGATCCAGCCGATATGCGGCCTGGATGGCCTTGCGGAGCGCCAGGTCTCCCGGCAAGACGACGTCCTCGCGCTGCAGCGCGATGAGCAGGGCGCCCTGGACCGTCCAGGGACCTATCCCGGGGATGGCGGTGAGCTCGGTCATGAGCTCGTCGTCGGGCAGGGTGCCCAGCACCTCCTGGTTCAGTCGGCCGTCCGCCATCCGCTCGGCTAGGTCGCGGAGGGTGCCGATCTTCCGCCAGGACAGCCCGGCCTCGCGGAGCTGGCCGGGGTCGACGGCCAGCAGTTCGGCGGGCGCGGGGAGGTGGCCGCCGAACAAGGCCTGGATGCGGGTCAGGGTCCGGCGGGTCGCTGGAACGGACAGCTGCTGGCCCGTGACCTGGAACAGCAGGGCACCGTACAGGTCCATTGGCGGCAGCTGGGCCAGCCACGCCCGGGGATCGAAGTCCGGCCGGTCGGCGATAAGCCGGGCCAGCACCGGGTCAGCGTGGCGCAGGTAAGAGCGCGCTTGCTGCAGCGATACAGCACGGCCAGGATTCTCGCTCACCGAACTCGCTCCCTTCCCCCGGCGGGTCCGCCGGTCATTGTCATCGTGCTTGGGTCTGACGATGAAGATGGACGTTGGTTCGGACAATACGGCGCTCTCTTTCGGCTGTCGCCGGGTCGCAAGCGGTTGACGCGGTACACGTGAGCCGCAGCCGCCAGGGGCGCCACCACTCCTTCACTAGCCGCCAGGGGCGCCACCACTCCTTCACTATGCGGTCAGTGAGGACGATCTCGATCATCGCCGCGACCGTGTCCATCGAGCGGACCTCGGCCATCACCTGATCCTGGTGATTTGCGGTCCGGGGTGAGCTGGCGGACTTCCAGCAGGTCCAGGCCGAGCGGTGACCTCGCATCACCAGGACCCGGTGACCGCCAGGCTAGCGCGTGTGGCCGGCCGCCAGCAGCCGCAGCTCCCGGGCGCGCTGCACGGCCGAGGAGCGGTCACGAACCTGGAGCTTGGCGTAGATGCTGCGGACGTGCGTGCTGACGGTGTTCACCGAGACGGACAGCTCGCCGGCGATCTCAGGCCGGGACAGGTTCGTCGGGAGATATCGCAGGACCCTGAGCTCGCCCGGGCTGAGCTCTTCCACATCCAGCGGCGTCGGCTGATCTTCGGCCGCCGGGGATGAGCCGCGCAGGACGTCGAGGATGTCGGCGAGCAGCGCGGCGTGCGCTGTCTCATGCCGCGGCAGGGCCTCGAGCAGCTCGCGGGAGCCTGTCATCGCGAACGGCAGGATCAGCCGGTCAGACTCCGCCAGGGCCAGTGCACGTTCAGCGGCCTGGTTCGCCGCGCGCTGGTCACCGAGCTCACGATGGGCGAGCCCGGCGAGCAGGTGCGCCTCCACGACCGTGACGTAACCGATGACCGGGGCCGTGCCATCGAGAACATCCTGCACCGCGCCCAGGGCTCCGACCGGATCGCCTTCCGCGAGGCTGATCACCGCGCAAGCATTACGGATCTCACCGGAGCCGGCCCGCTCGTCATCGACCGCCGCGAGCACCGCGCGGGCTTCGCCCGGCCTCCCGAGGCGGGCCTGCGTGGCCAGCATCCAGCCGGTCACCTGGCTCGCCAGCGCCTGCGATCCTTCTAGCTGCGATTGCAGGTGTTCGGCCGCGCTGAACTCCTCGAACGCCTCGTGGAGGCGGCCGCGACAGGCGTGCAGTATCCCAGCCGTCTGGTACAGCAGCAGCCTGATGTCCGGCCCGGTGTCTGTCTGCAGGGCCTGCGCGGTGCGCCGCAGCCATCGCTCGCCCTCATCGAACTCACCCAGCCATACCATCGTGCCGGCGAGCGTCATCAGCGCGGGTGCGATCACCGGTTCCGCGCCCCAGCCGTGCCGCTCGGCCAGCGCTATCGCCTCGCGGCAGCGCGCCTGGGTCGTGGCGAACGGGTGGATCTTCGACGCGAACCCGAGCTGCGCGAGACAGCCGACCTCAAGATAGGGCCGGCCAATCTCCCGGGCCAAGACGGCGCCCTCCTGAAGGTGGCGCTCAGCGTCTTCAAGCCCCAGGGACCACGCCTCGACGGTCCCCAGGTTCATCAGCGCCACCGCCCGCAGGTCGCTGTCCAGCGCGATGTCCTCGTCGGACTGCCCGGTGACCGGCGAGGCGAGGAATCGGACCTGCTCGAGGACGCCAGCCAGGTGACCGCGCCGCCTGGCCAGCGACATCTTCAGCGACGCGATCGCCACCCGGAGACGGCGCTGACGATCTGGTGGCGCCGTCTCGGCGTAATCCTCGGCCACCGCCAGATGGGCGGCCGCCTCGTCCAGGCGTCCCTGAACCAGGTCACCGCCCGCGCGCACCAGGGCCAGCTCGGGATGATCCGCGCCCGGCGGGAACGCCTGCACCAGCGCCTGCATGGTCTGCGCCTGCCCGTCGAGCATCAAGCTGAACGCATGATCGGCGAGCAGCCGGGCCGCACCGGGCCAGTCACCCGCCACCTGCGTGTGCCGGATCGCATCGACCACCTGGCCCTGCCGGACGAACTACCCCGCGGCCCGCCGGTGCAGCGCCTGTACTTCCTCGGGCAGCGTCCGGCGTAGCTCCAGCCGGAGCAGATCCCCGAACAAGTGGTGATACCGAAACCACGTCCGCTCGGGGTCCAGCGGCACCACGAACGCGTTCGGGTCCGCGAGGTCCAGCAAGATCCGCTCCGAGCCCGGGCGGCCGGTCAGCACATCGGCCAGCTCGCCGTTGACCCGGTCGAGCAGCGAGGTACGCAGCAGCAGATCCTGGACCTCAGCTGGCTGGCGCTCGAGCATCTCCGCGATCAGGTACTCCGCCACCGTGCGGTCGCTGCCGGAGAACTCCGCGACGAACCGCTCCGGGTCGGGGTGAACCGCCAGGGAGATCGCCGCGAGCCGCAGGCCCGCGGCCCACCCCTCGGTCCGCTGGTGCAGCAGCGCGACCCCAGCCTGGGAAAGCGCGATCCCCGAGGCGTCCAGAAGCTCGCGCGTCTCGCGCTCGGAAAAGCGCAGATCTGCCCCGCGGATCTCGGCCAACTCGCCGGCCAACCGCAGCTGATGCAGGCCCAGTCGCAGATCGTGACGCGTCGCCAGCACCGCGCGTACGTGCGGGGGAAGGTTCGCCAGCAATCGGGTGAGCTGAGCGAGTGCCTCCGGCGAATTCAGCTCGTGCAGATCATCAATAACCAACGTGATGTCGCCACGAACGTCGGCGAGCTCCGATAGCACCCGGTCAACCATCGCCGGTGCATTGAAATCAGGCGTCGCCGCTGGCGGTCCCGCGCGGCCGGTCGTGGCCGAAGCGTGACGCATCGCGTCGAGCAGGGCCAGCCAGAACTGCTGGGCGTCTTGCTGATTGCGTTGCACCTGCAGCATGGCGAGCCGGTGCCGCTGACCCTGACGGTCAGCCCCGGCGCGTAGCAGCGACGTCTTCCCGCTGCCGGCCGGAGCCGAGATGATCGTCACCTTCCGTGCCGCCGCGCGATCCAGGGCAGCGAGAAGATCGCCCCGGTCGATCAGCCGGGGAGTTGCGTGAGCCACCGTCAAAGGCCTGCCTTGATATCTACGCCTGACACCTAACGTCGGTGACCCAGTCCAGGCACCTCCCCTCTCGGTACCAGGCCAGCGCACGTACTGTCAACGGCGTGCGAACCCGAGGGCATCAGCCGCGAGCGCGATCGATCCGGTCTTGCGTTGTCCCGGTCTGGCTAATCACCAGGGGCCGTCCGCGGCCTGACGACCGGGCCAGGACCGCCTCATCCGAGGTCCGCCCCCAGCTGCACCTCGGAATGCTCGCCGGAATGTGTAAGAATCCGCAGGTGGACATCGATGGTCCTGCGGTCGCCGAGCTAGTGGCCGACGTCGCGGCGGCGGTGAGCCACCGGGCCGCCATAGTGTCCGAGGATGTCTATGAGGTTGTCCTGCGGGAAATCCCGGAGCTGCGTGACGACAAGTCGGTACTCGCCCTGCTTTCCTCGAGCGTCCACAGCAACGTCGGCACCTGCCTGCAGATCCTGCAGCACCAGATCGACCTGAGCGCCGTGCAAGCCCCGGCCGCTTCCCTGGAATACGCGCGCCGGCGGGCACAGCGCGGCACGCCGCTCACTGCGCTGCTGCGTGCCTACCGGCTCGGGCACGCGTGCTTCTCCGACTGGCTCTTCAAGGAGCTGGCCCGGCAGGCAGATGACGCCCAGATGATCACCGCCGCCACCATGGGCATGTTCAAGATCGTGGCAGGGTACGTCGACCAGACCTCCGAGGAGATCGTCGCGGCCTACACGCGCGAGCGGGAGCACTGGCTGCGGAACCGCAGCGCCGCGCGGGCCGCCCGGATCCGTGACCTGCTGTCGGGCCAGCGGATCAATGTGAGCGCGACGGAGGCCACCTTGGGCTACCGGCTGCGCCAGTACCACGTGGGCCTGGTGTGCTGGACGGGCGATGCCACGGCCAGCGTCGACAACATCACCCGGCTGGAGCACGCGATCAGCCACGTCGCGGGGAAGGCGGCCTGTTCCGGCGACCCGGTGTTCCTGC
This sequence comes from uncultured Actinomycetes bacterium, assembly GCA_963798675.1. Lineage (GTDB taxonomy): Bacteria > Actinomycetota > Actinomycetes > Streptosporangiales > Streptosporangiaceae > Palsa-504. The sequence goes on along the minus strand of CAWCUJ010000052.1, from coordinate 75,277 downwards.
CCCGTGACGAATCCAGCGCGTGGGCCTGGCTGCCGCTGGGGATCCGGGACACGTTCGACGCCGCCGGGGCCAGCACGGCCGGCGCGGACGGCGATATCCATTTCGCCTTCGGCGACGCAGTCAAGGGCGTCACGGGATTCCGGCTGACCCACCGGCAGGCCATCGCCGCCCAGGCGGTCGCCCTCGCCGCGGGATCGCCCCCGCCGCGGGTGGTGATGTTCACCGAGGTCGCTCCGGTGGCGATGATGCTCGGCTCGGCGGACTTGCTGCGGGCCTGGGTGCTGGCCACGCTGGGGGGCCTGGCCCTCGACGATGAGCATCACGCCCGGCTGCGTGACACGCTGCTGGTCTTCCTGCAATCCGGGGGCAGCTACAAGGCGACCGCGGAGCAGATCGTGCTGCATAAGAACACGGTGCAGTACCGGATCCGCAAGGCCGAGGAGAGCTTGGGCCGGCCCGCTGCCGAGAACCGCCACGACGTGGAACTCGCGCTGCAGGCCAGCCGCTGGCTCGGCTCGGCCGTGCTGCAGCCGGCCCGGGAACGATCAGCAGCCCCGACGGACGTCCGCTAAGCCAGGCAGCGTGAGCCGCAACCGCTCGCCCCAGGCCCGCCTCGCTGAACAGGGCGCTCAGCGTCTCCAGATCGGCGGCCCGGATTTCTCCGGGCCGGTACCACGCGGTTCAGCCCAGCGATCAGGCGAACGTTGGTGACCGGGCCAGCCAAGATGGCAGGCGGAGTCGGCCGCGGCCGGGCACCGCACATATCCCGTGGTGTCTTTTGTGTGTTCGGTCGGGTCAGGGTGTGGTGTAAATGGCGGCCAGGTCGTCGTCGGCGTGCCCGCTGGCCGCGGCCCGCCGCCAGCGCGGCAGCAGCGCGTCGGTGAGGGTGAGCCCTGACCCCTCGATGCGAAGGAGATGCCGGATAGGCGGCGTTGCGATCTCCGGCTGCCGGTCCTGCGCGGTCCGGCCGGTTGTGAAACCCGGGCGATCATGCACGGACGACTAAAGGAAGACAGGAAACCAACGGCACAGGCGGAGATCCGGGAGTCCCCTTGACTGATTAGACCTGTCTGTCTAGTATTTCTATTACACAGACCTGTCTGTCTACTCAATAAGGGTGAGGAAAGCGCCATGACGAAGCAGTACGGGGCCGAGGCGGGAGCAGGCATCATGCAGGCAGCACCGGCCATGCATCAGGCCGAGCGGGTTGCAAGTGCCCTGGCCCTGCAGGTCCGCCGTCCAGCCAGCGAAATCACCGCGGCCCTTCCCGCTGACCCGTTCGCGCGCCGGCCTGGGCTGCGCGGGCGGGGCAGTCACCGGCTGAGCGGGCGGCCAGCCGTCTTCGTGCTGGCCTCGCTGATCGTGGCACTGCTGGCCTCCTCCGCCGCCCCCACCCCGTTGTACGCGATCTACCAGGCTCAATGGCACTTCACGCCGATCACCACCACAGTGGTGTTCGGGGTGTACGCGATGGCGGTGCTGGTCGCCCTGCTGACCCTGGGCAAGCTGTCGGACCACGTCGGACGCCGGCCGGTGCTGCTGACCGCGCTCGCCGTGCACGCGGGCTCGCTGGTGATCTTCGCCACCGCCACCGGGGTGCCTGCGCTGCTATCCGCCCGGGTGGTCCAGGGCCTGTCCACCGGCGCGGCCCTGGGCGCGATCGGCGCGGCCATGCTGGATATGGACCGCGAGCTCGGCACGTTCGCCAACGCGGTGGCGCCGGGCATGGGCAGCGCGAGCGGCGCGATCTTGTCCGCGCTGGCGGTCCGCTTCCTGCCTGACCCCACCCACCTCATCTACCTGGCCCTGATCGGCGTGCTCGGCCTGCAGGCGACCGCGATCGCCGCGATGCGCGAGACGGTCAGCCGGACACCGGGCGCGCTGGCCAGCCTGCGGCCGGAGATCACCCTGCCGCGGGCAGTGCGGGCCCCGGTGCTGACCGCCGTGCCCGTGCTGTTCGCGGTGTGGGCGCTGGCTGGGCTGTACGGCGCGCTCGGCCCGGCGCTGGTGCACGCGCTGACCGGCTCCGGCGGCGTGGTGCTTGGCAGCCTGAGCCTGTTCGTGCTGGCCGCCTCGGCCGTCGCCGCGACCATCTTGCTGCGCCGGGCCGCGGCCCGGATGGTGATGCTGTTCGGCATCGTGGCCCTGATCACCGGCGTGGCCGTGACCGTCATGGCCGTGAGCCTGGGATCCGCGGCGGTCTTCTTCGTCGGCTCCGCGATCGCCGGCGCCGGGTTCGGCAGCGGCTTCCAGGGCGGCATCCGCCTGGTGGTGCCGCTGGCTGCGGCGCACGAGCGGGCCGGCCTGGTCTCGCTGCTCTACGTGGTGTCCTACCTGGGGCTGGGCGTGCCCGCCGTGCTGGCCGGGTTCGGCGTGGTGCACGGCGGAGGGCTGATCAGCACCGCCCGCTACTACGGCGCCGCGGTGATCGCGCTGGCCGCGCTGGCCCTGTTTGGCCTGCTGAAGACCCGGCCCGGCCGCGTCGCGGAGCGTGCCGCCACCCCGGCCCTAGGGCATACGATAGACAGGCCTGTCTAGGAAGGTGACCATCACCATGGCTGTCAGGGAAGCCAGCGCGGTCCGGCCGTCGGTGCGCGAGCGGCTGCTGGCCGCGGCCAACGAGCTGTTCTACAACGAGGGCGTGCACACGGTCGGCATCGACCGCGTCATCGAGCAGGCCGGCGTGGCCAAGGCCTCGCTGTACAACACCTTCGGCAGCAAGGACGAGCTGGTCCGCGCCTACCTGGAGACCCGCCACGCCAGCGTCGCCCAGCGCATCACGCAGGCGGTGGAACGCTACGACACCCCGCGCGAGCGCCTGCTGGCCGTGTTCGAAGGCCAGGGGGAGCTGTTCGCCCAGCCGGACTACCGCGGCTGCGCGTTTGCCCGGGCCAGCGCGGAATCCCATCCCGGCGACCTGGTCGAGCAGGCCGCCGAGGCCTACCGCCGCTGGGTGCGCGCGCTGCTGACCGAGCTGGCCGCGCAGGCCGGCGTGCCCGAGCCCGAGATCCTGGCCCGCCAGCTGCACCTCCTCTACGACGGCAGCGGGCAGTCCGCACGGATGGACCACGACCCCGCCGTTGCCGCCGCGGCCCGCGCCGCCGCGGCCGCCCTGCTCGACGCGGCCCTGGCCCGCGGCACGGCGGCCCGGCTCAGCGGGTGACCTGGTCAACCTGCTGTACCGCGGGACCCGCCGTACCTTCAGGAAAGAGCAGGCCGGGATCGCGGGCGCCGAGGCGAAGCGGTAGGTGTGCTCGGGGGAACGTAGGGGTCCGCTGCGGTGTGCCAGGCGAAGAACGGCGGCGACTGAGGCGTGACCAGCGAATCCAGCGATGTCGACCGGCGCAGCGGCGGGCTGGCGTCCTCGCCGAGGAGGATCAGCCTCCCGCAGAAGCGGGCAGGGAGCAAGGCCGCCGCACACGTCTGCGGGGTTATCTGGGTCGCCAACGAACTGCGCCGCGGGCTGGTGGTCATTTCCGGCACGGTGCGCTCCTGGGCCGCGCACGATCATGCGATGGCCGCTGCCTGGTCCGGGCCGGGCGTCACCCAGGTCGACGACCGCATCCGTGTCGAGAACGCACTGTGGCTCACCGTAGGTCCTAGCCACGCGGGTGTTTCTCGTGATCCAGGAATTGGCGGTTCCTACGCACTACTGGCTCTTCACTTTGCGCTCCGTACCTTTTGCGAGATAGCCCGGCGGGACGTCAGCGTGGCGGCCAGCCAACCGCATCGAATACAGCGACCGGGTCGAGGTAGTCCCGCCAGTGCGTGACCTCGCCCTCGCGGAGCGTGAGCACGGAGATATACCGGTTGGAGTACCGGCGCCCGGTACCCACAACGTGGCCCTCGGAGGCGTACTCGAGCACCACGACGCCCTTGGTCGCGTCGTGGTGTACGGCCAGATCAAAGCAGCGGTCAAGAATGATCATGGTGCCGTAAGGGCGGTAGAGCTCAGCGACTGCGGCACGGCCCTCGATATGCCGCGGGTACCCAGGAACGGTTATGACATAGTCGACGGTGATGTCCTCTGCGAGGATGTCGAAAAAGTGGCCGGGCTCGACCAGCCCATCCAGGCCCCGCTCGATGATCCGAAAGAACGGATCGAGCGCAGCGAAGTCCGCCAGGTTGGCAATGGGTGCCTTCACGATGCCAACCGAATCGCAAACGCGTCGAGCAGGACGTCAACCGCGCGCGCCGGATCGGGACCGGGGGGCGCGGCCCGCACGGCCTCGGCGGCCTCCCGCAGGCCGCCGGGGCAGTCCAGGTCGGCGGCCCACATCGTAGCCCCGAGCGCCTCCAGGTGCGTCTCGCGCGCCAGGCCCGAGTCGAGTGGCTCGAGGCGCCGGGTGACGGTAGGAAGAGCCGCAACCCGGCGCCGGAACATCTCCTCGATCCGCCCCGAGATCGGTGCGGCGCCGGGCAACCCGAACCCGCCGGCCAGCTCTGCTGGGGTCAGCCGTCGTGGCAGCTCCAGCAGCGGGCGCCGGCCCGTCAGCCCAGTCGTCCGCCCTTGGACGGGGGAATGTGTCGCCATCTGCCCGGCGCCAACATTACACGTCGGCCGACCTCACCACTGTCAGCCTCAGGCGATCCACGAATGGATGCCGAAGGCGGCCAGGTAGTCCCGGTAGTATCGTGCCGCGTTGGCGTCCGGCAGCGTGATCCGCTTGATGATCTTGTAGTCGTCCGCGCCCTCCTGCACGTACTCGACGGCGGTCATCGCTGGTGCTCCTCTCTCCCGAGAGCCTGATGATCTGTTCCTCTGTCGGGCACCGGACATATCCCGTGGTGTCTTTTGTGTGTTCGGTCGGGTCAGGGTGTGGTGTAAATGGCGGCCAGGTCGTCGTCGGCGTGCCCGCTGGCCGCGGCCCGCCGCCAGCGCGGCAGCAGCGCGTCGGTGAGGGTGAGCTCGCTGCCGCTGGCCCGGGCGGCCTGTGCGGCGAGATCGGCGTCTTTGAGCGCGTGCTTGAGCGCGAACGCGGGGGTGAAGTCGCCGGCCAGCATGGTGCGGGCCTTTTGCACCGCGTACGGCGATCCGAGCGGCGTCGACTCCAGCAGGTCCACGATCGCAGTGGGGTCCAGGTCAAGCAGGCGGGCGAAGGAGAGGGTTTCTGCGGTGGTTTCGGTGAGGTCGGCGAGCCAGTTGTTGAGGACCAGCTTGGCTCGGGTGCCGTTGCCGGCCGGGCCGAGCCAGGTGGTGGCCCGGCCGAGCGCGGCGAACACCGGGGCGACGGCTTCCTGCATCCAGGAAGGGCCGCTGGCCAGGATGGTCAGCTCCCCGGCCTGGGCGGGTCCCTGGCTTCCGGAGACCGGAGCGTCGAAGAAGCTCACCTGGTACCGGGTGGCGGTGTTGACGAAACGCTGCGTCCACTCCATCCCGACGGTGGCCATCTGCACCCAGATCAGGCCGGGGGCGATGTCCAGTTCCCCGTCCGGCCCGCGCAATGCCTGTTCGGTGGCGGGCCCGTCGGCCAGCATGGTGATGAGAATCTGGGCGCCCTTGACGGCTTCGGCCGGGCTGGCCGCCGCGGTCGCGCCGTCCTTGAGGAGGGCGGCCGCGTGGCTGGCGGTGCGGTCCCACGCCCGGACGCGGAAACCGCCGCGGGCCAGGTTGGCGGCCATCGGTCCGCCCATCCGCCCGGTGCCGAGAAACGCGATCACCGGTGTGGCCGCCCGTCGGCTGTGGCCGGGACGGGCGGGTGTGATCTGCTGCGCTGCGAGCTGGGTGGTAGTCATGCCATTCCTTGCGGGGTAGGGTCGCCGGCCGGCCCGGCGGCGGCCATGATGTGGTCAATCTCGGCCAGGTCAGCCTGGCTGAGGGTCAGGTCCACGGCGCCCGGGCTTTCGGCCAGGTGGACCGGGGTGCGGGCGCCGACGATGGCGACCTGGACGGTCGGGTCGGCCAACACACCCAGGCCACGGCGAGCCGGGCAATGCTGGATCGCCTCGATTGCCGCCCGCTCGTCCACCGGGCCCCAGTCCCCGCCGAACTGCCAGGTGCCATAAGCCAGCGGGGTCACCTCCAGATCGGTAGCTCCCAACGTCACCATCTGCATTCCTGCCTCCTGCCGATTAGCCTGACTTCCAGATGGCACCAAGCCTCACGTCGGGCAGGGTGAGCCGGCGTCACACGGCCGGGTGATTCGCTCGCGCGGTCAGGCCTGCGCCGGGAAGGTGGGGCGCGTGGTGACGTTGATCAAGTCCTCGCCCCGCAGCGGATATAGGACGATCGTGCCGTGCGGGCCAAGCCACTGGGCACCTTCGGTGTAGGGCCGGGCGCCGCGAACGGCTCCGGTCCGAACGACGCTGCGATAACAAATCTTCCCGGTGAATCGAGGGGCGTCCGGACCGAGCAAGGAGGCGCGCACCGTTGAGTGGATGCCGTCAGCGCCAACGATGACGTCGGTCTCGATCTCGCTGCCGTCGGCAAAGCGCGCGATCGCGTTGTCGCCATCGGGCCGCACTTCCGTGCATCGCTTGCCCAGGGTAACGACGTCGGCCGGCAGCGCGTCGGCGAGCACGTCGAGGAGATCGGCCCTATGCACGGTCGCGCCCTCTGTGCCGAACGAAGCCGCCTGCTGTTGTCGGCTCGTCTTGGCGATCACCCGGCCCGTCTTCCAGTTGCGCATGAACTGCCAATGCGACCGTCCCGCAACCTTGCGGACGCTGTCCTCCACGCCGATGGCGCGCAGCACCTTCATCGCGTTGGGGTGCAGGGCGACGCCGGCCCCGATCTCTTTGAGCTCGGCGGCCGCCTCGTAGACCGCCACCTCGATCCCCGCCCGCGACAGCGCGTTCGCCGCGGTCAGTCCGCCGATGCCTCCCCCGATGATCGCGACACGTGTCATCGAGCAGCCTTCCTCCTGCCTCCTGGTTGTTCTTACCTCACTGGACGCCGATCTGACTATGGCGGCAACTAGGCCGCGACAACGTCGGTCGTGCCGAACGCCTTCCCCAGACCAGTCAGGTCGACGGGCAGCCGGGCGTGCGCGGGCACGTGGCCCAGCAACGGGCGCATCGCCTCCAGGGCGGCTAGGATCTCGCGCCCGACCTCCTGCGCGGACCGCATCGCGTCCACCGAGACCAGAATCCCGCGGTCGCGGTACCACGACAGGATCGGCGCAGTCACCTCGTGGTAGAGGTCCAGCCGCTGGGCGATGACCTCCGCGGTGTCGTCGGAGCGGTGCTCCAGCGCGGCGCGGGCGAGCAACCGGCGGGTGAGCTCGGCGTCGTCGGCCTGCAAGTGCAGCGCCACGTCCGCGGCCATCCCGAGGTCGCGGCCGATCAGGTAGGCCGCGCGGGCCTGGGCCATGGTCCGCGGGATGCCGTCCAGGACGAACCCGCCACCGGCTGCCTTTGCGGCGACCATGGCCTCCCGCAGCATGTCAAGCACGATGTGGTCGGGCACGAGTTCGCCGCGGTCCAGGTATTCCTGCACGGCACGGCCCAGTGCGGTCTGCCGGGCCACGTGATCGCGCAGCAGTTCACCGGTCGCGATATGCGGCACGGTGAAGTGCGCGGCGATAAGCGCACCCTGCGTCCCCTTGCCGGCGCCCGGGGGCGCGATCATCAATATCCGCATGATCATCTCCTCGCGTGATCATCCCGCGAAAGCCCGCTAGGTCGGCGGGTAGCGGGAATGCGCCTCCCGCTACGGGATCACACAACGACCATGCCGGTCCGCGCGAGGCGTGCTCACAGGCTTTGGTCCTCCGAATGGGTGCCGTAGGTAACCAGCCCGGGACGTTACCGGTCGGCGGGCTTTAACCACCGTTCGGCCAAGAAAAATGGGCCATGTCAAGATGGATGAGCAATGATCACGCTGCATAGACGGGCCGGGCATGGCGGCCCGGACTTGCCTGCCTGTGTAAAGATCACAGCATGCCGACCTTGATCGCCTGCCGGAACGGGGCATGAGGCGGTTGCCGCTGACCCGGCCGCAGCGGGCGCTGCTGCTGTTCGTGTGCGTGCTAGTGCTGGTCGACACGATGTTCTTCACGGCGCTGACGCCGTTGCTGCCGCACTACACACACGTCGCGCACCTGTCCAAAGCCGGGGCGGGAATCCTGGTCGCGGGCTACCCGCTGGGCACCTTGGCCGGGGCGCTGCCAGGCGGGCTGCTCACCGGCCGCCTGGGCTACCGCAAGACCGTTCTGCTCGGGCTGGCGCTCATGAGTGCCTCGACGCTGGTCTTCGGGTGGGCCCCGTCGGCGGCGGTGCTGGATTGGGCGCGATTCGTGCAGGGGCTGGGCGGGGCGTGCACCTGGGCCGGGGGCATGGCCTGGCTGGCGACCGAGGCGCCGCCGGAACGGCGCGGGGAGATGATCGGGACCGCCATGGGCGCGGCCGTGGGCGGGGCGCTGTTCGGGCCGGTGGTGGGCGCCGTCGCCGATGAGGTAGGCACGGGGCCGGCGTTCGCCAGCGCCGCCGTGGCGGGCGGGGTGCTGATGGCGGCGGCGTTCGCTGTGCCGGCGCCGCGCCAGGCGGTTCGGCAGGGGCTGCGGGAGGCGTTCACCGCGGTGGGGGACCGGCGGCTGGCTACCGGACTGTGGCTGACGATGCTGGCGGGCCTGGCGTTCGGCGTGCTCGATGTGCTGGCGCCGCTGCAGATGGCGGACCTCGGGGTCACGGCCCTGGTCATCGCCGGGACGTTCCTGGCCTCAGCCGGGGTGGAGGCGGCACTGGCACCGGTCGCGGGGCGGGCGGCCGACCGGCGGGGCGCCATCGTCCCGGTCAGGTGCTCGCTGGCCGGCGCGCTGGCGGTCAGCCTGCTGACGCCCGCGCTGGCATCGGCGTGGGTGCTCGTCCCGGTGCTGATCGTGGGCATGCCCTGCTTCGGCACGCTGTTCACCCCGGCCATGACGCTGGTGAGCGAAGGCGCCCAGCACCGGCGGCTCGACCAGGGGCTGGCCTTCGGCCTCGGCAACCTGGTCTGGGCCGCGGGCCAGGCCGTGGCGGCGGCCGGCAGCGGGGCCCTGGCCCAGGCCACGTCGGACCTGGTCCCTTACTCGCTGCTCGCAGCCGCCTGCCTTGCCACCCTCGGCCTCGTCCGGATCAGCCACCGCCCGGCGGGCTTACCGCAAGCCGATTTTCCGCATCTCCAGCACCGGTCTGGCTGGGTTCGGCCGCAACTTTCCGCAGTGGTTCCCCGTTACCTCATTATGTGACGAAGGTCGAACACCTACATGGCGGACAGATTGTTGGTGACCTTGACTGTCGATGTCCGGTACCTGATCGCCGTCCGCCTTGTTCCCGCCCCTGGGCTGTGCCCTGGCACACGTAGCCAACCACGGCATGGTGGCCCAGCACGTCGGCCAGCCCTCGCAAGCGCGATCGGGTGATCGTGAGAATGTGGAGCCGCACGGCGATCATCATCAACGGCGCTCACCCCGGTCCCGTCTTCCAGGGCATCGGCGCGATCAGCGGTGGCGGCGGTAACTCTCGGCTGCTTATCGACTATCCCCCGCGTGAGCGCGCGCAGATCCTCAATTACCTGTTCTCGCCGCACTTCGAGGCCTCGCTGCAGATGCTGAAGCTGGAGATCGGTGGCGGCGGTTTCTCCTCGGATGGCTCGGAGCCCTCCGTCGAGGCCGTCAAGGGCCAGCTGGACTGCGCTGCTGGCTATGAGTTCTGGCTGGCCCGCCAGGCCCTGGCGCGTAATCCCGCGATCAAGCTGTATGGCCTGCAATGGTCGGCTCCGGCCTGGGTCCGCGACGGTCACGGAGGCCTGTGGAGCCGCGCGGACGTGGGCTACGTCGTCGACTGGCTCCGGTGTGCCAGGCAAAACGGCCTGACCGTCAGCTACGTTGGCGGCTGGAACGAGCATTACCAGGGCACCCCTGCCCAACAGGCCTGGTTCGTGAACCTGCGCGTGGCGCTGGACGCCGCCGGGTTCACCGGCACTCAGATCGTCGCAGCCGATGACACCCCGCAGGCTGCGCAAAGGCGCGGGGGGATGGGATATGCCCCGCTGCTCGCCTGGCAGACTGTCGCCGGTGACATGGTTACCGATCCGTCCTTCGGCCGGGCGGTCAGCGTCCTCGGCGTGCACGACACCTGCGGGCTGCCCACTACCGGGTACCGCTGCGTGGTAGCCGCCCAGGCGCGGACCCTGGCGGCCCGCATGGCCAAGCCGCTTTGGGAATCCGAGCTCGGGGCCACCCCAGCGACCGGAACCAACCCCGCGCTCCCCGGGCCGGGCGGCCTGGCCCGCGCGCTGAACGACGCCTACAACCAGGCGGGGATCACCGGCATCCTGGTATGGCCGCTCATCGACGCGATCCCGCCGGATCTCCCGCACGAGAACCGGGGCCTGGTCTTGGCGGACCGCCCCTGGGACGGCTACTACCACGTCACGCCCCTGACCTGGGTGATCGCCCAGACCACTCAGTTCACAGCCCCCGGCTGGCGCCACGCGGCCGGGGCTAACGGCGGCCTGCCTGCCGGCGGCTCGTACGACACTTACCTGGCGCCCGGCCGTTCCGCCTGGTCCATGGTGGCGCAGACCTCCGTAGCCACCGCGGCGCAGCAGGTCACCATCCACGTCACCGGCGGCCTGTCGGCAGGGGCGGTGCATGTGTGGAGTACTAACCTGCGCGGGCCGGGCCAGTTCATCCAGCGAGCCGACATCATCCCTCACAAGGGTGCCTTCGCCGCACTGCTGCAACCTGGGTACATATATACGTTTACCACCACCACCGGGCAGTCACGGGCGGACGGCCACCCACCTCCGGTCCCAGACGCCGGGCCGATGCCGGTGCGGTACGCTGCCACCGCCGACAGCGCCGGCATGGCGAACATGCTCGCCCCGATAGAAGGGTCGTTCGGATACGTGCATGGCGTGCTGACCCAGACGGCGGCGGGGGAGCCCGTGGAATGGCAGTACCCCGGCCGGTCACCGGCCCCATACGCGATCGTTGGCCAGAACACCTGGCGCGACTACACCGTCTCGGCCCGCGTTATCCTCCCGGCGTCCGGAACGGCGTTCTCGGCGCCCGGCGCCACGCTTATCGCACGGTTCAATGGGTTCCGGGGAACCACCGTCAGCCAGTTCCGAGGCTATGAGCTGAAGATCCGCAGCAACGGCGCCTGGCAGATCGTGGCGAGCGGCCCGGCAGCCGTGACGCTCGCATCAGGAAGCGTCACCGCCGCCCGCGCCTACACCCTGAGCCTCACCACCCGTGGCACTACCATCTCAGCGCAAATCAACGGCGTCCTCGTGGCCGCCGTCACCAATCGCATGTACCGGTATGGACCTGCCGGGCTGGGGAGCCTCGGCTACTACCCGGTGCTCTACCCCAGCTTCACCGTCCGCTGACCGGGTTGTGAGGCGATGTGTCGGCCTCACCGTCCGGTGTGCTGTCTCGTCGGACTGGTGAGGGCAGATCCGACTGAGGAAGGGCGGCACGATGAGCACCCGATCCGGGCCAGGACACGGCCTGCCCGACCCGGGCCTGAACGCGATCATGAGCGAGCGGCGTCAGCTGATCAATCTCGCCTACCGGCTGCTGGGCTCGCTGGCCGATGCCGAGGATGCCGTCCAGGAGACCTACGCCCGCTGGTACGCCATGTCCGGGCAACAGCGGGACGCCATCAGATCCCCCGGCGCCTGGCTGACGACGGTCGCCAGCCGCATCTGCCTGGACCTGCTCGGCTCGGCACGGGCCAGGCGGGAGCGCTATGTGGGGGAATGGATCCCTGAGCCGCTGCCCGACCCTGCGGAGTGGGCCAGCGGGCGGCCGGGCGGCACCACGGCCGACCCGGCCGACCGGGTCACCCTGGATGAGTCGGTCAGCATGGCCTTCCTGGTCGTGCTCGAATCGATGACCCCGGCCGAGCGAGTCGCGCTCATCCTGCACGACGTGTTCGGCTACTCCTTCGTCGAAGTGGCCCAGATCACCGGCCGTACCCCGGCGGCATGCCGCCAGCTGGCGTCCTCAGCCCGCCGCCGCCTCCGCGCCTCGCGCGCTCCCGCGGCTCCGGCGGCCCGGCAGGCCGGCACCGTCAGGGACTTCAGGAAGGCGTGGGAAGCCAGGGACATCGGCGCCCTCATCGCCCTCCTGGACCCCGGCGCCACCGTGACCGCCGACGGCGGCGGCCTGGTCAGCGCCGCGCTGCGCCCGATCGAAGGCGGCGAGCAGATCGCCCGGTACCTGGTCGATCTCGCCGCCAGGGCATCCGGCAACCTGACGATCCTGGAGCGGACGGTCAACGGCCAGCCCGGCCTGGTGGCTCAGCAAGACGGCGTCACCGTGACAGTGTTCGCGTTCGACATCGCGGGCGGGCGGATCACGCACATCTGGGCAGTGCGCAACCCCGACAAGCTCCGGCCCTGGACGGCGCGCTGACCCCCGCACCAGCCCGGGACAGTTAGGTCAGGTTCTCACCACATGCTGCCTCAGCTACCCGTACGTAGGATGCTGCGGCCAGCCAGGCGGGGAATCTTCCCAGTCCTCCTGGCGTCCCCACGGAGTGAGGTCAAGGATGTTGTTGACGAACAAGAGCCGGTCCACGCCACGAGCGGTGGTGCAGTAGGTCCGGTAGACATCCTCGCCGTCGCGCAGGAACACGCTGAGCATGAAGCCGCCACCTGCGCCGCAGTCGTCGGCGAACGTTGTGCCGTGCGACGACACGAACGGCATGGTCCAGCCCATCCGCGCCTTGTAGGCCTCGATCTGGGCGAGCGGCATGTTCGACACTGTCGCCCAGCTGACTCCGCCGTCGGCCAGCGCGGCTAGGTCGACGACGTTGCTGCTGAAGTGGGTGCAGCCGGGGCAGTAGTCGTCGGGCCCGTTGTCCATGAACTGGTAGACGACGAGCTGTCGCCGTCCGGCGAACAAGTCGAGCAGCGTTTTCGGGCCGGCTGAAGTGCCGAACACGTACCTGTTGGTGTCGAACTTGACCATCGGGAGCCGGCGGCGGCGCGCGGCGAGCCCGTCAAGCGCGCGAGTGGCCTCCTTTTCGGCCTTGAGCAGTTCGTTGCGATCCTGCTGCCACTTCTCAGCTGAAACGATCTCCGGCATAACGGTCATCTTTCACTCCTTACGGTCATCGATGATCCTCGGTTGAAAGCACTTCGGACCAGCGGCGCTGCTTCCTCCTGGGTTCCGCAGTTGCTGAGCGCGATAGTCGGTGAATCTGGGGTTTGACGTGCGGGAATGCGCTAGTTCCTGGCTGGAGGGCGTGTATCTAGGCGGGGTGTTTCCGCTGGTCAGTCGGCAGCGGCTGGGGTGAGCTGGTAGATCTTCGGGGGCGGGGTGATGCCGAGCCGGTCGAGGATGTCCTGCTGGGGCTGGCTGATCTCGGTGCGCTGGCGGAAGGTGCCGGCGGGGCCGGCGAAGGTGCCGACGGCGATGCGGTCGAGCTGGCGGCGCAGTTCGGGCCAGGTGGCTGCGCAGGCGTTCTCGGCGACGCGGGCGAGCAGGAGGGCGAGCCAGCAGAGGATGACGTGGGCGCGGATCCGCTCCTCTTTGCGGTGGTAGACGGGCCGCAGGTCGATGACCTGCTTCATGTCCCGCCAGCCGCGCTCGACTTCCAGGAGCTGCTTGTAGCCCAGGGCGATGTCCTCGGCGGTCATCTTCGGGTCGGAGGTGCGCAGGAGGTACTTGCCGTCGAGGTTCTCCTCGGCCTTGGCCTTCCCCGCGTCGATGCGGAGCAGCCCGCCGGGGGTGACGCGCAGGTAGCGGTTCAGGCCCGGCTTGGTCGAGATGACGCCGCGCAGCTCGGCTCGCTTGTCCTTGCCCAGCGCGTCCGTCTCGTCGATCAGTTCCCTGAGCTGGGTGATCATGCGGGCGCGGATCGCGGCGTCCTCGGGGCTATGGCAGATGACGAACCGCTCGTCCTCGGCGATCCGCACTTCCTTGACCCGCAGGTTCTCCGCGACTTCCTGGTAGCGGCCCTGCCGGGACAGCGCCGCTTCCGCCTCGGCGGACCCGGAGCGGAGCCGCTCGCCGATGATGTAGTGGTTCGCGCCCCTGCGCAGGTAGCGGCGGTTCTCCGCGGAGGTGAAGCCCCGGTCGGCGACCCAGATCACCCGGGACAGGGACCAGTCCCGCAGGTCGTCCTTGACCTGCCGGATCAGCGCGGAGTCGGCAGTGTTCCCCGGCCAGCACCACACGCGCAGCGGGATCCCGTCCCGGGTGACGGCCATCCCGATGACGACCTGGGGCAGGTCATCGCGGTGGTCCTTGGACTTGCCCCAGGTCCGGAACCCCGCCTCCCGGGCCCCGGCGGCGCCTTCGGCGCCGTCCGCGACGGGGTTACCCTGCTGGTCGCGGGCGACCGGGGCATCGGCCTGCTCCGTCACGAAGTACGTGGATGTGGTGTCGAAGAACAGCAGGTCGACCTCGAGGCCGAGCACTTCGGAGGACCGGTCGAAGACCTGCCTCTCCAGGGTCTCGCGGATCTCCAGCAGCCAGTCCATCGCCCGGTAGCAGGCATCGTCGGTGGTCGTGGCCAGGCCGTTGATCAGCACGTCCTCGCTCGCCCAGCGGGCGGCGGCCAGTTTCGACGAGGGGGCCAGCGCCCGGTTCGCGACCAGGGCGAACAGCACCCGCTCCGCCGAGGCGTCCAGCCGCCGGCCCTTCAGCAGGCCCCGCATCGCCGGCCCGATGCCCAGCCGTTCCCACAGCGCGTCCAGCACCCAGATCCCGCCGAGCGGGCGGGACTCCGCGAACTCCAGCCCCTCCGCCGAGATGGCCCGCGCCTTCCCGGGCTGCAGGTGCCGGGTGACGGAGGCGACCAGCCGCTCCAGCGCCTCCCGGGTCCCGGGTCCCTCCCGGCCGAAGTTGTACACGACCTGCACCCGCGACCGCTTCGCGGCCGGGTCCCACACGTTATGGGCCAGCTGCAGGTACCGGACCTCGCTGCCGTCCTTGTTCCGCCGCGGCGTCGACCGCAAGTACACATACTAGACAATACGCTGTTAAACCAGCCTTCACCAGGGATGATTCCGGCACTGCATGTATCTATGAACCTTGCGCTGCAACAGTGCCCGCCAGCCGCCTGGCCTGCCCGTCCACGCCGGAATGCGGACTAGGCAACCGGCCAACTGCGGAAGCCAGGTTCCTGGGCGGGAGTTGCTTACCTTCTGCCAGACGCCTCGGCGCAACCGAACTCATCGGTGCGACCCCAGTCGTCCCCGGCCATGCGCCGCCACCGCGCACGGCATGAGGATGAAGGCCAGCAGGTCCGGCGAGAGAACCGACGTCCTCCGCGCGTACTGGGTCAGCGTGGGGCCGGGGTGTAGATCAGCTTCTTGTTCACGAACTCGTCGATGCCGTACGGGCCCAGTTCCCGGCCGACGCCGGAGCGCTTGGTCCCGCCGAACGGCAGGTCGGCCATCGAGCCCTGAGGGCTATTGATCCACACCATGCCGGTCTCGAGCAGGTCAGCGACTTCCTGGGCGCGGCCGGGGTCCGCGCTGCAGACGACGCCGCCGAGCCCGAACGGCGAGGAATTGGCCAGCTCCACCGCCTCCGAGGCGTCCGCGACCCGGTAGATGACCGCCGCGGGACCGAACAGTTCCTCGTGATACGCCCGCATCTGCGGGGTGACGTCGGTCAGGACGGTAGGCTCGACGAACGCTCCCGGCAGGCCGACCCGCTTGCCGCCGGTGCGCAGCGTGGCGCCCTTGTCCACGGCGTCGCCGATCTGGCCCATCAGGCGCTCGGCGGCCGCCTCTGAGGACAGCGGCCCCAAGTCCGAGGCGGGGTCCGCGGGATCGCCCGGACGCAGGGCGGCCATCGCGGCGGTGAACTGGTCGGCGAACTGGTCGTAGAGATCACCGACGACGATGATCCGCTTGGCCGCGTTGCAGGCCTGGCCGGCGTTGCCCATCCGGCCGGCGACCGCCGCTTTCACAGTCTTGGTGACGTCGTCGCTGTCCAGCACGATGAAGGGGTCCGAGCCGCCGAGCTCGAGGACGACCTTCTTGAGATTGCGGCCCGCTACCTCCGCGACGGCGGCGCCGGCCCGCTCGCTGCCCGTCACTGACACGCCGGCCACCCGCGGGTCGGCGATCATATCCGCGACCTGGCTGCTGGCAGCGAATATGTTGATGTAGGCGTCCTCCGCTAGGCCAGCGTCGCGGAAGACCTGCTCCATAGCCAGGGCCGACTCCGGGCACTGCGGCGCGTGCTTCAAGATGATCGTGTTGCCGGCCATCAGGTTCGGGGCGGCGAAACGGGCCACCTGGTAGTAGGGGAAGTTCCACGGCATGATGCCGAGCAGCGGGCCGATCGGCTCCTTGCGGACCAGTGCCTTCCCCCCGGCCCGCGGGCTGAGCGGGGTGTCCTCAAGGAGCACTGGTCCCTGGTCGGCGTAGTACCGGTAGATGCTCACCACCAGCAGGATCTCGCCCTTGGCCTCCCGGGTGGGCTTACCCATCTCTCGGGTGATCAGCGCGGCCAAGTCGTCGATCCGCTCCTTGTACAGCCCGGCCACCCGCAGCAGGACCTTGGCCCGCTCGTCTTTCGCGGTGGTCCGCCAGGACTGGTAGGCGCGGGCAGAGCGCTCCAGCACCTGCTCGACCTCCGCATCAGTCGCGGTGGCGAACTCACGCTCGGTCTCGTTCGTGGCCGGGTTGACGACCTTGAACTCGCTCACTGCCGACGTCCCTTCGGACTCGCTCACGCTGACATCCCTCCGGCTTCGCTGCCGGGGCTATTTCTGTTCCCGGACCGGCTCTAGCCCGCTTCTCGTCCAGTTACTCACGATAATCCCGGGGCAGTACCGGTCAGTGGCCGGTGAAGCGCGCCTCGCGCCGTTCCGTGAAGCTGCGCAGGCCTTCGGCGGCGTCCTGGCTGCGCATGATGCCGGGTAGCACGGATTCGATGCAGTCGCGCCCGGCGTCCGGGCCGCGGTCACGCCCGGCGCGCGCGCTTGCCAGCGTTGCCTGCACGCCCAGCGGGGCCTGGCGGGCGACAAGATGCGCCAGTTCGGTGGCCCGCTGGACATGCGCCCCGGCTCGCACCACTTCCTGCACCAGCCCGATCCGCAGTGCCTCGGCGGCACCGAACTCCTCGGCGGTAAGCAGGAAGCGCATCGCGTTGCCCCAGCCGAGCTGCGCCGGCGCGCGGAAGGTGGCGCCGCCGAACGGCAAGATCCCGCGGCCGATCTCCAGCTGGCGAAAGCGCACGTCATCGGCGGCGATCACAATGTCAGCGGCCAAGGCGAGCTCGACCGACAAAGTGAACGCGATGCCGTTGACCGCCATGACGACCGGTTTGGGTACCGGGTCACGCCAGACGCCGAACGGGTCGAAGCGGTGCGAGCCGCACAGGACCCGGGGCCCGTACTCGGCCACCGCCGAACCGACCTCGGCCAGGTCCAGGCCCGCCGAAAAGTGCTCACCATGGGCGAACAGCACGCCGACGCGCATCTGGTCATCTGTGCCCAGGATCTCATACGCGCTGCCCAGCGCCTCGATGGCCGCCAGGTTGAAGGCGTTGCGCTTGGCTGGCCGGTTGACCCCGATGAGCAGCACGTGTCCGTCGCGCTCAACGGTGATGGGCTCGGTCAACGTCCCTCCCCAGGCAGTCGGCAGATGCTGACCAGTCCGACTATACGGCGCGGCCGATGCTGAGCGTCAGGGCGGCGATGCTGGGTGGCTCCGGCACGGCCGACCCGTGCTCAGTGCGCGCACTAGCCCTCGAAGCCGTGGTAGTGCATCACGTGCTTGATGCGGGTGTAGTCCTCCAACCCGTACATCGAAAGATCCTTGCCGTACCCGGAGTGCTTGAACCCTCCGTGCGGCATTTCCGCGACCAACGGGATGTGGGTGTTGATCCAGACGCAGCCGAAGTCGAGCCGGGCGGACATTCTGGCCGCGGTGCCGACGTTCGAGGTCCAGACCGAGGAGGCCAGGCCGTACTCGGTGCCGTTGGCGAACTCCACGGCCTGCTCCTCGTCGCGGAACCGCTGGGCAGTGACAACCGGCCCGAAGATCTCGGTCTGGATCAGCTCATCGTCCTGTTTCAGGTCCGCGATCAGGGTCGGCTCGTAGAAGTACCCCACCTCGCCGTGCCGCTTTCCGCCGGCGAGCACCCGTGCGTAGTCGGGCGCCCGGCTGACCATGCCGCTGACGTGACCGAGTTGGTTGGCATTGTTGATGGGACCGTACAAGATGTCGGCGTCGGACGGGTCGTAGCCAGTCTTGGTCTGCTGGACCGACTCCGTCATCGCCGCCAGGAACTCCTCGTAGATGTCTTCCTGAACCAGCAGCCTGGTCGCCGCGGTGCAGTCCTGCCCCGCGTTGAAATAGCCGGCAGCGGTGATGCCCTGTACCGCCGCCGCGACGTCGGCGTCGTCGAACACCACGACCGGAGCCTTGCCGCCGAGCTCGAGGTGGGCGCGTTTGACGTCCTTTGCCGCGGCGGTGGCCACCGCAATTCCGGCGCGGGTTGACCCGGTGATCGACAGCAACTGCGGGATGGGATGGCAGGTCAGGGCCGCCCCGGTGTCGCGGTCACCGCACACCAGGTTGCATACGCCCGGTGGGAAGATCTCCTGCATTTTCTCCACCATCCAGTACGAGGAGGCCGGGGTGGTGTCGGACGGCTTGAGGACAACGGTGTTGCCGGCGGCCAGGGCCGGGGCGAACTTCCACACCGCCATCATCATCGGGTAGTTCCACGGCGCGACCTGACCAACCGGCCCGACCGGCTCCCGACGGATCGAGGACGTGAAACCACGCATGTACTCGCCCGAGGACTTGCCCTCGAGCACGCGGGCGGCGCCCGCGAAGAACCGGATCTGGTCAACCATGGGCGGGATCTCCTCGCTCAGGGTCAACCCGACCGGCTTGCCTGTGTTCTCGCTCTCTATAGCGACGAGTTCCTCGGCGTTGCCCTCGATGACGTCGGCCAGCTTGAGCAGCGCGCCCTGCCGCTCGCTCGGCGTTGACCAGCGCCACTTCGCGAAGGCCGCGCCCGCCGCTTTGAACGCCTGGTCGACGTCCACGGCGGAGGAGTTCGGCGCGCTCGCGTAAACCTCACCAGTCGCCGGATTGATGATGTCCATCATCGCGCCGTCGGCAGACTGCTGGATGTCGCCGTTGATGATGTTGTGGAAGACCTTCTTATCCGGCATGACCTGATCCCTTCTCCTTGCATATCTTCTCGGTTTCTGCGTCAAAGAAGACCATCGCAATCATGGGACTCACGCCCGCGCGTGGCCGGAGTCCCACGAGTCGTAGTAGACGACGTACTCGCAGTTGCGGTCCCGGCGGTCGATGCGGCTCGGTCCGTCGCTCATTTTGCCACCCTGCGGTATCGTCGCATAGCCACGCCTGGGTGTCCACGAACGCCCGCCCATCCACCGGCAGAGAGGCTCCCATGACATGACGCAGCACCCGTTGGAGCCGCTTTCGGCAGACGAATTCCGGCAGACCGCCTCCATCTTGCGTAGGGAAGGGCTCATCCGGGACACGTTCAGGTTCGCGTCCATTGAACTCAAGGAGCCGCCGAAAGGCGAGGTCAAGGCGTGGCGCCCGGGGGATGCGATGCGGCGGATATCGTTCGCAGTGGTGTTCAACCGTGAGGACAATAAGACCTACGAAGCCACCGTCGACCTGACCGGCCACGCGGTCGTGTCCTTCGAGCACATCCCCGACGTCACACCGAACTTCACCCTCGACGAATTCCACGATGTCGACGCCGCGATGCGCCAGCACCCCGACGTGATCGCCAAACTTGCGGCCCGCGGGTTCACCGACATGAGCCTGATCCTCGTCGACGTCTGGACCTATGGCAAGGCGGTCATGCCGGAGCAGTACCGGCAGCGGCGGCTCGGTTGGTGCGACCTCTGGGCTCGGGAGACGCCGGTCGGGAACCCGTACGCGCACCCGATCTCGGGTCTGAAGCTCGTCGTCGACGTGAACACGCTCGAGCTGCTCGAGATCGAGGATCACCACGACTACGGGCACCCGGTGGTGGACGGCGAGTACCTCCCCTCGGTAAGAGGCACCCAGGTGCGCACCGACCTCAAGCCGTTGCACATCACCCAGCCCGAAGGCACGTCGTTCACCGTCGAGGGCACCGAGCTCAAGTGGCAGAACTGGACGATGCGGCTGGGTTTCAACTATCGCGAAGGCCCGGTCATCTACCAGGTGACGTTCGACGACCGTGGCACAGTCCGCGATATCGCGTACCGGTTGTCCTTTGCCGAGATGGTCGTTCCCTACCGTGACCCGACCTTCGACCACTACCGACGCACGGCCTACGACATCGGCGAATGGGGTCTGGGAGTCATGACCGAGTCCCTCGAACTCGGCTGCGACTGCCTGGGCGAGGTCGTGTACCTTGACGCGACGCTGTGCGACACCAAGGGTGACCCGTACGACATTCCGCATGCGATCTGCCTGCACGAGGAGGACAACGCCGTCCTCTGGAAGCACGTCGATTCGCGCACCGGCGCCGAGGTACGCCGGCAGCGGCGAATGGTCGTGTCGTGCCACGCAACCGTGGCCAACTACGAATACCTCATCTACTGGCGGTTCTACCAGGACGGCAATATCGAGTGCGAGGTGCGGGCCACCGGTCTCATGGTCACGACCCCGTATCCCGAAGGCGGACAGCCCCCGCCGTACGGAACGATCGTAGACACGAACACCTACGCGCCGTACCACCAGCACTTCCTGATCGCGCGACTAGACCTCGACATCGACGGCGATACCAACACCGTGATGGAGACCGACTCGGCCGCCCTACCGGTGTCGGCGGACAACCCCTACGGCCTGGCCCTCGTGACCCCCTCGGCGCCGATCCGCTCCGAGGCCGAGTCGGCGCGTGACTACAACTGGTCCACCCAGCGCAGCTGGAGCGTCGTCAACCCCAACAAGGTCAACAAGTACGGAACCAACATCGGCTACAAGCTGGTCCCCGGCGCCTGCTTCCCCGCGATGATGGATCCCTCGACGCCGCAATACCTGCGCGCACCCGTGATCGGGCACAACCTCTGGGTCACCAAGTACAGCGTGGATGAGCGCTGGCCCGCCGGCGCCTACCCGACCCAATCCACCGTCGACACCGGCATCAGCGAGTGGATCAAGGACGACGCACCGCTCGAGAACACCGACGTGGTCCTCTGGTACGTCTTCGGCATCCACCACATCACTCGCATGGAGGAGTGGCCGATCATGCCCGTCGACGCGGTGTCGTTCTGGCTCAAGCCCTCGGGCTTCTTCAACCAGAACCCCTCCCTGGACGCGGCGCCCATGGAGAAGGGCGAGGACGGCACCTGCCAGACCTGACCGGGGGCCCACGCGAACTGTTCCCGGGACGACGCTGGCCTATCGGCGGCCGGCTCCGGCGGCCAGCCGTTCTTGCCACCGCTGGATGCTCCCGGCTGATGCGCCGTACGCCTCGGCCCACGCCTGCGGGCCGCCTGGCCAGCCGGTGAGCCGGTCGACCACCAGGTTGATCGCCTCGGCCGGCGCGGCAAGCAGTTCGGAGCTGGCGTCGACGCCTGCGGCCAGCGACCGCCCGAGTGCCGTCAGGCGCTCGAGCAGGGCAGTCATGTTCGCCGCGCTCGCGGTGTAGTCGGCGACGACGTCGGCGGGTTCGGCCCCCCCGACGAGCAGCAGCGCGGCGACGGCCACGCCGGTCCGGTCCTTCCCGGCGGTGCAATGCACGAGGACCGGGCCGTCAGACTTCGTGGCCAGGCCGAGCAGTGACACCAGCCGGTGCGGGATCATGTCCAGCAAGCGGCGATACACCTCCTCGAGGCTGGGTGGCAGCGGGTGCGCCGGTCTTCCCGTGCTGTCGGCCGCGCCGACCACCGCGGCCTGCCGCATCAGCGGGACGTGATGCACAGTCACCCCGGCCGGCCAGCAGTACCTGGCCGTGGCCTCGCCCGTCGAGCGGAGGTCGATCACGGTCGCCGGAGGCCATGCCGACACCGTTTGCGGAACCGCATCGCCTGGGTAGGGCGCGTCGCTGCGGTAGAGGACGCCAGCCGGGACGGTCCCGCCGCCGGCCAGGCGCAGCCCCGCGAGATCACGGAGGTTCGCCAGTTGCCGATGGCCGCCGCTGTCCAGGTCGGGAGACGAGTGAGCCTGAGCGCCAAAACTAGTCACCGGCTCACGTTACCGGCGGCCTGGCGCGCTACCGCCTTATGCCGGCCTGTGTCGGCAAGACTTAACCGAGCATTCACATGCAGGCCTGCTCTATATCCATACCCTCTGGTCCCGGAGCAATCGGCAGCAAGACTGCGGCCGCGGGATCACTGCAGACGGCTGACGGCCAGGAAGGCGGTCACGACCTGAGCCGCATCCTCGATGCTCAGCTTGTCTGTCGCCACGATGAGGTCATACAGGGCGGGGTCGCTCAGGTCGGCACCGTACAGGTGGCGGGCGTACTCGGCCCTGGCACGGTCAGTCCGGTCGATCAGGCGCAGCGCCGCGGGCTCGTCAAGCCCGCCGTACTCGTGCACCCGGCGGCACCGGGTGGCCCGCGATGCCGTGACCCGCGCATGGATCGCGCGCGGATGCCCGGCCAGGATGACCGCGCCGACGCGCCCCAGGATGACCCCGCCGCTGGTTGCCGCCAGCTTCCACAGCGCGGCCTCTGTCGCCAGCCGGAACTGGTCCTCCTCATCAAAGTCGATACCCGCCACCTCCAAGCCGAACAGCGGCTCGGTGTTGGCCGCGCTGACCAGCAGCCGGAGCGCCATCGGCTCCCGCCGCTCATCGCGGGCCTGCGCCGAGGCGACGGGCACCGACAGTTGCTCGGCCACCGCGGCCGGGATGGCCCGGTCGACGAAGGGCAGGTTCAGCTCCCCGGCGAGCCGCTGCGCTACCTGGTCGCCGCCCGCGCCGAGCGGGGCACTGACCGTAATAACCAGCGGGACGGCGGCGCCCTCCGCCATGACCAGCTGCTGCCAGTGCCGCACTTGCGCTTCCAGCCGGCCGGCCTCCGCAGCCAGCGCGTCCGTTTCATCGGCCCGCGCGCTCATCTGCCCCGGCAGGGCGGGAGCCTGCGCGACTGCCCCGGCGGGCCGCGGCCTGGTCAGCACGCAGGCCGCGGTGGCCAGCAGCATCAAGGCCGCGGCGACACCGAACGTCAGCCGCAGGCCGTCGTGGAACGGGCCCGAGATGACGTGCGGGAAGAAGGCGGTGCTGGTCACTGTCCTGGCCGTCGCGGCGGGCATCAAGTGCAGCGCCGGGCCGAGCAGGGACTGGATGGGGTTGTAGCCGAGGAAGGTGGCGAACAGCATGGCGACCGGGGGCAGGTGCGCCACCGCGGCGGCCTGGGGTGCCGGTACTCCCGCGCCGGCCAGCCCGGAGGACAGGGCGTGCGGCAGCCGGGCCGCTATCCCCGCCGTCAGCAGGGTGAAGAACAGGCTGATCGCCAGGGTCTGGCCGCAGTTCAGCCCGGTGGCGCGGATTCCCGCGGCCGACCCGCGCTGGGCCGGGTCGACGGCGCCCATGACCTCGGCGGCATTGGATGAGCTGAACGCGCCCATGCCCAGCCCGAAGGCCAGCAGCAACAGCGCGAACGCCCAGTACTGGAAGTTCACCGGCAGGACGGCGAGCAGCACGAACGCGATCGTCCCTGTCAGCTGGCCGCCGATGGTGAACGGGCGCGGGCCGATCCGGTCTGACCAGATTCCGGCCAGCGGGCCGGCGATGAGGAAGCCGGCGGTCAGCGGCAGCATGAAAATGGCCGACCACAGCGGCGTCCGCTCGAAGGAGTATCCGCGCAACGGCAGCCAGATGCCCTGCAGCCAGATGATGAGCGCGAAGAGTAGGCCGCCCCGGCCGATCGAGGACAGCAGGCTGGCGAGGTTCCCGCTGGCGAACGTCCGGTTGCGTAGCAGCGCGAAGTCCAGCATCGGCTCGGTTACGCGCCGCTCCACCAGCACGAATAGGCCCAGGATGAGGATGCCGCCGATCACCGAGCCGAGCACCGCCGGGCTCGTCCACCCCATCGCGTGCCCACCGTACGGCTGGATGCCGTAGGTGAGACCGACCAGCAGGGCGACCAGCCCGACGGCGAACAGCCCGCTGCCCCACCAGTCCATGCGGCCCCCCCGCGCGGCCGAGACCTCCCGCAGCCGGGCGTAGCCCCAGATCGTGCCGAACAGCCCGATGGGCACCGAAACGAGGAAGACCAGGTGCCAGTCGGCACTGGCTAGCAGCCCGCCTATGATCAGGCCGATGAACGACCCGGCGACCGCCGCGACGGAGTTGACGCCCAGCGCCATTCCCCGCTGGTTGGCCGGGAAGGCGTCGGTGAGGATCGCGGCGGCGTTGGCGAAGAGCATCGCGCCGCCCACCCCTTGCACGATCCTGAGCACGATGATCGCCATGGCCGCGGCACTGCCCTGGGCGAAGATCAGCGACAGCCCGATGGAGCACACGGTGAAGATCGCGAAGCCCAGGTTGTACAGGCGCACCCGCCCGTAGCTGTCCCCGAGCCGGCCGAACGAGACCACGAGTACCGAGGTGACGACCAGGAAGCCCAGCAGGATCCACAGCAGGTAACTGACGTTCGCGGGCTGCAGCGGGTTGAGCCCGATGCCGCGGAAGATGGCCGGCAACGAGATGATCACGATCGAGGAGTTGATCGTGACCACTAGGACGCCCAGCGTGGTGTTGATCAGGGCGACCCATTTGTAGCGATCATCAGCGGCGTCGGCGCGCTGTTCGTCAGTCGTCATGCTCCTCCTGCGAGTCGGCGACGCGAGCGGCCGGCCGACGTCGGACGAGACGGCGTATGCGGCAGGCAGTCAACCGGGCAACTTTGTCTTTCTTACATCAATATCAAGAAAGTACCGGCCCGAACACCCGTTCTTCCTGCGGGCGCAAGTTGGCTATGAGGTTACGGCGAGGGCGGCATGACGCCCGGACAGGTAACCGAACACCAATCCGGGCCCGAGCGTGCCCCCGTGTCCGCCGTAGGTCATGCCCATGACGGACCCCATCGCGTTGCCGGCGGCGTACAAGCCCTCGATCACGTTGCCGTCGACGTCGAGCACCCGTCCCTGCGTATCGGTACGCGGGCCGCCTTTGGTACCGAGCGCCCCGCACCATACGCGTACGGCGTAGTAGGGCGGGCTGTCGATCGGGCCAAGCGTGCCCTGGCGCGTTCCGCCGAAGGCGGGGTCGCCCCAGGCCCGGTCGTGGTGGCTGTCGCCGCGGCGGAAGTCGGGGTCGGAGCCCGCGGCGACGTTGCTGTTCCACCGCTCGACGGTGGCTTGAAGTGCGAGCGCCGACAGGCCGATCCGCTCAGCGAGCCGATCGATAGTCGGCGCTTCGATGATCCAGTCCGGGGTGGGCGCCGGCGGTCTGTGCCCCGCCAGGCCGTAGCGCGACAGGAAATGATGGTCGAAGACCAGCCACGCCGGGTGGTTGATGTAGGTAAAGCGCGGCACGTCGACGACGTGGAACGCGTTGCCGAGCGCGTTGTAGTTGGCGGCCTCGTTGGTGAACCGCACGCCGTCATCGTTGACCATGATCGTGTGCGGACGAGTCCGTTCGGTGTTGACCTGCCACGGCACGCGGCCCCACCCGTCGACATCTACCTCGATGGTCGGCACCCACCAGGCTTCCCGCATGTCGGTCAGGTCTGCGCCCACGCGCATCGCCATCCGGAGCCCATCGCCGGTGTTCGTGGGCACGCTGACCGCGCGCGCCAGCGGCCCGCGCAAGAATGCCCGGACGAGCCGCTCGTCGTGTTCGAACCCGCCGGTCGCCAGCACGACGCCGCCGCGGGCGCGCGCCTCGAACGGCCCGTCCGGCCCTTCGATTCCGGCGCCGGTCACCCGGCCGGCGCCGACAAGCAGCCGCACCCCGCGACACCGGACCTGCGGGTGCACGCCGCGGTCGAGACAGCCCCTGAGCAGCCGCCCGACGAGCGCCTGGCCGGCGCCGCGTTCGTCGCGGAGCTTGCGCCTGTCCAACTCTTCCGCGGGGACGCCATCAGGTGCCTTCCGCCCGAGCGACGACTCGCCCATGGTGATTTCGCCGGTGATCTGCCAGCCGACGGTGACCCGGTGCGCCCAGTCGCCGAGGTCGGCGAACGGGAACAGAGTGCACTCCAGCGACCGGCCCTCCTGTTTCCCGCCCGGGTGCTCGGGGTGGTAATCGCTCATGCCGCGCAGCGTTTCGAACTCGACCGGACTGTTGTCCTCCAGCCAGGCCGCGACTTCTGGGGCGGTATCGACGTACGCCTCCACCAGCGGCTGTTCCATCAGACCGTGCGACAGACATCAGGTAGGTCAGCACCTCCTCGCGGCTGTCGCTGAACCCGAGTTCCACCTCATGGCGGTTGTTGGGCAACCAGACTGTCCCGCCCGACCATGCGCTCGTACCGCCGACGGTGTCCGCCTTCTCGAACAAGCCGACCTGCGCGCCGCCCGCCGCAGCGCGCAACGCGGCAGTCAAGCCGGCGGCGCCGGTCCCCAGGACGATGACGTCGTACACGTGTTCCTGCATGCGGCTCTTCCGTCAGTTTGTGGCTAGTCCGCAGACCTGGCTGTCCCGGCGGCAGCCGCTGACTATTCTACAACGGATGTTCTACAACAGCCACTAGCGGCGGTCACGTTTCAAGCCGAGAATGGGCGTCGGCGCCGGCGGGCCACGGGGCTCGGACCTTGCTTGACGGCGGCAAGGATATCCTTGCGCAGCCTTCTGGTCGTGGCATCACGAGCGGCTGCTGAGCGCTTCGGCGGCGTGGATCGGTGGGCGGCGGCCGTCGCGGTCGGCCCGTCAGATCTGGCCGCCGCGGGTTCGCCGCCGTCATGGCCGTCCAAGCCGCCGAGCGCACTCAGCTCGTGCGCTAGGACCCGCCGCTGGTCCGCCGGGGACCAGTGGCCCGGATCGAGCGCGCTGTGGGCTCCGAGCCCGTGCACGATCGTGACCAGCCGTCGCGCCACGACCTCGAGCTCGGCGTCGGCTATCTGCGGATAGTGCTGCCGGAGCAGCGACTCGATCCGGCGCTGCGCCGAGCGGACGTGCCGTGCTTCGGCCTGGGCCAGGTTCGGATCGCTCACGGCCATGCCCCAGTAACACGTCAGCAGCCGCCATTCGGTCTGGCGCTCGGGGTCGAGCGGAAGCAGCGCCTCCAGGCACTCGCGGAGCCCCCCGCCGCGTCGCTGCGCCTCGTCGAACCGAGCGCCCGACCGCTCCGCGACGGCTTCGAAGGTGGACCGCAGCAGGTCGCGCTTGTCGGTGAAGTAATGCGTGAGGACGGTGGTACTCGATCCCGCGGCCTCAGCCACATTTCGGAAGGTCAGCGCCTCCAGGCCGCGCGTACCGACGAGCTCGGCGGCAGTGGCGGCGATGTGCCGGCGGCGGGCGTCGTGGTCCACGTATCTAGGCATTGACACTCACTCTACTACTCCTGTAGAACGGTTGTAGTACAACATGGGTTGTAGAACGATCGGAGATGATCCGGGCTGACCTGCCGGGTTGGGTGGTCTGAGGCAGCAGAAGCGGCCGATCCGAGAGGAGCTGGCACAGATGCGTCCTGAACGGGACGTCGATGTCCTGGTGGTGGGATCTGGTGCGGCGGGGCTTGCCGCGGCGCTGTCTGCGCGGGAGAACGGCGCGCAGAACGTGTTGATCGCCGAGTCCGAAGGACTGGTGGGCGGCTCGTCGCGGCTGTCGGGCGGGCTGATGATGGGCGCTGGCACGCGGTATCAGCGCGCGCTGGGCATCGAGGATGACGCCGGGTCGCTGTTTCACGAATACATGCAGCTGAACCAGTGGAAGGTCGAGTCGGCCGTGGTCCGGCGGCTGGCCGAACTGGCGGGGCCGGCGGTGGAATGGCTCGGCGACCTCGGGGTGCAGTTCTACGACCAGCTGGTGTTCGGCGGTGACGAGCGCGTGCCGCGGGTCCACTGCCCGATCGGGCGCGGCCAGGCCGTGGTCGACGTGCTCGCCAGCCGGTGCCGCGGCGCCGGAGTCGAGATCGCGCTCGGGCGGCGGGTCGGCCGCCTGCTCACCAAGGACGGCGCCGTCGTGGGTGTCGGCGTCGGCGACGACGCGTTGACCACCGGTGCGGTGGTGGTGGCTACGGGCGGCTTCGGCAATAATCCCGCGAAGCTGGCCCGGTATTTCCCGTCGGCGGCGGACACCGGATGGGCGTGGTACATCGGAGCGCAGGGCAGTCGCGGCGATCACCTCGACCTCGCCGTCCAGGTTGGCGCGCAGGTGGCGGGTTACAACCGCGGGCTGCGGCTGCTGCACGCGGACTTCGCGAAGATCTATGAGGCGTACCTGCCGGGGTGGCTGGTCCTGGTCGACCGGCAGGGTCGGCGCTTCTGCGACGAGACCGCGCCCTACGGAATCATGGACGGGCTTATTCAAGAGCGAGGCGACGTCGCCTACGCCATCTTCGACCGGGCCGCCCTGGACGAGGCCACGACCGCCGGAGTCGCCCGGTACAAGCAGCAGGTTCCCGGATCGACCAAGAAACAGAGCCCGCACTGGAACGCCGACATCGTGGAGTCGATGGTGGCAGCCGGCAAGGTTCACCATGCGCGGTCCGTCGCCGAGCTGGCCGCCGGATTCGCCCTGCCCGCAGAGCACCTCGAAGTCAGCGTCGAGCGGTACAACGCGGCCGTGGCGGCGGGGGAAGACTTCGACTACCTCAAGGACCCCAAGTTCCTCCAGCCGATCGCGAGCCCTCCGTTCTATGCCGCCGAGATCCGCCCGGCGACCGTGTGCTTCACCGCCTGCGGCCTGCGGATCGATCGGGACGCTCAGGTGATCGGCGAGTCCGGCCGGCCGATTCCCGGGCTTTTGGCGGCAGGCGAGAGCGCAGGCGGGGTGGTGGGACCGCGTTACGTCGGAAGCGGCAACTCCTACGCCAACTGCGTGACCTTCGGGCGGGTGGCCGGTGCGTCGGCGGCGCGGCTGGCCATGGCCGCGCCATGACCGGCAGCTACCTCACGGAAAGGCGCCATCCATGTCAGATGTCACCGCGGCCCTGATCACCGCGAAGGAGACGGTGACGTTGCGCAGGTTCACCCAGGCCTCACCCCCTCCCGGCTGCGTCACCATTGACATCAGGCTGTGCGGGATCTGCGGGACCGACATCCACTCGTTCCGGAGCGGGCACCTGCACAGCCCGGCCGTGTGCGGGCATGAGTGGGTCGGCATGGTGGCCGCGGCCGGAGCCGGCGTGGACGGCCTGCAGGAGGGTGACCGCGTCGTACTCGCGGTCCCGCCCGCGTGCGGCCGCTGTCCGGAGTGCCGGAGGGGACTCGGCGAGTACTGCCGTACGGCAGGGTTGGTCGCCCGGGGAAGAGATCCGCTCGCGCCGCCGCACGGCGGGTTCGCCGGCCGCATCACGGTCCAGGCGACCCGGGTCATGCCCGCTCACCCGGACCTGACCGACGAGGTGGCCGCGCAGGTCGAGCCGGCCACGGTCGCCTTCCACGGGGTGCGCCGCAGCGGGATCACCGCCGGCGACACCGTGGTCGTGCAGGGCGCCGGCCCGATCGGGCTGTTGGCGCTGCAGTTCGCCCGGGTCGCCGGCGCCGGGGATGTGCTGGTCGTCGAGCCATCGCCGACGCGCCGGCGGCTCGCCACTGAGCTCGGTGCGATCAATGCCGTGGCGCCGGATGAGGCGGCCGAATGCGTCCAGGACCACACGCAAGGCATCGGCGCGGACGTGGTCATCGAGTGCGCCGGAGTACCGCGGCTGCTGCAGACCGCGGTAGACCTGGCCCGGTCCGGCGGCGTGGTCCAGCTCCTCAGCTTTCTCGCCGAGCCGGCCACCATCAACCCTGCCCGGTGGCTGGCCAAGCAGGTCACGGTCGTCGCCTCGTACGGATTCACCCACGACGACTTCCGCCGCAGCATGACTTTCCTTGCCGACGGCCGGGTGCAGGCGCAGCCCCTGCACAGCCGCACCGTGCGGCTCGATGAGCTGGAGGCCACGCTGCGCGGACTGTCGGCCGGGCCGTCGGACGACATCAAGGTCCTGGTCGACCCGCGCCAGTCTTAGTCCGGGCGCCATCTGCGAGGAGGAGATGTGGAGCAACTGCAGGACCGAGTTGCGGTAGTTACCGGTGCGGCCAGCGGCCTGGGCTTGGCGATGTCAAACCGGTTCGCCCAGGCCGGGATGAAAGTGGTGCTGGCCGATGTCGAGGCGGATCGGCTGGACGCAGCCGTGCGGGAGCTTCGCACCGCCGGGCATGACGCGACCGGTGTGCTGACCGATGTCGCGGATGTCGACGCCGTCAACCACCTTGCCGCGACCGCTTTCGGTACCCACGGCGCGGTTCATGTACTGTGCAACAACGCTGGCGTGGTCAAGCGAGCCCGGGTCTGGGAGCTCACGCTCGATGACTGGGGGTGGGTGCTGGGCGTCGATTTCTGGAGCGTGGTGTACGGGCTACGCGCGTTCGTCCCCCGCATGCTCGCTCAGGCCGAGGGCGGCCACATCGTCAATACCTCGTCGATGGCGGGACTGCTCCCGGTGCCCAACCTGGGCGCCTACGCGGCGGCGAAGTCCGCCGTTCTCGCGCTGTCGCTGTCTCTGCAGACCGAGTTCGACCAGCTCGGGTCCTCGCTGGGAGTGTCCGTACTATGCCCCGGGTTTGTCGCCACGGGCATTACGGACAGCGCGCGCAATCGTCCCGCGGACCTTGCCGACGAGGCGCCGCCTCCGAACGTCCCTCGGACGACCGCCGGCGCGGTCGCGACGCTGACCGCGGCCGATGTTGCCGAGCAGGTGGTGGAGGCGATCACCGCAAAGCGCTTCTGGATCCTCACCCATGACCAGTACCGGCCGGTGATCACGCAACACGCGGCCGGGGTCGGCACGGCGGCCCGGCCGGCACCGGCACCGATCTGGTAAGCGCGGAGAGGAAGTAGAAGATGAGCGACCGACGAAAGCGCCCGTTCCGGTTCTCGGTACAGGCGTTCGAGGCCGACTCGGGCCAGCAGTGGATCAGCGTCGCCCGCCGGGCCGAGGACCTCGGTTACTCAACCCTGTTCACGACCGACCACTATTTCGGTCCGGGAGACATCTCGAACGCGTCCGGGCACCGCCCGGTTGACGTGGCGCCGCTGACCGCGATGACGGCGGCGGCGATGGCGACGACCCGGCTGCGCGTGGGCTGTCGCGTGTTCTGCGTCGACTACCACAACCCGGTCGTGCTGGCCAAGGAACTCGCGACGCTCGACATGCTGTCGGAGGGCCGCCTCGAGGCCGGGCTCGGCGCCGGGTGGGTGGCCGCCGAGTACGAGGGTCTCGGCATCACGATGGACCGCCCCGGGGTCCGGATCGAACGGCTGGCGGAGGTCGTCGAGGTCCTCAAGGCGCACTGGAGCGGGAAGCCGCTCGATGTCCACCGCACGCACGTGCGTGCCGCCGGCTTCGCCGGACGGCCACTGCCCGTGCAGCAGCCGCATCCGCCGATCTTCATCGGCGGCGGCGCCCCCCGGATACTGAAGCTCGCGGGCCGGCTGGCGGACATCGTCAGCATCAACTTCAACAACGCGGCCGGGAAGCTCGGGGCGGCCAGCGTGGCCAGCTCCACCCGGGACGCGACCGCGGAGAAGATCAGCTGGATCGCCGACGGCGCCGGCGACCGCTTCGACGACATCGAACTCGAGATCGCCGCCTACTTCGTTGCGATCAGCGAGGATCCCCGGGATGCCCTGGAAGCCATGGCGCGGCGGTTCAGCGTCACGCCGGAGGCGCTGTCCGAGCATCCGCACGCGCTGATCGGCTCCGTGCCCGAGGTCTGCGAGAAGCTCGAGCAACGTCGCAGCGAACTCGGCGTCAGTTACATCAACGTCGCGCAGCGCTCCATGGAAGCGTTCGCGCCGGTCGTTGCCCGGCTTGCGGGCAGCTGACGACCGGTCCGGGCAGAGCCAGCGCCATCAGCGGGGGTCGCCTGGCCGGCTCGCCGCCCTCCCGGCGCGGTAAGCGAACGTGATGATGGGCCCGAGGGTGCCACCCGCACCCCCGTACACCATGCCGGTCGCAGCGGCTGCGACGTTTCCCGCGGCGAACAACCCGGGTATGACCTTGCCCCGGGTGTCGAGCACCCGCCCGTGCAGGTCAGTGCGCGGGCCGCCGCTGGTGCCTAGGGTTCCGCTGCGCACTTCGATCGCGTAGTACGGCGGCTTGTTGATCGGGCCAAGCGTCGAGTCAACGGCGCCGCGAGCCGAGGCGTCGCCGCTCCACAGGTCATAGGCGCTGCGACCACGGTGGAAGTCCGGATCGTCGCCGGATTCGACGTGTGAATTCCATCTCGTGACGGTCGCCGTCAGCACCTCAGCCGGTGCGCCGATCGCGGCGGCGAGCCCGTCCAGGCTGTCTGCCTGGGTCATCCAGGCCGGGGCCGGATCTGAAGGATGCACATCCCGGAAGCCGTAACGTGCCAGGTATCCGGCGTCGAAGACGAGCCAGCACGGCAGGTTCACGTAATCGAAGCGGGTGGCGTCCAGCTGGTGGAACGCGCCGCCGAGAGCGTTGTAATTCGCGGCCTCATTGGTGAAGCGGCGTCCGAGCCTGTTGACCAGAATCGAGCGCGGCAGCGTCCGCTCCCGGTTGAGCAGGGTCGCGTGCTGGCGGCCGAACCAAACGTCGCCGGGGATCTCGATGACCGGCGCCCACCACGCCTGCGGCATGTTGTCCAGTGCGGCCCCTGCGCGCATGGCGATCAGCAGGCCGTCGCCGACATTTGTCGGGATCGACGCCGGCGAAGTCATCGGCCCGCGCAGGAAGCTGCGAACGAGTTCGGGATCCCATTCGAAGCCGCCGGTCGCGAGCACCACGCCACGCCCGGCGCGGACGATCACCGTGCCGGTCGGCTGTTCCACCACGACGCCGGTCACCCGACCACCGTCGACGACGAGGTCCTGCGCGCGACTGGCGGTGACCGGCTCGACACCGCGGTGGAGGCAGGCCCTGAGCACTGGGCCGACCAGCGCGGCACCGCAGCCGCGAAGGTCCTCCGCCTGCCGTTGCGACCGGACCTTCTCGTCGAGATGCCCGGTGCCGCCGCCCAATGTCGTATCACTGAGCATCAGGTGCGGGTTGCGGTGGCTGGACACCACCCGGTCGGCCCAGCTGCCCAGTCGCCGGAACGAGAACAGCTCAGGCTCCAGCGTCCGCCCGCCGCCGGGCTTGCCGCCCGGTCGTTCGGGATGATAGTCCGGGTAGCCGGAAACGATCTTCATCCGCAGCCCGGCCGCCGCCTCCAGCCAGCCGAACACGCGCGGTCCGTCGTCGACGAAGGCTTCGGCGAATCCCGGGCGGATGTGCCCGAACGACAGCGACGTCAGGTACCGCAGCGCGTCGTCCCGGCTGTCGGCGAGCCCGCTGGCGGCCATCTGGGCGCTGTCCGGAACCCAGCATCCCCCGCCCGAAATAGCCGTCGTGCCGCCGACGCGGTCCGCCTTCTCGAACAACCCGACCGAGGCGCCCCCCTCGGCGGCAGCCAGGGCAGCCACGAGTCCGGCCGCGCCGGTGCCGAGTACCACGACATCGAACTGCGGCCGGCCTGCCGGGACAGTGGTCACGACGCACCTACCTTGTCGCCCGCCGGAAAGAGTTACTTGAGAGTAGCTATAGTAAGACGGTGCGGGCGCCCTCGACAACCTCTCGGCGGGGGTCTGGGTGTGCCGCGTGGCGTCGCGCCCGCTGGCAACGCGTCTCGTCTGGCTGCGTTGATGTATCTTTATATGGTGTCAAGTTACTCTGGCACCGCAGACGTGGACCGCCCAACGGTGTGGTCGCTGCCGCGGGCCCTTTCCCGGCTTCAGCCCGACGCCTGCGGTCTGCTGGTCGCCTTGAACGAGCGGGTCTGGCAAGTCAGCGATCCCGGGCTGCTTGAGCTAGTCCGCGTGCGAGCGGCGCAGCTCATCGGAAACCCCGCGGCGCTGCGGGTGCGGTCCCCGTACGCGGATGTGACCGTCGTGCCCGAGTCCAAGATCCTTGCGCTCCCCGACTACCCGGGTTCGCCGCTGTTCTCGGCGGCCGAGCGGGACATTCTCGCCTTCACCGAGCAGTTCCTCATGGATGTCGGCGGGACCGACGCGACCGCGCGCGCCTGGCTCATTGAGCATTTCGGTGCGGACGGCGCCCGGGAGCTGGTGTCGGCCATCTATATCGTCGAGTTCACCCAGCGGCTCCAGCTGATCGCTGCCCGCGTGCTGGATGATGACGCATCGTCCTGGGCTCTCGTCAGCCCGCGCCCCGTCGGCGACGCGTCGCCGGCCGGTCTGCTCACGGCGTACCAGGCGGCGGTCGTGCGCGGGAGCACGCTCGATCCGATGACCACGGAGCTGATCCGGTTGCGCTGCGCCCGAACCCACCGGTGCCGGATCTGCCAGACGCTACGGCTCGCCGACGCCCGTGCCGCCGGGGTCGACGAGGCGATCACGGCGCAGATCGACTTCTATGAGCGCAGCGACCTGCCCGACCGGGCCAAGGTGGCCCTGCGCGTCACTGACGCGTTCATCACCCGGCCGGATCTGCTGTCCGACACTGTGGCGGAGCAGGCCCGGTTGTCGTTCGAGCCGGCCGAACTGGCCTCGCTCTGCCTCGGCATCACGAAATGGAGCACCCAGAAGATCCACGTGGCGCTGGGCACCGACGGCGCCGACGGGCTGGAGACCGACGACGATGGTGTCGCCCTGCTCGGCTTCGACGAGACCGGTCGCCCGACCGGCTACCGGCGCCGCTGAGTCGCGGGCGCCAGGGAGGACATGTGGCCAGCGGGATCACGCCGTTCGAGGTGCACGTTCCGCAGGGTGAGCTCGATGACCTGCGCGAGCGGCTAGCTCGTACCCGGTGGCCGGATGAGTTCCCGGGCAGCGGCTGGTCGTACGGGACCAGCGGGCAATACCTCCGGGAGCTGTGCGCGTACTGGCGGACTGCCTTCGACTGGCGGGCGTGCGAGGCACGGCTGAACTCGTTCGGCCAGGTGGCGATCGACGTGGACGGGCAGCGAATCTCGGCCATCCACGCCAGGTCGCCGGAGCCGGGAGCGCTCCCGCTGCTGCTCGTGCACGGCTGGCCTGGCTCGGTCTTCGAGTTCGAGAAGGTGGTCGAGCCGCTTCGCGATCCGGTGCGGCACGGCGGCCGTTCGGCAGACGCCTTCCACGTCGTGTGCCCGTCCATCCCCGGCTACGGGTTCTCCGGGCCCACCGTCGGCCCCGGCTGGAACGTGCGGCGGATCTCGTCCGCGTTCGCGCTGCTCATGCAGCGGCTGGGCTACCAGCGGTACGGCGCGGTCGGCGGGGACTGGGGCGCCATCATCACCACCGATCTGCTCCGCTCCGGCGCCGGTGCGGGCGTGTGCGGCCTGTACCTCACGATGCCGCTCGGCGAGCCGCCCGAGGGCACCGGCGACCCCGAAGCCGGTCTGACCGGCCGCGAGCGCCAGGGGCTGCGCGACTGGGCCGCTCACCAGGCCGCCGGCACGGTCATCCATCACCCGCTGAACACCGCCCGCCCGCACACCATGGCGTTCGCCATGAACGATTCTCCCGCCGGGCTCGCCGCGTGGCTAGTCGATATGTACCGCTCGTTCAGTGACTGCGGCGGAGACGTCGAGCGCAGCTTCACCAAGGACGAGCTGCTCGCGAACGTGACCACGTACTGGCTGACCGGGACGATTGCATCGGCGGCCCGCCTGTACGCCGAATGGGCTGCCCAGAAGCGGACCTCGCCCCGGCCGCCCCGGGTGGAAGTCCCCACCGGGTGCGCGATCTATCCACGCGACGTGCGGAGAGTCCCCAGGTCGTGGGCGGAAAGGCTGTACACGATCACGTACTGGAGCGAGATGCCCGCCGGAGGGCACTTCCCCTCCCTGGAGGAGCCGGAACTGTTCGTCACCGACCTCAGGGCGTTCTTCCGGCAGCTCCGGTGAGGCCTGCATCAGCTCCGGTGAGGCCCCGCGGGTGGTGCGGCGCCGCCTGTCCCGGGTCAGCCGACCGGCAGGGTGCCACCGTCCACGCCGAGTACCTGGCCGCTGACGAATGACGCTTCCTTCGACGCCAGGAAGCGGATCACCGCCGCGATCTCCGACGGCAGCGCCGGTCTTCCCGCCGCGATGCCTGCGACGATCCGGTTGTGGCGCTCGGCTGGCATCCGCCCGGTCAGCAGCTCGGTGCCGGCGGTATAACCCGGCGCGACGACATTGGCGGTGATACCTTCCGGGCCGAGCTGCCTGGCGAGCGAGAGGACCCATCCGTTGAGCGCCGCCTTGGCCGCGACGTAGGGTGGGCTGGCGCCACCAGTGATGCCCACCCGGGAGCCGACGATGATCACTCGCCCTCCCGGACGCCGCATCATCGGCAGCAGCGCCGAGGTGAGCAGGACCGCAGTCAGCACATTCTTCCGGTACGACTCCATCCACGCGGCCGCGAGCGAAGGCAGGTCCGGGCCGGCCGGGACGGAACCCCCCGCGTTGTTGACCACGGCATCGACAGCCGGGTAGCGCTGGCGGATCATCTGCACGGCCCCGGCGACCTCTGCGGCGTCGCTCACATCGGCGCGCGCCCAGCTGAGCCGCCCGGCTCCGCCCGGCTGGCGGTGGTTAATCTCGTCGGCGGCGGCGCGGAGGACATCCTCCCGTCGGCCGACGATCACCACGTCCATCCCGTCGGCGGCCAGCGCGGCGGCGGTGGCTCGTCCGATGCCCGTGCCGCCGCCCGACACGACGGCAACGGGAGGTACCGGTCCGGCCGGCATGGCAGGTCTCCTTTCTGCGTGCCGCGAGTGTCAGGTTCTGGGCTGAGTGAGCACGGCGCGCACCAGCTCGCGCGCCTGGCGGGTCGCGAACGACAGCCGCCGCGGCGCGTAGGCGTCGCCCAGCACGTGCACCGCCGGGTGCCGGTGCCGCAGCTCGTGGTACAGCGTGTCGTTGGAGACGGAACCGCAGGCCAGGACGACGGTGTTGGCACCATCGAGGGTCCAGCACCGGTTGCTGTAGCAGTGGGACAGCTCAACGACGCCGGGTGCGAAGCCGACGGCGCGCGCCATCGGCACCAAGCGGACGCCGCCGGCGTCGAGCCGGGCCAGCACCGAGCCGATGGAGTACTTGCCGACCTGCGGGGACGGGGCCAGCGACTGGTAGACGAGCGTCACCTGGTGCCCGGCACCCGCCAGGTGATCGGCCACGGCGAGGGGCGCGGCGCGGTCATCCTCGGATACCACGACGACCCGGTCGCCGAGCGCCGCGCTGCCGGTGAGCGCGGCCACAAAGGTGACCACCTGCGGCAGCTCGACGCCAGGAATGTCCGGGACGCGCGGCCGGGCGCCGGTGGCCAAGACGACGACGTCCGGGCGGCGCTCCAGCACATCGTCGGCGGTCTCCTCGACGCCGAGCTCGACCGTCACCGGCAGCTTCTGCAGCCGGCGCTCCTGCCACCCGAGCCAGTCGGCGTACGGGTAGTTGATCCGCGCGAGCGCGGCGACCGCGAGCTGCCCGCCGACCCGGTCTTCGCGTTCGAGCAGCGTCACGCGATGTCCCAGCTCGGCCGCGAGCGCGGCCACCTCGGTCCCGGCGGGGCCAGCCCCGATCACCAGAACGTCGCGGGCCGCGCCTGCCCGGTGAGCTGGCGGCTCGAACTCCCGGCCCGCATCCGCGTTGACGGCGCAGGCGAACGGCAATCCCTCACCAGACCGCCGGTTGATGCAGTCGTTGACCGCGATGCACGGACGGATGTCGCGGCGGCGTCCCGTGCGCGTCTTCTGGACGAACTGGGGGTCCGCGATCAGGGCCCGGGCCAGCCCGACCAGGTTGGCCTGCCCGGCGCTCAAGATGGCCTCCGCTACCTCCGGATGGACCACGCGGCCGACGTAGACGGTAGGCAGGTGGGTGGCCGCCTTGGCCCGGCCGGCCAGACCTGCCCACCCGCCCTCGGGGTGCAGCCCGATCGGCACGTAGCTCGGCGTGCCCCAGTTGTTGCCGATGTCGAAACTGAAGTAGTCGACGGTGCCGTCCTCGGTGAACGCCGAGACAAATGCGGCGCACTCCTCGATCCCGTAGCCGCCGTCGACCATCTCGTCCAGGCACAGGCGCAGGCCGAGGGTGATGGGCCGGCCGACGTGCCGGCGGATCGCCTCGCACACCTCGCGCAGCAGCCGCCGGCGGCCCTCGGTGCCGCCGCCGTACCCGTCGTCGCGCCGGTTGGTGCGTGGTGACAGGAACCACTGCAGCACGTCGTCGTGGTTGCTGTGCAACTCGATCGCGTCCGCGCCTGCCTCGGCGGCGAGTGCCGCCGACTCTCCGTACTCACGGACCAGCCACGCGATCTCGTCGAGGTCGAGCCGGTGCGGGATCGTGTGATCGAGATAACCGGACAGCGTTTGCGACGGCGCTATCGGCATGCCGCCCTGCAAGACCATCTGCACGGTCCCGAAGCCGCCCGCGCCATGCAGCCGGTCCATGAACCGCCCCATCCGCTCGACGAACAGCGGATGCCGGAAAAAACCATCCGCGTTCGCGCCGATGCCGGTCGGCTCGAACCCCGGGATGAGCGGGTTGCGGACGAACACCGGGCCTCCGCCCACCCACTGCATGCCGCCCTGCACCCGCGCCAGCCAGTAGCGGCACATCCGCTCGAACTGCTCCTCGGTGCCCAGCAGCGCACCGCCCCCGCCGCTGTGCGGCGGGACGACGAGCCGGTGGCCAAGCGACATGGTGCCGACCCGGATCGGCGCGAAGATGTCAGTCGCGACTGTGGGCATTGAACCGTATGGGCAGCGTCTTGAATGAGTAGAACAGGAGCCCCTCGTTGCGCTCGGGTTCGGTGCCGGTGTCGAACTGGATGTCGTCGAGCCGGGCCAGCAGGCCTTCGAGCGCGGTCACCATCTCTTGCCGGGCGAGCGGCGCGCCAACGCATGCGTGTGGTCCTTGTCCGAACGACATGTGCCGCATGACGTGCTCACGGGTGACATCGAAATCATCGGGCTGCTCGAACGCCTCGTCGTCGCGGTTCGCGGCGCCGTAGCGCACGTGCAGGATGCTTCCGGCCGGAATCGTGACGCCGCGGATCTCCACGTCCCGGGTCGCCTTGCGGAACAGGCCCTGCACCGGGGCGAGCATCCGCAGCGATTCCTCGGCGAATGCCTTGGTCAGGTCCGGGTCGGCCCGCACCCGCTGCATCTGCCCGGGGTTCTCGATCAGCAGCCACATGGCGGATGTGATCGCGTCGGCGGTCGTGATGTAGCCGCCGGTAATGAGCTGCTGCAGCAGATTCTGCAGCTCGTGCATGGACAGCGGGCGTTCGTCGGTGTCCGAGGCGGCGACGAGGGCGGAGATCAGGTCGTTCGTCGGACGTGCCCGGCGGTCTTCGAACACGTCGGCCAGGTAGTGCTGGGCTTCGGCCTCGATGTCGGCGTACCTGATCGCCGCGTCCTCATCGGTCAGCAGACCCTGGGCGGGAGCGAGCATGGCGTCAGCCCAGCGCCGGAACGTGCCGATCTCCTCGGACGCCAGTCCGAGCTGTTCGCTGATCACGATGCCCGGCAGGGGGAAGGCGAACTCCGACACGAACTCGCAGCGGCCGCGGTCGATGAACGCGTCGATGAGCTGGTGGCAGATGCGCTCCACGTCGGGGACCATCTGCCGCACCCGGCCCGGTGAGAAGACCTTGTTGAGCAAACGGCGGTACCGCGTGTGCTCGGGCGGATCCGATTGATGCAGGGTGGGAACGTGCGCCCAGCCCTTCACCGCGAGGCGCTCGTTGAACAGCGCGCCGAGTCTTCTCGCCCGTTCGCCGGAGAGGTCCGCCAGGTCGAGGGTGTTGGAGAACGTATCGGTGTCGCGCAGGACCGCCCGCACATCCTCATACCGGGTCAGGACGTAGAAGCCGCTCTCCGGCATCCGAAGTACCGGATCGTGCTCGCGCAGGCGCCGGTAGTGGGGAAACGGGTTCTGTTGGACGGCAGGATCCAGCAGAAGCTCGTTGTCGTTACCGGCCATGGGAGCCCCCTTGCCTGGACCAGCCTCATCGTACCGCGTCGCTGCCTAGTTCTTGTAGTGCGTATCAAGAAACTTGGCTCACCACGGGTGGCGGCTGGCACCAGAGGCAGCCCGCAGGTCAGACGATGTTGATCGCGTCCAGGACGGCCGCGGCGTAGTCGCGGTCTCCCTCGATCGTCGTGCTGGATCGCCAGTCAGTGCGCTTGGTGCCCCACAAGACGAACTCGTGGGCGGGCGAGATGGCGACCGCGGCCACGTCGGTGATCCCCTCGGTTACCACCAGGCGATCCGGTGCCGGTGCGACCGTATGATCGCCGCCGCCAGGTCCGGTCAGACGCAGGCCCATCGGGCGGTCCAGGACCACGGCGACCGGGGGGCACATCTGCGGGAGACCTGTGAGCATCCAGCCGATCCCCGGCGTCAGGCGGTCAGCGTCGGCTTCCGGTATCCGGCGCCGTACCGGCCCGGTGGGCGCGAGCAGGTCCACCCGCAGGTGGCAGTAGAGGTCGAACGCGAAGGCGTCCGCCAGGGCGGCCAGCGGGTAA
The DNA here is from genome assembly GCA_963798675.1 of uncultured Actinomycetes bacterium. Classification (GTDB taxonomy): domain Bacteria; phylum Actinomycetota; class Actinomycetes; order Streptosporangiales; family Streptosporangiaceae; genus Palsa-504. Next base: position 34,826 of record CAWCUJ010000052.1, on the reverse strand, counting down.
GTTCCCAGGTCGTACATGGTCAGGTTCTGGCCCGCGAGAGGCTCCTCCTGCATGGCCGCGAGTACGTCAAGCGCCGGCTGCCGGTACTGCTCGAACTCGGCCAGCACCTGCTCCGCCGTCCATGACCGGCGCTCGTCGACGAGCAGGTCCTGGGCTCGTTCGGCGGTGAGGCCGGGAACCGGCTCGGCCGCCGGAGGCGGCTCGACCAGAACACGAAAGTTCGAGCCGGTGTGAGCGACCAGGTCCTTGACGCTCCACCCCGGGCAGGTGCTGTCCGCTGACCACTCCTCGGGGCGCAGCGACCGGGCCACCTCGCTGTACTCTGCGGCCAGTACCCGGCTCGCAGCTAGTCCAGCTGCCGACATGACGCCTCCTGTACGGTTTGAGAGTGGCTCAACCTTACTAGAGCGCCAGTCTAGTAACACATGCTTGCCAGGTACAGGGCGCCGGCGTTCTCGCTCTTTGAGGTGGGCTGATTACGGAGGATTACGGGGTCAGCGCGGCCGAACGGCGAGCTTGTCGGCCGCGGGGTCGTCATACCCGAGGCCGAGTGACGGCCGCCCCCGCGGGCCTCGGTGAGCAACCCGCTGTCACTGCTAAAAACTCGCAATGTGAGAACGCCGAGTCCCTGCTTACCAGGTGCGCCGCCGCACATCTTCGGGTTGCCGGCCCGAGGTGAATTGCCAGCGGGCAATGCAGGTCCTCGACCGGAAGCGCCATCCATCCGGTGTGTCTTCGACGATATCGAGATAGTCACCGCCCTTCCAGCGCTTTGGATTGTGCGTTTCGCGGGTGTAGGGGGAGAAGAACTTGCTGGTTACGTTGACAACGCCGTCGCGCTCGGCCACATAAATGTTGACGCAGTGGTGCGCCGACGGGTGATTGGCGCCGCGGAAGAAATCCTGGATCTCGGCGATGCCGCGGTATACCGTATCGGCGCCCGCCTGCGTGTAGTCGAGTTCAGCGTCGGGCAGAAAAAGTTCGTCGAACCGGTTCCATTGCGCCGCATCCACGATGTGGCCGTAAAGCGCCAAGAGCTGGTTGATCATAACGATGTCTGCTGCCTGCATGGCAATACCCCTTACTTGGTGTCCGGATAGCATCGGTGTTCACCGGCCTGATGAAGGCCGCGGACGCGCCCCGGAGCCCGGCGCACGCCGGGTCGCGGGGGAGTGGGTTGCCGCTAGCCGGGCCAGCCCGCCGGTGAGGAGGGCCCGCTGCGGCAGTGGTGCGGTGGTGACGGGTTCGAAGACCGCCTGAAGCGCGATCCCGAGCGTCAACGCGACTATCTGTTGCGCCCGCATGGCTAGGTCCGGCGGCGGGTCGCCACCGGGGCGACGCTCTTCCGGCAGGAGCTTCTCCACCCGGGCGCGGGCCCGGCTGACGTGGCCGTCCTGGACGCGGGCAAGCTCGGGGTCTGCGACCGCCACGCCCCAGAACGCGATGATGACCCGCCAGTCGACAAGCCGGTCGTCGTCGAGGGGAAGCCACGCCTCCAGGCAGTCCTGCAGGCCGCCCCCGGCGTCGATCGCGGCCTCGAACCGCACCGTGGTCCTGCTCGCCGCGGCCCGGAACGTGGACAGCAGCAGATCGCGCTTGTCGGTGAAGTAGGTGCTGACGATGGCGGTGCTTCGAGCCGGCCGCATCCGCGACACGGCGGAACGTGAGGGCGGCGACGCCCTCCTGAGCAATGAGGCGCGCGGCCAGTGAGGTGACATGGTCCCGCTGGCGCTCATGGTCGACCTGGATGGGCATGGGGTGAGGATGCCGCACGACCGACCGTATGACAACTGTCAGATGACATTTGTCAGGTAACAAGTGTCATGCGATGATGACTGCGACGGCTGACCTGCCCGCCGCAAGCCCCTTGGAGGACCTCATGCCGCACATCCCCACGCGCGGTGCCGGACCGGCCCGCTTCGGCGCAGGTGTGGCGCTGATACCCGACATCGGGACGGGGACCGTCGGTGCCGACGTCTACACCGATCCGGAGCGTTACCAGCGCGAGCGGACCGCGGTGCTCGCGCCGAGCTGGCAGATCGTCGGCCGGTCGTCGCAGCTCCCGGAGCCGGGCGACTTCATCACCTGGGAGGGACAGGGCGAGACGATCGTCGTCACGCGGCGCCGCGACGGCGGCGTGAGCGGGTTTCACAACGTCTGCCAGCACCGCGGCGCGCGCATCGTCAAAGAGCCGTCCGGGTGCGCCCGGCGGTTCAGCTGCCGCTGGCACAACTGGGTATACGACCTGCAGGGCGCGGTCGTCGGCGTTCCCGACCGAGAAGACTTCGACCCGGCTTCGCTAGACGGGCTCACGGCGCCGGCCGTCGAGTGCGCCGAATGGGGCGGATGGGTGTGGGCGGTGCTGGCCGGACCAGGAAAAGCACCGCCGCTGCTCGACTGGCTCGGCCCGGATATCACGACCGACCTCGGCGTCTACCGCATGCAAGACATGCGCCTGGTCGAGCGGCTGACGTGGGACGTGCCGGTCAACTGGAAGATCATCGTGGACGCGTTCAACGAGAACTACCACGCCGCGCACCTGCACGCGAAGAACACCACGCCGCAGGACGTCAAGGACGGCCGGTTCAGCACCTACTTCGTGTTCGGACGCCACGCCATGATGGTCATCCCGTACAAGGGCGTGCTGGCCCGGCTGCGGGAGACCCGCGACCACCAGGGCACCGCCATCTGCCATTACACCGTCTTCCCGACCGCGGTGTTCAACTGCAACCCGACGCACATCCAGCTGTTCCGGGCGGTGCCCTTGTCCGTGGACCGCAGCCGATTCGAATGCTGGGAACTTCAGTATGCCGACACCGACCAGGGCTACCAGGACTCGGTGAACGAGCACTGGAGACGCCTGCAGAAGGTCGTCGCCGAAGACGTCGAGATCTGGGACGAAGTTGCCGCTACCCGCGACTCGTTGGCCTACCGCCGCAACATCCTCAACAACCGGGAATGCAAGATCACTGCCTTTCACCGCAGCGTCGAGGAGATGCTCCAGGGCTGACAGACATGAAGGGTTGCCGACACCCTGCTCACCGGCCACTTCGTCGACGCCGATGAAGCAGTCCGCAAGCTGGCGGCCGCCGGGTGGACCCGGTGGCCGCCAGCGAGGCGTATCTAGGCGTGCCAGAGCTTCTTGAACTGGGCCTGGTAGTCGGTGACACCGACGTAGAAGCCTCCACTGTCGAACTTGGCCTGGCCGATGTTGCCCGGAGTGAGCAGCTGGGTCGGCAGCAATGCGCTATTGGCCGGAGCGAGGCTGTCACCGACGAATTGCCGGGCGAGCATGTCGACGACGCGCCAGCCGAGGATGCTGGTCGCGAATCCTGCCCATACCGCCTCGGTACCATTGCGCAGCGCCTGCAGGTTCGCCGAGCTGGGCGTCTCGCCGCCGACCTTGACCTGCTGCGTCAGCCCGGCCGCCTGGAGCGCCGCCGGTACCCCGAGAGAAAGGTCACCGAAGGAAAAAATCACCCACTTCGTTTGCGGACTTCGCTGCACCGTGCTGACGACCGACTGTGGCGTTGTGGTGCCCAGATCGGTGACCGTTTGGTCAACCACGTTGACGTGGCAGGCCGGGCAGTACTTCATGACGGTGTCCTGGAAGCTGCTGGTATAAACCTGCAGAATCGGGTACGCCGAGATCGTGAACACGGCAATCGTCGTCGGCGCTTTGCTCTGCGCCACGACGTAGGCGCCGGTCATCTCGCCCCACTCCTTTACCTGGGCGGACGAGTCCAGACTCGCCGAGATCACTGGTGGCTCGGCCGTGTCGGTCGTCGAGTCGGAAATGGCGATGACGCCTTGCTGCTGAGCCATTTTGAGTTGTGCCTCAACTTGGTCCGCTGGCGTCCCGGAGAAGTGAACGGCGCTCGGATTGCGCTGCAGTGCGAGTTCGAAGGCAGACTGCGAGGCGTTCGCCTCCGTGCCGATCGGGATGCGCTGATACTTCCAGCCAAGAACCGCCGCCGCCTGCGCGATCGCTTCGTCCTTCTGCGTCGAAACCGGCTGCGGGGTCTCAAGAGAGATGACATATTTGCCGGTGGGGGGTTTCTTGCTCAGCGGCGGCAGCCCCAGACTCTGGGGCGGGTTGAGGTACTTGGCGACGATAGCCTGAGCGCCGGCGACATTTATGCCGCTCGATGGGGCCCCGCCGCTGCTTGATACGGTCGCGCCGCTGCTGCTGGTGCAGGCAGCTACGCCAAGCGCCAGGCTCAGGCCGGCGACTGCACCGCAAACCCGTCTCTTTGTTGCCATCCGTGTCTCCTAATCGCGCTCACTGCGCCAAGGTGGTGATTGTTGTCCAAGATGAGTGATTCGCATCCGAGCCGGCACGGCGGACCGGGCTGATCATGAGGTGGGCGGGATGGCATCGGTGATCGCTCGCGATCGGCGCAGCCACCGGCGTCATGTGCAACACTTGATGTGCAACACTTGATGTACATCATCTGTTTTATCCTAGTGGTAGGGTGATGTCAATGCCTGCGCGAGGAGACCATGAGCAGCGCCGCCAGCAGGTGGCGCGAATCGCCGCGGACCTGGTGGCGGCCGGCGGGCTGGCCGCTGCCACGCACCGGCGCATCGCCGAGGCGGCCGGCTGCAGTACGACCGTCGTCAGCCACTACTTCGCCGACAAGCGGGATCTAGTGACCGCGACATATCGGGAAGTGGGCGACCGGGTGGCCGCCCGCGTCGAGGCGGCCCGCAGCTCAGAGGACGTCCTGGTCGCCATCCTGGAGGCTCTGCTGCCGCTCGACGAAGACCGGACCCGGGACTGGCGGCTGCTGTTCACGTTCCTCGGGCTCGCGGCTACCGACGCCGAGCTCACCGCCGAGCAGCGCGACCGCGCCGCCGCAGCCCGGGCGCAGATCGAGACAACGCTCGCCGACGACAAGCAAGCCGGCCGCATCCCGCCGGACGCCGACGTGCCGGCGTCGGCGCGATCCCTGCTGTCATTCGTGCTCGGCATGGGCATGCAAGCGCTGTTCGATCCTGCGGAGTGGCCGGCGGAGCGGATGCGCACGGCGGTCGCTGACACGGTCGCGCAGATCAGGGCGCGCGACAGTGCTCTTCGCGACGGTGCTCTTTCGGGCTAGCCACCGGTGATTACCTTGTCGTGCGGTCCCTGCATCAACGTTCCGGCGAAGGCGGAGGACCCTAACCTCCCCGACCTGGGTTCTAGCTTGTTGCCTGCTCGGCCAGGCGCTGCCGACCTCGTTCGGCACCCAGCGTCAGGACGTGACGGTTGCCCCGATTCCATGTCACGACAAGCTTCTTGCGGGTGATTTTCCATTCACCTTGCTGGTGAACGAGGCGGTCGCTGTAGTAGCCGCCTAGCGTGAACCAGTTATCGCCATCTGGGTTGGTGAGGAAGTGCTCGGCTTGGACGTAGATGATGACGTCGGCCACGTCGCCATCTATCGTGACGAGTGGGTTGTACAGACAGTGCTGAGTCGCATCCAGGCCAGAGAAGAGCGCTCTGCCCCGCGCTACCCAGTCGTCGGCACGAAACCGCCCGGCGGCGCCCGGGCGGTATGAGCTGTAGTCGAGATCGATTTCGTCTGTGAAGACGGCGCGGTACGTCGTCCAGTCGCGCGTGTCGATGGCGGCGGCGAACCGGTACAGGGTTCGACAGACTGCCCATTCGTCCGCCGGATCACATCGTGTAGCCGTCATGACACCGGATCTCCTCGCCGCGTCGTTACCGTATCGGTCGTACTGTTAGCCAGTTTCATCCTCTTCGGGCGGCATTGACATCACTCTACCACTAAGGTACAACAGTTGGTGTATATCAAGTGTTTTACATGTAGCACGGTGACCGCACCGGGGAGGGAGCACCGACCGTGGACCTGGGGTTTGCGGGCAAGAAGGCGCTGGTGACGGGCGGCAGCCGCGGCATCGGCCGGGCCGTGGTCGAGCGGCTGGTGGCTGAAGGCATGCGGGTGGCGATCTGCGCGCGGAGCGCGGAGGGCGTCGAGCGCGCCGTCAAGGAGCTGGGGCCGAACGGTGAGGTGATCGGCGCGGCGGTTGACGCCAGCGACCACCCGGCCCTCGCCGCGTGGGTAGCGGAGTCGGCCGAGCGGCTCGGCGGCGTCGACGTGGTCGTGTCCAACGCGAGCGCGCTCGGAGGCATCCCGCACACACCCGAAGGGTGGCGACGGAACTTCGAGGTTGACGTGATGTCGGCGGTCACGCTGGTCGACGCCGCGCTACCGTGCTTGCGGCAGAGCGACGCCGGCAGCATCGTGCAGATCGGGACGATCACCGCCGTCGAGAACCACTACTATCCCGGCGGTGGGCTGAGCTACGGCCCGATGAAGGCGGCGCTGATCAACTATGTCAGCCAGCTCGCGAAGGAGCTCGGTCCAGACGGGATCCGCGCGAACGCGGTGTCGCCGGGCCCGATCTACATCGACGGCGGCTCGTGGGACCGGATCCGGCAGAAGAAGCCGGACTACTACGAGGCCAACAAGGCCCGGCACCCGGCCGGCCGGTTGGCCAGCCCGATGGCGTCGTGGGTTACCGGGCAGAACCTTGTGGTGGACGGGTCGTTCACCCACCGCATCGGTTACTGAGTTGAAGCCAGAACGCGAACCGGGCTCCCTTGACGGCCTCGACCTGTTCGGCCCGCACTTCCAGGACAATCCTGCCGCGGTATACGAGCAGCTGCGCCGGTCCGGAGCCGTCCAGTACCTGCCCCGGCACGGCTGGTACCTCGTCACCAAGGCCGAGGCCGTCCGCGAGGTGCTACGTGACGCCGAGCGTTTCTCTTCCCGGGTACACAAGCACACCCAGCCGCCCGCCGAGGTGGCGGACGAGGTTGCGCAGATCAGGGCGCAAGGCTGGCCCTACACGCCCGCCCTCGGCACCAACGACCCCCCCGACCACACCCGGCTGCGCAGGCTCGTGCAGCGTGCCTTCACGCCGCGGTCACTGACGTGGATGGAGCCGCTTGTCCGCCAGACGGCGGAGGAACTCGCCGCGACGCTACCCGACGGTGCCGAGCTGGACTTCCTGACCGCCTTCGCCGAGCCCTTGCCCGTCTGGGCGATCTCGCGGGTTCTCGGGCTTCCCGAATCGCGCCGCGACGACATCCGCCGGTGGTCGGTCGCCGCGGCTGCCTCGATCGGCGGGATGCCGGACGCCAAGGCATGGATCGAGCATGAGCGGACCTTGCTGCAATACCAGCAGGCGATGGCCGCCGAAATCCAACAGGTCCGCGAGGCGCCCAGGGAAGGGCTGCTGTCCACCCTGGTGCAGGCGGCGGACAACCCGGAACCGGGCGAGGAGCCGATTCCGATGGCGCAGCTGCTGACCCTGCTGCGCGAGCTCGTGATCGCCGGCAATGAAACCAGCGGAAAGCTCATCGCCGAGATCGTCCGGCTGCTGGACGCCAAACCCGGTGAATGGGACCGCATCCGCAGCGAACCCGAACGAGCACGGCCGGTCGCGGAGGAGGCGCTGCGCTGGACGAGTCCATCCCAGACCGCGTTCCGCCGGGCGGCCTCCGACACGCAGCTCGCCGGTGTCGACATTCCCGCGGGTTCGGTTCTGGTGGTCTCGTTCGCCTCGGCGAACCGGGACGAGGATGTCTACCCAGAGGCGGCCCGGTTCGACCCCGATCGTGACGGGCTGCAGCAGCACCTGGCCTTCGGGATGGGCAAGCACGCCTGCATCGGCAACCCGCTGGCCCGCATGGAAGCCGTGATCGCCACCCAGGTGCTGGCGCAGCAGATCGACGCCCTGGCGGTCATCGATCCTGAGCAGCTGCGCTACAGCGCCAGCTTCATGGTCCGCAGTCTCCTCGAGCTGCCGGTCCGGGTGCGCCGCCGCCCGGGCGCATAGGCTTCGCTCGTGCCGCAGTCACCGCTGATCCTCGTCACCAACGACGACGGGCTGCTCTCGCCCGGTCTGCACGCTGCCGCGGAGGCCGTGGCAGACCTGGGCGACCTGCTCCTCGCCGCACCCGCGACGCAGCAGACCGCCATGAGCCGCGCCTTCGTGCGGGACGCGGACGCCGGCGTCGTCGAGCGGATCGAGATGCACGTCGCCGGACGCACCGTGCCCGGATACGCGATCAGCGGCTCCCCGGTGATGGCCGTGACGCACGCGGTTCTGGAGCTTGCCGAGCGGCCGATCGGACTGTGCATCAGCGGGATCAACTACGGCGAGAACATCGGCGGCACCATCGGGGTCAGCGGGACCATCGGTGCCGCGCTCGAGGCGGAGGCCTACGGCATCCCGGGCATCGCCGCGGCGATCACCGCGCAGGTCACCGAGTGGCGCACCTTCGGCACCGTCGACTGGACCGCCGCCAAGCACTTCACCAGGCTGTTGGCCACACAGGTGCTCGACGAGGGCATGCCAGACGGGGTCTCGGTGCTCAACCTCAACGTGCCCCGCGGCGCGACGACCCAGACGGAGTTGCGTAAGACGGTGCAGAGCCGCCAGCCGTACTACGTCCGCAGCCGGCCGAGCCCGGGCCGCCGACTCGACGAGCCGTACCAGTTCGCCGTCGAGGCGGTCGTCGATTGGGATCGCCTGGAGCCCGGGACGGACATACACGCGGTCATCCGCGACCAGGTAGCGTCGGTCACCCCGCTGACCTGGCGGATGACTGCGGACACCGATTGGAAGCCACGAGGACAAGCTGGTGGCTAACCGCGATGTCGAGATCGCCTGGCGGAGTGCCGACCAGCTCGGCGAAGGGCCGGTCTGGGACAACAGGCGGCGGCTGCTGTACCGCGTCGACCCGGTGGCCGGGACCGTGCTGTCCCTCGATCCCGGCGCCGGCACCGAACGTCGCTATGAGATCGGCTGCCCCGTCGGCTGCGTCGCGCTGCGCGACGACAGCGACGGTCTGCTGCTGGGCCTGCAGGACGGGTTCGGGCGCCTCGACCTAGACGACGGGACCGTCAGCCTGCTGGCCGTCATAGAACATGACACGGCCCTGATGCAGCTGAACGACGGCGGCTGCGATCCCGCCGGACGCTTCTACGCAGGCAGCATCTCCCGCGACGCGTCACCGGGCATGGGCACGCTCTACCGCTACGAGCCACCCGGCGGCGTGCGCGCCCTCGTGACCGGCATCGGCGTCAGCAACGGCATGGCGTGGGACTGCGCAGGCACGACGTTTTTCTTCGTCGACAGCCTCGAGCGGCGCGTTGACCGGTTCCGCTACGACCCGGCGGGAGGCGCGCTGGCGGATCGGCGGCCCGCGTTCGACGTTTCCCGGTTCGAGGGGATTCCCGACGGAATCGAGATCGATGCTGACGACTGCCTGTGGGTGGCGTTCTGGCGGGGCGGCGCGGTTCGGCGGTTCACCGCCGGCGGGCGCCTGCTCGAGGAAGTGCGTCTGCCAGTGCGACGCGTCACCAGTTGCTGCCTCGGCGGCCCCCACCTCTCCACCCTGTTCATCACGACCGCGCGTCGCAGCCTCCGCGCCGCCGGCGACGCCGAGCCGCTCGGTGGTGCGATCTTCTCGCTCACCGTCGGCACACCTGGTATAGCCGCGCGCCGGTGGCGGGCGGACGTTGGATTCACTGTGACCTGAACGACCGGTAGAACTTCTGTACGTGCTCAGCGAGGATCTCGGGGATCTCGAGGTCTGCGACGTCCTCGTCCGCACATGGATCCTGAAGGGCGCCGGTTCCATTACGTGCCGGTCTCCGCGGCGAAGTCGGCGCGGTAGCGGCCCTGGGCGTCACGTACCGGCTCGGTCCGGTCGACCAGGTACTTGGCGACGTGCGACGCCCCCGACCCGTTCTCGTGCAGCGCGCGCTTGGTGGCTGCCATGTTCGGGTGCACGAAGTGCGCGGCGAGCGACTCCTCGTCCGCCCACCGCTCCACGACCACGATGCGGTCGTCGTCAACGGTATCGGCCGTGAACGCGTAGTCGAGGCAACCCGGTTCTTCCCCGCGGGTGCGCTCGACGTAGGGGCGGACAGCTTCGAGCAGTGCCCCACGACGCTGCGGCTCGACCTCGATGGTGCCAACGATGAGAATCTCCACGGTCATCCGCTCCCTAACCCGGCGGCCGACGTGAACTGCCGCCTTCTGCGCTGATGTTGTCGCGGTCTGACGCGCAGGCTCGCCCCGGCCCAGACTCATGGTTATTGTAGTCGGTGACAAGATAGTGGGCGGGCGTGGCGCCGTCGGCGTGGCGGTCGGGCAGCCAGGGAGAACCATGACAGGACGGGTTTCGGGCAAGGTCGTCGTCGTCACCGGTGCCGCAAGCGGCCTCGGTGAGGCCACCGCCAGGCTGATGCACGCGGAGGGCGCGACCGTCCTCCTCACCGACATCCAGGACACCAGGGGGCAGCGGGTCACCGACGAGCTAGGCGACCGATCCCGCTACCTACACTGCGACGTGACGGCCGAACCGGACGTCGCGAACGCGGTTGACACGGCCGTGCGCGAGTTCGGTCGGCTGGACTGCATGTTCAACAACGCAGGGATAGTCGGTACGCACGGTGGCATCGACGAGATACCGATCGAGGAGTACGAGTTCACCATGACGGTGCTGCTGCGGTCGGTGTTTCTCGGGATGAAGCACGCGGCCCGCGTCATGAAGCAGCAGCACTCCGGGGTGATCTTGAGCACGACGAGCATCGGCGGGCTGCAGGGGGTCTTGGCCCGCACATCTACGGTGCGGCCAAGGGCGCGGTCATCGCGTTGACGAAGAACGTCGCCGCCGAGCTTGGTGCCTGGTCGATCCGGGTGAACGCGATCGCCCCAGGGAAGATCCTCACGCCGATTAACGCGGCGAACGTCATCGGCGACCCGGATGCGATGGACGAGGCCAGGGAGGCGTTCCAGACCCGGACCCCGCTGCGCGGCCGGATCGGCATCGCCGACGACATAGCACACGCCGCCTTGTGGCTGGCCAGCGACGACGCCGGGTTCGTCAGCGGCCACACCCTGGTCGTCGACGGCGGCCTGACGACCGGGTCGCGGGAAAACGTGGCCCCGGGCGAGCACGGCCGGTGGGCGAGCCGACGCAACCTGGTCCGCGAGGCGGGTCGCAGCGGCATGCCGGTCGTGGCGGACCGGTGAGCGCGGTGGGTGCGGCATGAGCGCCCCAGAGGCAAGCAGGGAACAGAGCATGAGCGCCGCCGCCACGGAGGCGCTCGCGGCGTTGCCCGGGTACGCCGACCTGGGGCCGGACGACCTGATCCTCAGCCATTTCAGTCTCGGTCGTTCCCGGCCGTTCGAGGAGCGGGTGCGGGCCGCCGCCGAGGCCGGGTTCGCCGCGATGGGCCTGTACATCGGTGAGTACCAGCGGCTGCGCGCCGAGGGCGCGCGGGACGCCGACCTGCGGTCGGTGCTCGACCATTACGGGATGCCGCTCGTGGAGATCGAGGCGCTGCGAGGCTGGTCGGCAACCGGAGCCGATCGGGCCGCCTACTTGCAGACCGAGCGGTCGGTGTTCGCCATGAGCGACGCGCTGGGCCCGGGTCACCACGTCCAGGTCATCGGGCCCTACACCGGCACGCTCGACGATGCGGCCGAGGCGTTCGCCGGCGTCTGCGACCGCGCGGCCGAGCATGGGCTCGCGGCGGCGATCGAGTTCCTGCCCGAGATGTCGAACATCCCGGACGCCGCGACCGCGATGCAGATCGTGACGCGGGCCGGCCGGGCTAACGGTGGCATCTGCCTGGACTGCTGGCACCACTTCCGTGGCGCGAACGACGACGACATGCTGCGCGCGATCCCGCCGGAGCGCATCTTCACCGTGCAGTTCGACGACGGGCCGCGGCAGCCGGTCGACCCGGACTATTACACCGACTGCACGCGCTACCGGGATGTGCCGGGAGAGGGCGAGTTCGACCTGGTCGGCTTCCTCGGTCTGCTGGACGAGTCGGGCGTGCGCCTCCCGCTGTCCGTGGAGGTGATCTCGACCGACCTCCTGCAGCGCCCGGCGGCCGAAGTCGCCGGGCGGCTGGCCGCCGCGACGCGTGCGGTCGTGGCGGCAGCGTCGGCACTGCGTGCACAGCACGACGGCGCCTCAGGGACCCCCAGAGGCGAGCGGGAGACGCAGCGGTGAGCGCGGAAGATGAGCTGGCGATCCGGGCGCTGGTGGCGCGGTACGCCGACGCGGTGTGTCGGCGCGACCCGGACGCATGGGCGGCGACCTGGGCGGAGGACTGCCGTTGGGACCTCGGCGGGGGCCGCGTCGTGTCCGGCCGCGCCGAGACGCTGAACCTGTGGCGGACGGCGATCGCGAAGTATGACTGGGTTGGCCAGGTCGTAACCTCTGGGCTGGTCGAGATAGAAGGAGACCGGGCCAGCGGCTGGTGGTATCTCATCGAGTTCAACCAGCGCGCGAAGGGTGACGGCACCATGCACCTCGGGCACTACGACGACGAGTACGTGCGCACGCCCGACGGGTGGCAGTTCGCGTCCCGCACCATGCACATGCTCTACCGCGGCGCGATGGACCCGGGCGTGGTCACGCCGCTTCCGCCGCGAGGTCCGCGGCAGCCGTAGTCACGCGGGAGTCACCTCCAGCACGTCGGGCATCTCGGCTCCCTATCGCTGCGCTCAGCCGTCCCGTCCCTGGTCCATGAATGCTGCCTGGACATCGGTCATGACCTTCCGCGGTTCGTCAAGCAGCTGCTCGTAGGGCTTGCCGATGGCGTCACGGACGAGTTCGGCGAAGCGGTCCGGCCACACCGTGTTGCGGCCGGCCAGCCAGCCGTCCAGGGACCGCTCGGCGATCTGCATCGGGCTGGCTTTCGGGCGGTCGAAGTTCGCGGCCATGCCGGTGTCGATGAAGCCGGGAAGGACGATGGTCACAGTTGCGCCCGCGTCCCGTAGCTCTTCGCGCACGGCCAGCGCGAGCATAAGACACGCGGCCTTGCTGGCGCTGTAAACCGGCGAGCTCCGCGACAGTGCCACCGCCCCGACGGTTAGCACGAATATCACGCCTGCCCCGCGAGACCGCAGCACCGACCCGAAGCTTCGCACCAACCGCAACGGCCCGAAGAAGTTCACCTCAAGAACCTCGCGGAAGGTTGCCTCGTCATCGCCGCCGAGCACCGGCCCGTGGCAGGTCACCCCGGCGTTTGAGATCAGCAGGTCGATGTCAGTTCGCTCTCCCGCCGCAGCAGTGACCTGCTGCTGATCCGTGACGTCGAGGCGCACGGGAACCACTCGGGCCGGATCCGAGAACCGCGGCAGTAGCGCCGGGTTGCGCGCCGCGGCATAGACGGTCGAAGCCTGCCGGGCAAGCGCGGCCTCGACGAACGACGCGCCCACCCCGCGGTTGGCGCCGGTGATCAGGACCTTGCGGCCGGCGAGCGTCATGTCGCGCCCCTCTCGCGGAGCCATGTCAACGGCAGCCTTCGATGCGCTCACGTGCGACGTGGCCCTCGCGACGACCTGACGTGGCGCGACAAGTCACCGTAAAGGTCACCGATGATCTCTCGCCGCGTCCAGCGCCACGTGCCGTCAACACGGGTGAATCGGTCACGGTACCGGCCAGAGAAGATCGGCTGGAGAGGCAGGTCGGGCAGCGCCTGAAGGATCGTGACGTAAGCGTGGCCGGCCGCCGCATCGTGTTGCTCGTCCACGTCCACGATGACGTTGGCCGTGACGTGCTTCGTGCGCGGTAGACCGTCGTAGAGGTAGATGTTCTCATCGATCCAGCCTGGCGGGCCTCCATGCGGGCCAGGCTGTTGCCTATGCACGCGTGCACGCCCTGTCCGAAGGCGATGTGACGCTGCACCGGCGGGCGGTCAGGCAGAAAACGGTCCGGGTCGGGAAACACCGACTCGTCCCGGTTGGCTGACAGCAGCGAGACGACGAGCTGGGCGCCCGCCGGCAGGTCCACGCCGCTCAGCGTGGTGTCGCGGGTGACTTGGCGGAAGACCGCCGCAGAGGGGCTGGCCAGCCGGACTGCCTCTTCGACGATGGCATCGGCACGCGACGGGTCATCGCGGACGCGCTGCCACTCCTGCGGCCGCTGGTCGAGTTGCCACACGATGTCGGCGAGCAGCCTCAGGCTGCTCTCGTTCCCTGCCACCATCAGCTCACGAGTCATCGAGACGAGTTCTGAGCTGCCGAGCGGCTCGTCGTCGCTGGTTACGTCCCTGGCCGCTTGCACGAGCAGGCTGAGCAAGTCGTCACGCGGGGTGTCCTGCCGCTGGGCGAGTTCGTCGGCGAGCACCAGCTGAAGCTCAAGCAAATCGCGCTCGACGGCGGGCCAGCGCGTAACGTCGAGTTGAGCGCCGATGGTCGCCGTCGCCGCGTCGGTCCACCGGTGCACGTCCTCACGCCGTGCATCGGGCAGTCCGAGTACCCGTGAAATGGCCCAGATGGGAAGCGGCCTGGCGAACGCGGTGATGAAGTCGATGGTCTCGTCGGCGGGAAGAGCCGCGGCGAGTTCGTCGGCGACCCGCTCGACCAGCGGCTCCATCCAGGCGAGGGCTCGCGGAGTGAACGCTCTGGTCACCAGCCGTCGATAGCGGGTGTGCTGCGGCGGATCGTTCATCAGCAAGGTAGGCACCGAAAGCGGGCCCTGGGCCCGGATGGCGGCGACCTCCACCGCGACCTCTGGCGGCGGCGGTGTCCGACGCGAGACCGCATTCGAGAACAGCGCCGGGTCGGTGAGCACGGTCCGGGCAAGTTCCATGGTGGTGACCACGTACCACCCGTTCGAGGTTCGGCACACGGGCGCGCGACGCCGCAGCGCGGCCAGTTCCGGGAATGGGCACTGCTGGAACTCGCCCGAGAACAAGTCAAGCTCGCTCGTCATGACACCTCAACCTCACTGATGTACTGCTTCGTCTTCTGGCGGCCGATCGCCATCAGTGCTCACGCACCGTGCACGACTTGGGCGAAATCGCCGAGGGCCGCGATGTGCGCGGCGGGGGCGCCGAGGTCGGTGCGCGGAACGCCGTGATGACCGGCGCCGGTGCTCATGGTGCGTACCGACAGCATCGTGCCGCCGTGCTCCTGCCAGGCAGGCACTTCGTCGGCCCAGAAGCGCGGACCCAGCGAGAAGTCGATCATTGCCTCCATCGGGAAGGCGCGCGCATCCCGGCCCTGCTCGGCCAGGAGTTCGTGCAGACGCCCGGCGCGCTGGTGTGTTCGTGGCCCGGCGGAGCCGAACACGAAGCCTTCACCAGTCACTGCGGCGCGCCGCAGTGACGTTTCAGCACCGCCGCCGAACCACACGGGAATCGCGCCCCGGGTTGGCAGCGGGCGGAGTCCGGCCCGGTCGACGCGGTGATACTTGCCGCGGTAGTCGACCACGGGCTCGCGCCAGAGCCGGCGCAGGAGGTCGACCTGTTCGTCGAGCCGCCGCCCACGGTCGGCGAAGGGCATGCCCATGCTTTCGTATTCGACGTAGTTCCACCCGGTCCCGACCGCGAGCAGGAGCCGCCCGCCGGAGAGCACGTCGACCTCCGCGGCCTGCTTCGCGACCAGCACGGTCTGGCGCTGCGGCAGGACGAGGACGGCGACTTCCAGTTCGATGGTGGTCGTGCAGGCCGCGAGGAAGCCGAGCAGCACGAGCGGCTCGTGAAACGGGTCGTCTTCGGTGTACGGCCCGGTGAGCGGCGGATCCCGGTCAGCGTGCACCGCGCCGAGGACGTGGTCGTACACCGAGAGCCTACGGTATCCAAGTCCCTCCGCTGTCTGGGCAAAGTCGCGAATGACCGCGGGGTCGCTGCCGATCTGCGTGGTGGGGAAAACAGCGCCAAAGTCCATGGGAATTACCGCATGACCTGCGCGTCTACGGCATTGCTCATATGAGTGCCCCTTTCGCGAGCTTTCGCCGAATTATCAGTGGCCACGCAGCGCGGCGGCCATCTTCGCCTCGTAGGCGAAGTCGAAGGTGCGACCCCACAGCGGATCGGCCGCTGCCTCCATCGCGGGAATCACGGAACGGGTAAACCATTCGAATGTTTGCGCATGGCCGCCGCGGAGATCGTATGACGGGGCGAATCCGAGCAGCGTCGTCAGTTTCGTCACATCGAGCATCCCATGGTGCCGTGGGGTGAAGAGCCGCGAGAACAACGGGCCTTCCGCCTTCTCCGCCACATCATCGGGGACGGGGACGACGTCTGGATCGGCTTCGGTGACGGTCGCGAGGGTGTCAATGTAGGCCGAGCTCGTCACCGCGCTTGTCGTGACGTTGAAGATTTCGCCGACCGCCGCCGACTGGGTTGCCATCGCGGTCAATGCACGGCACAGGTCATCGACGTGACCGTAGGAGACGACGACGAGCCCGGCGTAGGGAAGGAGGATCGGCCGCCTGTCGAGGAGGCGGCGGAACATCGCCGGCTCCATGTCATAGATGTTGTTGTAGGGACCGTAGATCGCCGCCGGGCGCGCGATGGTGGCCGGGAATCCGGTGTCGGCGTGGCGGCCGAGCAGCGCCTGCTCGGCAGCAACCTTGAAGCCGGGGTAGGTCGCGCTGCGCGCATCGCAGCCAGGTCGGTGCGGTCCGCCGTGATCCGCTTGACGCCGGGGGGCGCCGAAACCGGCGTGACACCCCGGTTCAGAACTGTGAGTTCCACGTCGTCGGTCGCGAGAATCTCGGCGAGCCGGCGGCCGACGAAGCCGGATCCGCCGAGTATGAGCACTTTCATGTGCCGCTGGACGGGGCCGGAGACCGGACGTGATGCGAGACGTTGCCGTAGAGGTCCGCGATGACCTCGCGCCTGACCCAGCGCCACTGATCGCCCACGCGGGTGAAGCTATCGCGGTAACGGCCGGCGAAGATGGGCTGAAGGGGGAAATCGGGCAACGCCTGCAGCACCGTGATGTACGACCGCGCGGTCGCCGTGCCGGCCTCTTCGTCGACCGCCACGACCAGGTTGGTAGTCAGGTGCTTCGTAGCGGGCAATCCGTCATGGAGCAGGACGTGTCCGTCGATCCACTGCCGGGTTGCCTCGGCGCCGGGTCCGGCGCGATGCCACTGGCCGTGCTCGAACTGCGCGGCGAACGCGTCTAGCTGACCGGTATCGAACAGTTCACAGTAGCGATTGATGACAACGGTAATCTGTTGCGCCGAGTCGGGCATCAGCTGAACCGTCTCATTCTTCGCGACTCCTGCCCGGATGGGCCGACCACTCCTGAGCTTCGGTGATGACGACGCATTCGAAGTGAGCCAGCCCGATGGCACCGTTGCTTGACAGCCGGGTGAAGTTTTCTGCCCAGGCGTGGTCGAACTCGAAGGCGTTGCCTTTCTCGTCCACGATCTGGGTGGGGTGCGAGACATCCCAGACCTCGCCCTCGGCGTGATAGTCGCCTCGGTAGACACCCTGGCCGAGGCCGTCGTTAAAGCCACCGAAGTAGCCACCACCTTGGCAGTACACCCAGCCGAGGTCCTCGACCCCGTAGCTCCGAACGACGCCCTCGGCGTCGGTCAGGCCGAACGTCCCGGATCGCAGCCGCCGCCCGCCCTCGTAGAATTGCAGGTCGTGCTCCACGTTGATCACGGGTACGCTCCGGTCGGCGAGCATGATCGCGCCTTTTCCGGATGCGGCGCGGCCGCTGGGATCGACGAAATAGAACCCGCTGTGGTCGGGCATGTCGAACAGGACCCACTGGCGTACACCGGGCACGCGACGCTTAGCCCCCAGGGTGGGGGCAGCGTAGAGGCGGGGCCCGCCGCGGCCGGCCTGGTAGCCCCAGGAGTGATTGCGGAAGAACGAGCTGTTCGACCCGCTCAGCTCGTACCGGGCGTCCCCGACCCGCACCCAGCCCTCGCAGTTCCCGGTGAGTTCGTAGGTCATCCGCTCACTGATCAGCCGGCCGTCCACGCGGGTCACCTCCGCCGGACCCGCATACGGCACAGTTGCGCTGCGGCAGGTCACGTTGAGCGCGATATTGAAGTCGTTGTCCTCGAGCACGAGACGCAGGACCCGCATCGGCTCGACCAGCTCGATCCGCAGCGGCCCGACCGAGAGGCTATCCATGTCGGGGCGCAACCGGCGCGACACGCGAATGTTGTGCTGCTTACCCCGGTTCCGGATGCATACGAACCCATCGAGCACATCATTGTTCGAGTACAGCCGCAATGTCGATGCGAGGGATACGTCGCCCGCCTGATCGCACAGGCACACGTAGTGCCCGTCGTTCCATTGCGGATCGCTGCCGGCGACACCGGCGAACGACGCCGTGACTTGATGGTATGGGTACTCGTCGAAGCCCAGCAGCACCGGCGCCTCCTTGCTAGCACAATTGTTGTACTACCCTTGTTCTATATCGGACTGCTACGCTCGATGTCAATGCCCCAATATGTCGATTACGACGCACGCCGTCGCCGCGACCGACGCCCAGCTCGCACGGGCCGACGTGGCTCTCAGCGCGACCGGTTGACCGATTTGCTCCCATGTTGTACAACAAAAGTTGCACAACATAGGAGCGCATAGCGGCTGACGGTCGGCCCGCGCGACTGGTCCAAGCAGGCGAGTCGTCACGAGAAGCCCACGGTTTCACATCGGCCGGAGGCGGAATGGAGGCCAGGAGATGACGGGTAGGCTCGACGGCAAGGTCGCGGTGGTGACCGGCGGCGCTAGCGGCATCGGCGAGGGAACGGTGCGCCGGTTTCTCGAAGAGGGCGCGCGATGCGTGATCGCCGATCTGCAGGACGAGCGCGGCGAGGAGCTCGTCAAGGAACTCGGCGGCGCAACCTTCTTCGTTCACGCCGACGTCTCCGACGAGGCGCAGGTTGCGAACCTCGTCAAGCAGGCGGTGGCCCGGTTCGGACGGCTGGACTGCATGTTCAACAACGCAGGCATCCTCGGCGCCGTCGGCCCCATCGCGCAGACGGAGAGAGCGGCCTGGCAACGCACGATGGATGTGCTGCTCAACAGCGTGTTCTACGGGATCAAGCAAGCCGCGCGGGTCATGATTCCCCAGGGCTCGGGCACGATCATCAATACGGCGAGCTCCGCCGGGCTGCGGGCAGGCCTGGGCCCGCACGCGTACACGACGGCCAAGCACGGAGTCGTCGGCTTGACCCAGTTGGTGGCCACCGAGCTGGGCAGGCACCATATCCGCGTGAACGCGATCGCGCCGGGCGCGACCGTGAGCGGGATGACGGCGTACGTGAGCACCGGGGACGCGTCGGCGCTTGACGAGGCCAGTCGCCGCATCGCGCGCAAGGTCCCGCTCGGCCGCCCGGGCTACCCGCTGGACATCGCCAATGCCGCGCTCTATCTGGCGTCGGACGAGTCGAGCTGGACCAACGGCGCGGTACTCGTCGTCGACGCCGGCGGCGAGGTCATCGGCGACCGCAACCATCGCTTCTTCGAGATGGACGCCGAGATCGTGCAGGAGGCTGGACGGAAGGCCCACTGACGCCTCAGCGCGCGACGACGGCGCGGTTGCCGTCCCGCCAGATGTAGGTCTGGACGCGCTCAGTGATCTTCCAGCCGTCAGCCGCGCGGGTGAGGGTGTCCGCGTAGCTGCCGGCGATGATGTACGTCTCGCCCCCCGGGGTGCCGGCGCGGACGTGCTGCGCTTGGAAGTAGCACACCGACCGGGCGGTATCGCCGTCGAGCTGGACCACGATGTTGCCCAGTAGATGCTGGGTAGCGGTCAGCGGTGTCAACGCCGCTTTCGTCCGCTTGAGGATCGCTGGGAAGCCCTCAAGCCGGCCGCCGGGATGAACGAATGCGGGAGACGGCGCGAAGCAGCCCTCAAGCAGCGCCCAGTCCTTCGTATCGAGCGCAGTGGTGTAGCGGACGCAAAGATCGGCAATCTCCTGCTGGTCGGTTAGGCGCTGCGCCACCTCGGCGTCAGTGTTCGCGGTGCGGGGGTCGATGTCGATGTTCCTTCCGTGACGGCGCTCTCACGTCTGGTCGCCGGTCCGGGAGCTAGCCGCGCTCGCCGGGCCGGTCTGTCCTGGGTGAGTGGACCATTCCTGGGGTTCGGAGATGACCACGCACTCGAAGTGCGCCAGCCCGGCCCGGCCGTCGCTGGTCAGCTTGGTGAAGTTCTCCGCCCACGCGTGGTCGAACTCGAACGTCCGCCCGGTGTCGTCCACGATATGGGTCGGGTGCGAAACGTCCCAGACCTCTCCCTCGACGTGGTAGTCACCGCGGTAGACGCCCTGGCCCAGACCGTCGTTGAAGCCGCCGAAGTAACCGCCCCCCTGGGTGTACACCCAGCCGAGGTCCTCGACCTGGTAGCTGCGAACGACGCCCTCGGCGTCGGTCAGGCCGAACGTCCCGGACCGCAGCCGCCGCCCGCCCGGATAGAACTGCAGGTCGTGCTCCACGGCGGTCACCGCGACGCTGCGATCGGCCAGCATGATGGCGCCCTTGCCTGACGCCTTGCGGCCGCTCGGATCGACGAAGTAGAAGCCGCCGTGGTCGGGCATGTCGAACAGCACCCACTGCCGGACGCCCGGCATCCTTCGCCGTGCGCCCACCGTCGGGGCGGCATACAGCCGCGGACCCCCGCGGCCCGCCTGATACCCCCATGAGTGGTTACGGAAGAACGAGTCCGACGCCGGATCCAGCTCGTAGCGCGCGTCGCCGACCCGCACCCACCCCGTGCACTTCCCGGTGATCTCGTAGGTCATCCGCTCGCTGATCAGCCGGCCGTCGATGCGCGTCACCTCGGCGGGATCCTCGTACGGCACCGTCGCGCTGCGGCAGGTTATGTCCAATGCGAAGTCGAAATCGTTGTCCTCAAGCACCAGCCGCAGCAGCCGCATCGGCTCGATGATCTCGAGCCGCAGTGGGCCCACCGCCAGCTCGTCCATGTGGGGGCGCAGCCGCCGCGAAAGCCGGATGTTGTGCTGCCGGCCGGCCTGCCGCAGACACACGAACCCGTCGAGGACGTCGTTGTTGTGGTAGAGCCGCAGCGACGACGCCAGGCACACCTGGCCGGCCTGGTCGCTCACGCAGACGTAGTGCCCGTCGTTCCATTGCGGGTCGCTCCCCGCGACACCGGCGAATGACGCGGTGATCTGATGGTACGGGTACTCGTCGAACCGGAGGAGCACGCTCACGTCCTTCCGCTCTCAAGGCATACCTTACCGAAACGACTGAATAGAAACTATGCTGGCGGCATCGCAGCCCGTGCGGAGTTAGCCCTCTTCTCCGAGTTCTCGGAGGGTGTCGGCGATCCAGTCGGAAAGCTGCGGCTTGAACGACGTGTGGACCAGTTCGATCCACAGGCCGCCCGCGAACGGATGGTAGCTGAACCGGGCCGGGTGCCCGTCCGGGCCGATGTCGTGCACCCGCGCCACGAGGCCTGACTCGTCCAGCGCGCGCTTACCGGCGCTGAGATCCTCGGCCCAGAAGCCGACGTGCGAAAGCGCGAACCCGTCCGCGGCCCAGATGGAGCCGCTGCGCTCCTGCACAAGCTCCAGATAGGGCGGCCCCTGAGTCGAATAGGTGACGGTGATCTCCGCGCGGCGCCGCTCGCCGTCGACGATTACCTCGGGCGTCCTCTCGTGGATGCGCGCCCAGGTGAACCCGAACGTCGCGGAGTACTGCTCCATGGCCGCGCGGACGTCAGGGACGGCCAGGCCGATGTGGTAAAGGTCTAGCCCTTTTCCGGGAACACCGAAAAGCGTCATGGCAGCAGTCTTCACCAAGATCACCCGGGAGACCAGCCGAGAACCGGTCCAAACTATTGACCCGATACAGTTTCTTCGATGTGATGGGAGCGGCTTCCCCTGTACCCGCCGGAGGTTCGCGGTGCCTGAACCGTCGCTGCTGAGACAGCTGCTGGACCGCCAGGAGATCACGGCCATGATGGCCGCCTACACTCGCTGCGCCGACATGAACCAGCCCGAGCAGCAGGCGGCGGTGTTCGTCCAGGATTGCCGGGTCAAGTACCACCCCGCCGACTGGATCGCCGGACGCGGGGCTCTGATTGAGGCGCTGCGCACGGCGCTGGCGAGGTATTCCAAGACCAGTCACCACTTGGGAAACATCGAGATCGACTTCGAAGGTCCCGACTCGGCCGCCGCCCAAAGTACGGTCATCGCCTGGCACCGCCGCATCGACGGGTCCGAGTGGACCATGTACGGCCGCTACGTCGATCGCTGGACACGAACCGAGCAGGGCTGGCGGCTCGCCGAACGCGAGCTCCGGGCGGCAGGCGCCGTCGGCCGCGACGACAGCCAGCTACCGCCGATCGGCCGCGCATCCGGCGCGCTGACGTGAGCCGGTCGTCACGTGTCACCCTGCTCTGAACGTCGCGACAAGTTGTCCCAAACATCGGAGGACCCATGCGATCGCTCGTCCTCGGCGGCTCGACGTTCGTCGGCCGTCGCCTCGTGCAGCAGCTGGTCGAGCAAGGCCACGAGGTCAGCGTTCTCAACCGCGGCCGGACCCCGAGCACGCTGCCACCCGACGTCGGCCGGCTCATCGCCGATCGCACGGACGTCGGTTCGGTGCGATCGGCGCTCGAGGGCACCGAGTGGGACGCCATCTTCGACGTCTCCGGCTTCGTCATGGTGGCGGGCGGCTCTCCCATCGCCGACCTGCTCGAGCTGTTCGACGGACGCACCGCCGCCTACGTCTTCGTCTCCTCGATCATGGCGTACCAGCCCAGCCCGCTGATGCCGTGGACCGAGGATCAGCCGACCTCTACCGACCCGGTCAGCACCTACGGCGGCTTCAAGGCGTACGCCGAAGCGGAGGTCCTGAAGCGGCACGAGCTCACCGGCTTCCCTGGGAGCATCGCCCGCCCAGCCGCGATCTACGGCCCGGACAACAACATCCTCGACATGGAAGCCGCCATGTTCCTGCGGCTCCGGCGGCACCTGCCCGTGCTCCTGCCGCACGGCGGGCTGGTCACAGGGAACTACGGCCACGTGGACGACCTGTGCGCGCTGCTGATCGCCATGGCGCGGTCCCCGGAGACGGTCTCGGGGGAGGTGGTCAACGCGACCGGGCAGGCGATCACCACATCGGGGTACGTTCACGCGCTTGCCGAGATCGTCAGGGCGGACCCGGAGGTCTGCCTGCTTCCCGACGAGATGCTGGGGAAGGTGCCCGGCCCCCTGTTCGGCCACCTGTTCGGCGTCCGGCACCACGGCGTCCTCTCGACGGACAAGGCGCGACGGCTCAGCCTGCCCGCCGAACGCGGCTTGGTCGAGGGGCACCGGCAGACGTACGAGTGGTTCCTGTCCTCGCCACTGGCCGATGCGCCGGACGCGATGTCCGACCCGGTCTGGGGGGCCGGATATGACTTCGCGGCTGAGGCGAAGGCGGTGGCGCTGCTATGACCGTATTCGTCGACGACGCGACGCTGCGCGACGCGCGGGACCGCGCCGCCCGGCTCCCGCTCGGCCCGGTGGAGCAACAGCGCTGGCGGGAGGTGGCCGCGTATGGCCTGGCACGCCGACCTGACCCTAATCCGGAACGCGCGGCGGTGCTGCGCGAGCTGATGAGCCTGCCCGGCGCGGACGACCGTGCGGTGCTCGACGCGGCCGGCCGGCTGCTCAGCGACGAGGTGACAGGTAACGCCGGGTCTGCGGCGCTGGCCAGGCAGGTGCACGCGCTGTGCCTGCAGTGGTTCGATGAGGACGTCAAGGAAGCAGCGCCGCTGCTTGAGCTGTTCACCGGCCACCACAGGGACCCCGAAGGCGGACCGCCGCAGGCCGATCCCGAGCTGGTGGGCCGGCTCGCGGCGTGGTTCGCCGAACGGGCCGGGCCAGACGCCCGGCTGGAGGACGTGACCGTCATCGCCGGCGGGTTCAGCCGGCTCATGCTCGACGTGCGCTGGACGGACGGGCACGGCGTGGTGCGGATCGAGCAGGACGGCATGTTCGCTACCGAGGGCCGCCGCGAGGCGGCCGTCATGCGGATCCTGCGGGCGCGAGGATATCCCGTTCCCGCCATCGTGGGGGAGGAGCCCGACCCGGGCGTTCTCGGCCATCCGTTTTTCGTCATGGAGCACGTGGCCGGCCGCGCCCGGACCGACGACGAGGGGCTCGACGACATGCTGCGGTCGCTCGCCCAGCTATACGACCTCGGCCAGGAGGCGGTGGATGAGATCGCGGCCCTCGACGGCCTTCCGGCCGGCAGCGAGCCGGAGCAGGCGATCAACGCGCAGCTGCGCCACTGGCATGATGTGTACCGCACGGCCGTCGATTACCCGATCCCGCTCCTCGAGCGGGGCTTCGCGTGGCTGCGCGCCAACCTGCGCCCCACCGGGCCATCGGTCATCGTGCACGGTGACCCGGGGCCGGGGAACGCGCTGCAGAACGAGGACGGCGTGGCCGCGGTCATCGACTGGGAGCTCGCCCACGCCGGAGACGCGGCCGAGGACTGGGCTTACCTTGCCCTCATCCGCGGTCGCCGGCTGGCCTCCCCGCAGAGCTGGAAGGCCCGGCTTGCCGTCACGGTGGGTGTCGAATACGACGAGCAGACCTGGCAGGCATGGGAGGCCTTCAACTCGGTGAAGGGCGCCTGCGTCAACTTGACCGCACTGGATGTCTTCCGCCGCACCACGCGCCCGACGCCGGACCTGCTGGCCATCGGGGTGGCCGTGCACCTGCGCTTCCTCAGCCGTGCCGTTGAGCTGACCGCCTAAAGGCGCCCCGGAGGCGAGCCGGAGACACTGCGCAGTGAGCGCTCCCGCGAGCCCGCGTCGTGGTAGTCCGCCTCGCGGACGACGGTCAGCCCATCGAAGTTCAGGTACGACATCCCCTCGACGGTCCAGCGCCGTCCGACCAGCTCCGGCCCCAGGTCGTCCGCGGCAGCCTGGGTGGCGCTCATCGTCCACAGCATCGCCAGCCCGTCCGGGCGTGACCAGAAGTCCCCGGTCGGCTCCAGAACCAGGTCGGGATACCGCAGCCGGCCGCGCCCGAAGTAGGCGCGGATGGCGGGCCAGCCACGGTACTCGCCGCCGATGATGTCATACAGCACGCCGTCTTCGGCGAAGTAGCGCCGCGGCCCGTCCAGGTCGCCGTCCGACCACGCGCCGAACAGGGCGGTGGCGACCTCGATACGCCGCCCCACGAGAGCGGGGCTGGTGTCCGCGACCACTAGCACCTACGTCCTGCGGCGCGTGGCGCGGGCCGCCAGAGCCACCGCGATGATCAGCGCGGCGCCGTTGAACAGGCTGCTGATGTAGGAGGGAGCGCCAGCCAGCTGGAGGCCCTTCACACCGGTGGCGAGCAAGAAGATCGCGATGAGGGTGCCGGGCACGTTCACCCGGCCCGGGAAGACCTGCGTTGCGCCGAGGAAGACGGCGGAGAATGCGGGCAGCAGGTAGGGCACGCCGATGTCCGGGCTCGCCGACCCGAGTTCTGCCGCCAGTATCACGCCCGCGAAAGCCGCGACCACGCCGGACAGGACGAAGGCGCTGGTCGTGATGCGGTTGACTCGGACACCTGCGAGCCGGGCGGCCTGCGGGTTGCCGCCGATGCTGTAGAGGTAGCGGCCGACCGGCGTGTACTCCAGCAGCCACCACAGCACGATTCCGAGAGCCACCATGTAGAAGACCGGCAGCGGCAGGCCCCAGAGCAGGTTCTGGCCGATCGCCGTGAAATGGGGGGAGATTCCGTTGGAGATCGTGCTGCCGTTGGTGACCCAGTAGGTACCGGCGGACAGGATGCTGCTCATGCCGAGTGTCGCGATGAACGAGTTGACGTTCAGCTTGACGACGATGAGCGAGTTGGCCAGCCCGACCAGCAGCCCGAATGCGAGGGCGGCGACGATGCCGAGGGCGTAGCCGTGGCCGTTGGCCTGGAACCAGATGACGATGCAGACCGCCATGCCGAGCGTGCCGCCGATGGACAGGTCGAACGCGCCGCAGGCCACCGGCACGATCAGGCCCATGGCCACGATGGCCGTGATGGCCTGCGATCCGGCGATGATCCGCGCGTTGGTGGCGGTGTCGAACAGGCTCGGAACCCACAGCGAGAAGATCAGGATCAGCGCGGCCCACACGTAAATGCCGCTGAACCGGTCGAGGCCCAGGGTGGCGGCGATGTTCCGCCGCCGGACCGCTGCTGGGCCGCCTGCCTTGGCTTCGACGTCCGGTTCTGTGGACGTCTGCTTGTCAACGGTCATCCTGGTCTCCTTGTCCCGACCGCGTCCTGCGGGCTCGTCGGCGAGCGGACGCAACTCGTTGACGACTGGTCAGGTGGCATCGGCCTGGTCTCGGCCGATGGTGGCAGCGGTGATCAAGTCATGGTCCATGCGGCCACCCGAGAACCTCGTCCGCGATCCGCCCGCGCCGCAAGATCAGCACCCGGTGGCACAGCCGGACGAGCTCTTCGTGGTCGGTGGAGGCGACGAGTACGGCGGTGCCCTGTGCGGCTGCCTGGTCGACGAGCTTGTGGATGTCGGACTTGGCGCCGACGTCCACACCCTGGGTGGGCTCGTCAAGGACGAGCACCTTGGGCTCCAGGCGCAGCCAGCGGGCCAGCACCACCTTCTGCTGGTTCCCGCCGGACAGGTCGGACATCGCGAACTCGCACTTCCTCGGCCGCACGTCGAGGCGCTCCAGCCACTTATCGACGTCTGAGCGCTCGGCGCCCTTCCGCAGGATGAGACCACGCCAGTGGATGCCCGGGCGGACCACCGTGATGTTCTCGCGCAGGGTCGACGTCATGAACGCGGCGTTGGCATGCCGTTCGGCCGGAACGAGTCCCATGCCCATGGCCATGGCCTTGTCCGGGCGGTTCTTCGGCACGACGGCCCCGTTGATCTTGGCCTCGCCCACCCGGTCACGGCCGCCGAACAGGGCCGCGGCCACCTCGTCCCGGCCGGAGCCGGTGATGCCGGCCACGCCGACGATCTCGCCGGCGTGAACGGCGAAGCCGACGTCGTTCAGCACGTCACTGCCCAGGCCGCTGACCTCCAGGACGAGCGCTTTGCGCTCGGCGGCCTTGGCGTCGTGTTCGACCTGCTCGAGCTTGCGCCCGATGACGAGCTCGATGAGCCCGTCCTCGGTCAGGCCCGCTACCGGCCGGGTGATGACATGCTTGCCGTCGCGGAGCACCGTGACGCTCCGGGCCAGCTCGAACACCTCATCGAAGTGGTGCGATACGAACACGACGGCGATGCCGGAGTCCGCGACCCGCCGGGCGAGCTGGTACAGCCGCTGGGCCTCGGCGGCCGGCAGGTTCGCCGTCGGCTCGTCGAGGATGAGCACCTTGGCCGAGGTGTTCCGGGGAGCCATCGCGCGGGCCACCGCCAGCGCGGTGCGCTCGCTCATGGCCAGGGTGCCGACCGGGCGGCGGACGTCGAAGTCGTAGCCGAGCTCGGCCAGCGCCGCCCGCGCGCGCTTACGCTCCCGCCGCCAGCGGATACCGCCGCGGAAACTGGGGTACCCGGCGCCCAGGGCCAGGTTGTCCACGGCGTCGAGGTTGTCCACCAGGCCGAGGTCCTGGTGGACGAACCGCAATCCGAGCGCCTCGCTCGACGTACCGGCGCCGAGATGCAGCGGCTGCCCGTCCACCTCGGCCGACCCGTCATCGGGCAAGTGGAACCCGGCCAGGATCTTGATGAGCGTCGACTTACCGGACCCGTTCTCACCGACCAGCGCGCGTATCTCGCCCGGCTCGATCGACAGGGTTACGCTGTCCAGGACCCGCGGTCCGGCGAAGCTCTTCGACATGTTCGTCACGGTTAGCGCGGGCGTCATGCTGCCTCCTGGAACCCCGGAGCGGCGAGGTACGGTCAGACCTTGCCCAGCCGGTGGTGAATTACTGCAGCCTATACAAAGTTACTGCTACCGCACCAGTGGGTCAACGGGTCGCATTCCCGGCCAGTAAGGCGGTCTGGCTGTGGTCACTGGTCGAGTTAACGCCCGGTTAAACGCCAGTTGGGCGACGCCGGCAGGGGCCGATGCGCTGCAGCTGAGGACCGTGCATAACATCTTCGCTTCGGTACGCGCCGCCTGTAGACAGCCGGTCCCCCGGAATCTACGGTTGAGAACTAGCTCAGTAACCGTACTGAGACTCGACTAAGTGCAAGAGTCCACCGCTCGGTATACCGGGCGCCCGCCAGAATGAAGGCGCGTATGAGGAAAATCTCGGCTGCTGTCATCGCAGTTACTTCGGCGCTGGCTATCGCCGCATGCAGCAGCAGCGGCAGTACCAGCGGCAGTAGCAGTACCAGCAGCAGCAGCGCCGACGCCACGGCCAGCAGTGGCAGTGCCAACGGTGCCGACATCGCGGCCGCGAAGGCGTACCAAGACCAGTTCCTGAGCTCGCCGACCTCCATCGGCATCAGCACGCCGCTCAAGTCGAAGCCCGCGACCGGCAAGCTGCTGGTCGGCCTGAGTTCCGGCCTCGGCAGCGCGGTGGTTCTCGCGAAGTACTGGGGGCTGGCCGCCACGGATCTGGGCTGGCAGTACAAGACCCTGATCTCGGGGGGAACGCCGACGGCGCAGCAGGCCGCCATGAGCTCGGCCATCCAGCTGAACCCGGCCGGCATCCTCACCAGCGGCATCCCCAACGCGACGATCCAGACGCAGCTCGCTCTCGCCGCGTCGAAGGGCATCTGGGTCAACACCAGCGCGTCGACGGACCCGCCGAGCGGCGCCATGTTCGACACCTCGATCGCGAACCCTACTCAGCTCGCCCAGTGGGGCAAGATGGTCGCCGCGTACGTGATCGTGCAGTCGAATGGCAAGGCCAATGTTGAGGAATTCACGCTGCCGGTCTTCCCGATCCTCTTGGACTTCGACACGGCATTCATGGCTGCGATGAAGCAGTGGTGCCCGGCCTGCAAAGTCGCTACGAATCCGCAGCTGGCCTCGGCCATCGGCACGACCACCCCGGCGGCTGTGGTCTCCGCCGTCACGCGGAACCCGAGCGCCAACTGGCTGATCTTCGACCTCGGTGACCTGGAGACCGGCGTGGATGCCGCTCTGGCGGCGGCCGGCCTGCACGGCTTGCACATCGGCGGCCTGACCGCGGACACCCCGCAAATCCAGGGGCTGAAGGCCGGCAAGCAGGACGTCTGGACCGCCTACTCGCTGCCGATCGTCGCGTACCGTCAGGTGGACTCGTTTGCCCGCAAGTTCGAGGGCATGCCGACCCTCACCGCGGCGCTGCCGACGCAGCTGATGACGCAGCAGAACGTCAACTCCCTGGTGGAGGACTCGCAGGGGAATTACGTCGGCGTGGCCAACTACCGCTCCCAGTTCCTGACGCTCTGGCACGTCAGCAGCTAGGGCTGAGCACCGGCCAGATCGCTGGAGGCCGCCCCGGCCGGGGCGGTCTCCTTGCGTCCTACCCGGAAGAACACACCTGTGGGCCGTGCGGCCATGGTCGTGGCTTACTGCAGGCTCTACCAAGTTACTGCCCACGCACGGGCCGTCGAGGGTCATCGTCACGGTAGTCAGGCCATCCGGTGTGGTCCATTCGGTCTAGCTAAGCGGCCGGATAACGCCAGTTGGCGGCCCCGGAAGGTGGCCCCATTTGAGAATCAGCCTAGTAACTGCACTGAGACTCGACTAAGTTAAGACTCACCGCTCGGCACTCCGGGCACCTGCCAGAAAACTCCGGGCACCTGCCAGAAATGAGACGCGCATGAGGAAGACCTTGGCGGCTGTCGTCGCAGTTACCTCAGCGATGCTTATCGCCGCGTGCAGCAGCAGCGGCAGTAGCAGCGGCAGTACCAGCAGCGCCACGGCCAGCAGCGGCAGTGCCAACGGTGCCAACATCGCCGCAGCGAAGGCATACCAGGCCCAGTTCCTGGGCTCGCCGACCTCCATCGGCATCAGCACGCCGCTCAACTCCAAGCCCGCCACCGGCAAGCTGATAGTCGGCCTGGACTCCGGCAGCGGCAGCGCGGTGGTCCTGGCGAAGTACTGGGCGCAGGCCGCCGCGGATCTCGGCTGGAAGTACAAGGACCTGAGCTCCGGGACAACGCCGGCGACCCAGCAGGCCGCGATGGCCTCGGCCATCCAGCTAAACCCGGCCGGCATCGTCACCAGCGGCATCCCGACCTCCACGCTGACGACGCAGCTCGCCCTCGCCGCGTCCAAGGGCATCTGGGTCAACAGCAGCGCGGACACGTCTCCGGCGAGCGGCGCCATGTTCGACACCTCGATCGCGAGCCCTGCTCAGCTCGCCCAGTGGGGCAAGATGGTCGCCGCGTACGTGGTCGTGCAGTCGAATGGCAAGGCCGTCGTTCAAGAGTTCACGCTGCCGATCTTCCCCATCCTGGTGGACTTCGACACGGCATTCGACGCCGCGATCAAGGTGTGGTGCCCGGCCTGCAAGGTCACTACGACTCCGCAGCTGGGCTCCGCCATCGGCACGACCACCCCGTCGGCCGTGGTCTCCGCGGTCACCCGGGACCCGAGCACCAACTGGCTGATCTTCGACCTCGGTGACCTGGCCACCGGCGTCCCTGCGGCGTTGTCGGCGGCCGGCCTGCACGGCCTGCACATCGGCGGCCTGACGGCGGACACCCCGAACATCGCGGGGCTGAAGAACGGCACGGAGGACGTCTGGACGGCCTACTCGCTGCCGATCGTCGCCTACCGTCAGATCGACTCGATGGCCCGCAAGTTCGAGGGCATGCCGACCCTCAACGCGGCGCTGCCGACGCAGCTGATGACGCAGCAGAACGTCAACTCCCTGGTGGTGGACAGCCAGGGCAACTACGTCGGCGTGGCCAACTACCGCTCTCAGTTCCTGACGCTCTGGCACGTCAGCAGCTAATGCTGAGCGCCGGGAGGCAGAGGTCGTCTGAGCCCGGTGACCGTGGCGCAGTGTGATGGCTGAGGAGTCCCTGGAGCGGCGGGTCGCCCGCCTGGAGGCCCGCGCGGAGATCGCCGAGCTGCTCGCCCGGTACGCCTTCCTGCTCGACGACCACGAATTCGAGGCGGTGGGGGAGTTGTTCGCGCCGGACGCCCGGTTCGGCTCGCCGGGCCGTACGCATGCGGGCCGCGAGGCCATAGTGGCGAACTACCGGGCGCTCGGCCAGGTGTATACCATCACGCTGCACGAGGCGCGCGGTTTCGTGCTGAAGTTCCTTGACGACGATCACGCTCGCGGCCAGGTGCTTGGGTTCTCCGAGCAGGTGTCCGACGGGAACACCGTCGTCACGTCGTTCCGGTACGCCGACGAGTATGTCCGCCTGGACGGACGGTGGCGGTTCGCGTCCCGTCGGGTGCGGACCCTGTACGCGATGACCCATGCCGAGCTCGCGTCCGGGGGCCTGGCGTGGGAGTTGCGCAAGCGCTGGCCCCACCGGGCACCGGCCGCCGCCGAGCTGCCGGCTTACCTGCATGACGCCGGGCATGACGCGTAGTCGCCGGGAGCAGCGTGTTCGACGACGTGGATCGGGAGGTATCGGGTGCTAGTCATCGCGGTGGAGACGGGATCCGTGCCGGGCGGGCCAAGGCGGTGGGCCGGGCGGCGGCATGACGACGACAGGCCCGATGCGTGCTCCGGTGCCTCGTCGGCTGAGCTGTTCGACGCGGTCTTCCATGCGCTGCACGACGGCGAGCAGGTGGCGCTCGGGTTCGATTGCCCGCTCACCTTGCCGGTTTCGCCGGATCAGGGCGCGGCGGCCGCCCAGGCCGACGCCGATGCGCTCGTCAAGCTGGCCGAGCCGGCCGCGTCCCGGCCAGGGATCGCCGAGCTAGGGGATGTGCTCGCGCAGCTGGGCACGTGGCGGCCGTGGACGACGGTCAGCACGTCGCTGTCGCGGTGGAAGGCGAATACGTCGATTCTGGTGTGGGAGGCGGTTCCGGCAGAGGGCTCGGTCGTGTTCACGGCCAGCGCGGCGGCCGACAGCTTCTTCCGGCAGCTTCAGGCGGCAGCCGAGCCCGGCACGGAAGCGGCCGCCGGGACCGTGGTCAACCAGGCCGCCGCGGCCGCCCGCCGGGCGGGACTGTTCGTCGATGCGGCCGAGCTGGCCCAGCCGGCCGTCTCGATCACCGTGCCCGGCGGCTGAGCTCGCCAGCTCACGGCGCCCGGCCGGTGAACGCGATCAGCCGGTGCAGGACCGTAGCGTCCGGTCCGGCAGGCACCTCGGCGGCGAAGCTGCGACCCCGCTTGTCCTCGGTGATGAGCTCCCTGGCGCGGTCCAGGACGTAGCCTGCGACCTCGGGCGTGACATCGATGTCGTGCCCGGTCGCATGGGCAATGTCCCAGCTATGGACGAGCAGCTCGAGCGAGATGATCTCGACGGCCAGGCTGGCCGGCAGCACGCTGCGTCCGACCGCCACCGAGCCGTCGAGCCCGCGGTGCCGCCAGGCCGCCAGCGCCGCTTCGGCGGTTGCCGCCACCGCGGTGTCAGGCGTATCCGTAGCGGTGGTGTCGATCTGCTCGCCGGCGACCGAGGCCAGTAGCACCATGGACCGCACCAGGTGCTGACCGACATCGCCGACGGTGTACTCGGTGCATGGCGTGGGGCGGGCGAGGTCTTTCTCGCTGAGCCGCTGCAACACGGCCCGGCAAGCCGGCAGCGTGACCGCAGCGCAGTCGAATGGCCCCATCGCTCAGGCGTGGACGTGCAGGGGTTTGCCGGCTAGCAGGAGGTGGGCTTCGCCGATGGCTTCAGATTGGGTGGGGTGGGGGTGGATGAGCCGGGCGACTTCGGCCGGCAGGGCTTCCCAGTTGTAGATGAGCTGGGCTTCGGCGATCAGTTCGCCGACGCGGTCGCCGACGATGTGGACGCCGAGGACCGGGCCGTCCTTGGCCGCGATCACCTTGACGGCGCCCTTGGTGCTGAGGATGGCGCTGCGGCCGTTGCCGGACAGGTCGTAGGTAACCGTGGTGATGTTGTCCGGGCCGTACTTATCTGCCGCTTGCGCTTCGGTGTAGCCGACGGAGGCGACCTCCGGATGGCTGTACCTGATGCGGGGCACGCCGGGGTAGTCGATGGGCACGACCGGCAATCCGGCGAGGTGTTCGGCGACCAGGATGCCTTCGGCGAAGCCGACGTGGGCCAGTTGCGGGTGCGCTCCGTCGCTCGTGATGACAAGGTCGCCGACCGCGTACACGCCCCCGGCCGAGGTGCGGCAGTACTCATCGACGGGGACGAAGCCGCGTTCGACGCGGACGCCCTGCTCTTCGTAGCCCAGTCCGGCCGACACGGGACCGCGGCCCACGGCGACCAACAGCAGTTCGGCATCCAGCGTTTCGCCGCCTTGCAGGTGGACCCGGATCCCCGCGTCGGTCGGTTCGGCGCGCTCGAACCGCGCGCCCAGCTTGAAGCCGATGCCGCGGCGGCGGAATTCCCGCTCGAGCAGCTTGGAGCTGGCCGCATCTTCCAGCGGGACCAGGTGCGGCAGCGCCTCGACAATGGTCACCTTGCTGCCGAACGAGGTCCACGCCGAGGCGAACTCGCAGCCGATTACCCCGCCGCCGAGCACGATCGCGGTGGCCGGCACCCGATCGAGCTGGAGCGCGTGTTCGCTGGCCATGACCCGGTCCCCGTCCAGGTCAAGCCCGGGCAGGGTGCGCGAGTATGAGCCGGTGGCGAGCACCAGGTTCGTTCCGGTGTAAGTGTCCGCGCCGACCTGCACTGTCCTCGGCCCGGCCAGCCGGCCCTCGCCCTCCACGAGCTGAATGCCGCGGCCCTTGATCAGGCCGGCCAGCCCCTTGTGGTTCTTCGCGATCACCGAGTCCTTGTACTTGTGGACTCCAGGCATGTCGATGCCCTCGAACGTCGTCTTCACGCCGAACGCCGCGCTCTCCCGCGCTTGGTCGGCGATCTCCCCGGCATGCAGCAACGCCTTGGTCGGAATGCAGCCACGATGCAGGCAGGTCCCGCCTACCTTGTCCTTCTCCACAAGCACCACGGACTTGCCCAGCTCAGCGGCCCGCAGCGCCGCCGCATAGCCGCCACTGCCGCCGCCGAGAATCACCAGGTCGCACCGGTTGTCTGCCACGGGCCCTCCTACTCACTCACCCCCCGCTGGGTCAGCTGGTCTGAAGCCCGGTCATCCCGGGAAGGGGACATCCGTTGCGCCAGGAAGAACGTGCTGACTATGTCGCGCACCGTGTCGTACCCGGCCAGGAACTCTTCCTCGGCACGGCTCGGTCCCAGGCGGCCGTCCCGCAGCGCCTCGAAGGCCTCGCGCATCCGCTGCAGTGCGGACTCCGCGACGTCACGGTCGTCGGGGAAATGGGTGCCGACCACGCTCAGTACGCTGCCGTTCCGCCGTCGACGCTGTAGATCGCACCGGTAATGCCGGCCCCGGTATCGGACGCGAGCAGGACCGCGACGGCGGCCACCTCTTCCAGTGTGTTGGGGCGCTTGATGGCGGACTCGGCGGCGAACAGCGCCACCATCTCATCGAACTCCAGGCCCATCGCCTGCGCGGTCGCGGGGCCGTTGCGCTGGATGATGTCGGTGATGACCAGGCCTGGGCAGATGGCGTTCACGGTGACGCCCTGAGTGCCGACCTCCTTGGCGACTGCCTTGGTGAGCCCGTTGATGGCATGCTTGGCGGCGACGTAGGCGGTGAGTACGGGCTTGCCGTGCTTGCCCTCGACCGAGGAGACGTTGATGATCCGCCCGTACTTCTGCGGCAGCATGTGGCGCAAGGCGGCGCGGGTCCCCCAGAAGGTGGAGTAGAGGTTCCACTTCATCACGAGGTCCCAGTCCTCGTCATACAGATCGACGAGCGGGGCGAGCCGCTCGGCGCCGCCGGCGTTGTTGACCATGATGTCGATGCGACCGAAGCGCTCCACCGCCGCCTCGACGGTCTGTTCCACACCTTCCTTGGTCGTCGCGTCACCCTGGTGGAAGGCGGCGCGATCCTCGCCGAGTTCGCTCACCACCTGCTTGCCGCGGTCGGCGTTGCGGCCGCTGACGACGACCCGGGCGCCCTCGGCGAGAAAGGCCTCCGCAATCGCGCGACCGATGCCCGCCGTGCCCCCGGTGATCGCTGCGATCTTGCCGTCCAGC
>CAWCUJ010000051.1:0-41134 GCA_963798675.1 uncultured Actinomycetes bacterium | reverse complement strand
AACTCCACCAGATGCCGGTCCGGCGAGAGCCCGGAGAAGACCAGGCCCGCCTGCTCGAGCACCGCCCGGTACGCGTTGTTGACCTCGTACCTGTGCCGGTGCCGCTCCTCCACCAGGGTGCTGCCGTACATTTCCTCCACCCGGGTGCCCGGCTGCAGCACGGCCGGGTACAGGCCCAAGCGCATGGTGCCGCCCATGTCCCGCTCCCCCGCTACCACGTCTTCCTGGTCGGCCATGGTGGCGATCACCGGGTACGGGGTAGCCGGGTTGAACTCGGCGCTGTCCGCCTCGGCCAGCCCGGCCAGGTCGCGGGCCACCTCGATGACCATGCACTGCAGGCCGAGGCACAGGCCCAGGATGGGGATGCCGTGCTCGCGCGCGTACCTGATCGCGCCGATCTTCCCCTCGATGCCGCGGACCCCGAACCCGCCCGGGATCAGTACCCCGTCCACGCCCTCGAGCTCGCTGGCCGCGCCTTCCGGCTCCTCGCAGGCGTCGCTGATCACCCACCGGATGTTCACCTGCGCGTCGTTGGCGAAGCCGCCCGCCTTCAGCGCCTCGGCCGGCGACAGGTACGCGTCGGGCAGGTCCACGTACTTGCCGACCAGGGCGATCGTGATGCTGTGGGCCGGCCGGTGCACCCGGCGGAGCAGATCGTCCCACGCGCTCCAGTCCACGTCGCGGAACGGCAGCCCGAGCCTGCGCACCACGTAGGCGTCCAGGCCCTCGGCGTGCAGCACCTTGGGGATGTCGTAGATCGACGGCGCGTCCGGCGCGGAGACCACTGCCTCCTCGTCCACGTCGCACATCAGGCTTATCTTGCGTTTCAGGTTCGCGTTGATCGGCCGGTCGGAGCGGGCCACGATGGCGTCCGGCTGGATGCCGATGCTGCGCAGCGCGGCCACCGAATGCTGGGTGGGCTTGGTCTTCAGCTCACCCGAGGGGCCGATGTAGGGCAGCAGGCTGACGTGCAGGAAGAAGCAGCGGTCCCGGCCGATCTCATGCCTGATCTGACGGATGGCCTCCAGGAACGGCTGCGACTCGATGTCGCCGACGGTCCCGCCCACCTCGGTGATCACCACGTCGACGTCGTCGCCGGCCATCTGCAGGATGCGGGACTTGATCTCGTTGGTGATGTGCGGGATGACCTGCACGGTATCGCCGAGGTAGGCGCCCCGGCGCTCGTTCGCGATCACCGTGGAGTAGATCTGGCCGGTGGTGACGTTCGCCTCACCCGCCAGGTTGGTGTCCAGGAAGCGCTCGTAGTGGCCGACGTCGAGATCGGTCTCCGTGCCGTCGTCGGTCACGAACACCTCGCCGTGCTGGAAGGGGTTCATCGTGCCCGGGTCGACGTTGAGATAAGGGTCGAGTTTCTGCATGGTGACCCGCAGGCCCCGCAGTTTCAGCAGGCGGCCCAGGCTGGATGCGGTCAGCCCCTTGCCGAGGCTGGAGGCCACGCCTCCGGTGACGAAGAGATGCGTGGTTTGCACAGGCCGTGGATGGAGTGATGATGCGGCCACTATGAGGCTCCCGTGGTGTCCGGTAGGGCGGTGTCCAATAGGGCACTAAAAAACTGCAGGTCCACGGGCCACCAGGATAACAGGCCGGCGGCGGCCGGCCCGGCATTTGCCTGCCGCCGGGCCACCGCGTCGGCCATCGCGACGTCTTCGGTATGGTGCGCCTCGCCGAATCTGGCCAGCATAACGGCCGAGGCGACAGCGAGGAAGAAGCCGCCCCAGGCGACCACCGATAGCCCGGGACGCGTCTGGTCGCCGAGGAAAATGACCCCGATGACGGCCGGCGGGATCGTCTCGGCCAGCACCACGGCCGCGGTGGCCACCGTCACGCTGCCGCTCTCCAGGGCGGTGGCGTAGAACATGAACGAGATGATGCCGGCCGCGGCGACCGCGTACGCGGCCGGGTCACGGGCCAGTTCCAGCGGCGAGAACCCGGTCAGCACGCGGGCCGCGATGCTGAGTATCCCGTAGCCGAAACCCGCGGTCATGCCGAGCGCGGTGGTGCGGAAGGGCTCGTTGAGCTTGGCCGCGGCCAGGCCGACGATGGCCAGGCCCGCGATCGCCACGATGAGGGCGAGCTTGAACACCGCGCCCACCTGCGCGGCGCCTTCCGCGCCCGCCGAGGCGCCGAGCATACCGACGCCTGCCACCACGCCGAGCACCGCGGCCCACTCCCGCCAGGACAGGGTCACGCCGATCACCCACGAGGCCACCACGGCGGTCACCGCGAGGTTCGACGCCACGAACGCCTGGACGGCGAACAGCGGCAGCCGCTGCAAGGCGATGAGCTGGGCCACGAAACCGAGCGCATCGAGGCAGATGCTGGCCACGAACCGCCACTGGTGCAGCATCCGCACCATCAGGTGCGGATCAACGCCCCCGGAGGCATCGACGGCCGGCTTGTTGCTGGCCGCGCGGACCGCGATCGCCTGCATCACCGAGGCCACGCCATACAGCACTGCCGCGACGATAGCCGCGATCAGGCTGACTAGCACCGCACACCTCCCCCGGTATTTTTGCTAGTCGGCTGTTTTCTGAGGCAACCATAAGCAGACCCTCAGCATTCCGCTGCGGCCATCCACTATCATGCTCGCCCTGCCGCCGCCCCGTGCGCCGCCCTCGGACGGTCGCGGTTCTCAGCGCATACAGGCCGCCGGGCGCACCTCCCAACCGGTCCAGAGCGGCCGGTATCCCATCCGGTTCCAGAATGGCACGGACAGCGGGTTCATCAGCGCGTAGTGCAGCAGGGTGGTCTGGACGCCGCGGGCTTCGAGCACGCCATGGACGCGCCTGACCAGGGCCGTACCGACCCCGCCGCCCCGCTCGCCGGGCTGCACGAACAGGGTCTGCAGGTAGACGGTCACGCCCGGCCGCGTCATGCCCGCGATCCACCCCGAGTGCTCCGGCGGCTGGACGTGGACGAGGCCGACGGGCCGCCCGTCCCGCACGGCCAGCCAGGCCCAGGCCGGCCGCCTGGCCAGCGCCGCCTGCGTCTCGGCCCGGGCCAGCGCCTCGGTAGCCGGGCGGATGATGGCCGCACCGAACTGCGCGTCGTAGCGGATCACGCCCATCTCGAGCTCGGTCACCGCGTCCAGGTCACCTGGCCCGGCCTCGCGGATGACCAGGCCGGCGCTCTCCGCCTCGCCGCTCCGGGCGCCGGCGTGCTCTGCAGCCTCTGCACCCTCTGCGGATTCTGCAGCCTCTGCGGATTCTGCAGCCTCTGCGGGGCGGACCGCGATCACGGTCATCGCTTGCATCCCGCGCCGCAGCAGGGCGTTCACCCCGGTGACATCGCGGGACGGCCAGGTGACCATCGCCGCGGTGTCCGCCGCGGCTGCCTCCGGCAGGCCAGCCAGGTGGTCGCGCCACTGCCCGAGCAGTTCGTCCAGGGCCGCGGACGTGTCCGGCTCGCGCAGCCGCAGGGTGAGCGAGAACCTGCCCGCCGGCCCCCAGGTCTGGTTCAGCGTGTCGGCCGGAACCTGCTGGTGACGGCAAACCCCGAGCCCGGCCGGGCGGGCGTTCACCCCGGCGGCCACGAGCGGCGCCATGCAGCCTTCCGGCAAGTCGCCGGGCTCGGGCAGCAGCCGGTCGAGACCATGCCAGCGCCGGCCCGCGGCCTTGCTGAGGTCATGGACTGCATCACGAACCACCCAGGGCATTGTCCCGCCTTCGCCTTTTCGCAGCGCCCCCGCTCCGCCCCGCACTATACCGTGCCGGCAAATCATGATTAAAGGAGTTTACGCAGGTAACACCGCTCGCCGACGACCCGGTAAGCTCAGGGCTTTCTGTTATTTAAAAGCCCAGATCAGGCATGCTTCGGTGGCCATCAAATGGCTCCTGCGCAAGGGCGGCGCGGGCACGGACCTCGGCCGTTCAATTTCTGTGCTCGGCCCGGGTGAACAACAGCGGCCGTACGAGCCGCCCGTAGGCACCCATCAGCCGCGGCCCGGCAGGAACTCCGGCCAGCTGCGGGTCGAACAGGATGAACGTATAGCCGATCCGCCGCGCCAGGATCCCGTCCGTGCCAACCTGATCTCCGATCACCAACCCTGGCCTGGGGAAATCCCGATACGGCGCGGTCCGCAGCGGCTTGCCCGCCGACGCGAGGTAAACCACCCGCAGGTCGGCTGCGCCGGGCACAACCGACGGGCGACGCGACGAGTTGGTGGCAAAGCACAGCACTTGCAGGGCCGGCAGTACCGAGACCTCGCTGAGCACCCGCGCCACCCCCTGGTCGAGGGCCTCCTGGCCGCCATCCCAGTAAGCGACCAGCGGCTCGACGTCGAAGACCAGCGTCCGGGCTGACAGTTCTCCGGCCCGGCGCACCGCCTGGCCCAGGTCGGTCGCGCGGTCCAGGGCGGTTCTCACCTTGCGACCTCAGCGCGCTGACGGCGGATGCCGGCGAGGTTCCGCAGCCTGGCCCAGTTCACCGGGGGCTTCGGCCTGGGGACGCCGGGCCGTGTCCTGGGCACCCAGACGCGCAGCGCAGACGGGGAGATGGTGCAGGTCACCGGCACCGGCATCGGGATCGCCTCGCCGTCGACGCCGACCGGGATCTGCGCCGCGTCGGCGCTGATCTGGATCGTCTTGGCGGTCAGCACCCGCAGTCCCGCGGCTCTGCGGCCGCGGAGCAGGTCGGCGGCCTGCCCGGCGGTGCGGACCTTGACACCGACCACGCCGAGCACGCCGCGGTCCAGCCGGCCGCGACGGCTCAGGCCGGCGATGTCCCCGGTTCCGTACGGATTGTTGGCCACCAGCAGCGCCTGCGGCGACCTGATCTGCTCGCCGTCCGCCTGCGCCGAAAGCCGCGCCCCGCGGTGGCCCTGCAGCAGGTCCGGGAGCAGGTTCAGCGTCGTCTTCAGCTTGTCGCCCCGGTAGGCCGGGGTCTCGACCACCTCGGCGTACGCGCCGAACGAGGCGTTGTTCACGAAGACCTGGCCGTTGATCATCCCCAGGTCCACCCGCAGCTCGACACCGTTGGACAACGCCCCCAGGCAGGCCGCCGGGTCCTGCCGGTCCAGCCCCAGATCCAGGGCGAAGTGATTGCGGGTGCCCGCGCAGATCACCACGAACGGGATGCCGTGCTCGGCCGCCACGCCGGCCACCAGGGCCTGCGTGCCATCACCGCCGGCCACGCCGAGCAGATCGGCGCCCCGGGCCACCGCCTGGCGGGCCACCTGGGCCACGTCCACGGGCTCGGGCCCGCCGATCAGGAACACCTCGGCGCCCAGCTCTTCCGCCTTCCGCTTCAGGTCGAACTTCTCGACCTTCCCGCCGCCGGACTTCGGATTCATGATCAGGTACGGGCGCCGGGCAGGCGGCTCCGCCGGACGCTCCGGCATCCGCCAGTCCACCGGATCCCCGGCCAGCGCCCCGCGCGCGGTCACGCCCGCCAGCAGCCACACCGCCGCCGACACGATCGCCACCCACAGCACCCCGCGGAACGCGAAAACCAC
This sequence comes from uncultured Actinomycetes bacterium, assembly GCA_963798675.1. Taxonomy (GTDB): domain Bacteria; phylum Actinomycetota; class Actinomycetes; order Streptosporangiales; family Streptosporangiaceae; genus Palsa-504. Next base: position 35,661 of record CAWCUJ010000051.1, on the reverse strand, counting down.
GATCACCGCGACCGGCGCCAGGACCACCACCACCAGCGACAGCCAGCGCACGATCCCCCGCCGGGCCAAGAACAAGAACGCAGCGGCCAGGCTCACCACCGCCGCCGCCGAACCCACCGCCAGCATCGCCAGGCTCCTCAGCCCAGCAAAAACCACCAGGACCACGACCGCCGCAACCACCAGCACCAAACTCAGCCGCGCCAGCCAACGCTGCGCGCGCGTGCCCTGCGGACCCACTGCAGACGTCACGGCCGCCGTCGGCAAGGCAGGGTTCTGTGCGTCCACGGCCTGATCGTCACATGCTGACGGCCCCGGCACCTCACCCGATTCGGGGGAACTGGATCGTTGACCGGGGATTTTTGTTGAGGTCAAGGGCTTACGTGGTCGTAGGCGACCAGGGAGCGCTTGACGGGCGCGCCGCACCGGACTGTACGCAAATGGTAACTTACGGTATCATATTGGGGTGGTTCGGTCTGCCGCAGGTTCCGCGCCGACAGGTGTGCAGGGCTTCCCGCCTGCGCTGACAAGCTTCATCGGCCGGGCCGGGGCGGTAGACGAGGTCTCGGGCCTGCTGGATCAGTACCGGCTGGTGACGGTGACCGGGCCGGGCGGTTCGGGCAAGACCCGGCTGGCCGGTGAGGTAGCGAAACGGGTGGTCGGCCGGTTCGCGGACGGGGTGTGGCTGGCGGAACTAGCGGCGGTGGCGGACCCGGCGCTGGTGGCATCGGTGGTGGCGGCGGCGCTTCAGGTGCGGGAGCTGCCGGGGAGGCCGGCGGCCGAGGCGCTGGGCCAGGCGCTGGGCCGTCAGCAGCTGCTGCTGGTGCTGGATAATTGCGAGCACGTGATCGGCGCGGCGGCGGGCTTGTGTGCCGGGCTGCTGCATGCCGGAGACGATGTGCGGATTCTGGCGACCAGCCGGGAGCCGCTGCGGGTGGCCGGGGAGGCCCGGTATCGGCTGGCGCCGCTGACCCTGCCCGACCAGGATGATCTGGCTGATGTCGCCGGGTGCGAGGCGGTGGCGCTGTTCACCGACCGGGCCCGCCAGGCCGACATGCGCTTCGCGCTGAACGGGGAGACCGGGCCGGCGGTAGCGCAGCTGGTGGCGCGGCTGGACGGGATGCCGCTGGCGATCGAGCTGGCGGCGGCGCGGGTGGAGGCGCTGGGGGTGGCGCAGCTGCTGGAGCGGATCGATGACCGGTTCGGGTTGCTGGTCGCCGCGGACCGGCTGGCGGCGAGCCGGCAGCGGTCGCTGGCAGCCACGGTGGAGTGGAGTTACCAGCTGCTCGACGAGCAGGAACGGAGAGTGTTCCGCGCGGTATCGGTGTTTCCGGGACCGTTCACACTGGAGGCGGCCGAGGCGGTGGCGGGGGCGGGTGCCGGGCCTGCGGTGCTGCGGCTGGTGGACTGCTCGCTGCTGAGCCCGCCGCGCACTGGTCCCGATGGCCGGTGCCGGTATGTGATGCTGGAGACGCTGCGTACCTACGGGGCCCGGCTGCTGGCCGAGGCGGGTGAGGATGCCGGGGCCGCCGCAGCCCTGGCCGGATTCGCGCTGCGGGTGGCCGAGGAGGCCGCGGAGGGGTTGCAGACCACTGCCGGGGAGCTGGCCGCCGCCCGCCGGTTGGACGCCGAGGATGCCACCATGCGCCACGTGCTGGCCTGGGCCATGGAGCACGACCGTGCCGTCGGGATGCGTCTGGCGGTCGCGCTGGCGCCATGGTGGTACCTGCGGGGACGGGCGGCGGGCCAGTACCCGGTGCTGCGCGACGCCGCCAGCTCCGCCGCTGCGGGCAGTGACGAGTGGTGCGCCGCGCAGTTCTGGCTCGGCTGGACGGCGGGATTCTCCGCCGATCTCGCTGGGGCGCTGGGCCACTTCACCGCGGTCCGCGACGCCATCGGGGACCGGCCGCCGTCCCGGGCCCTGGCCGACGCCCTGGCTGGGCGGTCGGCGGCACTGCGGGAACTGGGCAGGATCACCGAGGCAGTCGACGACGGACGCCGGTCGCTGGCAATAGCCCGGGAGGTCGGCTACCAGGCCGGGGAGGCGCTGGCGCTGGCGCAGCTCAGCCTGGCCGTCATGGCCGCCGAGGATCAAGGCGCCGCGGTGCGGCTGGCCTGGCAGGCCGAGCGGATCCCGGCCGATATCCCCGGCTGGATCACCGGGGCCTGTGGTTACGCCCTGGTGCAAGTGCTGATCGAGGCCGGGGACCTGGCCGCCGCCGAGCGCGTCTGCGCGGCAGAGCTGGCCCGGTCGCGGGACGCAGGCGACCTGCGGAACCAAGCGGTCCTGCTGCCGAAGATGGCGGTCCTGGACGTGCGGGCGGGCCGCGTCCAGGACGCCGCGGCGCACCTAGGGCAAGGACTCCAGCTCGCCTTGCGGGCCGGTGGCGGGGTCGGGTTGCTCGACGGACTGGAATCCTGCGGGTACTTGTGCGCCGCAGCCAACCGCTGGGCCGAGGCTGTCACGGTCTGGGCCGCGTTCGCCGCGCTCCTGCAGGACGAAGGGTTCAGGGACGTGCCCGCGGATGCGCGTCGCCGACAGGAACCCCTGCGCGAAGCGCGGCAAGCGCTCGCGCCCGCTCAGGCCCGTGCCGCCGAGGAACGCGGCGCCGCAATGAGCCTGGCCACCGCCGCCGAGTACGCCCTCATGCTGACCGTCCCCGGGCCACAGCCGGCCGCGGCAGCGCCGGGCCCGGGGCAGCTCAGCGCCCGGGAACGCGAGATGGTCGCCCTGGTCGCCCAGGGCCTCACCGACGCCCAGATCGCCGCGCAGTTGTACATCAGCGTGCGCACGGTCCGCTCCCACCTAGACCGGGTCCGGGACAAGACCGGCTGCCGGCGCCGCACCGACCTGACCCGCCTGGCCCTGGCCGCGGGCCTGGTCTAGGACGCCTCTGAACAACGCTGATGGCGGATAACCTGCCGAACGGATCTCTGGGCCCGTCCGCCGTCCTGCGGTGCCTGCCAGGACTCGATGCTGGCGTGGTCAGGCCCCGCAGCGGGCCTGGGCGGGGTCCCCGGTGAGCCGGTGCGGGCCTGGGGTCTGGCCGGCCGGGCCGGACCGCCTGGTCAGGCCAGGATCCAGGCACCGCCGGAGCGGGTCAGGCCGCGCCGGGCCAGGGTGCGCAGGTTGATCGCGGCGCACCGGCTGTGCAGCCAGGCATTGTTCTTAGCGGTGCCGATGTAGCGGAGCTTGACGCGGCGGCCGTTTTGCGTGGCGGTCCAGGAGATGACCCGCTCGATCATCGACCGGGTGGGGTATTTGTCCTTGAACTCGCCGGTGCGAGCCTGGGCGCGGGCGGCGCGCAGCAGGTCCTCGTGCGGGTGGATGGTCATGGAACGGCCGTCTTTGGCGGTAGTACACCGTCCCCGCAGGGGGCAGCCGGCGCAGGCCGCGCCGAAGGTGACCGTCCGGGTCTTGCTCATCGGCCGGGTGATGCCGGCGGGGCAGGTGACCGTGCCCGCGTCCTCGTCGACGGCGAAGTCATCGATGGTGAACCCGCCGGGCACGGCGGGCTGCACTGGCTTGGGCTTGATGATGGCGTCGTGCCCGGCGTCGCGGTAGGCAGCGCGGGCTTCCCCGCTGCCGTACGCCGAATCCCCGTAAACTTCCAGGCCGCCGGCCTGGGCAGCGGCGTCATCTCGCGCCGGCTCCGGCTGCGGGCCGGGCCGGGGCTCAGATCCTGGTTCCGGGTATGCTTCAGCTCCCGGCGCGGCCGCCGGGGTATCCCCGGCGCCGGCAGCGCTATCCCCGCCGTCGCGGAACCGGTCGCGGCAGGCCATCTTCACCCCGTTGTCCGCATCGGTGCTGCCTTCCCCGGCGGCCATGGTCATCTCGCAGTCGGTGATCAGCCCGGTCTCCGGCTCGGCGGCCACGTGCCCGCGGAACCCGTCCCGGCGCTGGGACTTGCTCTTGCGGGTGTGCCGGGCCTCCCGGTCCACGGTGCTGATCACCCGGTCCGGCGCGACTTTCCGGGCGATCCGCCACCGCCCGTCCGTCCCGTCCGATCCGTCCGCCGGCTCCACGTCCTGCCCGGCCACCAGGGCCAGCAGCCCCAGCGCGTCCGCCGCAGCGGCGTCCCGCTCCGGCGCGTCCAGGCCGGCCAGCACCTCAAGCAGCCGCAGCGCGTCATTGACCAGGTCCGAGACCAGGTCCTGCTTGGCCTGCGGGTCATCCCAGTCGATGTCAGGCTTGCCGGCCTTGCCGTAATCCAGCGTGCACACCTGCGCGATCACCGCGGCGGCGCCCGGCACCACCCGGGCCACCTTCCGGACCGCGGCCACCAGCTGGGTCACCGTGTCCTGGGTGGCCACCGCATCATCGAACACCGTCGAGTCCACGCACCGCTTGCGCCGGCCCCGCAAGACGCCCGTGGCCGCGATCAGCTCCGCGACCGCGTCGAACACCCGGTCCGGGCGATCGGAGGCGGCGATCCGCTTGCGCCAGTACACCAGCGTCGACGGGTCAAAACTCATCTGATCCAGCGACCGGCCGCAGGCCACCTTCCACCGGATGTCATACCTCAGCGCGTCCGCGGTCTGCGGGTCAGACAGGTCAAACAGTTCCTTGAGCACCAGCACGGCTCCGACCAGGTCCGCCGGCAGCGACGGACGGCCCGTCCGCGACGGGAACAAGTCGCCGGTGAACGAATCGGGGAACAGCTCATGGCGGTGCTCGGCCAAGAACGCGAACACGCTGCCCGGCGGCACCAGGTGCCCGGCCATCTCGCCCGCATCCAGCAGCTCCCGGTCCAGCCGCGACTTCCCCTGCATGGAACGATTCTCCCAGAGAATCGAACACGATGCCGGCAAAATGCGTCGGCCGGAGGTCACGGGTTATTCAGAGGCGTCCTAGGCAGACCCGCCGCCCGTCCGGCACTGGCCTGCGTGGCGTCTGTGGGTAATTTCGCGAATCCTGTGGGTAATTTCAACCTGGTCAGTGCCGCGCAAAAGGGGTAACCCGGCCTCTGCCCGGCACCCGCGGAATGGGCGAGCCTGTCCGTGAGGACCGGAATCCCCGGCCGACCCGGACATGCAGGAGAAGGTCATGGGCGCACAACCCAGCCTGACCAGCCCGCTCGCCCATGAGCGCCACCGCCATTGGCCGGCAGACGCCAGCCCGTGGCAGTTGCGGCGCCGGCCCAGAGTGGTGGGCATTGACCCCCAGCACCCCATCTCGGCTCCCGCACCGCTCACCTGGCCGCCGGGGCGAATCCACCAGCTGGCGAAGATGAAGCTGATAGACCTGATCGCGCTATACCAGTCGATGCTGCCGGCCGGGCCGGCGAGCACGACCAGGTGGCCCAGATGGCTGCTGGCGGCTGGACGAGGGACCAGGTCATCACGGCTATCCGCAACCTGGAAGCGCCATACGAAGAGGTCGGTGGCTGGAAGCGCGCCATGCAGATCATCGGGGCATGCCAGCGGCGGGCAGATGCCTGATCGGTATGCGTCGGCTGCTCCGTTCACGGCGCGGTCGGCCGCAGATAGCGGACGAAGAAGCGCTGCGAGCTGTCCAGCTCGAATGTGGGGTACCTCAACAAAATCACCGGTCAACGATTGAGGTGCGGGAACTGGCTTTCATGATCAGACGCCGGCCGCGTGCATGCCGCGGAGCTCGGACTTGAGCTCCCTGATCTCGTCCCGCAGCCGGGCGGCCACCTCGAAGTGCAGCTCGGCGGCGGCGGCGTGCATCTGCTCGGTGAGCTCGGTGATCAGGCCGACGAGCTCGCCGCGCGCGGCGCTAGCCTCCTTCGTCGGCTCCCCGGCCGGGGTACGCCCGCCGGCCTGCGCGGCGACAGCACGGGCGCGCGAGGACAGGCCGGGCACCGGCGCCTTGCCGCGGGACTGCTGCCGCCCGCCGCCGCCGATGAGCTGCTCGGTGTCGGCGTCCTCGCGGACGATCTGGTCCAGGATATCGGCGATCCGCTTGCGCAGCGGCTGCGGGTTGATGCCGTTCGCCACGTTGTAGGCGACCTGCTTTTCCCGCCGGCGGTTGGTCTCGTCGATCGCCCGCCGCATCGACGGCGTGACCGTGTCGGCGTACATGTGCACCTCGCCGGACACGTTCCTGGCCGCGCGGCCGATGGTCTGGATCAGCGACGTGCCCGACCGCAGGAAGCCTTCCTTGTCCGCGTCCAGAATGGCCACCAGCGATACCTCGGGCAGGTCGAGGCCCTCACGGAGCAGGTTGATGCCGACGAGCACGTCGTACTCGCCCACCCTGAGCTCGCGCAGCAACTCGACCCGGCGCAGCGTGTCGACCTCGCTGTGCAGGTACCTGGCCCGGACCCCGTTCTCGAGCAGGTAGTCGGTCAGGTCCTCGGACATCCGCTTGGTCAGCGTGGTGACCAGCACCCGCTCGTCACGCTCGGCCCGCTGCCTGATCTCGTGCAGCAGGTCGTCGATCTGGCCCTTGGTCGGCTTGATCACCACCTCGGGATCCACCAGCCCGGTCGGCCGGATCACCTGCTCGACCACGTTGCCGCCGACCCGCTGCAGCTCGTACGGGCCCGGGGTGGCGGACAGGTAGATGGTCTGGCCGATCCGGTCGAGGAACTCATCCCAGGTCAGCGGCCTGTTGTCGATCGCGCTTGGCAGCCGGAAGCCGTGCTCGACCAGGACCCGCTTGCGGGACACGTCCCCCTCGTACATGGCGCCGATCTGCGGCACCGTGACGTGCGACTCGTCGATGACCAGGAGGAAGTCCTCGGGGAAGTAGTCGAGCAGCGTATTCGGCGGGCTGCCGGCCTCGCGGCCGTCGATGTGCCGCGAGTAGTTCTCGATCCCCGAGCAGCTGCCGACCTGCCGCATCATCTCCACGTCGTAGGTGGTGCGCATGCGCAGCCGCTGCGCCTCGAGCAGCTTGCCGCCGCGCTCGAGCTCGCCGAGCCGGGCCCCCAGCTCGGCCTCGATGCCGTTGATGGCGCGCTCCATCCGCTCCGGCCCGGCCACGTAGTGCGAGGCGGGGAAGATGTACAGCTCGGTGTCCTCGCTGATCACCTCGCCGGTGAGCGGGTGCAGCGTCATCAGCCGCTCGATCTCGTCGCCGAACATCTCGATCCGGACCGCGAGTTCTTCATACATCGGGATGATCTCGATGGTGTCGCCGCGGACCCGGAAGGTGCCGCGGGTGAAAGCCAGGTCGTTCCGGGTGTACTGCATGCCGACCAGCTTGCGCAGCAGCATGTCCCGCTCGATGGTGTCACCCAGCTTGACCTTGAGCATCCGGTCCACGTACTCCTGCGGCGTGCCCAGGCCGTAGATGCAGGACACGGAGGAGACCACGATGGTGTCCCGCCTGGTGAGCAGCGAGTTGGTCGCCGAGTGCCTGAGCCGTTCCACCTCGGAGTTGATCGAGGAATCCTTCTCGATGTAGGTGTCGGTCTGCGGAACGTACGCTTCTGGCTGGTAATAGTCGTAGTAGGAGACGAAGTACTCGACCGCGTTATTGGGCAGCATCTCCCGCAGTTCGTTGGCGAACTGGGCGGCGAGCGTCTTATTCGGCAGCATCACGAGCACCGGACGCTGCAGCCGCTCCGCGATCCAGGCGACCGAGGCGGTCTTGCCGGTGCCGGTCGCGCCGAGCAGCACGGTGTGCGCGTCCTCCGCCCGGATGCGCTTCTCGATCTCGGCGATCGCCGTCGGCTGATCGCCGGCCGGGACCATGTCGGTGATGACCTGGAACGGCGCGACCTTACGCTGCAAATCGGTAACCGGACGCACGACACCAACCTCTCAGAACTCCTAGGTTCAACTCTAGGCCGGGGGTCTGACATTCCGGGTCGGCTTGGCGGGCGGGCGGGCAGGGTCAGCGGGCGGGCAGGGTCAGCGGGCGGGGCAGGGTCAGCGGGCGGGCTTGCGCGCCCAGGCCACCAGCAGCAGGTGCGACATCACCACCGTGCGCGGATCGGCGAGGTGCTCGCGGACCGCCCGGTCCACCTCGCCGAGCTCCCGCTCATCGGACAGGCCGAGCTCCAGGATCATGGGGCGCAGGCTGCGCAACAGGTCGGGCAGTATCGTGCGGCGCGAGTGACCGGCCGGGTAGAGGGGGGCGTAGGACACCACCTCGATCTCTTCCAGGCCCGCGTTCCTGTACAGCTCGGTCAGGCGGCGGCCGATGAGCAGGTCGGCGCCTGACCGGCTGAAGCCGGTACGGAAGAGCTCGTGCATCCGGTCCCAGGCGGGTATCGACGGATAGCACAGGGTGTACTCGCCGTCGGGCTCCTGGCTGGCCACCCACCCGCCCGGCCGGGCCAGCCGTACCATCTCGGCGACCAACTCGGCGGGATCGGGGATCGTCACCAGCAGGGTACGGCCATGGACCAGGTCGAAGTTGTCTGACGGCAGGCCAGTGTGCCTGGCGTCAGCCGTCTCCACCTCGACGCCGGCCAGCCTGTGCTCGCGGGCGTACCGGCGGGCCATCGCCGTGTGCGCCGGGTCAGCGTCCAGCCCCACCACCCGCCCGCCCGGCGAGACCGCGTCGGACAGCAGGTCGAGGATTCCGCTCGGGCCGCAGCCGAGATCGATGGCGCTCTGCCCGGGTTCCAAGCCAAGGCGGCGGAGCAGCGCGATGCTCTGCGGACGGAGTTCGTCCGACTGACGCTGCAGCCTGGCGCTTTCGGCCGGGTTGCTGCCCAGCGCGTAGACGTCCGTGGCATCGGGCCCGGTCGCCGGAGTAGCCGGCCCAGCGGCTGATACTGGGGCTGATAGTGGGGCTGCGGTCATGATGGTCTCCCTCGCTCATCTGCTCTTCCGAGCTCTGCTCTTCCGTGCATGGTCGCGAGGGCGGGTTCCGGGCCGCCAACCGCTGACTTACCGTGGACTTACCAGCGCCAGGACTGGCCACAGGGCACTTAGGTGAGATGATTCAGGGTGGAGTTCCGCGTTCTAGGTCCGCTCGAGGTGACGGCCGACGGCCGGTCGCTCGGGTTGGCCGGTGCTCGGACCCGGGCCGTGCTTGCGATGCTGATCGTGCACGCCAACCAGGTCGTATCGTCGGACCGCCTGATCGAAGAGCTGTGGCCAGGCCAGCCCAGGGCGGCGGACAGCTTGCAGGTCCGCCTGTCCGAGCTGCGCAAGGTGCTGCGGTCGGCCGGGGAGGCCGACCGCCTGGCCACCAGGCCGCCCGGTTACCTGCTGCGGGTGACGCCGACCGAACTGGACGCGCGGCAATTCGAGCAGCTCGCCGCGGAGGGAAACGCGGCGCTGGCGGCCGGCGACGCCGCCACCGCGGCGCAGCGGCTCGACCAGGCCCTGCAGCTGTGGCGCGGGCCGGCGCTGGCCGACTTGGACGCCGCGCCGTTCGCCCGGGCGGAGGCGGGCCGACTTGAGGAGGAGCGCCTGGCCGCGCTCGAATCGCGAGCCGAAGCGCTGCTTGACTGCGGCCGGCACCGGGACCTTATCGCCGAGCTCGAGACGCTCACCGCGGCCCACCCGCTCCGCGAACGGTTCTGGCTGCAGCGGATGCTCGCCCTGTACCGTGCGGGCCGCCAGGCTGACGCGCTGCGCGCCTACCGCGATCTGCGCGCGCTCCTGATCGCCGACCTGGGCATCGAGCCCGGCCCCGGGCTGCGCGACCTGCATGCCCGCATCTTGCGCCAGGATCCCGGGCTCGAGGGACCGCCCCCGGCGGGGGTCGGCGGGCAGCACGTGCCAGGCGGGCATTACGGGACGGGTAACGAGCTTGAGACCGTGCCGGAGACCCGTTACGTTCAGACCGGCGACGGGATCCACATCGCCTACCAGGTGCTCGGCCAGGGCGAACGGGACATCGTGTTCGTCCCTGGCCTGATGAGCCATCTCGAACTGCAATGGGAAGACCACCAGGTGGCCGGCTTCTTCCGCCGTCTGGCCAAGCTGGGCCGCCTGATCATGTTCGACAAGCGCGACACCGGCCTGTCGGACCGTGCGCCGGGCGACATGTCGCTCGAGGAACGGATGGAGGACGTACGGGCCGTGATGCGCGCTGCCGGCTCCAGCCAGGCCGTGCTCTTCGGCTACTCCGAGGGAGCGCCGATGAGCATCTTGTTCGCGGCCACCTACCCCGGACGGGTCACCGCGCTGATCCTCGGATCGGCGTCGGCGCGCTGGTTCCCGGCCTCCGGCTATCCCTGTGGGCACGAGGCGCAGGAAATGTACGACGGGCTGCGGGCCACCGCCGCGCACCGGTGGGGGCAGGGCACGAGCATCGAGTGGTACCTGCAGAGCCGTGCAGGCTCGGCCCGCTGGCGCCAGGCGTTCGGGCGGTTCGAGCGGATGGCGATCAGCCCGAGCGCGTTCCTGCGGATGTTGCGGATGATCCGCGACATCGACGTCCGTGCCGTGCTGCCCGCAATCCACGTGCCCACGCTGGTGATCCAGCGTCTCGATGACCGCATCACGCCGCCGTGCCACGGTCGCTACCTGGCCTCGCATATCGCCGGCGCCCGCTATTTCGAGCAGCCGGGCGACCATTGGCTGCGGTTCGCCGCCGACGGGGACAGCGACGCGCTCTGTGCCGAGATCGCGGGCTTCCTGGACGGCCTCTCGCCGCCGGGCGACCCGGGCCGAGTGCTGGTAACGATCTTGCACGCGCAAGCGGTCGGATCTGGGCCGCCAGAGGCGCGCGAGGAGGCAGCCAGGCACCTGGTCAGGGACCACCGCGGCCGCCTGATCAAGATCACAACGGGCGGCCTCCTGGCCACCTTTGACGCACCCGGCCAGGCGATCCGCTGCGCGACGGCCGTCCTCGACGACGCGGCCGCCCTCGGCATCCAGCTCAGGGCCGGGATCCACACCGGCGAGGTGGACCTGGTCGGCGACGACATCACCGGGACCTCCGTACAGATCACCGACCGGGTCGCGGCGCTCGCGGGGCCTGCGGAGATCCTGGTGTCGCGGACGGTGAAGGACCTGGTGACCGGATCCGGGATTTCCTTCACCGAGCGCGGCAGCCACGAGCTGAGCGGCGCGGGCGATCAGTGGCCGTTGTTCGCGGTGGCCGGGTTCGCGACGAAATCTTAGGTCTGCATCCGGCGCTCGAGGTCGGCCCAGACTTCGGCCACGCGGCGGTCCAGGTCGTCGAGCGAGCCGGAGTTGTCGATCACGATGTCGGCGACGGCCAGCCGCTGCTCCCGGCTGGCCTGGGCGGCCATCCGGGCCCGGGCCTGCTCCGGCGCCATGCCGCGCTGCCTGACCAGCCGCTCGGCCTGCACTTCGGGCGGCACGTCCACCACGATCACCAGGTCGAAGCCTTCCTTGCCGCGGCTCTCGGCCAGCAGGGGCACGTCATGCACGATGACGGGGCCCGGCGGCACGGCGGCTCGCACGGCGGCGCGTTCGGCCGCCCCCATCCACTCGCGGACCAACGGGTGCACGATCTCGTTCAGCTTCGCGCGCAGGCCCGGATCACCGAACACGATCTCGCCGAGCCGTTCCCTGTTCAGCGAGCCGTCCGGACGGAGCACGCCGTCGCCGAAGGCGCCGGAGATACGCGTCAGCCCTGGCGAGCCGGGCACGACCACTTCCCTGGCGGCCACGTCGGCGTCGATGAGCACGGCGCCACGGTCCGCCAGCCGCCTGGACACCTCGCTCTTGCCTGACCCGATGCCTCCGGTGAGCCCGACCCGCAGCACTGCCACCCGCCTTCCGTAAGGGGCTCCGGTCACGCAGCATACTGGGGCAGGCGGCCGCCCATTAGCGGCAGGCTGCCACGCGGGCTGGCCAGCTACCTGTTCGGGCGCACCGGCTCAATCGCTAGCCGCCCGCCCTGTCCTGTGCGCTTTCTGTCGTTGAGATGAGCACCTCGGAATGCAGCGTGCGATGAACCGGGCAGCGTTCGGCGATGTCCAGAAGCTTGGCGCGCTGCTCGTCGGTGAGCTCACCGTCGAACTGCATCTCGCGCTCAATATGGTCCAGCTGTCCGATCCTGGTTTCGCAACCCGCGCAGTCCGTGGCGTGGATGCGCCGATGACGCAGCCGCACCGTGACGTGGCGCAAAGGCCAGCCCTTGCGCTCGGCGTACATGCGAACCGTCATGGCGGTGCAGGCGCCGAGGCCGGCCAGGAGCAAGTCATAGGGCGTGGGGCCGCTGTCGGCACCGCCGACAGCGGTTGGCTCGTCGGCGACCAGCCAATGGCTGCCGACGGTGATGCGCTGGCCGTACGGGCCCACATCGGACTCGGTCACGACCACAGCATCGCCGAGCGTCCGGCTCTCTGTCACGCTGACACCTCTCTTCGCAAGGCGGCTCAGCATTGACTGCTGCCTGCGGTGGGCATGCAAGAGCCTGTCGGCCGTAGTGTCGTCTTACGCGGGAAACGCTATGACCCTCCGACGGGTACAGGGCGCTACCCTTCCATCCTGCGGATGGCCCCTCAGGGTACTCAGCGGGACCGCCGGAGGGCAGCAGGGGGCATCGCAGGCGCGGTCCGGACCGAAAGCAGCGATAGCATTCCCCTCGTTGTCGCATCCCGCCTGGGCAAGCAAGGAAAGCTGGAGGGCAAATGGTTTCGGTGCTCGTCGGCTTCATGGGTGCTGGTAAGACCACGGTCGGGCGCATCATCGCAGAGCGTCTCGGTCAGCCCTTCGTGGACAGTGACGTGCTGATCGAACAGCGCCTTGGCCGGGAGATCCGGGACATCTTCGCGACAGAAGGCGAGGCCTACTTCCGCGAACTCGAGCATGCCACGGTCACCGACCTGGTCCGCGGCCCGGAAGCTGTGGTTGCGCTGGGTGGCGGGGCCGTTGAGGACCTGCGGACCCGCGCGGTGCTGCGCAACGCCAGGGTCGTCTATCTGCGCGTCAGTTACGACGAGGCCTTGTCGCGGATCCGGGGCGACAGGTTTCGGCCGCTGCTGAGCCGGCCCGATCTCGACAAGGTGTACCAGCGGCGCCTGCCGATATATCAGGATGTCTCCGTTTTCACCATCGACACCGACGGTCGGCGCCCGGATACCATCGCGCTGGAGGTGCTCGCCGAGCTCACCCGGTTGCCCTCGACCCCGCCAAAAAGCTCTAGTGTCCTCGTGACCCCTGTCGGGGGCAGCTACTACGCCCACATAGGGCCGGGCCTGGCCGACCGCGTCGATTCGCTGCTGCCTGCCCTGCCGGAGGTTGAGCGCGGGGTGATCATCGAGGCCAGCGAGGACACCGCCGTCGCGGCCAGGGTGGCCGAGCGGTTCGCCGCGACCGGCATCGCCACCCATCGTGTCGCCATGCTCGACACGCAAGCAGCAAAGACATTCGGGGCCGCCGAGCACCTGGCCACCGTGTTTGCCGATCACGCCCTGCACAAGGATGACCTCGTCATCGCCGTGGGCGGGGAAGCCATCTGCGATATCGCGGGCTTCGTGGCCTCGACGTTCAATCGCGGCATGAAGCTCTGCCTGATTCCGACAACGCTGGTAGCGCAGGCTGACTCAGCCGTCGGCGGCAAGAACGCGATCAACCTGGACCAAGGGCGCAATCTGGTGGGCACCATCCATCAGCCGATCGTCGTCATCAGCGACATCGATCTGGCCTGCGCCAACGCCGAGCGCGGGTTCAAGGCCGGCCTGGCCGAGATCGCAAAACATGCCCTGATCAGTCCGTCAGACCTGCTCGGGCACCTGCAAGCCGCGCTCGGGCGCATCGTCTCCCGTGACCCGGAAGCCATCCAGTCGGCCGCGACGCGGAGCATCGAGATCAAAGCCGACATCGTCAGCCGAGACGAACGGGAGCAAGGCGACCGCGTGTACCTGAATTACGGTCATACGTTCGCCCACGCTATCGAGCTCGTGCGGGGGGTCACCGCGGACGATCAAGGTGAAGCGGTCGCACTGGGGATGATGGCCGCAGCCTACCTCGCCTTCCGGCAGGGCCGTGTCCCCAGCACCGTCGTCGAGCAGCACCGGCAGCTCATCGCCGGGCTCGGCCTGCCGGTGCAGGGCGAATTCAAGCTGCAGGACATGCTGCACGCCTGGATGCGAGACAAGAAATACCGCCACGGGATCCGCTTCGTGGTACTGAATCAGCTCGGCCAGCCCGAGAGCGGCGTCACCGCCGACCAGGCGACGCTGGAAGGCGTGCTCAGCGACCTCGCGGCGCGGTAGGCGCGGTCGGCGCGGTCGGCGCGGTCGGCGCGGTCGGCGCGGCGCGAAGAACCACGGTCGTTCGGGAAAGACATTGAATTCGGAGTGCACAAGTACCGCGCCTGGTAACCCACCAACGCTGAAACGCCTACGCTGAGACAACGCCTTGATTACAACGAACTACAGCTGCCGTATCAGATCGACGGGACGGCGGCTTTCGTTGAGTGGGAAACAGTGGCGTGGGCTATTGCTTGGCATGAAACGATCGGTAGGACTTGCCGTCCGGAGGGCGGGGCGGCTCCTACTCGACCGCCACCTTGGAGCCAGCTGATGTCTCAACAGATTCCAGATCCGACCCGTTGGTTGGCCGACCTGATGAAGGCGGACCACACCGTGTTGTGGCCGACCGGTGACGCCTTCGATACCTCCGGTACGCTCGCGGCTGCTGCAACGTCGTGGACGAAGGCGGTTGCCGACCTCGCCGCCTGGCAGCTCAGCACACTGCAGCAAATGACAGCCCCCTGGACGGCGGCCATGCAGGGAGTCGGTGTCGCGGCCGAACCAGTCAAAGACAAGCGCTTCGCCGGGGAGGCGTGGAGCAAGGACCCGCGGTTCGACGCGCTGGCCAGGACCTACCTCGCGCAGACCGAGCAGGTGCGCAAGGCAGTGGAGGCCGCACCTTTGGACGAGCGCAGCAAGGCACAATGGGGATTCGCGCTGCGCCAGCTTACTGATGCGCTGAGCCCGGCGAACATGCTGATAACGAACCCGGAGGCGCTACAGCTCGCGATGGAAACCGGCGGCGCCAGTCTGGTCGAGGGCCTGCGTTTGTTCACCGAAGACCTGGCGCGGGGTCGTATCGCGATGACCGACGAAACGGCATTCGAGGTTGGCCGCAACATCGGCACGACGCCGGGCAGCGTGGTCTACCAGAACGAGCTGTTTCAGCTGATCCAGTACAGCCCGACGACCGACAGCGTGCATCGGCGCCCGCTGGTTATCGTGCCGCCTTGCATCAATAAGTACTACATTCTCGACCTTCAGCCGCAGAACTCGTTCGTCGCGCACGCGGTAGCGCAGCAGCAGACGGTGTTCCTGGTTTCCTGGCGCAATGCCGGCCCCGGGCAGGCCAAGCTAACCTGGGACGATTACATCGAGCATGGTGTGCTGCGTGCCATCGATGTTGCGCAGCGTATCACCAAGGCCGACAAGGTGAACACGCTTGGTTTCTGCATTGGTGGCACGCTGCTGGCGAGCGCTGTCGCGGTGCAAGCAGCTCGCGGCGAACACTCAGCCGCCAGCGTGACGTTGCTGACGACGATGCTTGACTTCACCGATACTGGCGAGATCGGCCTGTTGGTCAGCGAGCCGGCGGCTGCCGCACGCGAAGCGGCGATCGGCAAGGGTGGCTTGCTCAAGGGAAGCGAACTGGCGCAGGTGTTCGCCTCATTGCGCGCGAACGACCTGATCTGGCCGTACGTTGTCAAGGGCTACCTGGAGGGCAAGGCTCCGCCCGCGTTCGACCTGCTGTACTGGAACAGCGACGACACCAATCTGCCGGGGCCGATGTTCTGCTGGTACCTCCGCAATACATACCTGGAAAACAAGCTGCGGGAGCCCCGCGGCACGGTGCAGTGCGGCGAGCCGGTCGACCTCGGCGCTATCGAGGTGCCGGCGTTCATCTACGCCTCCAAAGAGGACCATATTGTGCCGTGGAAGACGGCTTACGCCAGTACGCAACTATTGTCAGGCGACACCACGTTCGTGCTCGGCGCGAGCGGCCACATCGCCGGTGTGATCAACCCGCCGGCGAAGAAGAAGCGCAACTACTGGACGGTCGGCAGAACCGGCGCACCGGACGCCGCTGGCGGCCCGGCGCGGCTCGATGCCGATCCGGACAACTGGTTCGACGCCGCCGAGAGCATCCCCGGCAGCTGGTGGCCAGCCTGGATCAGCTGGCTCTCATCCCACGGCGGGCGGCGGGTGGCCGCCCCCAAGGCGCCAGGCAACGCGGAGTTCACGCCGATCGAGGCGGCTCCCGGCAGCTACGTCAAAGAGAAGGCCCCCTGAGTTCTGGACCACAGCATCGTTGCCTCCGGTGGGGACTCAGGTCACGGCGCCAGCTTCCAGCGTTTCGCCACCCGCTCTGCCTGATCAGTAAAAGCGCCCGGCGACGTTGGCCCGCGGTCGCTCCTCCCGGGCCAGCCGGAGGCATCACCACCGCCGCGAAACCACCCGGCCGACCGGCCGGCACGATGGAACATCATGCCGGCAGTGACCGGCTCAGTGGAACATCGTGCCGGCCGGATCCGGCCGCCAGGCGCGCCCGCACCATCCAGCCAGTCGAGGCAAACCTAACCGCTTCGGTCACGGACGCCGTGTCCGTGATCCGCGGGACAGCGTTGAGACCGGTGACGTTATGACCATCCCTCTCGCTGGTCAGCTTGGGCACAGTATTACGGCGAGTTCAGCGTAGGTGAAATTGCTGCCGCGGCCCTCGAGGTCACCGTCACGGATCTCCGCGCGGACCGATCTCACCTAGCCGGGCCATGACCGACCTCACCCGGCCGGCTATGTCCGCAACTGCCAGGAGCCGGGGAAACGCATGATTCACGGAAAACTGAGGCGGGTCCATTGCATCGCCGTCACTCTTGAAGCTACCATCCAAGGAGATGGTAGAGAGATGGTAACCGGATGGCCAAGGGTGAGAGCGAAAAGACCGAGAAGATCACTATCAACCTGGGACTGGTGGACCTCGGGCAGATCGATCTGCTGGTCCAGGAAGGCTTCTACACCAACCGCACCGATTTCATCCGCACGGCCATCCGCACTCAGCTCGCCACCCGGAGCGAAGCGCTCGACCAGACGGCGGCCCGGCGCACCCTCACCCTGGGCAGCTCTCACTACACACGTCGCGACCTGGAGGAGATCCGCGACGCCGGGCAGATGATCCACATCCGGGTCCTCGGGCTGGCGAGCATCGCCGCCGATGTCTCCCCCCAGCTGGCCCTGGCCACGATTGCCTCAGTGGAGGTGCTCGGCGCCTTCCGAGCCCCAACTGCAGTGAAGGCCGCCCTGGCGCCTCGCACTGCCTAAGCCTCCGTGACCGTGATCACACGGCTGCCCGAACCGCCGACCCCGCCACGTACCGGCCGTCCTGCCAGGAGAGCAGGGAAGACAACCACGAGAAGGGACATCGCCATGGACGCACGCCAGATGGCGGCGATGGCTGAGGCCACCCGCCTGACCCGCCAGGGCCGCCTAGTCGAGGCAACCGCGCTGATCCAGCAAACCCTGGCCAGCCCGGTGATGACACGGCAGCCGGCGGATACGCCATCGGCTGAGGAGGAAACTGGTGGCACGCCTGGCCGCCACCTCCACCTCCCGCCATCGCAGCGCGCCAGCGAGGGGACACACCCGAGGCGGGTCCATCCCGGCTGGATTCCTCGCCACCGCACTCTCCTCAACCGAAGCGCATCGAGTCTCCACCGGCGGCCCGCGACCCTGGCCACGAAGTGGCCTTCTGACCGGTTTGAGGCCTTCTCCTACACGAACGCCGCCGGCACCCGCGCCTACCGGCTCTACGTCCCCGCCGGCCATAACGGCGGTCCCCTGCCTTTGGTCGTAATGCTGCACGGCGGCACCCAAGACGCCGCCACCTTCGCCGCCGCCACCGGCATGAACGACCTCGCCGAGCGTCAGGCATTCCTCGTCGCCTACCCTGAACAGCCCTCCTCGGCGAACGCGGGCAAATACTGGAACTGGTTTGTCCCCGGTCACCAGCGCCGCGACGTCGGCGAGCCGTCGCTGATAGCCGGGATCACCCGCCAGGTCACGGATCGCTACGGGGCAGACGCCGCCCGGGTGTACGTGGCCGGGTTCTCCGCCGGGGGCGCGATGGCCGCGGTGATGGCCGCGGTCTACCCCGATCTCTACGCCGCCGTCGGCGTGCACTCCGGGCTACCCTACGCCGCCGCCGGCGACGTGGCTTCCGCGTTCGCGGCGATGAAGCAGGGCCCGTCGCGCGCGGCGCGGCCCCCGGCCCGCCCTCTGCCGCTGATCGTCTTCCATGGTGACCGGGATGCGATCGTGGCCCACGCCAACGCCGCGGGCCTCATCGACCATGTCCTGACGGCGGCCAGCCCGGACGGCCGCCCGGGCACCCTGCCTGCCGCGGTGACCAGAGGGCAGGTGCCCGGCGGGCATGCCTACACCCGGACCTGCTACCGGGACCCCGCGGGCGCGGCCCTGGCTGAGCGCTGGACCATCCACCAGGGCGGGCATGCCTGGTCCGGTGGTGTCCCGCACGGCTCCTATACCGACGTCCACGGGCCGGACGCCAGCGCCGAGTTCATCCGCTTCTTCGACCAGCACCGTTCCACGTAATTGACCGGCAGGTAATACAGGGGCGTGGTCCCGGCCCAGAGGCCACGGATGCTGATCATCTGGCGAGGGTGCCTCGCCCGGACCCGGTGGCGGGAGCTGCCGACCGCCGGCCGAGCCGGCGGCTCAGCGCAAGAGCAGCCAGCCGGACCGTTGGTGCGTAGCGTTCTGGGTCGAGGCGGGTAACCGGTCCGGTTACCGAAATCGCCGCCACGACCTGCTCACCGGACCTGTAAATTGGTGCCGCCGCACAGGTCACGCCGAGGTCGGACTCCTCTCGTTCATAAGCAACGCCGGCGCGGGCCGCTCGGGCCAGCTGCTTCCTGAGGATGCTGGGGACGGTAATGGTGAAGGCGGTCCGCCGGGCGAGGCCTGCCGCAAGGACGGCGTCGAGCACACCGGGGGGCGAAACCGCGATGATGGCCTTGCCGACGGCGGTGCAGTGGGCAGGGAGCCGCCCTCCGATCCGCGAGCCCGCCGCCACGCGCCGATGCCCGGAGATCTTCTCGATGTAAAGGACCTCGGTGCCGTCGAGCACGGCCAGATGGACTGTCTCGTGTGTCGTCTCGAAAAGATCCTGCATGAAGGGCAACGCTTCCTCCCGGAGATCCCGCTGCAGGGGAACGAGCTGACCGAGCTCGAACATCCGCATCCCGAGTCGGTAAACACCGCGCTCGCCTTCCAGGAGACCCAGCGCGAGCAGTTCGCCGGCCAGGCGGTGGACCGTGGGCTTCGGGATTCCCGTGCGGCGGGTCATTTCCGCAAGGGTCAGCTCTCGATCGGCCGGGCTGTAGGCGCCGATGATCCTGAAGGCTCGCTCCAGCACCGACCGAGCGGCCGCGTCTCGGATGCTGGAATGCATGTCCTCATGCTGGCACCACGCCGATCAAAGGTCCAGACGGCGAGGCGCGACGCCGGATAGACGTGATATGCCCTCAGGTCTCGAGGCGAGCTCCGGGTTGCTCGGCGGCGGGCGCGGGGGTGGGTTCTTGCGGGACGGTGCTTGTCCAGGGCTGGACGAAGCGGGTGAAGGTGCCGGCAGCCCTGTCCACGCACGGAGGGAGCCTGGCGTAGAGCTTCTGTCCGCCGCCACGACTTCACGGCAAATCAAACTACTGCCTCGGCCGCGCACTAGTTGAGCCAGTGTTATTCATTTGCGCGCCCTATCTCGGAAAGATAGTGGAATGTTCGACCTTCGCTGGCTCCGTACGGTCCACTCCCGTCTATCCGGGATTGCTGAGGTGGTTCCCAAGCGGCTGCGTCGGGTCGTATGGCCAGTTACGCAGGCAGCGGTCGCGGCCGGCGTTGCCTGGTACATCGCGCACGACCTGTTGGGTCACCCGCAGCCGTTTTTCGCCCCGGTTTCCGCGGCGGTCTCGCTGGGCGCCAGCGGGATTTTGCGTGGTCAACGTGCGCTACAGCTGATCACGGGTGTCGCGCTGGGGATCGTCATCGGTATCGGTGTGCAGGCCGTCGCGGGGGTAGGTGCGGTCGCCTTGGGGGTGGCTGTGTTCGCGTCGATGTGCCTGGCGTCGGTGATTGGTCGCGACTTCGTTGGGGCGGGAGGGATGTTCATCAACCAGACGGCCTCCTCGGCGATCCTGGTCATCGCCCTCCACCGCACCGGCACCGGACCGGAGCGGTTGATCGACGCACTGATCGGCGGAGGCGTGGCGCTCACGATGGCCGTGCTCCTGTTCCCCGCTGCACCACTGCCACTGATCCGCGACGCTACCCAGGCCGTATTCGCCGCGCTCGGTGCGGCGCTTGATCATCTCGGCGAGGTCCTCGCCGGCCAAACCCACCCCGACGCAGCCTGGACAATCTCCATCAGCCAGCGCATTCATGGTCGACTGGCCACGCTTACCGATGCCCACACCACGGCCGTGCGGATCGTGCTGGCGCCGCGCCGCTGGCATGACCGCATGCCGGTGCGACGCGCCAAGGCGCACTGGGGGGAGCTCAACCTGCTCGCCGGCACCGTGCTGACTTTGCTGCGCGTTGCTACCGCGGCCGTCCGAGCAGACGTGGCGGTACCGAGCCGGCTCCAGGAGGCAATCGGTGACCTCGCGGCCGCGCTGAACGTCCTTGCGGACCGAGGACCGGCCGACGTTTCGGACTCAATTGCTGCCGCTAACCAGGCGGCCGAACTGATCGATAACCGTCCGCTCAGCACCGAGAGCTATCTTGCGTTCATCGGCTCGCTCACCCGGCTGGGCGCGGCCGACCTATGCCGGGCCGTCGACCTCGACCCAACGACGGATAAGTGAGCCGCGGGGCCAGTTGAATCGCGGACCCGCAGTACGGTGGGCAGCACGATGTGCGGCGCGCGCTGGACGTCGCGAGTGCCCAGCAGCAGGTCGATCAGCGTCCGGCCAGCCTGCTCGACCGGAGCGGTGACGGTAGTGAGCGGCGGACGGCAGAAGTCCGAGCCGAAAATGTCGTCAAAGCCGACCATGCTCACGTCACCGGGGACGTCGATTCCCAGGTGCTGCAGCCGTTGCAGCACGCCGATGGCGAGCAGGTCGTTGAACGCGACCAGCGCGGTCGTTCCGCTGGCTACGCCGATGTCAGCCGCCGCCGACCCGCCCTCGAGGGTCGGGGCGAAGGGTCCCCGCCTGATCACCTTGATGCCCGCGCGTTCGGCGAAATTCGACAGCGCGCGTGAGCGCTCGCCGTCGACCCACGCGTTCGCCGGACCGCCCAGGTAGGTCAGCGACCGGTGACCCAAGGCCGCGAGGTGATCGATGATCTGCCGGCCGGCGTCGGCGGAGTCACTCACGACGCTGGGCAGGCTGGCCGCCTGCCGGTTAAACAGCACGACGGGCCGCTGTTCGGCCAGTGCGAGCAGATCATCGTCGGGCAGTCGGCTGCCTGCCAGCACGAATCCGGCGACCGTGGAGCCCAGTCGCTCGGCGTGGGCTCTCTCGAACTCTGAGCTTTCCTGCGTGTCGCCGATGATGAGGGTGTAGCCCGCGGCCCGGGCCTGCGCCTCGGCGCCGCGGATGAGACCGAAGTTGTGCGGATTGGTGATGTCGGCCACTAGGAGGGCGAGCATAGGCGTGCGGCCTGTCTCGAGGGCGGTCGCGATCCGGTTGTGCCGGTAGCCCAGTCGCATTGCGACGGTCTGCACGTGGTGGCGTGTCGCCGCGCTGACCCGGTCAGGGTTAGACAGGGCACGCGAAGCTGTGGACACGGCAACGCCGGCTTCGTCGGCCACATCCTGCAGGGTGACCGCTCGCCGTTTTGCGGCGGCCACCTCCGGCTCGCCTAGCGAATTCATCCTCCTGCGCCCATGGCATGCACAGGCTGATGCTACCGAGTACTGGCAAACTAGGCAAATATTTGCCAAAACTGGCAATTTTTGCCACACTTGGCCGGTGACGGTACGAGAGAGAGAAATGCCAGCGGCCCGGAACGGGGAACTGACCACACGCGGACGAGGGTGGGCCGTGTGGGCCGTCGGAGTCCTGACCTACATCCTGACCGTTATGCAGCGGACGTCGCTCGGAGTCGCCGGGCTGGACGCGGCCAGGCGATTCGGCATCACCCCCGGGATGCTGGCGGCTTTCGTCTTCATCCAGGTCACTGTCTACATCGCCGCCCAGACGCCGGCCGGCCTGCTCGTCGACCGGTTTGGCCCGCGGGTCATGCTCGTCGTCAGCGGGGTCTTCCTGACCACCGGTCAGCTCGTGCTGGCGAGCGCCACCGCCCTGCCTCAGGCCGTGCTGGCCCGGATCCTGGTCGGGCTGGGGGACGCCATAGTGTTCGTCGCGGTTCTCGGACTTGTCCCGCGCTGGTTTGCGGCCCGGCGCGTCCCCGTGATCACCCAGCTGACGACCATCTTGGGCCAGCTCGGTCAGATCCTGTCGGCCGTACCCCTCCTGATACTGCTGCATCACGCGGGCTGGTCCACGGCATTCGGCTTCGCCGCCGCGGGCAGCGCACTCGTGGCTCTCCTAGCGGCCGCGGTAGTCCGCAACGCTCCAGCGGGCGGATGGTCGCCTGCGCCGTCGATGTCCGCGCGGGAGATCGGACGTCAGCTGCGGGAAGTCTGGGGCCGGCCGGGTACGCGGCTCGGATTTTTCGGCCATATGGGCACGCAGTTCTCGATGATGGTGTTCGCGCTGCTGTGGGGTGTGCCCTACCTGGAATCGGCGCAGCACCTGTCGACGTCGGCGGCGGGCGCGCTGATAACGCTGTTCGTCCTGTGCACGATCTGCATAGGCCCGGTCGTCGGCATGCTCACATCGCGGTATCCCGCCCGCCGGTCCTGGCTGCTCTTGGCGGTGATCGCCGCGGACGTGCTGACCTGGACCGCCGTCCTCGCGTTCCCGGGCCCCGCTCCGCGCTGGCTGCTCGTGCTGCTCGTCGTGGTGCTGTCCGCGGGCGGCCCGGGTTCGGTGGTCGGGTTCGACATCGCGCGGACCTCCAACCCGCGCACTAACCTCGGCGTGGCGCAATCCATGGTCAACATGGGCGGCTTCCTGGCCACATTGTTCGTGCTTGCCGTGATGGGTGCGGTCATGACCGTGATGGGCGGCTTCACGCCGGGGGCATTCCGCCTGGCCTGGCTGGTGCAGTACCCGGTGTGGCTGGTGGCGGTGATCGGCGTGCTCGTGATGCGGCGCCAGGCCCGTCGCCTGGACGCTACCCGTGGCGAAGTTACCCGCTTGGCGGGTCCGCGAACCCGAACAGGCGGTTCGGAGTATGCCACAGCAGCTTTGACCGGTCGGTCGGCTCCGGGATAAGGTGCTCGATCAGTTTAAGCAACGGACCGTAGTCGATCCGCTCCGGAGCACGCAGGAACGGCCAGTCGGACCCCCATACGCAGCAGTCAGGACCGAACGACTGGATCAAGCTCTGCACATAAGGCCACGCATCCCGATACGGATAGGACTGAGCGGAAAACTTGGCGTACCCCGATATCTTGACGAAGACCCTGCCCGTGGCGGCCAGGCGCAAGAGCGCCGCGAAACCCGGCTGATCGAGTCCGGCACCTGGCCGCGGACGCCCGCAGTGATCAACGACGATCCGCGCATCGGTAGCCTCAAGAAGCGGAAGCATGTCCGCCATCTGGTCGGCTTGGACCTGGAGATCGACGAACATGCCCAGGTCAGCTAGTTCGGTCAGCAGCCTGGCGGCCTTCGCGTAATACTCCACTCCCAGTAGCGCCGCGTTGAAGGTCACGCCGCCTATCCGCAGGGCGCGCAGCCGTTCGAGCTCACGGCGGGACACGTCGTTGGCGACGACCGCCATGCCCCTGAACCGACCCTCCCCGCGGGCCAGGACGTCAATAAGGCAGCGGTTGTCGTCGTCATAGCCGGAGTTCGGCTGGACGACTAGCGCCCGCTGTACGCCGTAGGCCTCGAAGAGCGCGGTCAGCTGTGATCGGGTACCCAGCTCGGCGCCGACCGGGAGATAGTAGGCCTTCGGCGAGAACTCGAACCGGGCGGGATCGAAGACATGATTATGGCAATCGATCTTCGGTTCGTCGAAGATGTTCAAGTGCCGCTCCGTGTCATGACCGTCGTGGCCTGGCGCGTGGCCATCCGTTTCGTCAGCCCTTTTCCGCATGCTTTTCCGACTCGAGCAGCTGGCGGCCGTGCAGCGAGAACAGCAAGAGGAAGGACGGGACGACCAGCAAGACGGCCACGACGAAAATCACCACGACGGTGACCAGGACGGAATGTGGCGCCGATGCGGTGGTGAGCGTCAGGCCGGTGCCGGGCAGCAGCACGGGGTACTGGGCCACGCCCCAGCCAAACACGACGGCCGCCACTCCCAGGACCGACAGTGCGCGCAGGCCTTGTGAGCGCCCGGTGGCCAGGAGTACGACGACGGCCAGTCCGCAGCCCGCCGCGACGATGACGAGCGGCAGGGCCCGGTGCGTGAGTCCGTGGAACAGGGCCGGGTTCGAGCTGTGGATCTCCACCAGTGTCGCCAGCGAGAGCGCTCCTGAGATGGTGCCGGCAATGGCGGCGCGCTGGGCGAAGTATCGCCTGAGGCGGTGGTCCCCGCGGCGGCTGGCCTCTTGGGTGAGGAAGGTGGCCGCGAGGTAGGCACACACCGCGACGAACAATGCTCCGATGAGCAGTGAGGTGGGCCCGGTCCACACCGCCAGGTCAGTGCGGGTGGGATTGGCCGGCACCCGGCCCGACGCGATCGCGCCGATCACGGTCCCCATGAAGAACGGGACGATGAGCGAGGAGAAGGCGAAGGCGGCGCCGAACAGGCGCTGCCAGTGCAGCGTTTCCACCTCCTTGCGGAAGGCGAAGCCCGCTCCCCGCAGCACGATCCCGAAGGCGGCCAGCCACAACGGCAACGCAGTCGCGGTCATGACGGCCGCGAAGGCCGGCGGGAAGGCGGTCCAGAAGATGACGAGGACGAAGATGAGCCAGACGTGATTGGCCTCCCAGACCGGCGTGATCGTGTCGTCGATCAGCTGGCGAGGGGCCTGGCCGCGCCGGTCTCCGCCGGCCAGCAGGTCCCACAGGCCGCCGCCGAAGTCGGCTCCGCCCAGGGCGGCGTACAGGGTCAGGCCCGCCAGCAAGATCCCGGCGACCACGTTGACGATCATGTCGGCTCCCGGCCGGTGGGCTCACGGTGCTCAGCGGGCGGCCCGTAGGGGACACCCGTCTCCGGCTCGGCCTGCGAGCTCTGTCGCCAGCGGCGCGCCAGCATCCGCAAGATGATCAGGGTGGCGACTCCGAGCACGGCGTAAAGGACGATCACGGCGGTCAGGCTGTCGATGACTCCGCCGTTGGTCGTCGCCGCGGCGGCCGTGGTCATGAGCTGATACACGACCCACGGCTGGCGGCCGACCTCGGTCACGATCCAGCCGCACTCCATCGCCACCAGTGCCGCCGGGCCGCAGAGCACCGCGAGCCACCAGAACCATGACTGCCTGGGGAGGCCGTGCCGGCGCCGCCACATCAGCAGCGCCCATAGTCCCGCTAGCAGCAGCAAGAAGGCCAGCCCGACCATGGCGTCGAAGGACAGGTGGATCAGCGTAAGCGCGGGCGGGCGGTCGGCGGCAGCCACCGAGTTCAGTCCGGTGACCTGGGTGGATGGCTTGAAGCCGACCAGGAGCGAGTCGGCGTACGGAATGCGCAGGCCAAAGTAGACCTTTCCGTTCACGTAAAAACCGCCGAGGTACTCGGGAACGTCGCGGCCGGTGCGGGTGACGTACTCGATCGCGGCGAACTTGACCGGCTGCTGACTGGCGATGGCCCGGGCGGCCGTGTCGCCGATGAAGATCTGAATGGGAGTCAGAATGGCGGCGATCGTGAACGGGATCCCGAAACCGAGCCGGTGGTAACGATCCCGGTGTCCCTTGAGTATCCCGGCCGCGTAAACCGACGCCACCATGAAGCCGACCACCATGTAGGCCGCGAGGATCATATGGGGCGTCTCATAGAGCGTTGCCCGGTTGAAAAAGACCTGCCACGGATTGACCGCCACCACCCGCCCGTGGCTGAGCGTGAAGCCGCCCGGCTGGTTCATCCAGGAATTCGCCGCCATCACCGCGACCGCGCCCCCCAGGCCGGTGATGGCGATCGGGATACCCGTATAGAAGTGCGCCCAGCCCGGGAGGCGCTGCCATCCGTACAAGTAGATGCCGGTGAAGATCGCCTCGAGGAAGAAGAAGATCCCCTCGAAGCCGAACGGCACGCCGAGTACCGCGCCGTAGGTGCGCATGAGCCCTGGCCACAGCAGCCCCATCTCGAAAGACAGGACGGTACCCGTGACGGCACCGACGGCGACCAGAACGCCCATGACCTGTGACCATCTCCGGGCCAGCAGCATCGCCACGTCATCGGAACGGCTAAGACCGCGGAACTCGGCCGCAAGAACGATGGTCGGGAAGGCGATCCCGAAGCAGGCCAGAATGATGTGAAAACCTAGCGTGGTCGCCATCTGAGCACGCGCAGGAACCACCTGGTGGCCGACTGCCACAGCCAGCACTTGCGTTGCGTGCATCGCGGTACCTCACTGTCGGGACGGTGCCTGGCGGGCGGGTGACCTGGCTTGCCTGGTGGCTTTCGCGTCTTGTGATGTTGCCATCGCCGGGCGCTAGGGAGTTACCGGGATTCTGCTCAGTAGAGAAGGCCGTGACTTTGGCGGGGCAGGGCTAGATGCTGGTGCCGTCTGGCGGCTGCTGCCGTCTGGCGGCTGCTGCCGCATCTGGTGGCCGACGCGAAGGGAGTGCGGCGATGGCGGACGGAAAGCACCGGGTGCTGGTGATCGGCGGCGGGTTCGGCGGCCTTTCGGCGACCAGGGCGCTGGCCGATGCGGATGTGCAGATCACGCTGGTGGACCGGACGAATCATCATCTGTTCCAGCCGCTGCTCTATCAGGTTGCGGCGGGGATCTTGCCGCCCGGGCTGATCGCTCCCGCGCTGCGGCAGGTGGTCCGCGGCCAGCCGAACGTGCGGGTGCTGCTGGCCGAGGTCCAGGACATTGACGTGGACCGGCGGACGGTGCGCATTCGGGAGCCGGACGGCCGGTTGGCCGAGCTGCCGTACGACACGCTGGTGGTCGCGGCCGGGGCGACGCACTCCTATTTCGGCAAAGACGAGTTCGCGCAGTTTGCGCCCGGGATGAAGACGATGGAAGACTCCCGGTACCTGCGTGACAAGATCTTGTCCAGCTTCGAGATGGCCGAGCTGGCCACCGACCCGACAGAGCGAGCCGAATGGCTGACCTTCGTGGTGGTCGGCGCCGGGCCGACCGGGGTGGAGCTGGTCGGCCAGATCGCCGAGCTGGCCCACAAGGTGCTGCCGCGCGAATTCCGCGACGTGGACACCTCCGAGGCTAAGATCATCCTGCTGGAGGGCGCTCCCTCCGTCCTGCCGCCCTTCCACCCGAAACTGCAGCGTTATACGCAGCGGGAGCTGGAGAAGATGGGCGTGGACATCCGGCTGAACACCCTGGCCGTCGACATGGACCATGACTCCATCACCGTCCAGGCTCCTGGCGGGCGCGAGACCGTCCGGGCCAAGACGCGGATCTGGGCCGCTGGTGTACAGGCGTCCCCGCTGGCCGGCCTGCTCGCGGCCAAGATCGGAGCGAGTACGGACCGGGCCGGGCGGGTGCCGGTTGGCCCGGACTGCACCCTGCCCGGCCACTCAGAGGTATTCGCGATCGGGGACATGGTGTCGCTGAACCGCCTGCCCGGCGTGGCCCAGCCGGCCATGCAGGAAGGCAAGTATGTCGGCAAGGTGATCCGGGCCCGGCTGGCCGGCCATGAGCCGCCCGCCCCGTTCCAGTACTTCGACAAGGGATCGATGGCCACCATCGGACACCGGCGGGCCGTCGCCGAGTCGATGGGCCTGAGGTTCACTGGCGTGCCCGCCTACCTGATGTGGGGCTTCATCCACGTTCAGTACCTGGTCGGCTGGGGCAACCGGCTCGGCACCATGTACACCTGGGCCCGCGCCCTGTACCTGTCTAAGAACCGCGGCCACCGCATCATCAGCTTCCAGACCGCCGGATACGAGGTCGGTGGCCAGCGCATCCTCGTCCGCTCCGTCCAGCCCCGGCAGCCCAGCCCACAAGACACCCCAGCCACCACCCCGGGGCAACCTAAGGCGAGCCTCCAGTAGGTCAGCGACACCGCGTCCAGTACCGTCGTGCCCAACTGACGTCATCCCGCTAGCTGGAAGCGTGCTGGAGCCGGCTCGGGCTTCCCACCAGAGTTGCCTGGGTAGTCTCCGGCAGGCGGGGTCCGCGGGCTGCGTGAGTAGTCGATGAAGGGAGCGCGTCATGGCGTCGGTACTCATTCTGAACGGACCGAATCTGAATCTCCTGGGGACCCGGAAGCCGGAGGTGTACGGGACGACCACGTTGGCTGATGTCGAGAAGCTGTGTAGTGACGCGGCGGCCAAGCTGGGCCTTGACGTCGACTTCAAGCAGTCGAATCACGAGGGCCGGCTGATCGACTGGATCCATGAAACGGGAGCGGCGGTCAAAGCCGGGGAGTCGATCGGCGCGGTGTTCAATCCCGGGGCGTTCACGCACACGTCGGCCGCTCTGCACGACGCCATCGAGGGCGCTAGCCTGCCGCTTATTGAGTGTCACATCTCCAACGTGCACAAACGGGAGGAGTTCCGTCATCACTCCTTCATCTCCCCGGTCGCCTCGGGCATCATCGTCGGCTTCGGCGTGTACGGCTACGTCCTCGCCATCCACGGCCTGCACCAGCTATCACAGGCCAGCTGACCGGGGCCTCGCGCCCCGCTGGAAGGGTCGGCAAGAGTAGAGAAGTCGCAATGAGACACCCTCTGTCACGCCGTCGCTAGCCGTCCTTGGTCGCTAGGCGGTCAGAGGCGGAGCCTCGCTGGTTCACACCAGCACTCGGGGCCGGGAAGGGACGCCGGTCCGATCCTTCACGTACCGTCCTGTTCGACGCGTGCTGCTCGGTGATCATTGCGAAGCGGTTGACGTGGCTGCCGCTAGCGGCGAGTTCTCTGGAGAGCCCGCGGGCGGCTATCGTCAGCACGGAACTTGCCATCTGCAGGTCGGTGCGGAGATTGGGAACGGTGAGCCCGAGGGCCGCCACCGCCATGCCGCCCGATCCGAATACCGGCACGGCCACCCCTGAGTGCCCGGGCTTGAATTCCCATCGGGAAACCGCGACCCTGGTCAGCCTGATGCTGGCCAGGCACTGGCGGAGCCGGTCCGGATCGGTCAGCGTGTTCGGGGTAAAGCCGGTCAGGCCAGTGACGATAAGGCGGTCGAGTATCTCGGCTGAGGAGAACGCCAGCAGCGCCTTGCCGAGGGCGGTGGCATGAGCGGGCAGCCGCGCCGCTTGCGCGAATGTGGTGACCGGGCTGTGATCGCAGTGCTTCTCGATGCAGGCGACGTCTGTGCCGGTCAGGATCCCGAACCGCGCGCTTGTCCGGGCCGCGGTGACCAGATCCTCCAGGACGCGCCGGGCTGACTCGACGATCGTCGGCGGGTAGGACCTCCGGCTGCCTATCGCCTTGATGGGCAGGCCGATCTGGAACATTGACTCGTCGGTGCGCTCCAGGACACCCCATCCCGCGAGCTCGGTCACTAGCCGGTGAGCCGTCGAAACGGGCAGGCAGGTCAGCCGGGCGATCTCGGTAAGCGAGTGCTCGTTGCCGTCACGAAATGTCAGCAAGATCGCCACGATCTTACTGGTCACCGACCGACCAGGCTCCGCCGAGTTACCCGCCATTGGGCCTCCTCCTTGCCAGCGAAACAAGAGTGCGAATAAACATGTCTGAGGAAAAGGGCGCGCCTCACCTCGGTTTTGGCGTGATCGGCCGGATGCGGTACCTGACCATTCGGGTGCTCGCCGATAGCCGCCCGGGCCTTTCTCAAGGCGGCGCCCGTCCCAGACGGCGCCCCGCCGCGAGGAGGATAGGCGACTAGCTGCGCCAACGTCAGATCTCCCGGTAGCAAGTCCGTAACAGTACGCAGCGCTACCGGGGTCTGGAGCAACGACTGGGCGGCGAAACTGGGCTGGCAAGCCAGCGCCATTTCGACCCGTTTCGAGCGTAACCTCAACGGAACTCCGCGTCCATAAGCTGCTCTGCGTAGCCGGATTTCGACGCTGCGTGATCGTCGCCGAGCGAATCGGTGAATGGTCCCGACGACCACGAAAACGGTGACCGAGAGGTAACACGCGGCCCGTTCGGTATAAATAGAATCTTTTTTCCGAACGAACGGTGGCGCGTGCCATACGTCAGGTTTCTTGCCTGCCGGCTCAGCCCTGCCGGGCAGCGACCGCGGCCACTAGAGCGGTACGCATCGCCTCCACCGGGCCGGGATGACCAGTCATCAGCTCGACCTGCGCAACCGCCTGGTACAGCAGCACGGTCAGACCGCTGACCACCGGGCAGCCCGCGGCCAGGGCTGACCCGGCGAAAGGGGTCGGCCACGGCGCGTACACCACATCAAGCACCATGGTGTCTGGTTTCCAGCGGGTAGCGTTCAGCGGATCGGCTGCGCCGCCAGGCAGCGTGGAGATGACCAGGTCGACGGCGGGCAGCGGTTCGGTGAACAGGCCGCCGGAGATCGTCGGCCGCATCCCGAGTCGATCGGCGGTCTCGCGCAGCTCGCCGGTCCGGGCCAGGTTGCGCACCAGGACAATCGGCGACTGGTGGCCCAGCTCGCGCACCGCGGCGAGGGCGCTTTGCGCCGTGCCGCCCGCGCCCAGAATGACCGCCTGCTCGACCCGGGCCAGCCCGGCCTCCCGTAGCGCCGAGACCATGCCGGCCACGTCAGTATTGTGCGCCTGCCTGCCTCCGGCCGGGCCGGCCGCGGGGAACACCAGCGTGTTCGCGGCCCCGACCGCCTCGGCCAGCGGCGATACCTCGTCGGCGACGGTCAGGGCCACCCGCTTGAGCGGCATCGTCAGCGACAGGCCCGCCCACTCGGGTCCCATGCTGTCGACCAGGCCCGGCAGGCCCGGCTCGTCGCACTCGATCTTGTCGTAGTGCCAGCCATGCAGGTCAAGTGCCTGGTAGGCCGCTCCGTGCAGTACCGGGGAGAGCGAATGCTTGATCGGGGACCCAAGCACGGCCGCCCGCCGCACGGTCTGGTCTACCGCAGTGGTGGTAACGTCCACGTTCATTTACCTATCTCGAGGTCTGCCCCGGGCGCAGGTCTGCCCGGGCCGCTGGTCGGCCAGCGGCCCGCGCCGCGCCTTGGCATGAGTCTGTAGCAGGTTAGGGCCGACGGCGCCCAAGATGCCAATCCGTCGGCCGCGTCTCGCTACCTCGCATCTGCCTGATCGTTAGCCTGGTTCGCCTTGGCCAGCGCCAGCCTGAGCAGGGTCTCACGCAGCATGGGGCCGGTGCCCGGCCGGGGAGGCGGTTCCTGCCACTGGGCGGGATGTGCGTTGCGCCCGCCGCGCCGGGCGGGCAGCGTCCTAAGCGTCGAGACCGGGGCACCCACGGTGCCCGCAGATGCGCCGCGGCGGTCCGGATGTCGCAGCATCGACGAGGACCGAGGAGGCCGAGATGCCGCTGGTGGGCGTTGGTCACCTGACCATGCTCGATACCGCGCCGCCGGACTGGGTGTCACTGGCCCATGACGCCGGCTTCGACGCGGTCGGTATCCGGGTGGCGGCCATCGGTCCCACCGAAGAAGAATGGCCCATGAGGTCTGGCTCTCCGATGCTCGCCGAGACGCTCCGCCGGATGGGTGACACCGGCGTGCGAGTGCTTGACGCGGAAATAATCCGTATCGACCCGCAGACGGTCGTCGCGAAGTACGAGCCGTTGTTCGAAACGGCGGCGGCTCTGGGCGCCAGCTTCCTGAACGTCATGGCCGACGATCCTGACCTGCACAGGGCTCGGGACACGTTCGCGGCGCTGGCGGAGGCCGCGCGCCCCTACGGCCTGCGCCCGGCGATAGAAGCCATCCCCTATATGCAGGTGAAGACGCTTTCCGACGCGACCATTCTGGTCGGCGAGTCCGGCGGCGGAATCATCATCGATCCGCTCCACCTGCAGCGGAGCGGCGGCACACCAGGCGACGTGCGGGCGCTTGATCCCAAGCTGATCGCGTACTGCCAGCTCTGTGACGCGCCGCTGGCCGCCCCGCATAACCTGCCGCGGCCGCGGGAACTTCCCCGCGGGCAATCCGTCGAGGGGATCACGGACCTGGCCCTAGAAGCACGCGCGGTGCGCCTGCTGCCCGGCGATGGTGAACTTCCCCTGGCCGAGATCATCGCGGCGGTGCCAGCCGGGCTGCCGCTCAGCGTGGAGACGCCCAACCTCGCCCTGCTTGAATCACTCGGCCCCCTCGAGTTCGCCCGCCGCGCCCGGCAGGCGGTAGCCCGTCTCCTGGCGGTGGCCGCACCCGCCGGCGGGGCCGGAATAGCACCCTGACCCGGCCGCCGTGTGTTGGCGCCCCATGGCCCGGAGACCCGCTGGTCCGCTGAGCGGAAAGAACGGTGGCGCTCTTTTTTACCGGAAGCTACGTTGCCGGTAGCAGTCATCTGCCTTAGCAGCCGATGCCCGAAGTTAGATGCCCGAAGTTAGGAGCGAGATGGCCACGACGAGAGAAATTGAAGATCTTGAGAGGCCCTCGAAGGCTGTCAGCACTCGTGTCCGCTACGGCATTCTGGCGATCATAATTATCGCCACCGCAATCAACTACATGGACCGCGCGAACCTGTCCATCGTCGCGCCAGATGTTAAAGCGGACCTGCACATCAGCGAAGCGGAGTTGGGGCTAATCTTCTCCGCGTTCTCGTGGACCTACGCGATCCTGCAGATCCCCGGCGGATGGGTCCTCGACCGGATCGGGCCGAGGATTACCTTCGGGGTCGCCCTGATCTTCTGGTCGATAGTCACCGGGAGCATCAGCCTGGCCAAGGGATTCGGTTCCCTGCTCGGGCTGCGGCTCGCCCTTGGCGTGGCCGAGACACCTGCCTTCCCCGCCAACAATGCGCTGGTCAGCAGGTGGTTCCCGACCAAGGAGCGCGGCCTTGCCACGGGCGCATATACCGCTGGCGAGTACGTCGGGCTGGCCATCGCCGCTCCCCTCCTGGCCTGGATGGCGGTTACGTACGGGTGGCATTCGGTGTTCTACCTGACCGGCGGGCTCGGATTGGTGTTCGCGTTCGTCTGGCTAATCTTTATCCGCAACAATCCCCAGAGTGACAAGCGGGTGTCCCGCTCCGAGGTCGACCTCATCGAAAAGGGCGGGGGCGCAGTGAAGGCGGCGCATCCCGAGGGCGGCGGCGAGCACGCGAAGTTCTCCGACATCCCGAAGCTCATGCGCCACAAGCGGATGGTCGGCGCGCTGATCGGCCAGTTCGCGAATACTTCGACACTGTTCTTCTTCCTGACCTGGTTCCCGACCTACCTGGTCGAGCAGAAGCATTTCACGCTGCTCAAAGCCGGCATTATGGTCACGATTCCGTACCTGGTCGCGCTGCTCGGCACCCTGGCCGCGGGTAGCTGGTCGGACTGGATGCTGCGCCGTGGCGTGGCGACGACCATAGCCCGCAAGACCCCCATCATCTCCGGGCTGATCCTTTCGATGATCGTCATCTTCGACAACTTCGTGAACAACCCGGCGCTCGTCATCACGTTCTTCTCGATCGCCTTCTTCGCTCAGGGCATGGCATCGGCCACCGCCTGGGCGCTGCTGTCCGACATCGCTCCGGCCAAACAGCTCGGGCTTACCGGCGGCCTGTTCAACTTCTTCGCCAACGCGGGCGGCGCGCTCTCGCCGCTGGTGATCGGCTTTATCGTGGGCGCAACCGGTTCCTTCGCCTACGGCCTGGTCTACATCGCGGTCATCGCCGGGATAGGGGCCCTCTCGTACATCTTCCTGGTCGACCGGGTGGAGCGAATAGTGCTATGATCACCTCCTCCGCGAGCATATCCGGCAAGGCATAAGGAGTAATAGTGTCTCGGTATCTCATCGTCGGTGGCGAGACGGCGGCAAATCCGGAAGTGGTGGAGGAAGCAGAGTCTATCCTTGCCAGGGATAAGGACGCCGTGTTTACCTTGCTCGTGCCGGCCACGCACGTCAGGCAATATCTAGGCCAGCACAAAGGGGAAGACGAGGAAGTGGCGCGCCGAATGGCCGAGGCGGCCCAGCGGCGGTTCAAGGAATCGGACATTCCGCTCGATTATCATATCGGGCCGCCCGATCCTGTACAGGCGGTTGATGAGGAATGGGTCAAGCGGCAGTACGACCAAGTCATCGTCTCTACTTATCCGGCTCGAAAGTCCCGCTATCTTGCCATGAAGGCGCCGGATAAGATCGAGGCCAGACATAAGATCCCGGTCGTCGTGGTCGAGGCCCAGCCCGACTTCCTGCGGAACCTGGGAGAGTTCGGCCCGTACGGCTGAGCACCGTACGGCTGAGCACGGCGGCTGACCGTTTGCGGCAAACGGTCAGCCGCCGTGCGCCTGGGCCTCCACCATGTAGCGGGCGCCCTCGCCGGCCCGGCCGAAGTCTTTCACCTCGACCGCGGATCGGGCGGGCCGGTGGTGGCCGAAATGGCGGACCCACGCTTGGTTGAAGGCCGGCCGGTCCCGCTGCAGGTCCCGCATGAAGATGCCGACCCGCACGACATCGGACAGGCCGGCGCCGGCGGCGGCGAGGATGGCGGTCAGGTTAGCGAAGATCTGGTCCGCCTCCTCGCCTGCCTCGGCCGGCCGCCTGCCGGTCTGCGGATCGTTTCCGAACAGGGCCGAGACAAAGATCCAGCCGCCCGATTCCACCGCCTGCGGCACCGGCCCCGTGTGGTGGGGCGCGTCCGCCGTTTCAATTTCCTTCACGACACCTAGGCTTCCGGGTCGTCGGGCGGAGCGAATATGACCAGGACGGCCAGATCCTCGGTGATGTTGAGGAAGTGGTGGTCCCGGCCGCGGTCCACCGAGATGACGTCGCCTGGCCCGACGTCGATGGTCTCACCGTCGACTTCGAGCTGGGCCCGGCCGTGCTGGACGGTGTAGACCTCGTCCGCGCTGTGCGGGTGCTGGGCATCCTGGCTGCCCGCGGGCAGCAGGTACATGCCCATCGAAAAGCCGGGCCGGCGAAGGAACTCCCGGTAGGCGGCGGCCGAAGAGCTCTGTGCTTTCTCCACGGCGTTGAGTGAGAACGACTGGTAACCGGCCATGCGGTGCTCCTTTTCTCGATGAGATCTGCCCGGTCAGGCGCCAGGCCTTACAGCTGACCACCGGCTCTTTCGATGCCACGCTGCTGGGTCTGCTTGGCGTGCGCGGTATGCCGGATGATGACCTCCCGAACGCCGTCAAGGTCGGCTCGTTCGTAGGCCTGCACCAGGTCCAGGTGCTCACCCGCCAGGATGCCCTCGATC
Organism: uncultured Actinomycetes bacterium; assembly: GCA_963798675.1. Classification (GTDB taxonomy): domain Bacteria; phylum Actinomycetota; class Actinomycetes; order Streptosporangiales; family Streptosporangiaceae; genus Palsa-504. The sequence goes on along the minus strand of CAWCUJ010000051.1, from coordinate 408 downwards.
TCGTCCTGGGTCCGCAGCGCCCGCGAGATCAGGTCGGCGATGCTGAGCTGCTCATAGACGGCGGACAGCGCATCCACCCCCGCGGTGGCCACCAGGAAGCGGTGGAACTCCTGGTTGGCCGCCGCGTAGGCGGCTATGCCGTCCGGATCACCCCGGCCGAGGACGTCCACCGTGGCCTGGGCCAGTCGCCGCAGTTCGGACAGTTGACCTGGGCCGAGGTGTCCCACCGTCATCTCGGCTACGCCGAGTTCGATAGCCATCCTGGCGTCGTGGGCCTCATTGGAGGTGCCGACGTCGAGTGGCTTGACCACGTGGCCCCGGTCCTCCCGGATCACCAGGTTCTCGGTCACCAGCCGGGTCAGCGCGTACTGCACGGCCGAAGCGGAGGTCTTCAGCTGGCCGGCGAGG
>CAWCUJ010000050.1:0-8359 GCA_963798675.1 uncultured Actinomycetes bacterium | reverse complement strand
GAGCGTACACCGAGCGCGGGATGCTCGCCGGGGTGCGCCAATTTTGCAGGTGATCAAGATCGTTTAGCGGGTTGGGCTGGTCAGGCGACTGATATCTGGTTGCACCGTGAGTGCCAGATCTGGTTTTCGGGCCTGCTGGCAGCGCAGGGTGGTGATGGCGTCTGCGCCGGCGGTGGTCCAGTGCGTGCCTGACTGTTTGAGGCGCAGCCCGATGACCGTTTTGCACCCTACCTGCCACCCTCGTGAAAGATTCAGGCAGGAGCTCGGTGGGGCTGCTTGCCATGATTCACCGCTCATCACCCTTGCTAATTACACGACGATCTCCCCCTGAGCTGGTAGATCGAACAGCACGTTCCTGAAGTCCCGGATCGTCAGGTCCAACTCGCCGATGGCTTCCTGGACCTTCACGGCCCCAGGATGGCCGCCCATCAGCCGCAGTGCCGTTTCGAGTGCGAGCCCCGCGGAGAACAGCCGGCGCACCACGATGTCGTTCATGCCTCCGGCGATGCGATCGCGCTCCTGCACTAGGCGCAGAGTCGCCTCCGCCGAGTCGCTTGCCCTCCCAGGCGGGCGATCGCCCGGCGGCTGTATGCGCGGCTCGTACCGTTCTGGTATCACCGCGTCGCAGGGTGCGGTTGATGAGGTGTGCATCGCTGAGGAACCTTGGATCCTAACCGACCATGACTGGCCGTGCCACCATGGTCCGGAGCGACGCGGTCACCTGCGCACTTGCTCTGGCCCGGCGCAGGATCTGATGGATGCTTCTCCTAGCGAGCCTATGGCAGCTCCCTCAGCCTGGATAGGCGCTCGGTATCTGTTTTGCGAGCCAGTTCACGGCTTCTTGGCGGCTTTCGTAGATGTGCGGGGCCAGTCCCCGGTCGGACAGGTGCTCGCTGAGCTTGAGCCGCATGAAGGAGCTGGTCGTGTACCTGGTCACGCTGGCGTAGTGCCGCTCGGCCAGCCTGCGGACCACGGAGACGTAGTCGTCGGTCAGGGCCGGGTCCAGGTAGAAGTTGTCGTAGTTGATGACCATCTGCACCTTCTTGCCGATGGCGGCCAGGCGCGTGCCGACCTCGGTCCCGATCGCCTGAACCTCGTCCGCGCTGACTAGCGACATGCCCTCCATGTTGAGGAAGAAGATGTTCCGTTCGGCGTCGTAGGCGAACCGCGCCTCCAGTGGCATGGTCAGCAGGTCGTCCTTCAGGCCCATGGGCCCGGCGGCGAAGATCCGCGCGTCCATCAGCTTCGGCTCGCCGCCGATGATGGGCTCGAACCCGATGTGGGCCAGGACGTCGTTCTCGAGGTCTGCCCCCGGGGCGATCTCGGTGAGTTCCAGGCCGTCGGGGGTGAGCTGGAAGACGCATCGCTCGGTCACGTAGAGCACCGGCTGGCCGGCGGCGGCCGCGTACGGGCCGCTGAAGGTCCGCTGCTCGACGTCGGCGAGAAACTTGGGCGCCACGGCACCGTCGGCGATGACCAGCCGGCCGTCCTGCACGCTGCAGCGGCCCGGCACGACGAAGGTCCCGGTGAACACCAGCCGCTTGGCGTTCTGGCTGATGTTGATGAACCCCCCCGAGCCCGCCAGCTTCGGCCCGAACCGGCTGACGTTGACGTTGCCCAGCCGGTCCGCCTGCGCCATGCCGAGGACCGCGGCGTCGAGACCGCCCCCGTCGTAGAAGTCGAACTGGGACGGCTGGTCCAAGATGGCTTGCGCGTTCACCGCCGAGCCGAAATCCAGCCCCGCGGCCGGCATGCCGCCCGTCGCACCGGGTTCGGCGGTCAGCGTGAGGTAGTCCAGGATGTGCTCCTCGGCCGCCACGTTGGCCACGCCTTCGGGTATGCCGATGCCGAGATTCACCACGCTGCCGGGCCGGAGCTCCATCGCCGCCCGGCGGGCAATGACCTTCCGCTCGGTCAGCTCCAGCGGCGGGACCGCGTTGCGGACCCGCCGCAGCTCCCCGCTCAGCGCCGCCGAGTACGGCGTGCCGAAGGTCTGCCAATGGTGCCCGGGCTGCGAAACGACGACGCAGTCGACCAGGACTCCCGGGATCTTCACCTCGCGCGGGCTCAGGCTGCCGCTCTCGGCGACCCGCTCCACCTGCACGATCACCAGGCCGCCGGCGTTGTGCACCGCGGTGGCCACGGCGAGCGCCTCCATGATCAGCGCCTCGCGCTCCATGGTGATGTTCCCTTCAGGATCCGCGGTGGTGCCGCGCAGGAACGCCGCGTCGAGCGGCAGCGCCTTGTAGAACAGGTACTCCGCGCCGCCGAGGGTGATCAGCTCGACGCGGTCCTCGGTGGTCCGGTCGTTGATCTTCCCGCCGCCCTGCCGCGGGTCCACGAAGGTCCCCAGTCCCACCCGGGTCAGCAGGCCGGGCTTGCCGGCGGCGGTGTCCCGGAACAGCTGCGAGATAACGCCCTGCGGCAGGTTATGCGCCTCGATCTTGTTGCCCACGGCCATCTTCCCCAGCTCGGCCGACAAGCCCCAGTGACCGCCCACGGCCCGCTTGAGCAGGCCCTCGTGGCACAGCCGGTCCAGCCCGCGACCCTGCCGGTTCCCCGCCGCGACGGTAAACACCAGCCCGAGGTCGCGGGGGGCGCCCGTCAGCAGGAAACGCTGCTCCAGCGCCAGCGTCAGCTCCTCGGCGAAGCACTGCCCCACAAACCCCTCGACCACGACCCAGTCGCCGTCACGAACAAGCCGCACCGCCTCGGCGGCGGTGACGACCTTATCCCTGACCGACGTGCCGGACAAAGATTCCGCGGGGATGCGCATGGTGTTCCTCCTGGAGCGAATCCGGGCGAACCGCTGTTAACGAGGCGGTCAGCTGAACGCGCCGATGCCGGTGATGTCCCGGCCGACGATGAGGGTCTGGATTGTTTCCGTGCCCTCGAAGGTATGGATGGACTCGATGTCGGCCATGTGCCGGATGACGTGAAAGTCGAGCAGGATGCCGTTGCCGCCGAGCATGTCGCGGGCATCGGACAGTACCACCCGGGCCTTGCTGGTGTTGTGCAGCTTCGCCAGCCCAGCCAGCGTCGGGGCCAGCTTCCCGGCCGCTTCCAGCTTCGCGATCTGCACGCAGTACAGCTGCATAGCGGTGACGTCGGCGAGCATCCGGACCAGCCGCTGCTGGATGATCTGGAAGCTGGCCAGCGGCTTGCCGAACTGCTTGCGGCGCTTGGCGTAGGTCAGCGCGGCGTCGAAACCCGAGACCGCGTGGCCCAGCGCCATCCACGCGCAGGCGCTGCGGGTCCCGGTCAGGACCCCGGCGCAGTCCTTGAACGAATTCGCGCCCGGCAGCCTGTTCTCGGCGGGGACTCGTACGGCGGCGAGCTCAATCTCCGCCTGCCAGACCGCCCGCAGCGATGCCTTGCCCTGCATGACCCTGGCGTTGTAGCCGGAGGTGCCCTTCTCGACCAGGAACCCCTTCACCGCGCCGTCCGAGGTGTCCCGCGCCCACACGACCACGACGTCGGCGATGCTGCCGTTGCCGATCCACTTCTTGTGCCCGCTGATGACGTAGGACTCCCCGTCGGGGCGGGCCGTGGTCTCCAGCGAGACCGAGTCGGACCCGTGCTCAGGCTCGGTCAGCGCGAACGCGCCGATCTTCTCCAGCCGGGCCATCGGTCCCAGCCAGCGCTCCTTCTGCTCCTGCGACCCGCACTTCGCGATCGCCTTCATCGCCAGCCCGGCCTGCACCGCCAGGAAAGTGCCCAGGCTGCCATCACCCCGGTTGATCTCCATGTGGATCAGGCCGGCCGACAGCGCACGAGCCCTCGGGCAGTCCAAAGCCCCCCTTCAGCTTGCGCCGACGCGTCTGCGCCGGGAAGGGACGAAGGTCCCGATCTGACAGGACACCGGGTGGGTCCGTTTCCCGCCTACCTGATTCGGGGGAGCTTCAGGGCATCGTGGGTGTCGGGACGCCTTCGCAGTGCCTGGCATCACGCGTCTTTCCGCGAGCTGCCTTCCTCCGGCTCATGCCGGGGCACGTCATTTACATGGCCGGCGGGCCATGCCCGCAGTCCCGGGTAGCCCCGGGGGGGTCGGCGGGCTCGGGCGAGCGTGCATGACGACACGGCCTGGCCGGTGTTGCCGGCCAGGCCGTGCCTCTGGCAGCTGGGGGCAGTCTGCCTGCCGGGGGGTGTCCCGGCGAGAGTTGTTATGCCGGACGGGTACCGGCGGCGCTGGGCTGCTGGCCATTAGCGCGGACCGGGGAAGTGCCCGGGCCGGATGTGTGTGCCGGGTGCCCGGAGAGGATCTCGGTGGCCGGGGAGGTGCGGCGGGCGTGCATCAGGCCGAGGCCGCTGAGCACCAGCATGACGGCGCCGGCGATGAACGCGGCGATCGCGGCGATGCCGGCGATCATGCCCATGGTGCCGAAGGCGTAGGCGTTGAGCAGCAGGCCGCGCAGGGTCTCACCCTTGAACACCGTGGCGACCTGGGCCGCCAGGGCGGTGTTCTTGGGTTGCGCGATGGCCTCGGCGGACAGTTGCGCGTAGGTCTTGCCGCCGCCGATCGCCTTGAGGTGATTGGCGATGAAGTGGTCGGCGTAGACCTCGGCCTGCGCGCCGGTGGTCAGCTGCTGGCCGCCGTATTGCCGCATCGCGGCGAACTCGGGGGCGGCGACTGCCTTGCTGTTCGCGGGCGGGAAGTAGATCTGCTGGGCGGCGAGCTGGGTGTGTACTTCGTTGCCGATGAAGGTGTGGGCCCAGGTCAGCATCACGCCGGCGAAGATCAGCGTGACGGCGAGGAACAGGCCGGCGGCGGCCATCAGAATGTCGAATGTCCTGCGTTTCATGAGGTTTCTCCTTGGCTGAGGCAGGTTCACGTGCGGGATGGTCAGGCCCGGCTGCCCCCGGGAGGGCGGCAGCGGGCGGGTGCTAGCCGGGTTCGGCCGCTCCCTTCGCGGCTGCTCCGTTCAGGGCCGCTACCCGCAGCGGCGGGCTGGCGGCAACGACGATCATGACGCGCTCCTGGTACTACGCTGTAGACCTACAGTCTCACGCCAGGTAGAGGTCTGTCAACTGCGTAGGTCTACGGTGATTCCAGCATGAAGATCAGGCGACAAGAGGTCACCCGCGACTACCGCCGTCTCGCCCTCGCCGACCCGCACGTCGGCCTCGTGTTCGCCTGTTCAGCCCCGGGGCGCGGTCAGGAAGGCAGGGGGCTCGCCGCCGCCGTGCAGGGTCAGGCACGTGCCACTGATATAGGCCGCCCGGGGGGACGCCAGGAAAAGGCACGCGTCGGCCATGTCGTCCGGGGTTCCCATCCGGCGTAGCGGCACGGTGGCGGCGACGGCCGCCACGCCGTCCGCGTCCCCGTAGTGCCCCGCGGAGGATTCCGTCACCACGAACCCCGGCACCACGGTGTTCACCCGGACCAGCGGGCCCCATTCGATGGCCAGGCTGGTGACCAGGTGATGCAGGCCGGCCTTGGCGGCACCGTAGGCGGCGGTGCCCGGTGACGGGCGGGTGCCGCTCACGCTGCCGATCATGATGATCGACCCGCCCTCTGGCTGGTCCTGCATGACCTCGTTGGCGGCCTGCGCGACGTGCAGCGGCGCGATCAGGTTCAGTTCGATGACCCGGGCGTGGAACCGCGGCGACGCGGTGGCGGCCTCGGCCGACGGAGACCCGCCCGCGTTGCTGACCACCACGTCCACGCCGCCGAACAGGTCCATCCCAGCCGCGATCAGCTGCCGAACCTGTTCGGGGTCCCTGACGTCGGCGCGGGTGAAGGCGGCGACCCGGCCGGCCGCGGCCGGCAGCGAGGCGTCGTCCACGGGCTCGTTCCGGCCGCAGACCAGCACCCGGGCGCCGGCCCGCAGGAACCCTCGCGCGATGCCCGCCCCGATGCCCTTCGTGCCGCCGGTCACGATCGCCCGGCCGCCGGAAAAGCCGGGAAATGACTGATCGACGGGCTGCATGGCGTCATGTTAAGCTCCCGACCAAGCAAACGCTAGGTCAACGTGATCCGGGCAGATGGAGCTGCTTTGTCTGCAGTTCCGGGGCTATAACCCCCCGAAACTGCAGACAAAGCGGGGATACGACAACGGCGGTGCGGGTGAGGAAGCGATGAGCGTCGGGGTACGCACCGCTGACGGCATCGCCGAGGTGGTCATCGACTTTCCGCCGGTCAACGCGCTGCCGGTGCAGGGCTGGCGGGATCTCGCGGCCGCGATCGCCGCAGCGGGGGGCGAACCCGCGACCCGGGCCGTGATCCTGGCCGCGGAGGGCCGCGGCTTCTGCGCCGGCGTGGACATCAAGGAGATGCAGCGGCCCCAGGGCCAGCAGGGGGGGCACGCGGCGCTGATCGGCGCCAACCAGGGCTGCTTCGCCGCGTTCGCCGCCGTCTACGACTGCCCGGTGCCGGTGGTCGCCGCGGTGCACGGCTTCTGCCTCGGCGGCGGCGTCGGCCTGGCCGGCAACGCGGACATCGTGGTCGCGGCCGACGACGCGACATTCGGGCTGCCCGAGGTCGACCGCGGCGCGCTGGGGGCGGCCACCCACCTGGCCCGGCTCGTGCCGCAGCCGCTGATGCGGGCCATGGTCTACACGTGCCGGACCGTCACCGCGCAGCAGTTGCTGGCCTTCGGCACAGTGCTTGAGGTGGTGCCGCCGGGCGAGCTGCGCGCCGCCGCACGAGCCCTGGCCAACCAGATCGCGGCCAAGGACCCGGCGGTCATCCGGCTGGCGAAGCAGTCGCTGAACGGCATCGACCCGGTCGACGTCAAGCGCTCCTACCGGTACGAGCAGGGGTTCACCTTCGAGCTGAACCTGGCCGGCGCCGGGGATAGGGCGCGCCAGGCGTTCGTGGACGGGCCCTGCGGATGACCCTGATGACCCCGGAGGAGGTCGTCGCGGAACTGCGGGACGGCATGACGATCGGGATCGGCGGCTGGGGATCGCGGCGCAAGCCCATGGCCCTGGTGCGCGCCATCGGCCGGTCGCCGCTGAAGAACCTCACCATCGTGTGCTACGCGGGTCCCGACGCCGGGCTGCTGGCCGCGTCCGGGCAGGCCAAGCGGATCGTCACCGGCTTCGCCTCGCTGGACTCGATCGCGCTCGAGCCGCACTTCAGGCGGGCCAGGCAGGACGCGGCGGTAGAGCTGACCGAGCTGGACGAGGGCATGCTGCACTGGGGCCTGCTCGCGGCCGCGCACCGGCTGCCGTTCCTGCCGATCCGGGCGGGCCTGCGCTCCGGCGTGCTGGAGGTCAACCCGGAGCTGCGTACGATCCGCTCGCCCTACGGCGACCCGTTCGGCATCGGAGAGGAACTGGTGGCCATGCCGGCCCTGCGGCTGGACGCCGCGCTGGTCCACATGAACCGGGCCGACGCTACGGGCAACGGCCAGTACCTCGGTCCCGACCCGTACTTCGACGACCTGTTCTGCCTGGCGGCCGAGCGCGCCTACGTGTCCTGCGAGCAGATCGTGCCGTCCGGTGACTTCGCGTCGGCACCGCCGCAGTCCCTGCTGCTCAACCGGGCCATGGTGCACGCGGTCGCGGAAACGCCGAACGGCGCGCACTTCACCAGCTGCGTCCCGGACTACGGTCGCGACGAGGCGTTCCAGGCGCACTACGCGCGGGCCGCCGCCGACCCCGACGAATGGCAGCGCTTCACGGCCAGGTACCTCGAAGGTGACGAGGCCGCCTACCAGCAAGCCGTGCAGGAGTTCACGGCGTGACCGGCGAGCCGACCCGGGCGGAGGTCTGCGTGGTGGCCTGTGCGGAGGCGTGGCGTGGCGACGGGGCGATCCTGGCCAGCCCGATGGGGCTGATCCCGTCCCTGGGCGCCCGGCTGGCTCGGCTCACGTTCGCGCCGGACCTGCTGCTGACCGACGGCGAGGCGTACCTGCTCGACGCCGACGGCCAGGTGGAGGGCTGGCTGCCGTACGCGAAGGTCTTCACGATGCTCGCGGCGGGCCTGCGACACGTGATGATGGGCGCGGCGCAGATTGACCGGTACGGGAACCAGAACATCTCCTGCATCGGCGACTGGAAGCGCCCGAAGGCCCAGCTGCTCGGCGTGCGCGGCGCGCCGGGCAACACCGTGAACCACCCGGTCAGTTACTGGATCCCCCGGCACTCGCCGCGGGTCTTTACCAGCAGCGTGGACATGGTCTGCGGCGTCGGCTACGACCGTGGGGACCCGGGACCGCACGAGCTGCGCGTCGTGGTGACGAACCTGGCGGTGCTGGACTTCGGGACGGCGGAGCGGACGATGCGGCTGCGTTCGGTCCATCCGGGCGTCGAGGTCGGCGATGTGCTGGCCGCCACCGGCTTCCCGCTGGTCATTCCCGATGAGGTGCCGGTGACGAGGCCGCCGACGGCCACCGAGCTCGACCTGATCCGG
>CAWCUJ010000049.1:0-86827 GCA_963798675.1 uncultured Actinomycetes bacterium | reverse complement strand
AGGTGTTCCTGTCTGGCCGCCCGTACCTGACCAACGACGCTCCGGGCGACGCGCGGCTGATCCGGCGGTTCGTCGACCTGTTCGACGCCCGCACCAGCCTGACGGTCCCGCTGATCGTCGAGGACCAGGCCATCGGCGTGTGCCACGCGATCAACAAGCGCGGCGGCCCGTTCACCGAAGAGGACCTGGAGCTGCTTAACCTGATCGCCCCGCTGCTGGCCGTCAGCGTGCAATCCGCCCACCTGTTCCGCCAGGTGCGCGCGCAAGGCCGCCAGCTGGAGCGGGCGATCTTCCTGCAGCGTGAGCTGTCGCGGACCGCGTTCGACGCGGCTGGCATGAGACCGCTGGCGGAGCGCCTCGCTGACCTGGTGAACCGGCCGGTGATGGTCCTCGACCCGGCGCTGCGGCCGCTCGCCACCAGCCGCTGGCCGGAAGAGCTGCAGCCGGACGGAGGCTGGCTCGACGATGGCCGGCGCGAGGTCTGGTGGCGGCGGGGGCAGGACCGGGGCGGTCGCCCGGTGCTCGCACCGATCGCCGTGGGCAGCCACTTCGGCGGGTACCTGGCGGTCTGGGACGGCGCCGCCCCGCTCGACGAGATCGACGCCCGGGCGATCGAGCACGCCGCGACCATCTTTGCCCTGGAGATGCTGCACGAGCGCACCTCCTACGAGCTCGAGCTGCGGCTCAAGGGGGATCTGCTGCGGGACCTTTCGAGCGGCGAGCACCGCGACGACCGGGACGTCAACCGGATGCTGGCCGACCTCGGCTACACGATCGCCGGACCGTGGCGGTTCGCTCAGGTGCACGCGAGCTGGCGCCGGCCGGCCAGCCCGCCGAGCGTCCGCTGGCGGGAGGAGGTCCAGGTGCCCCAGGCGCGCCTTTACTCCGCGGTGCAGAGCATCTGCCTTCAGGTCGTCGGTGCCGCCGCGGTCGTCCCGTGGCGATCCGGCTTCCTGATGCTGCTGCCCGCTGCCCCGGACAACCTGGCGCGTGACCTGGACGTCGCGGCGGAGCTGCTCGACCGGGTCCACGCCGCCGCCGAGCGCGTCGGGCCGGGCGCGCGCGTCCACCTGGCCGTCAGCTCCCCCGTGCGCACCGTGCGAGAGCTGGGCCACGGGCTGCACGAGGCCGAGCAGGCCCTGGAGTTGGCACGAAGGCTCGACATCGCCGACCGTCCGCTGGCCTTCGAGCACCTCGGCGTCTACCGCATCCTGCTCGACGGCGGCGGGTCGCAGCATCGGCACGACTTCGTCCAGGACGCCCTAGGCCCGCTCGACCGCTACGACGCCGAACACGGCACTGCGCTGGTCCCGACGCTCCGGGCCTATGTGGAGGCCGACTACAACGCCAAAGAGACCGCGCGGCGGCTCTACGTCCATCCCAACACGCTGGCCTACCGCCTGCGGGCCATCCGCCGCCTGCTCGGCGGCGATCCCGCGCGCGGCGACCTGCGCCTGACCGTCGAGCTCGCGCTTAAGCTCAAGGACCTTCCCCGGCTGTCGGCGGCCTCCGGCACCGACGGGCCGAACGGGCGGACAGAATAATTTCGCCCTCGTGCACCCACTCGCCGGCGGCTGGGAGCAGGCCGTCGCGAGTTGCTCGAGGGCTCGCCGCAGCTGCGGCCCGGGCGGCACGGGCGGGTCGGCAGCGGATCACCGCCCGACCGCGACCTGCGCCGCGGCGATGACGGCGCCCGCCAGGATCCGCGGGTACATATCCTGCCCCGGGAGCCCAAGCAGGCCTTCAGCGCCGTCGCCAGCTGCTACGTCACCCACTGACGCGCGCCGCGCATCCGCGGTCAGGATTGGGCCGAACGGCGCCGGTTAACGTCCGCACAACCCGCTCTTGCCTTGTATCCTCCGGCGCCGGCCGGGCCGAAGGTCCCGGTAACCGTACCCGTGGGACCGGTGCCGGTCATGACGGCATGAACAGCCAACCTACTGCACCGGGTTCCTCGACGCGGACCACGGCGTCGGGCGGTGCCTCCCGCCTGATCTGTCCGGCGAGTTCCCGGACGTCGTCCTCGTTGTCAGCGGCGACGATCAGGAACTTCCAGCGCCGCACCACCGGCAGGCCCTCACCTTCAAGCTTGCGCGCCAGCGCGACCGCCTCGCGGTGCGACGGGAACTCAACCCGGGCCTGCCACCGGCCGGTCCCGGCGGCCACGGACTCGGCGGTTTCAGAGTCCACGAGCCGCTGGTGCTCCGCCTGCCGCTCGGCTTCGGTCTGCGGCATCGCCACGTCCGGGCTCTCCCACTGCTCCTCGATGGGATGCCATCGATGCAGCGCGAACTCCGCCTGAATGTCATGCTGGGCCAGCACGTCGCGGGCGACCTGCTCAGCCTCCCTCGCGGCGATCTCGGTGCCTGCGTACAGGAAGATCTGCGAGTCACCCGCGCCGACGGCGATGGTGCGGCCGAGCTGGCGGCGGACGTCTTCTTCGACCTCATGCTGGGACAACGCCCGCTGCGCCTGTTCGGCTTGTGCCTGGCCGGGCAGGGAAATGGTTACCCGCCAGTCATCGCTGTCTGTCACGGCACGACTCTAACGCACCCAAGCCAGCCCGCCGGATGGACGGGCGCCGCGTGGTGCCTGCGGTCGTGTGCACGGCCGCCCGCCCCCAGCAGCATCTGCGGCACGACAGAGGCCATCCTCGGCGCCAAGGTCGACCTGGTGCCAGCAAGTGACCTGAAGCCCGCAGTCCGTGCGCGCGCCGAACGTGACCTGGTGGCACTGTGACCTACCGGGAACGGCAGCGACTGGCCGACATTCAGGCGGCCATCGATGCCATCGGCTCCCACCTGCAACGAGGTGACCTGTCCGACGGCCGGGTATCCGACGCCGTCCGGATCCGGCTGCTGGAAAATCGGTGAGCACTTGGCCCATCTCACGCCCCGCTGCGGCGATGCAGCTCGGTGAGGCCTAGGTAGGTGACGGCGCCGCGCTCGATCTCCGCGCGCTCTGCTTCGGACACGTCCCGCCGGACCTTGCCCGGCACCCCGGCCACCAGCACTCCCTCCGGGACCTGCTGCCCTTCGGTCAGCACGGTGCCGGCGGCGACGATCGAATGACGCGCCACGCGTGCTCCGTTGAGCACGATCGCGCCCATGCCGATGAGGACCAGATCCTCGATGGTGCACCCGTGGAGCGTCGCGTTGTGGCCGATGGTGACGTCGGAGCCCACCGACAGCGGCATGCCGGGGTCAGCGTGCATGACGCACCCGTCCTGCACGTTGCTGCGCTCGCCGACCACGATGGTGTCACGGTCAGCGCGGAGCACCGCCCCGTACCACACGCTCGCCTGCGCGCAGATGGTTACGCGTCCGATGAGCACGGCACCGGGGGCGACAAAGGCGGTTCCTGCGACATCGGGGCGGTGCTGGCCGAGCGCGACGAGGGACGGTACGCCGGCACCGGGGTGGGGCACAGGCTGGCTATTCATGGCCTGGACCGGCCGATCACGAGCCGCGGTACGACCATCTGCACGTCACAGGTGCCCGCCTGGATTACCTGGGCAACGCTACGCATCATCAGCCCTTCCTTCGTTTCTCCCACCACTATGGGGTCTGTCGCCGCTCGCCGTAAACAGGAGCCTGGGTATGGCTTGGCCTGACGCGAGGCGTGTACCGGGCCCGTTCGGCCTCAATCATCTGATGCGCCGGTACCGCGAGCCGCGGTGCCAGGCGCGGACCTTTACCGGCGCGCTGCGTCGTGACCGCCCAGATCCAGCCCGCGACTGACCCGCGGCTTAGTGGTCTCGGCGGAGCACTGACCAGGAGGCAGAAGCGGGGGAGTCGATCGGGAATAGGCTGTCAGGTTAGTGGGACCTTGGATCTGCGACGGCCTGTACCGCGCAATGCGGGATGCATTCGTTCGGGCCGCAGGACGGCAGGCGAATGCGATCTTGTCAGCGATTTGCCCGGGCGCGCTGGAGGACCGGCGCGGCGATGTACCGACGCCTGATGGATACTCGCTATCGCATTGCTTACCGTGCATAATGGGGTGATGGTTCCAGCCTGTCCACTCAGCGGATGGTCCGCGGTAACGTCAGCTCAGGCGAATGCCGCTTTGGCTGCTGTCCTGGCGGGGTTCATGCTCAACGGGATCGTCTTGCTGCTCGGCAACGACTCCTGGCGGAAGAAAACGGGATATGTCCAGGCATTGAGCTTGCTGTTCGCGGCATTTGTGGCGCTTGGCCTTGATTCCTACCTATTTGGCTTGGTCACAGGCGACGCCGCCAGCATAAGTTGTCGGCGAGCGTGGACCGAGGCGATGTACGCGGCAGGACTGCTAGGGGTAGGAGCAGTTGCGATCATCGCTGCCTTCGTTTTCCTCTTGGCTGTTTATGTCCAAGACACAAGATCCAAGCCCACAGACTCCCAGCACGCAGACTCCCAGCACGCAGACTCCCAGCACGCAGACTCCCAGCACCCAGGAGACCAGCGACCAGGCCGCCAGGACGCAAAGGATCATATGGAAAAGTCCCTGGACTTGCTGGTCAAATTGTGCGATTCGATGCGTGGGGCTGTCGTGCTCGTAGTGCTGGTAATTCTCTACATGACGGCGAGAAGCTATCTGTATTCGACCCTTGCATTCTACAAGGAACAATATCCATTCTGGGTGCAAGTTGTTCTTCTGGTCTACCTGGGAGCTGGTATTATTGCGGGTCTTGTACTTGGTGTAAACGCTTTTCGCAAAAAAAGATCGAGGGCTGCAGCTGATGGTTCGGCCGCCAAGAAAAGAACTGCAGATGATAAGCTGGTCGAAAAGCTGCGTACCGCCATATATGCTTCGATGTTCTACACAATAATCAGTGTTGCTGCGGGGAGCTATTACGCCAGTTTGCCGGTCGATTTCTGGGATCCTAAACGCTTCTGGGTGCAGTTGATAATTGCTGGCACCGCGGTCTGGGTCTTGGGGGCGTCACTAATACCTTTGTGGTTCCTGGTTGTACGTCTCGTACCGCCTTTCGATCATGAGGAGTCGGCTGCTCCGGGCGAGTCAGCTGCTCCGGGCGAGTCAGCTGATCCGGGCGAGTCAGCTGATCCGGGCGAGTCAGCTGATCCTGGCCAGGCAGCACCGGCGCCAGGCGAGCCAGCCCAGCCAGCAACTCCCGGCTCACTTCTCTAGAGCTTTGGGTCCGGGTGCCGTGCCGGGCAACGCTTGCCCCAGCAGGCCTCACCTCTCGCAAGCGCCTCACTTCATCTGGCCCTGGTGTCCCGGGCGCGTGGCGCTCCCATGATCGTGCACGGCTACTGCCCTGAGCAGGGCAGTAGCCGTGCACAATGATGATTTCCGTCCTCTTGTGCCGGGCCAGATGAATGGTTCCGCCGCATCGCCGCCTGCAGCGGGGCCAGCAGGGCCAGCGGGGCCAGCGGGGCCAGCAGGGCCAGCAGGGCCGGCAGGGCCGCAGGCCGGCAGGGCCGGCAGGGCCAGCAGGGCCAGCAGGGCCGGCAGGGCCGGCAGGGCCAGCGGGTCGACCTGCCCCAAGAGCGCCGGGAAGCCGCCCAGCATAGCGAGCCCCGCCGTCGTCACGCCCGGGACTAGGGACCTGTCCGCGGGCGCGTCGGCGTCATCCCCACTGTCCGGGCTGGTAGTCACCGCCCTGGTTCCGGCTGATGACGTTCAGCCGGTTGTACGTGTTGATGAGGGCGATGGTGCACACCAGCGCGGCGAGCTGGTCGGTGTCATAGTGCTTGGCCGCGTTTGCCCAGGCCTCGTCGGTGACACCGCCGGCGGCGTCGGCGATGCGGGTGCCCTGCTCGGTGAGCTCGAGCGCGGCCCGTTCGGCGTCGGTGAAGACGTTCGCGTCCCGCCACGCCGCCACCAGGTTGAGCCGCACCGAGGTCTCCCCGGCGTGTTCGGCGTCCTTGGTGTGCATGTCGACGCAGACCGCGCAGCCGTTGATCTGGCTGGCCCGGGTCAGCATCAGGTTCTGGGTCGCGGGCGGCAGGAGCGACCGCGATCCGACGGCCGCCGCCGCCGCGTTGATGTGCTTCACGAACTTCTGCAGGATCTCGCTGCCGTTGTAGTCCAGACGTGAGTCCATGGTGATCTTCCTTGCCGTGCTTTTCTGATATGCCCTGATGACGCGGCGGGCCGGACCGATGTGACATGCTCACGGTGTCCGGTCAGCGGCGACGGATTCGGCTGCCGTCGACACGGGCCGTCAAACAAGTGAAACTGGCCATATGGATCGCCGCAGGTTCCTCGCCCGGGTCGGTCTGCTCACCGCCGGCGGCGTGGCCGGGGCCGGTGCCGGGTTCGCGGCCGAGCAGATTCTGACGGAGGAGGGACCGACCGCGCGGACTGCGTCCCCGGCCGGGCCCGCGTCGTACGTGGCGACGGCGACGTTTCGTACCAAGGCGTCCGCCAGGGTCATCGCGCTCACGATCGATGACGGCCCGACCCGGGAGTGGACGCCGCAGGTGCTGAAGATCTTGCGGCGGCGCGGCGTGAAGGCGACGTTCTTCAGAGTCGGCGAGCGGGCGCAGGCCGCTCCTGACCTGGTGGCGCAGACCGCGGATGCGGGTCACGAGCAAGGTAATCACACCTGGGCGCACGACGATCTGACCCGGCATGACGAGACGTTTGACCGTGCCACCCTGGAACGCACCCACGAACTCCTAGCGAAACTGACCGGCCGGGCGCCGACGTTGTGCAGGCCGCCCTACGGCCGCATCGACAGTGTGGGATTGGCGGTCTGCGCCGGCCTGCACTACGGCGTGACGTTGTGGTCGCATCACGTCACCGGCGTCAACGCGCAGGTCGACGTCGGCGAGATCTTGCAGCAGGCTTCGCCCGGCAGCATCGTGCTCCTTCATGACGGCGGATCGGAGCCCAACGCCACCCTCATGAAGCAACTTGACCGGCTGACGGGGTCCATGACGGACGCCGGATACCGGTTCGTAACGGTCAGCGAGCTGCTGGCTGCTTCGGCGCCAGCAGGCGCCGGCGACTCTTCGTCACGCCACCAGCTCCCGTTTGGCGGCCGCTAACGGGCAGATCGGGGTGGCCGCCCATGAACGGCAACAGCGTCGCCAGGTGGCGGCCCGTCGCGGTCGGCGCCGCCCTAGCGCTGACGGCCGCGGGGGGCATCGCGGCGACCAGGCCGCCCGGACAGCCCTGGCTCACGGTCGCCGGAATTGCGCAGGACCCATGTCAGCCGCAGCGGGCGCTGCCGGTTCCGGCGCAGCTGAGCGGCCAGTTCGAGCCGGACTCCAGCATCTTGCGCACGGCCGCAGGAGTCTTCGCGGCGCCGGGCCGGGCGGCACCGCTGACCCGGGCCGAGTCGGCCTGCGTTGCGGGAACCGAACGGGCCGACCGCAACTGGCTGCGGACCGGGCGTGTCCCCGGTGCCACCGCGACGCAGCGGTCCATGGCCACCCGGGCATTGCTCGACCTGAGTCTGGCCGTCCGGCCGGATGGCGCTGTGCTGGCCGGCTGGCATTCCGGCGCGGGGTATGAGTATGCGTGGCCGCGTGACTCCAGCTGGGTCGCGGTGGCACTCAGCGACACGGGTCATCCGGCGGTGGCCTACCGGATCCTCCGGTTCCTGCAGCGCATGCAGGCCCGTGACGGGACGTGGGCCGCCAGGTACCTGCCTGATGGTTCGGGTCCCGTGCGCGACGGACGGCCCGCCGAGCTTGACGCCGACGGCTGGGTCCCGTGGGCCGTCTGGTCCTGGGCCGTCACACAGCAGCTCGGACCCGCCAGCCAGCCGCGTCGCGAGCTCGCGCTGCTTTGGCCGATGGTCACCCGGGCCGCCGACGCCGCCGCCCGCTCGCTGACCGGCGATGGCCTGCCCGGCCCGGCCATGGACTACTGGGAGGATTCGGTCCAGGTCACGCTCGGAACGGCCGCCCCGCTGCTGGCCGGCCTGCGCGCCGCCGCTGACCTGGCCACGGATGTCGGCGGCGCGGCAGCCACGAGCGATGGCCGCCGCTGGGCGGCCGCAGCGGCCCGGCTGGCGAGGGCGATCGCGGCTACGTTCGGCCAGACCGGCTATCAGCGCGCCCCGGCCGCCGGGTCGGGTGCCGATGCGGCCGTCACGTTCCTCGGGCCGCCTTTCGCGGTGCCGGGCCCTGGGGTGCTGCAGGCGGCCAGGTCAGCACAGCGAGCGCTCACCGTCCCCAACGGCGGCCTGCGGCCCGGCAGCAACTGGCCGGGCACGCCCGACGTCGCCTGGACCCCGGAGACCGCATTCTTCGCGCTGTTCGATGCCGCCACCGGGCAGCAGAGCCAGGCATCGGCCGTGCTGGCCTGGCTCGCCGCGCACCGGACGAGGCTGGGCTCGCTACCCGAGCAGGTCAACGCCGCAGGCCAGCCAGCCTCGGCAACGCCGCTAGTCTGGACCGATGCCGTGACTCTGCTCGCTCTGCTGGCGCAGGCCGGGCACCTCGCGACCATCCCGGTGCCTCCTACCGATTGGCCATTACCGGCGATGCCGACCAGCGAAAACAGGCCGCAGCTGCCGCCACCCAACCGCCGCCGTGGCGCGGTTGCTCGCACCCAACTTCCCCGTTTCGCGGTTCCTCAGCGCCCGGCACGCGCACCGGCTCGGTGCCAGGCTGGCACCGCCGGACGTACCGTGGAGGCGTGGCTATACATCACCGACGCGGCAGGACCGTGAGGTGACGCGCCGCGCGCCGTCCCCGGGGCGGCTCCGGGCCGGAATTCTGGCGGCTGTGGCCCTGATCGCGGCGGCCGGGATAATCCTGTTGATGCTCGACAAGCAGATCATCAGGGTCTCCCCGCTGGCGCACGCCAGCCCGTCATCTCCGCCCGCCGCCCCCGCTCCGCCCGTCGCCGGGGCCTCGCTGGCCGCGCTGCTGCGGCAGGGAACCCCGGACACCGCGCCCGGCTACTGGCAGAAGCCCAGCGCCACGCTGGCGGCTGCCGCCGCCGGCGCGAACGACGCCCGGTTCCGCGCGCTCGGCGCGCTGCTCGTGAAGGACGGCTTCGCCGGCGCCATCATCGACCTCGGCCGGGAGATGACCGGCGGCTGGTACAACTGGAGCGAGCGCAAATGCCCGCGCGCCGAGCCGGACTGCTACGTCCTCGCCTGGCGGCGCGCCGTCGACGCCATGCGGTCGGTGCCCGGGCAGCACTTCCGGTTCCTGTGGACCGTCTTCCCCGGCACCGCGGCGGCGATCGACGCGTGGCCCGGCGCCGCCTACGTGGACTTGGTGGGCACCGACGTCTACGACTGGTACGGCGGCCCCCACAGCACGTACCCGCACACCGCGTCCGGCCAGCTGGACCACGACGCGAAGTGGCGACAGATCCTCACCCAGTCCGGCGGCCTCGACTGGCTCGCCCGGTTTTCCCAGGTCACCGGCAAGCCGATCGCCATCCCCGAGTGGGGGCTTGACTTCCACACCTTCGGCGGCCAGGACGACCCGGCGTTCATCACCCGCATGCTCGCCTGGCTGCACGCCCACCACGCGATCGGCGTCTACTGGGCGATCGAGCACGTGGGCACTCATCAGGCTGTCCCTCCCGGCCCGCTGCTGGCCGGCCTGGGCGCGTACGCGGGCGGCCCGGCCGGGATAAACGACCTCGGCCTGCTGCTCGGCGGCCGCCTGCAGTACGCCGAGGCATTCCTTTCAGACCACCTGCCCCTCTCCGATTCCTCTGCGCAGCCGCTGCTGGCCCCCTGGCAGCATGCCGGCTACCAGCTCATCCTCAGCGTCCCGCTGGTGCCGCTGACCGTGCCCAGCTATAACGGCCCGCCCGAGCCGGGACGGCGGTCGTACCAGCTGGCCGACTACCCGGATGCAGTGGCCGCGTTCCGCCAGGGGGTTTCCGGCGCCCGCCACTCCTGAACTGCGCGCCCGGCAGAGGAAGATGGAGGAATCAGCGTCCTGCGCCCGTACCGCCTTAGCACTGCGCGGAGTAACTTCACGCGATGTCAGGAGTCCTCGGCTACCAGACCGGGCTTTACCAGGCCGGTCTCGTAGGCGAGGACGACGGCTTGGACCCGGTCCCGCAGTCTCAGCTTGGTCAGGATCCTGGCCACGTGGGTCTTGACCGTGGCCTCGCTGAGCGTCAGCGCGGACGCCAGCTCGGCGTTGCTCAGGCCGCGCCCGAGCAGGCTGAGCACCTCAAGCTCACGTGGCGTCAGCGCGGACAGATCCGCGCCATCACGAGCGGCATCGGGCGCGGCGAACCGCGACACCAGGCGCCGGGTGATGGACGGCGCGAGCAGCGCGTCGCCGGACCGCACCAGCTGGACGGCGGCGACCAGGTGCTCGGGCGACACGTCCTTGAGCAGGAACCCCGACGCCCCGGCCGCGAGCGCCTCGTACACGTACTGGTCCAGGTCGAACGTCGTCAGCATCACCACCCGCGCGCCGGAACCCGCGCCGAGGATCTGCCGGGTGGCCTCGAGCCCGTCCATCACCGGCATCCTGATGTCCATCAGCACGACGTCCGGCCGGTGCTCGAGCACCGCGGCGACCGCCCCCTTGCCATCCGCCGCCTCGCCCGCGACGTCGATCCCGGCCGTCTCCAGGATCAGCCGGAAGCCGCTGCGGACCAGCGCCTGGTCGTCGGCGATCACCACCCGCACGGCGCTAGGCACCGGCCAGCTCCGGCAGCGGGATCGTGGCGCGCAGCCGCCATCCGCCGCCCGGCCGCGGCCCCGCGTCGACCGCCCCGCCGTACAGCGCGACCCGCTCCCGCAATCCGAGCAGACCCCGGCCCGGCTCCGCGCCGCCGCCGGTGGCGCCCCCGTCGTCGCTGACCGTGATCACTAGCTGCTCAAGACGCCCGCTTATCCGAACGATGGTCGGTGCTCCCCCCGCATGCCGCAGCACGTTCGTGAGGCCTTCCTGGACGACGCGGTACACCGCGAGGTCAAGCCCGGGAGGCAGGCCGCCCGGCGGCAGGCTCGAGTGCAGCTCCACGGGCAGCCCCGCCGCGGACACCCGCCCGACGAGCGCGCTGACGTCGGCCAGCCCGGGCTGCGGGGTGAGCAGGGCGTCGTCCGAGCCGCCTCCAGCCGGAGCCAGCAGGCTGAGCAGGTTACGCAGCTCGCCCATCGCGGTCCGGCCGCTCGCCTCCACCGCCAGCAGCGCGTCCTCCGCCAGTCCGGCCGCGTCCTCCCTGGGGCTGCCGAGCACCTTGCGGGCCGCGCCGGCCTGCACCATCATCACACTGACGTTATGGGTGACGACGTCGTGCAGCTCGCTGGCGATCCTGGCCCGCTCCACCTCGATGGCCCGCCGGGTGGCGGCCTCGTGCTCGGCGTGCACCTTGCGCAGCCGCGCCGCGGAATCTCCGGCCCGCCGCCGCCACTCGCGCATGCCGAGCCCAGCGGCCATGGTCGGAACCGCCACGATCAGTGCGGTGTACCGCTCCGGGATGTCCGGCAGGCCACCCGGGAACGTCACCACGGTGGCCACCGCGCCGACCAGCGCGACGCCCAGCGCCAGCTCGCGGTGCGGGCTGTACACCACCGCGCTGTACACCGCGAGGACCGCGGCCCCGAACGCGACAGGCGGCACCTGGTGGGGCAGCGAAATGGCGGCGGCGAAGATGATCGCGCACGCGGTGGCCGGGTAGACCCGGCGGATCGCGAGCGGCGCCGCCATCAGCGCGACCCCGGCCAGCAGCCACACCGACGGATACCAGGCGGGCTGCGGGTAGCCGGCTGGCGGCAGGATCTGGATGCGGGGGGCCACGAAGGACTCCCCGCGGGCACGGGTGACCGTCTCGCCGATCGCCAGCGCGCTGGCCGCCACGGCGATCACCGCGTCCAGGGCGAGCGACCATGCCGTGACCTGTGGCCGCGCCCTGGCGGCGAACAGCCTGGCCATGGGCCCATTCTCGCACGTAGCGAGCGTGATACCGCCGGCCGTCCGGAGTATATGCCCTACATCTACGGGATGACGGTCAGCCAATTACGGTAGTCAGATTCACTTTCGCGGCGGATGTGGCGCGGGCCCGCGGCGGCGTACGGTCGCGGCATGGAAGCGCTTGTGCAGCTGGATCACGTGACGAAGACTTACGATAGCGGCGCGGCGCCGGCGGTGTCCGACGTCAGCCTGACCGTGGCGCCCGGCGAGGCTGTGGCGATCATGGGACCGTCCGGCAGCGGGAAGTCCACGCTGCTGAACCTCATCGCCGGCATGGACCGGCCGACCACGGGGGAGATCCGGGTCGGCGGCCAGCGGGTGGACAAGCTCAGCGAGACCGCGGTGGCGCGGTTCCGGCGCGGCCAGGTCGGCATGATCTTCCAGTTCTTCAACCTGCTCGACGACATGACGGTCATCGACAACGTGCTGCTGCCGGCCCAGCTAGCCGGCATGCCGTCCGCCAAGGCGCGGGCGCGGGCCGGGGAACTGCTCGTGTCGCTGCGGATCGCCGGGCGCAAGGATGCCTATCCGGCCAGGCTGTCCGGCGGAGAGCGGCAGCGGGTGGCCATCGCCCGCGCCCTGGTGAACCGGCCGGCCGTACTGCTGGCCGACGAGCCGACCGGCGCCGTGGACACCACGACCGGGGAGGAGATCGGCGAGCTGCTGCTGGACCTGAACGCGTCCGGGCAGACGCTGATCCTGGTCACGCACAACCCGGACCTGGCGGCCAAGTACGCGCAGCGGGTCGTCTCGATCGAGGACGGCCGGGTCGCGAGCGACACGGGGGCGCGGCGGTGAAGGCGATCATCCGGGCCGCACGGGGCGGCCTGGGCGGCCGGCGGCTGCAGGCCGTCGTGATCGGCCTAGTGGTGCTCGCCTGCACCGCCGCCTCGGTGCTCGCCGTCGGCATGCTGGTGGACAGCCAGTCGCCATTCGACCGCGGCTTCGCCGCCCAGCACGGCGCGGACGTGGCCGCGGACATGTCCCTGTCGGCCGCGTCGCCGGCACAGCTCGCGGCCACCTCGCACCTGTCCGGGGTTACCGCCGTGGCGGGCCCGTTCCCCGAGACCGCGGTCGACGCCAGGTTCACCATCCCCGGCGTCAGCGGCACCGGCAGCATCCAGGTGCACCTGGTCGGACGGTCCTCGCCCGACGGGCCGGTCGATGACCTCACGCTCAAGTCCGGGCACTGGCCGACGGCACCGGACCAGGTCGTCTGGTCCCAGGCCGGGCCGGTATCCGGAGGCCTTCAGCTAGGTTCCACGGTGACCTTTCCCGGGGCGCCGGGCTCGCCCACACTGACCGTGGTCGGCTTCGCCAACTCGATCACGAACACGGCGGACGCCTGGGTGCTGCCCGCGGAGATCACGGCGCTGTCCGGCCCCGGGTCTGCGCCGCAGGCGCAGATGCTCTACCGGTTCTCCAGCGCCTCGACGGCGACGGCGATCAACGCCGACGAGAGCGCGCTGAAGGCCGCGCTGCCCGCCGGCACGCTGCAGGGCACCGCGTCCTACCTGGACGTGCGGACCGCGGAGCAAAGCAACGTGGCGATCTGGGCGCCGTTCATCATCGCCTTCGGCATCATCGCGCTGGCGATGTCGGTGCTGATCGTCGCCAACGTGGTGAGCGGCGCGGTGATCGCCGGCACCACGAGGATCGGGGTGCTGAAGGCGATCGGCTTTACCCCGGCCCAGGTGACCGGCTCCTACGTGCTGCAGGTGGCCGTGCCTGCGCTGGCCGGCTGCGTGGTGGGCGCGGTCCTCGGGGTCCTGCTGGCCATCCCGATCCTGTCGCAGAACGCGAGCGTGTACGGGGTGGGCTCGCTGTCCATCCCGCTGTGGGTCGAGGTGACCGTGCCGCTGGTGATCCTCGGCCTGACCGCGGTCGGCGCCATGCTGCCCGCGCTGCGGGCGGGACGGATGAGCGCGACACAGGCGATCGCGACCGGCCGCGCGCCGCGCGCCGCCCGCGGCTACCTCGCGCACCGGCTGCTCGGCAAGGTGCGCTGGGTGCCCCGCGCGGCGACGATCGGGCTGGCGGCCCCGTTCTCCCGGCCAGGCAGGACCGCGGTAACCGCTGGGGCGATCATGTTCGGCGCGGTGGCGGTGACGTTCGGAGTTGGCCTGTCCGCCACGCTGAACCGGGTCTACGTGGACCTGCGGCTGGCCGACACCGCGCCGCTGCGGATCCACCCCGCGCCAAGCGGCCCGGTTGTTGCCCAGCCCGGACAGCCCAAGAAGGTGATCGGCGCCGGCGGGTCGCCCAACGCGTCGGCGGCGCAGCAGCGGGCGATCGCCGCCGCGCTGACCGCCAATCCGGACATCGCGCACTGGGTGCCGGAGACCGACGCGCAGGTGGGCGTCGCCGGGCTGTCCCAGCAGGCTCAGGTGACCGCGTTCGACGGCGACGCCGGCTGGGCCGGGTACCCGATGATCAAGGGGGCGTGGTACTCCGGCTCCGGTTCGGTCGACGTCAACACGACCTTCCTGACCGAGACCGGCACCTCGGTGGGGTCGACCGTCACCCTGACGTCCGGCGGGCGCTCGGAGACCGTGCGGATCGCGGGCGAGGCGTTCGCGAATGACACCAGCGACCCGGGCGTGTTCATGAGCGGGTCCGACCTGGCGCGCATCGATCCGGGACAGGCGCCGACGCAGTACTACGCCGGCGTCAAGCCGGGCACCGATCCGCAGGCGGTCGCGAACGCGCTGTCCGCCACGCTGGACCCGTACGGCCCCAGCCCGGGTGCCGTCGCCGGCATCCAGGTGACGCCGAACGACAACGGCGAGCTGATCGCGGTGATCACGCTGATCACGCTGCTCACCCTCCTGCTGATCGCCGTGGCCGGGCTCGGCGTGCTGAACACCGTGGTGCTCCAGCTCCGCGAGCGGGTGCACGACCTTGGCGTGTTCAAGTCGGTCGGTATGACGCCGCGGCAGGCCATCGCGATGGTGGTGTGCTCGGTCACGCTGATCGGCCTGCTGGCCGGGATCGTCGCGGTCCCGCTCGGCGTGCTGGTGCACAACGGCGTCGTGCCGGTGATGGGCCACGCCGCGAACACCGACCTTCCCGCGGCGGTGATCTCGGTGTACTCCTGGTGGCAGTACATCCTGCTCGGGCTCGCCGGGCTGGTCATCGCGGTGGTGGCCGCGCTCGGCCCGGCCGGCTGGGCCGCGCGCACCCGCACCGCCTTCGCGCTGCGGGCAGAGTGATCGCGATGGTGTGGACGGCAGGGCCGATCACAGACAGCCTGGTGAACCCGTCACTGGCGGTCGTACTCGTCGTGGCGGTGCCACCAGAAGCCGGTCTCGTTGCGGCCGAGTGGCGCGCGGTCAAGCCACTGGTACATGCCCCACAGGCCGTCCAGCCCGCGCGCGTACGCCGAATAGGTGTGGTACACGGCGCCGTCCTCGAGCGCGAACGCGCTCACGCCAGGCCCTTCTCGCCGGTACGTCTCCCAGTCCGTTCCGACGATGTTCGAGGCGAACTCGTCGAGCCCGGAACTGTCCTGACCAGCTGGCGGCCGGAAGTCCGCCCTGCGGAAGTTGTACTCGACGGCTCCGGACTCCCACTCCTCCCTGGTGTGCGCGGCCTGGAAGTCGTAGTTGAAGTCGCTGCCGGACGAAGATGCCCAGGGGAAGCTCCAGCCCATCCGCCGCTTATACGCTTGAAGTTTCGCGAGCGGCGCCCGCGACACCGCGCAGAGCGTGACGTCGTGATTCGCGAGGTGGACGACGGAGCCGTCGAAGCCGTCCGCGATCGCCGAGCAAGACGGGCACCCTGCCGTGTACCCGGCCCCGAACATGAAGTGATAGATGAGCAGCTGCGAGCGTCCTGCGAAGAGATCGGCGAGGGACGCTGTGCCCTCGTCGGTCTCGAAGCGGTATTCCTTGCCGATCCGGACCCAGGGCAGCTCCTGCCGCCGCCGCGCCAGTTCGTCGCTGCGCCGGGTCAGCTCCTTCTCGGCCTCGAGCAGCTCCAGCCGCGCGGCAAGCCACTCGTCACGTGTTCCGGTCTTGTGATCGGTCATTGTTTGTCTCCATCTTGCGGTTATGACAGTTCTTGCATTACGGCACTCTGGCGTGGCTCGCGCCACCGATGACGTCTCACATCGATGGCGTGAGCCCGGGAACCGAGGCGGGCGCGATGACGATCAGGATTCCAAATCCGACGATCGCCAGCGCCACCGGCACGTCGATGGCGGCTTTGGCGGGCAGCACCTTCTGGGCGAGGACGAGGACGGCGATCACGGCCATCCAGGCGACGCTCATGACGCCCAGCGCCACCAGCATCAGCATCAGGGCGATGCTCGAGCCAGCGCAGCAGAGCCCGAAGACAAATCCAGAGCGGACGCCATCCCGGCAGCGCCGCCGGAAGTGCCGCTTGAGCGGCGTGAACTCATAGGTGCCGGCCGCGATCGCAACCGCGCCCGCGGCGATCGTCCCGTGCGGTCGGTCCACCGCATACACGCCGACGCCCACCAGTGCCCAGAGGGCCAGGTAGGACCCGACGAACAGCGGCACGGCGCGTACCCCACCGCTGGCATGAGCGCGCCTCAGGACGGCCGGGGCCGCGCCCGGCAGCATCATCGCCGCCATCATCGACACCCACAGGGCGACAAAGAACCCGAACGAACCCAGCCGGGTCGCCACACCCATGTCCATCCCGTTCATCTGCCGGACCGCGACCACCCACGATGCGGCGGCCAGCCCGAGCGTCGCCGTCAGGGCGGCTGCCGTCGCGGCCGGCCTAACGCTCGTCATGGCGGCGGAGAGGGGGGCGGGCGTTGTATCCGTCCGTTCCTTGGAGAAATTCACTTCGATCTCACTTCATTGGCTGGCACGGTGGGAGCCGGGGCGTCCAGCGAGCGCTGCAGCCGGGCCAGCTTGCTGTCCCAGTCCCTGGCCAGCGCCGCGAGGTAGGACTGGGCAATCGCCATCGGCGCCGCGTTGACGCGGTAGCGGATCCGGCGGCGCTCGCCAGGCTCGGCGAGTACGAGGCCCGCGGCGGCGAGCAGTTCGAGGTGCTTGGTGATCGCCTGCCGCGAGATCGGCAGCTGGCCTGCCAGGCCGGTCGCCGTCGTCGGCCCGCGGGCAGCGAGGGCGCCGAGGATGCTGCGCCGGGTCGGCTCGGCGAGCGCGGTGAAGACCGCCTCCGCGACTGCCTCCGGGTCAGGCCGCGGCATGGAGATAGTCGGCCAGCTCGGCCAGCTCCTTTCGCCAGCCCTCGACATTGCCGTGATAGGCGGTATCGAGCAGATCCTCGGGCAGCTGCGCGAATCCGGACTCCACCACGGTCAGCCGTGTCCCCCCGCCGCTCGGCGCGAGGGTGAACTCGACGTAGGTACGGCGCGGATCGGTAGCGGGCAGCCCCTGGATCCCCCAGGTCCAGGCGAACCTGGTCGGCGGCTCCACGACGACGATCGTCAGCGTCGCTTTAAAATCCGCATCATCCCACTCCACGTATGCCGTGCCGCCCGGGCGCAGGTCGACGGTGGCGCGATCACCGAACCAGCCGCCGAGTCCTTCTGCGCTGGTCAGCGCCTCCCACACCTGCTGCGGTGGCTGGGCGAGATCGATGGTGCGCTCGATTCGATCCGGGATAGGCACGAGAGAACCTCCGCATATAGCAACCTTCTAGTTGCGATAACTTTATCGCAACCTCCTGGTTGCGTCAAGCTCCCGGCTCCCCTCGCACTTTGGCCTCTGCGGCGTCATGCAGGCGGGCGGCCTGCGGGAGCCGCCGCGGCTGTGCCGCCCGCCCTCG
The DNA here is from genome assembly GCA_963798675.1 of uncultured Actinomycetes bacterium. Classification (GTDB taxonomy): domain Bacteria; phylum Actinomycetota; class Actinomycetes; order Streptosporangiales; family Streptosporangiaceae; genus Palsa-504. The sequence goes on along the minus strand of CAWCUJ010000049.1, from coordinate 69,200 downwards.
GCGGGGGCAGGCTCGGCTGGGCAGAGTCACTCCCGGGCGGAGCGCTGGCCTGGGCTCGGGCCAGCGCCGCGCCGACGCGCATCGCGAATTCGCGAGGACTGAACGGCTTGACGATATAGTCGTCGGCTCCCGCGGCGAATCCGGCCGCAATGTCCGCCTCCTGCGCCAGGGCCGTCAGGATGATGACCGGGATATTCGCCGTGGCCGGATCCTTGCGGAGTTCCTGGCACACCTCCAGGCCGGACATGCCGGGCATCATGACGTCAAGGACGGCCAGGTCGGGCGGGTGCTCGCGGGCGTCGGCGATGGCGGACAGGCCGTCCCCGAACGCCCTGACCTGGTAACCGACCTGGGTGAGCTTGAAGGTCACGAGAAGCCGGATGTCGGCGTCATCTTCAGCCAGAAGAACCGTGGCCATCCTTACCCCCGCGGCTCAGCGCCTCACCCCCCGCGGCTCAGCGCAATGTGTGATATTAACATCACTCACCGTAAGATACCATTGTTTAGGCCGTGCCCCTCAAGTCCAGCGGCACCGCGACCGCGTTGATCTTTCACGGGGGTGCGATGGTCAGGGTTGAGCTGCCACCACAGCGGCGGGAGCAGAGCGAGCCGCAGCGCGAGCTTGAGCTCACCTGCATGAGTAACCTGCTGTCCGCTACCGGGGAGCGCGTGTACTTCAAGGACTTGCAGAGCCGGTTCCTGCTGGTCAGCGCAGGCTGGATAGCCTCGTACGCCCCGGGTCAGGGCCGCGGCGGAGTTGATCGGGCAGACGGACTTCGATGTCTTCAGCCGCCAGCACGCCTCCGCCGCCTTCCGGGACGAGCAGCAGGTTATTCGCACTGGCGAGCCAATCGTAGGGAAGGTGGAGCTTGAGACCTACGGCGGCCGGGCGGACACCTGGGTGTCTACCACGAAGATGCCGCTGCGGGACGAGCGCGGCCGGATCATCGGTACCTTCGGGATCTCCCGCGATGTCACGGCGCAGATCAGGGCCGAGAATACGCTGGCCAAGCAGGCTCTCCAGCTGAGAGCCCAGAACGAGAGCCTGCGCGAGCTTGACCGGCTAAAGGACGAGTTCATCGGCTTGATCTCACATGAGCTTCGGACGCCGCTGGCGTCGATCCTCGGATACCTCGAGATGCTCAGGGAGGAGGGCGTGAGCGAGCCGGACGCCCACCATTACGCCGAGGTGATCGAACGGAACGTGCAGCGCCTCCTGTGCCTCGTCGGGGACCTGCAATTGCTCTCCCAGATCCAGTCGGGAAAGATGGCGATGGAGTTCCGCAGCGCTGACCTGGCCGACATCGCCGCCTGCGCGGTGGACGAGCTGCGGCCCGAGGCTCAGCGGAAGCACATCGACCTGGCGCTCTCCGCCACCGCCATTCCCCGCCTGTCCGCCGACCCTGCGCGTATCGCCCAGCTACTCGGCAACCTGCTGTCCAATGCCGTGAAGTTCACCCCCGATGGCGGGCGGGTCGAGCTCAGGCTCGGCAGGGAAGGAGGCCAGCTAGTGCTAGCTGTCGCGGACACTGGTGTCGGCATCCCCGCGGCCGACCGGGAGCGGATCTTCGAGCGCTTCTACCGCACCGCGATCGCCAGGCGACAGGCGATCCAGGGCACCGGGCTGGGGCTGACCATCACGAAGGCCATCGTGGAAGCACACCACGGCACGATCACAGTTGACAGTGACGAGGGCCGCGGCAGCACGTTCACGGTTCGGCTTCCGGTCCGGCCCATGCTCGCCCCCGAGCAGCCGTGAACGGCCCGGCTAAATACTTCGGCAGGCAACGTTTACCGCCCTAGCATGTCAGTCATGGAGGTGACCTTCACCAAGCTCAAGGGGCGCCGGTACCTGATGACGGTGGTCCGGGAATGCGGGCCCGAGCTGGCGCCGCGGCAGGGCCCCGGTTACGACGACTACCTGCCGCATGATGCCGTGCACTTCCTCGTCGAGGCCGAGGCTGCCCTGTCCGGGGGTGTCTTCGGGCGGGTCGCCGCGGGCTGGAGCAACATCTTCACCACGGCCGACCCGGCGGTAAGGCGCCACCAGGCGCGCCGGGAGGCCAAGCGGCGGCCGCAGGGCACCGACCGCGCGGACATGGCCCGCTCCGAGTTGCTCGCGTCGCTGTGCCAGCCGCTGTGGGAGTTCCGGGCCGGGCTCCGTTCTGAGCTGCCGCTGTGGACTTCCCGGGTCGAGCCGGACCTGGTCGCTGCACCGCTTGTGGAGCGCATCGTCGGGCGTCTCGGCGAGTTCGCGGCGCGCTGGCATGCCCTCCCTGTCGGCGGGAGCATCACGCTCGGGTGGCCGTTCGGCCGGCCGGGGAACCCTCGGCGCGAAGACCGCCGATCTCGGGTTGGGACCTGAGTCCGGACCCGTGCCGTACCGAGCCCGCCCACGAGATATACGCCACAGCCACTTACGCCACCGGAATCCCTCTTTCCCCACCACCGCCGCCGTCCGGCGGTCTAGGATGCCGCTTCTGGACAAAGCCAGGTCGCGTCCAGCTGACAGGGGGAGGAGGACGTTAACCGATGGCACGCCTGGCGATTGCCGATGCCTTCCTGGCTGAATACGCGAAGCTGGACCAGGACGTACAGCGGGCCGTCGACGCGGCCATCGCCACGTTCGCCGGGCACCCTCACCCAGGCCAGCACCTGGAGAAGCCGCGGCACAGCCGGGACGACCGGATCCGCCTCATGCCGGTGGACAGCCGCTGGCGCGGCGTCGTCCTCGCCCCCGCGACCGGAGCGGCTCCCGCGACCGGAGCGATCCCCGCGACCGGAGCGATCCCCGCGACCGGAGCGGCCCCCGCGACCGCGCCGGCCGAAGCGCCCACAGACCCGGCCCGAGACACGTACTGCCTAGTCACAGTCCTTCCGCAGGACCAGGCGAACGCCTACGCCGCCCGTCGCCGGTTCAGCGTCAACCGGGCGCTCGGAGTCCTGGAAGTCCGCGACGAGGAAGCCATCCAGAACCTGCAGCCAACCGCGGAACCAGCGGGCACCAGGCTGTTCGCCGACGTCAGCGACGCCGAACTGGCCCGGCTCGGCGTCGACCCGCAGCTCCTGCCGGCGGCCCGCATGCTGACCAGGGAAACCGACCTGGAATCACTCCGGGAAGCGTGGCCGCAGGCCCAGTACGCCGCGCTGCACGCGCTGGCCGGCGGCATGACCGTAGACGAGGCCCTGGCGGAGTCGGCCCGGCTGGTCTCCGGCGGCACGGTGTTCTCGAGCGGGACGGTGTTCTCGAGCGGGACGGTGTTCTCGGGCGGCACGGTGTTCTCGGGTGCCCCAGGGCCCGGGAAGGTTGACCCGGACGATCTGGTCGCCGCCATGGAGCGCGCTCCCGGCCAGGTCACCTTCGTGTCTGGGGCGCAGGAGCTTCAGCGCATCCTGGCTCACCCGTTCGCGGCGTGGCGCACGTTCCTGCACCCGAGCCAGCGCGAGATCGCCTACCAGGCCAGTTACGCCGGCCCGGCGCAGGTGACCGGCGGCCCCGGCACCGGAAAGACGGTGACCGTGTTGCACCGCGCGGCCTTGCTGGCCGAGCGCGCCGCGCCCACCGAGCGCGCCGCGCCCACCGAGCGCGCCGCGCCCACCGAACGCGCCGAACCACCACTCCTGCTCACCACCTTCAATGGCAACCTGGCCCACGCCCTGGCCGCCCAGCTCGACCTGCTTGTCCGGGACGTCCACGTGCGCCAGAAGATCGAGGTGCTCAACGTGGACCGGCTGGCCTACCGCATCGTCAGGCAGGCCCGGGGCACGCCCGTCATCGCGGACGAGCGGATGCTGCGCGACCGCTGGGCCAAGGCAGCCGCAGCGGCCGGGCTCGACTTCACCCCGTCGTTCGGCAAGAACGAGTGGGAGCAGGTCATCCTGGCCCAGGACCTGCGCACCGAGCAGGCGTACCTGACCTGCCTGCGCACCGGCCGGGGACGGCCGCTCAGCAAGGCCCAGCGCAGCCAGGTATGGCGGGCCGCGCAGCAGGTCACCGCCGAACTCGCCGCCGCCCGCCAGTCCACTCACCTGCAGCTGGCCGACGAGGCCACCCAACTGCTCCGGCAGGCCGAAGCGCCGCGCTACCGGCACATCCTCGTGGACGAGGCCCAGGACCTCCATCCGGCCCAGTGGCGGCTGCTCCGTGCGGCCGTGGCGCCGGGCCCGGACGATCTGTTCATCGCGGCCGACCCGCACCAGCGCGTCTACGAAAACCGGGTCTCACTGGCCAGCCTGCGGATCAGCGTGCGGGGGCGGAGCCGGCGGCTGTCGCTGAGCTACCGGACCACCCAGGAGATCCTGGCCTGGGCGGTGCCGCTGCTCGGGACGGAGCCGGTGACCGGCCTGGACGGCGAGGTGGACTCCCTGCTCGGCTACCGGTCGCCCAGGCACGGCCCGCGCCCGGAGCGACGGGTGACCGCCGCGCGGGCCGAGGAATTCAACTTTCTTGCCGAACGGGTTCGCTCGTGGCTTTCGGCAGGCATCGAGCCTCATGCCATCGGCGTGGCGGCCCGGTCCGCCGGCCTGGTGCGCGAGGCGCGTGAGGCGCTGCAGGCCGACGGCATCGCGACGGTCTCGCTGAGCGGCCGGGGAAACACCAAGGCCGTCCGGGCGGGCACGATGCACGCGATGAAGGGCCTGGAGTTCCAGGCCGTCGCGGTCATCGGCGTCGAGCAGGGCCTGGTCCCCGCGCCCGCGGCGGTCACCGGCGAAACCGAGGACGCCGCCACGCATGCCCAGGACCTGCAGCGGGAACGGTGCGTCCTGTTCGTGGCCTGCACCAGAGCCCGGGACCACCTCTACGTGTCCGGCACCGGCGAGCCGAGCATGTTCCTGCCGTCCGGTGCGGTAGCAGCTCCGCCACCGCCCGAACGCGACAGCGATCTCGATCAGATCCTGCCCGCCGCCAGCCTGCCCAGGCTCTTCCGGCTGCTCCTTTCCCGCCGCCGGCTCGATCCCGGCCTGGACGCGGCGAGTTTCCTGGCCTGGGCGACCGCACCGGGCCGGCGGCTGCGCCTGGCAGATCTGGACGTTGCCGCGCGACGGTTCCTCACCGAGGGCGGAGATCAGGCCCTCGACCTGGCCGACCGCTGCCTGGACCTGCTGGACCGGCTGACCGGTCGTGACCCTGACCTGGCCGGTGTCCGGCTCCCCAGGCGCTTCGTCGACGCGGCGCGCAAGGAGACCAGCACGCGGGCCCCCAGCCAGCCCGCGGCCCGGGGTACCGAGAGCATGTGGCCGCGGCCGCGCATCAGGCTCGACCCGAACGAGCCAGCCGTACAGCTGATCTTGCCGGCGATCGTGCCGGGCATCGGGGCAGCACCCGGCGGGGCGGTACCCAGCAGAGTCGGCAGCTGGCAGCTGACCGCGGACGGCGATCCCGTCACGGTGCGGAGCCGCGCGGGGGCTCCGCCGGCCGCGCACCCGCTTACCCGGCCGGTCCGTGCCGTCCGCGCCTGCCCGGCCGGCTGGGATCACGTCACCGAGCTGGAGGTCGTGCCGTCCTCGGACCCGGTCCTGTTCTTCGCCGCGGACGGCAGGCACCTCCCGGCGCGGCTGCCCCTGCCCCCGGACCCGCTGTGGATCCTGCGCCCCGCCAACCGCGAGGTCGTCGTGGTCGGCGAGCTCCGCACGATCGCGGAAAGCCCGGCGCCGTTCGGGTGGGAAGGCTGGCACCTGGAGCTCGCCTCCCTGGAGAAGGCCAGCTCGGTGGCCCTGCGCGGCGGTCCGGCGCATGCCGTGCCCGGGCACCGGCGGCCCCGCCTCCTGCTCGGCGAGGCGCGCCCGGGCGTGACCACGCTCGACGGCTCACCCGTGTACCCGGAACCGCCGCGGCTTTGGCTTCCCGACGCGGTCCGCTGGCACGTCGGCGTCCAGCCCGCGACGGGCGGCATCTCGCTGGTCTCCAGGGAGATCAACCAGGTCGGCCCGGCCGACATCTGGGACGGCGTACCCAGGCCCATCCTGGGAGCGTTCGGCATCACGGTGCGCGGTCCGCTGGGCCGCGGGATGCGCAGGACGATCTTCGTGGCCGAAGGTGCTGACTTCGGCCCGCCCGGCCACGCGCGCGTGGCAGACCCGCCCGACCGCCCGCGCGTGGTGGAACTGCGGGCCGGCCCCAGAACAGCGCCCGTCGTCGTCACGCCACCCCAACCCCCACCCGGGCCTCAGCCCCAGCCGCTGGCCAGCGGGGCCGAGATCAGCTCCGGCCAGCTGGCGATCAGCGGCGGCGCGCAGGCCGACGGGCTGGCCGCTGCCCTGTACCTGGCCCGCGCGCCGTGGCGCGCGCCGGTCGTGGTGCCGGTTCCCGCCGACGGAGTGGTCAAGCTTCCGCCCGGCGTCTGCGAAGCCGGCCCGCTGCTGGTCCAGCTGCGGGCCGAGGATCCGTGGACCGTCACGAACTGGCCCGACTGGCCAGGCCGGGCCGCCTACGTGTGCTCTGCCCCGGGCATCCCGGCCAGCGCCGACCGGGAAGAGGATGCGTTGTCCCGGTTCCTCGCCGGGCAGCGGGACCTGCCCGTCCGGCCTCGCCGGCTGGAACGCCTGTGGCGGCTCATCCACCTCGCCGGCGATCTGATAGCCGCCGGCGCGCCCGCTGATCTCCGCGAGCGCTGCTCGGCCGCCCTCCGCGACCAGCCCCGGCTGGCGCTGGCCGGGCTCCTCGACGCCGGGCTTGATGCCGCGGCGTGCGTCGTCGGCCTGGTCAGTACCGGGCTGGCCGCCGCGCGGCCGGTCATGCTGGATGATTTGCGCACCGCCGAACGGCTGTGGGACATGATCCCGGCGGCAGCGGCCGTGCTATCCAGCCGGATCCTCGCCGGACCTACCTATCCGGATGAGGATCCCACCGCGGTCGTCCTGGAGGCTGCGCTGGCCCAGTGCGGCCCGAGCCTGGATGCTGTGCTCCGCGGTGCTGACGATCCGCACGCCCAGGTCGGCTGGTTCGGCCCAGACGCCGAACGGATGGCTGCTGACCTCCTCGAGGCGCAGGTCGAGGCGGGGCGGCCGCCCGCGGCCTTGGTCCCGCAGCCCCTCCTCGAGGCGGACACCAGGGCCGCCGCGGCCGCGCAGCTGTTCGGCGCGCGCCAGACACCCGAACTGGCCAGGGCCGCACGGGACGCGACCTCCGTCGTCCGTTCCGCGGAGCGCCTGGTGGCCGCCTCCCCGTACCGCCAGGCGGCGCCGCAGATCGCGGCCCGGCACCGTCCCGGCGGGAAGGGGGGATGGCTCGCGCTGCCCGCCATGTCCGCGTCACTGGCCCTGGTAGCGCGCATCTCGGCACGCGGTGACGAGGACTGCCGCTCCTTCGAGCGCGCCTGGCGGGCTCGCTGGACCGACCTGGCCCGGCAGGCGCCCGATCTGACCAGCATCGACCTGGTGCTCGCGGAAGCCGTTGTCGCGGCCACCGAACGCGCTCGCTTCGCCTAGGAAGCTTCGCCTAGGAACCAGCGTGCCACCGGCCCCCGAAGTCCCCGAACGTCATCTCGGCCTTCCGCACGTCTTCCTGATCGATTAGTCCGCGTCCGGCTGCCGCACCCGCCCCGCGACGGCTGGTGGTCACTGACGTCGGCCGCGGCGACCGCGTAAGCGGGCAGCTCGCGCGGTCAGTTGCCCGCCGCCCCTGATGGTGACCTCGCCGGTGCAGACGTCCATGCCTTCTACCTCGCCGGCGAACGCGCGGCCGTCACGGCTGGTGACCACCGCGAAGTCGCCAAGGAACCAGCGGTCAGGACAGACCACCGAGACGCTGATTGTGTTCTCGTCGGCTGCGATTTGGCCGGCGGTCAGGCTGCTTGCGATGCTGTGAGGCACCGTGTCCGTGATGCCGTCGACGTAAGGCTGTGACATTATCGTTTGACTCCCTTTGCGCGGTTTGCTGAGTGAATTCAGCTGGCTGGCCGGGCCAACAGATATTTCGATGGGCGCCATTTCGATCTTTCCCAGGCCCGTTAGGGCCGACAAGTTCCTTATCTTATGTTCGGGACAGCCGAAGGCAAGGCCTAGGTTGCCTGGGGCCTCTGGCGCCGCTCAGATCGAGTACTGTGACCTGCGGAAACGAACCTCTAAAATTATTGTTCTTGTCCTCATCTACCCGGTCGAGCCCGTAGACTAGGCATCCGCTGTGGTGCCGCTGCTCTGGCGTGGGACTGATGTTCTCCTCGATCCAGGCGATGAACACGGCGGGATAGCGCCACTCGGGACAGGCGGTGATGTCTAGGCCGCCGCCGTCATGCCGTCGATTTCTCATTCATGAATTCTTAATTAAGAATTATTAATTAGAGAGTGCCCGGGCGGGTTGTGAGGTCCGGTGGGAGTCGACCGGCCCGAGGATGCGGACGTGCCGGCGGATGGGCACGCGGATCACCGGGATGACCACGGTGGTGGTGGTGGCGGCCGGGCGGGCCGGGCCGTTGGCGTCCAGGCCGAGACGCGCCCTCCGCAGGAGTATTACGCCGGAACGCGGCGCGGGTCGCGGTCACCGGTTGACGTCCGGCTCGCTGACATAACGCTTGTACGCCTCCTCCAGCTCGGGCGAGCCCGGCGACTCCATGTAGCTACGGACCGTCCCTAGCTGGAACTCGCAGAAGTCCAGCGCTGCCTGCTCCCGGGCGCACAGGTCGCGGCGTTGCGATTGCCTCGCGGCGTCGCGAGCTATGTCCACCTGGCCCAGCGCCTCATGCACGGCCCGGCGGATCGTGATGTTCAGCACGCGCATCTGGCCATCGCTGATGAATCCCTCCCAGCTGCCCGGGTTGTCCGGGTCGAACGCCCAGCCGCCGTGGAACGCCTCCAGCGCATTGCGGACCGACTGCACCACGACCCAGGTACGGAACTGTTCATAGCTGATCTTCGCGCTGGCGCACCGGACGAGGGCCGGCCGGTCGGCGGTTGTCATGACGTGCTCGTTTCTCCGGGTCGGTGGCTTCAGCCTGCTGCCCTGACCTCCGGCAGCCTGGCGGGGCGCCCCGCCGGGCCCAGAGGGTTTCCGGCAGGGCGCTCCCGGGCGCATTCCCGGTACCGCTAGGACGGTACGGCACCGGAGGGAGCCGATCCGATGATTAGCGATGAACCTGGCCTTCGCCTGGAAGTTACCTCCAGGTAACCTGACTGCTTGCTCTGACGGACAGCCAGTGAGACAGCTGGTGTGGTTCGGATGCGGAGTGGCGCCGCAAGTCGGGACTTTAGCCACCGCAAAGGGGCCGATGGACCCTCCTGCCGGGTTCAGCAGGGTGGTTACCTTGCTGGGCTATGGAGGCCAACGGACGTCTACAACTGATGCAAGGCGGCGGCGCTGGCCCGTCGGCCGGGGATGCCGCCGAAGCTGGGTTCACGGTCCTGCTCGGGATTTGGCACAGTGCGATGGAGGAACTGGTCAGCGGGGTGTCACCGGACCCGCTGCGTGTCCTGCTGATCATCGACAGTGCCGGAAATGTGAGCCTAGATCGCCTTGCCGATGCGCTAGGCGCCTCCACGTCGGCCACCAGCAGGATGTGCGAGGGCATGGAAGCGACCGGGCTGCTGAGACGCCGCCGGGGCGCTCCCGGCAGCGGCGTGGCCCTGATCTTCCTGACTGCCTCTGGTCGGCGACTTATGGCACGGATCCGGGAGCAGCGCCGCGCCGTCCTTGACCACGTGCTCCAGTCGCTGACTCCAACTGGCCGCGAGTCGCTGGCGCGCGGGCTGAGCGAGCTTGCCGCTAGCCCGCCGTGACCGGCCATCATCCGGCCTACCAGATGGGGCCACGCTGGCCGCCGGTGTTGTAGATGACCTGGCCGGTGACGAGACCGGCATCCTCCGATGCCAGGAAGGCGACAACGCCGGCCGTGTCCGAGGCCTCCCTGATCAGCTCAGCGGCTGCAGCCGGGTCTGCTCGACGCGGGCCAGCTTGCGCTTCAGCCGCTTGAACTCTCGCTCTTGCTCGAGGGTACGCCGGTAATGCTTGTAGGCCAGGTTCGTGCGCTCGAGCGGGTCGGTCTCGAGGTCATACATCTCCCATTGGGGCGGCACCTTCCCGTTGGCGTCGTAGTACCGGGCGATCTTGTAGCGGTGCTCGCGGATGCTGACGATGTGGTTCGGTGGCTTCGGGTACGGGCCGCTAGCCTGGCCGGACTGCCAGTCGTCATAGGTAAACACGGTGTAGGTCTGGGGTGGCGTGGCAGAACGGTACAGGATCTGGTCGGAGTAATCGACCCCCTGCCAGTTGGCCCGGGCGTGTGACGGCGTGTCGAGGAGGCCAGCGAGGGTGGGCAGGAAGTCGACGTGCGAGACGATCGAGCGGTTCGTCTCGGGCCTGGGGAACAGGCGCGGGTTTGAGTAGACCAGCGGGACCCGGGTCGTTTCCTCGTAGAAATTGAAGTTCTTCTGGCGCAGCCCGCCGTGGGCCGTGCCCATCTCCCCGTGGTCGGCCGTCGCAACGACGAGCGTGTTCTCTAGCAGGCCGCGCGCCTCGAGCGTGTCGAGGATCTTAACCAGGTACTCGTCCGAGGCCTTCATCAGGTTGCCGTAGAAGTTCAGATAGTTGCGCTTCATCTGCGGGGTCGGGATGGGCCCGCTGGCATTGAATATCCGCAGGAACTCAGCCTGAACGGTCGGCTTGGTCGACAGGTCCTCGTGCACGGTCGCCGGAAGGCCGATCTCGCCCTCCAGCCAGGCCGGGTCATAGCCCCCGCTCTCGTACGTCTTGGGATACAGCAGCACATCGTGCGGGTTGACCAGCGACACGACCATGAAGAATGGCTGGCTCTTGGCGGCCGTGTCGCGCAGGTACTGGACCGCGCCCTCGGTGCCCGCCTCCGGCGTGCCCTCCGAGTTCATGAACCGGCCGTCATTGTCGTAGCTGCCTCCCCCCTCCTCGGGGATGCTCTGGTCAGCGCCGGCGTCTGGCGGGTCCCACCGGGTGAAGCCGTACTTGTTGACGTCCTCGGGCACCCAGTCCGAGCCATTCGCGGGTTTGTTGCAGTGAAACTTGCCCTTGTAGACCGGTGTGTAGCCGGCTGCCCGCGAGACGCTGGCCAGGTTCTTGAAGTCGGTGGACAACTCGACCTGCGGGTACTGCGGCGCGGGCATGTCCGTCTCCAGCGTGTACTTCACGCCGTGCTGGGCCGGGAAGTAGCCGGACATCAGTGTCGAGCGGGCGGGTGAGCACATGCACGCGTTCGTGAAGGCGTGCTCGAACAGCATGCCGTGCTCCTGCAGGCGGGTCAGGCCCGGCATGTTGCGCCTACCCCAGCCGCGCGGGAAATGCTGGATGGCGCGCTGCTGATCAGTCAGGAAGAGAAGCACGTTCATGCCGCCGAGGCCGCGAGTTCGCCCGAGGCGCCGCGAAGGGGCCGGTTTCGCCGTGGCTGCGGCGGCCGCGGTCCGGCCGAGCAGGAGTCCTGGCGCAGCGACAGCAGCGGCCTTCAGCAACTCGGCCCGGGTGATCCCGCTTCCGCCCGCATTAGATTCATCCATTAACGTTCCTTTCGTATCAATGCGGCTCCGGCCGAAAGGATTCCATGGGTTTTGCCGTACCTTTTCGGGAAGTCTTTCGAGATGATAATCGCAGGCGAGCATGCCCAGTGCCCGTATCGACACCCTCGCCAGTACAACTTGTTTGCACGGGGGGAATGGTTCTGGCTGCCCTATCCTGCATTATCGGTAATCAGATAAAAGGCGCACAGCCGCTGAGTTCTGCGGAACACTGTCCCGATTTGCACATACACAGCCGCAAATCCCGCTGTAGCGGCCAGCCACACCGAGCCGACGGCAGCCTTCGCCTGACCCCGGCCATCCGTCAACCCATATCGCCAAACGAGCTCGTTCGTGCCCGCTGTATCGTTGGGCCATCTCGCACCCGGGCGAGGCACCCGCAACCCCGTCAGGCTGGAGGCTCGTGATGCGATTCACCAAACTCGGTCACTCGTGTGTCAGGCTGGACAAAGACGGCGCGGTGCTGGTCATCGACCCGGGCACGTTCAGCGACGCGGCCGCGGCCCTGGACGGAGCCACCGCGGTCATGGTCACCCACGAACACCCGGACCACCTCGACGCGGACGCGATTCGCGCGGCGCTGTCCAACGACCCTAGCCTGACCCTCTGGGCCAACCGGTCGATTCTCGCGCGGTTCAGCGAGTTCGGCGACAGGGCGCACGAGGTAAAGCACGGCGACGCGCTGAAGGTCGCGGGTTTCGACGTCCACGTCTACGGCGTGGATCACGCGCTCATCCACCAGGACATCCCGCTGGTCGTGAACACCGGGTTCCTGGTCGACAGCGAGCTGTTCCACCCCGGTGACTCGTACACGATCCCCGAAGATCCCGTTAACACGCTCCTGCTCCCGATCAGCGCCCCCTGGCTGAAGGCCGGGGAGATGATCGACTACTTCCGCGCGGTCGCGCCCGCCCGCGGCTACGCGATCCACGACGCGATCCTGAACGAAGCCGGGCTGGGCCTGATGACCAGGATGATGTCCGTGGCCGCCGCCCCCAGCGGCGCGCCCGTGGCCAGGCTAGAACCCGGAACCAGCCTGGAGCTGTGACCGGCCGGGTACTGCGGCCGACGGCGGTACTGAGGGGGGAAGTTCGTCTAGCCCGACGCCGGATGTTCGATCACCGCGTCGGGTCCGGGAAAGATGAGCCGGGTGTGGCCGTCGTCGAACTTCACCAGGTAGGGCGGCTCTCCCTTGGTGCCGTGCACCTCGACGATCTCGCCGTTCTTGTCCGGGTGCCCGACAATGTTGCCGTGAATGCAGATATGGTCGCCAATGGTCGCCTGCATGTCAGGATCTCCTCGCCGCGCCGAGAGTTGTGCCTACAGACTCGCACGTCCACCTTGACCGGCGCCACCGTCATTCGCAGCCTCGGCTAGCGGGCCATCACCAGGATCGCGAACGGTTGCTGCCCATAGGGAAGTAAACGCACACGTTAATGAGCAAAATCGTCTTACTGCTCGATTTGCCGGAATTGTCCGCGCGGGGAAGGGCTGGGCGGCGCGGCGGGGGCGCGCGCCGGGCCCGGCCTGGCCGTCAGCAGCACGGCGGAAACCGCGCCCGCGGCGGCGAAGAACGCGATGACCAGGACGAGGCCGTGGCGGTAGGCCGCGACCGGGTTGGTGCGGGACACCCGGGACAAGATGGCCACCAGCCCGGCGACCCCGAGCACGGTGCCGATCTGCCGCGCCATATTCAGGATCCCGCTGCCGGTGCCGAACGACCCCGGCTTGAGCGACGTGCTCCCCGCACCCAGCAGTGACGGAATCGTCAGCCCGACCCCGGCGCCCCCAAGCAGCTGAGCGGGCAGCAGGTGGGTCAGGTAGGCCGGCTGGGCCTGGATCTGGCTGAGCCACAGCAGCTGAGCCCCGGCGTTGACGGCGCAGCCGATCACCGCGACCCGTCCGGGGCCGCCGAGCCGGGCCGCCAGGCGCGGTGCGGCGATGCGGGCGAACGGCAGGACCATGAGCGGCCCGGGCGCGATGGCCAGGCCGGCCAGCACAGCGGAGTAGTGCCACACGCCGGTGAGGAACTCGACCGCGCTGAGCACGAAGGCGCCGAACCCGGCGTAGTACAGGATCGAGGCGGCGAACGCGCCGCTGAAGGTCCGCGAGCGGAACAGTTCGAGTTCGATGACGGGGGAATGGTGCCGCCGCGAGCGCATCACCATAGCCGTGCCGCAGGCCAGCGAGGCGGCCAGCAGGCCGATGAAGGAGGCCGAGCCCCATCCCCAGCCGGGGGCCTTGACCAGGGCGAGCGCGACCAGGCCGACGGCGGCGGCCAGCAGCCCCGCGCCGATCAGGTCAGGGCGACCGGTGGCCCGCTCGTCCTTGCTCTCCGGCACCACCTTGACGGCCAGGATCACGGCGGCCAGCCCGACCGGCAGGTTGACCCAGAACACCCAGCGCCAGTTGATCTCCACCAGGCTGCCGCCGATCACCGGGCCGAGCGCGGCGCCCAGGGCGCCCAGGGCCGACCAGGTGCCCAGGGCCTTCGCCCGGGCGGCAGCCGGGACGGCGGCCAGCACGAGCGACAGAGACGCAGGCACCATCACCCCGGCGCCGGCCGCCTGGATGACCCGGGCCACGATCAGCGCGGCCACTCCCGGCGCCAGCCCGCAAAGCAGCGACCCGACGCTGAACGCGGCCATCCCGACGACCAGCGCGCGGCGCCGCCCGACCCGGTCGGCCCACCGGCCGGCCGGCACCAGCACCGCCGCGAACACGATCGTGTACGCGTTGAGCACCCAGGACAGCGAACTCAGGCTGGTGCCCGGGTACTGCCTGGCGATGGACGGGAAGGCCAGGTTGACGATGAACAGATCCAGGCTCGACATAAACACGGCCAGGGACAAGACGCTCACCACGGCGGTGACCCGTCGGGCCTCAGGTACCGGGCCTGCCTGCACCGGGCCTGCCTGCACCGGGCCTGCCTGCACCGGGCCTGCCTGCACCGGGCCTGCCTGCACCGGGCCTGTGTTCACCGGGGGAGTGGAGTTCACTGACCGTCCTCCTACTAAGTCCGAAATCTGGATCCACCATATCCCGCCGCCGCTAGTTAGTCCAGAAGTCCAACTGACGAGGTAAACTGCCACCATGGCTAGTGTTCCTCCCGAACCCCGGCCCTGCTCCATCGCCCGCACCCTGGAGATCGTCGGCGAGAAGTGGGCGCTGCTTGCCGTCCGGGAAGTCTTCCTCGGCAACCGCAGGTTCGATGAGATGGTGCGCCGCACTGGGGCGCCGCGGGATACGCTCACGGCCCGGCTGCGTACCCTGGTCGGCGCCGGGATCCTTGAGCGGCGGCCGTACTGCGAGCATCCAGCCCGCTTCGAGTACTTCCTGACCGAAGCCGGCCGCGACCTGTATCCCGTCATCGTCACGCTGATGCGCTGGGGCGACCAGTACCTGGCCGGCCCGGACGGACCGCCGCTGGTCCTGCAGCACCGATGCGGGCACCAGCTGGCGGCCCAGGTGATCTGCCAGGCCTGCGGGGAACCGCTCCAGGCCCGCGACACCAGGCCGGTGCGCGCGGCCGGCGAGGGAGCCGGCTGTTTCCTGGCGCCCAGGAAGAGCTCGACCAGCTCGCCGGTGGTGGTGGCGTCTTCCGGGGCCTTGTCGTCGCGCCAGCGTCCGGTGAAGCGGGGGAAGCGCATGGCCAGGCCGGCGTCGGGCTTGATCAGCCCCCAGGCGGCGGTGTAGTTCGGGGACAGGGTGAGTTCGGCGGACAGGACCTCGAGCACGAGCCCGGGCTCGAACCAGACGTCGGGTTCGGCGCGGGCGTCGACCCGGGCCGGCCTGGCCGGGGCGGCCAGCGGCGCCAGCCGTTCGGGCAGCGCGGCCAGGTCGGCGTCGGAGAACCCGGTGCCGCACTTGGTCACGGCCCGGAAGACGTCGGCGGCCGGGTCGTAGGCGGCCAGCAGCAGCGCGCCGTACACCCCGGCGCGGCGGCCGCGCCCGGCGAACGCGCCCACGGCGACCAGGTTGACGGTGTCGGATAGTTCGGTCCGGTAGTCCCGCTTGAGCTTGATCCACTGCCAGCCGCGGGCGCCGGCCGCATAAATCGTGTCCGGGCCGACCGACTTGCACACCAGCCCCTCGCAGCCGTCGGTGACCGCCTGCTCGAACGCCGCGTCCAGCGCAGCCGGGGTGCCGACCTCGGTAGCGGTGGTGAGCCGGAGCCGGTCCGAGACGGTGACCGCCGCGGCCAGCGCGGCCCGCCGCTGCGGGTACGGCCGCCGGGTCAGGTCCACCCCGTCGGCGTACAGCAGCTCGAAGCAGAACAGCCCCACCGGCACATCCAGCATCGCCTGGTCGATGCCGTGCTTGCGCCGCCTGAACATGACCTCCCCGAACGGGTGCAGCTCCCCAGCGGCCGCGTCGTACGCCACGACCTCGCCCTCCAGGATCGCCTCGCGGGGCCCCAGCCCCGCCGCGAGGCTCGCCACGACGTCGGGGAACTGCGCTGACACGCGCTCCAGCCGCCGGGTGAACAGCTCGATCGCCCCATCGGCGGTGCGGTGCGCCTGGACCCGGACGCCGTCGTACTTGTACTCCGCCGCGCACTCCCCGCCCAGCTTGGCCAGGATCTCCGCCGCGTCGGCCAGCCGCTGGGCCAGCATGGCCCGCACCGGGTTACCCGGCCGCACCTGGATCTGCTCCACCGCCGCCAGCCCGCCGGCGGCCAGGGCGGCGGCGACCCGGCCCAGGTCGCAGCAGATGTTGTAGGCGCGTTCCAGCACCGGCCGGCCGGACCGCCCGCCGGCGTGCACCTGGGCCAGCGCGTCCAGGATGGTCGGCGTGCCGATGCCAAGCCGCAACCCCTTGGTGACCAGCCGCAGCAGGTAGCGCGCCTCCAGCGGGGTCGCCCGGGCGAGCAGCCAGGCCAGCAGGTCCAGCTTGCGCCGCTGCGACCCCGCCCCCTCCGCCGCCGCGATCTCGTGCAAGGTGTCCACCACCGTGGTGACCGTCAGGCTGGCCGGCCGGTCGGCGGCGGTCGCCGTCAGCAACTGCTGGGCGGCCAGGCCCAGGTCGCCGGTCTCCCGCACCCGGGCGGCGACCTGCCCGGCTTCGACGCCGGTGGCAGCGGCGACCGCGCGGACGGCGAGCTTCTCGGCCAGGCCCAGGTCCACCCCGGCGAACTCCGGCGCGATCAGGCCCTGGCACAGGTAACAGACCGCGGGCAGCAGCTCGGCCGGGGTCCCGGCCAGCAGCTCGGCCAGCCGGTCCACCAGCGCCAGCCGCCCGCTGGCCCGCTCCAGGTCACGGTAGGCCGCGGCGATGATCTGGTACTGCATGCCGGATTATTATCCCGAACGAGCCCGGCTGAAGCACCGGCGCGACCTCGTGCCTCCCCCGCGCCCGCACCGCCTCGCCGATTCAATGAATGTGACTCTCTACCCGATCTATCGGGCAGAGAGTCACTTTCATGCGTTGCCTGCGCGGGTGACGGCGACGGGAACGGCCAGCTGGATACCCCACTGGCCTCGTTAGGGGGTCACCACGCGGCCCTTGCCCACCACGGTGACGCCGCCGCTTGAGACCACCAACCCGCGGGCCCGGTCGTGCTCCTTGTCCACCCCTACCATGGCGCCCTCCATCACCACCACGTTCTTGTCCAGGATCGTGTTCTCCACGACCGCGTAACGGCTGACGCGCGAATTGTGCAGGATCACGGATCGCTCGACGCGCGCCCAGCTGTCCACCCGCACCCCCGGCGAAAGCACCGAGTTCCGCACCAGCCCGCCGGAGATGATGACGCCGTTGCTGACCACGCTGTTGACCGCCCGTCCCACCCGGTCGCCCTGGTCATGAACGAACTTGGCCGGCGGTTGCGGCGGCACGGAGGTCAGGATCGGCCACCGGTCGTTGTACATGTTGAACACCGGGTGCACCGCGCACAGGTCCATGTGCGCGTCGAAGTAGGAGTCGAGCGTCCCCACCTCCCGCCAGTAGCCGTGGTCGCGCTCGTCGGTGCCGGACACCATGTTCTGCAGGAAGTCATAGACGTGCGCGGCGCCGTCCCGGGCCAGCATCGGGATGATGTCGCCGCCGATGCTGTGCCGGCTGGCGTCGTCGTCGGCGTCTTTATGCAGCGCCTCGATCAGCACCTCGCGGTCGAACACGTAGTTGCCCATGGACACGAACGCCTCGTCTGGTGAGCCACCAAGAGGAGGCGGGTCGGCGGGCTTCTCAAGGAACGCCTCGA
Organism: uncultured Actinomycetes bacterium; assembly: GCA_963798675.1. Lineage (GTDB taxonomy): Bacteria > Actinomycetota > Actinomycetes > Streptosporangiales > Streptosporangiaceae > Palsa-504. The sequence continues at coordinate 51,526 of CAWCUJ010000049.1, read as the reverse complement.
TGCGGTGGCCGTCGCCCGAGGTCAGCACGACGCCGAAGTCCGTCGCCGCCCTCCTGGGGACGGGGATCGCCGCGACGGTGACCCCCGCGCCCCAGGCCGAGTGCGCCTCGATCATCTGCACCGGGTCCATCCGGTACACGTGATCGGCCCCGAAGACCACCACCAGGTCGGGCCGCTCGCTGTCGATGAGGTTCAGCGACTGGTAGATCGCGTCCGCCGAGCCGGTCTGCCAGTGCGGGCCCAGCCGCTGCTGGGCCGGCACTGGCGTCACGTAGTTGCCAAGCAGGCTGTTCAGCCGCCAGGTGGTGGTGATGTGCCGGTCCAGGCTGTGGCTCTTGTACTGGGTGAGCACGCAGATCCGGAAGATGCCCCCGTTGGCCAGGTTGGACAGCGCGAAATCAACTAGCCGGTAGAGGCCGCCGAACGGCACCGCTGATTTGGCCCGGTCCTCTGTCAGCGGCGCCAGTCGCTTGCCCGCCGCTCCCGCGAGGACGATGCCCATGACCCGCTGCCCAGCCACCGGGGGCTACCTTAGCCGAGCCGGTCCACGAGGTCCCGGTGCTGCTGCCAGAGTCCCTCGGGCAGGTGCCGGTGGAAGGAGCGGAAGAACTCGGGGATGTGCTCCGCCTCCAGCTTCCAGGCCTGGTTGTCCACCGTGAGCAGCAGGTCCAGGTCAGCCCAGGTGATGTCCAGGCCGTCGAGGTCCAGCGAGCCGGGCGCGGGCAGGTAGCCGATCGGAGTCCGGGTGGCCTTGGCGTCACCGGACAGCCGCTGGATGATCCACTTCAGCACCCGGATGTTCTCGCCGAAGCCGGGCCAGACGAACTTGCCGCTGGCGTTCTTGCGGAACCAGTTGACGTAGAACAGCCGCGGCAGCTTGGCCGGGTCGGCGTTCGCGCCGACCTTCAGCCAGTACCCGAAGTAGTCGCCCATGTTGTAGCCGCAGAACGGCAGCATCGCGAACGGGTCGTGCCGCAGTTCGCCGACCTTGCCCTCGGCCGCGGCGGTCTTCTCCGACGCGATGTTGGCCCCGAGGAACACCCCGTGATCCCAGTCGAAGGACTCGATCACCAGCGGCACGGTGCTGGCGCGCCTGCCGCCGAACAAGATCGCCGAGATCGGCACGCCCGCGGGGTCGTCCCACTCCGGCGCGATGATGGGGCACTGGTCGGCGGGGGTGGTAAACCGGGCGTTGGGGTGAGCGGCAGGCTCGGGGGAACCCGGGGTCCAGGACCGGCCCTTCCAGTCGGTCAGGTGCGCGGGCGGATTCTCGGTCAGGCCCTCCCACCACACGTCGCCGTCGTCGGTCAGCGCGACGTTGGTGAAGATGCTATTGGCCGTCATGGTCGCGACGGCGTTGGCGTTGGTCTTCTCGCCCGTGCCAGGCGCGACGCCGAAGAAGCCGGCTTCCGGGTTGATCGCGTACAGCCTGCCGTCCTCGCCGAACCGCATCCAGGCGATGTCATCGCCGATGGTCTCGACCTTCCAGCCAGGGATGGTGGGCTGCAGCATGGCCAGGTTGGTCTTGCCGCACGCGGACGGGAAGGCCGCCGCGATGTACTTCGGCTCGCCCGGCGCCCCGTTGGCTGGCGGGGGAGTGATCTTGAGGACGAGCATGTGCTCGGCCATCCAGCCCGCATCCCGCGCCATCACCGAGGCGATCCGCAGCGCGTAGCACTTCTTGCCCAGGAGCGCGTTCCCGCCGTAACCGGAGCCGTAGGACCAGATCTCCCTGGTCTCGGGGAAGTGGGAGATGTACTTGACCTTGTTGCAGGGCCACGGCTCGTCCGCCTGGCCGGGCTCAAGCGGAGCGCCGACCGAGTGGACGGCCTGGACGAACGACCCGGTCTCCTCGATCGAGCGAAGCGCCGGCGTGCCCATCCTGGTCATGATCCGCATCGACACCACCACGTAAGGCGAGTCGGTGATCTCGACGCCGAGCTGGGAGATGCTGCTGCCGAGCGGCCCCATGCAGAACGGGATCACGTACATGGTGCGGCCGCGCATGCACCCGTCGAAGATCTCCGCGAAGGTACTGCGCATCTCGTCGGGCGCGATCCAGTTGTTGGTCGGGCCCGCGTCCTGCTCGCTCTCCGAGCAGATGAACGTGCGGTCCTCGACACGGGCCACATCGCTCGGGTCCGACGCGCAGTGGAAGCTGTTTGGCCGCAGCTCCGGGTTTAGCCGCGTGAAGGTCCCGCTCTCGACGAGCAGGCTGGTTAGCCGGTCCCATTCGGCCTGTGAGCCGTCGCACCGAGACGATGTCGTCGGGCTTGGTCAGCTCGGCGATCTCGCGGACCCACTTGGCCAGCTCTGGAAGGCTTGTTTCTTCCTCGATGTGGTCTTCGTCATACATTGCTATCACTCCTACCCCTGAACTCACGTGCGCGGTGCATCCACGGGCAAGATTGGCCCGAACGATTCCAGCTCACGTTCTATAGTCCACTCTTGCTTGACGTGCCGTCGCCCTGGGCAGGGCCAAAAGTCCTCCGCACCCGTGTGATCTGGGTCGCAGTGCCGTGGCGCGCTAGGGTTTACGCGCGACCCCGCAGTAGGAGTAGATCTCGACCGCAGGTGCGTCGGGGTCGGGCCGCCAGTGCGGTACCGGCACCACGCCCGGCTCCACAAGTTCCAGGCCCGCGAAGTACCGGGCGAACTGCTCAGGGCTGCGGAGGTGATAGGGCACCGCACCGCTTTCGTTGTAGCCTCGCTGGGCCTCGTTGAACGCCTCGTTCGTGTTGGCGCCATCGTAGAGCGCGAAATAACTACCTGACGGCAACCCGGCCAGCAGGCGGCTCACGATCGGGTACGCCTCCTCGTCGGTGAAATGACCCATAATCCCCATCAGCATGAGGGCGATGGGCTGCGTGAAATCCAGCAGGCCCGCGGCGGCGTCCAGGATCGTGGCCGGGTTCCGGATGTCGGCGTCCAGGTATTCGGTTGAGCCCCTGGGCGCGCTGGTCAGCAGCGCGCGGGCGTGCGCCAGCACCAAGGGGTCATTGTCGACGTATACGATCCGGCTTTCCGGGGCCACCCGCTGGGCGACTTGATGGGTGTTGTCCGCGGTCGGCAGGCCCGTGCCGATGTCGAGGAACTGGCGAATCCCGGCCTCTTGCGCCAGGTACCGGACCGCGCGGGTCAGAAAGGCCCGGGAGGTGCGAGCCACAACGGCGATACCAGGGAAAATGTCCTTGTATTGGTCACCGGCTTCGCGGTCGACAGCATAATTGTCCTTGCCGCCCAGCCAGTAGTTCCAGATCCGGGCCGAGTGCGGCACCGTGGTGTCGATCGCGGTCCCGGCGGTGGCATCACGCCTTTCCGGCTCGCCTTGCGTTGGTGAACGGTCATCAGTCACGGGGAATCCCTAAGAGGTTTTGGGGGCTTGCGGTGATCCAGAAAGGCTGAAACTTCCGGGTTTCGGCCGTCTTTCTGGCGATCCGAGACAATATCAGTCAGCCGAGGCGTCATCGCGCCTGGCAACCGTGTCGGGCACTAGGTCTCCCGGATTATCTCGGCGAGGAAGCGCGCGCTGGCGGCGGGGGTTAGGGCTTCGGTGCTGAGGTGGTTCATGACCTCCATGTAGTGATCGACGTCCTCGCGTTTGTCGAGGTAAAGAGCGCTAGTGAGTTGCTCGATATACACGACGTCCGGCACTTCGGGTTCGCCGAAGCGCAGCACGGTGAACGACCCGCCTGCCGCGGCGTGCCCGCCCCGGCTGAACGGCACGACCTGGACGGTGACGTGGCGCAGCGCAGTGACCTCGATGAGCCGTTTCAGCTGGGCCTGCATCACCGCGGATCCGCCCACCGGGCGTCGCAGCGCCCCCTCGTCGATGACCGACCAGACCTGCGGCGGCTCGGGCCCGGCGAGCAGTTCCTGTCGCTTGAGCCGCAGGTTGACCCGCCGGTCGATGTCCTCCGCGGATGCGGTGGTGTGGCCGAGCAGGGTGACGGCGCGAGCGTAGTCCTCGGTCTGGAACAGGCCGTGCACGAACTGCAGCTCGAACGTGCGGATGACCGAGGCGGCCGTCTCCAGGCCCAGGTACGCCTCGAACCAGTCGGCCATGATGTCGCCGTACTTCGACCACCAGCCCGGGGAGTTAGCCTGCCGGGCGAGCGTCACCAGGGCGCCGTGCGTCTTGGCATCGGTGACGCCGTACAGGGTGAGCAGGTCGGTCACATCCCGCTCTTTGAACCGCACCCGGCCGTTTTCCATCCGGCTGATCTTGGACCGGGACGCCCTGATCTCGAACCCGGCCGCCTCAGGCGAGACGCCCGCCGCCTCGCGGAAACGGCGCAGCTGGATGCCAAGCAGCAGGCGCGGCACGGTCGGGCCCAGGCCGTCGGCAGCAGACCCGCCGTCCTGCTCAACCGTGCTCATCCTCACTCCGGGAGCCGATGGACCGATGGACTGATGCCCCAGTGCCCGCACCCGTGGGCCGGACGGTCACTGGCGTGCCGCCGCCAGATTGGCCACGATGCTGCACACACGGCACCATATCACCGCACTATGGCATCGCCGTGACACCCCTTTATGAGGACCTGCTGGTAATAACGCGACGCTGCAGCTTACACGTGGGGCAAGTCATCAAACGCGTGCACACAGGTCATCGAACTCGCCATTCTTCACTCCGGTCAGGAACGCCTCGACCTCGGCGCGGGTGTAGATCAGGGCCGGCCCGGACGGGTGCCGGGAGTTACGGACGGCGATCCCGCCATCGGCCAGCTCAGCGACCTCGACACAACTCCCGCTTGGGTTGCTGGCCCGACTCTTACGCCAGCGCGCCGAAACCAGCTCATCAGCCGGAATTCCGTTGTTGACCTGCATTTTTCTCCTGTTTTCTCATTTAGTGGGAATAGGCATCCCGGCCGGGCGGGGCGTCTCAGGCCGTGACCACCGTCTGCACCGTGCAGCCAACAGTGCAGCCCAACAGTGCAGCCCAACAGTGCACAGTCAGTGCATCCCAACAGTGCAGCCTAACAGTGCACAGTGCATCCCAACAGTGCAGCCTAACAGTGCAAATGCAAGTGCATAAGTATGTGCAGGAAAACCATGTATAAGCACTGTGCAAATGGTTCATGCATGAGTCATTACGGTCGCGAATGCAGGCGAAAAGGGTGCCGCCAAGAGCAAATTAGACCGCCTGCCCCCCGCGCCATCGGGCGCTATGCCCCGGCGCTATGCCCCCGGCTCGCCGCCGATCGCCCCCGGCTCGCTGCCGACCGCCCCCGGCTCGCCGCCGACCGCCCCCGGCTCGCCGCCGATCGCCCGCAGCTCCCCGCGCACGATCGTGCCGTCTTGCCACCGAACGAGCACGAACCCGCTGAATCCCGCCGCCTCCAGCCGCCTCAGCTGGGCGCCGAACTTCCCGCTCCGCCGCACCGTCTCGACCACCCGCCCCGCCCCAGAAATCTCGCGCATCTCCCGCGCGACCGCGAGCGCCCCGGTCACCGGTACGTCGCTCTCGACGAGCACCGCGACCGCGTCCCGCGGCTGCTCCCGCGAGAGCAGGTCCACGATCCGCTCGAACCCGATGGAGAACCCGCAAGCCGGAACGTCGTGCCCGAGCGACCGCCCGATCAGCTTGTCGTACCTCCCGCCGCCGGCCACCGACCCGGTCATGTCCGGGTGCATGATCTCGAAGACCTGCCCGGTGTAGTACCCCATCCCGCGCACAAGCGTCGGATCGAATTGCCAGCTCAGCGCCCGTTCCCCAGCCAGCACGTCCAGGCTCGCCGCCGTCGCGGCCAGGTCGCCGATCACGTCCGCGGCCAGTCCGGGCACGTTGTCCGCCAGCGCGTGCGCCAGCTTGTCGCCTGGCACGTCGGCCAGCCCCTGGATCTTCTCCGTCACCGCCGCCACGCGCGCCGCGGGGAAGCCGAGCTCGGCGAGTTCGGCCTGCACCCCGTCCCAGCCGATCTTGTCGAGCTTGTCCAGCGTGATGAAGAACACGTCGTACGCCTCCGGCGGCACCCCGCTGTCCGCCGCCAGCGCGGCGAGGAACCGCCGGTCCGACAGCCGGATCGTCGTGCCGGTCAGCCCGATCGCCGCCAGCGCCTCGCTGGTCGCCTCGATCAGCTCCGCCTCGGCCAGCACCGACGGCTCGCCGACGATGTCGATGTCGCACTGGTAGAACTGCCGGTACCGGCCCCGCTGCGGCCGGTCCGCCCGCCATACCGGTCCCACCTGCAGCGACCGGAACGGCAGCGGCAGCGACGCGTGGTTGTTCCCGTAGAACCGGGTCAGCGGCACCGTCAGGTCGTACCGCAGCCCGAGATCGACCAGTTCCCGCACCGACGTGCCGGCCGCGACCTCGGGCGGCAGCCCGCGCTTGAGCACCTGGAAGATCAGCTTCTCGTTGTCCGCGCCCTCGCCGCTTTGCAGCCGCTCGATGTTCTCCAGCGCCGGCGTCTCGATCCGCTGGTAGCCGAACCGCCGGTACACCGCGGAGATCGACTCGAGCACATAGTCACGGACAGCGACGTCAGCGGGCAGCAGGTCCCGCATTCCCCGGGCCGGGCTGTTGTCGATCTTCATGGAGCCTTTCCGATGCGTGCCGGATAATGAACCGCCCGCAAGCGGCACACGCAAATGGTAAGGGCCCGCCGTCCGGCAGCGTTACACATTTAGCCGGCCGCAGGCCCGAGGTCACTATCGCGGGGTGCCTGCCGGCTCCGGCCTGGCTGCCTGCTCGGCCGGGCGCCGCGCCAGCGCCAGGGCGCCGATCTGGAAGGCCAGCGCCACGCACATGACCGCGGGGGTCAGGACATCCCGCACCCCTGGCACCCAGTCGGCGGCCAGGCTGCTCCCCATGATCCCGCCCACCGCGCCGAACAAGGCCGCGCCCGCGGCGGGCCAGATGACGAGCCCAGCCCGTTTGGACGCCAGATAGCGGTGCTCGACCGACCCGACGTGCACCGGGATGCGCGCCTGCGCGGGCAGGGTGACCGCGGCGCGTCCGGACGCGAGGATCATCGCCAGCAGGAGGACCCCGCCCACGATCAACGACGCCGTCACGGGCCTAGGCTATCCCGGAACCGTGAGCCGGTCTGGGCGCCGTAAGGAATCAGTCTGGCGCCCTAAGGAATCAATAGCCCCGGTTTCGCCGTCCCGGGGTTGCCGTCGGCAAGGAAGCCCGCCTAGCGTGGGGACCAACCGTGTTGGGCAATCGTCGAGTTCGCCCTGCTGGACGGCTGGAAGAACCTCTACCTCCCCGTGCTGCACCTGCTGGAACCCCGCCTGACCCCCGGCGCCCTGGTGATAGCCGACGACACCATCTCGCTGGCCGCCGAGATGGGCGACTACCTGGGCTACGTCCGGGACCCGGCCAACGGCTACCTCTCCGTCCTGTTCCCCGACGCCGACGGCCTGGAAATAACCTGCCGCGCCTGACTTGCCCGGCTAAGTCCGCGCGAAGCGGCTCAGCGCGGTCATCATGTGCATGACGTCCACCGTCGACCAGGCCGGCTCGCCGGGCTTTTCAGCCAGGCGAGCCAGCCAGGCGAGCCAGCCAGGCGAGCCAGCCAGGCGAGCCAGCCAGGCGAGCCAGCCAGGCGAGCCAGCCCGCGATGCCCAGTGGTCAGGGTGCGTACTTCTGCACCAAGGCGCCGACCTGCGGGAGCGCGGCGACGACGTGCTTGCCCGCGCCGCCGCGGACCTTGCCGTACGCCTTGACGATCGTGGGCCGCTCGGAGGCCGCCGCCCGCTCATCGGTCACCGAGAGCAGGGCCTCGGACACCTCGTCGCCCCGCTTGGCCAGGTAGTCGCCGAATTCGGACCCGCCGGAAGCCTGGAAATCGGCCCAGAACGGCTCGAGCCGGTTCACCATTTCCGGCAGCAGCGACTCCACCATGTGCCGAACGTGGCCCGGCAGGAAGGTGTTCACCGTCTTGTAGGCGATCTTGACCGTGGTCCCGGAGATCCCGGATCCGTCGGAGACCTGCTGCTTGATCAGCGTGTGGCAGTCGTCGATCACCTTCGGCTGGGTGTCCGGCGCGAGCAGGGTCTCCTGAAGCGTTGCTGGCATGGCGTGTCCTTACTCCTCATCGACGGGTATTGCCCGTTTGATCCCGCAGAGTCCCCCCCGGCGGCCGTGCCGCCAGGCTTTGCTCCAGGCCAGGGCGCGCTCAGGCTACCGTAGCCAGGTTTCGTCCCGTTATCGGCGTTTCGCAACCGTGACCCAGGGTCAGCGTCGGCCCCGACCCAATAGACCCCGGTAGTCTGAGGGATCGTGTCGGCTAACCATCAGCTGCGGCTGTTCAACTCGCTGGGCCGGCGGATGGAGGACTTCATCCCGTCGCCTCCGGCCGCCGAAGTGACCGGGATATACAGCTGCGGGCCCACCGTGTACGCGTTCCCGCACCTGGGCAACATGCGCCCGTACGTGTTCGCGGACACGCTACGGCGTGCCTTCCGCTGGAAGGGCATCGCGGTGCGGCACGTCGTCAACATCACCGACGTAGGGCACGCGGTCGCGGACACCGACACCGGCGAGGACAAGCTGGAGGTCGCGGCGGCCCGCGAGCGCCGTTCGGTGCTGGACATCGCCGCGTTCTACACCGACGCGTTCTTCGTCGACATCGCCGCGCTGAACATCTTGCCGGCCGATGAGTACCCGCGGGCCAGCGCCTACGTGGAGCAGATGATCGAGTTCGCGGCCCAGCTGGAAAAGGACGGCTTCACCTACCGGCTGCCATCGGGCCTGTACTTCGACACCGCGAAGGACCCCGGCTACGGGGCGCTGGCGCAGATGTCCGCCGAGGGCCAGCTGGAAGCGGCCCGGGTCGAGCACGTGGAGGGGCGCCGCCGCAAGACCGACTTCGCGCTGTGGCGGGCCGAAGAGCCGGGCAAGCGCCGGGTGCTGCGCTGGGACTCCCCGTGGGGCTGGGGGGCGCCGGGCTGGCACCTGGAGTGCTCGGTGATGAGCATGGCCCTGCTCGGCGAGCATTTCGACCTGCACACCGGCGGGGTGGACCACCGCGAGCTGCACCACGTCAACGAGATCGCGCAGAGCCAGGCTTACCTCGGCGACGGCCAGCCGTGGGTGCGGTACTGGCTGCACAACGAGTTCCTGCAGCTGGGTGCCATGAAGATGGCCAAGTCGGCAGGCGGCGCACCACGGCTGGCCGACCTGACCGAGGTCGGCTACCACCCGCTGGCCTACCGGCTGTTCCTGCTCGGCGGCCACTACCGGAGCCAGCTCGACTTCACCCCGGCCGCCGTGGACGCCGCCCAGGCCACGCTGCGCCGGCTGGTGGCGCGGGTCCAGCCGCTGCGCCCGCTGCCCGTCGTCGAGACCCTGGCCGAGGCCACCGCCGGCGTCCGGGACGACCCCGCCGCCCAGCGGTACCTCGACACCATCGACGCGGCGATCGCGGCCGACCTGAGCACCCCGAAGATCCTCGCCGCCCTCCAGGACGCCCTGCGCGACCCGGCCATCACGCCGGACGGGCAGCGCACCGTGGTGGCCGCCGCCGACGCGCTACTCGGCCTGGGCCTGGCCACCCTGGACCCCGGCGACCTGGAGCGCCGCCGCGCCGTCGGCGACCTGTCCGCCGAGGAGCGGCGCGCCATCTCCGAGCTCGTCGCCGACCGCACCCAGGCCCGCAAGGAGCGCGACTGGGCCCGGGCCGACCAGATCCGCGCCCAGCTCGACGAGCTCGGCGTCCAGGTCACTGACACTCCCGAAGGCCCCGTCTGGCAGCTCCGCTGAGCCGGAGGCCAACCCCACCTACTCCAGAACCCGAAGGACGGCGATGGCACAGCGGATCTGCGTGACGGGAGCGAGCGGGCAGGCGGGCCGGGCGGTGGTAACCGGCTTGCGCGCGCACGGCTACGACGTGGCGGCGACCGACGTGGCGGTGACCAGGGCCGACCGCGAGGACGGGATGCTCCGGGCCGACCTGACCGACTACGGGCAGGCGGTCGAGGCGCTCAGCCGGGCCGACGCGGTGGTCCATCTGGCCAACATCCCGGCACCCGGCCTGAGCACCCCCGCGGTAACGTTCAACGCCAACATCACCATGAACTTCAACGTCTTCCAGGCCGCCGCGGCCCTCAAGCTGAACCGCGTGGTGTGGGCGTCCAGCGAGACCACCCTCGGCCTGCCGTTCGATACCCCGCCACGGTACGCGCCCGTGGACGAGGACCACTACCCGGTGCCGACGAGCACCTACGCGCTGTCCAAGGTGGCCAGCGAGACGATAGCCGGCCATATCGCGGAGTGGTCAGGTATCCCCTTCATCGCGCTGCGTTTCTCCAACATCATGGCCTCCGAGGACTACCAGGAATTCCCCTCGTTCTGGCCGGACCCGCACGCGCGCAAGTGGAACCTATGGGGCTACATCGACGAGCGCGACGTGGCCGCGTCCTGCTGCCTTGCCCTCGAGGCCCCAGCGAAGGCGGTGAAAGGCAACCCCGCCTTCATCATCGCGGCCGCGGACACCGTGATGAACCGCCCGTCGGCGGAATTGCTGGCCGAGGTCTTCCCCGGTGTCCGGCTGGCCCGCGACGTCGGGAAGTTCGGCACCCTGCTGGCCATCGACCGCGCCCGCCAGGTCCTCGGCTTCGAGCCCGCCCACTCCTGGCGCGACCACGTCCCCGCCTAGCCACCCGGTCACAATAACCTGCCGCCCCGCCGGTGCAGCTCGCCTCTTCGGCGACCGCCACGAAGGTGCCGCAGCTGGAATGTTCATCCAGGGCTCAACCCTAACCATCGCGCGAACCCGCGGAACGGGGACAGACTGAGCCCAGGGAGGCTTACACGCCAATGACCGAAGAGCCACTGAAACGGGGGCGGCTCGCCCAGGTGATCGCGTCTCGGGGCGGCCTCGCCCCGCCCGAGGCCCCGTTCGTGATCGAGCACCGCGAGGCCCTGATCTACATGCTCTGCCAGGCCGCCGAGCTTGAGCACGGCATCATGTGCCAGTACCTGTACGCGGCCTTCAGCCTGAAGCAGTCGCAGGACGAGGGCCTCACCGCCGAAGAAGAACAAGCCGTCAAGCGATGGCGGAAGCAGATCTCCCACGTGGCCACCCAGGAGATGCTGCACCTGTCGCTGGTGCAGAACCTGCTGTCCGCCATCGGCGCGGCCCCGCACCTGTCCCGGCCGAACTTCCCGCAGCCCGCCCGCCACTACCCGGCCGGCGTGCACCTGGCGCTGCTGCCGTTCAGTGACCAGACGCTGCGCCACTTCATGTACCTCGAGCGCCCGGAGGGCATGGACATCGAGGACGCCGCCGGGATGGCCGCGTACCACCGCGCCGTGCCGGCCATGCAGCACGGCGAGATCGTCCCGCGCGGCCAGGACTTCGCCACCGTCGGGCACCTGTACCGGTCCATCGAGGCCGGGATCGCGCACCTGGCGGAGAAGTACGGGGAGCGGTCGCTGTTCGTCGGCCCGCCGCGGGCGCAGGCCACCCAGCCGTACTTCGGCTGGCCCGAGCTGGTCGCGGTCACCGACGTGGCCTCGGCGCAGCGCGCCATCGACGAGATCCTGGAGCAGGGCGAGGGACCGCGCGGGCACTGGAAAGACGCCCACTTCGGCCAGTTCGTCGCGATCCTCGACGAGTATGTTCAACTCCGCGAGGCCAACCCGGCCTTCAGCCCGGTCCGGCCGGTAGTACCTGTCAACGTCAGGCCGGCCGAGCGCGACACCGACATCCCGCTGGTCAGCGACCCGGTGGCCGGGCGGGTGATGGACGCCTTCAACGTCTCCTACGAGATCTTGCTGCTCATGCTGCAGCGGTTCTTCGCGCACACCGAGGAGACAGAGCCGCAGCTCAAGGCGCTCGCCGACGCGACTATCGCGCTGATGTTCGGTGCCATCAAGCCGCTCGGTGATCTGGTCACGAGGCTCCCGGCGGGTCCGGAGTACCCCGGCCGCACAGCCGGGCCCAGCTTCGAGCTGTTCTACGAGTCCGACTATGTGCTGCCGCACCGCGAGGCGGCCTGGGTCCTGCTCACCGAGCGCATCCGCCAGGCCGCCGATTTCTGCGAGCCCGACGCCCCTTGCGACCCCCCGGTGACCGACGGCCTGGCAGCGGTCCGGTCCAGCCTGGCCGGGATCGCCGACGCCCTCGCCGCTCACCTGCCGGCCCGCTACGCCCCAGAAACCCTGGCTCCGGCCGAGGACCTCGGCACCCTGCTGGCTCGCGCCGAAGATTTCTACCGAACGGTCCAGGCTGTCACGCCCCCCGGCACCTCCGCGCCCACCGGCCTGGCCGCCCTGCTGGGCTCGACCTACCAGGCCGTGCGCGGCAACCAGGGCGACGCCCGCACGGTAGCCCGCCTCGTCAACAGCGTCCTGCGCCCCCTGGCCGCCGCCCTGCCCGCTCCCGCCACCCAGTCCACCCTCACCTCCACCTCCACCTCCTCCCAGTCCACCTCCACCTCCACCTCCACCCAGTCCACCTCCACCCAGTCCACCTCCACCTCCACCCTGCCCCCATCCGCCTCTTCCTCCCCGCCGGTCACATCAGCCCTGCCCGCACCGGATGAGTCCGCGCCTTTCCTGCGGGACCTGGCCATCACCGCCACCACCCTGCGCGCGAGCCTGGGCGGCACCGCCCCGCCCGGGCTGCTCGAGGCGGCCGCAGCCCTGCAGGACCTGGCCGTCCGCCAGGTTCCTACGGGGGAGCGGGCCGGCCTGATCACCGAGCTCGGCCAGATCCAGCGCACCCTGCCGCCCACCATCATGACGGCGAAGAACGGCCCCTACCTGGTCACCAACGTCCCGGCCGTGCGCACTCCGCTCGGACAGACGCTGACCCTGCCGCCCCAGCTGGCCCTGTGCCGGTGCGGCGGCTCGGCGACCAAGCCGTTCTGCGACGGGACGCACGCCAGCAGCGGGTTTACCGACGCCAAGGATCCGGACCGGGTGCCCGACCAGCGCGACACCTACCCGGGCCAGCAGGTCACGATCTTCGACAACCGGGGCATCTGCCAGCACTCCGGCCTGTGTACGGACCGGCTGCCTACCGCGTTCCGCACCGACGCCGAGCCCTTCGTGGCGCCGAGCGGCGGCCGGATGGACGAGATCATCCGGGCCGTGCGCGACTGCCCGTCGGGGGCGCTGAGCCTGGCCTTCGACGGCGACGAGGCGCGCGACCTGGCCGACTGGCACGGTCAGCGGGAGGCCGCGATCGAGGTGACCCAGGACGGCCCCTACCGGGTGACCGGCGGGATCGGCCTGACCGACGCGACCGGCGGGATCGGCCTGACCGACGCGACCGGCGGGATCGGCCTGACCGACGCGACCGGCGCGGACGTGCCCCGGGCCGCGGGCTCGTCCCGGGAGCACTACGCGCTGTGCCGGTGCGGCCACTCGCAGAACAAGCCGTTCTGCAGCGGCATGCACTGGTACGTGGAGTTCCGCGACCCGGTCCGCGGCGTATCCGGGTCCGAGCCGACCCTGTACGAGTGGGCCGGCGGCCTGCCCGCGCTGACCCGGCTGACCCGGCTGCTATACGAAAAGCTCGTGCCTGCCGACGACCTGCTCGCGCCGCTGTTCGCCACCATGGCGCCCGGGTACCCGCAGCGTGAGGCGGCCGTGCTGGCCGAAGCCTTCGGCGGCCCCGCGGCCCCGTCAGGCCCCGCGCGCCATGACTTCACCGAAGCACAGCGAGCCCGCTGGGTCGCACTGGCCACCCGCGCCGCCGACGAGGCGGGCCTGCCCGCCGACCCGGCGTTCCGTTCGGCCTTCGCGTCCTACCTCGAATGGAGCTCCCGGGCCGGCGGCGACGCACCCCCACCGCAGTGGGGCTGGGGCCCCGCCGGCCCGCCCACCGAGGCGCCTGCGCAAGCCAGCGCCGACGACCAGGAGGACCAGGAGGACCAGGCGGACCAGGAGGAGGTCACCTTGCCCGGCCCGGGCGAGACGCCTCGGTTCAGCACGCACATCAAGCCGCTGTTCCGCGAGCACGACCGCAAGTCGATGGCGTTCGCCCTCGACCTGTGGTCGCAGGCCGACGTGCAGGCGCACGCGGCCGGCATCCTGGAGCGGCTGCGCGACGCCACGATGCCCTGCGACGGTGCCTGGCCGCCCGAGAAAATCGAGGTGTTCATCCGCTGGACAGAATCCGGCTTCCAGCCATAGGTAGATACCTGCGTTTCCTGGTGATCTGCCCGCTGCACCCCATCGACCTGTGACGGCCGGGATGAGCTCCGAGCCCGCTACCGGTCCTTGGTAGCGTGATTGCCGTAATGCCGAGATCCTCCGGGAGGAGGCCAAGTGACCGGCATGTCCGGCTCGCGTTCAGGCGATCAAGTCGCCGCGCCGTCGGCCGGTCACACCGATGCCGAGACCAGGAGCAGCGGCGGAGGCGGGTTGCGTGACCGCGCGGGCAAAGCCCCGGCGGGCGCACCCCGTGCGGGGTTCGCGTTGCTATTCACCCTGTCGATGGCGCAGTTCATGGTCGTGCTGGACTTCACGATCGTCAACGTCGCGCTGCCCTCGATCCAGCACGGCTTGCACGTCGCCACGACGACGCTGCAGTGGCTGATCAGCGGCTATGCGGTCGCCTTCGGAGGGTTCTTGCTGCTTGGCGGCCGGCTCGCCGACGTGTACGGCCGGGCCAGGCTGTACCGGATCGGCTTGGTCGTGTTCGTCGTCGCCAGCATCGCCGGGGGTCTCGCCGTCGAGCCTGGCCTGCTGATCGCGTCGCGGGTGGCGCAGGGGATCGGAGGGGCCATGCTGGCTCCCGCGAGCCTGTCCCTGCTGGTCACCAGCTGGCCCGGCGAGCAGGAGCGCAGTCATGCGCTGGGCGTCTACGGCGCGATCGTCTCGACGGGATTCGCGGCGGGCGCGGTGCTCGGAGGCCTACTGGCCGAGGTCACGTGGCGTCTGGTCTTTTTCGTCAACGCCCCGGTCGGGGTGGCGCTGCTTGTTGCCTCGTTCCGGCTGCTGCCGCCGGATCCGCCCAGCAGCAAGGGGCAGCTGGACGTGCCCGGCGCTATCACCGTGACCGCCGGGGTCGCCCTGCTCGTGTTCGCGGTCGCACGGGCGGGCGACACGCTACGGGTCATCCAGCCGGCGCTGCTTGCCGTGGCCGCGGTCGTGTTGCTTGGCGCGTTCGTCGCCCGGGAAAGGACGGCCCGGGCCCCGATTCTGGACCTGGCCCTGCTCAAAGACCGCGGTATCGCCGGAGCCAACCTGACCCTGATCGCGGTCGGCGCCTTCAGCGCCGGGCAGGTACTGCTTGTGACCCTTTACCTGCAGGAGGGACGAGGGCTCAGCCCGCTGCTAACCGGCCTTTGCTTCGTCCCGCAGGCGGCTGGGGCGTTCGCGCTGGCCGGGCCGGCCGGTCGGCTCGTCCCCGCTCTCGGGCCGCGGCGCGCGCTGGCCGCCGGCCTGTCCATCGCGCTGCTGGCTCTGGCCGGAGCCGCCGTCGCGATGCTGGCCGGTTCGCTTCCCGCGCTGCTGGCGGCCACGTTCGTGCTCGGGATCGCAAATCGCCTCAGCCAGGTCTCGTCCACCCTGGCCGGCACCCAGGGGCCGGTCGCCGCCCGGTCCGAGGGCACGGCCAGCGCGTTGCTGACCGCCACCAGGCAGTGCGGTGCTGCGCTCGGCGTCGCGATCTTGTCCGCGACGCTTGTCGCCGTCCACGGCGGGATCACTCACCGAACCGAGGTGGCGATGTTCATCGCCGCCGGATACGCGCTCGCCGGCCTGCTGGCGACCCGAGTCTTGCCGCCGGGGCCGCCGCACCCCCATACCCCGCAGCCCCATCACCTGTTCCACCATCACGCCGGCGGGATCCCGTGACGACCGTTACCCACCGAGGGCAGCTCCGGGAGGTTTCCGGAGCGGATCTGCTTGGCGGCCCGATCCAGCCGGCCCGATGTTCCACCGAGCCGGTGATAGCCGGCCTGATGTTCCACCGAGCCGGCCGGCCGGGTGGTTTCGCGGCGGTGGTGATGCCTCCGGCTGGTCCGGGAGCAGCCACTGCGGGCCAACGGAGCAGCCACTGCGGGCCAACGGAGCAGCCACTGCGGGCCAACGTAGCCGGGCGCAGTACTAGCGGAAACGCCGTACGCAATTGCGTAACACGTCTTGACCGCCTCACCGTGCCTGCGTGACGTATGCTGCTACTTCGCTTACAAAGTCCTCTAGATCGCTGAGGTCCGCGAGCTTGTCGACCACGATGACGTCGGTGATGTTGCGGAGCAGGCGCAGGACACGGCCCTCATCGACCATGGATTATCCGCGCTGGCCCATAATGCTGGCCGCGAACTCCCGATGAGAACGCGTGATACGCGGCAGTTCGTCGAAATAGATCTTCCTAGTGGTTGCCTCCCACCGGACGCGTGCTACGGGATCGGCCTCAAAAAGCAGCGTTCCGCCGACCGCCACCCGCCCGGCCAGCTCTAGCGGAGCATGATCGAGCACGAGTAGATCGATGCCCGGTGGCAGCGGGATCTCGAACGAATTCGGCGCTTGGTCACCAAAATAAGCGGCCATGTCGATGTCCGATTCTGGACGATGCGACCCCGCGGCGCGGCTGCCGAATAGGTAAGCAAAGCGCGCCCCAGCCTGCCTCAGGACCGGCGATGGACTCGGCAGTCGCCGCCGCTGCCCTAGTTTCGTCCATGTTCTCAGTCTCGCAGATGAACGCTCAGGGACTCATGAGGCGCCGATCGCGTTTTACGAGCTGATCAAAGCTAAGGATGCGGCCCTTCAACTCCTGTGAGTAGCGGCTTGCAGGCGGTGCGCCAGGGCGGTGTGGCGGCGGCCGGCGCCCCTGGTCCGGACGGCCGCGGCCAGCGCGCGGCGAGAGCCGGCCAGCACGACCAGCTTCTTGGCCCGCGTCACCCCGGTATAGAGCAGGTTGCGCTGCAGCATCATCCACGACGCGGTGGTCAGCGGGATGACCACGGCGGGGTACTCGCTGCCCTGGGAGCGGTGGATGGTGACCGCATAGGCGTGCGCCAGCTCGTCCAGCTCGTCGAACCCGTAATCTACCGATTCGTCCTCGTCGGTGCGTACGGTCAGCGTGTGCTCCTCGGCCGACAGGCCGGTGACCACGGCGACGGTGCCGTTGAAGATGCCCGCGGCCCCCTTGTCGTAATTGTTCCGCAGCTGGGTGACCTTGTCCCCGACCCGGAACACCCGCCCGCCGTACCGCCGCTCCGGCCGGTCGTCAGCAAAAGGCGTCAGCGCCTCCTGCAGCTGCAGGTTCAGGTTCCCCGCCCCGGCCGGGCCGCGGTGCATCGGGCACAGCACCTGCACATCCCGCCGCGGATCCAGGCCGAACCTCGCCGGGATCCGCCGCGCCACGATGTCCACCACCAGCCCGGCCGTCTGCTCGCCGTCCTCGCAGGAGAACCAGAAGAAGTCGTCGAACCCGCGGAGCAATGGCATATCACCTGCGTTGATCCGGTGCGCGTTGACCACGATGCCGGACTGCTGCGCCTGCCGGAAGATCTTCGTCAGCCGCACTACCGGCAGCGACCCGGCGGCGAGCAGGTCCCGCAGCACCTCCCCGGCGCCGACAGAAGGCAGCTGGTCCACGTCCCCGACCAGCAGCAGGTGCGCCCCCGGCGCGACCGCCTTGACCAGCTTGTTCGCCAGGATCACGTCCACCATCGAGGTCTCGTCCACCACCACGAGGTCCGCCTCCAACGGCGACGACGCGTCGAACGAGGGTTCGCCGCCCGGCCGCAGCTGCAGCAGCCGGTGGATGGTCGCCGCCTCGTGCCCGGTCAGCTCCGCGAGCCGCTTGGCGGCCCGGCCGGTGGGTGCGGCCAGCACGATCTTCGCCCCCTTGGCCCGCGCCAGCTCCACGACCGAACGCACGGTGAACGACTTCCCGCACCCCGGCCCCCCGGTCAGCACCGCGACCCGCGAGGTCAGCGCGAGCCGCACCGCATCCTCCTGCTCCGGCGCGAGCGAGGCGCCGGTCCGCCCGCGCAGCCAGCCCAGGGCCTTGTCCCAGTCCACGGACGCGAACCCAGCGAGCCGGTCACCCCGCGCGGCCAGCAGGCGCAGCAGGGCTGACGCCAGGGACCGTTCGGCCTGATAAAAGGGCGGCAGGTAGACGGCGGGAACCTGCGGCGCGGTGCCAGCCACGGCCGGACCAGCCACGGCCGGACCAGCCACGGCCGGACCAGCCACGGCCGGACCAGCCACGGCCGGAACAGCCTCGCGGACGACCCCCTCGGCCGAGGCGAGCTCGTCCAGGCCCGGGGCGATCAACTCAGTCGGCACGTCGAGGATCTTCGCGGCGTCCGCGACCAGGTTGGGCTCGGGCAGGTAGCAGTGCCCGTCGTCGGCCGCTTCGGACAGGGTGTAGGCCAGGCCGGCCTTGATCCGCTCCGGGCTGTCCCTGGCGATGCCGACCGACGCGGCGATCGTGTCCGCGGTCTTGAAGCCGATGCCCCACACGTCCGCGGCCAGCCGGTACGGCTCGGCGCGCACCACGGAGACGGACGCGTCACCGTACTTCTTATAGATCCGGACCGCCAACGACGTCGACACCCCGACGCCCTGCAGGAAGATCATCACCTCCTTGATCGCCTTCTGCTCGGCCCACGCGGCGGCGATCCTCGCGGTGCGCTTGGGGCCCAGGCCGTCGACCTCGATCAGCCGGCCGGGCGAGTCCTCGATGACGTGCATGATGTCCACGCCGAAATGCGCGACCATCCGTTCGGCCATCACCGGGCCGATGCCCTTGATCAGGCCCGACCCCAGGTACCGCTGGATGCCCGCGGCGGTGGCGGGCAGCACGGTGGCGTAGGAATGCACCTCGAACTGCCGCCCGTACTTCGGGTGGCTGGACCACCGGCCGCGCAGCCGGAGGAACTCGCCGACCTGCGCGCCGAGCAGCGGCCCGACCGCGGTGACCAGCTCCGTGCCGACCCCGGAACCTCGCTCGGGCGCGATCCGGGCGATCGTGTACCCGGTCTCCGGGTTGGCGAAGGTGACCCGCTCCAGGACCCCATCCAGTACCGCAAGTACAGCGCCGTCAGGCATAAAGACAATTTTCAATCCGAACGGGCCGTGGCGCGTGCCCTTACCCCACCTATTCGAGGCGCATGCGGGCCGCCCAGTCTGGCATCACGTGTATCTACCTCTTGTCCGAGGGGTAAATACGCAAGATGATTGCTCCCTCGCCGTCGGATACCCGAGATTTACCGGGGTTCCTGGCCGTTGCACGACGTCCCATAGTGGATGGGTTGGGAGATGGGTTGTGGCAGGTGGGACGGGGATCCGCGAATCCGGCGCGGACGGGATGGTGCTCAGGACCGAGTACCGGACCAGCCGGATGCTGGTCTTCGTCCGAGTGGGCACCTCGTTCTTCGTGTACCTGCCGCTGTTCGTCTGGGGGTCGCTGGCCCGTCCGTGGATTATGGTGTGCGCCGCCGTGGCGGCGACGTGCGAAGCCGCCTTGTTTGCCGTCTGGGTCCAGGGCACGAGGACGCTGCGGGATCGGGGGCTGGTCACCGTGGACGTGCTGTTCTGCCTGGCTTTGATGCTGGTGGGCACCCGGGCGGCCGCGCCGCATATGCGCAACGTGGTCGCGACCGAGCTGATACCCACCGTGCTGGCCGGGGCGGCGATCGTGGGTTTCGGGTTCGCCTTCGGCGTCGTCCAGGTGCTGGCGGTGGCGGCGCTGATGGGCGGCTGGGTGCTGGCGCTGCTGCCCGACGTCACCCTCAAGCTCTATTCCGACCTGCTCGGCTTCGCCGTCTGGTACGTGGTGTCCGCGCTATCCATGCGCGAGTTCCGGGCGCTGGCGCTGATCACCGACCAGGCGCAGGAGGCCGCCCAGCGCGGCGCGGTCGAAGCCGAGGCGGCCCGGCAGCGGGAACGGGTGCACGGGGCGATCCACGGTCACCTGCTGCCGATCGTGGAGTTCCTGATCGCCGGGGAACCCATCAGCGAGCGGTTCATCCGCGACGCCCGGCGGGCGGCCAGGCGGGCCCGCCGGCTGATCGCCGATCCGAGAGCCGCGAGCCTGGAGACCGAGGAGGCACGGGACTTCACCGCGCTGCTCGACGAGACCATCGACACCTGCGCCGACAGGTTGGTCCTCGAGTCGGTCCTGGTCATCACGGTGGAGCCGCCGCCCGACCTGGTCGAGGCGCTGTGCACGGCGGTCGGTGAGGCGCTGCGGAACGTGATCCGGCACGCCGGGGCGCGCTGCCAGGTCAACCTGTACGTCGAGTCGACCGCGGAGCAGGGCCAGATCACAGTGCGCGACCGCGGGCCCGGGTTCGATCCGTCGGCCGTCGTGCCTGGCGGGGGATTCGCCAGCACGTTCACCGCGCTGCGGCGGCACGGCGCCGATTGGCTGGTGGATTCGGCCCCCGGCCGCGGCACCGCGGTGACCATCACCTGGCCGCCCCCGGGGCGTCGCCCGGCCCAGGTCGCGGTGGGAGACGGCCATGGCTGAGGGGGTGCGGATCTGCGTGGCCGTGGTGGAGGACTACCCGTCCAACGCCGACGGGCTCGTGCTCGGTTTCATCAGCGCGGGCTTTACCGTGCTCGCCACGGTGACCAGCCCGGATCAGCTCGACGGCGTACAGCCCGACGTGGTGGTCTCGGATCTGCACCTGGGTCAGGTGCCGATCCGCGAGACCGTCTCCGCCCTGGTCCGCCGCGGCCTGCGGGTCCTGGCCATCTCCGGGCCCGCCACCGGGGAGGAGATCCTGGACGCCATCGATGCCGGGGCGCAGGGGTTCGCGGACAAACTTGAGAAGACCAGCACCATCTGCGCCGCGGCGGCCGAAGTCGCGGCCGGCGGCTGCTGGATCGGGCCCAGGCTGGCCGGTCATCTGATCACCGACGCCCAGGTGCGCCCGCTTCGCCGCGGTGACCTGGGGTCGGCTGAGCTGAGCGTCCTCCGGGCGATCGCCCAGGGCGACACCACGCAGGAGATCGCCGAACGGCTCGGCGCCGATCCGACCAGGATCCGCGCCATCTACGCCCGGATCCTGGACACCGAACGCAGGCGGCGCGGTCTGCTGCAGCCGACACCGCGGCAAAGCGAGGTGCTGATCCTGATCGGGCGGCAGGGTATGACGCAGCGGCGGGCCGCCGCGCAGATGGGCATCACGGAGGCGACGCTCGCGGAACACCTGCAGAACATCAAGGACAACTATCTGCGCACCCATCCGGGAGCGCAGGCCGATATCACGCCCACCCACGCCGCGCGGCTGCTGGCCGAAGAACGCGGCCTGCGCTGATACGCCCCGGTTTTCGCGCATGCACCCCAGTTTTCGCGGGTTCTCCGGGCCGGATCGGGCCCGGAGAATGGAGCTAGTCAGGCCGCGGGAGGGGGGCGGCCTGCCAACGTCAGCGGGGTACTGGCAGTCACCGGATCCGCACTCTTTCCGGGGGGCCGGGGGTCGCCCCCCGGGTGAGCAGAGCCGTCAGTTCGCCGAGCCTGGCCGTCGTCGTGTCGATCCAGTGCAGGCGTCGGCTTCCAGATGAAACAGGCCGTAGTCGGCGAGCAGCGTGTCCATCAGCGGGCCGGCCCGCTTGAGCCTCCCCGGCCACCGCCTTGCCGTCGCGCGCCAGCCGGGTCGGCGTGGCGTACACCTGCCCGTACGGCAGCGGCTTGCCGCAGCCGAAGTACGTGTCGTAGTCCCGCTTCAGGTCATAGCCATCGCTAGGCTCACGTTCGAGCAGGCCAAGCAGGGTTAGCGGCACGCTCGTCAGGATCAGAATGCGCTCAGCGTATACCTTCAGTAAATAGTGGGATGAATGGACGATAACCAACCGCGTAGTTACCTGATAGCAACTAACCGATCTGCCCGAAGTGGGCGGGTACCCGCAGGTCAAACTGGCATAATTGCGCACGATCCACGGCTAACCGCAACTAACCGTGGCCGGCACGCTCACAGGACGGTGCACAGGGACATGATCCGCATGAGAAAAACACGACTATCGGCCGCGGCCGTGCTAGGGGTGGCGGCGGTCGTGGCCCCCCTGGCCGCGCTGGCCGGCCCCGCCTCGGCCGCGACCTCCGCCACGAACCCGAACACGCCGGAGACGGTGGCGTCGGGCATCAACGTGGCGCACCTGCCGGGCACCACGGCCTTCGGCACCACCCCGGCCAGCACGCCAGAGACGGTGTCGTTCATCCTGAAGGAACGGAACATCGGCATCCTGCAGGCCAACGTGATCAATGGCGTCACGAAGTACCTGTCGGTCAGCCAGTTCGCCGGCGCGTACGGCCAGACCCCGGCCAACATCGCCGCGCTGACCAGTTACCTGGCTCACTACGGCATCAAGACGACCGTCTACGCCGACAACGTGGACGTGTCGGCCACCGGCACCGCGGGCGAGTTCGACGCCGCGCTTTCCGTGACCCAGAACCAGTACCACGTGCCCGCGATCCCGGGAACGGGCGGCCTGAGCGGGATTCCCGCGCAGGACGTGCACGGCATCGCGCAGTCGCCGCTGCTGCCGTACCGGCTCTCGAACTTCGTGCTGGCCATCCTCGGGCTTACCAACTACGCCCCGTACGCCAGCAACACGGCGCACGTCAACACCAGCGTGGTCAAGCCGCGGCAGGGCAACTCGAATAGCTGCATCGCGCTGACCGGCCTGCCCAACGCGTGCAACCTGCCGGCCAACTTCGCGGCCAACTACAACCTCAACGGCCTGTACAACCGGGGAGCCAACGGATCCGGCCGGACCCTGGCGATCGTCACCCTGGCCGCCGTTGACCCGGGCGCGCCGGAGTACTTCTGGGCCAACATCGCGCACGTCCCGAACACCGGCCGCACGTTCACCGTACAGGACATCGACGGCGGCCCGGGCGCGCCCAGCGACGCCTCGGGCACCGGCGAGACCGACCTGGACCTGGAACAGTCCGGGGCGCTGGCGCCCGGCGCCAACGTGATCGACTACCAGGCGCCCAACACCGACCCCGGGTTCGCCGACTCGTTCTTCACCGCGGCCAGCCAGAACACCGCCGACACCGTGTCGACGAGCTGGGGCGAGTCGGAGACCATCGTCAAGGCGGCGATCCTGGCCGGCCAGGAGACGGCGACCTACCTCCAGGCCTTCGACGAGGCCTTCCTCGAGCTTGCCGCGCAGGGCCAGTCCGCCTTCGACGCCTCTGGCGACGCGGGGGCTTACGACGCAAGCCGTGACCTCGGCACCACCAACCTGTCGATCGACACGAACTCGGACAGCCCGTACATGACCGCAGCGGGCGGCACCACGCTGCCCTGGTCAGGCACGCTGACCGGGTCGGCCGGCAGCGCGTCGGTGACCGTGCCCGCGCAGCGCATCTGGGGCTGGGACTACCTGTGGCCGGCCATCGCGAAGACCACCGGCGTCACCGAGTTCCAGGCCGCGGAGGCGAACATCGGCGGCGGCGGCGGTGGCTTCAGCCAGGAATACAGCTCCCCGCAGTACCAGGCGTTCGTGCCGGGGACGCACAGCTTCCGCGCCGTGCAGTACCTGACGCCGACTGACTACGAGACGATCGTCGCCGGCCTGGTCGAGCCGACCGCTTGGACCTTCAACCCGACTCCGGCCGTGACCGGCGGCTCCGGCTTCGGCCGGGCCACGCCCGACGTCTCGGCCGACGCGGACCCGTACAGCGGCTACCTGCTGTACGAGCCGTCGTTCGCGGGCGTGGGCCAGCCCGTGCTGCAAGGCGGCTGGGGCGGCACCAGTTTCGTGGCGCCGCAGATGAACGGGTCCACCGCGGTCATCGACTCGGCCCTGGGTCACCGGGTCGGATTCTGGAACCCGTCCATCTACGCCGTGGCCGGCGGGGGCGGAAGCCCGTTCAACCCGCTGAACACCGCAGGCACAAGCAACGACAACCTCTACTACACCGGGCAGCCCGGCGAGCCCTACAACCAGGGCGTGGGCCTCGGCATCCCGAACCTGACCGCGCTGTCGGCCGACTTCAACCACTGAAGCCCGCCCGCTCACGGTTAGGACCGGCTAGCCGATAACCCGGAGCCCGGGCCACGTTCAGGCGTGGCCCGGGCTCTGTCGCGGCTGGACCCCTTGTACGCTGATGCCTGCGGAAAACGATGGAGGTGGCCTGTCCCGTGGCTCCGGCCGATGACTGGGTAGTGCGCACGGCCGACCGAGTGCGCGCAGAAGCCGAACGCAGGCATCCCGGCCTGGTTCCCACCTGCGCGTCCGGGATCAGCCCTTCCGGGCCGGTGCACCTGGGGAACCTGCGCGAGCTGATGGTCCCGCACCTGGTCGCGGACGAAGTACGCAAGCAGGGCGCGCCGTGCCGCCACATCCTGTCCTGGGATGACTACGACCGGCTGCGCCGGGTCCCGCAGGGGTTTCCCGAGTCCTTCGCCGAGCACATCGGCCGGCCGCTGAGCGCGGTGCCGGACCCGTGCGGCCGGCACCCGAGCTGGGCCGAGCACTTCAAGGAGCCGCTGCGCGAGGCGCTGGCCGCGCTCGGGATCGTGGTCACCGAGATCAGCCAGACCCAGATGTACACGTCCGGCGCCTACACCGAGCAGATCGTGACCGCGATGCGGCGCCGGGCCGACATCGGCGCGGTGCTGGCCAGGTACCAGACCAAGCGCGGGACCGAGCCGGACGACGACGACCCGCAGACCCCGGTGTACTACCCGTTCCGGCCGTACTGCGCGGTATGTGGCCGCGACGACACCACGGTGACCGCCTTCGACGACGAGACCACCGAGATCACCTACATCTGCGCCTGCGGCGCGCGGGTGGAGCCCACGCCGATCGCGGCGGTCGCCGGGAAGCTGGCCTGGAAGGTCGACTGGCCGATGCGCTGGGCCTACGAGCGTGTGACGTTCGAGCCGGCCGGGGTCGACCACTCCTCGCCCGGATCCAGCTTCACCGTCGGCGGGCACCTGGTGTCGGAGATCTTCGGCGGCCAGATGCCGCTGCACTTCGGGTACGCCTTCGTCGGCTTCACCGGCGGTTCGTCGAAGATCAGCAGCTCGGCCGGCCGCGCGCCCACCCCGGCGGATGCGCTGGAGATCTTCGAGGCTCCGCTGCTGCGCTGGCTGTACGCCAGGCGGCGTCCCGAGCAGTCCATCACGCTGGCCTTCGACGCCGAGGTGGGCCGGGTCTACGACGAGTGGGACGCGCTGAGCCGCCGGATCGCGGAGGGGACGGCCGACGCCCCGGCCCGGGCCATCTTCGCCCGCGCGTCCGCCACCGCCGAGGGGCCGCTGCCGGTCACGCCCCGGCCGCTGCCGTTCCGGACGCTGGCCTCGGTGGCGGACATCACGGCCGGCGACGAGGCGCAGATCCTGCGCATCCTGCGGGACCTGACCGCGGATGACCCGGTCCGCGGTCTGGACGAGGTCCGGCCCCGGCTGGATTGCGCGCAGGCCTGGGTGAACGAGTACCTCCCGCCCGCCGACCGCACCCAGATCCGGGCCGAGCCCGACGTGGCCCGGCTGGCCGCCCTCACCGATTCCGAACGCGACGCGCTCAAGCTGCTGACCGAGGGCATGGCGGCGGACTGGTCCCTGGCAGGCCTGACCACCCTGCTGTACGGCATCCCGAAGCTGCAGCGCGGCCTGGTGATCAGCGCACCGCCGACGGCCGATCTGAAGGCCGGCCAGCGGGCCTGGTTCATCCTGCTCTACCAGCTGCTGACCGGGAAGGACACCGGCCCGCGGCTGCCGACCTTGCTGCTGGCGCTTGGCCAGGACCGGGTCCGCGCCCTGCTCACGCCCGCAGCAGCGTGATCCGGTGTCCGAAGACCGCCCGGGCGGACCGCGCGTGCCGCGCCCGGACGCACAGGTTCGCCTGGGCGGGCAGGTCGGCCACGGCCTCTTCCTCCGGCCTTTCCAGCTGGTGGGACGGCCGCTGCAGGATGCGAAGCGCCATGGCAAGCCCGGCCGGAGTCTGCGCCCGCAGCGGAGCGTCCGCGGCCTGCCCGCGCAGCGCGCGGTAGGTGATGGCGTCCAACATGGCGGGCACCCCGGCGCGGACCTGCCGCGGCGTGCATACGCGGCCCTTGTGCCGGGGAGCCGGCGGCAGTGCGGTGTGCTGGGCGGTGGCCTCGTCGCCGGGCCAGTACCCGGTCAGCAGCGCGTAGAGCATCCGGGCCAACGCCGTGGTGTCCGCAGCCACCGGGTTGTCCGCGACCGCGCCGCAGAGCGCCGCGTCGAGGCCGAGGCCGGTGATCTTGAGACCAGTGCCGGGGTCCCAGCGCAGCGAGCGCGGGGTCAGCCGCAGGTGCGGCAGGCCCGCCTGATGCGCGACGGCGAGCGCGTCCGCCGCGTCGGCGATCACGGCGGCGGCCAGGGCCGGGTGGGGCAGACCGGAGAGTACCCAGTCCTCGAGGTGCGTGCCAGGGGTCCATTCGGAGACGATGTAGGGGCAATCAGGGCTTTGTGGGGTGAAATCGGTGTCGTAGATGGCGGCCAGGCGTGGATCGGTCACCTTGGCGGCCGACTGCACGGCTTCGATCACGGGGCGCGGGACGGGGATCCCGCCCGGCAGCAGGTAGATCGTGACGGGTCGGCCGAGAACCTGGTCGCTGGCCTTCCACAAAGAAAGCCCGCGCGCCTCCCATGAGGAGCCGCACGGACCCAGAGACCCGCTGACCTGATCGCCGGAGCTGATCCGCTCGTCGAGCCGGAATCGTCCGCCCAGCAATCGTCGGCCCGGCCATCTGTTCACTGCGTGCGTGCCGGACGGTATCTCGGCTACGGTCATCGACTACCTCCTGCCCATCGCCAGACAGGTACAGCCGTGCCCCGTTTTCGCCGCAAGATGCCAGCCGACCCCGTTCTTCCGCCGGTGCCACACTGGCCGCAAGCACCGCTAGCTGCGGAAACGTTCGGCCCAGAAAGATTGAAATTTCTTGGTCAGGCCGCCGCGGTGGCGAGGAACCGATCCATGATCCGGACACCCGCCGCCAGGGCGGACAGCGGGATGCGCTCGTCGGTGCCATGGAACATGGCGTAGTAGTCATAGCCTTCGGGCAGCACCAGCGGGGTGAAGCCGTAGCAGGTCATGCCGAGCCGGGAGAACTGCTTGGCGTCGGTGCCGCCGCTCATGCAGTAGGGCACGATGGTCGAGCCCGGGTCCTCGGCCAGCAGGGCCTGCGCCATGCTGGCCATCACCGGGGCGTCGAGCGGCGCTTCCAGCGGGATCTCCGCGTGCGCGTACTCCCAGGTCACATCCGCGCCAGTGAGTTCGTCAAGCGCGGCACGGAACTCGTCCTCATAGCCGGGCAGGACGCGGCCGTCCACGTAGCCGACGGCCTCGCCCGGTATCACGTTGATCTTGTAGCCCGCCTGCAGCATGGTCGGGTTGGCGCTGTTCCGCACGGTCCCGGCGACCAGGGCTCCCGCGGGCCCGAGCCGGGCCAGCAGTTCGGCCGCGGTCAGGCCGCCGGTCAGCGCCCCGTCTGGCAGTTGCGTCCCGGCCGAGGCGGCGATGACCTCGACCGCGGCGCGCACCGTCGGGATCAGCCGGACGGGCCACCGGAAGGCGCCGATCCTGACGATCGCCTCGGCCAGCCGGATCACCGCGTTCTCCTCGTTCGGCTTGGCGCCGTGCCCGGCGCGGCCCCGCGCGGTCAGCTTCAGCCACGCGGTCCCCCGTTCGGCGGAGGCGATCGGGTAGAGCCGCTGGCCCGGGCCGGCGTGGAAGGTGAACGCGCCCGATTCCCCGACGGCCTCGGTGCAGCTCTCGAACAGCTCCGGATGCCGCTCCACCAGCCACCGTGCGCCGAACTCGCCGGTGTCCTCCTCGTCTGCGGTGAACGCGAGCACGATGTCCCGCCGCGGCCGGATGCCGCAGCGCGCCCACTGGCTGACCACCGCGAGCAGCACCGCATCCGCGTTCTTCATGTCGACCGCGCCGCGCCCCCACAGCACGCCGTCGCGTATCTCGCCCGCGAAGGGGTGCACCGTCCAGGCCGCCGGGTCGGCAGGCACCACGTCCAGGTGACCGTGCAGGAGCAGTGCTCCCTCCGGGGCTCCCTCCCGGGTGCCCTCCTGGGCTCCCTCCCGGGCCCCGGCGCCCGGCCCGGTCCCGCTGACCCGCGCCACCACGTTCGCCCGCCCGGGCGCGGACTCCAGCAGCACCGGCTCAAGCCCAGCCTCGGCCAGTCGGGCCGCCACGTACTCCGCGGCCGGCCGCTCCCGCGCGTCACCGCCGCCCCGGTTGGTCGTGTCGATCCTGATCAGGTCGGCGGCAAACCGCGCCGCCTCCGCTCCGGCGGCCGTCATCGGAGTCGGCGTCAGCATCCGCGTCTCCTCTCCGCGATCCGGATGAACGAACCTCCCCACCCGAGCCCGACCGTCTCAGCGGTTCAGGTGGATATCTGCCCCGAACTTACTGTTTCTGGCGCGCGCATACCTGAATCAGCGATGGGAGCGATGGGAGCGATGGGAGCGGCGGGGAGGCCAGGCGCGCGGTCATCGCGAGCGACGGCGTTCATCGCAGCCAGGCAGGATGCCAAGCCGCTCAATTGCCGCCCGATGATTCTGTCCAAAGCCGATGCTTCATGAGCAGCTTGCCGCTGTGCGTCCGCGGTGTCGTAGTTTCCGCGGGCGCGCATCGAAGGTGCAAATATCGAACACGCGGCAAGGAATATCGTCGTGACCATCAGCCAGCGGACGGTATCTTGAACTCCATCTTTAGTTCCGTACAGCTCGAAAAGAGACCCGCCAATTAGCGGCCCGGCGGCCAACGCGGTAAATGACACCAGGCAGCCAATGCTAGTAACCCTGGCCAGCATATTCTGCGGGACGTGCTTAATGAGATAGGTATCGAATTCTATGTTGCTCATCGCGCCCATAAATCCAAGGACGACCAGCGTTGCTGCCATATGTGCCGGCGATTGTCCACCTGGCAGCGCGAGAATGATAAACGCCACGCTCCAGACCGACAACTGGACCTGGAGCCAGAAGTCTTTAAACAGGATACGCAACCGTGACGCTAGCGCTGATCCGAACGCGCCCCCGAAGCCGGACATTGCCAGCACGAGCCCGACGGTAACCGACGGTAGTTTCTGGGCGTGCGCCTCGGCAATGAAAACCATTATAAGCGCCTGGCTGATCAGTGTAGTGCCTGCCAGCAATGTCATTGCCGTGCGCGCGAACCGGTTACGCCTGAGCCAGCGCATACCTTCGCGGATGTCACTTCTGATGTGCCAGTCGGGCGGCTGGTCCAGGCGGGTGACGGCTCGTACTGCTCGTGCTCTTATGCTGATTTCACTGGCCGGCGCCGAGAAGGCGGGCTGCTCCGTTGTCCGCCTTCTCTTAATCCTGAGAAGAGCACCTACGGAACCGATGAATGTAAAAACATCAAAAAGGAAAGGTGCTATCGGCTTTAGCTCGAAGAGCAGACCGCCAAGCGGGCGCCCCACTAGAACCGCGAGGTGAGTCCTTCCCTCGACACGGCCCAGCGCAGCCGCAGCCTGATCCCTTTCCACCAGCGATCCGACATAGCGCCGCTCGGCGAGCGTGGAGAATACCTCAAGGACCTCCTCGACGATAGCGGCGACAATAAGCAGGGGCAGGCTTCGCCAGCCCATCGCCACCATGGCGACGACCCATGCTATGGCGATCCCGCGGCCGGACTCGCTCAGCATCAGCACTCGCTTGGGATCCAAGATGTCCATCAGGGCGCCCGCCGGCATGTAGCAGACGATGCTAGGCGCGGTAGCCGCACAGGCCACCCATCCGGCGGCCACCGGTGAACCGGTGAGATACAGGGCGAGCATGGGGTAGGCGATAGTGGTCACCCGACTCCCGACCATCGACACCGAAGATCCGGCCAAGAGCAGGGTGAAGTCCCGGTCCGTACCCTTCGTTGCGGCAAGGCCGCGTGTCATGGCGGTCGCTCAGGTTGGTATTTAGCTAGCATAGCTCCTGCAAGAGAGCGGGTGACGGTAAGACGAGAATAGCGAGCCGCCCAGGCTGCTGTCCGGCAAGGGTGCGTTATCGCCTTAGGTAGAGAAATCTACGGATTTTGTCCGTATCGGCAGGCAAGTACGCTGCCTTCGTTGGCCTCGTATCACTACTCTAGGTTACGCGACCGCTACGTGCTGAGGCAATCTCGCAAGCTAGCTTGCTCAGGGAGCGCGGCACTTAATTATTTTATTGTATATCTGATGTCATCAGGGCACTGTTTCCGCTTGCTGTTCTGGCCTGCATAAATTTCATTAATTGCTTTTCCGGCCAGGCTCGCCGGGTGAACTCGCGAAAACTATATCGTCTTCCCTTGATGCGAACGCGGCCGATGCGACTATGGAACAACCGTGTGGCCAATGAATCGCATGTTCCTATCGATGAGGAAGTGATTTGTGTAAAAAACTGATGTCATGCAATCTGCATCGGCGATGGCATCGCATGTGATGATCTTTACGATCCGGCCAGGTATGGTTTAATGGCCTATAGGAGGAAAATTGGGACTCGAATGGCCTTTGACCCTGGATGTCCCCGCTCTCATGGCGAACGGCTGGAATCCTGTCCCGTTCCGCGAGTTCATCGTCAAGATCCACAGCAGATGCGATCTATCTTGTGACTACTGCTACATGTACGAAATGGCAGATCAGTCGTGGCGTGACCGGCCCCGCAGGATGTCGGCGGAGATTGCGAAGTATACCGCCATGGGCATTGGCCAGCATGTTCATGCGCACCGGACAAGCAGTATCGCACTTATCTTGCACGGCGGAGAGCCGCTGCTCGCCGGGCCTGAGCTGATCTCTTATCTGGTAAGCGCCACACGTGCAGCGGTTGGTCCGGATGTACGGGTGGGGGTCGGCATCCAAACCAATGCAGTTGGCCTAGACGATTCCTACCTGCGGTTGTTCGACGAGTTGGACATCCGGGTAGGAGTCAGCCTGGACGGTACGGCCGATGCTCACAACCGGCACCGTCGGTTTGCCAGCGGGCGAGGGAGCTACGCGGCCGTTTCCGCGAGCCTGGACAGGCTTAGGCGCCCGCCCTTCAGGCACCTCTTCAGCGGCCTGCTCTGCACGATCGATCTCCGCAACGACCCGGTATCCACGTACGAGGCCCTGGCCGCCTTTGAGCCACCCAAGATCGACTTCCTGCTTCCGCACGGAACGTGGGCTACCCCGCCGCCGGGGCGTCTACCGGAGCTGCCGAACAGCCCGTATGCTGATTGGCTGATTACTATATTTGACCACTGGTATCCTGCGCCGCGGACTCGGGTCCGGCTGTTTGACGATATCATTCACCTGATCCTCGGCGGGGACTCCTCAGCCGAAATGATTGGCCTGTCTCCGTCTAGAATCGTGGTCATCGAGACGGATGGTTCAATTGAACAGGTCGATACCTTGAAAGCGGCCTATCATGGAGCGCCGTTGACGGGTTTGCATGTCAGCCGCGACTCTCTCGACGCTGCGCTTCTTCTTCCCGGGGTAGCGGCCCGGCAACTCGGCGCCCTAGGGTTGTCGGCCGATTGCCAGGCATGCGATATTCACCGGGTTTGCGGAGGCGGCCTTTATTCACACCGGTACCGCCCGGGCACTGGCTTCGCAAACCCTTCGGTTTACTGCCCGGATCTGCTCCGTCTTATCAGGCATATCCACCAGACCGTGCAAGCCGATGTCATGGTCAGGCTGGAGAAGAGAGCCGTCGGGTGAACCCAGATTATCATCGCATATCTTGGGATTTGTTCGATGCGCTGGCGGCAGGCGGGGGCGGGCCGGATGCCATTCGGGAGCTGGCCGCAGCGCAATACAGCAAGCATGTCATTATGCTGCGCGGAGTGCTGGCCGCCGCGCACGACGCCAGCCGTGAACAATATCTATATGCCCGCCATGGCTATGATCTGCTCGCCGCCGCCCAGCGTCATAACAGAGCCGCTGCTGAAAAAGTGATCCGGTATCCGTCGGTCGGCGCGTGGGCGCTGCGTACTATTCAAGCGTCTCGTGGCGGGCGGCCGCTGCCAGGCGCCGAACCTAGTGGCCTATGCACGGTAGCGGCCGCGGCTGCGATTCGGGCCGGACTAACCGCAGAGGTCGAAGTTGCGGCGCACGGCGGGATCGTCATCCTGCCTTCCATGGGCGCCGCCAAGGTGGATGCCAGGAGCGCCGTCGTGCGTACCGCCGGAGGCAATGGCGAAATATTCTCGGCAGGTCGACGAGTCACCGTGCCGGCCGACCCGCATATTGATGCGCCGGGCTGGCTAGGATTGCGCCGGATGCGGTCAGGTACCCTGAATGTAGTTATCGACGACTTGGATCCGTTTCGGATGGCAGCCCCAAGTGACTTGTGCCCCCGGCTAAGTGACGCTGAGATTAGCAGGTGGGGCGCCGTCCTTCAGGACGCTTGGCTCCTGCTCGAACCGCGTTGTCACGTCGTGGCGGCCGAGGTCGCCGCGGCGATCACGGTGATCGTTCCGCTCAACATGCCAGCACACTGCCAGGTCAGCTCCAGCTCGCCGGAGACCTTCGGCGCCATCGCCATGTCTGCGTCGCCGGATCCCTATACATGTGCGGTCACCCTCGCCCATGAAGTGCAGCACCTGAAGCTGTCGGCGTTGCTTCAGCTTATTCCATTGACTGTGCCCGACGATGGCCGACTATATTATGCGCCGTGGCGCGACGACCCGCGGCCGATCAGCGGCCTGCTCCAGGGCGCCTACGCGTACCTCGGAGTGAGCGGATTCTGGCAGCAGCAGCGTCGGCTGACGGCGGGTGCCGAGCGACTGCGGGCGGACAGGGAGTTTGCCCGGTGGCGAGAAGGTGCCGCACAGGTGGTTGAGACCCTGACGTCAAGCGGGCGGCTCACGCCTGCTGGGGCGGTCTTCGTCAAGGGGATGGGGAAGACGCTCAAGGGGTGGCAGAAAGAGCCCGTGTCGGCTCACGCCCGGGCTCTTGCTCGGCGCGAGTCTGAGCTGCACTTGACCCGGTGGCAAACAAAACATGGTTCACTCCCGGCTTGATCCTGAACCGATCAGATCGGCGGCGCATCGAAGTCGGGCTCCAGCCGCCTTCCCGCGGCCGCGGCCATGGCCTCGGAATGGTCGGCGCCTAGCGTCATGGCGTAGTTGCTCAAAGTTTCCGCCAGCAGCCGTTCGCCTTCCTTCTCAGCTCCCTCGGCGCGTAGATCATGTGCGAGGTTGGCCGCGCAACTGAGAGTGAGCGGATGCTGCTCGCCGAGCATGTCGCGCGCCCGGGTCAGCGAGTCCTGGCCGAGGGTTACGGCCCTAGCGGTTTCGCCGAGGGCCGCGAAGTCACTGGCTAGGTTGATGGCGACGGTAAGCGAGTAGAAGTGGTCACGAGTGAGCTTCGCATCAAGTCCTGCGAGGGCAGCCTCATTGAGCTGCTGGGCGCTGTCAGGATGGCCGGTTAGCCGCCGCAGCTGCGCGAGGTTTCCAGCGCAGCCGTAATAATAGGGATGGTCGGAACCGTAAACATCGGAATAGTGCTCCAGTGTGCTCTCCGCCAGCTTAAGGGCTTCATCTATTTGTCCGGTAACTCGCTGGATGTTGGTTAGGCTAATAGCTGATGCTAGGGTATCTGGATGCTTTTCGCCAAGAATGCGCTTGGATAGGTCAAAGACCTCCCGGGCCAATTCTAGCGCCTCATCATGCGCAGCCGGGATGCGTCGTAGTGCTATTGACAGGTCATTCGTGGCACGTAGGGTCGCATAGTGTTCGGCACCCAGCCATTCGCGTCCGTAGTCGCGGGCATCTTCGCCCACATCACGGGCCTCGGTGAAATTACCGCAGAGCCGGACCGCTCGGGCCAAACCCATCCATGAATCCAGCACTTCATTACGAGATACACCGCTGGTCGCTGCGTCGCTCTGCGCTAGGAATACCTCCTGATGCAGTTCTCTAGCTTTTATGTAACGGCTCTGGAGCCCATAATCAAGAGCGAGGTTGTTCATGACGCGCAAAGTTTGCGGGTCTGTTTCCCCGAACACCTCCTTATGAAGCTCCAAGGTCGTCTCGTCAAGGCTGAGCGCGGCAGCGAAGTCACCGCGCGCACGCAGATCCGCACCAAATGAGTTCCGCAACGACAATGTCAGCTCATTACGCTCGCCGAGGGTTTTGCGCGTTAGGCTCAGCGTCTCTTCATTGAGTTCATATGCCTCCGAGTATAGTCCCAGTTCTCTCAGTGCATTACCAAGATGGCGGCGCGCATCAAGAACGTTGGGATCGTCTGGGCCAGAGTCTTTGGCCCACTGTGCGATGAATTGTTCAGCAAACGACCGGCAAGACGCAAGGTCACCCGAAAGGTAGAGGTAACGTATAACGTCCAGTGCAAAGACGCGATGTTCGGGCACGGTGCACCGTGCCATATCCGTTGCTGGGGCCATAACGTGTGCGACTAGTTCGGCATAGCGGGGCCAATAATTGCTGTCGGTTGGCGTCTGCGGCTCACCAGCGGCGAGGATG
Source organism: uncultured Actinomycetes bacterium (assembly GCA_963798675.1). Classification (GTDB taxonomy): domain Bacteria; phylum Actinomycetota; class Actinomycetes; order Streptosporangiales; family Streptosporangiaceae; genus Palsa-504. The sequence continues at coordinate 17,205 of CAWCUJ010000049.1, read as the reverse complement.
GAGTGAACCGCGTGCCGGTACCTGGCCTGCTCTTCCGGTCTGAGTTCGTCACGGAGAAGTGCCTGAATCAGGCGGTGAACCGAAATGGTACGGCCGTCGATCTTTATCAGAGCAAGCCGTCCAAGCTCACGTATTGCGCTAGCCAGCAGAATGGGGTCCGTAATCACGTCGCCCATCAGGCTTCCCGCAGCCTGAATTCCCCGCCGGATCACATCACGCGGAATCGGGTCCGGGCCGAAGAACGCACAACACCGAAGAAGTTCTAGCGCCGGGGGCAGTTGCTGGCGCAGGGTGGACACGGAAAGTCGCCACGCGGCCGTCATCGACCAGGGGTATTCGGGCGATTTCCCCTCCGCCATGATCGCCGTCGCGTGCTCATCCAGCAATCGCAGGTACTCGTCGACCGGCATGCCGGTTTCGGCTTGCAGGGCTCCGGCTTGTTCGAGCGCCAGCGGTAGATCACCGAGCTTGTCGGCTAGTTGGTTGGCTTCGGACTCGGTCAGCCCTTTGGGTACTCGCCTGGTGAGGAACTCTTTGCTTTCCGTCCGGGTAAACACGTCCACTCGGATGGTGTCGATCACCGCTTCCCAGCGATGGTTCCGCGATGTGATCAGGACGTCCCCGGGGCCGCGTGGGATAAGGTCGTTGAGTTCTTCCGGTTGGTCGGCATTATCGAATATCAGCAACCAGCGGCCATACGGATCGCCTCGCCGGAGCGCATCAAGTACGGCCGCGGCGGCGCCTTCGATTCCGGTGGCAGCAGCGGCCTCCAGCCCGAGTCGGTCGGCTAGTCCGGCTAGCGAGGCGCGGACTAGCGCCGGCTGATCAGACGGGATCCACCAGACCAGCTCATAATGAGCACGGTATCGGTGCGCGTACTCTATGGCTAGGGCAGTTTTTCCCACTCCGCCAAGCCCCTGCAGGGCTTGCGGCAACGACTCCCCTAGTTCCGTGGGCAGGACCCCAGTGACCGTGCTCGTTTTGTCCTGCCACAGCCGATCGAGGAGTTCTATCCGGCCGGTAAAGTTCTTGTTGCGCTGAGGGACATTACCCCAGATGGCAGGAACACCCGAAGGCGTCGGCGCCGCACCAGATACTGTCATGCCAGTATCTTATGCTTGCCGTCGCATTCTAGCAGTAATGATCGCCATCTTCTTAGCAACCCGATATAGCAGAGATCCGTGTGCTTGGCGTGACGGATGTTTCGAAATGTGCTGTGAGCTGCCATATTTCAGTCTGCGGACTGCTCGACAGGCCTACGAAAAGCGAGTATCTGTGAGGTGATGCGCTCTCGAGCGTAGCTGAGTTGATCTTGTTGGTGATGGCGAGGTTTCACTTATGAGGCACGTCGGCGCAGTGGGGAGAACCATGAGCGAAGATGTCATCGTCAGCGGACTGATGGACGTTCGCGGTCTTAATCTCGATGAACTGTTCGATGCGGGTGGCGAGTCCGGCCTCCAAATGAGCCTGGAACGGATTCTTGCCGACAACCCAGACCAGTCCGCCGATTTCCAGTCTAGTATCTGAAGAAGCCCAGGCGGCGCAGGCCAGGAACGGGCTTCTGCCGGGCCTCGGGCCAACGCAGGACTATGCGGGAGCATGGTGTGTAGGAAGGCGTGGCGGATGGGGCTCTTGTGACAAGGACCGACACGGTGAGCAGGGCCATGAACGGACCGTACCCTGGCACTCGTCCCTTTCGGCAGGAAGACAAGGAGTGGTATTTCGGGTGTGCGGCCGAAGCGTCCACCTTGGCCCACTTGTGGCAGGCGAATCGGCTCACGGTCGCCTTCGGTCCCGTCGCCAGCGGAAAGACTTCGCTCCTGCAGGCCGGAGTCTATCCATTAATTACGTACGAACGTTCTGATTTGCTTCCTCTTGGTCGGATCTCGTACGGTCAGACGTTCCCTTTTGCTGCGCTACCAGAGCATAACCCGTATACCCTGGCCCTGCTGAGGTCCTGGTCACCGGGCGAAGCAGCCACCCGCCTGGTGGGTCTCAGTATTTATGAATTCATGCGGCGGCGGGCCGAAAGGCACAGCGGCACCATCCTCGCCCCGATTGACCAGGCCGAGGAGCTTCTCGTCGACTCCGGCCCGCGACGGACATACCGGCAGCGGTTCCTGCGCGAAGTAGCTCAGGCCCTGCATGATGAGCCACGCTTGCACGTGCTCCTCGTGGTACGCCAGGAAGCACTCGGCATCTTCTCTGACGTGTTCGGCGGCGGTGCCAGGCACCGGGTCACTTCACTGAGCACCGAATGCGCTATCAAAGCGGTGACGGAGCCGGTCGCCAGGACCGGCCGGTCGTACGCCGCTGGCGCGGCTGAGAAACTCATCGGAAATCTGCAAACCAGCCGGATCGTCGCGCCTGGCGGCGTAGAAGAGTTCGTCGTAGATGATCATGTAGAGCCCGCTCTTCTCCAGATTGTCTGTACTAAGCTGTGGGATGCGGTGCCGTCAGACCAACACATCATCACGGCGCGTGATATTCGCAGATATGCTGATGTCGATATGGCTCTGGCCGCTCACTACGGCCAGGTCATTGCCACGGTAGCCGATTATCACGATCTGTCCCCAGCTCGGCTGCGCTCATGGCTGCTTCATACCTTCGTTACTGATCGTGGCACGCGAGGGACCGCCTACGAGGGCGCAACCGATACCGCCGGCATGCCGAATTCCATGGTGCGGGCACTCGAGGACCAGCATCTCCTGTCGGCTCAGTTCCGATCAGGTTCACGGTGGTATGAGCTGCTAAGTGATCGTCTGATAGAGCCGCTGCGACGGGTGGCCGACGAATGGCCGTCGCCGATCAAGCCGAAGGAGTACCTGCGCGCCGCCGAGCGGGCTCTGACTCGTGGCGAGCTAGAGGTTGCCGAAAGATACGCCGAAGCGACGCTACGTACCTCGCCGGAAGCCGATTACCGGATACGTGCTGAGGCAGATTCCCTGCTCGGGAACCTCGCGCACGAGCGGGAGAAGGCGGCCGAGGCAGAGCGCTGGTACCGTGATGCCGCTGGCCTGTTCGAGGCGGCGCGGGACACCGCAGCGGTGGCCGGGCAGCTTGCTGCGGTCGGGCAGACTCTGCTCGCGCGGGGCCGGTTCGCGGATGCGGTGAATGTGTTGCGTGCTGCCGTCGATCGAATGCCCAACGATCCCGTCATGCAGACGGAGCTTAGCCTGGCTCTGTGGCAGCTCGGTGAGGGCCGTGCCGCGGTGGATATCCTGACGGCAGTTCTAGGGGTGGATGGCGGAAATATGGAAGCCCTGCGGGCACGCGGTGAGATCCTCGCGGATCTCGGCGATGCGCGCGATGCGATGCGCGACCTTGACCGGGTAACCGTGCAGGAACGACCATCGGCCCGGGCCGCTCGCGGGCTGGCCCTCGCCGAGCTCGGTGATCTGGCGGCAGCTAACCGCGAGATCGAAGATGCTATCACTGAGGCTCCCCGGAATGGGCCGGTCCTCCTGTATGGGGCGCGAGCGATGGCCCGTAGCGGTGACCTCACCACGGCCGAGGAACTGGCCAGGCGTGCCGTCGATGCCATGGATCCTGCACTGCCGCCCCAGCATCGTGAGACTGCACTTCAGCTTGCCAGGCGGAAAAACGGGAAATCGGCGCTGGGCGAGAGGGCCTGACCGGCCAACAAATCGCAGCAGAACATATCAGCGTAATAACGTCATAACAGGCTATGGCCGGAACCCTTTCGCGCACATCAGCCATCGCTCACGCGCCTCGTCGGGGCCGCGGTTGGGCTGCGGTTGGGCTGCGGTGGCAAAGCCCGCTAGCTCTTGGCGTACTGAAGGACCTCCTTCCGGAAGGCCGCGGCACACTCATCTAGCGGGCTGAAGTCCGGATCGGCTTTTACCCAGCCCTGATCTAGATCGGTATCCTTCACGGCCGCCACGGCGAGGCTTTGCGCCGCCGTGGCCAACCGGTCCGCCGGCTCGGCCAGCATTGCGGGAACCAGAAGCCCGACGCTCACCGCATGTAGCTGCGTGGCGGCCGCGTGCTCGCGTACTTTTTCTAGCCGGGCGGTCATCGCGGCCCGGTCGCCCCGGAAACTGCGGTTGTTCGCGACCTGGGTCCGCAGGTCGCCCGCCGCGCGCAGCAGGTTCTCGCAAGCCTCGCGGGTGGCTGTCTCGTGCCGCTCCTGCCGGTCGCGCTGGGCCTGTTTGCCTTCGCGGAACGCCGTAATGTACTGGGAAATCGTGGCGCCGGCGATACCGGCAGCCGCCGTGATCGCGGCCACGTATATGGATACACTAGTCATGCGCGCATTGTCACCCAGTGACCCGTCTGCGTGAATCGCCTTTGGCCGAGCTTGTCGGGCGTCTTTTTCTTATGGCAGGCGGCGTGGCGGCAGAGCACCGAATTAACCGGGTCAGCAGGCCGGCCGCGCGGTACGCGTCGTCGATCAGGCGCATGGTCAGCACGGCGTTCGCCGCCGACGTCGGCACCGGGGTCCCCTGAGCGATCGCGGCGGCGAAGGCGCGAAGCTGGCCGACGTAGGTCGAGTCGCCGCCGCCCTGCTCGTCGGCCACCACGGACCCGTTCCTGGTCGCCACCAGCCGGCCCGTGTGCGGGAAGATGAAGTTGTCCAGCCACACCTGCCCGTCCCGGCAGATCGCGTGCAGATCGGCCCGGAACTCGCCGTCCATGGTGAACGAGGACTCGAACCAGCCCGCCACGCCGCCGGGGAAGGCCAGCCGGACGGCCATCGAGCGGTCCGCCACCGCTTCGGGTCCCCGGCCGGGGGAAGACGGGCACGGATCGGCGAGCGCCCCGGTCACCGCGGGCGGACTCTGCCGTTCGCTCGCGCCAAGCAGCCGCAGGCAGTCGATCGCGTAGCAGCCGCCGTCCATCAGCGCGCCGCCGCCCATGTCGAAGTCGTACCTGATGTCGTCCGGGTCGGCGATAGCGAAGCTCGTCCAGCAGGCCAGGTGCTGCACCGGCCCCAGTTCGGCGACGAGCTCGCTCAGCCGCCGCGTCAGCGGGTGGTAGCGGTAGTGCATGGCTTCGATCACGACCAGCCCCGATGCCGCGGCGGCGTCCGCGACCTGCGCCGCCTCGTCCGCGTTCGATGCGAACGGCTTCTCGCATAGCACGTGCTTCCCGGCGGCGATCGCCCGCAGCGTCCACGGCCCGTGCAGTGAGTTCGGCAGCGGGTTGTAGATGGCGTCGATGTCCGGGTCGGCCAGCAGGTCCTCGTACGACCCGTAGGCGGCGGGTATCCCGTGCCGCAGCGCGAAGGCGTCCGCGCGGGACTTGTCCCGGGCCGCCACCGCGGCCACCGTCACCTCGGGCACGCTCACGGCCGGCTCGATCAGGGCGCCCTGGGATATGCGCGACGAACCAAGGATTCCAATGCGGAGCAGGTGCACGGTTCAGGCTACGCCCAAAGACGCGGATCCAGCTGGAAAAATGCCCCGGTAGGCCTGCCGCAACCTTACATTTACCTTCCGTTAATCTTGGCCACAGGAATGACGTTACGACCCCTGACATCACCGTGGTGTTTATGCTCGGCGGGGGAGAGGGAGGCAGGGGTGAGCCAGGAGCCCGGCCGGGTCGCGCTGGTCAGCGGTGGCTCACGCGGTATCGGCGCGGCCACCGTGCGCCGGCTGGCCGCGGACGGCTGGGACATCGGCTTCAGCTTCCACGGCGACGGACCGTCCGCCCGCGCGGTGGAGAAGGCCGCCTTCGAACTCGGCGTCCGGGCGACCGGGACCGACGTGGACCTGACCGACGCCGCCGAGGTCACCTCCTGGTTCCGGCTGACCGAGGACGAACTCGGCCCGGTGCAGGCGGTGGTGAGCTGCGCCGGGATCACCAGGGAAGGCCCGCTGGCGCGGCTGGAGGAGGCCGACTGGCGGATGGTGATCGACACCAGCCTGCACGGCGTGTTCCACCTGTGCCGCGCCGCCGTGTTCGCCATGATGGAGCGGCGATCGGGCCGGATCGTCACGGTCTCCTCGGTGTGCGGGGAGTATGACCACGCCCCCGGCAGCGCCGGCCCGCTGGCCCGGCCGGGTCTGGCCGGGTTCGTCCGGGCGCTGGCCAGCCAGACCAGGCGGCTCGGGATCAGCGTCAACGCGGTGGTACCCGGTCCGGGCACCCGCGACGTGGCTGGTTTGCTGCCAGAAAGGCCCCGGGCCGGCCTGGCCGAGACGATCGCGCTCCGGCGGTTCGGCAACGCCGCTGACGTCGCCGACCTGGTCGTGTTCCTGCTCTCCGATGACGCCTCGGACATCACCGGCCGCGTCCTGGAGGTGCCGAGCGCGATCGTGCTCTAAAGGCGCCTAGCCGGGCCCGGCGCGGACCGCTCCGCCTCATCCGCGCCCACTTCGCCCTGGGCACCATCATGGCCGCCCTCGAGCTCGGTCACGGCACCCAACCGTGCTGGCCCGCGGGAGCGGTAGGCATACCAGGCCATGTAGGCCAGGAACGCCAGCCCGGCCACCAGGAAGCAGTTGGCCACGAGCGTCAGCAGCCAGTGAAATCCGTACTCGCGCGGCCCGGCCGAATGCGGTGTGAACCAGAACGGGGCCAGCGCGAACAGCAGGTACCCGGCGGCCGCCGCGATCCGGTGCCCGGAGCGCACCAGCAGGACCAGGGCGGGCAGGATCCACACCCAGTGATGCGCCCAGGAAATCGGCGAGATCAGCAGCCCGGTGGTTCCGGTGACCGCGGTCGCGCCCAGCCAGTCCTGCCTTCTGGCCAGAATGGTGGCCGCGGCCAGGCCGACAACGGCGAACGCGAGCGGGATGACGATCCACCAGGCGCCGATATGACCCTGCCCATCGGCGATCCGGATCGCCGTCCCGTAGGGCGACTGGTTGCTGATATACGGAGCGCCGACGCGTTTGGTGTCAAAGAACAGATGCCGCCAGTAAAGCTTCGAGGCGTCCGGCGCGATAAGAAAGCCCGTCAGCCCGCACAGGACAAACGTGCCGGCCGCTATGAAGGCTGCCTTCGCCCGCCCGGCCAGCAGGAAGAACACGATGAAGATGGCCGGCGTCAGCTTGATCGCGGCCGCTATCCCTACCCCGATGCCCGCGTCGCGCCCCTGCGAGACGCGCCAGATATCGGTGAGTATCAGGGCGAGCAGGATCAAGTTGATCTGGCCGAGGAACAGTGTCTCGTACACCGGGTCAAGCGCCATCGCGGCCGCCACCAGGCCCGCGATCATGATCCTCGATGGCCGGTAGCCCGCGAGCTTGATGATGATGACGCAGGAATAGGCGAGCGCCACGACCGAGACCAGGTCCCATCCCACCCGCGCCACGGTGAGCGGCAGCGCCGCGACCGGCACGAATACGAGGGCCGCGAACGGCGAATAGGTGAACCAGTGACCGTACGCCAGCGTCAGGTACAGGCGGTTGTCGTGCAGGACGGCATGGCCGCCCCACATGTAGATGCGGAAATCCAGGGCGTTGTACGTGGCGGCGAAGACGATGACCACCGCGAGCTCGAGGCCGAGCACGCCGTAGATGACCGGAGTGACCCATCGCCTCCCGGCCGCCGGCTGCTGCTCCGCTGACACTCGTAGCATGCTACGGCTTCAGGCCCGCTGGCTGGTCAGCAGCTCCGCCGTTCAAGAGCAGGGCGGCGAACGCGTCGGCCATGAGCTGGTGCCCGCTGGCGTTCGGGTGGATCCGGTCCGGCCCGAACAGCTCCGGATCGCCCGCCCCGGGCATCGCCCAGGCGTCGAGGCAGACCACGCCCCGGCTCGCCGCCTGCTCCCGGATGATGTCGCTCGCCCGCCGCATGCGCTGGCGTGCCACCTCGACCAGGTTGACGGGCAGCGGCATGATCGCGGTGATGTCCGGCAGAGTGCAGGTCAGCACCGTGGCCCCGGTTGCGGTCAGGCCGTCGAGCAACCGCCCGAGTTCGGCGGCGAAGCGCTCCTCGCCGAAGCCGGGGTCCCGGATGTCGTTCATCCCCACCGTGACGCTGACCAGATCGGGGCTGAGCCCGATCCGCGCGACCGCGGGCAGCTGCTGCTCGAGCACCACGGCCACGCTGGCGCCGTCGGCGGCCAGGTTGGTCAGCGTGCAGGGCACCGCGGTCCGCGCGGTCAAGATCCCGGCCAGCCGTCGCGCCCACCCGATCCGGACGCCCCCCGGCCCGTGGTCGTCCCGTCCCGCCGTCAGGCTGTCCCCGAGCGCCACATAGTTCGACCAGCTCAACACGGCCTCCCCAGCCCGCCCCCGCTGTCCATAATCCCACGCTAAGGGGTTGACACCGCGGGCGCCGAGCACGCGGGCGTGGCCAGCGGCATCCTGAACGCCGCCCGGCAGTCGGGCGGCGCGCTCGGCGTGGCCCTGCTCGGCTCCCTCCTCGGCTCCGGACCGGGCCACGGCCAGGCCCTGAACCTGCACGTCCCGCTCCTGGTGGCGACCGCCGGCTACCTGATCGCGGCGGCCCTGGCCTTCGCGGCCATCGGAGCACGCGAACACACCTCGTCCCGCTGGCAGCACATACCATTCAAAAGATCAATGCCGAACGGATGATGCCGCGCGCGGCGGCTCAGGCGGACGGTTAACCGGGCGGGAGGGGATCCGTTGGCTCGCGCGTCGCTGCAGCAGACGGACCCGTCGCAGGTCGGACGCTACCGGCTGGTCGCCCGCCTGGGCGCGGGCGGGATGGGCGTCGTGTATCTCGGCGTATCCCCGGAAGGTCAGCAGGTCGCGGTGAAGGTGCTGCGCCCCGAACTGGCTGACGACCCGGATTTCCGGGTCAGGTTCGGCCGTGAGGTAGCCATGCTGGCCCGGGTCCAGGGCGTGTGCACGGTGCGGGTGATCGAGGCCGACACCGAGGCACCGAAGCCGTTCCTGGTCACCGAGTACGCCGACGGACCCTCGCTGTCGGAGTACATCGAGGCCCGCGGGCCGCTCGACGCCGGGATGCTGTACGGCCTGGCGACCGGGCTGGCGGAGGCGCTGACGGCGATCCACGCGGCCGGGATCGTGCACCGGGACCTCAAGCCCTCCAACGTGCTACTCACCGCGGGCGGCCCGAAGGTCATCGACTTCGGCATCGCCCAGGCGCTGGACACCACCAGCCTCACCAAGACCGGCATCACGGTCGGCTCGGCCGGGTTCATGGCGCCCGAGCAGATCATGGGCAAGGCCGGGACGGCGGCGGACATCTTCACCTGGGCCGTGACGGTCGCCTACGCGGCCAGCGGGCAGTCGCCGTTCGGGACCGGGGCGTCGGACGCCATCATGTACCGGATCGTGCACGCCGCACCCGACATCACCGCGGTGCCACCCGGGCTGCGCCCGCTTGTCGAGTCCGCCCTGGCCAAGGAGCCGCGCGACCGGCCCACCGCTCAGCAGATGCTTGGCCAGCTGACGAGCACCGCCGCGCGGCCCGCCGCCGGGTACGGCAACCCTACCCAGACCATCCTCGCGCAGACCTGGCACCCGTCCCCGCCCGGTACCACCGCGCCCCCGCCGGGTCCCGCTACGCTCCGGCAGGGTCCCGCTACGCTCTCGCTGGGTCCCGCGCCGCAGACCGAGCCCCGGCCATCGCGCCGCCGCACAGTCCTGCTCCCGGTCGTGCTCACCCTGGCGTTCCTGCTGGCCGCCGGGGGCACCGCGGTCGGCTTCGCGCTGGCCGGGAAGTCGCCCGGCACGCACGGGGCCGCGGCCGCCAGCACCACGCAGACCCGGCCGGCGCAGCTCACCCCGGCCACCACGAACGGGGCCACGACGGCGCGGTCCACCTCCCCGACCACAGCGAGCACCACGGGTTCGGCCAGCACGTCCACGAGCACGTCAGCGAGCGCCTCGGCCAGCACTTCGACCAGCACTTCGGCCAGCACGGGCACCCAGCAGCTTCCGGTCATCACGGTCGGCAGCTACTCGGGCATGAAGCCCACAGAAATCGCCTACAGCGGCGACGGGACGAACGTGGTGACCACCATCACCTGGGCCTCGTGGACGGCGACGGGAGCGACAGGCACCGGGACCTCGGACATCGACAGCTGCGTCCCGAACTGCGCCCAGGCCCCCCCGGACAACGTCACGACCACGATCACGCTGTCCGCTCCCGTGAACGGACACTTCACCCAGATGACAGAGACCAGGAAGGGCTCCACCACGCCCTACACCTATCCAGGCAGTTGGGCGCAGAGCGCGTCCTGAGCCGAAGTCAGGGCGTGACGACAATCCGGCCCACCGTGTCGCCGCCGGCCAGCCGCTGCAGGGCGCCTGGCACCTCTTCCAGCCCGATCCGCTCGCCGATCAGCGGCCGGATCGCGCCGTCGGCGACCAGCTTGGTGAGCTGCCGGTGGCACTCGCCGATGAGTTCGGGCATCTTGGTCTGGTACAGGCCCCAGTGCAGGCCCACGATCGAGTAGTTCTTGATCAGCGCGTGGTTCAGCGCGGCCGACGGGATCTGGCCGCTGGCGAAGCCCACCACCAGGATCCGGCCCTCGAACGCGATGCACTTGGTGGACCGGGCGTAGGCGTCGCCGCCCACCGAGTCGTAGACCACGTTGGCGCCGCGCCCGCCGGTGACCTCCTTGACCACCTCGACGAAGTCCTGGCTGCGCCGGTCGATGACCACGTCCGCGCCGAGACCGCGGGCCACCTCGGCCTTGCGCGCGCCGCCGACCACGCCGATGACCCTGGCGCCGGCCGCCTTGCCGAGCTGGACCGCGCCGCTGCCGACGCCGCCGGCCGCCGCCTGGACGAGCAGCGTCTCGCCGGCCGCCAGCCGCGCCCGCCGGTGCAGCCCGAACCACCCGGTCTGGTACGTGATGAAGAAGGCGGCCGCCTCGGCGTCGTCCAGGCCGTCCGGGGCGGGCAGGATGGCGCCCGCGTTCATCAGGGTCAGCTCGGCGAACGCCCCGCTGGGCAGGGCCGGGCCGCCGATGACCCGGTTGCCGGGCGCGAACCCGGTCACCCCGGAGCCGGCCGTCACGACCTCTCCGCACAGCTCGACGCCGGGGGTGAACGGCAGCGGCGGGCGGACCTGGTAGCCGCCGCGGATCATGAGCACGTCGGGGAAGTTCGCCGCGGCCCCGAGCACCCGCACCAGCACCTGGCCGGGCCCGGGCTCGGGGTCGGGCACCTCCGCCAGCGTCAGCGCGTCGCGCGGCTCGCCGAGCTCGCGTACCTGCCAAGCCTTCATCGCATACCTCGTTCCACCTCTTCGATCCGCTGCTGCATCCGGTTCATCCCGCGCAGCCACTTGTCGGTGTCGCCGGCCCGCAGCTCGTAGTACCCGCGGACCTCGGGGTGCGGCAGGATGAGGAAGCGGCCCGCTGCCATGCCCTCGAGCAGCGCGTCGGCCACCTGCTCGGGCTCGATCGCGGCGTCCTGCAGTACCACTTGCCCGGCCTGGCCCGAGGTGGCCAGCATGTTCGTCCTTACTCCCTGCGGGCAGATGCAGTGCACGACCAGGCCGCGGTGCCCGTAGGTCGCGGCGAGCCATTCGGCGTAGGCCTCGGCCGCGTGCTTGGTCACCGAGTAGGTGGCCGAACCCAGCATGGTGAGCAGCCCGGCCGCCGACGCGGTCACGACGAAGCAGCCGTGCCCGCGCTCCAGCCAGGCCGGCAGCAGTTCCCGTGACGCCCGCACGTGGGCCAGGACGTTGACCTCCCAGGCCTGCTGCCAGAACCGGGTCCGGCGTGTCCGGGCCGGTCCCGACGGCGATGCCGGCGTTGGAGCAGTAGATGTCGATTGCGCCCAGGTGCTTGCGGGCGGCGCCGATGAGCTCGCGCACGCCCTGCTCGGTGGCCGCGTCGCCAGGCACGGCGTAGCCGCCGGCGCGAGCGGCCACCGCCGCGGCGGCCCCGGCGTCCAGGTCGTTGACGACCACCCGCGCGCCCGCCGCGGCCAGCCCCAAGGCCAGCGCCCGGCCGATCCCCGCGCCGCCGCCGGTCACGACCACACCGGCTCCCCTGATTCTGTCAGCCCTGATTCTGTCAGCACTGCCTGTGTTGATGGCCACGTCCGCAGGCTATCGCGACTGTCATTATCCCTAAAGATCCGCCGCTATCCGTGCAGGTCCGCGCGCCCATGGCCGATCAGCGCGGTGGCCGTCGCGATGAGCCGGTCCACCCGCAGCGGCTTCTCCAGGTACTCATCGGCGTGGCTGAGCAGCGCGGCCACCGCCCCGGTCGGAGCGTGCGCGGTCACCACCACGACCGGCAGGGCGGGTACCAGTTGCCGGAGCGCGCCGAGCAATTCCAGGACGGTCATGCCCGGTACGTCCAGGTCGGTCAGCAGCAGGTCCCAGGGCCCGTCGGCGGCCAGCCGGAGCGCCTCGGCCGGGTCGGCGGTGTGCGTGACCTCGAACCCGGCTCGGTGGGTCAGCACGTAGACGACGAACAGGGCCGTTTCCGGGTCGTCCTCGACGACGAGGATCCGTCCACGTGTTCCGGCCGCGCCAGTTGAGCTCATGCGGCCAATCTGCCTGATGTGGCTGCCTAGCCTCGTTGCGGCCTTGGTGCAGGACAGTTGCGGACTAATCGGTCACGTCCCGCCGGTCACGTCCCGCCGGTCGCGTCCCGCCGGTCGCGTCCCGCCGGTCACGCGGGCGGCACGTATCGGTAGCCGAATCCCCGGACCGCCTCGATCGAAGCGCCCGGCTCCCCGGGGCCCTGGCCAAGCTTGCGCCGCAGCCGCATGACGCCGAACTTCACCCGCTCCGGTCCCACCCCGAGCGGGTCGTGCCAGGCCAGCTCGAGCAGCTGGTCCGGGTTGAGGATCTGGCCCGGACGCCGGATCAGCGCGGCCAGCAAGCGGAACTCGATCGGAGTCAGCTGGACCGGCGCGTCGCCCACGATCACCTCGCGCGCGGCCAGCTTGACCACCAGGCGGCCGTCGTCGTAGACCTCGGCCCGGGGCTGCTCGGCCCGTGGCCGCCGGAGCAGCGCCTCCACCCGGGCGGCCAGTTCACGGTTGCCGAACGGCTTGGTGAGATAGTCGTCGGCGCCGCCCTGCAGCCCTCGCACCTTGTCGGCCTCGTTGCCGTGCGCGGTCAGGATGAGGACGGGCACGTCGCTCAGGTCGCGGATGCGCTCAAGGACCGCCCATCCGTCCAGCGTCGGCAGCCCGATGTCGAGCACCACCAGGTCGGGCCGGGCCACGTGGAAGTCGCGCAGGCCCTGCTTCCCGTCGGCCGAGCTGGCCACCTCGAAGCCGGACCGGCTCAGCACGGTGCGGATGCTCAGGGAGATGTCCTTGTCGTCCTCGATCACCAGGACCTTTCCCTTCATCCTCTGTCCTTCAAGCTGAGCCCCTTCGTGCTGTGCGCCTCAGGCCGGCGCCGGCAGGTAGACGGTGAAGGTGCTGCCCCGGCCCAGGGTGCTGGCGACTTCCGCGTGCCCGCCGTGCATCTCGACGAGCACCTTGACCACGGACAGGCCCAGGCCGGTTCCCGGCAGCCCGGCGGTGCGGGCGTTGGAGGCGCGGACGAAGCGGCTGAAGAGCAGCCCGGCCTCTTCCGGGGGGATGCCGATGCCGGAGTCGGCCACGTCGATCCGCCACTGGCTGCCGTCGAAGGCGGCCTTGACGTGGACGCGCTGGTCCCGGTGCGAGAACTTGACGGCGTTCGCGATCAGGTTGTCGAGCACCTGCATCAGCCGCCGGTGATCCCCCGGTACGGCCGGGCCCTCACCGGTCGCCACGTCGATGGTGATGCCCTGCTTGGCAGCGCCGGCCGACGCCGACCTGACCGCCTCGACGGCCAGGTCGGCGATCGAGACCGGGGCTAGGTCCAGCGGCAGCGCGCCGGCTTCGAGCCGGTCGAGCATCAGCAGGTCGCCGACGAGCCGGTGCAGCCGGTCGGCGTTGCGCTCGATAATGTCCAGGAAGCGGATCCCGTCCGCTGTGAGCCCCTCGGCTTCGCCCCTGATCAGCTCGCTGAACGAGATGATGGAGGTCAGCGGCGTGCGCAGCTCGTGCGACACGATAGCCAGGAACTGGTTCCTGGCGTCGTCGATCTTGCGCAGCCGCTCGTTCTGCTCGGCGAGCTGGCTTTGGACCAGCTCGGCCAGGTGGCGGGCGGTGAGTTCGGCCTCGAGCATCTGCAGCCGCTGCTGCTCCAGCTCCGTGCGCTCCGACATGTCCCAGGCCAGCCAGATGTCACCGCGGTACCGGCCGTCCACAAACACCGGCCAGTAGTCGTATTCGAGGGTGCGGCCGTCGGCGCACAGGATCTGCTCCCCGGTCATCGGCTGCCGGGCGCGGACCACCGCCGCGACCCGCCGGGTGAACGCGGCGGGGTCGGCGAATACGCGCCCGATGCGGCGCATGATCGGCCGGGCGGACGTGCCGGCCAGGCGGGCCGGCTCGTCCAGGCCGAACATGGTCCCGAAGCTCTGGCTGATGTTGGTGACCGTGCCCTGCTCATCGGTGATGAGTATCCCGGGGATGGCCGAGGCGATCAGGCACTTCAGGCGCTCGGTCTGCTCTGCCAGCGCGGCGTGCGAGCGCTCGATCTCGCTAAGATCGCGCAGGAAGCCGGTGAAGACGGGCTGCCCGCCGATGGTGATCTGCACCGGGGTCAGCTCGGTGGCGTGCTCGGTGCCGTCCGCGCGCAGGGTGGTGACGCGCAGCTGGCCGGTGAACTCCTCCGGGTCGCCGGTCGCCACGTAGGTCCTGATGTGCTCGAGGAACCGGGGCCGGTCCCGCTCCGGGATGAGGATCTCCGACAGCGGCTGGCCGAGTACGTCCTCGCGCCGGTATCCGGAGAGCCTTTCGGCCGCGGGGTTGAACTCCACCAGGCGGCCGCTGGCGTCCATGGCCAGGATGGCGATGGGCGCTCCGCTGATCAGCGCCCGGGTCAGGGCCTGCCGTTCGGCCAGCGTGGCCAGGTCGTTGGCGTGCCGGATCTGCGTCGCCACGATGGCGGCGACGGCGTGCGCGGTGGCGCGGACCTCGCCGTCCCAGCTCGCCGCGTCGCCGATCAGGGCCAGGGCGCACAGGCACCGGCCGCCGACGGGCTCCGGGTACGCCAGCAGGAGGCTGGTTTCCGGCCCGTCCGGCTCCAGCCTCAGCGGCACCGGACTGGCGGCGGTCCCCTCGCGCTGGGACAGCGTCAGCGCGCCGACCTTGGCCAGCAGCGCCGGGTCCACGGCCCCGCGTGGGTGCACCGCCAGGACCGTGGGCGGCTGGGCCGCCGCTGGCTGAAAGGCCAGCGCGGCGCGCAGGCCGAACGTGTCCGCCAGGCGGCCGAGCACGGCGGGCAGCGCGCCGAGCGCAGTGTCGTCCCGCAGTAGCTGGGCGACGGCGAAGTCAAGCGCGGCGGCCGCAGACCCGCCCTGCCGCCTGCTGCTCGTCACCGGATCCGGGCCTGCCCTGGCCCGAGGTGCCCCCATAAACCCGTGCCTTCTATTGCCCCGTGGACCGTATGGTCCCGTCCCGTGGATCTCGCGGCCCCGACGAGACCGCGCCCTCCCCCGCTCGTCACTCTAGGTAATACTGACACTCTACCCCGTGGTCAAATCGTCAAAACGGTCCCCACTGTGACTCAAAATTCCCGTTGCCCTCTCCCGCCCCGGCCAGGGAGGTGATCCCCTCGGCGGGAGTACGATGAGCCTCGGTGGTTCCGGCCGCCCGAAGCAGGCCTGCGCCCCGCGACCCGAGCCCGAAAGCCACGCCCTGGACCAGCTGCGCTAGGTGGTCTCGCGTTTCTCCGCCGCCGACGCTCCGGGCTGGACGCCGCCCGACTCCGGCGAGCTTAGGCAGCGTTTCGACGACCGCTTCCTGGCCGTGCTCCCGGCGGGGGCCCTGGTCGAGGCGACCAGCAAGATGGCCGCGGACCTGCGCGCGGAACTCGTCGTCATCCGCGCGACCCCGCTCGAGGCCCGCACCCTCGGTGAGCTCCCTGGTGAGCTCCCTGGTGAGCTCCCCGGCGGGGTGGTCGGCCTGGCCGAAGAGGCCTGCGCCGAGCTGGGCCTGCCCGCCCTGGTCCTGGCCGGCGGCGAGCCCGGCCGCGCGCCGTGGGTGGTGGCCATCGGCCATGCCGACCTGGGCGAGGCCAACCTGGGCCGGGCCGAGCCCCTGGAGGTCGGCCACCGGTTCAGCGTGCCCGGCGTGACCGCGCTGGTCACCGCGACCGCGGTGCTCCGGCTGGTCGCCGAGGGCCGCGTCGGTCTGGACGATCCCGCCAACGATCACCTGCGCGCTGTACGGCTAGCCGACGGCTCGGTGACCGTCAGGGAACTGCTCAGCCACACCGGCGGCGTCGACAATCCCGCGCCTGTGTTCGGCGACAGCATTCCTGACCTGGCGACGCTGATGCGCCCGGTCATTTCCGGCGGCGGCTGGGCACCGGCTGGTCCTCGCTGCTGCCCGCGGCGCTGGCCCGCGAGGCCCTGACCGTCCAGGCCGGACCGGGGCCGGGCGGGCTCAGAACCGGCCTCGGCTGGCTGCTGGCCCCCGGCGACCAGACCGCCATGCACGGCGGGGCCGGGCCCGACGCCGTCGCGCTGCTGCGCAGCCGCGTCCGCGACGGCCGAATCCACGTGGTGCTGACCAGCCGGATGATAACCATGGAGTCTGTTGACGACCGCCTCTTGCGTTCGGTGACCAATCCCGCGACACCTGCATAAGGAGATGACCATCATGTATCAGCCCTACCCCGGCAGCGACACCCAGCTGCCCGAACTCCATCGCCCGCCCGCCCCGCCTTCGGTGCGCAGCGCCGTCAAGGTCATGTACGCGGGCGCGGTCACCAGCCTGCTCGGCATCATCATCGACATCTTCGCGTTGAGCGCCACCAAGAGCGCGATCGCGAGGCGTTCCCCGAACCTGTCGGCCAGCCAGGTCAACTCGATCGAGCACGTCCTGGTGGCCGGGTTCATCATCGGGGGCGTGATCGCCGTGGTCGCGTGGATCGTCCTGGCCCGGGCGTCGAAGGCGGGCCACAACTGGGCCCGGATCACCGGCACGGTGCTGTTCGCCCTGTACACGGTGGACACCATCGGCGAGCTCGCGACGCCGGTGGCGGGCGCGGTCACGATCTGGGCGGTGATCGTCTGGCTGGTCGCGCTGACCGCGATCGTGTTCCTCTGGCGGCGCAGTTCCACCGATTACTTCAAGGCCACGCCGTCATGACCGACGCGGGCCTGATCGAGGTGGACGGGCTGACCAAACGGTTCGGCCCGGTCACCGCGGTCGACGACCTGAGCTTTGCGGTCCGTCCCGGCCACGTGACCGGCTTCCTCGGCCCGAACGGTGCGGGCAA
>CAWCUJ010000048.1:0-13952 GCA_963798675.1 uncultured Actinomycetes bacterium | reverse complement strand
GCGGAAATGGAAGTCCTCCAGCATACCCGGGCCGCGCTCGCCAGCCCGCAGAGTGTTCTGGTCATCGGAGACCACGATGCCCTGCTGGGTGGTCAGCCGAGGCGCGTCCCCCGCCGCTACCTGGTGAATCTCGCCGCCGGCGCCGCGCTCGATCCGCTGATCGCCATACTCCGTCCTCTGGTGGTCGGAGCTGGTCTCTTTCCTGCTCGCCATGAACCCTCCTCATGCCTGTCAGTGCCGCGGCGCGGCGGATGGCTTCCCCTGGAGCCGCCGCCCTACCCTTCGCCATGGCCCCGACACGTAATCCGCAGGACTAAATGTGCGGCAGGTGGTTACGACGGGCGCGGGAGCTCGATGAGCTCCGGGACCAGCGGGCGATCTGCCGGATCGCTTCGGTGAAGCCGTCGAAGTCGGCGGGCTTGGCGACATAAGCGCTGGCGTGCAGCGAATAGCTCCGCTGGAGATCGGGCGGAGCCGCCGAGGTGGCCAGGATCAGCACGGGAATGGGCAGCAGGTCCCGGCCGGCCTTCAGGGCGGCCAGGACCTCCAGGCCGGTGCGGCGCGGCAGGTTGAGGTCGAGCACGACCAGGCCAGGCCGGGGGCATCGGCGAAGCGGCCGGCCCGGTGGAGGAACTGCATGGCCTGCTCGCCATCGCCCACTACGTGCAGGCGGACGGGCGCGCCCGACTGCTCGAACGCCTCTGTGATCATGACAGCATCCCCCGGGCGTCCTCGACTAGCAGAACCTCGACGGCATATCTCCCGGTGCCGTCATCCATGTCAGGCCCTTCTCCGCGAGTACGGACGGTCATCAACTCGGGATCACTTGTGACCTCTCGTTGAAGCGGCTTGCGGCGGCCCGGCCGAGCGCGGTCAGGCGGTCGAATGCCTTCCGGCTCACGGCTGGGTTCAGGGCATGCCCGGGGGTTCCCTCGCCGCTGTCCTGGGCGGGATCCGTGGGCGCCCCGGCCGGCGCGGGCAGCGCCAGCCGCTGCACCAGGTGCAGTGCGCCGCTGGTCAGTCCGGGCGCGAGCCCGGCCATGCGGGAGATGAGCTGGGCGGCCGGGGTCAGGATGACTTCCGCCCGGCGTTGCCGTACCGCGCCGATGATCTGCCGGGCGGCGCGTTCGGCGTCCATCGAGATGAGCGGCAGGCTGGCGCCGAGGGCGAACCAGGTGAATTCCTTGCCGGCCTGTCCGGTGAAGCGGGCCTGCAGGTGGGAGCCGGTGCGCATCAGCCCGGGCACGACGGTGGTGACGGTCACCGGGCCGCGTCCGAGTTCGGCGCGCAGTCCTTCGGAGAAGCCGACGGCGGCGAACTTTGCCGTGCTATAGGGCAGCAGGTGCGGGACGCTCAGCTTGCCGCCGATCGAGGTGATGGTGACGATCCGGCCGTGACGCTGACCGTGCATGACCGGCAGCGCCGCCAGGGCCAGGCGGGCGGGCGCGAGCGCCATGGTGTCCAGCGCGGCCTCGAAGTGCTCAGGCGAGGCCTGCTGCACCGGGCCGACCTGGATGATCCCGGCGTTGCTGATGACGATGTTGAGCCGGCCGTGGCGCTCGAGCGCGGCCTGGACCAGCCGTGACGGCGTGGCCTCGTCGGTCACGTCGCAGGCCACCGCGGTCACGTCGGCGCCTGCCTCCCGCAACTGGGCCGCCGCCCGGTCCAGTTCGGCGGGATCCCGCGCGCAGATGACCAGCGGACAGCCCTGCCGGGCCAGTTCGCGGGCTAGCAGCAGGCCGAGCCCGCGTGAGGCGCCGGTGACGACCGCCACCTCGCCGCGCAGGTCGTCCGGGGCGCGGCGCGCGGTGAGGGCGGCCGCGCCCGCCAGCGCGCCCGCGGTCAGCAGCGGAGTCAGTGCCTTCATGAGGTCGCCTCCATGAGCTGGGAATTCCTGCCACGCTTCCCGCGCGCCTGGCCGGGAAACTTTTCCGGGCCAGGAGGTGGATTACCGGACTGCGCGGGCAGAGGGCGGCCCCGGAATTGTCTACGAGGGGAGCAGCTGATGCGGGCGCTGACATGGCAGGGGAATCTGGACGTACGGGTCACGGACGTGCCCGATCCTCGGATCCAGGAGCCCACTGATGCGGTCATCGCGGTGACCTCGACCGCGATCTGCGGCTCTGACCTGCACCTGTACGGGGTCCTGGGGCCGTACCTGTCGCCCGGGGACGTGCTGGGGCACGAGGCCATGGGCGTGGTGACCGAGGTCGGCGCGGACGTCACCAGCCTGGCCCCTGGCGACCGGGTGGTCATCCCGTTCAACATCTCCTGCGGGCACTGCTGGATGTGCACCCGCGGGCTGTACGCGCAGTGCGAGACCACGCAGGTCAGGGAGCAGGGTAAGGGGGCGGCGCTGTTCGGCTACACGTCGCTGTACGGCTCGGTCCCCGGCGGGCAGGCGCAGTTCCTGCGGGTCCCGCAGGCGCAGTTCGGGCCGGTCAAGATCCCGGCGGACGGACCGGACGAGCAGTACCTGTTCCTGTCCGACGTGCTGCCCACCGCCTACCAGGCGTATGCCTACGCCGATACGCCCAAGGACGGCACGCTGGCCGTGCTCGGCCTGGGACCCATCGGGCAGTTCGCGGCGCGGATCGCCCGGCACCTCGGCGTCGAGCGGGTCATCGGAGTCGACCCGGTGCCCGCGCGGCGGGCCGCCGCGGCCCGGTTCGGGATCGAGGCCGTCGACCTGAGCGAGACCGCCGACACCGCCGGCATGCTGATCGAGATGACCGGCGGCCGGGGCCCGGACGCGGTCATCGACGCGGTGGGCATGGAGGCGCACGGGCACGACGAGGCGGCCGGAAGCAAGCTGGCCGAGGTGGCGCAGCGAGCCACCGGCCTGCTGCCGGACCGGGTGGCCCAGAAGATCACCGACGTGGCCGCGGTCGACCGGCTGGACGCGCTGCACGTCGCGGTCAAGGCCGTGCGCCGCGGCGGCACCGTCTCGGTCAGCGGCGTCTACGGCGGGGAGGTCGACCCCATGCCGATGATGGAGATGTTCGACCGCGGAATCCAGCTGCGCATGGGCCAGGCCCACGTCAAGCGCTGGATCGACGACCTCATGCCCATGGTCGCCGACAGCAGCGACCCGCTCGGCGTGCAGACCTTCGCCACCCACCACCTGCCGCTGGAACAGGCCCCGCACGGGTACGAGATCTTCCGGAACAAGGCCGACGGCTGCATCAAGGTCGTCCTCCAGCCCTAGATCCCGCTATCGGCTCAGCCGCCTGGATCAGGCTCTGGATCCTCGCCGAACGCGGCCTAACAGATGGACCGATGCTGGCTGGCGGTGGCGTGCAGTTCGAACTAGCCGCCCGGCGGCGGGAGCAAACGGAAACCGCCAGGTGAGTATCCGCTCGGGGGAGGATTAACCCGCGTGGGCCGGGTAGCGAGTCCGGCTTCAGAGTGAAACATCGGGGCGTAGTGAGCTCCGCGCAGTGCCGCGCACCGCGACTTCGGGCTCGTCGATCGGCGGCACGGGCTGCGGGTGCCGGGGGGCGGTTAAGTCTGTCCATGCCTGGTAGGCGACGGAACCGGTACGGGGAAGGAAGACACCTATGGCGGCCAGCCCGCCGGACAGGTAAGGCGAGCCGTGAGGTCGTGGCGGGAAACCGATTCCATGAATATCTCCGCCGACCCGGCCGACGTCGACTGGTGACGGTCCGGTACCTGATGTACGTCCTGCTGCTCGCCTGGTTCGTCCCTGGCGTAGCGGACTACGTGATGCACCGGCGTACCAGGATCGAACGGGCCAGCGGCCTGGGAGAATCGGGGACTCACGCGCTGATGATGGCCGAGAGATATCCGTGCCGCTCCCGCGAACGGGACGTAAAAAGAAGCTGCGACGCCTGCGGGACGCCGCCCTCCGCCGCCCGGTTCACCCTGGCCAAGCGTCGACGACGCCTTGGGCATGCCCGCCCCGCCCGCCTGACCTGCTTCGCTCCTCCTCACTCTGCGGCGGGCAGCTCGAAGATAAGCGTGACGCGGGTACCGCGAGGGCCGGAGAGTGCCTGCATCTGGTTCGCGACCCGCCGCACGACCCACAGGCCGTGACCGGGCAGTTCAGGAAACGGATCCAGCAAGGCCGCGGGATCCGCGGATGCGATCAGGTCGCCGTCGTCGACCTGGCAGTGCAATGCCCCCGCCAGCTGCCATACTCGCAGTCGTCCCTTCCCGCCGCCATGGCAGACCACATTGGCCGCCAGCTCGTGAGCGGCCAGGGCCACATCCCCGGCCCGGTCATCCGGCAGTCCCGCCTGACCGGCAAGAGCCAGCACTTCGGCTCGCAGGATATACAGCGCGCCGGAGTCGAACGCCAGGTCAAGGAGCGGCGGCGCACCGCCCCCAGCCGTCTCACTTACCGGACGGTTACCGGCCATTTGCGGCGGGAATGTTCGTAGACGCCAAGCGGGTCATCGTCGATGACCGTCCGAGCGCTTGAGGTGCAGCTGCCATATGCTTCCAACTGCCGCATGTTGACGGCGCGGGGCTGGCCTTTCTCGTACTTCAGCTCAGGCCGGGTGGCCCGGGAAATTGCCCCCGGCCACCCGACCTCAGGACCGGTAATATGACCGAGGGAGCCCGGTCAATGCTTCGCGGCATTCTTGGCTTTCTTCCCCTTGTGCTTGACCTTGCCGGCATCTTTCTTGGTCTTGCCCTTCACTGCCTTAGCCTCGCGCTTAGCCTTCTTGCCCAGACCCATGACCGGCTCCTTTTGTGTCCTGCGGCACCAGCGCTGCCACATACGGACCGCGTTCCCAGCTGAGCTGCCGGAGACGCGGCGCTCCGATGGCTCCATATTCCACGCCGGGTGAAGCTCAAACCTTCCAGATATCACGTCTTCCGCCCGTCGATGGCCCTATCGCCTATCGCGGCTCATGCCGATTGCTGGACGGCGTCACGATGAGCCAGGCGTACCAGTCCGTAGTGGCCATCAGCCTCGGGAGCGCCACCCAGGCCCGGCCTTCGGCCGCAGCGGGTGTTTAGTTAGTTTCCTTCCTCCTTCCCATGCTGCTGTTCCGGTGGTATCAGCGGTTTCGGCCCACGGTGACCGCCGCGATGCTACTGTCGCCGGTGCGGAGGGTCCGGGTGTCCGGGTCGTAAGTGAGGATGATGCCCGCCGTCCGGAGCTGGTCGATCAGGGCCGCCGTCTCTCTCGGAGCCGTGATCTGCGCGGTGCCGCTGGATGGCGCGGGGTCGCGGTCCAGGAGGATGGCCACGGCGGACAGGCGCGGCAGGATCTGATCCTCGCGGACGTAGGTGTTCTTCGGCCGTCCTGGCTCTGGGCGGGCAGCGCTGGTGTAGCCGTGTCGGCACCGGTAGGCGGGCTTGCCGTTCGACCAGGCAGATTCCAGCCGCCGTCCGCACCGGCCGCAGGCCAGCAACCCGGCCAGCAGGTAACTTCGTGTCGCCGGGCCCGCTGGGCCGCGCGGCGCGGTGGCGTCCTGGGCGGCGATGAAGTCGGCCTCGCTGACCAGCGCCGGATGCGCCGGGCGCTTTGAGATGACCCAGCCCTCGGGCAGGTTCCACCGCTGCACCTGCCGGTGCCCGAGCCCGGTATTGGACGGATCGACCAGGTCGCGGTCGGTGCGCTGCCGGTTCCACACCTGCTGGCCCGTGTACCGCGGGTTCGCCAGGATCGCCGCCACCGTCCGCAGCGTCCACCCGGCACCCGTCCGGTGCGGGTTCCGCTCCGGATCGGCGGCCGACGGGCAAGGGATCCCGGCATCGTTCAGGGCGCGGGTGATCCGCGCGGCGCTGCGCCCGGAAAGCCGCTGCGCGAGCATCCACGCCACGACCGGCGCGGTCGAGGGGTCCGGCTCGAGCCGGTGCGCCCGGCGGCCCCAGGCGGCGTGGGCCTTGTTCGGGTGCGGCCCGGGCGTCCGCCAGCCGGTATCCGTACGGCGGGCGGCCGCCCAGGTAACGGCCCTGCTCCCTGGTCTGGGTGGCCATCGCGGTCCGGACCCGGATCCGGGTCCGGGTGACCTCCCGTTTGGACTGCAACCCCAGCGCCAGCATCAGCTGCTCATGATCCTCGCCGTTCCCGACCGGACCGCCGGCCTCCGGCAACCACAGCTTCACCCCGTAATGGGCGAACAGCGGTGCCATCGAGGCGTGCTGGCCGCCGTAGAAGGCCCGCTCGTACTCCCCTATTACGATCGCGTCCCACCCGCGGTCCGGATCCGCCAGCGCGGCGACCAGGGCCGCGGCCTGCGGCCGGCGTGCCCAGGCCAGCGTCCGGCTCTCCCCCGCGTCGAAGAACTCTGCCACGACCGCGCCGTGCCCGGCCACCAGCGCAGCCGCCTGCTCCCGCTGCCGCGCCCGCGACGTGACCGGATCCTGCCAGTCCTCCGTCGATACCCGCCCGTAAAATGCGAACCGCAGCCGGCCATGCCCCGGCTCCGCTGCCCGGCGGCTCTGTTCCGCCCAGGCCACCAGCACATCAGTACCGGGACCGGTGCCAGGACCATCACCCGGGCCGGGTGCCGAGGCAGCCCCGGATATCTCTGGCAGCCCAGGCACGAGAGGCGCTGCAATCACGCATCTCAGCTACCTCATGCACCACAGAGGAAACACGCTCGCACTGCCGGGCGCACCGGAGGGCAAAACAGGCGACCGGGGACGCGGATCGTAGGACCAGGCGCGGCGGCATGTCACACTAGCCGCCGAGCGTCACCATCCTCGACCGCGAGATGTACACCGAGGCGGCCGCCGCGCGCCTGCTGCGGGTCGCCCCGTCGACGCTGCACTGGTGGCTGGAAAGGACGGCCGCCCCGCTACCGGGTCCGTGATCCGCGTCGAGCCCCCCGGGTCGCGCAATGTCACGTGGGCGGAATTCGTCGAGGCGAGCCTGCTGCGGTCCTACCGGCGCGAGCATGACGTGCGGCTGAGAGAGCTGCGGGACTTCATCGACCGGCTCCGCGACGAGTACCAGGTGCCCTACCCGCTCGCCGACCGGCGCCCCTACGTCGGCTCCGGCCGCCAGCTGCTGATCGACCTGCAGGGCCGCAGCCAACTTGACCCCGAGTTCTGCCTGGTCGCGGTCGCCAACGGGCAGATCGTCCTGACCGCCCGGGGCGAAGAGTTCTTCGCGCGGGTGGACTGGTCCGGCGACCAGCCAGCTGCCTGGCGCCCGCACGAAGACCCCGGATCGCCGGTCCTGGTCAACCCGCTGGTGCGGTTCGGCGTCCCCGCGGTCGGCGGCATCTCCACCGAGGCCATCGCCGACGAGCTCGACGGCGGCGCGTCGGGCGAGGAAGTCGCCGAGGATTTCGGCCTGGACATGGACGCCGTGCGGTGGCCCAGAGTTACGAGCTGTCGCAGCACGCAGCGGCATGAGCTCGCGCACGGCCCAGGTCCGCATCCACGTCGACGCCGACGTCCTCGGACTCGGACCGGACTCGGACTCGGACTCGGCAAGATCCTCGCCGACCTCCGCAACGACGTGACCTATTCAGCCTCCCCGGACCTCGCCACGGTGACAGTTGATCACGCCGCCGGAGCGGACGCAGCCATGACACCTGGTCCGGCGCGGCAGCCGCCGGAAACCCGCACCTTCCTCCTCGCATGCCAAAGCAGCAGGGCTGTACGCTCCCCTGTTCAGGGCGGCCAGTCCTCCAGCAGAGCAGGACAGCGTCACGACCGGATAGTCGTTCACGGGCTCAAGCGTCCCTGGTGTCCATGACGGAAACGTAGCCGAGCCGACCCGGACGCGTCACCTGTGAGATCTAGTGAGGTGCCTCGCCGTTCCCGATCGGGCCGCCTGCCTCCGGTGTCGACAGCGCAACCCCGTAGTGCGCGAACGGCGGTGCGATCGACGCATACTGACTGCCGGGGTGCAAGACATGGGTTCGTTCGCTGTCAATGTCCGGGAGAATGACGGAGAACGATGCTGCTCGTCCTCTTGTGGACGTCACTTCCGCGTTTCCGCCGGTCGCATCGGCCAGGTGCCGTCACCTGCTGTGTTGTCTGATGGATTCGCTCATTTCTTGTCCTCGAGCTCCGAGCGGACTGACTCGGTGAGCTCGTCCCAGGAGTCGGTGAACTTCTGGATGCCCTGGTCCTCGAGGACTCCGAAGACATCGTCGAGGACAATACCGGCATCGGCCACGGCTTTCATGACCTGCGCCGCCTCGTCGTAGGTCCTCTGGATGGGCTTGCCGGGGCTGCCGTGATCGGCGTAGGACTTCAAGGTCTTCTCCGGCATGGTGTTCACCGTGTCCGGCGCGATGAGGTCGCTGACGTAGAGGGTGTCGGGGTAGTCCTGGTTCTTCACGCCGGTCGAGGCCCACAGCGGGCGCTGCGTCTTGGCGCCGTGTGCCTCCAGCGCGCGCCACCGGCCGGAGGAGAAGACCTCCTCGTATGCCTGGTAGGCCAGCTGCGCGTTCGCCAGCGCGGCCTTGCCCTTGAGGGAGGGGTCCGCGCCGGCCTTTTCCAGGCGCTTGTCGATTTCGGTGTCCACGCGGGAGATGAAGAAGGACGCCACCGACTCGACCCCGGTCAGCGATCCGCCATCGCGCACGCGCTGCTCCAGTCCGGACAGGTAGGCGTCCATGACCGCCCGGTACCGCCCGAGACTGAAGATGAGAGTGACGTTGACGCTGATGCCCCGGGCGATGGATGTGGTGATCGCAGCCAGCCCTTCTTGCGTCGCCGGGATCTTGATGAACAGGTTGGGCCGGTCGACCAGCCACCACAGGTGAGCCGCCTCCGCGGCGGTGGCGTCAGTGTCGTGCGCCAGCCCGGGGGCCACCTCCAGCGACACCCGGCCGTCGCGGACGGTGCGCTGCGCTACCGGGCCGAGCAGGTCGCAGGCGTCGCGGACGTCAGCCGCGGTGATGGTTCGCAGCGCCTCCTCGACGCTGACCTTGCGGACGGCCATCGCATGGACCTGGTTGTCGTAGGCGTCGGAGGCGCTGATCGCGGCGGCGAAGATGGTCGGGTTCGTGGTGATGCCCACGACGGAGTAGTCGTCGACCAGTGACTGCAGGTCGCCGCTGCGGATGCGGTCGCGGGAGAGGTCGTCGAGCCAGACGGCGACCCCGGCTTCGGACAACTCGGCCAGCTTCTCGTTCGGTGCCATGACAGTGCCTTCCGGGCTCGGGGACGGGAAAGGGGGCGCGGGTCAGCGATCGCCGGTGGGGGCGTGCAGGACGCCGGCGCTGTCCGGGCCGGTCGGGGCGGCTGGCGGCGCCCAGGCGGCGGCGAGGCTGTCCCGCGCCGCGGCGACGACCGCGTCGGCGGTGAGGCCGAACTGCTCGTACAGCACGGTGTAGGCCGCGCTGGCGCCGAAGTGGTTCAGGCCGACGATCCGGCCGGCGTCGCCGACGAACTCCCGCCAGCCCATGGGCACGCCGGCCTCGACGCTTACCCGGGCGCGCACCGTGGGCGGCAGCACCTGCTCGCGGTAGGCCCGGTCCTGGGCCGCGAACCACTCCCAGCACGGCAGCGACACGACCCTCGTCGGGACGCCGTCGGCCTCTAGCGCCTCTCGGGCGGCGACGGCGATCTGTACCTCGGAGCCGGTGCCCATCACGATGACCTCGGGGGTGCCGCCGGAGGCCTCAGCCAGCACGTACCCGCCCCTGGCGACGCCCTCGGCCGACGCGAACTCCGTGCGGTCCAAGACGGGCAGGTTCTGCCGGGACAGCGAGAGCCCGGCCGGGCGGTCGTTGTGCTCGAGGATGGTGCGCCATGCCACCGCGGTCTCGTTGGCGTCGGCCGGGCGGACGAAGTCCAGGCCGGGGATGGCCCGCAGCGCCGCATAGTGCTCGATCGGCTGGTGGGTGGGGCCGTCCTCGCCCAGCCCGATGGAGTCGTGCGTCCACACGTACGTGACCGGAAGCTGCATGAGTGCGGCCAGCCGGACCGCACCGCGCATGTAATCGGAGAAGGTCAGGAACGTGCCGCCGTACACGCGGGTCCCGCCGTGCAGGGCGATGCCGTTCATGATCGCGCCCATGGCGTGCTCGCGGACGCCGAAGTGGAGCGTGCGCCCGTACGGGCCGCCCGACCACATCTTGGTCTGCCGGTCCGCGGGCAGGAACGAGGCCGCCCCCTTGACCGCGGTGTTGTTGCTCTCCGCCAGGTCGGCCGAACCGCCCCACAGCTCCGGCAGGACCGGGTACAGGGCGGCGAGGACCTCGCCAGAGGCCTTCCGGGTGGCCACGCCCCTCGGATCGGCGTCCCAGGCCGGCAGGGTGCCCGCCCAGCCCTCCGGCAGCGTGCGGGTGGACAGCCGCTCCAGCAGCGCGCCGCCGCCGGGGTTGCCGGCCCGCCACGCATCGAAGCGCTGCTGCCATCGGGCGTGCGCCTGCTTGCCCCGGACGGCGACCCGGCGGGCGTGCTGGAGCACCTCCGGGGCGACCTCGAAGGTCCTGCCGGGGTCGAAGCCGAGGATGCCCTTGGTCGCCCGGACCTCGTCCTCGCCCAGCGCCGACCCGTGGGCGGCGCCTGTGTTCTGCTTGTTCGGCGAGGGCCAGCCGATGATCGTCCTCAGCACGATCAGCGACGGGCGGCCGGTCTCGGTCTGGGCGGCGGCCAGCGCGCGGTCGACCGCCGCCAGGTCCTCGCCGTCGTCGACGTGCTGCACGTGCCAGCCGTAGGCCTCATACCGCATGCCGACGTCCTCAGTGAACGCGATGGCGGTGTTGTCCTCGATCGAGATCCGGTTGGCGTCGTAGACCAGGACCAGGTTCCCCAGTTCCTGGGTGCCGGCCAGCGACGACGCCTCGCCGCTGACACCCTCCTCGAGGTCGCCGTCCGAGGCGAACGCCCAGACCGTGTGGTCGAACACGCTCTCGCCCTCAGGGGCATCGGGATCCAGCAAGCCGCGCTCGCGGCGGGCGGCCATCGCCATGCCGACGGCGTTGCCGACGCCCTGGCCCAGCGGGCCGGTCGTCGTTTCCACGCCCGGCGTGTGGTTGACCTCGGGATGGCCCGGCGTCCGGGACCCCCAGGTGCGCAGCGCCTCCAGATCGCAGAGCTCCAGGCCATAGCCGGACAGGAACAGCTGGATGTACAGGGTGAGGCTCGAGTGCCCCATCGACAGAACGAAACGGTCGCGGCCGGCCCAGTCCGGATCGCCCGGGTCGTGGCGCAGCCACTTCTGGAACAGCAGATAGGCCGTGGGACCCACGCTCATCGCGGTGCCGGGGTGACCGTTCCCGGCCTTCTGCACAGCGTCCATCGCCAGCACGCGCACGGTGTCGATCGCACGGCGATCGAGCTCGCCCATCCCCTCGGGCAGGGTGGGGCGCGGCTGGGAAGGGTTGCCGGTGGGCGCATCGCTCGCGGCCTCGGCCGGCGCCTCGGGACGGGTGCTCGTTGTCCCTGTAGCCGGGTCTTTCTCGTTGGCGGTCATCGGTTGCGGTGCTCCCTTGGGTATGGCCGTGGACGCTTCAGCCGCACGGCCGGATCCGGCCGAGGGCCGGGCGGTGGCAGTGGCGTCAGGCGAGAGGGGTGTCGTCCAGTGCCTTCGCGAGGTCGCCGGGGGTGTCGTAGATGGCGATGGCGCCGGCCTTGCGGAGCTCGTCGTCCCCGAAGCCGCCGGAGCGGACGACGATGGCCGGCATCCCGGCTTTTTTCGCCGCCTCGACGTCCCACACCGAGTCGCCGACCATCACGCTCGATGCGCCTCGCGGCGCGCCCAGCTTCTTCAGCGCCACCTGCAGCAGGTCCGGTGCCGGCTTGGACGCCTCGACGTCGGCGCTGCTAGTCCAGTCATCGACGATGCCGCGGGCGTCCAGCTTGTCCAAGAAGACGTCCACGTGGCGCTGCTGACCGGAGCTGGCCAGCACGAGCCGGTGACCACGTTCCTTGATCGCTACGAGCAGGTCGCGGGCACCGGGCAACGGCGCCATCTCCTCAAGCAGCGCGTCGACCTCCTTGCCCTGCTGCTCCCGGGCCTGATCGCCTACCCGGTGCTCTAGGTCCTCACCTCCAATAGCGGTGGGCACCTGGTCCCCGCCCATGCCGATCAGCCGGTGCAGCCGCCACACCGGATAGGTCTTGCCCACCAAGCGCAGTGCCCGGTACCAGGCGAGGGCATGCTGGTAATTGGAATCGATGAGCGTCCCGTCAATGTCAAGGACGGCAATGGTGGAGTCAGTCACGTGCGGCTGCTACCCGCCATCCCCGTGCCCAACCGCACAATCTCAGCAACAGCTACGACGGAGTGCGAGCCGCCTGATGCGGTGCCACCGGACACAGGTCAGCACCGAACAAAAGCACCGAGCCGCCGGATCACCTCGCTATCAGCGTGCCGCTCCGCACGCAGCCCCGCGATCTCGGCATCCCGCGGCGAGGCTGTCAACGGCGTTGACCTTGCAGCCCTTCAGGCAGAAGCCGCGGTAGATGCAGTGCGGCCGGTTGCCGAACCGGCCGTTGACGATCGCCAACGGGCCGACCTTGGCCGTGATGCCCAGCTTCTCCGCACCGCGCAGGAATACCTCGCCGTTGCCGCCCACCCGGTGCGGCCGGCAGGGATAGGCGTGCGGGTCGCCCCACGGCCACTTCTCCTCGGAGACAGGCACCGCCGCCGCGTTCAGTGCCGGCCCGTAGGACACCGCGTTGGCATGCAGGCCCGGCGGCGGATCCGCGAACGTCACCGTCCCGCAGCACGGGCACGGAACGCCCGGCAGCAGGTAAGTCTCAGGCCGGGGTCGTCGGGTTGGCAGATTCGGCGGCGCGGCGGTATCCGGCGTTGATGCGCTGGGCCTCTTCAAGCTGGTCTTCGAGGATGACGATGCGGCAGGCGGCCTCGATGGGGGTTCCGTGGTCGACAAGTTCCCGAGCGCGGGCCGCGATCCGCAACTGGTAGCGGGAGTAGCGGCGGTGGCCGCCCTCGGAGCGGAGCGGGGTGATCAGGCGGGCTTCGCCGATGGCGCGGAGGAAGCCCTGGGTGGTGCCGAGCAACTCGGCGGCCCGGCCCATCGTGTAGGCGGGATAGTCGTCGTCGTCGAGCCGGCCGTAGGAGTCGCCTGCTGTCATCGCACCTCTCTGCGGAACGCGTGGAGGGGCCCTGGTGCCGTACGGCACCAGGGCCCCGAAGGAACTTGCTACACCATCGGCCGGCCTTGGTACTGGACCGGCCTTCTGTTTCCGCAGACCCGGCCGTAACGCTGCCGGGGGTGCGGGGATCGCGGTTGCTTGACCGGAGACCACCTCACTATCGATGTCCTGCGGTACCCGGGCTCAATACTCTCGCCCGGGCGATCCTGACGGTGCCTGGCTCCTCCGTTCTTCCCTCTGAGATCAGTCACTTACCAAGCGGTACTACGTACTACACGGCGGCCTGCGATAGCGCCGCTCTTCGGCAGCCAGCCCGTCGCCCGTCTTACGTCTGCTCTGGCTCAGGACCTCGCTACCGAACTTCCCGGTGCGCGCGTCCGCAGCCGACGCCGTCACCGAGGTGCTGCTTCCTAACCTTGCTGCTGCCTGGCAGTTCATCCCTGCCAGGCCCTACTGTCTCTCTGGGCTACGCGAGAAACTATACCCATGCAACCTCCTAATGTCTACTCCAGCCACCATAGATTTCGCGACGTTCGAGGCAGCGGTAATCTGCTCCGAGCCCGTGGGAGGCAGCCTCCCCGTGAAGATCCAGCCGCCCTCCCCGAGGGAGCCCCGGGTGTCATGCGGCACCTCGCAGCGCGGGCCGACCGCGGCCAGGACGACCGGCGCAAGAACCAGGATGAGAAGCGGGAGGTGGTGCCCCGGGCGGCGCGACCCGGAGGACACCCTGCCGCCAGGCGGCGGAGTCGTACGGCAGCCGCCATAGAGACCGTTCCCGCAGCGGGAGGTCTCGCCGGTTCCACAGCCGTTCCAGTTCGGGCAGCGGGATCGCCTTCGAGTCGTCAGGGGCACCGTGCGCCGGGCGGCGGTCAGCTCCCGGACCCCTGGCGGGCCATCCGCGGCGGCGGTACCCCGAGAGGAACGAACGCACGGTGGCG
>CAWCUJ010000047.1:0-178664 GCA_963798675.1 uncultured Actinomycetes bacterium | reverse complement strand
CCAGGGCAATGGCGCGGCACGTCCGCGTCACGCCGCGGAAGGCCCGCCGGGTGGTGGACTTGATCCGCGGACTGCCCGCCGACGAGGCGCAGGCCGTGCTCGCGTTCGCGCCGCAGTCGGCCAGTGACCCAGTTGGCAAGGTGCTCGCCAGCGCGATCGCCAACGCGGACGCCCGCGGCGGGCGCGGGGACCGGGGCATGCTGTGGGTACGCCGGGCCTGGGTCGACGAGGGGCCGACGCTCCCGCGCTTCAGGCCGCGCGCCCAGGGCCGCGGTTACCGCATCCTTAAGCGCAGCAGCCATATCACGGTCATCGTCTCTGACGACTCCGAGGGAGGAGCCCGCTAGTGGGGCAGAAAGTGAACCCGCACGGGTTCCGGCTGGGCATCACCACCGACTTCAAGAGCCGCTGGTACGCCGACAAGCTGTACAAGGAATACGTGGCCGAGGACGTGGCGATCCGGCGAATGCTGCAGCGCGGCATGGAGCGGGCCGGCATCTCCAAGGTCGAGATCGAGCGGACCAGGGACCGGGTCCGGGTGGACATCCATACCGCCAGGCCCGGTATCGTCATCGGGCGGCGCGGTGCTGAAGCTGACCGCATCCGCGGTGACCTGGAGAAGCTGACCGCCAAGCAGATCCAGCTGAACATCCTCGAGGTGAAGAACCCCGAGATCGACGCCCAGCTGGTCGCCCAGGGGGTCGCCGAGCAGCTGTCCAGCCGGGTTTCCTTCCGGCGGGCCATGCGCAAGGCGATCCAGAGCGCGATGAAGGGCGGCGCCAAGGGGATCCGGGTCCAGTGCTCGGGCCGCCTCGGCGGCGCGGAGATGTCGCGGTCTGAGTTCTACCGCGAGGGCCGGGTGCCGCTGCACACGCTGCGCGCGGACATCGACTACGGCTTCTACGAGGCCCGCACCACCTTCGGCCGGATCGGCGTGAAGGTGTGGATCTACAAGGGCGAGGCGCCGACCAGCCGGGCCGGGCGCGAGGCGCAGCAGGCTGCGCTGCGGGCCGCGGCCCAGCAGCGCGGTCCGCAGCGTCCGCGTGAGCCGCAGCGGCGTCGCCGGGCCCCGGAGAACGCGACCGCGGGCGAGGAGGGCTGACGCATGCTCATTCCGCGCAGGGTCAAGCACCGCAAGCAGCACCGTCCGCACCGGACAGGCAACGCGACCGGCGGAACCCACGTGTCGTTCGGCGAGTTCGGGATCCAGGCTCTCGAGCACGCGTACGTGACCAACCGGCAGATCGAGGCCGCCCGTATCGCCATGACGCGGCACATCCGCCGTGGCGGCAAGGTGTGGATCAACATCTACCCGGACCGGCCGCTGACGAAGAAGCCGGCCGAGACCCGGATGGGCTCGGGTAAGGGATCGCCGGAGTGGTGGATCGCCAACGTGAAGCCCGGCCGGGTCATGTTCGAGCTTTCCGGTGTCGCCGAGCCGGTGGCCAAAGAGGCACTGCGCCGCGCGATCCACAAGCTGCCCATGAAATGCAGGGTAATCAAGCGTGAACTGGGTGAGGGCTGATGTCAAAGAGAGCTGCCCATGCTCTGCTTGCTGACACTGCAGAGCTAATCAAGCGAGAGTTGGGTGAGGGCTGATGTCAAAGAGAGCTGCCCATGCTCTGCTTGCTGACACTGCCGAGGTAATCAAGCGTGAACTGGGTGAGGGCTGATGGCTAACAGCCTGACCGAGCAGCTGCGCGTCTCCACCGAAGAGGAACTGCACGCCAAGCTGGCCGAAGCCAAGGAAGAGCTGTTCAACCTGCGCTTCCAGGGCGCGACCGGGCAGCTGGAGAGCCACGGCAGGCTCCGTGCGGTCCGCAAGGAAATCGCCCGTATTTACACGGTGATGCGAGAGCGCGAGCTCGGCATCATCACCTTGATCGAGGATTCCGGCGAGCCGGAGGTATCCGGGTCGCAGCCGCCGGTAGCGGTCGCCGCCGGGTCGGCGGCCGCAGATGACGTAACCGAGGAGGCCGGCCAGTGAGCGAGAACGCCGCAGGTGGTGCCGCGACGACCAACACCACCACGACCAGGGGTTACCGCAAGGGCCGGGAAGGTTACGTGGTCAGCGACAAGATGGACAAGACCGTCGTCGTCCAGGTCGAGGACCACGACAAGCACCCCAAGTACGGCAAAGTCTTGCGCCGTACCAAGAAGTACAAGGCGCACGACGCCACCAACGCCTGCGGCGTCGGTGACCGCGTGCTGCTGATGGAGACCCGGCCGCTGTCCGCGACCAAGCGCTGGCGGGTAGCCGAGATCCTCGAGAAGGCCAAGTAATTCAGATCCGCCTGGCTCCGATGCCCGGCGAGAGATAGCAGGAGTTGACGTGATCCAGCAGGAGTCGCGGCTCAAGGTCGCCGACAACACGGGTGCGAAGGAGATCTTGTGCATCCGTGTGCTCGGCGGCAGCGGCCGGCGATACGCGGGCATCGGTGACGTCATCGTGGCGACGGTGAAGGACGCCCTTCCCGGGGCCGGCGTGAAGAAGGGTGACGTCGTCAAGGCGGTCGTGGTGCGCACCCGCAAGGAGCGCCGCCGTGGCGACGGCTCCTACATCCGGTTCGACGAGAACGCGGCCGTGCTGATCAGGGACGGCGGTGACCCGCGGGGCACCCGCATCTTCGGCCCGGTCGGCCGTGAGCTGCGGGAGAAGCGCTTCATGCGGATCATCTCGCTGGCACCGGAGGTGCTCTGAATGAAGATCAAGAAGAACGATCAGGTGGTCGTCGTCTCGGGTCGTGACCGCGGCCGCACCGGCCTGGTCATCGCGGCCTACCCGGACCGGGGCAAGGTGCTTGTCCAGGGCGTCAACATGATCAAGAAGAACAAGAAGGTCACCCACCAGGGCCGCCAAGGCGCCAAGGAGGGCGGCATCACGCATCAGGAAGCGCCGATCGACGTGAGCAACGTCCAGCTGACCGACCCGGAAAGCAATCGGGCCGCGCGGGTCGGCTACCGGTTCGACGAGGACGGCAACAAGGTCCGCGTCGCCCGGCCGAGCGGGAAGGACATCTGATGACCACCGAAGTCGTCTCCTCACCCCCGGCGCCGCGGCTCAAGGAGCGGTACCGGGCCGAGATCGCGCCCGCGCTCAGGGAAGAGTTCAGGTTCGCCAACGTGATGCAGATCCCCGGGCTGACCAAGATCGTCGTGAACATGGGCGTCGGCGAGGCGGCCAGGGACGCGAAGCTGATCGAGGGCGCGGTCCGCGACCTGTCCACGATCACCGGCCAGCGGCCGGCCGTGGCCAAGGCCAAGAAGTCCGTGGCTCAGTTCAAGCTCCGCGAGGGCATGCCCATCGGCGCGCACACGACGCTGCGCGGCGATCGCATGTGGGAGTTCCTCGACCGCCTGCTGACCATCGCGCTGCCCCGGATCCGCGACTTCCGCGGCCTGTCCGACCGGCAGTTCGACGGGCACGGGAACTACACGTTCGGCCTGACCGAGCAGGTCATGTTCCATGAGATCGACCCCGACAAGGTAGACAGGCAGCGCGGCATGGACATCACCGTCGTGACCACAGCAACAAACGACGCCGAAGGCCGCTCCCTGCTGCGGCGGCTCGGCTTTCCCTTCAAGGAGGGCTGACCGTGGCGAAGAAGTCGCTGGTCGTCAAGCAGAAGCGGACGCCCAAGTTCCAGGTCCGCGGTTACACGCGGTGCACTCGCTGCGGACGGCCGCGTGCCGTCTACAAAAGGTTCAGCTTGTGCCGGATCTGCTTCCGCACGATGGCGCACCGTGGTGAGCTGCCCGGCATCACCAAGTCCAGTTGGTAACCAAGAAGAACGAGTACACCGCAGGTCCCGGTGCCGGTGAAGGCCGGCGGGAAACCGCGGTGAGGAAGGCCTGTTGGCCATGACGATGACCGATCCGATCGCGGACATGCTGACCCGTCTGCGGAACGCGAACTCGGCGTACCACGACACGGTGGGCATGCCGTACTCCAAGATCAAGTC
Organism: uncultured Actinomycetes bacterium; assembly: GCA_963798675.1. GTDB lineage: Bacteria > Actinomycetota > Actinomycetes > Streptosporangiales > Streptosporangiaceae > Palsa-504. The sequence goes on along the minus strand of CAWCUJ010000047.1, from coordinate 174,702 downwards.
CCGCATCGCGGAGATCCTCCAGCAGGAGGGCTACATCGCGTCCTGGCGAGTGGAAGACGCCGAGGTCGGCAAGAACCTCGTGGTCATCCTCAAGTTCGGGAACCAGCGTGAGCGCTCCATCGCCGGCATCAAGCGGGTGTCCAAGCCCGGCCTGCGCGTGTACGCGAAGAAGGACAACCTGCCCCGGGTTCTCGGCGGCCTCGGCGTGGCGATCATCTCCACGTCCGGCGGGCTGCTGACCGACAAGCAGGCCAAGAAGCGTGGCGTGGGCGGGGAAGTCCTCGCCTACGTCTGGTAAGGAGAGCTGCAATGTCAAGGATCGGGCGGCTCCCCGTGACCATCCCCAGCGGGGTACAGGTCGACATCGACGGGCGCCAGGTCACCGTGCAAGGGCCGAAGGGCACGCTGCGGCATACCGTGGCCGACCCCATCGACGTCGTGCACGAGGACGGGGTCATCAAGGTCACCAGGCCGAACGACGAGGGTTCCGTGCGGGCGCTGCACGGACTGTCGCGCACGCTGATCGCCAACATGGTCACCGGCGTCACCGACGGTTACCGTAAGACCCTGGAGATCGTCGGCGTCGGCTACCGGGTGCAGGCCAAGGGCAGCGATCTGGAGTTCGCGCTCGGGTTCAGCCACCCGGTGCCCGTCGCCCCGCCAGCGGGCATCACCTTCCGGGTCGAGACCCCCACCAGGTTTGTCGTAGAAGGCATCGACAAGCAGATGGTGGGCGAGGTGGCCGCGCAAATCCGCAAGCTCCGCAAGCCGGACCCGTATAAGGGCAAGGGCGTGCGGTATCAAGGCGAGCAGATCCGCCGCAAGGTCGGGAAGGCTGGGAAGTAAGTCATGGCTGGCACCAAGACCAGGTCGCACGCACGCGCCACCGGACGAGTGCATCCCCACACGCACGCCACGGCGGCCGCACGCGTACGCCGTCACCTGCGGGTCCGCAAGCGGGTCACCGGCAGCGCGAGCAGGCCCCGGCTTGTCGTCAACCGGTCGGCGCGGCACATGTTCGCGCAGATCGTCGACGACAACGCGGGCCGCACGCTGGCCGCCGCGTCTACCCTGGACCCGGGCATCCGGGCGGCCGAGGGCGACAAGACAGCCAAGGCGCGTCAGGTCGGCGAACTGCTCGCCCGGCGCGCGGCCGAAGCCGGCATCGAGGCGGTGGTGTTCGACCGTGGCGGGTACCGCTACCACGGCCGCATCGCGGCGCTGGCGGACGGCGCCAGAGAAGGCGGACTGAAGCTGTGAACACGGCACTTGTGACGTCCGCTGAGCGTTATTCAGAGATGAGGAAGGGCTAATGCCAGGAGCACCGCGCCGCGGCAGCGGCGGCGAGCGGCGCGAGCGCCGCGAGGACCGGCGCGGCGGCGCGGCCGATAAGCAAGCCGCCTACCTTGAGCACGTGGTCAAGATCAACCGCGTGGCCAAGGTCGTCAAGGGCGGCCGTCGCTTCAGCTTCACCGCACTGGTGGTGGTAGGCGACGGCAACGGGATGGTAGGCGTCGGGTACGGCAAGGCCAAGGAGGTGCCTGCCGCCATCGCCAAGGGCGTGGAAGAGGCGAAGAAGCACTTCTTCCGCGTGCCCAGGATCGGCAACACGATCCCGCACACCGTGCAGGGCGAGGAAGCGGCCGGGGTGGTGCTGCTCAAGCCGGCCAGCCCAGGCACCGGCGTCATCGCCGGCGGCCCGGTGCGCGCCGTGCTGGAGTGCGCGGGCATCCACGACGTGCTGTCCCGCTCGCTCGGCTCGTCCAACCCGATCAACGTGGTGCACGCGACCGTGGCCGCGCTTAAGAGCCTGAACCGGCCCGAGGAGATCGCGGCCAAGCGCGGCCTGCCGATCGAGGACGTCGCCCCCGCGGCCATGCTCCGGGCGCGCGCGGCCGCGGCCGGAGCCTGACATGGCATGCGGGGGGGCACGGGGGGGTCGTCCCCCCCGGGATTACAGGGAGCACAGATGGCACAGCTGAAGGTGACACAGATCAAGTCGAAGATCGGCGGGAACAGCGCGCAGCGGAACTCGCTGCGCTCGCTCGGGCTGCGCCGGATCGGCCAGGTGGTGGTCAAGCCGGATCGGCCTGAGTTCCGCGGCATGATCAAGACCGTGCGCCACCTGGTGACGGTGGAGGAAGTAGCCGGAGATGAGCACTGACATGCCGGAGATGAACACGGACGAACAAGGCGCGTCCGGGCGCGGGCTCAAGCTGCACCATCTGCGGCCCGCGCCGGGAGCGCACAAGGCCAAGACGAGGGTCGGCCGCGGCGAGGCGTCCAAGGGCAAGACCGCGGGACGCGGTACCAAGGGCACCAAGGCGCGCAACACGGTCCGTCTCGGCTTCGAGGGCGGCCAGATGCCGCTGAACCGGCGGGTGCCGAAGCTGAAGGGCTTCTCGAACGCGGGCTTCGGCACCACCTACCAGGTGGTGAACACCGGGCGGCTGGCGGAGCTGTTCCCTGAGGGCGGCGACGTGACGCCGGAGAACCTGGTCGCCAAGGGCGCGGCCCGCAAGGGTGAGCTGATCAAGGTGCTCGGCACCGGCGAGCTCGGCGTGGCGCTGCGGGTGACCGCGCACGCGTTCTCGGCGACGGCCGCGGCGAAGATCGAGCAGGCCGGCGGTTCGGTCACCGAGCTTTCCTGATCCACCCGCGAGCCAAAGGGCGCCCGGCGGCGAGCGGGACGATAGAGCGCGACGAGGGAAGGCAGCGCCTTGCGGGCGGCCCGGAGGCAAGCGAGCAGTAAAGAGAGCGCGGGGAGACAGAGCATGGCGTGCCGGGTAAGATACGTGGACTGCCCGACCAACCGAACCGAGGACTGCGCATGCTGACGGCCTTCGTGCGGGCGTTCCAGACGCCGGACCTTCGCAAGAAGATGCTGATCACGCTCGGCCTCATCGCCTTGTTCCGGTTCGGCGCCTCGCTGCCCACGCCGGGCATCGATGAGAAGAACGTGGCTTTCTGCTCGAACGCGGCCACCGCGGCGGGCAGTTCCACGGCGGGCGTGCTGGCCATCGTCAACCTGCTCAGCGGCCAGGCGCTGCTGCGCTTGTCGGTGTTCGCGCTCGGCATCATGCCGTACATCACCGCCAGCATCATCCTGCAGCTGCTCACGGTCGTGATCCCGCGGCTCGAGACGCTGAAGCAGGAGGGGCAGGCCGGGCAGTCCAAGATCACCCAGTACACCAGGTACCTGACCGTGGGCCTGGCCGTGCTCCAGTCCACCGGTTACGTGGAGCTGGCCAGGTCGGGCACCCTGTTCAACGGCTGCGGGGCGTCGGGCACCGCCAATCCGCTCATCCCGAACGGCTCGACCTTCACCATCGCCACGATGGTGATCACCATGGTGGCGGGCACCACGGTCATCATGTGGATGGGCGAGCTGATCACCGACCGGGGCGTCGGCAACGGCATGTCGGTGCTGATCTTCACCACGGTGATCTCGGTCATCCCGGGTGAGATCCTGGCCATCTACCGGGACAAGAACGCGTTCTACGCCGCCGTCGCCATCGTCGTCGTGATCGCCATCGTCGCGTTCATCGTCTTCATGGAGCAGGCGCAGCGCCGCATCCCGGTCCAGTACGCCAAGCGCATGGTGGGCCGCCGGATGTACGGCGGCACCTCGACCTATATCCCGATGAAGGTCAACCAGGCCGGCGTCATCCCGGTCATCTTCGCCTCGTCGCTGCTGTACATCCCGACCCTGGCCGCTCAGCTGTTCGGCAACCAGAACAAACCCCAGGGCTGGGTGAACTGGGTGGCCCGCTACATCGAGCAGAGCAGCTCCGCCCTGTACATGCTCGCGTTCTTCGTGCTCATCGTCGGGTTCACCTACTTCTACGTGTCGATTACCTTCAACCCGACCGAGGTAGCCGACAACATGAAGAAGTACGGCGGCTTCATCCCCGGCATCCGGCCGGGAAGGCCGACCGCCGAGTACCTCCAGTACGTGCTCAGCAGGCTCACCGCGCCGGGTTCGGTTTACCTCGGGATTATCGCGCTGTTCCCGCTGATCGCGCTCAGCGCCATCGGGGTCGCCAACCAGTTCCCGTTCAGCGGAGTCAGCCTGCTGATCATGGTCGGCGTCGGGCTGGACACCGTGAAGCAGATCGAGAGCCAGTTGCAGCAGCGCAACTATGAGGGTTTCTTGCGATAGTGCGCATCGTCCTCGTCGGGCCCCCCGGTGCGGGCAAGGGGACACAGGCCCAGTTCATAGCGTCACACCTGGCGATCCCGAGGATCTCGACAGGTGACATTTTCCGCTACAACGTGACGAACAATACCGAGCTGGGCCGCAAGGCCAGGGAGTTCATGGAGCGCGGCGACCTGGTTCCCGACGAGGTGACCGTGGCGATGGTCCGGGACAGGCTGGCCGAGGACGACGCGCAGGAGGGCTTCCTCCTGGATGGCTTCCCGAGGAACGTCCCGCAGGCCGAGACGCTGAAGAAGATGCTCTCCGAATGGGACGCGCGGCTCGGCGTCGTGCTCGAGCTTGTCGTGGACGAGGACGAAGTGGTGCGGCGGCTGTCGGGACGCAGGACCTGCCGCCGCTGCGAACGGGTATGGCACGTCCTGTACGACCCGCCCGCCCGCAACGGCATCTGCGATGACTGCGGTGCCGAGCTCTTCCAGCGGGACGACGACTCCGAGGAGACCATCAGGCACCGGATCGAGGTCTACGCCGAGCAGACCTCCCCGCTCATCTCGTTCTACGCCGACGAGAACATCCTGATCGGCATCGACGCGACCGGCCCGGTGGAAGAGATCACCAGCCGGGCCATGGCCGCGCTCCGTCCGTTCGTGCGCTGAGAGCGGTCGGGCATGCGGCGCGGTGGCATGACCATCGAGATCAAGACACCCGAGCAGATCGCGGTGATGCGCGAGGCCGGGCTGGTGGTCGCGCGCACCTTGCGGGTCCTGGCCGAGGCGGTCCGGCCCGGCATCACCACCGCGGACCTTGACGCGCTCGCCGAGGCCGAGATCCGCGCGGCGGGCGCCACTGCGCTCGTTCAAGGGCTACCACGGCTACCCCGCCACGATCTGCACGTCGGTGAACGAGGAGATCGTGCACGGCATCCCGAGCCGGCAGCGGAGCCTGCGGGAAGGCAGACATCGTCTCCATCGACTGCGGCGCCATCGTCGGCGGGTGGCACGGGGACGCGGCCGTCACCGTGGGCGTGGGCGCCATTTCCGCGGAGCACGCCGACCTGCTCCAGGCGTGCGAGACCGCGCTGTGGCGCGGGATCGCCCAGGCGCGGGCCGGCGGCCGGCTCGGTGACATCTCGCACGCGGTGCAGACCAGCGTGGACGCCTCGGGCCGGTACGGCGTGGTCGAGGAGTACACCGGCCACGGCATCGGCAGCGCGATGCACATGGACCCGCCGGTGCCCAACTACGGGCGGCCCGGCCGCGGGCCGCGGCTGCGGCCGGGCATGGCGCTGGCCATCGAGCCGATGGTGATGCTCGGCAGCCCGGAGACGGTGCTGCTCGAGGACGGGTGGACGGTCGTCACCGCCGACGGAAGCTGGGCCGCGCACTTCGAGCACACGGTCGCGATCACCCCCGACGGGCCGTGGGTGCTGACGGCCGAGGAGAACGATGCCCCGGGGGCGGGCATAACGGAGGGCGGCCTCGGCGATACTAGAAGGAGGATGCTGCGAGCGTTCTGCCGACCTAAGAAGGTGCCCGGTGCCTGGTGACCCGCGAATCCGCGCCTCGGACGCGGATCGCGACCGCGTGACGGCGCTGCTGCGCGAGCACCACGCCGCGGGTCGGCTGACCGCCGAAGAATTCCACGAGCGCATGGAGCAGGCCCTGGACGCCAAGACGCTGGGCGAGCTCGACGAACTGCTGGCGGACCTGCCCGCCATCGACCTGTACCAGCTGCCGGACGCCTCGCTGCGACGGGCCCCGCCGCACCTCGGGCAGTCGCTGCTTCCGGCCGACCGGGGCGGTTCTGGCGAGCCGACCAGGTTCGCGCCGGGGACCGTGGCCATGGGGGCATGGGCCGTGGTCACGTCGGCTCTCATCGCCATCTGGGCGGTCGCCGCCGTGATCGGCGGCGGGACCTGGTTCCCGTGGTGGGCGGTGATCGCGATCCCGTGGATCTGGGTGGTAGTCCGCCGCTCGCAGCATCGCCGGGAATAGCGGCGGGCTCGCGCGTGTCTTATACACTGGGCGGTTCGCGCCGGGGCGCGGGGTCGAGTACACTCGTCTCCGGCCCATCTGCTGGGTCCCACCTGGCCGGCGCTCGGGGGCTCGCGTAGGCGAGCACGATGTCGGCCCTTCCCGGTTTTCTCGTCCCGCTGACGTGAGCCAGGCGGGGCAGACTTGCCGCCCAGGCCAGCACGGGCCAGCGCAGCACGGCCAGCCCAGCACGGTTAGCACAGCACGGCTAGCCGAGCCGGTTAGCACAGTACAGCCAGACCAGACCGCGCCTAGGCGCGGGCCATCACCACATAGCGAAGCGCGGAGGACATGCCCAAGAAAGACGGCGCCATTGAGATTGAAGGCACGGTTGTCGAGTCGCTCCCGAATGCCTTCTTCAGGGTGGAGCTGGACAACGGGCACAAGGTTCTCGCCCATATCAGCGGGAAAATGCGGATGCACTACATCCGCATCCTGCCTGACGACCGGGTGGTCGTAGAGCTCAGTCCCTACGACCTGAGTCGCGGGCGGATCGTGTACCGGTACAAGTAACAGGCAAGCAATCAGATTTAGTGGAGAAAGCACCGTGAAGGTCAAGCCGAGCGTCAAGAAGATCTGCAGCAAGTGCCGGATCATACGTCGGCACGGCCGCGTCATGGTTATCTGCACCGACCCGAGGCACAAGCAGCGGCAAGGCTGACATACAAGTAGGACGCGTACCGCAGGCAGCCAGCTAAGGGCTGCGACCCCCGGACGGAGGCCGGGGCCATGTCCGGGCAGGGCATGGGGGCGGCGCGAAGGACCTCCGCGAGACGAAGGAGAACTGCCCAAGCATGGCTAGGCTTTCTGGAGTGGACCTCCCCCGCGATAAGCGGCTCGAGGTCGCGCTCACCTATATCTACGGCATAGGCCGCACCAGGGCGCTGCAGACGCTGGAGGCAACCGGCGTCAGCGGCGACACCCGGGTCCACAACCTCACCGACGAGGAGCTGATGAAGCTCCGCGACTGGATCGACTCGACCTACCAGGTCGAAGGTGACCTGCGACGCGAGGTCCAGGCCGACATCAGGCGCAAGGTCGAGATCGGCTGCTACCAGGGAATCCGCCATCGCCGCGGGCTCCCGGTGCACGGGCAGCGGACGCAGACCAACGCGCGCACCCGCAAGGGCAAGAAGAAGACGGTCGCCGGCAAGAAGAAGGCCGGGAAGAAGTAGTCCGGAGCCGTACGGACCGATCACCTCATAGGAAGCGCAAAAGAGAGATATGCCGCCAGCAAAGAGCCGCAGCCAGGCCGCCAAGAAGGTGCGCCGCAAGGAGCGGAAGAACGTCGCTCACGGGCACGCCCACATCAGGAGCACGTTCAACAACACGATCGTCTCGATTACCGACCCGCTGGGCAACGTCATCTCGTGGGCGTCCGCGGGTCAGGTGGGGTTCAAGGGATCGCGCAAGTCGACGCCGTACGCCGCCCAGATGGCGGCCGAGGCTGCTGCGCGCCGCGCGATGGAACACGGCATGCGCAAGGTCGACGTCTTCGTCAAGGGCCCGGGCTCGGGCCGGGAGACCGCCATCAGGTCGCTGCAGGCGACCGGGCTTGAGGTCGGCTCGATTCAGGACATGACCCCCGTTCCGCACAATGGCTGCCTGGCCGCCGAAGCGGCGCCGGGTCTGACCCCCGAGCCCACCCAAGGAGATAGCGACAGATGGCTCGATACACAGGCCCGGACTGCAAGCTGTGCCGCCGGGAGAAGACCAAGCTCTTCCTGAAGGGCGCGAAGTGCGACTCGCCGAAGTGCCCGATCGAGATCCGGCCTTACCCGCCGGGCGAGCACGGCCGGAACCGCCCGAAGGAAGGCGACTACCTGCAGCAGATCCGGGAGAAGCAGAAGGCGCGCCGGATCTACGGCATCCTGGAGCGGCAGTTCCACGGCTACTACGAGGAAGCGGCCCGCAAGCACGGCCGTACCGGCGAGACCATGCTCCAGCTGCTCGAGCGCCGCTTGGACAACGTGGTCTTCCGCGCGGGTTTCGCCAAGAGCCGCGACATGGCCCGCCAGCTGGTGCGCCACGGCCACATCACGGTGAACGGGAAGAAGGTCGACATCCCGTCCTACCGGGTCAGCGAGAACGACATCGTCGAGGTGGTCCGGAAGTCGCTTGAGCTGACGCCGTTCGTCATCGCGCGGGCCGAGGCCGGCGAGCGTACGGTGCCGGCCTGGCTCGAGGTGGTCCCGGACCAGATGCGCATCCTGGTGCACTCGCTGCCCGTCCGGGCGCAGATCGACACCCAGGTCCAGGAACAGCTCATCGTCGAGTACTACTCGAAGTAATCTAGCCGGGCCTCGATGGCCCGGCAGAGTTCCCAGGAAGCCCCGGGGGCAGCGTCCCCGGCCAGGGGGGTCTGGGGGTGGCATCCCCGCAGGATCGGGGGGTCACCGGGGGGTGCCCCCCGGGGAAGAATCGCGATGTCATATAGCGGGCATCGCGGAAGGGAAGATTCATGCTCATCGCTCAGCGCCCCTCGCTCGCCGAGGAGCAGGTAGACGACTACAGGTCCAGGTTCGTGATCGAGCCGCTCGAGCCGGGTTTCGGCTACACGATCGGCAACTCGCTCCGGCGCACGCTGCTGTCCTCCATTCCGGGCGCAGCCGTCACGAGCATCAGGATCGAAGGTGTCCTGCACGAGTTCTCCACCGTGCCCGGCGTGAAGGAAGACGTCACCGACATCATCCTGAACCTGAAGGAACTGGTGGTGTCCTCCGAGCACGACGAGCCGGTCGTCATGTACCTGCGCAAGCAGGGTCCCGGTGAGGTAACCGCGGCCGACATCGCGCCGCCGGCGGGCGTCGAGGTGCACAACCCCGAGCTGCACGTCGCCACGCTGAACGCCAAGGGCAAGCTCGAGATGGAGCTCACGGTCGAGCGCGGCCGCGGCTACGTCTCGGCCACCCAGAACAAGCAGCCGGGCCAGGAGATCGGCCGGGTGCCGATCGACTCCATCTACTCGCCCGTGCTGCGGGTGACGTACAAGGTCGAAGCGACTCGTGTCGAGCAGCGTACCGACTTCGACCGGCTCATCCTCGACGTCGAGACCAAGGCGTGCATGCGCCCGCGGGACGCGGTGGCGAGTGCGGGCAAGACGCTGGTCGAGCTGTTCGGGCTGGCCCGGGAGCTCAACGTCGACGCCGAGGGCATCGACATCGGCCCGTCGCCGACAGACGCCGCCCTGGCGGCGGACCTGGCCCTGCCCATCGAGGACCTCAACCTCACCGTGCGGTCCTACAACTGCCTCAAGCGCGAGGGCATCCACACGGTGGGCGAGCTCGTCGGCCGTAGCGAGCAGGACCTGCTCGACATCAGGAACTTCGGCGCCAAGTCGATCGAGGAAGTCAAGCAGAAGCTCGTCGACATGGGTCTCGCGCTCAAGGACTCGCCGCCCGGGTTCGACCCGAGCAGCGCGGTAGGCGCCTACAGCGACGACGACGAGAGCTACGTGGAGACCGAGCAGTACTGACGTGGCCGTGCTCCACGCCACGTACACCGAGGAGAGGTAGAGGTCCCGATGCCCACGCCCACCAAGGGCCACCGCTTGGGCGGCAGCCCGGCTCACGAGCGGCACATCCTGGCGAATCTGGCCACCGCGCTGTTCCAGCACGGCCGGATCACCACGACCGAGGCCAAGGCCCGCAGGCTGCGTCCGGTAGCCGAGCGGCTGATCACCTTCGCCAAGCGCGGCGACCTGCACGCCCGCCGTCACGTGCTGACCGTGGTCACGGACAAGGGCGTGGTGCATCAGCTGTTCACCGAGATCGCGCCGGAGTTTTCCGAGCGGGACGGCGGCTACACCCGCATCACGAAGATCGGCCCGCGCAAGGGCGACAACGCGGCGATGGCGGTTATCGAGCTGGTCCGCGGCGAGCCAGTGGCGGCCAGGCCCCGCCGCCGCACGCGCCGGGCGGCTCCCGAAACCGCCGAGGCGCCGGCGACCGCGGCTACCGAGGCCTCCGCCGTGGCGGAGGCTGACGCCGAGGCCGACGAGGCGGCTGCGGCATCCGCCGCGGACAACGAGGTCGAAGACGTCGAGGACGTCCAAGACGAGGCGGCCGACGCCGACGAGGCCGAGGCGACGACGAGGACGGATGCCGATGAGGCCGACGACGAGGACGACAAGCCGGACGAGGACGACTAACCCCTGACGGCTCGAGGTGGGCTCGGACGGAGAACCCGGGACCGTTCGGCTCCGGATTGATCTTTCCTACGACGGGTCAGCGTTTTCCGGGTGGGCCGCCCAGCCCGGCAGGCGCACGGTCGAGGACGTCGTGGCCGCAGCACTCGGACGGGTGCTGCGGCTGCCCGTCCCGCCGAAGCTGACGGTAGCCGGGCGCACGGACGCAGGTGTGCACGCGCGCGGCCAGGTCGCCCACACCGACGTCCCCGCCGCGGCCTGGTCACTTCCGCCGGACCGGGCCACCTGGCGGCTGGCCCGGGCGCTGCCCGCCGATGTCCGGGTGCACGCTGCGAGTCCCGCGCCCGCCGGGTTCGACGCTCGCTTCTCCGCGCTGTGGCGCCGCTATGCCTATCGCGTCTGCGACGACGAGGCCGCCGCGGACCCGCTGCGCAGGCACGAAACGCTGTGGTACTTCAAGCGGCTCGACCTGGCGGCCATGAACGAGGCCGCGCGGCGCTGCCTGGGCGAGCACGATTTCGCCGCCTTCTGCCGTCGGCGGGAGGGCGCGACCACCATCCGGGCGCTGCGCACCCTGGACTGGCAGCGGGACGGTCACGGCACCGCGATCGCCACCGTGGTCGCCGACGCGTTCTGCCACAACATGGTCCGCTCGCTGGTCGGTGCGCTCGTTGCCGTCGGCGAGGGGCGAAGGCCGCCCGGCTGGCCCGCCGCGGTGCTGGCGGCCGCAGTCCGCGATCCCGCTGTCCGCGTCCTCCCCCCGCACGGGCTGTGCCTGGAGGAAGTCGGCTATCCCGCCGCGGATGAGCTGGCCGCCCGGGCCGCCGCCGCGCGAAGGTTCCGTGTCGCCGCGGCGTCCCCCGCGCCCCTGAGCCCAGGCGACGCCCGGCCTTAGCCCGGCCCGGTTTCCCATGAATGTGGCACTGTGCGCAAAAGAGTCAATACAGTGCTACATTCATCGGTTACGCGCTCGGGACCAGTGAGGCAGGAGTTGGGGAACTGTGCTCTTGGTGGGCGCGGCACCTGGGTCGGGCTCCGATCGGCGGCCGCGTTGCGACCCGGAGGGTCTGTGACTGGCCCGCCGCGCCCCTTCGGCTCGCGCTCAAGGTTTGCCGGTCAGCATCCGGGTGCTGAGGTTGATGTTGGCGCTGCCGATGACGAGGTTCTCGGCGAACTGCTCGAGGGTTTGCCGCTGCGCCGAACCCGACGGTGACTTCAGGTTGGCGAACTCGGCCCACATCAAGATCAGGTAGTGGCCCTTGACCTCCGCCTGCACGACGCCGGTCCCGCTGCCCAGCTTGCTGGTGGCGCCCTTCTTCCCGGTGAGCGGCGCGATGATCTCCTGCGGCCCGGTGACCTGCCCGGCCTTCTGGGCGGCGCTGGAGCTGATCAGGTTGACCACGCCGACGGTGCCCATCAGCTTGCCGTCGCCGGAGATGTAGCTCGCGCGGAGCACCTGGGTGCAGTGACCCGATTGCAGCGCCGCCTGCAGGTCCGCGCCGTACACCGCCAGCGAGCAGGTCTTGGTGACGCTGGCCGCCGTCCTGACGTACGAGCTGCCGTTGAGAATGAACTGCGGCGGGTATAGCCCGGTGACGGTCAGCGGCTCCGGGTCCTCGGCCCGGGTCCCGATGTGCTGCCACTGGCCCAAGGCCTTGTCGAAGCCGGGGGAGCCGGATCCGGGCGCGGTCGTCGGCAGCCGCAGCGTCGGGGACACCGGCGCGTTGACTGTCGGCTCGTAGCAGAACTTGTAACTGACGAACCCGGCGGCGGCCACGACCGCGACGGCCGCGGCGAGCCACATACGGAAACGGCGCTTCGTCCGGCCGCCACGCCGCCGTCCCGGCCCAGCGCGACTGGCCCTCGCCATCGGCGCGGGAGCCAGCCGGTCATCCAGGTTGGAGTCATCGCCGGGGTACGCGTCCTCGGCTGGCCCGCCTGAGGAACGGCTCCGCCGGTGCGCGTTCTCGGCGGGAAGCCCCGGACCGGCGTCCGTCCCGCGGAGCCTGCCGATCCGGTTCCCGGGAACCGGCTGGCGCGCCGCGCCCTGGGCCGGTGCCGCGGTAAGGACCGGCTGGGCGCCGCTGCCTGGCTGAGCGCCGCTGCCCGGGCCACAGGACCGGCTGGGCGCCGCTGCCTGAGCCGGCCTGAGCCGCTGCGGGCCGGTCCCGGGACCCAGGACCCGCTGGGCGCCGCTCCCGGCGGGCCCGTATCCGCCGGCGCCGTATCCGGGTGGTCGGGTGGGCGCCGGGCTGGTGCGCTGCGGCCCGCTGTTCTCTGGGCCGCCGTTCTCGGGACTGCGCCGCTCGACGCCTTCCAGCGACGGCCAGGGCGGCTGACGGCGCGTGTCCGCAGCCGAGCGGGTGCGTCCTGCGCCCTGCTGATCCATAACGTTGAGAGTAGCCTTCTGTTCAGTTCCGGTAAGGTGGACATGGAACTTTCCCGCTCTCGCGTAGTTGACTAGCGGCCAGCCGTGATGCCCTCCCCGTGGCGGGCTTGATGGCGACGTCGCTTTGGCATCGCTGCGTAAGACGGAGTATGCTGCATTGGCGTCATGCGCGACGGGCATGCACGCGGTGTGCCTTCCGTACGCGCGGTTTGCGCGGCGCGGTGCGCCCGCGGAGCGCCTCTTGGGCGGTCGTAACCAGCAGGTGCGGCCGGAGAAGATCACGATACATACGCGAAGGCTTAGGACTGTGCGCACATTCAGCCCGAAGGACAGTGACATTACGCGGCAGTGGCATGTCGTCGATGCTTCCGACGTGGTGCTCGGCCGCCTGGCCAGCCACGTGGCGGTGCTGCTCAGGGGCAAGCACAAGCCGATCTTCGCTCCGCATGTGGACACGGGCGATTTCGTGATCGTCGTCAACGCGGCGAAGGTCGCGCTCAGCGGTAACAAGCTGGAGCAGAAGCACGCCTACCGGCACTCCGGTTACCCGGGCGGCCTGCGGGCGGTCTCGTACGCGAGCCTGATGGAGAGCAACCCCGAGCGCGCCGTGGAGAAGGCCGTGCGGGGGATGCTGCCGAAGAACTCACTCGGCCGCAAGACGCTGCGCAAGCTCAAGGTGTACGCGGGTCCCGATCACCCGCACCAGGCTCAGCAGCCGCAGCCGTACGAGATCACGCAGATCGAGCAGTAGACCAAGAGAGGAAGTACGAGGTCCAGACCGTGGCCGAGCCCACTGGCGTAACCACCACCCCCAGCGTCGAGGACGACGCCGAATTCGCTGACTATCGCCGACGAGGAGTTCGGCGCGGACGTCCCGTCGGAGTACACGACGGAAACCGCGCAGGACGCTCCGGCGCGGGCCGTCGCACGGCGCCCGGTGGTCACCGGTAACGCGGCAGGCACTGGTCGCCGTAAGGAGGCCATCGCCAGGGTTCGCATCCTCCCGGGCTCGGGCCAGTGGCTGATCAACGGCCGGACGCTCGACGTGTACTTCCCGAACAAGGTGCACCAGCAGCTGGTCAGCGAGCCGTTCGTGACGCTCGGCGCGGAGGGGCAGTTCGACGTGGTGGCCCGGATCTCCGGCGGCGGCGTCACCGGGCAGGCGGGCGCTCTGCGCCTCGGCGTGACCCGGGCGCTGATCCTGGTGGACCCGGAGAACCGCCCCGCGCTGAAGAAGGCCGGTTTCCTGACCAGGGACGCCCGGGTCAAGGAGCGCAAGAAGTACGGCCTGAAGAAGGCCCGGAAGGCGCCGCAGTACTCCAAGCGGTAAGTATCGCTCGCTCGGAGCCTGTCGGGCACCTGGCAGCGCACACGTACAGAGCCACAAGTACAGAGCCATAAGTACAGGGCCATACGTACAGAGCCGTACGTACGGGGCAGAGCAACGAGCGGAGCGAAATGGCTGAAGGGGGCAGCGCAGCCGTCTGTTCGGTACGGACGGTGTCCGGGGTGTCGCTGGTCGTGACTAACTGCGCGCCTGGCCATGGATCTCAGCGTGGCCGCGGCCGCCGTCCTCGGTCCCAGCGGGGGCGCGAGCGCGGCCGGACGGCCGCTCGCGGTCGTGGGCCGGGATCCGCGCGTCTCGGGCGAGTTCCTCGAGGCGGCCGTCGTGGCCGGCCTGGCCAGTGCCGGGGTCGACGTGCTCAGGCTGGGGGTCATCCCCACGCCCGGCGTGGCCTACCTGACCGGAGAGCTGGGCGCGACCTTTGGCGTGGTCATCTCCGCGAGCCACAACCCGGCCAGGGACAACGGGATCAAGTTCTTCGGCCGCGGCGGGGTCAAGCTGCCGGACGCCACAGAAGACGACATCGAGGCCCGGCTGGGGAACGCGGCAGAGCCGGGCGCGAGAGAATTCGGCCGGGTCAGCGACGCCAGCGACGCCAGCCGAGCACGAGCGGTACCTGGATCACCTGCTGGCCACGCTGCCGAACCAGCCGCAGCCGCCGCTGGCAGGCCTGCGGATCGTGGCCGACTGCGCGCACGGCGCGGCCTACCGCATCGCGCCGCAGGTGCTGCGCCGGGCGGGCGCGGACGTCGTCACCATCGGCGACAAGCCCGACGGCCTGAACATCAACGACGGCTGCGGTTCCACCGCGCTCGGCGCGCTGTCCGCGGCGGTCGTCGAGCACGGCGCCGACGCGGGCATCGCCTATGACGGCGACGCCGACCGGTGCCTCGCGGTCGACGCGGACGGGCAGCCGCTCGACGGCGACCAGATCCTGACCCTGCTCGCCACCGGGCTGAAGGAGGCGGGTCGGCTGGTCGGCGACGCGGTGGTGGTCACGGTGATGTCGAACCAGGGCTTCCACGTGGCGATGCGCGAGGCCGGCATCGAGGTGATCGAGACACCGGTGGGAGACAAGCACGTGTCGGCGGCTATGCGGGGCGGCGGCTACGTGCTCGGCGGGGAGCAGTCCGGGCACATCATCATGCTCGAGCACGCCACCACCGGCGACGGCGTGCTGACCAGCCTGCAGCTGCTCGCCGCGGTGAACCGGCACGGCGTGCCGCTGGCGGCGGCCGCGAAGATGATGCCGAAGTACCCGCAGGTCCTGGTCAACGTGCCGGGTGACGCGTCGCAGCTCGGGCCCGAGGTCACCGCGGCGGTTCGCCGGGCCGAGGCTCAGCTGGGCGGCGACGGGCGGGTCCTGGTCCGGCCGAGCGGCACCGAGCCCATTATCAGGCTGATGATCCAGGCCAAGGACGCGGCCCTAGCGGAACGCGTCGTCGGTCAGCTCGCCGAGGAGGTTCGGCGGGCCCTGGCTGGCAGGTAAACCCATACAATAAGGACTCCATGCGAGAGGCATACCAGGTCGCCGCCGTGCGGGCAGCCGAGCGCGCGCTGATGGAGATCGTCCCGGACGGGGCCCTGATGGGCCGGGCCGCCGCCGGGCTCGCGTCGGTGTGCGCGGCGCTGCTGGCCCGGCGTCCGGGCCACGTGTACGGCGCCCGGGTGGCCGTGCTGGCCGGCCCCGGGGACAACGGCGGCGACGCGCTCTACGCCGGGGCCCGGCTGGCCCGCCGCGGCGCGGCCGTCACCGCCATCGCGGCCGGGGCCAAGGTGCATCAGGGCGGCACCGCGGCGCTGCGCGCCGCGGGCGGCCGGGTGTCCGGCGATCCGGATGCTCATGCCGACCTGATCAACCGCGCCGACCTGATCGTCGACGGCCTGCTCGGCATCGGCGGGCGGGGCGGGCTGCGCGAGCCGTTCGCGGGCCTGGCCCGGCAGGCCGCTCGCGCCCGGCAGGCCGGCGCGACCGTGGTGGCCGTCGACCTGCCGAGCGGCGTCGACGCCGACACCGGGGCGGTGGACGGCCCGGCGGTCCGGGCCGATGTCACCGTGACCTTCGGCGTGATCAAGCCCGGGCTGCTGATCGACCCGGGCGCCGGGCACGCGGGGACCGTCGAGCTCGTCGACATCGGCCTGGGCCCGTACCTGAAGGACGGGCCGTGCGCCCGGGCGCCGCAGCGGGACGACATCAGCGAGCTGCTGCCGCGTCCCGGGGCCGAATCGGACAAGTACCGCCGGGGGGTCCTCGGCCTGCTGGCCGGCAGCGACCGGTTCACCGGGGCGGTGCTGCTCGCCACCGGCGGGGCGGTGCACGGCGGGGCGGGCATGGTCCGGGTGGTCACCGCGGACATCGCCGCCGTGCTGGTGCGGCAGGCGTGGCCAGAGACCGTGATCACCGTGTATCCGGACGACCCCAATGAGGGCGGCTGGGACCTGCTCGGCTCGGTCGGCCGGGTCCAGGCGTGGGTGGCCGGGCCGGGCATGGGTACCGGCCAGGACGCCGCGGCCAGGCTGGCGGCGGTGCTCGGCACCGACCTGCCGGTGCTGGTGGACGCGGACGGGCTGACCATCCTGAGCCAGGTCAAGGGCCTGCTGCCGCGGTCGGCCCCGACGCTGATCACGCCGCATGCCGGTGAACTGGCCCGGCTGCTTGGCACCGAAGGGGCGAGCGTGGAGGCGCGGCGGCTGGAGCACGCCCGCCGGGCGGCCGGCGAGCTGGGCGTCACGGTCCTGCTGAAGGGCTCGACGACGGTCATCGCGCCGCCGGGTGACGAACCGGTCCTTGTGAACCCCACTGGCACGCCATGGCTGGCCACTGCGGGCAGCGGCGACGTGCTGTCCGGGCTGGCCGGCGCGCTGCTGGCGCAGGGCCGCCCGCCCGCCCAGGCCGGCCTGGCGGCGGCTTACCTGCACGGCCTGGCCGGCCTGCTCGCCGCGGGGTCTGCCGACGGGCCCGGCCAGGCCCCGATCGGGGCCTCCGATCTGGTCCGCGCGCTGCCGGCCGCGTTCCGGAGCCTGTGACCACGATGGACCGGCAGGCTTTCGTCGATCTCGGCGTGATCACCCGCAATGTCGCCGCGCTGTGCGGACTGGTGCGTGGCAGCCAGGTGATGGCCGCGGTGAAGGCCGACGGGTACGGCCACGGCATGGTTCCGGCCGCCCGGGCCGCGCTGGCCGGCGGGGCCAGCTGGCTGGGCGTCGCCGACCTGGCCGAAGCGGTCGCGCTCCGGCGGGCGGGCATCACCGCGCCGGTGCTCTGCCTGATGACCTTCGGCGATCCCACCGAAGCGATCAGGCACGACGTGGACCTCACGGCGGGCTCGGTGGCGTTCGTCGCGACGATCGCGGCCGCGGCCGACCAGGTTGGCGTCCGGGCCCGGCTGCACCTCAAGGCCGACACCGGACTGAGCCGCGGCGGTGCCACTCGGGCGGACTGGCCGGGAGTGGTTCAGGCCGCCCTGGACGCCCAGGCCCGTGGCTCGGTCCGGGTGACGGGCCTGTGGTCGCACTTCGCCTGCGCCGACATCCCCGGGCACCCGTCGGTCGCCGCCCAGCTCGCCGCGTTCGCCGACGCCGTTGCGGTCGCCGAGAAGGCCGGTGTCACGCCCGAGGTCAGGCACATCGCCAACACCGCCGCCGCGCTGACCGTCCCGGAATCCCGGCTCGACCTGGTGCGCTTCGGCGGGGCCATCTACGGCCTGTCCACCCTGCCCGGTGGCGCGCCCTCGTGGCTGCGGCCGGCGATGACGCTGCGCGCCCGGCTGGCCATGGTCAAGCGGGTGCCCGCGGGCGCCGGCGTCTCCTATGGCCACCGGTACGTGACCTCCCGCGAGTCCACCCTCGGCCTGGTGCCCCTCGGGTACGCCGACGGGGTGCCGCGAACCGCGGCCGGTCTGCCGCTGGTCAGCGCGCGCGGCCGCCGCTGGCCGATCGCGGGCACGGTCTGCATGGATCAGTTCGTCGTCGACTTCGGGGACGAGGCGGCCGCGGCGGGCGATGAGGTGGTGCTGTTCGGCCCCGGGGACGACGGCGAACCCACCGCACAGGAGTGGGGCGAGGCGCTCGGCACCATCTCCTACGAGATCGCCACCGGCATCGGGGCTCGGGTCCCGAGAACCTATCCAGGCGGCGCCAGGTAATGATGCCGAACGAGCCGTGGTGCGTGCCCACCACCATTCAGGTCGCCACCGATGCGGCGATGCGCGACCTCGGGCGGCGCCTGGCGGCGCTGCTCCGGGCCGGGGACCTGGTGATCCTGGCCGGGCCGCTCGGGGCGGGCAAGACCACGCTGGTGCAGGGCATCGGCGCCGGGCTCGGCGTGCGCGGCCCGGTCACCTCCCCGACCTTCGTCATCGCGCGGGTGCACCCCGTCGCGGTCGGCCCCGGGCCGGCCCTGGTGCACGCGGACGCCTACCGGCTCGGCAGCATCGACGAGGTGGACGACCTGGATCTCGACACCGACGCGGCCAGCGCCGTCACGGTCGTGGAGTGGGGCGCCGGTCTGGCCGAAGGTCTGGCTGAAGACCGGCTGGAGATCTCGATCGAGCCCGACTCCGGCAGCGACGTGCGAACTGTCCGGCTAATTGGTCACGGCGGGAGATGGCATGGTGCGCTCACCGGCGCCTTGGATCGTTTATAGTTCCGCTGTACTGATCCCAGTTCCGCGTATCGCGCCGTTACGTACCGCACCCCGATTCCGGAGGCGCGCCGTGCCCGAGCAGGAGTTCCTGCCGCCTCGCCCGTCGGCCAGGTCCTATAGCCCTGACCGCGACGACGAGGACCCGCCGCCGTGGGCCAACCTGCCACCGGTCCGTCCGGCGCGGCCGCGGCGCCCCGCAGGCGGAGGCCATCCGGCTGGTCCCGGACGTCCGTCCGGCGGCCAGGCGGACGCCGCGGATCGCCTGGGTTCGGCCGATCCGGGTCGGGTCTCCGGTCCGCCTCAGGGTGAACCGGCGCCGCAGTGGGCCGAGTGGGACGAACCCGAGGCGGACAGCGGCGAGGATGTGCCGCCGGCTCAGCCGCGGGGGTCGCGGGGTCCGGGCGGTCGCGCCCTGCGGGCGGCGGCGCGCAGGCGGCGGCGATGGTTCGTCATGACGGGCGGCTTGGTGGCCGTGGTGGCGGCCGTACTCACGGTGGTGCTGGTTGCGGCTAGCCGGCCGGGTCCCGCGCCGGTTACGCCGGGCGCGCTCATCACCACATTCCAGCCGGGAGAGCTGCGGCAGGTGCCCGATGCGTGCAAGGTCGTGCCCGGCGGTACCGTGCAGCGCTACCTGCCGGGCCAGGCCAAGGTCGCATCTCCGCTGCCGGTCAACGGGTCGGCCGAATCGGCCTGCAACTGGACGATCGACAAGCCACCGGTTTACCGGCTGATGGAACTCAACATGCTCGCGTATGCGCCGAACGGCCTGGCCAGCGGAGACGGCAGTGCCACGTTCGCCGCGGTCGACGCCTACGAGCTGATGCTGCAGGACGTTCAGGCCCCGCCGAAGGACTCCCCGGCCCCGCGGGCTACGGTGCGGCCCCTGTCCGGCCTGGGGAACCAGGCGTTCAGCGCCATACAGGTGTTCCGCGTGGGGGGAGCGGTGACGGACGTGGCCACTGTCATGGTGCGCTACCACAACGTGCTCGTGACGGTCACGCTGAACGGACTCGAGCACTCTAACCACGGGTCCTACGGGCCCGTGTCACAGTCCCAGCTGACAGCGGCCGCCCTGGCGTTCGCCCAGGCGGCCGCGGCCTCGCTGCACTAGCCACGGTTTGGCTCAGCGGCACCGCGCGCCCACTAGGCTGGGCGACGTGCTTGTGGTGGGTTTTGATACCGCGACCCCAGCGGTGAGCGTGGCCTTGCACGATGGGGAGCGGGTCGTTTCCGAGGCGTTCACGGCCGATGGCCGGCGCCATGGTGAGCTCCTGGCGCCCATGATCGCGAAGGTCATGGCCGATGCGGGCGCGTCACGCGCGGATCTGACCGCGGTCGCCGTTGGGGTTGGCCCTGGGCCCTACACCGGGCTGCGGGTCGGCGTGGTGACCGCCAGAGTGCTCGGCGCCGTGCTCGGCATTCCCGTGCACGGGGTGTGCTCGCTGGACGTCATCGCCGCCGCCACCGCGCCCGGGCGCGAGTTCCTGGTGGCGACTGACGCGCGCCGCAAGGAGGTCTACTGGGCCAGGTACGACGCCGCCGGCCGGCGCCTAGAGGGTCCTGTAGTCGGCAGCGCGGGCTCGATCGCGGGGGCGGCGGAGCTCCCGGTGGCCGGCGCCGGGGGGCAGCTTTACCCGGAGGCATTCGGCGAGGTGATCGGGCCCGCCTATCCGGATGCCCGCACGCTCTGTGCCGTCGTCGCAGGTCAACTCGGCGAGCCGACCGTGCCGTTGCCTGCCGTGCCGTTGCCTGCCGTGCCGTTGCCTGCCGTGCCGTTGCCTGCCGTGCCGTTGCCTGCCGTGCCGTTGCTGGCCGCGGAGCCGCTCTACCTGCGGCGGCCGGACGCGAGGGAGCCCGGGCCGCCCAAGCGGGTTACGCCGTCGTGAACGGCTGGCCGGATGCTGTCCGCCCGAGGAATGCCAGCCCAGGTGAGGCCAGCGCAAGTGAGGCCAGCCCAGGTGAGGCCAGCAGGGTGCGGCTGCGGGAGATCAGCCGGGCCGACATGGCCGGGATCCTGGCCCTGGAGCGAGAGCTCTTCCCCGAAGACGCGTGGACGCCGGAGATGTTCGCGGCGGAGCTGGCACAGCCGGCCTCGAGTCGGCTCTACCTGGTGGCAGAGGAGGGAACCACGCTGATCGGGTACGCGGGGATGATGTTCACCGGCGGGTCGCAGGCCGACGTCGTGACGCTGGCGGTGAAGCCCGTCCGGTGGGGCGAGGGTACCGGCACGGCGTTGCTCACGGCGCTCGTCGATGAGGCGACCAAGCGCGGCTACCAGGAGGTCTTGCTCGAGGTGCGGGAGGACAATCCCAGGGCCAGGCAGCTTTACCTGCGTCACGGGTTCGCCGAGGTCGGGATCCGGCGCGGCTACTACCAGCCGTCCGGCGTCGATGCCGTGGTCATGCGGAAGGCGCTCGCGTGATAGCGTCCCCGTTGGTGCTTGGCATCGAGACGTCCTGCGACGAGACGGGTGTCGGGCTGGTTCGCGGGCACGACCTGCTCGCGGATTCCGTCGCCTCCAGCGTGGCGGAGCACGCGCGGTTCGGTGGGGTGGTGCCCGAGGTAGCCAGCCGGGCGCACCTGGAGGCGATGGTCCCGACCTTCGACCGGGCCGTCGCGGCCGCGGGGGTCCGGCCGGAAGAGATCGACGCGGTGGCCGTCACCGCGGGGCCGGGACTGGCCGGGGCCCTGCTCGTCGGGGTGGCCGCGGCCAAGGCGTATGCCTTCGCGCTGGGCAAGCCGCTATACGGGGTCAACCACCTGGCCGCTCACATCGCCGTCGACCAGTTGGAACACGGCACGCTGCCGTCGCCCGCGGTGGCCCTGCTCGTCTCCGGCGGGCATTCCTCGCTGCTGCTCGTGCCGGACGTGGCCCAGGAGGTCATCCCGCTCGGGGCCACGATCGACGACGCGGCCGGCGAAGCCTACGACAAGGTGGCCCGGGTACTCGGCATGCCGTTCCCTGGCGGCCCGCCGATCGACAAGGCGGCCCGCGAGGGCGATCCGGCCGCGATCACCTTCCCCCGCGGCAAGTACCACGATGGCACGCTGGACTTCTCGTTCGCCGGCCTGAAGACGGCGGTGGCCCGCTGGGTGGAAGCACGGCAGGCCGCCGGGGAGCCGGTCCACGCCCCCGACGTGGCCGCGTCCTTCCAGGAGGCGGTGGCCGACGTGCTCACCCGCAAGGCCGTGCAGGCCTGCCAGCGGCATGACGTCACGGACCTGATCGTCGGCGGCGGCGTGGCGGCCAATTCCCGGCTGCGCTCGCTGGCCGCCGAACGGTGCGCCGCGGCCGGCATCAAGCTGCGCGTACCGCGCCCGGGGCTGTGTACCGACAACGGCGCCATGGTCGCCGCCCTCGGCGCTGAGATCGTGTCCCGCGGCATATCGCCATCCCCGCTCGACCTGCCCGCGGACTCCTCCCTCCCCGTTACCGAAATCGTCGTCCGCTAGGCCACCTTTATTATCGTGAGCGGTTACTGCCCCCATCGGGGCAGTAACCGCTCACGATCTTTGCACCCCGTCGCTCGAATACGAACGTGTGAGCGAGTTGGTTGTCGAGGGGCCTGGGTTACCTCCTGGGCGATAGCCTCTGACCTAGCAACGGCGGGACCTGAAGCGAGTGCTGTTTTGCTGGGGTCTCCGGCCGCTGACTACGCCTTCTCGTCGTGCTCGCCTCGGTGGCGCAGGTGCCGGAAGCGTCGGCCGAGCAGAGTGAGTGCGGCCACCGCGACGATGACCGGGATGACGCGCTTGAGGATCGCGGGGCCGACCAGCTTAACCAGGTTGATGGAGTCGTCGTTCTGGTAGGCAGGCGGAGCCGAGGCCGTACTCGCGACCGGGACGACGATCGTGGGCTCGGCGCTGCCCGATCCGTCCTCCACCGTGGCGGCGGGCTGCGCCGCGCTCGTGCCGTCCGCGGTGCCGTCTCGCGCCGCGCTGCCGTCCCCCGCGGTGGCGGTGCCATCCACCGCGGCCGCGCTGCCGTCCCCCGCGGTGGCGGTGCCATCCGGCACGGCCGCGCCGTCGCCGGATATCAGCTGGGCCAGGTTATCGGCGAACTTTTCCACCAGCTTGCCGCCCACCTCGACCATCACGCCGCGGCCGAACTGGGCTGGCCGCCCCGTCACGTTCATCGTCGTGTGCATGGTGACCTTGGTCGCCGCACCGGACGACTCAGGCTCCAGTGACGCTCGGACGGTTGCGGAGGCGGTGCCCGCGCCGCGGGTCTCCTTGCCGGACGCCTCCATCACCACCACGTGGGCGGCCGGGTCGCGCTCAATGAATTTCGCGGTCCCGCGGTAGGTCAGTGACACCGGGCCGACCTTGACTTTTATCCGTCCGGTGACCACCTCGCCGTCGAACTCGTCGACGGTCGCGCCGGGCATGCACGGCGCGATCCCTTTCACGTCGAGCAGCACGTCCCAGGCCCGGTCTGGCGGGACGGGGACGGTAAAGGAGTGGTCCATCTCCATGCTCATAGCGAGTCACTCTCTCTGACTGGATTCAATCAGTGAATTATGCCTGGTATCGGCCCGCATCAGCAAAAACACCAGCGGCCTGGGGGATCCTTCCCGCCCGGCCGAAGCCGGGCGGGAAGGATCAGGCGGTGTCCAGCACCCGGAAGCCCTCGGCCAGGCGGCTCTCGGGAAAGCCCGCCTGCCGGGCCGTGTCGGCGAGCCGGGACCTGAGGCGCTCGGTCAGGCCTTCCATGTGCCCGGTCTGGCTCTCGTGGGCGTGCAGGGCGGCGATCTTGCGCGAGAAGGTCGCGGTGATGTCCACGTAGTGGTTCGGGTCAGGGCCGCCGGCTATCCATACCTCGCGCACGATCCAGGCGGCCAGCGACTCGCTCTGGAGGAGCTCGGGGAAGGCGAACGGGTTCCGTGCGTCCGGGTAGACGGCGTCCAAGGCGGCGGAGCCCACCGCGCGGTGGTCGGGATGGCTGGTCCCGATCCTGGCGTAGCTCCGCTCCGGGCTGGGGCACACCACCCGGTCCGGGCGGACCTGCCTGATCACCCGGGCCAGGTCCCGGCGCAGCTCCAGAGTGGCCTCGACCCGACCGTCCGGGTAACCGAGGAAGCGCACATCATGGACCCCTACGCACTTGGCGGCGGCCACCTGCTCGGCCCGGCGCAGGGCCGGCATCTCGGACCGCGGGAAGTCCTCGTCGAAGCCGCCGGCGTCGCCGTCGGTGACCACGCAGTAGACCACCTCGATCCCGGCTTCCGTCCAGCGCGCGACGGTTCCCGCGGCCGCGAAGTCCACGTCGTCAGGGTGGGCCGTGATGGCAAGGACCCGGCTAATCTCGGCGTCATCGAGCACGCCCGCCATCCTAGCCGGGGCCGGAGGCCGTCAGGCGGGACGCCCGGGGACGTCGGCGCCGGGTCGGCTATTTATTCATCGGGGACCAGAGTGGGAGTGGCCCTGGTGAGGGTCTCTTTCTTGAAGAAGGGGGCCCCAGGCGCGACGAACCGGCAGAAGAGGAAGAAGATCAATCCGACCAGCCCGGCCCCCACGGCGATCACGAACGCGCCGCCGATCTGCCAGTGGATGCCCGGGACCGTCCACATGGTGTAGTCGTTCGCGGTCGCCACGTCGTAGTCCAGCCAGATGCTCCAGCCACCGAGGAAGTACAGGATCAGTGCGCCGGTCACCGGCAGGATGCCCTGCATGAAAAGGTTGCGCACGCTGCTGGTCAGGTTCTTGCGGTAGTACCAGGCGCAAGCGAAACCGGTCAGGCCATAGTAGAACGCGATGTACAGGCCGATCGCGATCACCGCGTCGCCGATCACCCCGATGCCGTTCGACGAGTAGTTCAGCCCCACGTAGACGAGGATCGAGATCACACCCATGACGATCGTGGACACCGTGGGCGTCATGAACCGGGGATGGATCTTCGCGAACGACTTCGGGATCGCCTTGTAGGCCGCCATCGACAGCGTGGTCCGGGCGGTGGGCAAGATCGTCGTCTGGGTGGACGCAGCCGCCGAGGACAGCACCATGAGCAGCAGCAGGTGGTAGAAGACCGGTCCGAAGCCGGTCGTCCCGAAGATGGCGTTGCCCTGGACCGACAGCACGTCGCCCGCATTGGCCGTGTTGCCCAGCCCGTTACCCGTGGTCTTGACTCCGGCGAACGCCTGGATGGAGAAGATCACCAGGGCGTAGGTGAGCAGCAGGATGACGGTGGAGAAGATCGCCGCCAGGCCCGGTATCCGGTTCTTGTCCTTGGTCTCCTCGTTGACAGAGACCGCTGTGTCCCAGCCCCAGTAGATAAAGACCATCAGGATGATCCCGCTGGCGAAGGCACTGAAACTAGAGATCTTGAACGGGTTGAGCCAGGAGATGCTCGGGGTGAGATGACCGGGCGGCGCGTGCCCGGAGCCCACCTTGATCAGGGCGACGATAGAAAGGACGAACAGCATGGTCAGTTCGATGCCCAGCAGGATCTTCTGGAAGTTCGCCGACACCTCGATGCCGACATAGCAGATGGCGGTCATCAGCACGATCCAGATGATGCCACCCAGCAGTACCCAGCCGCTGGTCGCGTTGCTGCCGATGCCCTTGGCGTTGAACAGCAGGAACACGTACTGGCTCGCGACCTGGGCCAGGCTCGCCATGACCAGCACGTCGGCCGCCACGATCCCCCAGCCGCCCGCCCAGCCGGTCTTCGGCCCGAACGCGCGCGTCGCCCAGGTGAACGTGGTGCCGCAGTCCGGGTCGGCCTTGTTCAGCTCGCTGTAGCCGATCGAGGTCAGCAGCATCGGGACGAAGGCGAGCACGGCCACGGCCGGCGCCTGGAGTCCGACCGCCACCACGACGAAGACCAGCGTGGCCGCGAGGCTGTAAGCAGGGGCGACCGATGCCGTCGCGATGACGGTGCTTGAGATCAGCCCGAGGGCGCCCGATTTGAGGCCCTTATCGAGTTCCTGCTCCTGAGACTCAACGGCTTGCTCGGCGGTGGCCATGTCTCACCCTCCTGGCTTTGACCCGGCGCGGCCGGGACCCGGAATTAACCGGAAAGCGGTCCGTCGAACCGGCCGGACCTGACGACACGATTTGAGCAGCAGGGCGTGACGACGATATCAGCACCCTCGATGCTACGGTTCTAGCATGAATTTCGCTTTGCGGCAACGATATCCGTAGTAACGGCTAGATATCACGGCTGGTCTCGTCAGCCGGAACGTGAAAGGTCTAGGATCTGATCATGCGGATACTCCTGGTGGGCGCAGGCGGCGTGGGCACGGCATTTGCCCGGATTGCCGCTCGCCGCCCGTTCGCTGAGCTGGTCATCGCGGACTACGACCTCGGCCGGGCGCAGCGCGCCGCGGCGGCCCGCGACGGGTACGAGGCTGTGCAACTGGACGCGCGGGACGTGCAGGCCACCGCGGGCCTGCTCACCCAGCACCGTTGCGATGTGCTCATGAACGCCACGGATCCCCGCTTCGTGATGCCACTGTTTCGTGCCGCGCTCCAGGCGGGCACCCACTACCTGGACATGGCGATGTCGCTGTCTTACCCCCATCCCGATGACCCGTACCGTCAGACCGGCGTCAAGCTCGGCGACGAGCAGTTCGCGATGGCGCCTGAGTGGGAGCGGTCGGGTCGGCTCGCCCTGGCCGGGATCGGCGTGGAGCCGGGGCTGTCCGACGTGTTCGCCAGGTACGCCGCCGATGAGTTGTTCAGCGAGATCGCCGAGCTCGGCGTCCGGGACGGAGCGAACCTCGAGGTGGCCGGGTACGATTTCGCCCCTACCTTCTCCATCTGGACCACGATCGAGGAGTGCCTGAACCCGCCGGTGATCTGGGAACGAGGCCGGGGCTGGTTCACCACCGAGCCGTTCAGCGAGCCCGAGATCTTCACCTTCCCGGCCGGCATCGGCCTGGTGGAGTGCGTGAACGTGGAGCACGAAGAGGTGCTGCTGATGCCGCGGTGGGTCGAGGCGCAGCGGGTCACCTTCAAGTACGGCCTCGGCTCGGAGTTCATCGGCGTGCTGCGGACCTTGCACCAGCTCGGCCTGGACAAAACCGAGCCGGTGCAGGTCGGCGCGGCCAGGGTGTCGCCCCGTGACGTGGTGGCGGCGTGCTTGCCTGACCCGGCCGCCCTAGGGGACAAGATGAGCGGCCTGACCTGCGCGGGCACCTGGGTGACCGGGACAGGCGCCGACGGCGCGCCGCGAGAGGTATACCTCTACCACGTGGTGGACA
The DNA here is from genome assembly GCA_963798675.1 of uncultured Actinomycetes bacterium. Lineage (GTDB taxonomy): Bacteria > Actinomycetota > Actinomycetes > Streptosporangiales > Streptosporangiaceae > Palsa-504. Next base: position 147,780 of record CAWCUJ010000047.1, on the reverse strand, counting down.
ACGCCTGGTCGATGGCCGAATACGGGTCCCAGGCGGTGGTCTGGCAGACCGCGGTGAACCCGGTGGTCGCGCTGGAACTGATCGACGCGGGCGCCTGGTCGGGAGTCGGCCTGCTCGGCCCCGAGGCACTGCCGCCGCAACCGTTCCTCGACCTGCTGAATGACTACGGCTCGCCGTGGGCCTGCGAGGAGCGTACGCCCGGGGGCAAGGCTTAGCTCGCGGGTCGCCCAAAGGGGGCATGGGGCCCCATGGTCCGGGGGGGTCGTCCCCCGGACCAGCACCGAGATCAGGTCTCGGCGAGGATCTGGCGGAGCACCTTAGCGGTGTTCGCCACCGGCTCGGCCTGGAGGCAGAGCTGCTCCATGACCTCGAGGTAGCTGTCGACCTCCACCGGCTTGTCCAGGTAGAGCGCGCTGGTCAGCTGCTCGATGTAGACGACATCGGCTAGGTCGGGCTCGGCGAACCGCAGGATGGTGAACGGGCCGCCCATGGCTGAGTGCGCGCCGGCGCTGAACGGCAGGATCTGGAGCGTCACCGCGGGGTGATCCGCGACCTCGATGAGGTACCTCAGCTGCTCACGGACGATTTCACTGCTGCCTACCGGACGGCGCAGCGCACCTTCGTCCACCACGACCCACAACTGCGGCGCGTCGGGCCTGCGGAGGATCTCCTGACGGCTGGCCCTCAGCTCGCTCCGGCGGGCGATCTCCTCTTCTGAGGCCGCGGAACCCTGCCGGATCAGCGCGCGGGCGTAGTCCTCCGTCTGCAGTAGCCCGGGCACAAGCTGGATCTGGTAAGTCCGGATGACCGAGGCCGCCGCCTCCAGGCCCACAAACGGCTCGAGCCAGGACGGGAGGATGTCCGAATAGGCGTGCCACCATCCGGGGGTATTCGCTTCCCTGGCCAGGTTCAGCAGCGCAGCGCGCTCTTCGCTGTCGGTCACCCCGTAAAGAGTCAGGAGGTCGCCCACATCGCGCTCCTTAAAGCCGACTCGGCCGTGTTCCATCCGGCTGATCTTGGAGTGCGAACCGCGGATAGCCTCGGCCGCCTGCTCGGCGGTAATCCCGCGCGACTCACGCAGCCGGTGCAGTTGGCTGCCGAGCACCAGGCGCTGGACGGTGGGACCGCCTGCGCGCGTGCCAAAAATGCTGGGGGGAACGTCCCAGGCCGAGTCTTCAGACGAGACCATCGACACTCCTCGCATCGTCGCACTTTAGGTCCTGGCGGGGTGTGGACCAGTCTCCCATGTGATCTCACGCTTGCGGAAGGGGGTTGTGTGACAATTCAACGGATGTCTTGAACTCTCCGTGATTCCGCAGGTCGTGAGGTACCAGTCACCAGGCTGTCATCGTCAGGTCGCCGCGCGCCGGCCGGTAGTATCGCTACTAGCGAGTAAGTTGGCTCGTTTCGCCGAGTAGATGGTCAAATGCCCCATCCTTGGCTCCTGCCAGGAATGCGGTGATCTCTCCCTGAGTGTAGAGCAGGATAGGGCCTGCCGGGAACCGGGAGTTGCGCATGGCGATCTCGCCGGTGGGCAACGCGGCCAGCTCGACACACTCACCGTTCGGGTTGCTGTGCCAGCTCTTCTGCCAGCGCACGTCCCCGAGTTCTGCGGCGAGCATGCCGTTGTAGGTTATGACCATATTTATCCCCTTCCGACAGGGTAACGCACGCCAGGCTGTAATAGTTCACTCACTGTAGTCTCCAGTTAGCAACTGGTGAGCAAGTTGCCTGGTGCGTTCCGCCTGTCTGCCGGCCCCCCGTGTGCTTATCCGGAGACCTGTGCACAAAGCGAATGAACGTGCATCTGGTCTTGCATTTGCACAATATATCAGGCAACATGTCTTTAAGCACGCAGTTAACCACCGTGATGGGTAAGGCTTTTCGTGCCCTATGACATGCAGGAAGCTGTTGCGTTGGCGCATCTGAGTGTGGCGACAGGTAACGGAGACGACGATGAAGAAATCGGCATCCCCTGGCCCGCGGTCGACGACGGCATGCCACGGCTACTGCCTGTGCCTTCCGCCTGGTGGGAGACTCCGGCGGTCACCACTCGGACGCTGAACGCCCGGCCTGAAGAGGCCAGGACGGCCCGCCGGTTCGTCCGAGAACTGCTTACCTGCTGGGGCCTCGAGGTGCTGGCGGACGACGCCGAGATGATCGTCGATGAACTGGTCGTCAACGCCGTCCTGCACGGGACGCGGACCGGCCTGACGCGTGGCAATTCCGGTGCCGGCCTGACCGTGCTGCGGCTCTGCATTCTCAGGCGGGCCGGGGAAGTCATGCTGGCTGTGGTCGATCCGGGCAACGAAGCGCCCATGCCCAGGCAACCAGACTGGGGCGGGGAGAGCGGACGCGGCCTGCAGATCGTCGCCGCGCTGAGTCACGTGTGGGGCTGGAGCCCCATCGCCGGGCACGGCAAGGCGGTCTGGGCCGTGCTACGCGATCCCTGAGACCGGCTCCTCGGCTGCGGTCATCAGGACGTGCTCGACCAAGGCGATCAGCACTTGCTTGGCCGACTCCTTGCTGCGTGCATCGCACAGGACAATCGGCAGCTCAGGCTCGAGGTCCAGGGCCATCCTGACGTCTTCTGTGTCGTACCTGCGGGCGCCGTCGAAGCAGTTCAGCGCGATGATAAACGGTATCTCCCTGCGTTCGAAATAGTCGATGGCGGGGAAGCTGTCGGCCAGCCGCCGGGTATCGGCGAGGACCACCGCCCCCAGCGCCCCGATGGCGAGTTCGTCCCACATGAACCAGAACCGCTGCTGGCCGGGCGTGCCAAAGAGATAGAGCACGAGATCGCTGCGCAGGCTGATCCGGCCGAAGTCCATCGCGACGGTAGTCGTGGTCTTCCCTTCCACGCCTAGCGTGCTGTCAGTTCGCAGGCTGCCCTCGGTGAGGGGCTCCTCAGTACGCAGCGGCCTGATCTCGCTCACGGCGCCGACAAGCGTTGTTTTACCCACCCCGAAGCCCCCCGCCAGCAAGATCTTTATGGCGCGGTGCTGGCTCGGGTTTCTTGGGTTCCCGCCGGCGGGATCACAGACCCCGTAGTCCATTGAGGACCTCCCTGAGAGTGTGCTTGTCGATCCGCTCGGCCATCACGACCGGGGTGCGGATCACGACCAGGCCGAGTTCCCGCAGATCGGCAAGGATGATCCGGACGACTCCGAGCGGGAGGTCGACGTCAGAAGCGATGTCTGCCACGGTGGTCGGGGCACGGGCGAGCTGGAAGACGCTGATGTGCTCGGGGGCCAGCGAGCCTAGATCGGTGACCCCGGCCCGCGTGGCGATGACCGTCGCGACCAAGTCGAACGATTCCCCGGCGTGCCTGGTCCGGCCCTGGGTCAGGGCGTAGGGCCGGACCACGGGCCCGGCCTCGGCGTCTAGCCACCGTTCGTCGTTGGACGGCATGGTGCGTCAAACCCAGCCGCTGAGCGCGGACGCGCGCGGGTTGATCTTGATGTGCTCCCCGGTCCTGCGGACCAGGATGGCCATCTCGTAGGCCACCAGGCCGAGGTCGGCTCCTTGCTCGGCGATGACGGCCAGGCAGGTGCCGCTGCCCGCGGCGGACACCAGCAGGAATCCCGTTTCCATCTCGATGATCGTCTGCCGGACCCCGCCGCCGCCGAAGTGCTGTCCGGCACCGCGAGCCAGCGACTGGAACCCGGCCGCCAACGCCGCCAGGTGCTCCGCGTCGTCGCGCTCCAGCGTCTGCGAGGCCCCGAGCGCAATGCCGTCCTGAGACAGGATGACGGCCTTACTCACCTGCCCCACGCGCCGCACCAGATCGTCGAGCAGCCAGTCGAGCTGGCCGACCCGGTTGGCCGCGTCCGCATCATGATCCATCGGAGCTCCCACGTGCCTCCTCGTCCGTGGTCGAATCGTCAGCCCCGCCGCCTGGGGACGGATCAGGGCCGGAAGGGCCGTCGGCCGGGAAGGCGCCTGACGGCGAGGCAGCACCCGGCTCAGCTGATGCCGGGTCGGCTATCCGCCGCGAGCGGCCCTCCTGCCAGCCGCGCTGCAGCGCCGACATGGTCTGGCGTATCTCAGCCGGACTCGGACCCGCAACCCCCGCAGGACCCGCAACCCCCGCAGGCTCCATAGAACCCGCAGGCCCCATGGGACCCATAGACCCGCTAGACGGGCCGGCGCTGGCCACGATGGTCCGGCGCTGCGGCGGGCTGGCGCGGAGCTGGGGAGCCAGGTTGGCCTGCCTGACCCGGCGCGGAAGCCCCTTGATGTCGCCGCTCCCTTCCGGATCGGCCGCAGCTGGGCCAGGCGCGGATCCCTCGGGCCCAGAAAGTGACCCGGTCTCGCGGGGAAGCTCCCAGGGCGGCCCGGAGGCCAGACCTGGCCGCGGCGAGGCCACCGGGGTTATCGGAGTGGCCGGTCCGGCCGGGTTGCCTGAGCGAGGCTCCGTCCGGCCGCCGGCGGCTCCTGACGTGTTGTGCAGGGTCCAGCCGGGGAACGGTGCCGGCTGGTCTGGATACGGTGCCGGGTCGGCGCCCGGATAGGACGGAGAACCGCTGCCGGGGAACGGAGCCGCGCCAGTCCCAGGGAACGGCGGAGCCCCGGTGCCAGACGCGGGCCCGGCGCCTGGCACCGGCCCAGAGCCCGGGGCCGGATAGGGCGACGAGCCGCTCGCCGGGTACGACGGGGAGGCGATGTAGGACCCGTTACCCGGGTACGGCGCGCTCGGTCCGGTGCCGGGCGCTGCCGGGCCTGACCCGGGCCCGCCGGGCCCCGCGTGCGCTCCCATGGGCGTCTCGCCGGTTCCCTGGGCGTGCCGTCGCGGCGTGAACACGTCGAAGGCGGACGGCGCGCCGCTGTCAGGCGCCGGGCCAGCGTCGTACGGCACCAGGCCGGCCTCGGCCGGTACACCAGGCAGGTCGGGACGCCGCCCGGGCAGGCCATCAGGCCCGGTGTCCGCGGCGCCGTTCGGCGGGCCGAGCGCGGGCGCGGCATGCGCTCCGCGGTCAAACCGCGCTGGGACGATCCCCTGCGAACGGCGCAGCGGTCCCGAGATGCGGACCCCGGGCGTCTGAGCCAGCCCGGGCTGGCCGCTGCTGACCTCGGTGAACCCCCCGCCCTGGGCGGCCAGTTCGGCCGGAGCGGCGTGGTTCCCGTTGGCCGTGAGCTGCGCCATGGCGACCGAGGCGGGCTCGGCGGGCAGCCCGGTCCGGAACGCCTCTTCCGTCACCACCAGGTGACGCGGTATCAGCACGATGGCGGCGGTGCCGCCGTAAGGGGAGGCCTTAAGGGTGACCCGGATTCCGTGCCGTTTGGCCAGCTGGCTGACCACGAACAGGCCGAGCTGCTCGCTGTCGGACGGGTTGAACTCCGGCGGGTTGGCCAGCCGGTCGTTGAGCTCGGCCAGCCGCGGCGGGCTCATCCCGAGCCCGCGGTCCTCGACCTCGATGGCGAACCCGTTGGCGACCGTGTCTCCCGACACACGCACCGACGTATAGGGCGGCGAAAGCGTGGTGCCGTTCTCGATGAGCTCGGCCAGCAGGTGAATGACGTCCGCGACGGCGGAGCCGGCCAGCGCGGCCTGGCTCCGGGTCGCGACCGATACTCGCGCGTAGTCCTCGACCTCGGCGATGGCGCCTCGCATCACGTCGACCATCCGGACCGGGCTGCTCCAGCCCCGGCCCGGCGGCGCGCCGGCCAGGATGACCAGGCCTTCCGCGTGCCGGCGCATGCGTGTCGTCAGGTGGTCTAGCCGGAACAGGTCGTCGAGGGCCTCCGGGTCGCTGGCCCGCCGCTCCATCTGGTCCAGCAGGGTCAGCTGGCGGTGCAGCAGCGACTGGCTGCGCCGGGCCAGGCTGCGGAACACGTCGTTGAGCCCCTGCCGCAGCCGCGCCTCATCCACGGCCGCCCGGACCGCGGTCTGCCGGACCAGGTTGAACGCCTGCCCGACCCGGCCGATCTCGTCGCGGCCCACCCGCAGCGGCGGCGCCTCGGCGTTCACGTCGACGTTCTCGCCGCGCCTGAGCCTGGTCACGACGTCGGGCAGCTGAACCTCGGCGAGCTGGAGGGCCGTGCGCTCCAGGCCGCCCAGGCGGCGGATGATGCCCCGTCCGACCAGGATGGTCACCGCGATGGTGACGAGCAGCCCGATCAAGCCGATGCCGGCGGTGACCGCGACCCTGATCCATGCCGCCCGGCTGATCGTGTGGTCGACCGCGAGCTGGGCGTTCGCGAGGTTGACGCCGCCGGTGAAGTATTCGTCGAGTAGATGTCCGGCCAGCCCGGTCCACTGATCCCGGGTAATCGGCAGCTCGGCGACGGGAGTGCCGGCTGCTACCGCCCCTTCGATCTCGGCCAGGTTCGTTTGCTCAGCGCTGGTCACCTGCGCGTTGAACTGCGCCTGGTTGGCCGGATCGAGCAGGGACTCGGCGTCCACAATGTCGCCCTGCCGGGTCGCGGCCATCTCGGCGAAGGCCCCGCGGTCGGCCTGGGTGATCCTCTTCCCGGCCAGCACCCCGGACAGCAACGCGTATTCCTGCGACAGGGCCTCCCGGGCCGACACCGTCGCGATCAGCCCGAGGGCCTGGGCGGCCGCGGTGGCATTGGTCAGGCTATCGGCTTCGGTCAGGAACAGCTTGAGTTCGTTCTGGATGCCCGCGCTGTACCCCCCGAGCGCCTGCAGCGGGCTGAGGGCCCGGTTCGTGACGGCGCCACGGAGCGCTGACATCTGATTCAGCCCCGCGATGAGGACGCTGATGGCCTTCGCCTCGTCGAGGTTCTCGCTGCTCTTGGTGCCCGGCGAGTTCATCGCCGCCACGAACGCCGGCTCGCCGGCGTCGGTCGCCTTGACGGCGGCTTCGTACGCCGCCAGGTTGGCCGGGGTCGGCCGGAACAGGTAGACCACCGCGGCGGCGCGCTCATTTTGCACCAGCCTGACGAACTCGGCCGTCGGCAGCGAGGTCGCGTTGATCAGGTTGGGCGCCCGGTCCAAGTTGATGGCGTTATTGACCGAGGTGCCTGCCACATAGGCAAGCAACGCGACCATGGCGACGAGCGGGATCGCCACGAGAAAGTAAATTCGGAGCCTAATGGATCGACCGCGCGATCCCATGGCACCCCCACTGTTCAGAGGCCCCACTGTTCAGAGGCGAGTATGTGAGCTGCTCCCCGTCGCATCCAACTAACGGGTCAAGACGGCCAGAATAGCCCATAACAGGCATCGTCCGGAGTCAAAGAACGATATATCCACCGAAAGGCCCGCGCATCATCGCGAGGTCAAATATTCCCGCGTTATCGCAGGTAGTGAACGTGGATGACTCCTGGTATCGGAGGCGCTGCGGATCGCGTTCGCTGTTTTGCCGGTGCAACCGCCTACCCTATGTAGGTGGCCGCACTCGCGATAGATGCACTCCTTGACGGGCTCAATCCGGAGCAGCGCGCTGCCGTGGTGCATGAGGGCAGCCCGCTCCTCATCGTGGCCGGCGCGGGTTCGGGAAAGACCCGGGTGCTCACCCACCGGATCGCTTACCTGCTCGCCGCGCGTGACGTGGCCCCGCACGAGATCCTGGCCATTACCTTCACCAACAAGGCGGCCGGCGAGATGGCGGCCCGGGTCGCCGCTTTGGTCGGCCCGCGGGCCCGCTCGATGTGGGTGATGACCTTCCATTCGGCCTGCGTGCGCATCCTGCGCCGGGAGGCCAGGCGGTTCGGCTACCCCTCGTCGTTCTCCATCTACGATCAGGCCGATTCGCAGCGCCTGATGGCGCTGGTCTGCCGGGAGATTGAGCTCGACGCCAAGCAGTTCCCGCCGAAGGCCATGGCCGCCCAGGTATCGAACCTGAAGAACGAGCTGATTGACTACGAGACCTTCGCCTCGCGCGCGCAGACGGCGCGGGACAAGGCCCTGGCCGAGGCCTATGGTGAGTACCAGCGCCGCCTGCTGGAGGCCGGCGCGATGGACTTCGACGACCTGATCATGGTCACGGTCAACCTCTTCCAGGCCATGCCCGAGGTGGCTGAGCAGTACCGCCGCAGGTTCCGGCACGTGCTTGTGGATGAGTACCAGGACACTAACCATGCGCAATACATCCTGGTCAGGGAACTCGTATCAGGCGGTGCTCCGCTCTTTTCCGGCCGAACGGAGGGGGTTAATAGCCCCGGAGAACCGCTCACGCCGTCGGAGCTTTGCGTGGTGGGCGACGCGGATCAGTCCATCTACGCCTTTCGCGGCGCGACCATCCGCAACATCGTGGAGTTCGAGCACGACTACCCGGCCGCGAAGGTCATCCTGCTGGAGCAGAACTACCGTTCTACCCAGAACATCCTGGCCGCCGCCAATGCCGTGGTCTCGCAGAACCAGGGCCGCAAGCCCAAGAACCTGTGGTCTGACCAGGGAGCGGGCCCGCCGATCGTCGGCTACGTGGCCGACAACGAGCACGACGAGGCCGCGTTCGTGGCCGAGGAGGTAGACCGGCTCAACGACGCGGGTCAGGCCACTCCCGGCCAGGTGGCGGTGTTCTACCGGACCAACGCGCAGTCCCGCGTCTTCGAGGAAGTGTTCATCCGGGTCGGGCTGCCGTACCGGGTGGTAGGCGGGGTGCGGTTCTACGAACGGCGCGAGGTCCGCGACCTGCTCGCCTACCTGCGGCTGATCGCCAATCCAGCGGACGAGGTCTCGCTGCGGCGGGTGCTGAACGTGCCGAAGCGCGGCATCGGCGAGCGGGCGGAGGATTACGTGGCCGCCGCCGCGCAGCGAAAGCGGATCACGTTCGCCCAGGCGCTGGCCCGCCCGGCCGATGTACCTGGCCTCGCAGCGCGGTCGGCCCACGCGATCGAGGGTTTCAATGCGCTCATCGGCGAACTGCGGGATCTCGCGGAGTCCCGTCCGGTGGCCGAGCTCGCCGAGGCGGTACTCGACCGCACCGGCTACCAGGAATCGCTGGAGTCCTCCTCCGACCTGCAGGATGCCAGCCGGGTGGAGAACCTGAAAGAGCTGGTGTCGGTGGCGCGTGAGTTCGACGGCTCACACCCGGAAGGGACGCTGGCGGATTTCCTCGAGCAGGTATCCCTGGTCGCCGACGCGGATCAGATCCCCGAGGGGGAAGAGCACGGCGGCCTGGTGACGATGATGACGTTGCACACGGCCAAGGGCCTGGAGTTCCCGGTGGTGTTCCTCACCGGGATGGAAGAAGAGGTGTTCCCGCACCAGCGCTCGCTGACCAACCCCAAGGAGCTGGAAGAGGAGCGCAGGCTGGCCTACGTCGGCATTACCCGGGCGGAGCAGCGGCTGTACTTGACCCGCGCCGTGGCCAGGAACTGGTGGGGCCGTCCTTCTTTCCACAAGGAATCGAGGTTCCTGGGCGAGATCCCGTCCGGCCTCATCGAGTGGCGCCGCAACGAGCGGGCGGCGATGTCATCGATCATGCCCGCTCAGGAGCGGATGGCGCAGCGGCCGGGGACCCGGTCACCCGGGAACCGGACGGTGCCCGCGCTATCGCCCGGGGACATGGTGAATCACGACAAGTTCGGCCTCGGCACCGTGGTGTCGACCGATGGCTACGGCGACCAGGCCGAGGCGAAGATCGATTTCGGCGGCGACTACGGCGTCAAGCACCTAGTGCTCCGTTACGCCCCGCTGGAGAAGTTGTAGGGTTCGGACCCGGGACGCGGGGTGGGAGGAGGACCGGTGCCGCGCGACCCCGGATCGCCCCAGCCCGCAGGACCCCCAGGACCCCGGACCGTGCCATCGCGTCCGGTGCCAGGCCGGACCGTGCCAGCCCGGGCGGGGCCGGTCCTGGTGGGACCAGCCGGCGGGACCGGCCAGCCCGGGTCACGCGTGGCCGGCCTGCGGCGGCGCCAGAGATACCAGCGGGCGGCGGTGATCAAGACAGCAAGCACGGTGGCCAGAGCCATCGCGAAGAAGCCGTCGGCTATCCACTGTGCCGCGGCGATGGCGAGCGCCGTCTTGGACGAATCGGCGGACCGGTCGAATACGGCCCCGCTTATCAGCGCGGTCACCAGATAGGAAAGCACGGGGACGGGGAAGATCATTCGGCCGGCCCTGGGGCGGATGGCCAGCGAGGCGGCCACTGTGCCGGCCACTACGAAGAGTCCTAGCAGGGCACCGGGCGCGCTCCGGGTCACCATCGTGACGACGGCGCCAATGGCCGCGCTGGCGACGATGATGCAGACCCCGAGGCCGCCCTGCAGTGCGCCCCACCGTCTCGGCCGCCCGAGACTTCGCGGCCGGGGAGAATTCCGCCGCCCGCGGGAGTCGCCCGGTCCGCCGATGCCCCGCGCCACGCCGTCGCGCATGCCGCCGGGCTGAGTCATGGCCGACCGCGTAGCTGCCGGCGGTGTTGACGGTGTTGACCCGGGGGGACGACCCCCCGGAACTCCCCGCTCCTGGGGGGACCCATCCCCCCAGACCCCCCTTGGGGGGGACCCATCCCCCCGGCCCCCCCTTGAGCGAGACCCATCCCCCCGGACCCCGCTTGGAACGGGCGCCCGGCGGGTCTGCGCGTCGGCTCCTGAATCGCCGCGGCGCCCGGCGGGAGGTCCGGGATCCCGTCCGTTACCGCCCGGACCTCGCAAGCCGGAGTCGCGGCCGCCCCAGCCGGGATCACGTCCCGCGGGATCTGACCCGCGCGCGCTCTCGCCACGGCCGGGATCGCGCCGGGGCGTCCGGGCACCGGCCGCCGGCCTCCGCGGAGCGCTTGGCGGGAGCCCGGAATCCCGGTCGCGCGGCCTGGCTCCAGGCTCGCTGCCGTATGGCCGGCTCGGGCGTGCTTCGCCCCATAGTGGGTCACTCATATGTGCTTTGGATATTAGCCGTTGTGCATTGATAACGGGAACGTGACGGTAGGCTTCGACCGACGGTATCGATCCGGAGCATGGGACTGCTAAGGAAAATGCCATGGTTAGGCCAGGCTCTTCGGCCCCGTTGTGGGGTGCCGCCGGGAAGGCCGGGTATGCGCTGAGCTGTGTGGCTGCGGCCTTGGTCCTCGCGGTCAGTGGCTTTTCCTACTTTGTCGTCCGCGACGTGAGCAGCATCGGCGGCTCCCACGCGATCCTCAGCGGCCCGTCCATTGGCGCGCAGAACATCCTGCTGATGGGACTCGAGAGCCGGACCGACTGGAACGGCAACATACTTCCTAACAATATTCTTAACGCTTTGCACGCCGGGAGCAGGCAAGGCATCGAGAACGGGGTCGGCGGGAACGCGACCAACACCCTGATCCTGATCCACATCCCGGCGGGCGGCAAGAAGGCGGTCGGCTTCTCCATCCCGCGGGATGACTGGGTGACCTTCGCCGACACGCTCGGATCCCAGCAGCAGGGCAAGATCGACCAGGCCTACGGCGTGTCCCTGGCCGCTAAGGAGTCCCAGCTCAGGCAGCAGGATCCGGGCATGAGCCCGAACCAGGTCGCTTTCCAGGGGAACGAGGCGGGCCGTGCCGCCACGGTGGCCACGGTGGAGCAGCTCACCGGGGTGCACGTCGACCACTTCGCCGAGGTCAACCTGGACGGGTTCTACGAGCTCGCGAGCGTGCTCGGCGGCGTGGAGGTCTGCCTCAATCACCCGGTCCCGCTGGACCCCAACTCCGGCTTCTACGCCGCCAGGGCCGGCTACCAGCATCTCAACGCCAAGATGGCGCTGGCGTTCGTCCGCCAGCGCGACGGGTTGGCCAACGGTGACCTGGACCGCACGCACCGCCAGCAGGCGTTCCTCGACTCGGTGATGCAGCAGCTGCGCACCGAGGGGGTGCTCAGCGACCTGACCAAGATCAATTCGCTGCTCTCCGTGGCCAGACAGTACGTGATCACCGACTCCGGCTGGAACCTGCTCGACTTCGCCAGCCAGATGCGCAGCCTGACCAGCGGCAACCTGACCTTCCGCACGCTGCCGATCGTGGCCTACGAGACCATCGACGGGCAGGACGCGAACCAGGTCGACCCGGCCCTGATCCAGCGTCTGGTGCAGGAGACGTTCTACCCGGCGCCCGGCACCTCGAGCTCGTCCGCCCCCCGGCCCGCCAGCACCTCGGCCGACGCCGCCCGGACCACAGTGGACGTGTTCAACGGAGGCAGCACCCCCGGGCTGGCCGGCCAGGTCTCCACCGCCCTGGTGCAGGATGGGTACAAGGCCGGGCAGATCGGGAACACCGGCGCGCTGACCACGACCGAGGTGCTCTACGGCACCGGCTCGGCGGCGAGCGCCAGCAAGATCGCTTCGCTGTTCGGCGTCACCGCGACCGCGAGTTCCACCGTGGCGGCGGGGCACGTCGAGGTCATGCTCGGCGCGAATGCCACGGTGCCGGAAGCCAGCGCCACGCCGACGGCCTCGGGTTCGGCGGTTCCCATCCCCACCACGGGCGCGCAGGGCGGTGCCGTCACCGCGAAGAACGGTATTCCCTGCGTCGACTGAGCAACCGTCCGGGCAGCAGCCAGCCTGTGTGATGCGACCGTGGATGCAGCGGTTAGGCTTGCTGTCATGGGCAAGATCCGGGTCATCGTCGCGAAGGTCGGGCTTGACGGCCACGACCGGGGGGCAAAGGTCGTGGCCCGTGCGCTGCGCGACGCCGGCGTCGAGGTCATCTACACCGGGCTGCACCAGACACCGGAGCAGATCGTGGCCGCCGCCATCCAGGAGGATGTCGACGCGGTCGGGCTCTCCATCCTCTCCGGCGCGCACATGACGCTGTTCAGCCGGGTGATTGAGCTGCTCAAGGAGCGGGACGCCACGGACATCGTGGTGTTCGGCGGCGGCATCATCCCGGACGAGGACATCGAGGAGCTGACCCGGATGGGCGTGGCCAGGATCTTCACCCCGGGAGCGTCCACGATCGAGATCGTCGCCTGGGTCCGCGCCGCTTTCGGCCCGCAGGTGGCGGAGAGCCAGGCTTAGCCCGAGGGACGCGCCGTTAGCAGCGCGGCGACTGCGATCTCGGCCTCCGTGGCGGCCGGGAGCACGGCTGGGAGTACGGGGATGGCGGATAGCTGGCCGTCGGACTCGTAACGGCTGATCAGCCGTGGGTCGATGTAGGACGTGCGGGTCACTGACGGGGTGTCTCCGAGCCAGCCTGCCACCTCGCGAACGCCGGCGGAGATGACCCTGCCGCGGGTCCGCGCCGTGGGCGCGGCCCCCGCGTTCGCCAGCACCAGCGCCATCAGCACGGTGGCATTCCAGGTGCGGAACTCCTTGGCCGTGAAGTGGGCGCCGGCTCGCGCGGCGATGTAGCTGCTCACGTCGTGCGAGCGCAGGCTGTGCCAGGCGCCGCCGTACTCCCAGCAGAACAGCGCGTCCAGGCCATTGCCGCTGTGAGCCAGCGCCCGCACGGTCGGCAGGACGGCGTTGTCGGTGATAGTGACCGCCCGGTGCTTGCCCTCCTTGGCGATGTAGTCGAACATCAGGCCGCCGCGCGTCACCCGCACGTGCCGCTTCTCCAGCGTGGTCGCGCCGTAATGATGGTCCAGCTCGGCATACTTCTCGCCTCCGATGCGGAACAGGCCGAGGTCGATCAGCCGGACGGCGCTGGCCACGACACGGTCCCGGTCGAGGCGGCGGCGCTTCAGGTCTTGCAGGGTGGCCGTCCGCAGCGCCGGGAGCGCGCTGGCGAACCGGAGCATGTGAGCAAACTTCTGGGCGTCTCGCTGCTCTCGCCACAGCTGGTGGTAGCGGTACTGGGTCCGGCCTCGGCTGTCCACGCCGGTGGCCTGGATGTGTCCCAGCGGGTCCGGCGAGATCCAGACGTTCGTCCAGGCGGGCGGGATCGCCAGCGCGCCGATGCGGCGCAGCGTCTCGGCGTCCGTGACATCCGTGCCAGACAGGTCGCGGTACCGCAAGCCTTCCCGGGTCTTGAACCGGGTGATGCCCGGACCGCGCAGATCACTGCGCACTAGCCCCGGAACCGCGGCCGCCGCCGATACGTCCAGGCTCATGACAACACAGCGTATAGGGCACCCCGGGCCGGTCCTTCGCCTGCCTGAAGTGCAGTCAGATTGCAGCCGGCCTCCGGGCTCCAGTTCGAGATAGCCACCGGTGACCGCGCCCGACCCGGCGGAGGCTAGGGCGAGTGCTGCGCGACTATCCCGCGGACGAAACGGTCCGCGGGCTCATCCAGCGCGTCGTGGGCGGCGATGAAGATCTCGTGGACCCTGCGGCCGGGCCAGCCCTCCGGCAGCAGTTCGCCGGGCAAGTCCGGATCGCGGAAGGGCAGGGTCCGGTAGGACGCGACGAGCTCGACTTGCTGGCGCAGGGCTTGATCCCCGGGCAGCGCGGCCAGGGCCGTGAGCGGCGGAAGCTTCTCGTACCGGGCGAGGAGCCCGGTGTACTCGCGCGCCAGCCCGTCGAGGTCCCAGCAGCGCCTGGCCATCTCGCGGTCGGCGGCACGGTCGAGGGCCCTGCTCTCGAGCAGGTCGAAACGCCCGGTGGAGCGCTCCTGAAGCGCTGCCGCGATGACGTCGAGGCGCGGGTGCGGGCTGATCCACGTCGCGCTGGCCAGCGGGCCGAAACCGTGCCAGCCGAGGACCTTGCGGAGCTGGTCGCGCTGCGACCGGTCCGGTTCGGGAACGGCGTAGATGACCATCCGCCACAGCCCGTCCCACGCGCTGGTCTCGCGCCCGAAGATGCGTGATCGTCCCTCGTCGAGCAGGGCGAGCGCCCTCCCAGTCAGCGCGTAGCTTGACAGGCGCCCGCTGCGGTCGGTGTCGAACCAGCGTTCGCGGCGCATCCGGGCCAGCATCACCCGGCTCGTGCTATCGCCGACGCCGAACACACTGAGCAGTGCGCTGAGCGCGCGCATCGGGATGCGCCCGTCTCCGACGTAGCGTAGGTGATCGCCGAACAGATCCCACACCAGGGTTCGCGGCCTCGGGGTGTGCTGACCGTCGCCTAGGGGGTTCCGTTCGGACGCCATATGTGACATGGTAATGCCGAGCGTTGTATATATGAAACGTTATGTGGCTGGAGTATTACCATGCGGGTCGCGGTTGTCGGCGGCGGGCCGGGCGGGCTGTTCGCCGCGACGCTGATCAAGCGTTCGGACCCGGCGCACGAGGTGACGGTGTTCGAGCGCAACCGGGCCGAGGACACGTTCGGGTTCGGTGTGGTGTTCTCCGACGCCACACTGGCCGGGATCCACGCCGCTGATCCGGTGCTGCGGACCACGCTGACCGAGCACGGCGTGCACTGGGACGCCATCGAGGTGCGGCTGCACGGCGAACGGCACCGCTGCGGCGGCAACGGCATGGCCGCGGTCGAGCGCAAGACGCTGCTGTCCCTGCTGCAACGGCAGGCCGCCGGCGAGGGCGTCGACGTCCGGTTTTCCGCCGAGGCGGATGCGGGCGATGTCGTCGCCGCCGGCTACGACCTCGTCGTGGCTGCCGACGGGGCGAACTCCCGGTTCCGCGAGCGCTACCGCGAGGTGTTCGGGCCGAGCGCCGAGACCGCGGCCGCCAAGTTCATCTGGCTCGGCACCACCTATCCGTTCGAAGGACTGACGTTCGTCCACGAGCGCGGCCAGCACGGCGTGTTCGCCGTGCACGGCTACCCGATCGGCAACGGCGTCTCGACCTTCATCGTCGAAACGGACGAGCCGTCCTGGACCGCGGCCGGCCTCGATGAGTTCGACGTCACCCAGCCGCCGGGCCCGAGCGACGAGAAGAGCCGCGCCTACCTGCAGCGGCTGTTCGCCGAGCAGATCGGCGGCCATCCGCTGCTGGTGAACAACTCCCGGTGGGGCAACTTCCGCACCCGCCGGGCGCGGCGGTGGCGGCACCGGGCCGGCGGCACGGCCATCGCCCTGCTCGGCGACGCCGCGCACACCGCCCACTTCTCCGTCGGCTCCGGCACCAAGATGGCGATGGAGGACGCGATCGCCCTGGCGGCAGCGGTGACCGCCAGCCCGGATGACCTCGACGCCGCCCTCGCCACCTACGAGCTCCTGCGCCGCCCGCAGGTGGCGAAGATCCAGGACTCCGCCCGGCCGAGCCTGTCCTGGTGGGAGCACTTCGGCCGCTCCCACGACACGCTCCCGGGCTGGCAGTTCGCCTACCACTTCTTCACCCGGTCCCTCACCGACGCCAAGCTGCGCCGCCGCGACCCTGACTTCGTCGAGACCGCGCACGCCCGGTGGAAGGCCGGGCTCGGGGCCACCCCGCTTGACAGCGCGCTGACGATGCCCGGTCACACCGTGCCCGGCCGCGTGGTCACGCTCGAGGCCCGCGCGGTCCGCCTAGGCGAGGACCGGCTTCCGGTGTGCACGGGGCCAACCGGGCCCGGGGCGGCCGACGGCGGGGGCTGGGCGCTGGAGATCACCGCCCCGGCGGCCGAGGCGGACCTCGTGCCCGCGCTCGAGGCCGTCGCCAGCGGAGCCGAGGCCGGGGCCACCCTGATCGCGGTCCGCGCGGGTACGCCGCTGACCCGCCGCCTGATCTGCGAGGAAGCACGGCTGGGACACGGCACCCCCGCCCTGCTGATCGAGGACCGCGACGCAGACACCGCCACTACCGCGGTCCTGTCCGGCCGCGCGGACCTGGTCGCCGGACCTCGAGTCGCCGTACCCGGGGCAGCGGACGCGTGAGCACGTGACAGCTCGGGACGCGGAGCAGCTCGACCCGGCCGGACCCGGAGGCCCCGTCGCGCGCCTGCGTCCGCTGTTCGCGCCGCGCGGGATCGCCGGCCTCACCACCGCGGTCCGGGCGCTGGCCGAGGACGCACGCGCCCAGCTCGTGCCGCGGCGGCCCGGCCGCCGGCCCGCGAGCATCCCCCTGGTCACGCCGGCCAGCCCGGTGGATGAGGAGCAGGCCAAGACGCTGCTCGCCGCGCTGGGCGTGCCCACTCCGCCCCGGCGCGCCTGCCGTGACCACGGCGAGGCGCACCGGGCCCTGGCCGAGCTGCCCGGTCCCGTCGCGGTCAAGATCCTCGATGCCGAGGTTAGCCACAAGTCCGACATCGGCGGGGTCCATCTCGGCGTCCGCGACCGCGTGGAGCTCGACGCGGCCCTGGACGCGCTAGACCGCATCGGGGCCCGCCGGTACCGGTTGGAGACGATGGCGCCGCCCGGCATCGACCTGATCGCCGGCGCGTCGCGGGACCCCGTCGGTAACCTGCTGGTGGCTAACCCGGCCCTGGAGGCGGTCGAGATCAACCCCCTGCGCGTCACCAGCCAGGGCCTGCTCGCCCTCGACGCTGTCGTGACCCTCACCGAGCCAGCCGCGCCGAAGGAGACGGACCATGCCTGACGCACCTGCTGTCACTCCGGTCGCCGAGGGAACCGTGCCCTGGCCGGAGGAGGCTGTCCGGGAGTACGTGGTCCGCGGCTGGTGGCGGGGCCGCGCACTCTGCACCGAACTGTGGGGCGCGGCCGACGCCCGGCCCGACGCGCCCGCGGTGATCGACGGCGCGGTCCGGCTGACGTACCGGTCGGTGACCGCGCGGGCCGACGCCCTCGCCGCGAAGCTCACCGACGACCTCGGCCTCCGCCGCGGCGACCGCATCGTGGTACAGCTGCCGAACTGCTGGCAGTTCACCGTCCTGCTGCTCGGCTGCCTGCGCGCCGGGATCGTCCCGGTCATGGTGCTGCCCGCGCACCGTCGGCATGAGCTGGCCTACCTGGTCGGCCACAGCGAGGCCGTGGCCATCGCCGTTCCCGGCCTGGTGCGCGACTTCGACCACCAGCAGATGGCGGAAGACCTGGTCGCCGACTGCCCGACGCTACGGGTCGTACTGACGACGAGCGAGATCGCCCAGGCCGGGTGTACCGACCTCACTGCCCGGTGCGCCGAGCCCGTAGATGCGGACGCCGCCCGGCGGCGGTGGGATGCCGACCCGCCCGGCAGCCGCGAGGTTGCGCTGTTCCTGCTGTCCGGCGGCACCACCGGGCTGCCCAAGCTCATCGCGCGCACCCACGACGACTATGCCTACAACGCCCGCGCCAGTGCCGAGCTGTGCGGGCTCGGGCCGGACACGGTGTACCTGACGGCGCTGCCCGCCTCGCACAATTTCCCGCTGGCCTGCCCGGGAATCCTGGGCACCATGCTGGCCGGCGGGCGGGTCGTCATGCTGCCGTCACCGGAGCCGGAGCGGGCCTTCGCCACCATTGCCGCCGAGGGCGTCAGCGTCACCGCTGCCGTTCCCGCGGTGGCGCAGCGGTGGATCCGGCACGCCCGGGAATACGGCGCTGCCCAGTTGCGCACGCTGACGCTGCTGCAGGTCGGCGGCGCGCGGCTGGCCGACGAGATCGCCCGCCAGGTCCGGCCGGTCCTCGGCTGCACCCTGCAGCAGGTGTTCGGCATGGCCGAGGGGCTGCTGAACTACACCCGCCTAGACAACCCCGAGGACGTCATCTGCACCACCCAGGGCCGGCCGCTCAGCGAGGGGGACGAGGTGCGGATCGTCGACGAGCACGACCGCGACGTCCCCGACGGCGAACCGGGCTCGCTGCTCACCCGCGGCCCGTATACGCCGCGCGGCTACTACCGGGCCGCGGAGCAGAACGCGCGCGCCTACACCGCCAGCGGCTGGTACCGCAGCGGCGACATCGTCCGCCGCCGCCCCGACGGCAACCTCGTCGTCGAGGGGCGGGACAAGGACATGATCAACCGCGGCAGTGAGAAGATCAGCGCGGAGGAGGTGGAGAACCTGGTCTACCAGCTCCCGCAGGTCGCCCAGGTCGCCGCCATCGCCATGCCCGATCCCGAGCTCGGCGAGCGGGTCTGCATCTACGCGGTCCTGATGCCCGGCGCCGCGCTCACCCTCGACGCCGTGCGCGCCGCGATGACGGCCGCCGACGTCGCCCGCTTCAAGTGGCCCGAGCGGCTCGTCGTCGTGCCCGAACTGCCCGCCACCAAGGTTGGCAAGATCGACAAGAAGGCGCTGCGCGCCGACATCGCCGCGCGGCTGACCCACGACTGAAGGAGGCAACCGAAATGACCAGCCTGACAGACGAAACGACCGGTGCCGTCTTCGACAGCCCGGAACACCAGGCCGAGCTGGCCGAGCTCTACCGGGACTTCGACGCGGAGCGGATGACGCCGCTGTGGCGGACCCGTGAGGGCCTGATGCCGTTCCGCCCCGAGCCGCGCGCCGTCCCGCACCTGTGGCGGTGGGCCCGGCTGTACCCGCTGGCCGCCCGCAGCGTCGGCCTGGTGCCGGTCGGGCGGGGCGGTGAGCGCCGCGCCATCGGCCTGGGCAACCCCGGCCTGCCCGGCGACCCTTACGCCACTCCCACGCTGTGGGCCGCCATCCAGTACCTCGCCCCCCGGGAGAACGCACCCGAGCACCGGCACACCCAGTCCGCGTTCCGGTTCGTCCTGGAAGGCGAGGGCGTGTGGACCGTCGTCGACGGCGACCCGGTGGCCATGCGCCGCGGCGACCTGCTGCTCACCCCGGGCTGGCACTTCCACGGGCACCAGAATGTTTCCGACGCCCCGATGGCGTGGCTCGACGGCCTGGACATCCCGCTCGTCGCCACCACGGACCAGGGCTTCTTCGAGTTCGGCCCGGACAAGGTGCGGGACACCTCGACCCCGGATCGCAGCCGCGGCGAGCGGCTGTGGGGCGGCCCCGGCCTGATCCCCGTCTCGGCCGCGGGCCAGCCGCGCCCGGCCTCCCCGCTGATGGCCTACCGGTGGGCGCACACCGACGCCGCGCTGCTTGCCCAGCTCGAGCTGGCGTCCGAAGGCCACCCCGGTGTGCTGGAGCCCGGTCACGCCGCGGTCCGGTTCGCCAACCCCACCACCGGAGGTGACGCGCTCCCCACGATGCGGACGGAGATGCACCGGCTGCGCGCCGGGACTAGCACGGCCCGCACCCGCACCACGGCGTCCTCGGTCTGGCAGGTCTTCGACGGCCGCGGCACCGTCACACTGGACGGTGAAGATCACCAGCTCGAGCACGGCGACGTCTTCGCGGTTCCCTCCTGGTGCGAGCTGTCCCTGCACGCGGACACCGGGCTGGACCTGTTCACCTTCTCCGACGCGCCGGTCTTCGAGAAGCTGTCCCTGCTGCGCACCGAGGTCACCAGCTGATGCCGGGGGCGCAGTGACCGCGCGCCGGTGGATGGACCATGGCACCCGTGACTCGATCGCGCTGCTGATCGTGCACGGGCTGCGCGCCGAACCGGCCGTGCTCCCGCTGGTCTTCCACGGCAGCGGCTTCGGCCGGCTCCGGAGCGTGTGAGGTACGAGTCGGCCCGGCGCCGGCTCGTACCTCACGTCAGCAGCTCACCAGGTCATCTGCAGGCGAAGCTGCTGGCCTTGCTGGTGTTGCCGTCGCCCTTGTAGTAGTCCATCTGGGGGTACAGGCAGAGCGGCCGGGACAGCGTGACCACGTTCGTGGTCGGGTCGGTGACTGTGGCCAGGATGGATGCCGGGGCATGGCCGTGTTGGACCCAGTTCACCACGGTCTTGAGCGGATCGGCAGGTGCGGGCCCGGCCGCGCTGGCGCAGTGCTGGGCACCGGGGGCCAGGAACAGTCGCGCGAAGGAATCCGTGGCGGCCTGGCCGCCCATGGCCTGCTGCACGCGCTGGTAGTAGTTGATGGTGCCCTGGGGGAAGATGAGCTGGTCGGCCAGGCCGTGCCAGATCAGGATCTTCCCGCCGTTGTCCCGGAACGTGGACAGGTCGGGGTTGTCGGTGGCGATGGTGCTGGAGAACTCGCGTACCGACTGGTTGAAGAGCTGGTCGAACTGCGGGTAGGTGAGCGTCTGCCAGTTCCAGGACGGATCTTGCTGCAGCCACAGCCCGAGCCAGGACACGGTGATCGGGAACGGAGCTCCCGTCGTCACTCCGGACGCGCTGGTCGTAGTCCCGGCCAGGCCGGCCAGGCTGGCGCCGCGCTCCAGCCCGTACCACAGCTTCTTGCCCTGCACGGTGGTCGGTCCTTGCCAGATCTTGGTCATGACGGCGGCGTCGGCCCGCGTGATGGTGCCGCACGGCGTCTTGAGGCCGACGAGCTTGTAGGGGCTCCAGTGGCAGTCGGCCGGGTCGTTGATCCAGCCCTGGGCGACCGGGCCGTGCCCGCAGGCCTTGATTACCGCGTCGGTGAAGGCGTTTTCCTTGCAGGTGGGCAGGAAGTCATGCGACTGGCTCATCACCAGTTCCGGCCATATCTCGGACGGGATGAATTTCGTCCAGTTGATGGCCGGCGCTCCCGACACGATGCCGTTGTAGTCGGCGGGGTACCGCTGCGCCTCCATCAGGCCCTCGCGGCCGCCAGTGGAGCAGCCGTAGAAGTAGGAATAGGCCGAGGCGTGCGTGTAGAAGGCCTTCGTGACTGCCTTGCCCGCCACGGACATGTCGTGCATCCCGGCGGAGGCGAAGTCCGTGATCAGGGGCCAGTTAAGGGTTCCGTTTGGGTTCAGCGCCCAGCTGCCGGTCGCGCCGTCGCTGGCCGGCACGCCGCAGTCGGTGGACCCGGTGGCGTAACCGTTTTCCACTCCTTCCTGCAGGGATCCTGCTACTTCTGATCCCACGGTGTAGGAAACGCCGCATGAGTAGCCGCCGCCGCCGACGCCCTGGAAGTTCCCGTTCCATTTAGCGGGCAGCCAGATGACGATGTTGATCGGATTGCCCGCCGGGTCGGTCTGGACGAGGTTGACCTCGCAGAAATCCGGCAGGCCGGTGATCGGCGTCGTCGTGCCCGGCGGGGTGAAGCTCCCGCTCGTCTCATCCACCACGCTGCTCACGCTGACGTGCGGCAGCTTGACCGCCGCCTGAACCGCCGTCGTATTGCACGGCAGGTCAGTCGCCTTAGCGGCGGCGCCTTGGGTGAAACCCGATGTACTCGCCGACGCTGTAGCCGCGGCTGCGCCGGAGACAGCGAGAGCGGAAGCGAGGACCAGGACAATCAGCCCGGGAAACCGGCCACGCGGGCCGTGTCGTCGTCGGTG
The DNA here is from genome assembly GCA_963798675.1 of uncultured Actinomycetes bacterium. GTDB lineage: Bacteria > Actinomycetota > Actinomycetes > Streptosporangiales > Streptosporangiaceae > Palsa-504. Next base: position 125,917 of record CAWCUJ010000047.1, on the reverse strand, counting down.
ACCGAACATTCGGTACCTCCATTTCGTGTCCCCCCGAGATCTTGAAGCTGCTGGCAGCGGGGCGATTTCGGTCCCGCTGCCAGCGGCGCCTGGTGAGCAGACGACGACCGGCGCGACCGCCACGGTAAGGGTTGGCATACTGCTACTCCTGGTCCTGGCGCATCCTGTTCAGGTGGGGGTTTACCTCGTCGGCAATGCCAACGGATGTTGCGCTCGGCCGTGGTCCCATGCTCAGGTCGATCCTGTAACATTCCGAGTTCGTCCGTCAATAAGATGTCACAGAAATTTCGACGGCCCTGTCCACCAATAGCCCGAGCCGGGCAGGCGACTGTTGCCTGGCAGCTTTCATGCCTGCCAAGGTCGGCTCAGCTTCCTGATCGCCGGCCTCATGCCAGCCTGGCCGTCCGCGCCGGTTACGCTCAAACAGGTGGTCCCCGTGGTCTCAGGCATCGGCGCCGATCGCAGGACGTCCGGGTGCCCGCCGAGATCGTTTGGCCAGCAGGTGAATTCCGCGAACATTCCAGCATTTCGACGAACGCATGAGATATGACAGAAATCAGCGACTATGCCCGCGAAGGCGATCCTCGGCCGGCGCCGGTGAAGCCGCGGGCGATCCTGTGGGACCTGTTCGGCGACCACCTGCGTTATGTAGGAGACGGCCAGGTGCCAATGCGCGCCCTGACCCTCCTGCTCGGGGAGTTCGGCGTGGCTGAAACCAGCGCCCGCGTGGTGCTGTCCCGGATGCGCCGAGAGGGCTGGTTCACCACCTCCAGGGACGGCCGGCAGACCAGCTACGCGCTCACCGCCCGGAGCATCAAGCTGCTGGACGAGGGCCGGACCCGGATCTTCGACCGCGGCCGGGACGGCTGGGACGGCACCTGGCGGATGGTCATTTACGCAGTGCCGGAGGACAGCCGGGCGGAGCGCGAGCGGGCCCGCCGGACGCTGACCTGGCACGGGTTCGGGCCGCTGGCCACGGCTACCTGGATCTCACCGCATCCGCGGCTTGATACCGTGCGCGAGGCGCTCGCGGACCTGGCCGCCACCCGGATCGACCTGCTGGAGAGCCGGGCGCTGAGCCGCGCCGCGGATCGCGAGATGGCGTTCCGCTGCTGGGATCTAGACGCCCTGGCCCGGGATTATATGGAACTGGTCGCTACCTACGAGCAGCTGCCGCCTGAGGCTGAGCTCGCCGTGCTGCCGGGTCCCGAGGCGCTACGGCGGCAGGTGGAGCTGGTCGCCTCGTACCGGGCGCTGCCGTTCCGCGACCCCGACCTACCCGCCGCACTGCTGCCGGAGGGGTGGCAGGGACGCCGCGCCCACGCGCTGTTCACCGCGGCTCACGACGCCCTGCACGGCCCCGCCGATGCCTATGCACGCGACGTCGTTGCTCGGAACCGCTGAAGCAACCGGGGCTGGCCGAGGCCTTGATCCCGGCCATCGCGGAAACTCGCCAGCAAGGAGGAACGGCCTGTGCGTGCTGTCTGGTACGACCGGCAGGGGCCGGCGGCGCAGGTGCTGCAGGCCGGTGAGCTGCCCGCACCGGAGCCGGGCCCAGGCGAGGTCCGGGTCCGGCTTGCCCGGTCCGGGGTGAACCCGGGGGACACCAAGAAGCGCCGCGGCTGGCTCGGGTCCGCCATGCCGTTCCCGCGGGTGATCCCGCACAGCGACGGGGCCGGGGTGGTGGAATCAGCCGGCGCAGGCACCGACCCGGCCCGGGTCGGCCGCCGGGTATGGGTGTACGGCGCCCAGTCCTACCGGCCGTTCGGCACCGCGGCGCAGCTGACCGTGGTCCCGGAAGGGCAGGCGGTGGACCTGCCGGATGAGGTGAGCGACGATACCGGCGCGTGCCTGGGCATCCCGGGGATCACGGCGCACCGGTGCGTTTTCGCGGACGGCCCAGTCGCCGGCCAGACCGTCCTGGTTCACGGCGTCCTGGGCGGTGTCGGTTCATTGGCCGCGCAACTGGCCCTGTGGGGCGGCGCCAGTGTCATCGGCACCGTACGCCGCCGGAGCGAGCTCGGCCAGGTCCCGGCCCTGGCTGCGACTCACACTGTAGCCCTGGAGGAGCCCGACCCCGCCGAGGCGATCCGAGCGCTGGCCCCCGCCGGGGTAGACCGGATTATCGAGGTCGCCTTCTCCGACAACGTCGACCTGGACGCCGCCGTGGCCGCCAACCAGGCGGTCATCGCGGCTTACGCCACCCGCCAGGACCGTCCCGCCTTCGCGTTCTGGCCCATGCTATTCGCCAACATCACCATCCGGCTGCTGGGCAGCGACGACTTTCCGGCCGCCGCGAAACGGCAGGCCGCGACGGACCTGACCGCGGCGGCCGGGGATGGAGCACTGGCCGCCACCATCGACGCGCTGCTGCCGCTCGAGCAGGCCTCGCTGGCACACAACCGCGTCGACGCGGGAATCCGCGGCCGGGTACTGCTGGCGATCCCGAACTGAGCTGGCCGACCGAGGGCCATCAATCAGGCCCGGTTCCAGGCTGGATAGCTTACCGCAACCGAAGCCGACAGCGCCGGGACGAACCCTGCCCAGCGGTGAAGTCAGGGAAGCCGGGGACGCGCGGGATGCCCGTTCGCGAGTCCGATGCCACGCTGACGACGGCACCTGATCCCGCCAATATATGACAACTCATTGACGAGCGTACTGTATACGTCTCCTGATATGCGTGAGCGCTATGGCGCGCTTGTCTGGCCGCGGCGCAGGCGGTCCGCAAACGCGCGTCGACGCGCTGGTGTGCCGAACTGCCGCGCGCGGCGACCGCCGCGAGGCGCAGGCCGCTCATCGACGGGACGCGCCCTGGCTTAGCATCTCGGCCAGACGCGATCCGATGAACACGCAGGCTGGCATCGTCGGCACGGACACGATCCGCGGCATGATGGTGCTGTCGGCGATGCGCAGGTTGCGCACGCCGTTGACGCGCAGTTGCGGGTCGACCACAGCTGCGTCGTCCTTGCCCATCCGGCAGGCCCCTGACGAGTGGAAGTAGGTTGTCGCCCCGTTGCGGACGAAGTTGGCGAGCTCCTGGCCCTTGAGCGTCCGTCCGGGCGCGACCTCGCGGACCACGAAGGGCTTTAGGGCTGCGGACGCGGCCGCCGCGCGAGCGATCTCGATGCTCCGCTCCAGCTTGGCCACGTCATCGGGGTGGCTCAGGAAACGCATGTCCACGATCGGCCGGTCGTCCGGGTTAGCGGACCGGAGCCGCACCGTGCCGCGGCTGCTCGGCGTGACCAGGCCGCCGCAGAGGGCCCACGTGTTGGGCGGTGCCGGGAACTCCTTGGCGATGGTATCGCTGGCGTAGGGTATCTCGATCTCGACGATGCTGACGTCGGGCAGTTCGAGGCTGGGGTCAGTCTTGTAGTAGCCCGACACGTTGGCGGCGCTGTTGTTATAGACGAACGGCTTGGGCGCCTCGTACAGGCAGCCACCATGGAGCACGTGGTCCTGCACGTTCTCGCCTACGTTGGGTGAGTGCACGTGCACGGGGATGTCGAACGCGCGCAGCTGCGCCTCGTCGCCGATGCCGCTGAGCATGAGGAGCTTGGGCGTGTTGAACCCGCCCGTGGACAGGATGATCTCGCGGTGTGCCCCGAAGGTCTGGCTCTGGCCGTTCCGCGCGCACTCCACGCCCACGGCCCGGTTTCCCTCCAGGATGACGCGGTTGACCTGGGTGTTCACCAGGACCGTGACGTTGTCCCGGGCGAGGACGGGGTAGAGGAAGGCGCGCGCCATGCTGTGCCGGCGGCCGTGCTCGATGATCTGGTTCATGTAGCCGAAGCCGTTGCCGGTAATCTCGCGCTCGCCGTTCAGGTCGTCCAGCACGGGCAGGCCGAGCTCGCGGAATGCCTCAAGGCAAGCGGTCGCCAAGGGCAGCGGGTCGGCTGCGGGCTGGACCCAGACGGGGCCACCTTCACCACGGAAGGCGGGATCCGGGGTGCCGTGCCAGTCCTCGATGCTCTTGAAAAGCCGGAGCCCGTGCTCGTAGCCCCACCGGTCGTCGCCGGTCTCCGCGGTCCAGTGGTCGAGGTCGGCCTTGAAGGGACGTGCCCAGATCGTGGCGTTGATGCTGCTGCCGCCGCCGATGACACGGCCGGTGTGCTCGGGCACCGGGTGGTTGTTGGTGCTGGCGGTCGGCGTGGAGACGTCGTTCCAGTCCCGGACGGTGCCGAGGTTGGTGAACCACAGGCGCGGGTCCTCGATGGAAGGGTCCGTATCCCAGGCGCCCGCTTCGATGAGGAGGATCTGAGCGGAGGGTTCTCTCTTGGCCAGCGTGCCGACCAGGGTACAGCCAGCGCTGCCCGCGCCGACCACGATGTAGTCGTAAGACCGCTTGAGCGACCGGAGGTTGCGGGCCTGAGCCTCGCGCATCGCGTCCAGCTCGTCCGCGAGTAGCAGGACCGCGCTGCTGAGCAGCAGCCCGGTGGCCATGGCCCCGACGATGAAGGTTCCGCGGTTGATGAGCCCGGCGATCAGCGCGCGCTCGAGCCGGTCGAGCGTCTTGTTCCTGTCCATGGTCTTCGTCCTTCACGGTGTCTTGATTGGCGTGCCGGGCATTTCGGCGATCTTGGGCATGCTCATCCCGGCCGGCGGCGCCGCACGCACGGCCTGCGCAGCCGGCCTGGTCCCGCGTAAACGCGTATTTAGAACGGGTACGGCTGGTCCGAGGGCTCGATGGTGATCCATTTGAGCTCGGTGAACTCGTTGATCACGGCACGGCCGTCGAAGCGGCCGTAGCCGCTGGCCTTCATCCCGCCGTAGGGAGCCTGTGCCTCGTTCTGCACCGTCGAGCCGTTGACGTGGACGTGGCCGGCCTGAATGCGCATCGCAACCTGAAGGGCCCGGGTGCTGTCGGCGCCGAACACCGCGGCGGCGAGCCCGTACTCGGTGTCGTTGGCCACCCGCACGGCCTCTTCGACGCCGGAGACACGGACTACGGTCGTGATCGGACCGAATGTCTCCTGGTCATAGATAGCCATGCCCGGACGCACCTTATCGACGATAGTCGCCGCCATCGCGGCATTGTCAGCGGGTCCGCCCGCGACGACCTCGGCGCCCTTCGACACGGCGTCCTCGATAAGGCTGTTGATGCGGGGGCCGGACTCGGGGCGGACCATCGGCCCGACGACGCAGCCTGAATCCGTGAGCGGGTCGCCGGCCGGAACTGACTGGGCTCGCGCGGCGAACTTGGCGACGAATTCGTCGGCGACCGCCTCGTCGACCACGAAGCGCTCGGTCGACATGCAGATCTGCCCCTGGTACAGGAACGAGCCGAACACCGCGGCGTTCACGGCGCCGTCGATGTCGGCATCGTCGAGCACGACGAACGGCGCCTTGCCGCCCAGCTCGAGCAACGCCGGCTTGAGGTGACGAGCCGCCTTCTCGGCGATGATGCGGCCTACCCCCGTGGAGCCGGTGAAGTTAACCCGGCGCACGGCGGGGTGGGCAATGATCGCTTCGACGACGCGGTCCGAATCCTCTGGGGTGCTCGTCAGGAAATTGAGCACTCCGGCGGGCAGGCCCGCCTCGTGCAGGATCTCGGCGATGATCGCATGGGTCCTCGGACTGGTCTCCGACCCCCGGAAGACTACGGTATTACCGCACACGATGGGGTAGGCGATGGCCCGAGCGGCCAGGACGCCCGCGCCATTCCACGGCGCCATGCCGAGCACGACCCCGGCAGGCTGGCGGACCGTCATCGAACAGGGTCCCGGGCTTGTCCGTCGGAAGCGTCTCGCCCTGGATCTGCGTCGCCAGGCCGGCGGCCTCGCGGAAGAGCTGCGCGGTGAGGAAGGCGTTGAAGCCGGCCCACAACTGCGCCGCACCCACTTCGGACATCATCGCCTCGATGAACTCCGGAGTGCGGTGCTCCATGATGTCGGCGGCCTTCAGCATTACTGCCCGGCGGGTACTGGGGCCTGCGGTCGCCCACGACGCGAACGCCTTGGACGCCGACTCCACCGCGTCGAGAGCATCCTCGACGCTCGCTGCGGCACCCTCGGTGACGAGCTCGCCCGTCAGCGGGTTGAGACGCTGGAACGTCCGGCCGCCCTGGGCGTCCCGGCCCAGGTTGTCAATGATCAGCTGGGTCTGCATCTTAGTCTCTCCGTTACTGTTGGCGACGATTGCCTGAGGTCATGATCTGGCGGGGATACGGGTCCGGCCTTCAGTCACGCCGAATTACGCGGAACCCAGGCCGCGGCTGACGTACCCGGCGGCGTCGAGCACGGTTTTGAAGCGCGGCCAGTCATCATCGTTGATAAGCAGCCCGAACCGGTCCTCGGTCGCAACCACGACCTCCACCATCATCAGCGAGTCGATACCGAGATCGGCGAAGGGCGTTCCCGGTGTTATATCCGCCCGGCTGACACCTGCTACGGAGCCAAGAATCTCGGTGATGCCAGCAAGCACGTCCTCCTGGTGCATCAGTGTGCCTCCTGCCGCGATTGCTGCCGGGTTCCCGAGCCTGTCGCAGCAGCCCCGGACGCTTGCAACGCCTGCTGCACGTCGTATTCATGGATCCATCCGAAGTCCCGGGGTACCGCGGCCATCTTCTGGTTGCGCGCCTGCGCCGCCGGCCCGTCGGGCAGATGGAGCAAGGAGCTTGTGACCCAGGAGCTGCGCTGGATCTTGCGGGTCCGGGCACGGCGCAGCGCCTGGTACCGGAAGAACGTCGCCTCAAGGTTGTCCGGCCGGCCCTCAGCGAGCAGCCCGGCTAGCGCGAACGCGTCCTCGATGGAGGTGTTTGCGCCCTGCCCGTGGTGCGGCAGCATCCCGTGCGCGGCGTCCCCCAGGATGACCACCCGGCCCCGGTACCACCGCAGCAGGGGGCGCACCGTGAACAGGCCCCATCGGATCGGGCTCGCCGCGGCCCGGATCATCTCGGTGACCGCCGGGTGCCAGCCGCGGAAGGACGCCACCGGGACCTCGTCCTGGACCTCGGCCAAGCTGCCGTCGTGCAGCCAGATGCTGGGTGTCTCCACGACTGCGAAGAAGTTGACCGACTCGCCGTTGGGGCCGATGGCGTAGTGCAGCAGGTGCCCGTCGGGCCCCATCCAGAACTGGATGGCGTGTGGGTCAGGCAGGGACGGCAGGTTCTCGGTGGGCACGATGCCGCGGAAGGCGCTGGTCCCGGAGTACACCATGTCGTCGGCCCCGGTGATCCACCGGCGGACCGTGGAACGCACCCCGTCGGCGCCGACCACCAGGTCGGCTTCGTGGGTCCGCCCATTGGCGAATTCCAGCACCACCGAGTCTGCCTGCTCGATGATGTTGACCAGCCGGCACCCCAGGTGCAAGTGCTCCACGCCATAGGCAGAGCCGAGGATCTTCTGCAGGTCGGCGCGGTGAATGCCGAAGTACGGCGCCCCGAACTGCTTCTCATACCAGTCGTCCTGACGGACCGGGTGGGCGGCGATCCGGCTGCCGTCCCGCCAGTGCCGGTAGATCAGCTCGGTCGGGATGGTCGACGCTGCCGCCAGCTCGCCGGCCAGGCCCAGCCGGGCAAACTCGCGGATAGCGTTGGCGGACAGCGCGATCGCAGCGCCGATCTCGGTCAGCTCGGGAGCCTGCTCAAACACGTCCGCCTGCAGGCCACGCTCCCGCAGCGCAAGGGCGAGGGACAGCCCCCCGATACCGGCTCCGACAATGCCGACACGCATTGCCGACTTGGCCATGCCCTCTGAATAAACGTCGGTAACCTCTGCTGATCTCATGAAACCTCCGGTCGCCAGCGGCGCAGGTCGGTGGTGGCCTCGTAGGCCTGCGGTGAGGGGTAAGTGACAAGCTCAACGGTGCTGCCCCATGGGGTGCGGGCGTAGAGGTAGCGGTTACCGGGTCCCGCATCCCCGCCGGGCAGGTCGCCCGGAGCGCTGAGTGGCGTGCCGCCTGCCTTTTCCAGCTGTGCTGCGGCTGCATCGATGTCGTCAACGTAGACGCAGAAGTGCTGCAGCCCGTAGTCGCTCGGGACGACCGGGTGGCGCTGTGCGACGCCGGAGTAGGTGAAGAGCTCGATGTTGGGGCCGTTGCCGAGGCGCAGCATGCGGATTGCCTCGATCACTGCGCCCTGGGGCACCCCGAGGCCCTTCTCGATCGCCGGACCGCTGAGCGGTTCGCTGATCATGTCGTAGATCTTCTGGGCGCCGAACGCTTCGGCGAAGAATGTGGTCGCTTGCTCGAGGTCGGGGACGGTCAGGCCGACGTGCTCAACGGCCCTGATATTGCTCATTCAGTGCTCCCTTCAGATACGCGCAGCAGTCCAGAACCGGGACCAACTCCTACTAGACGCGCGCGCCTGTCCAGTAGCCCGATTGGGTTGCCGCGTAAAGTAGCCCTCCGCGGAGCCGGGTCCCCACGGGGAGCACGCGCGTGCCGTCTTCGTGGTCGGCGAGCCGGGCATCAGGCTCGCGTGGGCCCGCCCAGACGAGCGCTCCGCTCCGATGCGGCTGCTCGCCACCGAGCTGGACCGCCACTCCGTCGCGCTCGAGTTCCTTGGCGAGGTGGGCCGCCAGCAGGTCGTTCACGTCACCCGCCACAGCTCCGGACGGGCAGTGCAGCTGCACCTTCCGGCCGTTCTCGGCCAGCCAGAGCGCCGCGTGGGCCGCCACGGTGCCATCGCCGACCACGAGCACGTCCTGGTCGTCGGGCAGCCGACCGAGGCGCAGCAGCTCTTCCGCGTCAACCGCGCCCGTCGGCAGGTCTCGCGGCACCGTCCCGGTCGCCAGGAGCACGACGTCAGCCTCGGTCGCGGGATCGAACTCCGTACCGAGCTGGACCTTGACGCCTGCAAGTGCCAGCTCACGTTCGTAGTAGCCGATGAGCTCCTCGATTTCCATCGCACGAATGGACGGCGTGCTCCAGGCGCGCAACTGCCCGCCGATCCGGTCCTGACGCTCTACCAGGGTCACGCGGTGACCACGTTGCGCGGCCACGATGGCGGCCAAGCACCCAGCCGGGCCACCTCCTACCACCGTGACGTCCTTTGCCGCCACGACCGGCAGGCGGTCCTGCGGCAAGCGGTCCTCGAAGCCCAGCTCGGGGTTGATCGGGCACGGCGTGCGAAGGCCCTGGAACATGACGCCAATGCACTCGTTGATGGCGATGCACTTGCGGATGCGCTCAGGCTCGCCACTGCGGATCTTGTTGGTTATGTCTGGGTCCGCGAGCTGACCACGCCCGATCGCGACGAAGTCGAGCTCCCCGTCGGCGATGGCTTGGGCACCCTCTCGCAGCAACCACACCATCCGGCCCACGCCGATGACGGGCACGCTCACGCGCTGCTTTACCGCCTTGGCGTAGTGGATGAGCGACCCAGGAGCCACCAGCGGGATGAGCGTATCGACCGTGTCGTAGTTGCCGGCACTGACGTCGAGTGCCTGCACCTTGTGCTGGAGCATCTCGCAGAAGGCCAAGCCATCCTCGAGCGTCAAGCCGCCCTCGTAGGGCTCCTCGACGCTGAGGCGGTACAGGATGGGGAAGTCGGGTCCCACCTGCTCGCGCATCGCGTCGACCACCTCAAGGGCGAAACGGGCCCTGTTCTCCAGACTCCCGCCGTACTGATCGTCGCGACGGTTGGTCTTGGGCGAGAGGAACTGGCCCGGCAGGTAGCCGTGCGCCCCGTGCACCTCGACCGCGTCGAAACCGGCGAGCACCGCACGGCGTGCGGCCTGGGCGTACTTGTCGATAAGCCCCGGGATCTCCGGCAGAGTCAGGCCACGAGGCGGATCACCGTAGCGGCTGGCCGGCCCGTCGGAAGCCGAGACCGGAGCCTCGCCGGTTTCGATGTTGGCGCGGCTGTTCTGCCGCCCGGTGTGGTGCAACTGGGCGGCGATGCGCCCGCCCTCGTTGTGGACGGCCTCGGTGAGCTCCCCGAGCGCAGTACGGAAGCGGTCGTGGTCCAGGCGAACGGGATTGCCCACCGTCCGGCCCACCTCCCAGTCGATGGACGTGTTCTCGAGGATGATCAGGCCGATGCCACCGCGCGCTCGCGCGCGGTGGTACTCGATCAGCTTGCGACTCGCCTCCCCCCACGTCGTCGCGTACTGGGTGAAGATCGGCGACTGGACAAGGCGGTTGCGCAGCGTCATGGTGCCGATCTGGCCCGGCTGCAGCAAGGGTTCGAGTCCGGTCGTCTTCGCGATCGTGGCCATGTTCAAGGGAGCGGCGCTCCTCCGGTCGTAACGAACGATGGGCAGGCCCGGCCGTCGGCCTAACGCTGGACGGCTCGGTCGTAGTTGCCGAACGGCATCGCGACCGATGCCCGCTGGCAGGCGGTGGGCTGGTGAGCGATGCCGGGCGGGCCCGCGGCGTGGGGTGACCAGCGGGCCAGCCCGGCCTAGGTGAACACCGTGGTGAAGCGGTCGTTGAGTTCGCGGGTGATGTAGAAGATGCCCTTGCCGAGCTGGTCTTCGGTCCAGGTGATGGTGGGGAAGTCCGGGCCGGTGCGGTAGCCGCCGGCGAAGACCTCGTTGCGGTTGCCGGAGGGGTCGAAGAAGTAGATCGTCATGCCGCGGGTGATCCCGTGCCGGGTCGGCCCGATGTCGATCGGGACGTCGTCCATGGAGAAGATGTCGCCGGCCTTGAGGATGTCGTTCCAGTCGCCGAGGTGGAACGCGAAATGGTGCAGCTTGCCGTTCGGGCCCTTGATGAACGCGATGTCGTGCGGGGACTCCCCGCAGTACATCCAGGTGCCGATCAGCTCGGGGTGCACCGGATCGGTGACGGCCCGCTCCGCCGGGCGGAAGTCCAGGACCTCCATGAAGAACCGCTCGACCAGCGCCGGGTCCTCGGCCGGCATCAGCGCGTGGTCGATCCAGTTGGTCCCCGCGCCGCGCACGTGGCGCGGCCACGCCTCCGGGTTCAGCGACCCGGTGTCGGTGCCGGTGAACTCCATCTCGGTGTACAGCTCGATCACCTGCTCCGAGGGGAGCTGGATCCGCACCCCGTCGCCGACGGTCAGGTTCTCGCCCTTGGAGACCCGGCCGGTGGTCGCGCCGAACCGCTGGCTGCGCTGCTCGAACCGCTCCAGGTCCGCCGCGGTCTGGCACTTGTACCCGAGCTTGACCAGGCCGACGCCGCCCTCCTCCAGCACCAGCGAGTGATGATCCCACTCATCCCAGCACTTCAGGTGCAACTTGCCGGGCTGTTCGGCCACCACGGTCATGCCCAGGGTGTTGGAGTAGTGGTTCCTGGCCTCTTCCAGATCCGTGACCCGCAGGTGCACGAACCCCAGCCGCATGACGCCCATCTTCTGCTCCTTTTTTCCTGCCTTGTCAGTGCCTGCCCGAGTTGACCCCGGGTGACCCTCCGCTGAGCCGGTCACCGTCTTGCAACTCGATGATGATGTCGGTGACCGGGACGGCCCGGCAGCTCAGGCAGACCCCGGCGGCCCGGTCGTCAGCGGGCAGCACGCTGGCCGCGATCGGCCGCTGGTAGCGCACCTCGCCGACAATCAGGCGGACCTTGCAGACACCGCAACCGCCGCGCCTGCACCCGAACCGGTAACGAAACCCCGAACGCATCGCGGCACCGAGCACGGTCTCACCGTCCCGGACCTGGATCCGCACAGCACCGGGAAGGACCGTCACCTGGACCACCCCGCCTCCACGTTCCCGCACCCGGAACCCGCTGCCGTCACCGGCCTCATCCGTAGACCTCCAAGTGGGTACTCCATTCTGGGCTTCGGGCCGCGATGCCCGCTTCCAACGCTAATGCCGCCCGCCTTCCTGCAACTGTTGCAATTTCGGTCGCTGAGCGGGCATCTACCGCCTGGCAGCCACTCTCGCCGGGCCGCTGTCGCGACCGCGGTTTGATCGCAGCCCGTACTCCCGCATCTTGCGGTAGAGAGACGACCGGGCAATGCCGAGCTGGGAAGCGGCGGCAGCCTTGTTGCCGTCGTTGGCGCGCAGCGCCGCCGCGATCGCGTCGGCCTCGGCCGCCTGAATGGCGGTCAGACGGGAGCGTGCGGCCTCGCGAAGCCAGCGCGGCGGCAGATCGCCGACTTCGATGATCAGACGGTTCTGCCTGCCTAGCCAGCGCCGGAACTCCTCCAACTGACGGTGGTTGCCCGGCCAGGGATGCGATCGCGCCTGCTCGGCGGCGTGCCTGGACAACGCGGGTATGCCCGGGCCTTGATCGACAAGCCTGCGCAGCACATCGCCGGGGCGTTTGCGTAGCGGCGGGACCTCGAATGGCTCCGATGCGAATCGATCCAGAAGCGCGCGGGCAACCGGTCCGGGTTCCAGGCCCGTCGCGGTCCATGTCGCCGCGATGGTAAGGGTCTTACTCTCACGGGGCACCTGGTCGAGGATGCGGCCCAGCGCCCGGCACAACGACACGCTCAGCGTCTCGAGATGGGATACCACGACCAGGCCAACAGGCGTGGCTCCGTCGTTGACCAGAGCCGAGCGCGCCATGGCGAGCCATTGTTCGCTCCCGATCTCCTCGGCCGCCGCGCAGTCGAGCTCCCTGAGCGGATGTCCGCTGCTTCCGAACGCTTCCCTCAGGACGGTCCGCTTACCGACGCCGGCCTCGCCGGTCACGAGCAACCGCTCACAGCCGATAGCGGCGGCACGCACGAGAGTGGGAAGCTCCGGCCATTGCGGCGTTCGGGCACCGCCGACATCGATCACGGCCGCTGTGGCGCGCCTCGATGTCGCCCGCCCGGGCTTGGTCGGCTCGGCGACGATCGCCCGGCCGACCACAGAACCGGCGTGTTCGATCGTCCGCCACCGCACAGAGCCCGTGTGATCCGGTGCCTCCAGCCGGATCTCGCCACTGTCGCGGAACCCGCTTTCGCCCCGATGCCACGGGAGATGACCGGCTCCAGAGATGTGCACGAGCTTCTTGTTCGAGAACTCATCGAGGCCGAATCGGCCGAGTTCTCGTCCGATGCCCGAGTTCTTGACACCACCGAACGGGAGATCCGGGGCACTCTTGATCGTGGTGTTGAGGCTGACCACTCCCACATCGAGCCGGTCCGCCACATATGAGGCTTTGTCCTCGCCGCCGGTGAACACGGCGCTCCCGGGCCCGTAGCGGGAATCGTTGGCCAGCTCGATCGCCTCGTCCACCGAATCCACCTTGTACAACACGGCGACCGGGCCGAGCAGCTCCTCCTGGTATGCCCGCATCCCGGATGTGACCCCGGACAGCACGGTCGCCGGGTAAAAGGCGCCCTCCCCGGCCGGGACGGTCCCGCCCAGGTGGATCACCGCGCCCTTGGCTACCGCATCCTCGACCTGCGCTGCCAGCTCGCGGCGAGCCGCGACGGACGACATCGGTCCTAGCCGGGTTTCCTCGCTCGTCGGGTCGCCGACCTGCCAGTCGGCCGCCTTCGCTAGGAACGCCTCGAGGAACTGCTCCCACACCGGGGTCTGGACGATCAGCCGCTTGGCCGAGGTACAGGCCTGGCCCGCGTTGCCGAACCGGCCAGCCGCAGCGGCTGCGACGGCCTGTTGAAGGTCGGCGTCGGCGAGGACGATGAACGGGTCGGACCCGCGCACCTCCAGTACGCACTTCTTGAGGTGGCGGCCGGCGAGCTCGCCGACCGCGCTCCCGGCTCGTTCGGAACCGGTCAGCGAGACGCCCTGGAGCTGCGGACTGGCGATCAGTTCCGCCACCTGCTCGCTGGAGGCGAACACGTTCTGGTAGACGCCGGCGAGAGGGCCGGCGGCCTCAATGAGGTCGGCAATTCGCAGGGCCTGCTGCGGGCAGTTCGCGGCGTGCTTGAGCAGGATGGTGTTGCCGAGCAGGAGGTTCGGTGCCACGAAGCGCGCGACTCGGTAGCAGGGGTAGTTCCACGGCATGATGCCGAGGAGCGGCCCGATGGGAGCCGTCCGGACCAGAACGCGCCCGGCGCCTGCGATGTCTAGCACCTCGTCGGCAAGAAGCCGTGGCCCGGAGGTTGCGTAGTACTCATAGATCGTCGCCGACAGTTCCACCTCCGCCTTCGCCTGTGCGATCGGCTTTCCCATCTCGAGCGTCATCAGCTTGGCCAGTTCGGTGTCGTGCTGGCGGTGGAGGTCTGCAACGCGTGACAGCACCGCCGCCCGTTCGGCCAGGTCGGCTTCGCGCCAGGACCGGTAGGCCCCGGCCGCACGCGCGAGAGCCTGCTCCACGTCCGCGTCCGGCATCGTGGCGAATTCGGCCAGGACCTTGCCTGTCGTGGGATCGACTGTTGCGTACTTGGTCATTCCTTGTCCTTCAAGACACGTCGGGCTGGCCGGGACGGACCGCTGGGGCACGCCGTCCCGGCCCTGCCCGGGAACCTCGTCAGGCCGGGGTAAGGATGTCGGCGTTCGAGATGAAGCCGGGATAGCCGGCCGAGGATTCGGCTGCGGCGAGCGACCGGTACTGCTTGATGCCGCCCAGGTAGAACATGACGGTCCGTTTCTTGCCTGGGATGTTCGCGCCGAAGATCCACGAGGCGGCCTGCGGGAACAGCGTCTGGTCGGCGATCTGCGTGCAGCTGGCGGTCCACTCGGTCTCTGTGTCTGGCTTGACGTCGATCCAGCCGGCGTCCGTTGCGGAGACGTGGCGGATGGCATCGGCAATCCAGTCGACCTGGGTCTCGATTGAGGGCGGGAGGTTGGTGAACGGCCCGTTGGGGCCCAGGATCATGAACATGTTGGGGAAGCCGCTGGTGGCCATGCCGAGGTAGCTGGTCGGCCCGTCATTCCAGTGGTCCTTCAGGCTCCGCCGGTTCCGGCCCCGGATGTCGATCCGCACGTAGTTGCCGTCCACCGCGTCGAAGCCGGTGGCGCATACCAGGACGTCGAGTTCATGCAGGGTTCGGTCTGCGGTGCGGACTCCGTTCTCTGTCACCCTGGTGATCGGGTTCTCCTTGATGTTCACCAGGGTGACGTTGGGACGGTTGAAGGTCTGGTAGTAGCCGGAGTCGCACAGCGGGCGGCGCGCGTACAGGTCGGTCGGCGTCAGGTTCCGGCGGGTCTCGGGATCGGTGACGATCTCGGCGATCTTGCGGCGGACGAACCTCGCCGCCTCTTCATTGGCGGCCGGGTCGGTGGCGATGTCGCAGAAGGTCTCGAACATGAACCGGAACCCGCCGCCCTCGTCCCAGGCCTTCTGGTAGGTCCGCTCGCGCTCCTCCGCAGAGACGCTGAAGGTCTCGACGGTGCTCTCCTCAAAGCCCATGGCGACGCTGGAGTTGTGCACCTGGTTCCAGGTGGTCTCGAAGTTGTCGCGGTAGGACTGCTGCTCGGCCGGCGTCAGCTCACGGTTGCCGGCGGGCACGCTGTACTGCGGCGTGCGCTGGAACGACGTCAGGTGCGCCGCGACCGGGGCACTGGCGGTGATCACCTGGTTGCCGGTCGATCCGTTGCCGATGACGCCCACGCGCTTGCCGGTCAGGTCCAGGTCGTCGGGCCATGCGCCGGTGTGCACCAGGTGGCCTTGGAAGGTTCGCATGCCGGGGAGGTCGGGCAGGTTCGTCGCAGACAGCAGGCCGAGCCCGGTGACCAGGAACCGGCACACGAACGTGACGCCCCGGTCGGTACGCACCGTCCAGGTGCCCGAGACCTCGTCGAACTCGGCCCGCGTCATGCCGGTCCTGAGCTGGATGTGGTCCCGCAGGCCGTAGCGGTCTACCACGCCGTTCAGGTACTCGAGGATCTCGGGCTGGCGCACGTACTTGGTCTTCCACGGGGTCTGCGCGTACAGCTCCCGGTCGAAGGAGTACTGGTAAACGAAGCTCTCGGAGTCCGACAGTGCGCCCGGGTACTTGTTCCAGTACCAGGTGCCGCCCACTCCGCCGGCCTTGTCGATGGCCACGGCGTCAAGACCGATCTCGCTGCGCAGCTTATACAGCATGTAGATCCCGCCGAAACCGGTCCCGACGACGAGGGCGTCGAGCTGACGGATCTGGTCGGGGGCGCTCTGTTCCATCGCGGTCGCTCCTTCGGCCTGGCGGCCCGTGTGGCCTGCTTCACTTCCGCCACCATGATGGGCAGGCCACACGGGGTCGCGGGTGTTCCGATGTGGAACACAGCCTCGGTAACGGCTGGACCAGGGTTGATACCTGAAACACATTAGTGCCGCATATTTTGTTATCTGAAGCGTATTGGAGCTGGACAATCTTCCGGAGCAGGCTGGAAAGCAGGGTTACGCGAGGGAGGCAGCGCGATGCCCGACCTGGTGCGACAAGCACGCGAGGAACTGATCCGCGCGGGCCTGCGCGGTGACGTCCGCGCAGAAGGCGTGGTGCCAGACCTGATCGTGCGCAGTTGGCGCCGATCCATCAGCGGCAGCGTCGAAAGCGCTTCGGTGTGCCAGCGCTATCAGGACGTCGACACAGACTCCCTCCTGTACCGGGCGGCCGGACCGGTCCTCGACCGCTGGCAGCACCAGCTGGATGACACCGGGATGACGCTGTTCTTGTGCGATCGCGCGGGCAGCATCGTGGCCCGGCGCACTGGTGACAGCAGCGTGCGGCGGCGTCTGGACCGCGTGCACGCTGCCGAGGGCTTCGACTACTCCGAGGACTCGATCGGCACCAACGGACTGGGCACGTCGATGGTCGAGCGGCACGCCGTCTACATCAAGGGCAGCCAGCACTATAACGACGCATTGGCCAACCTCGCCTGCGCGGCGGCTCCCGTGCTTGCGCCGGCCGGGTCGGTCATCGGCTCGATCTCGCTAGGCGGGCCGATCGAGGACGCGAACGCGCTCATGCTCTCGCTCACTCGTGAGATCGGCCAGCAGATCGAGGAGCGGCTGCGCACGGCCTCCCGGCCCCAGGACCTCGCCCTGGCGATGTCGTTCATGCGCTTCACCAATTCGCGGCGGCCGACGGTGGTGATGGACCACGAGTCCCTGCTGGCCAACACGCCCGGCCTCCCGTATGTCAGTGTCAGCTCCCATGTCATGCTCTGGGAGCTTCTCAGCGCCCACGACTGGTCGGCCGGCGGTACCGCCCGGCTCGTGATGGACGGGACGACCATGGAGGTGATGGCACGGCGGGTACTCGACGGGCCGCGAGCCCACTACGTCGTGCATTTCTCCGACCTGGAGGATGGCGCCGGCCAGAAGGGCGGCCCGGCGGCTCCGGCGCGACCGGCCGTCAGGCCTGCCGCGACTCCGGCTGGCGCCGGGGTCACCGGCACCTGTCTTGTCGTCGTCGAGGGCCCGCGAGGATCGGGCCGGGCGACGGCTGCCCGGAGCCTGCACACGGAGCGTACGCACAGGACGGACCTCGAGCTAGTCACCGTGTCAGCGGCATCGGACACGCCCTGGGCGGGGGTCGCCGACCTCCTGGCGGGCGGCAAGGACGTGCTGCTCCGGCGGGCCGAGAACATCTCCGAGCGTGACGCCCCCCAGCTGGCACACCTCATCGAGGAGCACCGGGCCGCGTCGGCCACCGGGCAGCGTGCGAGCATCCTCCTGCTCACGACGTCCCGGGACCACGCCCCTGTCGCGGTCCGGGTGCTGGTCGGCGAGGTCGGTCCGACGGCATGCACCGAGGCCCTGTCCAGGACTCCGGAGCGAATCCCCGGCCTGGTCAAGCGCATCCTTGAGCGCGTCGACCCGAACGGGCGGCACACCATGTCACCGGCGGCACTGCAGTCCTTGGTGCAGTGGAGCTGGCCCGGCAACATCGCAGAGCTCGCCGACACCCTGGCCACCTTGGTGCGCGACGTGCACGCCTCCGTCATTCACCGCCGGCATCTCCCCCTGTATTTGCAGCAGGCCCCGCCGCGACGTCATCTCACCCTGATCGAGGCAGCGGAACGGGAGGCCATCATCAAGGCCCTCGCGGCCGCCGGCGGCAACAAGTCCGAGGCCGCAGTTCTGCTGGGCATCGGCAGGACCACCCTGTACCGGCGTCTGCGCCCGCTCGGGCTCGCCGATGACGAGGGCTCCCTCTGACCCGGCCTTCCCGGACAAGAAAACCCGCGGTCGTCAGCCGGACGCCGCATGGTCGAGGCTGAGCATCTCGTCCAGGACGGCCCGGACGGCGGGGTTCACGCCGCCACGCCGCCACGCCGCCCTCAGGTGCACGTCGAGGTCCGGGTCGAGCGCCGGCTCGTCGAGCGGGACAAACACGACGTGCGGATCGGTCACGTTCCGCGCCACCGAGGCCAAGGTGAGGTGACAGCCGACCTCGGCACTGACCAGGGCCAACGCCGTCTGCGTGTCCGGCGCGACCTGGACGACGTTGGCGACGAAGCCGTTCGCGCGGGCGAGCCGCCGCAGGCGGTCGGGAAGGACGGCCCCTTCGTGTGGCGGGAGCGACACGAAGCTGTCGCCGGCCAGCCGCGCGATCGAGAGCTGGCGAGCGCCGGCCAGCGGATGGGTGTCAGACAGGGCCAGCATCAGCGAATCCGGCATCACCACCTGCGCGGACACCTCGGCGGGGACGACGTCCCAGCGGCCCAGGGCGATGTCGGTGTCACCTTGCACGAGCTTCTTCATCGCCGGCTGGGCGAAGTCCTGGCTGGACAGCTCAAGCTCGATCCCGGGCCGCCGGGACCGCACTACCCGGGCGAGCGAGGCGACGAGCCGGTGGGTCGACACCCCGGCGAAGGCGATCCGGACGAGGCCGGCCTCGCCGTCGCCAGCCGACCGCACCGCCGCCTCGGCCCGGCGCAGCGCATCGAGCACCTCCATGGCGGGGCTCACGAGCGCCTGCCCGCTGGAGGTCAGGCTCACCGACCGGGTGTTCCGGTCGAACAGGCGCGTCCCGAGTTCCCGCTCCAGTTGCTTGATCGTCCGGCTCAGCGGTGGCTGGGCCACGTGCAGACGCTTGGCGGCCCGCCCGAAGTGCAGCTCCTCGGCCACGGCCAGGAAGGACCGTAGCTGTCCTACGTCCATCGCCTTCGACCTCCGGCCGCATCACAATTTCGCTTAAGGTATCACAGGGTGACTGATTAAGTATTGGACTGATCTCAATCACGGACGAAATCATCGCGCGCGCCTGCAAGAACTGGACGGTAGCGAGGAACAGCGAATCAGCCTCCTGGCCGCTGAGTCGGATCTGCACCCCCGCCTCATCCGGATCGCCCTGGATTACGCGGCGGAACGCCCCAGTGGGATCCGCGAACGGATCGATCGCAACCGGGCCATGGCCGAGCGGAGCCGCCATACAGCACGGCAGCGCAAAGCCCTCCTGGCGTGACCGCCTTCCTGATCGATGAGATGTTCCCGGCAGCTGCGGCCGAAATCCTGCGCACCAAGTACGGCCATGACGCCGTCCAGGTCGGCGAGGTGGGCCTGCGGGCAGCCGACGATACGCAGGTCGCGGCGGCCGCCCGGGCCGAAGGCCGCGCTGTCGTCACCGAGAATGTCGCGGACTTCGCCGCCGAGCGCGACCTGGTCTTGGTGTTCGTCCCGAAGAAGAACCTGCCAGCAGGAGGCGGGCAGGCGGCCGCGTTGGCCAGGATCTTGGACCGCTGGGACAGGGACCATCCCGGTCCCTATCTCGGTCACCACTGGCCGGCGATGGACTAGCAGGTTTATCGAGGAAGGGCAGCTATGGCAGAGACCAAGCGCCGCGCCCGGGGTGAAGATTCGATCTACTACGACCGGAGCCGGGACCGGATCATGGCCAGGCACCTGAACGGGCTGATCGGCAACGTCAAGCTTGTCGAGCTTAAGGTGCGGGACGTCGACTTCGCGCTTGGCAAGCTGGCTGAGCGCTTGTCAACCAGGAGCGTTAGGCTGGCCCGGATGATCCTGATCCAGGCCGTCCGCGACGCGATGGCTACCGCGCCCACCGCGGAGCCGGGACGGTCGTCTAGGTCACTGAACCTGGAGCGGGCTCTTGCCGTGCCGGACGCAGCCAAGGGAGAGCGCCTACGGCCATATCGCGCCGGGTCCGCTGCTCGGGAGCAAAGATGACACACGGAGGCCAGTGCTGAACTTAGCCTACCAAGATCTTGATCGATTGGATGAAAATGCTTATGAGCAGCGGAAATAGTGGAGACTGAAAGTGGACCTGTTTGAGTATCAGGCGAAAGACCTGTTCGCCGAGTACGGCGTCCCGGTGCAGCCGGGCAAGGTCGCGCACACGGCTACCGAAGCGCGGGACATCGCGGCGGAGTTCGCCGCCGGCGGCCATCCGCTTGTCGTGGTGAAGGCGCAGGTGAAGACCGGCGGACGGGGCAAGGCCGGTGGCGTGAAGCTGGCCAACGGGCCAGACGAGGCCTACGCCAAGGCCGGCCAGATCCTCGGCATGGACATCAAGGGCCACACCGTGCACACGGTGCTCATCGCCCAGGCCGTCGACATCGCCGCCGAGTACTACCTGTCGTTCCTGCTCGACCGGGCCAACCGGACGTTCCTTGCCATCTGCACGGTACAGGGCGGCATGGAGATCGAAGAGGTCGCGCACAGCAGCCCCGACGCCGTGGCCAGGATCCCGGTGTCGGCGCTGACCGGCGTGGACAGCGCCAAGGCCGCGGAGATCATTGCGGCCGGCCGCATCCCGGAACAGGCCGCCGAGGGCGCCGCCCTGCTGGCCGAGCGGCTGTGGGCGATGTTCGCCGACGAGGACGCCACGCTGGTCGAGGTCAACCCGCTCGCGCTGACCGAGGACGGCGCGGTGCTCGCGGTCGACGGCAAGGTGACGCTGGACGACAACGCCGGGTTCCGGCAGGAGCACGCGCGGTTCGACGACATCAGCAGCACCGACCCGATCGAGGCCCGAGCGAAGGAGAAGCACCTCAACTACGTCAAGCTCGAGGGCGAGGTCGGCATCATCGGCAACGGCGCGGGCCTGGTGATGTCCACCCTGGACGTGGTGGCCTACGCGGGCCAGCCGTTGGGCGGGATCAGGCCGGCCAACTTCCTCGACATCGGCGGCGGGGCGTCCGCCGAGGTCATGGCCAACGGCCTGGAGATCGTGCTGTCCGACCCGAGCGTGCGAAGCGTCCTGGTCAACGTCTTCGGCGGGATCACCTCCTGCGACGCGGTGGCCAACGGGATCGTCTCGGCGATCGGCATGCTGGAATCGCGCGGCGAGCACGTGGACCGCCCGGTCGTGGTCCGGCTGGACGGGAACAACGCCGCCGAGGGCCGGCGCATCCTGGACGAGGCGGCCATAGCAGTGGTCGAGCAGGTGGATACGATGGACGGCGCCGCCCGCCGGTCCGCCGAACTGGCCAGCACCGCGAAGGGGGCATGAGATGGCGATCTTCCTGACCGGCCAGAGCCGGGTCATGATCCAGGGCATTACCGGCTCCGAGGGGCGCAGGCACGGCGTGCGGATGCTGGCCGCGGGCACCGCGATCGTCGGCGGCACCAATCCCCGCAAGGCGGGCCAGACCGTCGAGCTGAACGGCACCGACATTCCGGTGTTCGGCACGGTCGCCGACACCATGGCCGCCACCGGTGCCGACGTGTCCGTGGTGTTCGTGCCGGCCTCCGGCACCAAGGACGCGGTGATCGAGGCGATCGAGGCGCAGATCCCGCTGTGCATCGTGATCACCGAGGGCGTCCCCGTGCACGACACCGCCGAGTTCTGGGCGCGCGCGAGCGCGGCCGGCAACCGCACCAGGATCGTCGGGCCGAACTGTCCCGGCGTCGCCTCTCCCGGCCAGTCCAACGCCGGCATCATCCCGGCCGACATCACCACCGCCGGACGGATCGGGCTGGTCTCCAAGTCGGGCACGCTCACCTACCAGATGATGTACGAGCTGCGCGACATCGGCTTCTCCACCGCGGTCGGCATCGGCGGCGACCCGGTGATCGGGACCACCCACATCGACTGCCTGCAGGCATTCGAAGCGGACCCGGAGACCGACGCCATCGTCATGATCGGCGAGATCGGCGGCGACGCCGAGGAGCGGGCCGGGGCCTTCATCGAGCAGCACGTGACCAAGCCGGTGGTGGGTTACGTGGCCGGGTTCACCGCGCCAGAAGGCAAGACGATGGGACACGCGGGCGCGATCATCTCGGGCTCCTCGGGCACGGCGCAGGCCAAGAAGGAAGCCCTGGAAAAGGCCGGCGTCCGCGTCGGTAAGACCCCCAGCGAGACCGCCACCCTCGTCCGGGACATAATGCGCAAGCGCTAATCCGACCGGCGCGCCTCCTCGGGTCGGGAGGCGATCGTTGCCAGGATCGGCTTTGTGAGTGTTTCCGCCGAAGCGCCGCTGGCTCCCGACCCGGACGGCTCTTCTGGGCCGGGCCTGCCCGGCCCCGCCGGGTCCGCTGACGGCCGCAGGCCCAGGACGCAGCCGGCCCGGCCGCTGGTCGTCACGGGCGGCATCGCCGCCGGTGCGGCGGCCGCCAGCGGGCTGGCCGTGCTGACCACGCTCACCGCGATCGGCTGGATCACCGCGCCGCACGTCGGCATCGGCACTGGCCTCGGCGGGGTGCTGCGCACCGCCGCCATGCTCTGGCTGGTGGCGCACCACGTCGGCTTCACGGTCCGCGGTGCCGGGCGGATCGGCCTGCTGCCGCTCGGGCTGGTGCTGCTGCCGGGCTCGCTGCTGGCCATGGCCGGGCGGTGGGTGGTGCGGGCCGGCGCGGTCACCCGGTTGCGCCACGTCGGCTACGCGGCGATCGCGCTGGCGCTGCCGTACGCGTTGCTCGCGGGCGCGCTGGCGGTGGCGAGCCGGACGGCCGTCGCGGCCCCCTCGCTGTTGCAGGCGGTGGTCGCGTCCTTCCTGCTGGCCCTGGTGGCGGGCGGTCTGGGTGCCGCCCGCGGGCTGGCGCCGTGGTCGCGGCTGGCAAGCCTGATGCCGCCCAGGCCGCGGTCGATCGTCATGGGCATGCTCGGCTCGACCGCCATCCTCGCCGCGGCGGGCGCGGTGCTGGCGGGCGCCTCTCTCGCGGTGCACCTGCCCGAGGTGAGGGCGGCGACCGACGCGCTCGCGCCCGGCGTGGGCGGCGCGGCGCTGCTGCTGCTGGCCCAGCTCGCCTACGCCCCGAACGCGGTCATCTGGGCGGTCGCCTACACCCTCGGCCCGGGATTCGCGTTCGGCACGGGCACCGTGGTCGCCCCGACCGGCTCGGTGCTCGGCGCCGTTCCCGTCTTCCCGATGCTCTCGGCCATGCCGTCGGAAGGCCGCCCAGGCGGTCCGGCCTGGGTGCCCGTCGCCGTGCTCGCCGTGCCGTACCTAGCCGGCATCTTCGCCGGGATCGTCACCGTCCGGATCGCGCCGACGCCGGTGATCGAGGCGGCCCCGCTCTGGGGGTTCGCCGCCGGGGCGGCGGCCGGGCTGCTGGCCGGCCTGGGGGCGGCGTTCGCGGGCGGCCCGCTCGGCGACGGCCGCCTCTCCGCGGTCGGTCCGTCCGGGTTCGGTGTCGGACTGGTGGCGATACTGGAGATCGGCGTCACCGCCGCGCTGGCTGCCGCCGCCACCAACTGGCTCATCCTCCGCCGCGCTTCCCCCCGCAGGGCCGAGCCAGGAGAGCCTGGGGGGATGGGTCCCCCCAGGATCGAGGGGTTCCGGGGGGTTGCCTCCCCGGGCCAGCAGGGTCCGGCACTGGTCGACGAGACCGACAACGCCGACGGTCATCGCATCTACCTGAATCCGTGGGCCGCCGAAGACCGGGAAGACTGGTGACCGGCAGGGCCGTCTGCGAGATGGGGCCGTCAGGCGGCGCGCCGGTGCAGCAGCCAGATCGTGGCGCCCAGCGCGGCCGCGGTGAGCAGCACGAACAGGCCGGCCTCGATGAACTGGAAGGTCCAGAACCGGTCGGCCGGCTGGTACAGGTAGGTATTTCCT
Source organism: uncultured Actinomycetes bacterium (assembly GCA_963798675.1). Classification (GTDB taxonomy): domain Bacteria; phylum Actinomycetota; class Actinomycetes; order Streptosporangiales; family Streptosporangiaceae; genus Palsa-504. The sequence continues at coordinate 102,221 of CAWCUJ010000047.1, read as the reverse complement.
GACTGGTTTGCCAGCTGGCTGGTGCCCTGGCCCAGCACCCAGTCCCCGATGTGGCCGGTCACCGGGGGCAGGAAACCCAGGCCGGTGCCGCCCATGCACGTACCGTTCTGCGGGCAGACCTGCCGGAACGTCAGGGGCGCCTGGAAGTGGGGGCGGAGCAGGAACTCGACCACGAGCCTGATGGCCAGCCACGGGATGAACGCGGCCACCATGGCCGGGATGCTGCGGCGCAGCAGCAGCCCGGCCAGCACGGCGAAGCCGAACGCGCACAGGATGTAGGCGGTCAGGACCAGGCCCTCGAAGTCGTAGATGTTGGGCAGGAAATGGCCGGTGAGCCGGTCCATCGGCGCGCGGTACCAGGTGATCACCGCGGTCATCGCCGCGCCCAGGACCACCAGCCCGCCGGTGACCAGGGCCAGCTTGACGGTCAGCCACCGGGCCCGGGGAACCGTCTGGCTCCAGGCCAGCCGCCAGGTGCCGTATTCGAGTTCGCGGGCGATCAGCGGCGCGCCGACGAGGACCCCGATCAGCCCGGGAAGTATCAGGAGCACGGACCAGAACGCGACGTTGACCTCGGAGCCGAACCTGCCCGTGAAGGCCTGGATCGCGGCCCGGCAGCCGGTCCCCTGGCTGCGAGCCAGGCAGGCCACCAGGCCGTCCTGGCCGAACGCCGTGCGCATCGAGGTGCCGACCACGATCGCGTAGACCGCGAGGGCGGCGAGCACGCCCAGGCAGGATAGGGCCTGGCTGCGGTGCTGTCGCCAGCTGACCCAGATCATCGTGTTACCGCCTTGTTGGTCGGCCCGGGCCGCGCCGCGGCCTGGGCAGGATTGTCTGCGGTCGCCGCCTCGCGGGGGCGCTGCAGGTAGGCCATGACGAGCGGTTCGAAGCTCACCGGATCGGCCCGCCAGCCGGGGCGCTGCTGCGCCGCCGGCCGGGCCGGGTCGGTGCGGACCAGCACGGTGGAGTGCCGGTCGCTGTCGGTGCGGTGGATGGGGAGCCCGGGAAGCTCGGCGTCCGGGGTCGCGCGAGGGACGGTGAGCAGCCGGTGCGCGGCGATCAGGTCGTCGGTCGGCCCCGCCAGCCGCACCCGTCCGCCGGTGAGGACGATCAGCCAGTCGCAGAGCCGCTCCAGCTCGGAGACCACGTGCGAGGCGATCAGGACGGTCAGGCCGATGTCGACGACCGAGGCCATCAGGTCCCGCATGAACTCCAGCCGGGCGACCGGATCCAGACTCGAGACCGGCTCGTCGAGCACGAGCAGCGGCGCGCGCTTGGCCAGCGCCATGGTCAGCGAGACCTGGGCCCGCTGGCCGCCGGACATGCTCTTGACCTTGCGTTTCAGCGGGATGCCCAGCGCGTCCATCCGCCCCTGCGCCAGCCCCTGATCCCAGCTGGGGTTCATCGCCCGGCCCAGGTGGAACATGTCCGCGACGCTGAAGTCGCGGTACAGCGGATGGTCCTGGGCGACGTAGCCGACCCGTGCCAGCCTCGCCGCCGCAGGCGCATGTGAGGTCTCGCCGAAGACTGACACCTGCCCTTCGGTGGGCTCGAGCAGCCCGATGATCATTTCCAGGAGGGTGGTCTTGCCCGCGCCGTTCGGGCCAACCAGGCCGACTACCGCGCCGGCCGGCACCTCAAGGGTGCAGTCGCGCAGACCCCACACCCGGCCGTAGCGCCGCCCCAGCCGGTCCGTTCGCAGTGCCGGGGCGCTGCCGCCGGCGTCGTGCTGGGTCATCAGACCCTCTCTTTCCTCAGGTCATGGCGGGCCACGGCGATCAACGCCGTCACCTCTTCGTCGCTGAGCCCGGCCTCTTCGGCGGTGCGGAGCCATGTCTCCAGCGATACGCGCAGGGCCTGCTGCTCCTCCGGCAGGGCCGGGGACGACGTGGCCGTGATGAACGTGCCCTGGCCCGGCCGGCCGCCGGCCAGCCCTTCGTGCTCGAGCTGCCGGTAGGCCTTGACGACCGTGTTTGGGTTGATCGCCAGGTCGCCGGCGACGTCCTTCACCGTCGGCAGCCGGTCCCCCTCCTGCAGGTAGCCAAGCAGCAGGGACTGCCGCACCTGGTGGACGAGCTGCAGGTAGGGCGGGACCCCGGAGGAGCCGTCGAGCCGGAACCGGAACATCTACCTTCTTCCATCATGACATTAAACTATGATGTTGGTATAACGGTAGAAGCCTCGTGCGGCGCTGTCAAGCTCGTGCGGCGCCGTCAAGCAGGCACCGGAGGTCACAGGATGCGGGGCATCCTGGGGAGCAGCAGGCCGGAAGCGCGCATGACCGTACGCGGAAACGATGGACGCAAATTGTGTGCAGCGGTTTCCGCGGAAACGCCTCCGTCGCCGCCTGCGCCCGGGTGGAAGGCGCCGCTAGTGGGGCGGACCTGGCTGGCTACCGGCCGTTCTGCAGCACGCTGATCTCGCCGCCCACGGATTTGGTGAACTGGCTGTGGCACGCCTGCTGGGCCGCCACCGTGTTCGCACCGCTCATGCACGTGTAGTACGTGTTCAGCTGAGGCCAGAACACCGCCAGCACGAGCAGCCACAACGCGCTGAACGCGAGGCCGAGTCCGCCGAGCACGACGCCGCCGACCGCCCAGCGCGGCCGGGCGGTGCCGCTGCGACGCGCCTTCTTGCTCGCGGTGACGCCGAGCCAGATCGCGGCCACCGCGAACAGCAGGGTGAGGACCGCCACGTAGACCCCGCGATGCAGGTTGCCGAGCCCGAGCACCAGGCCGACCAGGCTGAGCCCGCCCAGCGCCAGCGCCGCCAGCGCTCGCTGGCGCAAGGCGGGATCGGGGGGCGGCAGCTGCCGGCGGGCAGGCGGCATCCCTTTCGGTTGCGGCCCGCGCCCGCCAGGTGGCTGGTATCTGGCCATCGACACCTATTCTGCCCCCTCCGCCGACCACCCGGCCACGTGCCATAGGGTTGCCCCCGTGAGCGAGCCAAAGGGCCGCAGCGCGAGCGAGCCAAAGGGGCGCGGCACCGTCTGGACTGACGAGCGAGGGACGAGCGAGGAGGGAAGGCGGCGCCTAGCAGCGCCCCGGAGGCGAGCGAGCGCAAAAATACTTGTGCTCGTCTCCGGGGAGGGGACCAACCTTCAGGCCCTGATCAACGCGTGCCGCGACGAGGCCTACGGAGCGCATGTGGTCGCGGTCGGCGCGGACCGGAGCGCGATCAACGGCCTCGCGCGGGCCGAACGGGCCGGCCTCCCCACCTTCACCGTCCGCCTGGCCGACTATCCGGCCCGCGAGGAGTGGGACGCGGCCCTGGCCCGCACCTGCGCCGGCTACGAGCCCGACCTGGTCATCCTGGCCGGGTTCATGAAGCTCGTCGGCAAGCCGTTCCTCGAGGTGTTCGGCGGCCGCTGCCTGAACACCCACCCGGCGCTGCTACCGTCGTTTCCCGGGACGCACGGCGTGCGGGACGCGCTGGCCCACGGGGTAAAGGTCACAGGCTGCACCGTCTTCATCGTCGATGACGGCGTGGACGCGGGACCGATCGTGGCGCAGGCTAGCGTCCCGGTAGCCGACGATGACGACGAGGCGACGCTGCACGAGCGGATCAAGGTGGCCGAGCGGTCGCTGCTCGTCGGCACGGTGGGCAGGATGGTCCGCGATGGCTGGTCCGTCCGCGGCAGGAAGGTGAGGATCGGCAGTTGACCAGGATCCCGATCAGGCGGGCGCTGATCAGCGTCTACGACAAGACCGGGCTGGAGGACCTGGCGTCCGGGCTGTACGCGGCCGGCGTCGAGATCGTCTCCACCGGCAGCACCGCGGCCAGGATCGCGGCCGCCGGGGTGGCCGTCACTGCAGTGGAGGAGCTGACCGGCTTCCCCGAGTGCCTCGACGGGCGGGTCAAGACGCTGCATCCCAAGGTGCACGCGGGCCTGCTCGCTGATACCGCGAACCCCGCGCACGAGGCGGAGCTGGCCGGGCTCGACATCGAGCCGTTCCAGCTGGTCGTGGTGAACCTGTACCCGTTCGAAGCCACGGTCGCGTCCGGTGCCGCACCGGAGCAGTGCGTGGAGCAGATCGACATCGGCGGCCCCGCGATGGTCCGGGCCGCCGCCAAGAACCACGGCTCGGTGGCCGTCATCATGGCGCCGTCCAGGTACGCCGATGTGCTCGCCGCGCTGGCCGAGGGCGGCTTCACCAGGGACCAGCGCCGCCAGCTGGCCGCCGAGGCGTTCGCGCACACCGCCGCCTACGATCTTGCGGTCGCGACGTGGTTCGCCGCCAAATGCGCCCCTGACGAGGTTGCGCGTGACAGCGGCTGGCCCGCGGTGGCAGGTGCCCTGTGGCGGCGTACCGGCGTGCTCCGCTACGGCGAGAACCCGCATCAGCGCGCGGCCCTGTATAAAGACCTTTCTTCCGAACGGACTGGGGCCGGCCGCCCCGGCGCCGGTGCGGGCATCGCGGCCGCGGAGCTGCTGCACGGCAAGGCCATGTCCTACAACAACTACGTGGACGCGGACGCGGCCCGGCGCGCCGCGTACGACTTCACCGAGCCGTGCGTGGCCATCATCAAGCACTCCAACCCCTGCGGGATCGCCATCGGCGCCGAGCTCGCCGAGGCGCACGCCAAGGCGCACGCCTGCGATCCGGTCTCGGCGTTCGGCGGGGTGATCGCGGCCAACGGACCGGTGACCGCCGACCTGGCCCGGCAGATCGCGGAGGTGTTCACCGAGGTGGTGATCGCGCCCGACTTCGATGCCGAGGCGCGCGACATCCTGTCCGCGGCCAAGAACGTCCGCCTGCTGAGATGCGCTGCCCCGGTCAACGCCGCGGCGCTGGAATGGCGCCGGGTGAGCGGCGGGATCTTGCTGCAGTCGGTGGACCGCGTCCGCGAGCCGGGTGACGATCCGGCGAACTGGCAGCTCAAGGCCGGCCCGGCGGCCACCGAGGAGCAGCTCGCAGATCTTGCCTTCGCGTGGAAGGCCTGCCGTTCGGTCAAATCGAATGCCATCTTGCTGGCCTCGGGCGGAGCCTCGGTCGGTGTCGGCATGGGCCAGGTCAACCGGGTGGATTCGTCCCGGCTGGCGGTGATGCGCGCTGCGGACCGGGCGGCGGGCTCGGTCGCGGCCAGCGACGCGTACTTCCCGTTCGCCGACGGCTTCGAGATCCTGGCCCAGGCCGGAGTGGCCGCGGTGGTCGAGCCAGGCGGTTCGATCCGCGACCACCTGACCGTCGCGGCCGCCGAAGCCGCGGGCATCCCGCTCTACTTCACCGGCGTCCGGCACTTCTACCACTGATCCGGAGGGCGACGCGTGACCGCACAGGTACTCGACGGCAAGGCCGCGGCCGCGGAAATACGGGCCGGCCTGGCGCAGCGGGTGGCTGCGCTGGCCGCCCGCGGGCCCGCCGCCACCGGCGGCACGGCCAGCAGTGCCGGCGCCGGCGGCACGGCCAGCAGTGCCGGCGCAGGCGGCACGGCCAGCATCGTGCCCGGGCTCGGTACGGTCCTGGTCGGCGACGATCCCGGCAGCCGCGCCTACGTGAACGGCAAGCACCGGGACTGCGCGCAGGTCGGGATCGCGTCCATCCGCCGGGACCTGCCCGCCGACGCTACCCAGGCGCAGGTGGAGGCGGTGGTCGACGAACTCAACGCCGATCCGGCCTGCACCGGGTACATCGTCCAGCTGCCGCTGCCTGCCGGGCTGGACGTTCCCGCCGTGCTGAACCGGATGGATCCGGCCAAGGACGCGGACGGGCTGCACCCGGTCAACCTCGGCAAGCTGGTGCTCGGCGAGCCGGGCCCGCTGCCGTGCACGCCGCGCGGCATCGCCGAACTGCTGCGCCGCTACGGAGTGGCCCTAGCGGGCGCCGACGTCACCGTCGTCGGGCGCGGGATCACTGTCGGCCGTGCTCTCGGCCTGGTACTGACCAGGCGCACCGAGAACGCCACGGTGACGCTGTGCCACACCGGAACCAAGGATCTCGCCGCGCACACCAGGTCCGCGGACATCGTGGTGATGGCCGCGGGCCGGCCCGGGCTGCTGACCGCCGACATGATCCGGCCCGGCGCGGCAGTGGTCGACGTGGGCATCACCCGGACGGACGCGGACCCGAATAACCCCCCGAGGCTGGTCGGCGACGTCGCCGCCGACGTCGCCGAGGTGGCCGGATGGCTGGCGCCGATGCCGGGCGGGGTCGGCCCGATGACCCGCGCCATGCTGCTGGCCAACGTGGTCGAGGCGGCCGAAGCGGGGGCCTAGGGCCGACCGAGGACGCGCACCGACCAGCCGGCGCTGCGCCAGAGCCCGGTGTCGAGGCAGCAGCGCGCGTCGATGATCACCCGGCGGGCGACGACCCCGGCCAGGGCGGCGGGGTCGATGGCCCGGTAGTCGGACCACTCGGTGAGGTGCAGGACCAGGTTGGCGCCCTCGGCCGCCTCGAAGACCGACGGGGCATACCGCAGGGTCGGACGCTTGGCGGCCGCGCTGGGCATGGCCACCGGGTCGTGCACCGACACGATCGCCCCCTCGGCCACCAGGCGGTCGCAGATGGCCAGGCTGGCGGAGTCCCGGACATCGTCGCTGTTGGGCTTGAACGCGACGCCGAGCACCGCTACCCGGCAGCCCGCCAGCGAATCCCCGGCCGCCTCGCGGGCCAGCGCGACCACCCGGTCCCTGCGGCCCAGGTTGATCTCGTCCACCGTGGTCAGCAAGCTGACCAACGAGCTCACGCCCAGTTCGGCCGCGGTCGCGCGGAACCCGCGGATGTCTTTGGGCAGGCAGCCGCCACCGTAGCCGAGCCCGGGAGACAAGAACCGGCTGCCGATCCGCGCGTCATAGCCGAGCGCCTCGGCGAGCGGTATCACGTCGGCGCCCGCCTCCTCGCAGATCTCGGCCATGGCGTTGATGAAGGAGATCTTGGTCGCCAGGAAGGCGTTCGCGGCCACCTTGACCAGTTCGGCCGTCTCCAGATCCATCACGAGCAGCGGCGTCCCCGCCTCGAGCGGCGCGCGGTACACCTGGCGGAGCCGTGCCTCGGCCCGGTCGCAGGCCACGCCGAGCACGATGCGGTCGGGAGCCAGGCTGTCCTGCACCGCGAACCCCTCCCGCAGGAACTCCGGGTTCCAGGCCACGTCGACCTGGCCGCCGGCCGGGGCGATGGCCCGCATCCGGTTCATCACCTGCCGGGCTGTGCCGACCGGGACGGTCGACTTCCCGACGATCAGGCACGGCGACGCGAGGTGCGGGGCGAGCGCCTCGGCCGCGGCGTAGACGGAGCTGAGGTCGGCCCGGCCCGACTCACCCTCGGGCGTCCCCACGCACAGGAAGTGGAGATCGCCGAACTCGCCGACTTCGGCGAAGGACATGGTGAACCGGAGCCTGCCGGAGTCCAGGTTCTTCCGCAGCAGCGGTTCCAGGCCGGGCTCGAAGAACGGGACCTCGCCGTTGGTGGCCTTCGCGATCTTCTCCGCGTCGACGTCGATCGCCAGCACCTCGTGTCCGAGGTCGGCCAGGCAGACGGCGTGAGTGAGCCCGAGGTATCCGGTCCCGATGACGGTGACCCGAGGCAAATGACCCTCCTGCGGGAGTGGATGCTTCCTGGAGATTCTTCCTCACCAGGGACTCTAGGCGCCGACGTAACGGTGGCGGGACCTTGCCGTCCGGTGAAACGGCCCGTTACCTGGGGCGTTCGCCGCCGAATCTACCGGAAAGTAACATTATGCTCGTGGACCCGGTGCCCGATGGCGCTCCGGCGTTTGGCAGGCTGTATGCCAACAACCAAGGAGGTCGGTGTAGTCGATGAACATCGTCGTGTGCGTCAAGCAAGTGCCTGACACCTGGGCCGAACGCAAGCTCAAGCCGGCTGACGGCACGCTGGACCGCGCGTCGGTGGACGGGCTCATCAACGAGCTTGACGAGTACGCCATCGAGGAGGGCCTGCAGATCGCCGAGGCGCAGCGCGCCGCGGGTAACGAGGCCGAGGTCACCATCTTGACCATGGGACCGGAGAAGGCCGCCGAGTCGATCCGCAAGGCGCTGTCCATGGGCGCCGACAAGGCCGTGCACCTGCTGGACGACGGGCTGGCCGGCTCGGATGGGCTGTCGACCTCCTATGCGCTCGCCCAGGTGCTCGCCCAGACCGGCTTCGACCTGGTGATCTGCGGGTCAGAGTCGACCGACGCCCGGATGGGCGTGATGGCCGCGATGCTGGCCGAGCGCCTGGACGTGCCGCAGCTCTCGCTGGCGAGCAAGGTGGAGATCGACGGGTCCGCGATCCGAGTCCGCCGCGTCTCAGATGACGGTTACCACGAAGTCGAGTCCTCGCTGCCCGCGGTGATCAGCGTGGTCGAGAAGATCAACGAGCCGCGCTACCCCTCGTTCAAGGGCATCATGGCGGCGAAGAAGAAGCCGGTTCAGACGCTCTCCCTCGCCGATGCGGGCATCGACCCGGCCGCGGTCGGCCTCGGCGGCGCGGCCACCGAAGTGGTCGATCACACCCAGCGGCCGCCGCGCCAGGCCGGCGTGATCGTCAAGGACGAGGGCGACGGCGGCGTTAAGGCGGCCGAATTCCTCGCCGCGCGCAAGTTCATCTGAGGCTGGAGGAGACGGCATGGCTGAGATTCTGGTACTCGCGGAGCACGCGGGCGGAGATGTGAAAAAGGTCACCTGCGAGCTGATCACGCTGGCCCGCAGGTTCGGCGAGCCCTCCGTCGTGTGGGCCGGGCCGGGAGCCACCGAAGGGCGGGAACGCTGCGCGGAGTTCGGCGCGGCCCGCGTCTACGTGGCCGACGACTCGGTCTTCGACGACTACGTCGCCGCCCCGACGGCCGCCCTGCTCGCCCAGCTGGTCCAGGAAAAGTCACCGGTGCTCGTCCTGGTGGCGGGCACGGCCGAGGGCAAGGAGATCGCCGGCCGGCTGGCGGTCAAAACGGATTCCGGGCTGCTCACCGACGCGGTGGACCTGACGCCGGGCGACGACGGAAACCCGGTCGCCGAGCAGTCGATCTTCGGCGGAGCGACGATCGTGCATTCCCGCGTCAGGCGGGGCACGCCGATCGTCGCGATGCGACCCAACGCGGTGGCGCCTGAGCCCGCGCCCGGCGCGGCGGAGCTTTCCTCGGTGTCGCTGGCCGAGGAGGCCACCGGCGCCAGGGTCACCAGCCGGGTGGTCGCCGAGCGCGGCGAGCGTCCCGACCTGACCGAGGCGTCCATCGTGGTCTCCGGGGGCCGCGGCACCGGCGGCGCAGAGGGCTTCGAGATCATCGAGACGCTCGCGGACGCGCTCGGCGCGGCCGTCGGCGCGTCGCGCGCGGTGACCGACGCCGGCTGGTACCCGCATCAGTTCCAGGTCGGCCAGACCGGCAAGACCGTCTCGCCGCAGCTGTACATGGCGATCGGCATATCCGGCGCGATCCAGCACCGGGCCGGGATGCAGACCTCGAAGACGATCATCGCCGTCAACAAGGACCCGGAGGCCCCGATCTTCGAGCTGGCCGACTTCGGGGTGGTCGGGGACCTGTTCAAGGTGGTCCCGCAGCTTCTCGAGGAGATCGGCAAGCGCACGTAACTCCTAGGTTGCCCGTTACATCTGTTTCTTCTGTATCTTTCCGGCAGCTAGGCTGTACGCAGCCATGAGTCCGCACAGCACAAGTCCCGTGTACCTGGATCACGCGGCGACCACGCCGATGCGTGCTGAGGCGATCGTCGCGATGACCGAGGAGCTCGCCCGGCTCGGGAACCCGTCGTCGCTGCACGCCGCGGGCAGGCGCGCCCGCCGGGTGGTGGAGGAGTCCAGGGAGCAGCTGGCGGAGGTGTTCGGCGCCCGGCCGAGCGAGGTCGTCTTCACCAGCGGCGGGACCGAGGCCGACAATCTCGCCGTCAAGGGCCTGTACTGGGCGCGCCGGGGCGGCTCCCGGCGGCGGCGGGTGCTGACCACCTCGGTCGAGCACCACGCGGTCCTCGACTCGGTGCGCTGGCTGGCGGAAGCCCAGGGCGCCGAGGCGGTCTGGCTCGCGGTCGGTGCCGACGGCGCGGTCCGCCCGGACGCGCTGCGGGCGGCGATCGGGCCGGCTCCCGAGCAGGTGGCCGTGGTCAGCGTGATGTGGGCGAACAACGAAGTAGGCACGGTTCAGCCGGTCGCCGAGCTCGCGGCGGTGGCCCACGAGTATGGCGTGCCGTTCCACACCGACGCGGTGCAGGCCGCCGCGCAGCTACCCGTCGACTTCGCGGTCAGCGGCGCGGACGCGCTCACCGTCACCGGTCACAAGCTCGGCGGCCCGGTCGGCGTCGGGGCGCTGATCCTGGCCCGCGGCGTGACCCCCGTTCCCGTCCTGCACGGCGGCGGCCAGGAGCGCGATATCCGTTCCGGCACCCTCGATACCGCCGCGATCAGGGCGTTCGCCGTGGCGGCCGCGGTGTGCGCCAAGCACCGGGCCGACGAGGCCGAGCGGCTGGCCGCGCTTCGGGACGACTTGGTGTGCCAGGTGCTGGCCGCGGTCCCTGACGCCGTGCTCAACGGCCCGCCGCCGGGGCCGGACCGGCTGCCGGGAAACGCGCACTTCTCCTTCCCCGGCTGCGAGGGCGACGCGCTGCTCATGCTGCTCGACGCGAACGGGATCGCCTGCTCCACCGGCTCGGCGTGCACCGCGGGCGTAGCCGAGCCCAGCCACGTGCTGCTGGCCATGGGAGCGGACGAGTCCCGGGCCCGCGGCTCGCTCCGCTTCTCGCTCGGTCACACCTCCACCCAGCAGGACGTGGATGCCCTGGGCCTGGTGATCCGCGAGGTCGTCGACCGCGCCCGCCGCGCCGCCGCCCGCTGAGACCCCGCCTATTGCGGCATTCCGGGCGCTGATCATGATCGTGGCCAGTATTGGGCGCTATCTGACCGTTTCTGGCCATGATCATGAAACAGCCCGGGCCGGGTGTGCGGTGGGAAGTGGTGGCGCGCGGCGCGTAGCCTTGATGCGCGATGAGCGGTCTTCGGGTGCTTGCGGCGATGTCGGGCGGAGTGGACTCCGCGACGGCCGCGGCTCGTGCGGTAGACGCGGGTCACGAGGTGACCGGCGTCCATCTGGCGTTGTCGTCGAACCCGTCGTCGTACCGGACTGGGGCCCGCGGCTGCTGCACGCTGGAGGACGCGCGGGACGCACGGCGGGCCGCCGACGTGATCGGCATCCCGTTCTACGTGTGGGACATGGCCGAACGCTTCCACCGCGACGTGGTGGCGGATTTCGTCGCCGAATACGCCGCGGGCCGCACCCCGAACCCGTGCCTGCGCTGCAACGAGAAGATCAAGTTCGCGGCGGTGCTCGACCGCGCGCTGGCGCTCGGTTTCGACGCGGTATGCACCGGCCACTACGCGCGAATCTCGGACGGGGTCCTGCACCGGGCCGCAGACCCCGGCAAGGACCAGTCCTACGTGCTGGCCGTGCTCACCTCGGATCAGCTCTCCCGCGCCATGTTCCCGCTCGGTGACACGCCCAAGGCCGAGGTCCGCGCCGAGGCTGCGCGGCGCGGGCTGGCGGTAGCCGCCAAGCCGGACAGCCACGACGTCTGCTTCATCGCCGACGGTGACACCAAGGGCTTCCTGGCCCGCCACCTGGGCTCGGCGCCCGGCCGTATCGTCGACGCCTCCGGCTCGGTCCTCGGCGAGCACCAGGGCGCCTACGCCTTCACCGTCGGCCAGCGCAGGGGCCTGCGGGTGGACACACCCGCGGATGACGGCAGGCCCCGCTACGTACTCGACATCGAGCCGGTAACCAGGACGGTCACGGTGGGACCCGCCGAGGGCCTGGACGTCACCGAGATCACCGCGACGCGCCCCGTCTGGACCGGCTGCGCCCCGCCAATGGGGCCCCGCGATTGCCTCGTCCAGCTACGCGCGCACGGCGAGGTGCACGGCTGCACGGCCTGGCTGGACGGCGAGGCGGTACGCGTCCGGCTGCACCGCCCGGCGCGCGGCGTGGCCAAGGGCCAGGCCGCCGTCCTCTACGAGGGCGACACCGTCCTCGGCAGCGCCACCATCAGCAGCACGTCGCCGGTGGCTCGTACGCCGACCGGGCGGACGTAAGCCAGCGGCCTGTCACTCGTCGGCGAAGAGGTGACGGTTCAGCTCGAGCGGGCGGGTCGATTCCGGGCACGACGTGGTGTAGAAGTTCATCACCGCCACGACGCGCACGTCCTGCTCGGCGGCCAGTGTCCGCGCGTAATGCGGGTAGGTCTTGCCGTCGAAGAAGATCAGCTCACCTGCCCGCGGCGTGATAACGCTGCAGTCCCGTTCGAGTTCGTCGACGCCGACCGCCGCCGGGTTGTGCCCGACGACCAGCTCGCCCCCGCCGGCCGGATGATCGGTGAAGAACAGGAGACCGGTCACCGGGTTGGAGTCGACATGGCATTCAAACCGCATCCTGTTGCCGCGCTGGACGTTCAGGACGATGCCATACCGGTCGTCCAGGGCCGCCTCGATGGGCTCACCGTGGGCTTTGACGGCCAGCTCGAGGAAGTGGTCGCGGTACAGCTTGTACAGCCAGGGCAGCCCCTGCTGCACCTGGGTGGCATGCACCCGGCCGCGGGCGATATGCGTGACGTCCGCGGCTTCACGGGACAAGATCGGCGTGCGGGGAAAATCTCGGAAATCGGCTTCGGCGGCTATCGCGCCGATATCTTCCGGCCAGCGCTCAGGAAGCTGGCTGGTTACGTCAAATGACGTCCAATGGAAACTTGGTGGCATGGCAAGCCGTCCTAAATATGGCATTCTGCCGGTCTGTCCGAAAGCGCGGGCATACTCGACTTAACCGCACTTTTAAGGCCTGCCGGCCGATGGTATCTGGTTGTCGTAGAGCCTGGAGGATATCCTGTCAGCGGAACTTGCTTTCGTCGCTCCGCTCTTCCTCCCGAAACAATTTCGTATAGTCAGATCCTGGTATGCCTGCTTCCCGTTCGAACAGCGCCTGTGACGGGTAAGCGGCGAGTGCCCGCAGTTCACGGCCCGGCAGGCGGGCGAAGCGCTGGCCTTGGTAGTAAGCGTGCAGCTCCAGGTTGGTGGTCCATACGTCAATGCGGATCAGTACGGCTCCGTGGTCTCTTTTCGCCACGTCGGCCGCCCAGTCCAGTAGCGCGGCGCCGAGTCCGCAGCCGGCGTAGCTCCGGGCTACGACGACCCGCCGCACATACAGCGCTGGCCGGTGGCGTTCGTGCTCCGGCCAGACTGGCTGGTCGTTCAGGTCAACTGGCTCGTCGGGGTCTACGGTGATGGTCGCGACCGCGGTCTCGCCGTCCCAGGCCAGCCACGTCTTACCTTTCAGCAGGTCATCCAGCATACGCTCGCGTCGGCGGGCGCGATCAGGCCAGGGCTTTGCCCACTGATCGGTGTTCTTGCTGGTCCGCAGCCATTCCGCGGCTTCCCGGACAAGTCCGCATACTGCGTCCAAGTCCCCCGGCATACCAAGACGTAGGGCATACGGATACGTTCCCACCGATACATAGTCACCCTGATCCGGCGTACGCGATAGCACCCGAATCGCCTACCAGTGCAGCCCGGTCGCAGGCACATTGCGCGTGTCGGCCCGCCCGGACCCGCTGGCCTGGCTAAACGCCGACCGGCGAGGGGTGAGGAGGGCTGGGAGTTTGGGAATTTCCAGACTCCGGCTGGATGAAACCTTATACCGGGCCAAAATAACGAGTTTGTCCCCAAATGACCTCCTAGTACTCTGCCTTTTCCCTAGTGCTCTGCCTTTTCAGGGTCCGCACCTGTTGATTGGGCCTCACGTGTCACGAGACTCGCCGTCGGCGCTGCCGTAACGGCTAGCGCCGACGGCTCACAAACGTCTGGCCGGCCTGATCCGGGCCGACCGGGTCCGGGCCGGTTCCCTAGAAGAAGGGGTCGTAGTGCTCGTACCGGTACTGGTTAGAGGGACGCGCATGCAGTTTCGCCATGACCCGCACCTTTCTGTTGCACACCCCGGAATCGGGGCGTATCGGATTTACACATCTATTTGACTTGCCTAACTGCGTCCGCACGAAGGTTATTGCAGATGCTCAGGGCGGAAATACCCTGTCCGGTCGCCGCCTCGTGCGGGGGCGCTGACCGGAGCTTATGCGCGATCATGATCCCTGTTCCGCCCCGGGCCAAGCTGGGAACAGGAGTCTGTCGCCTTGTTAGTACACAGCCGCGACGATCGCTGGATCCTAAGTATGTCTAGCGCTATCTTCCGGCTCAGAAATGACGTAAACAATCAAGGCTTTATTAAATTCTGATATACTGACTTAAGAGGTTCCGTCGCTCGGCGCAGAGTCCGGAACCTCTCCAACGTTAGCGATAAACTGATTCCGGTCCGTCGGGCATACCGTCACGGTCAGTCGCATCGGCGTACCCGTCTGGTCGTAGGCAGCCCGGAATACCTCGAAAACTCCGGTCCGGCCGTCCAGCGGCAAGTTGAAGAATGCGGCCTCCGTGGAGTCCGGCGTCCGTACCGTGATCCAGTCGCGGTATCCGACCTGGCGCAGGCCGAGGGTGTCCGCCAGGTACTTCACCGTGCCGATCTCGATGTCATCGGCCTGGATGAGCCGACCGGCTCCCTGGAGCACAAATCCCATGGGGTAGAAGGATGTCTGCATTGACCAGGGGGTTCGGTCGATATAGCGCTTCTGGTGCCGGCTGATGACCTGAGAGCCTTCGGTGACCCCCAGCTGCCTGGCTACGCCGACGACCGCTTTCTGGATCTCGATCTGGGGGGCAGTGCTGAGGAAAACCCGTTCCATGCCCGATGTCTCGCCCGCGGCGGACTCGTCGACCTCGCCGTAAAGGGTTGGTACCTTGGGGCTGCCGGTCAGGGTGGTGATGTATGGCTCCATCTTCCGCACGACGAAGGTCCCCTGACCCGGCTTGGTTTCGACCAGGCCCAGGGTGGTGAGCAACTTGATCGCGTCTCGGACGGTGTTTCGTGACGCTCCGTAGTGCTCTCTGAGCTCGATCTCCGTTCGTAGCTGCTGACCGGGCTCAAGATCGCCATCCTCGATCTGCGCGCGCAGATCTTCGGCGATCTGCCGGTACATGGGGTTCGCCATCGACCCTCCTCGGCGCGCGAGTGTCCTGGTGACTGGGCTGATCCTACCTGTCCGGACCATCCGTGCCATTCAACTCGCTGGAATATTTAGGCTTAGCGGGTTTATACCCCGTCCGGTCGTGGTAACACTCACCACAGATACCAAACGTTGGGATGGCTTGGATGGCAGGATGCAGTTGGTCCATCCTAGCAGTAGGTCTGCTTGGATGCACTAGGACCTGCCAGATGGCTCCGGAGAGCAGTATTGCCAGGCTCAGCGGTACGGACCGGACAGTAGGTACATAACGTGGACAGACGGGGACGCCGTGGCCCACGAACATCAGGCCGGCGAGAAGGCCTGCCAGGCCAGGTGGCAAGGAGCGGTCCCGTGGAACGAACTCCGCGGGTCGGAAGTACCGAGTCGGCCCGGTAGTGCTAGCGCACTCGAACTCGCGGCTGTGCCAGCCCCGGGCCCGTCGCGAAGCCAGCCCCGGCCCCGTCGCAAACGGGCGCCGTCCGGCCATATAGCTCCGCGTTCTCGTATTTATACCAGCCATCCCAACCACCGGGCTGGCTAGATCCAATGGAATCATCCTCGTCGTTAGAATTAGTCATCTGAGATGGTTTCTTAACCAGATACTAGGGGTATCCAGCCCATATGTACCAAACGTTGGGATCGCCAGGACGGTCGGTAATAGCCTGGCCGTTCGACTGCTTGGTCATAGAAGTACATGTCATACCACCCCTACCGGACCAACGATTCGTCTCAGCCCAGTAGACCAGATGGTATGACCAGCTAGCGGGGGGCGACGATGACCCTCGCGTCAGGCCTCCGGAGGCCTCTTCGGGGCCGCAAACAGTAGGGCCCGGCGGTTTCCGCACCGTCGGCAGGTTATGGGGAGGCTGCATGAGCGGCAGCGCAGCATCGGTAGCGTACTTGATTCTGGCGGTCTTCTTCGGCGGGATCGCATTCGGGGTGGTCGCGATGGTGGCGATAGCCGTACGGAAGGAGGATCGGCTGTTCTCCCTGTCCGGCGCGGCGCCCGGCGCGGCGGCGCGGGGCGCGAGATGGCTCACCCGCTTCGGCGGCTCTGGCTCTCACTTCCAGCCGCGCGGCCGGGGGTAGCGATGAACGGCGCGGTCGTAACCATCGTGAGCGCCTTCTTCGTCATCGGGATTACGGTCGGGATCATCGCCGTCGTGGCGATGTCGAATCTCCGGGCCGACCGGCGAGGCGATCCGGGCGATCCGCTGGAGTACGGGCCTCGCCGCCACCGTGGGCAGCCGCCGGATGCCGGCTGGGACGATGCCGGTCCCGATGACCACCCCAGCTGGCCAGGGGACGGCGACAACGATTTCAGGGGCGGATAGCCCGGCGCGTCCTGGCGAAGCCACCCCGCGTCCCGGGCCGGGGCCGGGGCGCGGGGTGGCCCAGGCTGGCGCTGATCGCGGGTTTGTCACCTGCCGGTTCTAAGCTCGACGTGTGCATGATGACCATGATGGGCCGGGCTACCCGTGGCCGGCCGGAAGCGCCACCGGGATCGGCTCGATGCCCGGCACAAGTCCGGCCGAGGCGATGCGCGTCATCGCCGGCGAACTTCCCGATTTCCCGCACCTCCCCGAGCTGCCGGATCGCGGGCCGGGAGCGGACCTGACCGGCCGGACCGCCGGGCTGCTTGTCGACATCGCCGTCGAGGTCACCCCGCGCGGCTGGCGCCTGGCCGAACGGCCGGGCCGGGACCTGGCCCGGGCCAGGTCCATGCTCTCCTCCGACCTGGACGTCCTGGAAGAGGTGCTTGACGGCTTCCGCGGGCCGGTCAAGGTCCAGCTGTGCGGACCCTGGACGCTGGCCGCCACGCTGGAGCTGCCGCGCACCATGAACGTGGCCATCGCCGATCCCGGCGCGGTGGCCGACCTGACCGCCTCGCTCGCCGAAGGCGCGGCCGCCTTCGCGGCCGACGTCGCCAAGCGCGTCCCCGGGGCCCGGCTGGTCGTCCAGTTCGACGAGCCGGCCCTCCCGGCCGTGGCGGAGGGCATGGTGCCGACGGCCAGCGGGCTGTCACGGCTCGCCGCGGTCGAGGCTGACACGCTGCGGCAGAGGCTGGAGCAGGTGCTCGCGAGCACCCGCGCCTACACGGTCGTGCACTGCTGCGCTCCCTCGGTCCCGTTCGGGATAATCAGGGCGGCGGGGGCCGATTCCGTCGCCTTCGACCTCGGCCGGCTACGGCGGGGCGAAGAGGACAGCGTGGCCGAGTACGCGGAGGCGGGCCTTGGCCTGCTGACGGGGGCGGTCCAGACGGTGCCTGACCAGGCCGTCGAAGGCGCCGGCGGAGCGAGCGGCCCGGGCGGGGGCAGCCGCGAGGCCAGGGAAACCGCCGAGCGGGTCATCCGGCTGTGGCGGCGGCTGGGGCTGTCGCTGGCGACGTGCGCGGAGCAGGCGGTGATCACGCCGGCCTGCGGGCTGGCCGGGACGTCCCCGGCCCAGGCGCGCGCCGCGTTGACCCGGTGCCACCAGGCGGCGAGCATGCTGCCTGAGCTGATCGAGGAGACAGGGGGCGAGTCCTAATTGGGCGAGAGCGACACGAGCGGGCCGGGTTCGGGCGGGGAGCCGCAGGAGGCGCCCGCAGCCGCGAGGCGGCGGCACGCCGACCTCAGCCTGGAGATCACCGAGGCCGACCACCGGTACTACGTCCTTGATTCGCCCACGATTTCCGACATCGAGTACGACACCACGATGCGCGAGCTGCGCGCGCTCGAGGAGCAGTACCCGGACCTGCGCACGCCCGACTCGCCGACCCAGACCGTGCACGGGACGGTGTCCACGCTGTTCACCCCGGTCGAGCACCTCGAGCGGCTGCTCAGCCTGGACAACGTCTTCTCCGATG
Organism: uncultured Actinomycetes bacterium; assembly: GCA_963798675.1. GTDB lineage: Bacteria > Actinomycetota > Actinomycetes > Streptosporangiales > Streptosporangiaceae > Palsa-504. Next base: position 84,336 of record CAWCUJ010000047.1, on the reverse strand, counting down.
AGGACCTGGGCGGCTGGGCGGACCGGGTCACGCGGCTCGGCGGCACCGGGCCGTACCTGTGCGAGCTGAAGATCGACGGGCTGGCGATCGACCTCGTCTACTCCGGCGGCGCGCTGGTCAAGGCGGCCACCAGGGGCGACGGGCGCACCGGCGAGGACGTCACGCCGAACATCAGGACCATCTCCTCCATCCCGAACCGGCTGAAGGGTTCGGGACATCCGGCGGTGCTCGAGGTCAGGGGCGAGGTATTCATGCCGGTGGAAGCGTTCGGGAAGCTGAACGAGTCGCTGCTCGACGCGGGCAAGCCGGCGTTCGCGAACCCGCGGAACTCGGCCGCCGGGTCGTTGCGGCAGAAGGATCCCCGGGTGACCGCCTCCCGGGCTCTCGACGCGATCATCCACGGTATCGGCCGGGTCGAGGGTAGTGCTGACCCCGCCGGCGAAGCCGGCCAAGCGGGCCGCGCCGGCATCACCGGCGAGGCCGCGGCTCCCGGCGAGGAGGGGCACCTGGAAGGAGCGCCCGGCACGCAGTCGGGCTGGTACGAGCGACTGCGCGGCTGGGGCCTTCCGGTCAGCGGCCTGTACCAGGTCGTCCCGGACATGGCCGGGGTCCGCGAGTACATCGCCCACTACGCCGTGCACCGGCATGATCCCGCGTACGAGATCGACGGCGTGGTGGTGAAGGTGGACCAGATCGCGCTGCAGCGCCAGCTCGGCTCGACGAGCCGGGCGCCCCGCTGGGCCATCGCCTACAAGTACCCGCCGGAGGAGGTCACCACCAGGCTGCTCGATATCCGGGTGAACGTCGGGCGTACCGGCCGGGTCACCCCATTCGCGGTGATGGCGCCGGTCAAGGTCAGCGGGTCGACGGTGGACCGGGCCACCCTGCACAACGCGGACGAGGTCAAGCGCAAGGGCGTGCTCATCGGCGACATGGTGATCCTGCGCAAGGCCGGCGACGTGATCCCCGAGGTGCTCGGGCCGGTGGCCGACCTGCGCACCGGGACGGAGCGCGAGTTCGGGTTCCCCACCGCGTGCCCGGCGTGCGGCACCACCCTGGCCCGCGAGGAAGACGAGGTCGACTGGCGCTGCCCGAACGCGCGGTCCTGCCCGGCCCAGCTGCGCGAGCGGCTCTTCCACCTGGCCGGGCGGGGCGCCTTCGACATCGAGGTGCTCGGCTACGAAGCCGTGAGCGCGCTGCTCGACTGCGGCCTGGTCGCCGACGAGGGCGACGTATTCGCGCTCACCGCCGAGCGGCTCGAGACCTGCGCGTTCTTCATGGTCAAGCAGGGCACGCTGAGCGCCAACGCCACCCGGCTGCTGGCCAACCTGGCCGAGGCGCGTACCAGGCCGCTGTGGCGGATCCTGGTGGCGCTGTCCATCCGGCACGTCGGGCCGACGGCGGCGCGGGCGCTGGCAGCCGAGTTCGGCTCGCTGGAGGCGATCGAGGCGGCCAGCGTGGACGCCCTGGCCGCGGTCGAAGGGGTCGGGCCGACGATCGCGGCTTCTATGCGCGACTGGTTCACCGTCGACTGGCACCGGGCGATCGTGTCGAAATGGCGTGCCGCCGGGGTCCAACTCGAAGACGCCGACTTCGACCCCAGCCGGGCTGCAGCCCGGCTGCTGGCGGGCGTGTCCGTGGTCATCACCGGCACGCTGGCTGAGTTCAGCCGGGACGAGGCCGGCGAGGCGGTCCGGCAGGCCGGCGGCAAGGTGACTTCCTCGGTGTCCAAGAAGACCGACTTCGTGGTCGCGGGCGAGAACGCCGGCTCCAAGTACGACAAGGCGGTCGAGCTCGGCGTGCCGATCCTGGACGCGGCCGCCTTCCGCACCCTCCTCGACCGGGGCCCCAACGCCGTCCGCCAGGCCACTTCATGATCGCGTAAAGAAAGCGGTCTCCAGCGACATGATCGCGTAAAGAAAGCGGTCTCCCGCGACGCGTTGTTTACGTGATCACGTCTGGCCGCTGGTTTCGGCCAGCCGGCGGCTTAGGTAGCGGCGTTCGGCGTCGGTGCTGGTCAGCTCCAGCGCCTCGGCGTACGCGGCGGCGGCCTCCGCGGCCCGGCCGAGGCGGCGCAGGAAGTCGGCCCTGGTCGCGGGGAGCAGGTGGTAGCCGGCCAGCTTTCCCGTCGCCTCCAGCGCCTGCACCAGCGAAAGCCCGGCCGAAGGCCCGCGGGCCATCCCCACCGCGACCGCGTGGTTGAGCTCCACCACCGGAGTCGGCAAGAACGAAACGAGTCGCTCGTATAGCAAGGCGATCTGCGCCCAGTCGGTCAGGTCCGCTGCCGAAGCGGTCGCGTGGCAGGCGGCGATGGCCGCCTGGATCTGATACGGCCCCGGCCGCCCGCGCCGCAGCGCCGCCTCCAAAATAGCGACGCCCTCGCTGATCTCGGTGGCGTCCCACAACGAACGGTCCTGGTCTTCCAGCGTCACCAGGTCGCCCCTGGCGTCCAGCCGGGCCGCCCGGCGCGCGTCGTGCAGCAGCATCAGCGCCAGCAGACCGGCGGCCTCGGGCTCGTCGGGCATCAGCCGGGCCAGCACCCGGGCCAGCCTGATCGCCTCGGCGCTGAGGTTCTGCCGGACCAGGTCCGCGCCGGTCGTGGCCGAATACCCCTCGTTGAACAGCAGGTAGAGCACGCCAAGCACGCCCGGTGTGCGTTCCGGCAGCAGGTGCGCCGGGGGCACCCGGTACGGGATCCCCGCGTGCTGAATCTTCTGCTTGGCCCGGACCAGCCGCTTGGCCATCGTCGGCTCGCTGGCCAGGAACGCCCGGGCGATCTCCGCCGTGGTCAGCCCGGCCAGCGTGCGCAGGGTCAGCGCGACCCGGGCCTCGAGCGACAGCGCCGGGTGGCAGCAGGTGAACATCAGCCGCAGCCGGTCATCGGGCACCCCGCTGTGATCGGTGCCGGGCTCGTAGGCCGAAGGTTCCGGCGGCAAGGACATCGCGGCGACCTCCCGCAGCTTGGCGGCTCCCACGGTCCGGCGGCGCAGCACGTCGATGGCGCGGTTACGGGCGGCCGTGGTCAGCCACGCGCCCGGCCGGCCGGGGATGCCGTCCTTCGGCCACCGCTGCAAGGCCATCGCGAACGCGTCCTGCGCGCATTCCTCGGCGAGGTCCCAGTCGCCGGTGGTCCGGATCAGCGTCGCGACGACCTGGCCCCACTCATCCCGGAACGCGGCGTCCACGGCGGCCCTGACGTCAGTGCTCACAACGCACCTCCACAACCACGACGAACGGGAAGACCGACACCGGACCATGCCCGACCACGGTAACGCGCCATATTGCTTACAGCCTGCCGCCACGGGGGCTCTGCCTTTCCCCCGAACCCACCCTAGGATGGCGTGCATGCCCATTACCCGTGACGAGGTCGCGCACCTGGCGCGGCTGTCCAGGATCGCGCTCAGCGACGCCGAACTAGACCATCTGGCGCCTCAGCTGGATCAGATCATCACGGCCGTCGCGCAGGTCCAGGAGGTCGCCGCCGAGGGCATACCGCCGACCTCGCACGCGACCGGCCTGACCAACGTGTTCCGCGACGACGAGCCGGTCCCCTGCCTGCGACCCGAGGAAGCACTCGCCCAGGCGCCCGCGGTGGAGCAGCAGCGGTTCAAGGTGCCGCGGATCCTGGGGGAGGACTGAGCCTGATGGAACTCACCCGGATGACCGCAGCCGAACTGTCCGCCGCGCTCGCCGCCGGCCAGGTCTCCGCGACCGAAGTCACCCAGGCGCACCTGAACCGGATCGCCGCCGTCGACGACCGCGTGCACGCCTTCCTGCACATCGCGGCGGACAGCGCGCTCGCCCAGGCGCGGGACGTCGACGAAAGGCGCGGCCAAGGCGAACGGCTAGGCCCGCTGGCAGGCGTCCCGGTCGCGGTCAAGGACGTCTTCACCACCAAGCACATGCCGACCACCTGCGGCTCGCGCATCCTGGACGGCTGGCACCCGCCGTATGACGCGACGATCACGCAGCGGCTGAAGCAGGCCGGCGCGGTCATCATCGGCAAGACCAACATGGACGAGTTCGCCATGGGCTCCTCCACCGAGAACTCCGCGTTCGGTCCCAGCCACAACCCGTGGGACCTGGACAAGGTCCCGGGCGGCTCGTCCGGCGGCTCCGCGGCCGCGGTGGCCGCCTACGAGGCGCCGCTGGCCATCGGCACCGATACCGGCGGCTCGATCCGCCAGCCCGCCGCGGTCTGCGGCATCGTCGGCACCAAGCCCACCTACGGCGGCTCGTCAAGATACGGGGTGGTCGCGTTCGCGTCCTCCCTGGACACCCCTGGACCGTTCGGCCGGACGGTGCTGGACGCGGCGCTGCTGCACGAGGCGATCTCCGGGCACGACCCGATGGATTCCACCTCGATCGACGCGCCGGTGCCGCCGGTGGTGGCCGCCGCGCGCGAGGCGGACGTGAGCGGCATGCGGATCGGCGTGGTCACCGACCTGAGCGGTGACGGCTACCAGCCGGGCGTGCTGGCCAGGTTCGCCGAGGCGGTCGAGCTGCTCGAGTCGCTCGGCGCCAAGGTGACCGAGGTGTCCTGCCCGCACTTCAAGTACGCGCTGCCCGCCTACTACCTGATCGCGCCCAGCGAGGCCTCGTCCAACCTGGCCAGGTTCGACGCGATGCGGTACGGCCTGCGGGTCGGCGACGACGGGAGGCGGGACGCCGAAGAGGTCATGGCGCTGACCCGCGAGGCGGGCTTCGGCGCCGAGGTCAAGCGGCGCATTATCCTCGGCGCGTACGCGCTGTCCAGCGGTTACTACGACGCCTACTACGGCAAGGCGCAACAGGTGCGCACGCTGATCATCAGGGACTTCGACGCGGCCTTCGGCCAGGTGGACGTGCTGGTATCGCCCGCCACGCCGACCACGGCGTTCCCGCTCGGGGAGCGGGCCGACGACCCGATGGCGATGTACCTGGCCGACCTGTGCACGATCCCGTCGGACCTGGCGGGCAACGCGGCGATCACGGTCCCGTGCGGGCTGGCGGCGGAAGACGGGCTGCCGGTCGGGCTGCAGGTGATGGCGCCCGCGCTGGCCGACGACCGGCTGTACCGGGTCGCCGCCGCGGCGGAAGCCGCCCTCACCGACCGCTGGGGCCAGCCGCTGCTCGCCCGCGCGAAAGGGCTAGAAATATGACGATGACGGACACGCTGGTCCCGTTCGCCGAGGCGGTGCAGCGCTACGAGCCGTTGATCGGGCTGGAGACCCACGTGGAGCTGGGCACCAGGACGAAGATGTTCTGCGGCTGCACGACCACCTTCGGGGCCGAGCCGAACAGCCAGGTCTGCCCGGTCTGCCTGGGCCTGCCCGGCTCGCTGCCGGTGGTGAACCGGACGGCGATCGAGTACACGATCAGGATCGGCCTGGCCCTGAACTGCTCGATCGCGACCTGGTGCCGGTTCGCGCGGAAGAATTACTTCTACCCGGACATGCCGAAGAACTTCCAGATCTCCCAGTACGACGAGCCGTTGTGCACGGATGGCTGGCTGGATGTCGCGGTGGGCGAGCGGACCATCCGGGTCGGCATCGAGCGGGTGCACCTGGAGGAGGACACCGGCAAGTCGCTGCACGTGGGCGGCGCCACCGGCCGGATCCACGGCGCCGAGTACTCGCTGGTCGACTACAACCGGGCCGGCATCCCCCTGGTGGAGATCGTGACCAAGCCGATCGAGGGAACGGGCGCCGACGCGCCGGTGGCCGCGCGCGCCTACGTCACCGAGCTGCGCGATCTGCTCCGGTCCCTGGCCGTTTCCGACGTGCGGATGGAGGAGGGCTCGCTGCGCTGTGATGTGAACACCTCGCTGGCGCCGCCCGGATCCGGCCGCTGGGGGACGCGCACCGAGACCAAGAACGTCAACTCGCTGCGTTCGGTGGAGCGCGCGGTCCGGTTCGAGATCGAGCGGCAGGCCGCCGTGCTCGACTCCGGCAGCCGGGTCACCCAGGAGACCAGGCACTTGCACGAGGACACCGGGACCACGACTCCCGGGCGATCCAAGGAAGAGGCGCAGGACTACCGGTACTTCCCCGAGCCGGACCTGGTGCCGGTCGCCCCCCCGGCCGATTGGGTGGAGCAGATCCGGGCCGCGCTGCCCGAGGTGCCGTCCGCGCGGCGGGCCCGGCTGCAGGCCGAGTGGGACCTGTCCGAGGCGGACATGACCGCGCTTTCCAACGCGGGCGCGCTCGACCTGGTGGCCGAGACGGTGGCGTCGGGCGCCTCGCCGGCCGACGCGCGCAAGTGGTGGCTCGGCGAGCTGGCCCGCCGCGCCAACGAGGCAGGCACCGAGCTAGCGGACCTGGCTATCATCCCTGCTCAGGTCGCCCAAATCGTGGAACTGGTCGCGGCGGGCACGCTCAACGACCGGCTCGCACGCGAAGTAATCGGCGCCGTGCTCGCCGGCCAGGGCACGCCAGAGGAGATAATTGAGGCTCGCGGTCTGGCGGTGGTGAGCGACGAAGGCGAGCTCACCAAGGCCGTCGACGAGGCCATCGCGGCCAACCCCGACGTAGCCGCCAAGATCCGCGACGGCAAGACCGCGGCAGCAGGCGTCCTGGTCGGCGCGGTCATGAAGGCAACTCGCGGCAAGGCCGACGCCGCCCGCGTCCGCGAGCTGATCCTAGAACGTCTCACCTAGCGAGCCAAAGGGCCGCCTCAAAGGCGCCCAGCGGCGAGTCCCATGATTGTGCACGGTTACATCCCCCATCAGGGCAGTAGCCGTTCACGATGATGACTTCCGGCCTCCCGTGCCGGGCCAGGTGAATGGTTCCGCCGCATCGCCGGCCGGACCGACGTAGCCTGATGCGGCACTCAGCTCGGCAAAGAAGATCTGCGCCAGGCGTCGTGGCCGGGGTGCAGCGGGCGCCGCACCTTACTGGACCGGTCGGACCAGAATCCTTGGGCCGAACGGGGCGGGCTGGGGGCCTCGTCCTCGGCTGAGCGCGTCGTCAGGACGGCGACCAGGGCCGCGATCTCTTCCGGCGTCGCATCCCCGCGGACCACGCGGAGTAGCGGCCGGCTGGGAGGCTGATCGTCGTCAGCGGGGCGGGTAACCACGGTCCGTTCAGTATAAGGATCTTCAGCCGCGGGATTTGCCCAGGCTGATGCCGAACTCCCGGTGGACCCGCTCCCAGAACGCGTCCCGCAGCCACTCGCGGGCCTCCTGGTAGGGGCGCAGTGACAAGCCGAGTTCCTTCTCGGCGTCGACAAGCAGTTCCTTGTCGATGACCGGCGGCAGGATGGGGCCGGGCAGCAGGTCCCTGATATTGTCCCGGCCGCGGGTCAGGATCCACTTCTGCGCGACGTGCTCGCCGGCTTCCTCGACCCGGATCCGGTCGGGCCCGAGCCGCGGCATCGGGCCGGTGCTGCTGATGGCCGGGAAGCCCCCGGTGTTGGCGGACAGGATCGGGTGGCTGCCCGTTCTCGACGTCGGGGGCCGGGCGTGGCGCTCGCCGAACAGCTGGGCTGGCGACGGCACGGTCGGCGAGGAGCCAAGCACCGGATCGGACCTGACCTGCTCGACGGCGGTCGGGTTCTTGGTGAAGTAGGGTCGCAGGAACGAGCCGTCGAGCACGTCGACCGTGTCCGATTCCCAGACCAGGCGCTCGGCCTGGTTGGTGCCGTACGGCGGCTCGATGCCCCACAGGTGGACCCGCACCCCGAACGCCTGGGCCGCCTCGACCGCGGGCACCATGTCCTCGTCGCCCGCGATGAGGACCGCGTTGGTGATCGCCCGGTGCCGGGCCAGGGCTTCCATGTCCGCCCTGATCTGGGCGTCGACGCCCTTCTGCTGGCCGCGCGCGTTCAGGTTGCCGAGCCGGAGCTTGACCCAGGGCATCTGGGCGATGACCCGCTGGTCGATGGTCGGCACCCGGTCACGGGCGGCGTCATACCAGTAGACGCGGAGCAGTTCGCCGCGGATCACCTCGTCGGCGTGCTTGGTGACCACCTGGATCAGCGGGACGGCGTTGACCCGGAAATCCCGGCGGGAGCTCGACCCGAACAGCAGTTCACCCGCCGCGGCATAGATGTAACCGACGTCCACCATGACCGCGTAGCGGGCCAGGATGGGAAGCGGGGCAGCGAATTCGGTCATCATCTCCGACTCTAGGGCAGGCGGGTACGTGCGCGTGCCAGATGTGCCACTATTGCCGACAGATTGGATTGATCTGAACACGCTTTGTAGGCAATTGCTCTACGCAATTGCTTCTATAGGGGTATGTTGCCGTGTTTCTTGGGCGGCAGGGTCTGCCGCTTGGTGCGCAGGGAGCGCAGCGCCTGGGTGACCGCGAGCCTGGTTTCCGACGGGCGGATGACCGCGTTGACGTAGCCTCGTTCGGCTGCGACGTACGGGTTGGCCAGGGTGTCCTCGTACTCGGTGACCTTCTGGGCGCGCAGCGTTTCGGGATCAGGCGCGCCGGCCAGCTCGCGGCGGTACAAGATGTTCACCGCTCCCTGCGCGCCCATGACCGCGATCTGGGCGGTCGGCCAGGCCAGGTTGACGTCGCCGCCCAAGTGCTTGGAGCCCATCACGTCGTAGGCGCCGCCGTACGCCTTCCTGGTGATCACCGTCACCTTCGGCACCGTGGCCTCGGCGTAGGCGTAGATGAGCTTGGCGCCGCGGCGGATGATGCCGCTCCATTCCTGGGTCACGCCGGGCAGGAATCCGGGCACGTCGACGAAGGTCAGGATCGGGATGCTGAATGCGTCGCAGGTCCGGACGAACCGGGCCGCCTTCTCCGAGGCATCGATGTCCAGGCAGCCGGCGTAGTGCATCGGCTGGTTGGCCACCACGCCGACGGAGGAGCCTTCCACCCGGCCGAAGCCGACTACCATGTTCGGCGCGAAGCCGGCGTGTACCTCAAGGAACTCGCCGTCATCGAGCACGTGGGTGATCACCTCGTGCATGTCGTACGGCTGGTTCGGCGAGTCGGGGATGAGCGTGTCGAGTTCCGCGTCATCCCCGTCCGGTTCGGTGCTGTCCAGGTCCGGGGCGTCGCGCCTGGGCGGCTCGTCCAGGTTGTTCGAGGGCAGGTAGGACAGCAGGTCGCGGGCGAAATCGATGCAGTCCTGCTCGTCTTTGGCCTGGTAGTGGGCGACGCCGGATTTGACGCCGTGCGCATGCGCGCCGCCGAGCTCCTCGAAGGTCACGTCCTCGCCGGTCACCGTCTTGATCACGTCGGGCCCGGTGATGAACATGTGAGAAGTCCCCTCCACCATGAGGGTGAAGTCGGTGATGGCCGGGGAGTACACGGCCCCGCCCGCGCACGGGCCCATGATCAGCGAGATCTGCGGGATGACGCCGGAGGCCATCACGTTGCGGTAGAAGATCTCGGCGAACAGGCCGAGCGCGACCACGCCTTCCTGGATCCGGGCGCCGCCGCCGTCGTTGATCCCGATCATCGGGCAGCCGGTCTTCAGCGCGTGGTCCATGATCTTGACGATCTTCTCGCCGTAGACCTCGCCCAGCGAGCCGCCGAACACGGTGAAATCCTGGCTGAACACGCACACGGGGCGTCCGTCCACGGTGCCGTACCCGATGACCACGCCGTCCCCATAGGGCCGGGTGGCCGCGATCCCGAAGTCGGTGGCGCGGTGCCTGGCCAGCTCGTCGAACTCGGTGAACGAGCCCGGGTCGAGCAGCAGCTCGACCCGTTCCCTGGCGGTCAGCTTGCCTCGCTCGTGCTGCTTGGCCACCGCCTGCTCCGAGCCGGCGTGTACGGCCGCCTGCCGCCGCCGCTCGAGATCGGCGATCTTGCCCGCGGTGGTGTGCGGGTCGGGAACGGGTTCGCGATCTGGTCCGGATCCGGCGGCGGTTTGGGTCGTCATGGCATCAGGTTAATGGGTTGGTCAGCCCGGGGAATTAAGCTCTGACCGTGAACAGGGACAGAGAGAGCGACCGCGCCGGGCTGCCGGAACCGATGCGGCGCGATGTCCGGCTGCTCGGCGACATCCTCGGCGAGGTCATCCGCGATTCCGAGGGGCCGGAGCTGCTGGCTGACGTGGAGCGGCTGCGGCGGGCGGTGATCCAGGCCCGGCATAGCGAGCGCGACGCATGGAGCACGCCGGGAATGGGCACCGCCCCCCAGAGTCCGGGTCCGGGCCTGGCGGTCGACGATCCGGCCGGGGACAAGATCGTGGCGCTGGTGGCGTCCTGGAGCCTGGCGGCGGCCGAGCAGGTGGCCCGCGCCTTCACCGTCTACTTTCACCTGGCCAACCTGGCCGAAGAGCACCAGCGCATCCGCATCCTGCGGGAACGCGATTCCGGGCAGGAGCCGGTGCGGGAGTCGCTCGCCGCCGCGGTCGCCGAGTTCGGGCACGACGAGGGCCGTGAGCACCTGACTGAGCTGATCGCGTCGCTGCGCGTGCACCTGGTGCTCACCGCGCACCCCACCGAGGCACGCAGGCGCGCGGTAGTGGCGGCGCTGCGCCGGATCAGCGGGCTGCTTGAGGTCCTGGACGACCGGCGCGCCGGGGCGGCCGACCACGATGAGGCGCGCCGCGGGCTGCGCGAACAGATCGACCTGCTGTGGCGGACGTCACAGCTTCGGGTTACGGCGATGGACCCGATCGACGAGGTGCGCGCGGTGATGACCGTGTTCGACGAGACCCTGTTCCGGGTGGTGCCCACCGTGTACCGGGAGCTGGACCGGGCGCTGGCCACGGCGGACAGCGGACGCGTGGCGTCCGAGGTACCGCCGGTGCACGCCTTCCTGCGGTTCGGCAGCTGGGTGGGCGCGGACCGGGACGGCAACCCGTTCGTCACCGCGCAGGTCACCCGGGAGACCGCGACGATCCAGGCCGATCACGTCCTGCGCGCGCTGGAAAACGCCACCACCAGGATCGGCCGGGCGCTGACCCTGCACGAGGCGACCACGCCGCCGGCCGCGGGCCTGCGGCGCGCGCTGGCCGCGGCCGCGGCCGCGCACCCGGAACTGCTGGCGGAGCTCGCGGCCCGGTCACCGCAGGAGCCGTACCGAACCTACCTGCTTTACACGGCGCAGCGGATCAACGCGACCCGGGTCCGGCACGCCGACCTGGCCTACCCGGGACCGGCCGAGTATCTCGCCGACCTGCGCATCGTCCAGGAGTCGCTGGCCGCGGCCGGGGCGGCCAAGCAGGCGTTCGGTGAGCTGCAGCACCTTATCTGGCAGGCCGAGACGTTCGGGTTCCACCTGGCCGGCCTGGAGGTCAGGCAGCACAGCGAGGTGCACGCCCGGGCGCTGGCCGAGCTTCGGGCGGCCGGCCCGCCCGGAGCCGAGCACGGAATTCACGGGTCCGCCTCGGCGCAGACCGAGGAGGTGCTGGCCACGATCCGCGCCGTGGCCTGGGTCCAGGACCGGTTCGGCGTGGACGCGTGCCGGCGTTACGTGGTGAGCTTCACCCGTTCGGCCGATGACATCGCCGGAGTCTACGAACTCGCCCGTTACGCCATGGTCGACGGCCGGATCCCCAAGCTCGACGTGGTGCCGCTTTTCGAGAGCGCGGCCGACCTGGCCCACGCGCCGGACGTGCTGACCGGCATGCTCGCGCTCCCGGACGTCGCCGCCCGGGTCGCCGCCAACGGCGGGGCGCTCGAGGCCATGCTCGGGTACTCGGACTCGGCCAAGGAACTCGGGCCGGCCAGCGCCACCTTGCGGCTATTCGACACCCAGGCCAGGCTGGCCGAGTGGGCCGCGGCCCGCGGCGTGCGGCTGACCCTGTTCCACGGCCGCGGCGGCGCGCTCGGCCGGGGCGGCGGGCCGGCCGCGCCGTGCTGGCGCAGGCGCCCGGCTCGGTCAACGGGTCGTTCAAGGTGACCGAGCAGGGCGAGGTCATCTTCGCCAGGTACGGCCAGCCGGTGATCGCCAAGCGGCACCTGGAGCAGGTCAGCTCCGCCGTGCTGCTCGCGTCGTCGGCGCGGATCGCCGAGCGCAACGCGGCCGCTGCGGCCAGCTACCGGGACATGGCAGACCAGATCGACGCGGCCGCCCGGGCGGCCTTCCGCAACCTGGTGGTCCAGGACGGTTTCGCCGACTGGTTCGCGCGGATCAGCCCGCTCGGCGAGATCGGCGGCCTGCGCATCGGCTCCAGGCCGGCCAAGCGCGGCTTGGCCCCGCAGACCCCGCAGACCCCGGTGGCCCCCGGCGGCGGCCCGAGCCTGGTGGCCCCCGGCGGCGGCCCGAGCCCGGTGGCCCCCGGCGGCGGCCCGAGCCCGGTGGCCCCCGGCGGCGGCCCGAGCCAGGTGCCCGGCATGGACCTGGCCGACCTGCGGGCGATCCCGTGGGTCTTCGCCTGGTCGCAGACCCGGCTGAACCTGCCGGGCTGGTACGGGCTGGGCAGTGGGCTGGCCGCCATCGCCGACGCCGACGGGGTAGCGGTGCTGCGCCGGGCGTACGACGAGTGGCCGCTGTTCGGGGTGCTGCTCGACAACGCGGCGATGAGCCTGGCCAAGACGGACCGGCTGATCGGCGCCCGCTACCTGGCCCTCGGCGGCCGCGACGACCTGACCGGGCTGGTGCTCGCCGAGTACGACCTGACCAGGCGGCTGGTGCTCGCCGTCACCGGGCACGACTGGCTGCTGGCCGACCGGCCGGTGCTGTCCCGCGCGCTGGCGTTGCGCGACCCCTACGTGGACGCGCTCTCGTTCCTGCAGCTGCGGGCGCTCACGGCGCTGCGCGAAGCGGAACTCCAGATCGGTGACGAGGACCGGGAGCGGCTGGAGCGGCTGCTGTTGCTCACCGTGAACGGCATGGCGGCCGGCCTGCAGAACACCGGGTGACGCTGTTTCTCGTGCCCTGCTTTCGGCTTTTGCGGGCCCCCGTGGGCCTCGGGCTCGACCGGGATGCCCCACTGGCCTCATTAACATCATTATTCGTGCGCCAGTGCGAGAATATTTAGCCTTCTAGGGTGGATTCGGGCTTGTGGGTTGATTAGGGGGACTATGGTGCATAAAAGTCACCAAGAAGCCCTAATCCACCCCGATCTTTATGCGGCTGGGCACTACAGCGGCGCGGCTGGGCACTACGCGGCGCGCTCAGGCAGCACCGAGCGTAACGGATCACGGGGCCCTAGTCCGCGATGCGGATGCGCAGGCGGCGGAAGCCCTTGCCCTTGCTCTCGATCTTGACGACCTCGATCCGGCCGACTTGGCGGGTGGACGCGACGTGGGTGCCGCCATCCGCCTGCTGGTCCAGTCCCACGATGTCGATGATCCGCACCTCCTTGACCTCCGGCGGCACCAGGTTGGTGGCGGTGCGGATGATGTCAGGGAGGGCGAACGCCTCGTCCCTGGGCAGCACCCGCACGTCGATGCGCCGGTCCGCCAGCACCTCGGCGTTGCACGCTGACTCGACCGCCTCGCGGAAGCCCGGCGGGACGTCCGGCAGGTTAAAGTCCATCCGCGCGGTCAGCGGCTCCATGTTGCCGCCGGTCACCAAGGCACCGAAGTCGCGGAACACCACGCCGCACAGCACGTGCAGGCCGGAGTGAGTGCGCATCAACGCGGTCCGGCGGTCATCCTCAAGCGCCCCGCGCACCGGGGTCCCTGGCGCCGGCCAGGGATCGCCCTCGGCCGGGATCAGGTACAGGTCGTCACCCTTGCGGGCCCCGGTGATCCGGGTCTGTACGCCGCCCCACAGCAGGACGCCGTGATCCGGCGGCTGGCCGCCACCGCCCGGGTAGAACGCGGACCGGTCGAGCACGATCCCCTCGGCATCGGCCGCGAGTACCTGGGCGTCCCATTCGCGCAGGGTCTGGTCGTCCAGTTCGAGCCGGTGCGTGCGCCATTGCGTGTCTTCCATGGGCGGAAGCCTACCGGCGGGCGGCTAGGCGCTGATTTCGCCCGCTGAGTCCGTCTCGGGAGCCGTCTCGTGAGCCGGGGCGGGCTTCTTGATGCAGGCCAGGCCGAGCGCCAGGCAGGCGAACGGGACCGCGGACAGCGCGTACCGGTAGTCGAGTTCGTGGGCCGCGATCGGCACGATCAGGTTGACGACCGCGACGCCCCAGGCCAGGCCCGCATACCTGCCCCAGCCGCGCCATCTGACGATCAGCACGACCAGTCCGGCCATCACCACGGCGAAGAAGACCCAGCCGGGAAACCAGACGGGCAACTGGTACAGGAACATGAAGAACGCCCACGGCTGGACCACGTGCGTGTTGGAGATGGTGTGCGCGTACCTCTTCTCCCAGTACTTCATGTAGGGCGCGAGCGTGGTGATGTGCGGGGCCACGGTGAAATGATCCGACAGGTAGACCTCCGACCGGTCGGAGGCGAAGAAGGTCAGGAAGACCTCCTTGCCCACCGTCTTGAGGTAGTCGAGCGGCTGCGCCTCGATGGCCCGTTCGGCGAACTGCATGGCCAGCTTGTTGTTGTACGCGTTGATGCCGGGGTGGGCGTCAACCGTGTACCAGGCGCCAGGAGCCCACAGGTAGTCAGCCGGGCTTCGCTCGTTCAGCAGGGCCGATACGGACCAGGGCGGGGCGGGCGAGGTCGGGTGGTCGGGCTGGTTCTGGGGGCAGAGCGGGACCAGGTTGGCCGGCGGCTTGATGGTCGCGCAGTTGGCGAACGACATGGTCCGCGACCACAGGAACATCCCGGTGCTGTTGGTGATGTTGAGCTGACCGTACTCCGAGAAGAAGAGCAGCGCGTAGGCGAGCAGCGGGACCGCGAACGCGGCCAGGCACGCGGTGAACACCTTCCAGCCGACCCGCTGGATCAGCAGGAACGCGAGGATGATCACGAAGACCGGGGCGCCGTTGCCGCGGATGACCGAGGCCCAGGAGACCAGCAGCCCGACGATCACAGCCTGCCAGATCGTAGGTTTGGGCCGGACGATAAGGATCGCGACGGCGATCATGAGCACGAGCGTGAACAGGGTGTCGGGCAGGATCGAGGACTCCAGCCAGATCTGCCGCGAGTCGAACAGCGTCGGCGCGGCGGCCAGCGTCGCCCCCCAGGCCGGCAGCCCGCGGGTGCGCAGCACCCCGTAGATGACCGCGCCGAGCCCGATGCCCATCAGGTGCTGCAGCGTGGTCACGAGCAGCAGGCTGTGGACCGGCTGGAGCAGGTGCAGCACAAGCGGGTACCCGGCCGGTCTGAGCTGCGCCAAGGGCAAGACCTGGACGCTCTGCTTCATGTAGGAGAACGAGTCCTGGATGAGCAGGGCGGGCTTGAACCCGAGCGCGGCGATGACCCGCGGTATGACGGACAGGCAGGCCGCGATGGTGAACAGCCGGTGGTTCCGCCACAGCGCGGCGGGAGTCAGGCCGGCCGCGACGGCCCTGACCCGCGCGGCCAGGGGGCCGGGGTCCCAGGAGATCTCCGGCGGCCACAGCCGCCAACTCCGCTGGCGTTCCGGTACGCTGCCATCGTCCGGGCTGCGGCGCTGGCTCGTTCCGAGACCGGTCAACGATTTCCCTCCTCCCGGCAACTGAACAATAGTGGGTTACCGTGCGAACCGAGAACCATACGCCGGGGCAGGCCAGCGTGCCCGGCCGGGAGCCGCTGGCCGCGGCGGCCCTGGCCCGCGCCGTCCTGCGGCCGGGCGGCCTGTGGCAGGCCGTGGAGGTCGAAGACCGCACCGGTTCGACCAACGCCGACCTGCTGGCCCGTGCCCTCGGCGGCGCGCCGGAAGGCGTGATACTCGCCGCCGAGGAGCAGCGCGCGGGGCGCGGCCGGATGGGCCGCACCTGGGTGTCTCCGCCACGTGCCGCGCTGACGTTCTCCCTGCTGGTGCGGCCAGCGGCCGTGCCACCCGCCCGCCGCGGCTGGCTCCCGCTGCTCGCCGGGGTGGCCGTGGCCTCGGCGGTGACCGCCGTGACCGGAGTCCAGACGCGGCTGAAATGGCCGAACGACGTGCTGGCCGGCCCCGCGAAGCTCGGCGGGATCCTGGCCGAGGCGGTCGGCGACGCGGTCGTCGTCGGCGTCGGCCTTAACGTGTCCACCGAACCTGGCGAACTGCCGCCGCCCGGGCCGGGCGCGCTGGCCGCCACGTCGCTGCGCATCGCGGGCTCGGCCGCCCCGGACCGGGAACGGCTGCTCATCGCGATCCTGGCCGGCTTCGAGCGCTGGTACCAGGACTGGTGCCTGGCCGGCGGCGACCCGGAGCGTTGCGGGCTGCGGGTCGGCTACACCGAGCTGTCCGGCACGATCGGCCGTCGTGTCCGGGCCGAACTGCCCGGCGGTCAGGTGCTCTCCGGGCTCGCCGTCGGTGTCGACCCGGACGGCAGGTTGCTCGTCCGCGTGTCACCGGGCAGCGTGGTCCCGGTGGCGGCCGGCGACGTCGTCCACTTGCGCTGATCCACCGGCGACGGCCGGGGCGCGAAGGCGAGGGCCGCGGCCAGGCACGCGGCCGGGACCGCGGGCACCAGGTAGCGTAGGTCGAAGTCGGCGATCAGGGGCGGCACGAGCAGGATCGTCACCGCGAACGCCCACGGCAGACCGCCAAGTGCCCGCCGCCGCACGATCATCGTGGCGAGGCCGCCGAGCAGGATCACCCCGAGCAGCGTCCCCGGCAGGTACGCATAGCGCTGGTAGCTCACCAGCCAGGAGGCGAACGGCTGGACCGCGCGCGTCGGCGCGGGCGGCCCCGCGTCGTAGGCGGCCTGGTCGCCGGCCACCGTCCCGCCGCCCGGGGTGCGCATGGTCGCCGGGACCCAGGCCGTCGTGGCGTCGGAGAACTGGTACCTGTCCACGATCCCGGCGTCCGGATGGACCGGCCGGTCCCAGGCGAAGCTCAGCGCGAAGTCGTGCCCCACCGCGGCGGCGTACCCGCCCGGCTGGGCGGCGATGGCCCGCAGCGCGAAGTTGAGCGCGAGCGCGTTGGTCCGTGCCGAGAACCGGCCGCCGGGCATCCGCAGCAGCGGCGAGTTCCCGTCCCAGATGTACAGCGACGCGGCGATCCGCGGTCCTGAGGTCCCGGCGGGCGGGCACAGCGTCCGCTCGCTGGCCGGCGGCCTGATCACGGCGCAGTTCGCGAACGACATCGTCCGCGACCACAGGTACACCCCGTCGCTCCTGGTCAGGCTGAACTGGTGCTCGTGCAGATCGAACCAGGCGGCGTAGCCCGCGACCGGCACCGCTCCGGCGAGGATCGCGGCGGCGACGGCCAGCACGCCCGCCCGCCGCATCAACAGCGCGGCCAGCAGCACCGCGAGCAGTATCGCCAGCAGGGCCAGCCCGACCGGCCAGAGGATCGCCGACACCCCGAGCAGGAAGGCGGCGGGGACCACCTGGGCCGGGCGCCGCTCGCCCGGTGACCGCAGCAGCAGGTACAGGGCGATCATAACCAGGAGGCCGAACGGGATGTCTGGCACGGCATCGGCTTCAAGCTGGAGTTCGTATGCATCGAAGAAGACCGGGATGGCTGCGAGCGTCGCGACCCACGCGGGCAGCCCGCGGCGGCGCGCGAGCAGGTAGATGAGCACCCCGATGACGATGCCCATCAGATGCTGGACGGCGGCCACCAGGGCAAGGCTGTGCAGCGGCCGGAGCGCCCACAGCATGAAGCCGTAGCCCCCCACCCGGCTGGGGTCGGGGATCAGCCGCAGGCCGGTCGCCAGGTACGAAGCCGAGTCGCCGCCGAACCACATGATCGGCCGGAAGGCCAGCATCACCAGGACCCGCAGCGCGACCGCCCCGGCCAGCGCGAGGCCGAATAGCCAGTGCCGCCGCGCGATCGCAGCCAGCCGAACCCGATCCATCTGCGGAGTTTATGTCGCGCTCTGTCTTCCCCGCTCGCCTCCGGGCGCTCTGTCTTCCCCGCTCGCCTCCGGGCGCTCTGTCTTCCCCGCTCGCCTCCGGGCGCCTCTAAGGCGGCTCCTTCCCTCCTCGCTCCTTCGTCGCTCGTCAGTCCAGTCGCCGCCGGCGCTCTTCGGCTCGCGGGGGGTGTCGCTCGTCAGTCCAGTCGCCGCCGGCGCTCTTCGGCTCGCGGGGGGTGTCGCTCGTCAGTCCAGTCGCCGCCGGCGCTCTTCGGCTCGCGGGAGGGCGCGACGTGCCAATATTTGGCGTATGGCACAGGATCCTTCGCTCACCGGTGACGAGCAGCTTGTGCTGCGGCTGCATCCGCATTGGAAGACGCTGATCCGGCCGCTGCTTGTCGCGGTGCTCGTGGTCGCGGCCGCGCTGGTGGCGGAGGTGGTGATCCCGGCCGGGTCGGCGGCGGCGGCGGAACGGCTGGTGGTGGCCGCGGTTGCGATCCTGGCCCTGATGCTGTGGCTGATGGTGCCGGTGCTGCGCTGGCGGACGACGACTTATGAGCTGACTACCCGGCGGCTGAAGGTGCGGGACGGCATCGTGGCCAGGCGCGGCCGGGACATCCCGCTGGCGAGGATCAATGACGTGTCGTTCTCCAAGGGGCCGCTCGATCGGTTGCTCGGCAGCGGGCGGCTGGTCGTGGAGTCGGCTGGCGAGCACGGCCAGATCGTGCTGACCGATATCCCGCGGGTGGAGTTCACGCAGGCCACACTGTTCCGGCTGGTGGAGGAGGAGCAGCGCAGGCTCGAGCGGAACGAGCGGAACCAACCTTAATTTGCCCTGAACCGCTAGCCTGCACCGATATGGAAACGATCAGGGTGTCGCGGCATCCCGGCGACGGGGTGGCCGAGATCACGCTCAACCGGCCCGAGGCGATGAACTCGGTCAGCACCGCGATGGCGGGTGAGCTCACCCGGGCCTGCGCCGAGATCGCCGCCGAGCCCGGCGTCCGCGCGGTCGTGCTCAGCGCCGCCGGGGAGCGCGCGTTCTGCGCCGGGGCGGACCTGAAGGAGCGGGCCGGCATGACCGATGCCGACATCCTGCGCCAGCGTCATGCCATCCGGGCGGTGTTCGGCGCGGTGCTCGCGCTGCCGCAGCCCGCGATCGCCGCGGTGCATGGCTTCGCCCTCGGCGGCGGCTGCGAGCTGGCGCTCTCCTGCGACCTGGTGGTGGCCGACGCCACCGCCACCTTCGGCCTGCCCGAGGTGACGGTCGGGCTGGTGCCCGGTGGCGGCGGCACCCAGCTGGCACTGCGCCGGCTTGGCCCTGGCCGGGCCGCGGACCTGGTGCTGACCGGGCGCAAGGTGGGCATCGACGAGGCGGAACGGCTGGGGCTCGTCGACCGGCGGGCGCCGGCCGGCCAGGACGGCCCCGCGGCCCTCGAGCTCGCCGGGCAGATCGCCGCCAACTCCCCGGTGGCGGTCCGGGCGGCCAAGCGCGCCATCCGGCACGGCTGGGGGGTCTCGCTGGAGGCCGGACTCGACATCGAGGACGCTGCCTGGCGGACCGCCGCGCTGTCGGCCGACCGGCGGGAGGGCATCGCCGCCTTCGTCGAGAAGCGTCGGCCGGCCTGGCCGGGCGAGTAGTCCCCGGCCCCTCGGGCCACCGGCGAACGGCTCAGCGGGCGGCATACGGCTCAGGCGCCGGCGAACGGCTCAGCTGGCTCACGGCGACGGCTAGCCTTGAGGGGTGAGCTGGGAGCTGCCGGACCGGATCTCGGTGCGCGAGGTCGGGCCTAGAGACGGGCTGCAAAACGAGGACCCGGTGCCCACCGACGCGAAGGTGGCGCTGCTTGACCGGCTGTCCGCCACCGGCGTGCAGCGGATCGAGGCGGTGTCGTTCGTGCGGCCGTCGGCGATCCCGCAGATGGCCGACGCCGACGAGGTGTGGAAGCGGGTGGCCCGGGCGCCGTCGGTCAGGTACTCGGCGCTTGTGCCCAACCTGCGTGGCGCCCTGCGGGCGCTGGATGCAGGCTTCGCCGAGCTCGAAGCGGTCGTCTCGGCCTCGGAGACGCACAATCGCAAGAACGTCAACCGGTCCACCGGGCAGTCGCTCGACGAGATCGCGGAGATCATCTCGGTCGCGCATGAGCGCGGCGCGACCGTGCAGGTGATCGTGTCCACGGCCTGGGGCTGCCCGTATGAGGGCGACGTGCCGCCCGCCCGGACGGTGTCGGTGGCCGGACGGGCCATCGCCGACGGGGCGGACTCGGCCTCGTTCGGCGACACGACAGGCATGGCCACGCCGACCCGGGTCCGGGCCCTGGTCGGGGCGTTCCGTTCGGCCCACCCGGAGACGGCGCTGAACCTTCATTTCCACAACACCCGGGGCACCGGACTGGCCAACGTCCTGGCCGCCCTCGAGCTGGGCGTGTCCGACTTCGACGCCTCCGTCGGCGGCCTGGGCGGCTGCCCGTACGCGCCGGGCGCGACGGGCAACATCGCGACCGAAGAACTCGTGCACATGGTCGAGGACATGGGGGTGGCGACCGGGATCGACCTGGCGGCGATGATCGCGGCGGCCGCCGAGGCGGAAGCCATCGTCGGCCGCACTCTGCCCTCTCAGGTGCTGCGCGCGGGTCCCCGCTCCCGGAGGATCGCTCCATGACCGATTTCTCTAAGCTCCGCGAGACCATCGAGCGGGGCGGGGCTGGCCGCTACCACGAGGCCGCCGCTGCGCGCGGCAAACTCTTTGGCAGGGAACGGATAGCTGCCTTGGTTGACGAGGGCAGTTTCACCGAGGACGGGCGGTACGCCAACGCCCTGGCGGACGGGCTGCCCGCCGACGGCGTGGTCACAGGAACGGCGACCATCGGCGGCCGGCCGGTCGCGCTGATGGCGAACGATTCCACGGTCAAGGCCGGGTCCTGGGGCGCCCGCACCGTGGAGAAGATCATCCGGATCATCGAGAAGGCCTACGACGTCGGCATCCCGATGATCTACCTGGTCGACTCGGCCGGCGCGAGGATCACCGACCAGGTGGACATGTTCCCCGGCCGCCGCGGCGCCGGGCGGATCTTCCGCACCCAGATCCGGGCCTCCGGCTCGATCCCGCAGGTCTGCGCGCTGTTCGGGCCGTCGGCGGCCGGCGGCGCGTACATCCCGGCGTTCTGCGACTTCACCGCCATGGTGGACGGCAACGCCTCGATGTACCTGGGCAGCCCCCGGATGGTCGAGATGGTGGTCAGCGAGAAGACCACGCTGGAGGAGATGGGCGGCGCCCGGCTGCACTGCACGGTGTCCGGCAGCGGGCATTTCCTGGCCAAGACCGAGCCAGAGGCGCTCGACGCGGTGCGGACCTACCTGTCCTACCTGCCGGAGAACTGGGAGCAGCCGCCGCCGCTGGCGCAGGCTCGCGATCCGAAGCCTGCTGACCTGCGGGCGCTGGTCCCGGCCAGCGAGCGGCAGGCGTTCGACATGCGCCGCTACGTCCGCGGGCTCGTGGACGAGGATTCGTTCTTCGAGATCCACGCGCTGTGGGCCAGGGAGGTCGTCACCGGCTTCGCCCGGCTGGCCGGCCAGGTCATCGGCGTGGTCGCGAACAACCCCATGTTCAAGGGCGGCGTGCTTTTCGTCGACTCGGCGGACAAGTCGGCCCGGTTCATGCAGGTCTGCGACGCGTTCGGGATCCCGCTGCTGTTCCTCGCGGACGTGCCCGGCTTCATGGTCGGCACCGCCGTGGAGCGGCAGGGAATCATCAGGCACGGCGCGAAGATGATCGCGGCGATGTCCGATGCCACCGTGCCGAAGATCTGCGTCGTGGTCCGGAAGGCGTACGGCGCCGGTCTCTACGCGATGGCGGGCCCCGGTTTCGAACCGGACGCGACGCTGGCGCTGCCGACCGCGAAGATCGCGGTCATGGGCGCGGAGGCCGCGGTGAACGCGGTCTACGCAGGCAAGCTCGAGCAGATAGCCGACGAGCAGGCGCGGGCGGCCGAGACCGACCGGCTGCGCCGCGAATACGAGCGCGACATCGACATCTTGCGGCTGGCCTCCGAACTGGTCGTCGACGACATCGTTGAGCCGGAGGACCTGCGGGACGAACTGGTCCGCCGCTTTGCCGCCGCGCGTGGTAAGGGCCGGACTCCGCCCCGGCGCCGCCACGGGATCAGCCCGGCCTGAGAGGTGTTGGCTGTGTTGGCTGTGCTGGCCCGGGGGACGACCCAGTGTGCCCGGTCAAATGGCCAACATGATCTTGGGTGTGGTCCCCGGTTGTGATGTTAGCGGGGTGTTGTGGTCGGCGCGGGGGTCGGTGAGTAGGTCTTTGATGGCTTGGGGTGTGGCGTCGGTGAGGGTGGCGTGGATGGTGACCTGGTCTTTGTCCGGGTTGTCGACGGCCTGGACATCGAAGGTGTCCAGCAGCCGTTCGGTCAGATCCGCGGGGGCGTTGGTGAGGATGTCGCCCAGGAACGGCAGCTCGCCTAGCAGGCTGGGGTCGCTGGCCTGCTCGGTGGGGGGTTGTTCGAGGGCGGCTAGCTCTGTCCCGGGTGGTGCGCTGGCCGTGTAGCTCGGTGAAGCGGGCGCGGATGCGCTGGCGGAGGGCTTGGGCGGCGGGGTCGGACGGGTCGGGGGGCAGTTCGGTGATGAGGGCGGCCTCGGCGGTGTCGATCCTGGCGAGTTTGCGGCGGATGGCGGCCTGCTTGTCGCGGCGTTCGGCTTGCCCGGCGGCGCTGGCCGGCAACTGAGTGGGTTCAGGCGTGTGCGGTGATGGGCGGCATCCAGGCGTTTCCGGTGAGGTCACCGAGGATGGCGGTGAAGATGCTGTTTGCCTACTTGGCGGCGGTGACAGGTGCGAGGTAGGTATTGGCCTTGGTCGAGGAGGTCGGAATGTAGAGCCCCATCACGCGGTCCTGGTACACGGTGTCGCCGGAGATGAAACTGCAGCCTGACGCGCACAGCGGGCTGGCCGCTACGTCGACGGGGTACCAGCTGGCGGTGCCGTAGGTGCGGGTGCGGGCGTTGAACGGAATAAACGCCAGCGACGAGGACTGCGCCGCGGCGCCCGTCGCCGCCTGCGTCGGACGACCCAGGTAGAGGAACGGCACGGCTTCCGTGCCGTTGCCGGTCTGGGCCCCTCCCGTGAGCACCACCTTTCCGTTACTCGAGCCCCGGACTCCGGTCACCGCATCTCCGGTTCCCAGGATCGAATAGATCGAGCTCGCCGCGATGGCTGGCCGGGCTGGCGGTGGCCGTGACCCCGCCCGTCGCCGTCATGCTGGCGGTGGCGGGCGCGGCGGCCACCCCCAGCAGCATCGCGGTGGCTCCGCCCACCACAATGGGTATGCGTCTCATACTCCGCATTTCTCCATGAGGCCCGCTTGGGCTTTCGTATCTTGGTTCGGTGTCTTGGTTTGGCGTCGGGCTGCCGCGTTCAGCTGCCCTCTAGCTGCCGCGTTCAGCTGCCCTCTAGATGTAGCTGCGGCAAGATCGGGTCAAGCCGCTTCGGCATCCACCAGGCGTGGGGCCCGAGCAGGGACATGACGGCCGGGACGAGGATCATCCGCACGACCGACGCGTCGATGAAGACCGCGAACGCCATCCCGATCGCCAGCATCTTGATCGCGGGCTGGTCGTTGAGGATGAAGCTTGCAAAGACGACCACCATGATGGCCGCCGCTGTCGTGATCACCCGCGCGGTGCTTCCGATGCCGATCGCCACGCTGCGCTGCGCGTCGCCTGTCTTGATCCAGGACTCGTGCATCCGCGAGAGCAGGAAGACCTCATAGTCCATGGAGAGGCCGAAGACGATGGCGAACATCATCATCGGCACGTAGGCCGGGATGGGCGAGGTGGTGGGCACGCCGATGAGGCTGATGCCCCAGCCCCACTGGAAGATCGCGACGACGACGCCGTAAGCGGCGCCGATTGAGAGCAGGTTCATAATCGCCGCCTTAGTGGCGATGACGACCGAGCGGAACGCGATGGTCAGCAGGATGAACGCGATCAGCACGACGATCAGGATGAGCGGCAGAATGCGGCTGCTGATCTGGTGGGTGAAGTCGACGTTGCCAGGCACCGTACCAGTGACATACGTCGTGACGTCGTACTTCGGCAGGACGTCGTCGCGGAGTGTGCTTACCAGATTGACAGTCGCCGTCGCCTGCGGCCGGGTGGTCGGAATCGCGTTGAACACTGCTACGGTGGCGGCACTATTGATTGCAGCCGGTGTCACCGACTCGACCCCGCTGGTGCTCCCGACACTCTTGATCATCGAGTTCAGCAGGGACTGGTCGTCCGAGCTGGACTGCTTCGGCAGCTTCACCACCACGGTGAGCGGACCGTTGGTGCCGACTCCGAAGCCGTCGGAGATGTAGTCGTACGCGCGCCGGTCACTGTCGGACGTGGGGTTGGTCCCGTTGTCTGGCTGGCCGAGGTTGATCGACAGCAGCGGAATCGCGAGGATCAGCAGCACTAGCGTCCCGGCGATCACCCACGGCCAGGGCGCCCGGCTGACCTTGCGTCCCCAGTGAGCGAAGCCGCTCTGCTCGTGTTTCTCATCGGTAGCCTCGGCAGTCTGCCTCGCCTGATCCTGGGACGAGATGTCCGCACGGTGAGCCTGAACCCTAGATTTCAGTGACCGGACATTGTTCTTGACCACGCCCATGAACGAGGGGATCAGCGTCAGTGCCGCCGCCATCGTCACGGCGACGACGATCGCAGCCGACAGGCCCATCGCCCCGACGAAGGGGACACCGGACACGTACAGCCCCAGGATGGCAATGACAACGGTGCTGCCGGCGATGACGATCGCCGCGCCGGACGTGCTCTCGGACTGACCCACTGAGGCGATCACGTCCATGCCGTTGTCGAGTTGCTCGCGGTGCCGGGCGGCCAGGAATAGGCCGTAGTCGATGGCGACGCCCAGCCCGAGCAGCGTGGCGACGGTCGGCCCGGTGGTCGGGATGGTGACGACCGCCGCGATCAGGCCCACGATCGCGAGGCCCGACCCGACGCTGAAGATCGCCGACACCAGCGGCACCGCCGCGGTGATGAGCGATGCGAACATCAACAGCAGCAGGATCAGCGCGGCCGCGAGGCCGATCAGCTCCGATGCCTGATCGCTCGTCTGCTGGCCGATCAGGCCCGCACCGCCTCCGTACTCCACGTTCAGCCCCGCGTTACGCGCGGGCGCGACGGCGTTGTTGAGCTTGTCCAGATAGGAAGTTGTCAGTCCCGCCGGGTTATCCGACCAGGAGATGCTGGAGTAGGCGATCTCGCCGTTCTGGGAGACGGCGCCTGATTGCGAAGACGAGAACGGGCTGACCGCCTTGATCACACCGGCTAGCTTGCCGACATTGGCCGTGGCCGTGTTTACGGCGGATTCCTGCTGCGCGACCGTGCCCTGACTGGCGTGGAACACGAGCTGGCCGCCGTAGCCGCCCTGGCTGGAATAGTCGCTGTTGAGGACGTTGAGGCCGTTCTGGGACTGGCTGCCCGGCACCGTGTAGTTGTTGACGAAAGTACCGCCGAACGAATGGTTCGCAGCGGTCAGGCCGCCGAGGATCACGAGCCACAGGACAATGACGACCCAGTGCCGCCGCGCGGCGAATACGCCGAGCCTTTCGAGCAGGTTGTTCAACGCCCCTCCCACGTTTCCGTTAGCGGTGCGACCGCCTGGCGGGCGGTCGGGAGCGAGAGAACCCGCTGCCTGTGGTGGCGATGGACATCGTCTGCCTGCTTCCTAGCTGGCGACAAGGGGAATGCGGGCGCATAATCACTCACGATCCCCCGCGATTGGCCCCGAATATATCCCCGTACTCCAAAGAGTATGCGCCGTCATGCGCGGCGCTAAACACTGAGTCCCGGCAAACGCCACACATCAGGAATCATTACTAAGATATTCAAAAGCGCCTATTTCGGCCATTGAATCGCCGCCGAGGCCCCTTGGACGCGTGGTCCGGGGCGGCAACCCCGGGAGAGCCGTGAGGCCAATGGCCTTGCTTTAGGTGGCCTGCCAGGGGTTGAGCAGGTGGAACTCGATTTTCCGCACGACGCTGGTGACGCTGGGCTCGTCTGGTTTCCGGGCGGGGAAGTCGCCGGCTTTCTTTGATTTCCGGGGGCTGTTGCGGTCGGGCCGGTCCCGGACGCGGAATCCGGGCATGAGGATCTTCAGCAGGAACGTGGCGACGGCGAGTTCCAACTGGTCAGGGGGAAAAAGCCGCCACGGAGTCCTTCGCGGCGGCCAGGGCGTGAGGGAAGCTGATCTGTGCCGGCGGGACGCCGGCCGCGTTCACCGCGATCCCGACGATCCTGCATACCGCCTGGTAGACCGCGAAAAGCGCCCACATTTCCTGCATCACCCCGGCGGGGTCCTTCGACCGCAGGACGGGCTGGCCCTCGCCCATATCGGTCTTGTGATGGCCGATGACGGTCTCGCAGCCCCACCGCTCCGGGTAGCAGCACGCCAGGTCCAGCGCCGGGTACTCCTCCACATCGAGCAGGTCGGTGACCAGGGCGAACACTTCCGAGTTCTCCTCCTCACCACCGTTCACGGGCGCAGTATGCACGGTGTACTCGATGACGCGGACCGTGATCACCGGGCCGTCGCTCTTCCGCGGCGGCCTCAGCTCCGTGAGATAGGTGCCGTCGGCCAGGACTTTCACCGGCTTCAGCGCGAAGCCGGCGGACGCGCGCCACAGGATGTGCGCGCCCGCCGCGAGGAAGTCGCGGGCCAGGGACCAGGACAAGAACTTCCGGTCCGCGAGCACCAGCATCCCCGGCCCGAAGCACCCCTGTCTCAGCAGGTCACGGGCCAGCGGCTGCTCCGCGGTCCGGTACCCGCCCAGTGCCGCCCCCAGCAGGCTCCCCGTCCCCGACTCCGCTGCTACCACCCACCTGACCTGCGGGAACGCCCCGTCCCTCGACTGGTTCGACGGGCGGCCGAAGAACTCGCCGTTCGGCTTCTCGTCCGGCACGTCCGTCACGGACCCGTCCATCGAGACGATGCGCAGCCCGCAGCAGAACACCCCCGGCGCGCCGTCCGCCCCTAGCGGGCCTGCGACCTGCTCAAACAGGTAACGGTGAACTCCCGGCCCGAGCTTGGCGCGGCCCCGCGACAGCGAGGAGACATTCGGCAGCCACCACTCCCGTCCCTGCCCGGCATCCACCCGCATCCCCGTCGCCGGACGGCCCTCCAGCAGGTCAGCGCCCAGCCGCCGGGAATACAGGCCGTCGGCCAGCTTCAGCATCACCTGCCCGTACCCGCAGTTCCTCCCCCGGAACAGCCACAGGGCCAGCACGAAATACACCACCAGCCGCGCCGGCAGCAGCCGCCGCCGCTGCTCCCGCGCCCCCGCCGAATCCACCGCCTCATCCACCAGCTCAGGCGTGAAAACCCTGGTCAGGACACCGATCGAGATCCGGTCCGGCAGCCACCCGACCGGCGACAACCCCTCAGAACCATCATGAGCCACAAAACGGTTACGATATCACGTCAAGCCTTAAAGCAGGGCCATTGAGCCGTGAGGCGCGCGCCGGATGCTGGATTGCGTTTCCAATCGGCTGTCTGCTCAGACACTATGGTATCGTGGTTATCCCTTTTAGGTGCTTCAGCGCGTCCGGCGACAGCGATGCGGCGGAAATTCTCAGCGGCGACCCAGGACAGGTCTCGGAGACCATGAGCCGCGACCGTTTCCTCCCCAATTCGGCCATGGCCGAGTGGGAGAGCATTCGGCGTTCGTCACTGCCATTCCCCGTTGCAGGCTCGATTCACAGTTCGGTGGTCCACTCGATCATCAGGCGTCGGCTCGGGTTAGCTGTTTGCCATTTGGAATGGCACGCCCCCCGGAACCCCCGGTGCGCTCCGCGCCCCGGCTGCGGTGCCCGCCGTAGTGTCGCGCGGCCGGAGGGCCAATGGCCCTCGCGGACCGCGTGACCGCGGCTCCGTCGGCCGTAGCCCCTACTGGCTCCCAAGTTTTACTGTTCCTTTACTATTTACTCATGACTCGCGTGCTGCTCGCCGAGGACGACACCTCGATCTCAGAACCCCTGTCCCGCGCGCTGCGCCGGGAGGGATACGAGGTGGACGTCACGGCGGACGGGCCAAGCACGCTCGACCGGGCGCTAGGGGAAGGCGTCGACCTGATCTTGCTCGACATCGGCCTGCCCGAGCTCGACGGGCTCGAGGTGTGCCGCCGGGTCCGGGCCGGCGGGTACGCCGTGCCGGTGCTGATCCTCACCGCGCGGGCCGACGAAGTGGACACGGTGGTCGGCCTGGACGCGGGCGCCGACGACTACGTCACCAAGCCGTTCCGGCTGGCCGAACTGTTGGCCCGGGTCCGGGCCCTGCTGCGGCGGGGGACGGCGGAGGGATCGGCCGCGCACGGCGTGCGGATCGACCCGGATGCCCGCCGGGCTTGGCACGGTGAGGTCGAGCTTGACCTGACCACCAAGGAATTCGACCTGCTCTGGATCCTGCTGCGCGACGCGGGCAAAGTGGTCACCCGCGAGCAGATCATGCGCGAGGTCTGGGACGCGAAGTGGTGGACGTCGACCAAGACGCTCGACATGCACATTTCCTGGCTGCGCCGCAAGCTCGGCGACGACGCGCACAGCCCCAGGTACATCACCACGGTCCGCGGCGTCGGGTTCCGCTTTGAACGCGGCGACTGACGCCGCAGGCCCTGCACGGTCAGCGGGCCTCGTCGCGGGGTGACCGATGCGCAGGAGGCTGTGGTTCTCGAGCTTTGCCGTCGCGGTCATCGCCGTTCTCATCGTGGGCGTGCCCGCCCTGGTGGCGGGCGCCGGCCGCGGGACGGCCGCGCTGGCCGTGATCGCCGCGCTGATGGCCGCGGCGGTCGCGCTGGCCGGCTGGCTGACGGCCGTGCTCGCGCGCCGGCTGGCCCGGCCGGTCGAGGAACTCGCCGAGGCGGCCGCGCGGCTCGGGGCAGGCGACCCGCGCCCGCTCGGCCGCAGGTACGGGGTGGCGGACCTCGACCAGGTGGCCGACGGGCTGGACACGTCTGCGCGCAGGCTCAGCAGCCTGCTCGCCGCGGATCGTGAGCTCGCGGTGGACGCCTCGCACCAGCTGCGCACCCCGCTGACCGCCTTGTCGATGCGGCTGGAAGAGATGATCGCGGCGGCGGACGACCCCGAGGTGGTCCGGGAGGAAGGCAGCGCCGCGCTCACCCAGGCCGAGCGCCTGGCCGACGTGGTGACCCAGCTGCTCAGCCCGGCCCGGCGGGCGGCCGCGGCTTCGGCCGCCCTCACCGGCATCGACGAGATCGTCCGGCAGCAAGTCATCGAGTGGGAGCCCGCGTTCCGCCGGGTGCAGCGCAAGCTCGTGGTGATCGGCGTGCGCGGCCTGGAGGCCCACGTCACCCCGGGCGGGCTGGCCCAGGTGCTGGCCACGCTGCTGGATAACGCGCTCATGCACGGCGGGGGAACGGTGACCCTGCAGACCTCGCAGAGTGCGCGCTCGGTCGTGATCGAGGTCAGGGATGAGGGCAGCGGCGTCCCGCCGGAACTGGTGTCCCGGATCTTCGAGCGGAGCGTCAGCGGCCGACCCGAGGGGACCGGGCTGGGGCTGGCGCTAGCGCGGACGATGGCGGCGGCGGACGGCGGCCGCGTGGTCCTCGTCAAGGCGAAGCCCGCCACCTTCGCGGTTTTCCTGCCCAGGCACCCGCTCCAGCCAGGTACCCAGCCGGTCCGCGGTCCCGCGTAACGCCGCCGCCCGCGCAGGCGTTAGCGGCGCGGAGCGTCGGCGGGGTCGAGGACTTCCCGTGGCGGCTCGTGCCCTCGTCCGTGCGACGGCTCGATCGCTCCGGTCCGCACCGCCGCTGCCTCGCTCGTATCCGCAGCATCGGTAATTCCGGATATCGCGGCTTCCCCGGCGGCCACAGCGGCTCCGGGAGCACCGGCCAGGAATACCCACTTCTTGTACGAGAAGTACCGGAAGATCGTGCCCAGCCCGGTGCCGACCACGCTGGCCGCGTTATAGGCCAGCGCGCCCTCCTTGTCGAACCCGTAGGTTACGATCGCGATCACGCACTCGGCGATGGCCAGGCCGACGACGTTCAGCACGACGAACAGGGTTCCCTCGCGCAGCAGCGCCTGGTTGACCCGGTGCCTGAAGGTCCAGAACCGGCTGCCGAAGTAGGTCACCACGGTGGCCGCGATGATGGACAGCCCCTTGGCGACCATGGGGCCGATGCCGACGGTGCCGTGCAGGTAGGCCGCGCCGCCCAGGTCGATGACCGAACCGATCAGGCCGACTACGCCGAATTTCGCGAGCTCAGGGATTAGTTCGGCGAAGCGCTTGCGAAGGCTCACCATCCTGGGCATACGAAACGGTCCTTTCGGGACGGCATTATGCGGCCTGTGCGCGACCCCCGTACAGGCTCCAGGGGAGACCCGTAGATGCTACCGGCTGCACTTAGGTGCCGACTCCGCCTTCCCTGGGACGAGAGTATGAAACGCCACACATCCAGTAGTCCGGACAAATGCCGCGTGGCCGGCCGCTGGCGCCGACTGGCTGGCTAACCGGCGCTAGCCACCGGTCCTCAGGCGCTGACCGTGCTCTCCCGCCCGGTCCGGGCGATGGCGTGCCAGGTTAGGTAGACCGCGGCCGTGATCACGAACCCGACCTCGAAGGTCAGGTCTCCGACCGAAGGCACATGCTTGGGCACGAGCCCGACGTACTTGGTCTGGTTGGAGAACAGCCAGATCGAGATACCCATCCCGAGCAACATGGCGACCGGCCCGGCCCAGTTCGTTCGCCTGGTCGCGAATAGCAGCGTCTCGTCCGGGTTCCGCCGCAGCAGCAGGTCGCAGAAGTAGACGGCGAGCCACGGGGCGATCCAGTACGCGATGATCAGCAGGAAGTTCTCGTAGTCGGCACCCGCGTTGTGCAGTCCGCTCCAGGCCAGGAAGAATCCGATGGCGCCGAACCCGAGCGCCACGATCGCGCGGCGCAGCGAGAGCGGCAGCCTGATGCCGATCGCGGTGAACGACAGCGCGCCGGAGTAGATGTTGAGCACGTTCGCCGAGACGGCGCCGAGCGCGATGGCCAGCAGCGTGAGGTCGGCCAGTGGCTTGGCCAGCAGCCCGGTGAAGGCGCCGGTCGGGTTGCTGCCGAGGGCGGCGGCCGGGCTGACGAGGGTGGCGGCCGCCGCGCCGACGATCTCGAGCAGCGCGCAGGACAGGAACAATCCGAGCCCGGACCACCAGGCAATCGCGGCCTTGCTCGTCTCCGGCTTGAAGTACCGGGTGTAGTCAGAGGCGTACGGGTTCCAGCCCACTGCGTACCCGAAGGAGGCGCCGAACGTCAGCAGGAACGCGCCGGGAATGGTGCTGTGGTGCGCACCCGGATGGGCCTTGCTCAAGATGACGCCGGCCGCGATCAGGAAGATGATGGTGAGGATGGGGAAGGCGTACCGCTCGAAGACGTGCACCAGGTTGTAGCCGAAGAACGCCACCACGACCTGCACCACCACGATGATGAGCAGGCAGAGCACCTGCGGCAGGTGGGTCAGCACGTTCAACGCGAAGGCGCCGCTGACGCTGTTCACCGCGAACCAGCCGATGCCGGCCGTGACCGAGTTCAGCCCGGCGGGCAGCACGTTGCCCCAGTAACCGAACCCCAGCCGGCTAAGCACCATCTGCGGCACCCCGTACTTGGGTCCGCGCATGGACAGGATCCCCTGGGTGATGCCGCCGATCGCGCTGCCCAGGATGAGGGCCAGCGCCGCCTCCCAGAAGCCGAGGCCGAAGCCCGCGACCGCGAGCACGCCGACGAAGATCGTGGCGAACTCCATGTTCGGCGAGGTCCAGGTCCAGAAGAGCTGCAGCGGCCGGCCGTGCCGTTCGTTCAGCGGGATGAATTCCGCCCCGCCTGGCTCGACCGCGATGACCTGCGTGCCGTAGCTGCCCTCACGGACGAGGACGCCCGGACCGGCGTCGCCGCTGTGTGTGACGTCCTGATCCCGTGTCGCCATTTGCGCTCTCCTCCGCTGGGCTTCTGATCTTAGGGGTTTTACCCCGATAAATGCGGCGCGAAAGTCTGCAATGTTTCACAGCGGAAATCCTGGACCATATGCGAAGCAGTTGCGTTACATCCTGGCCGCTCGCACGACGCTGCTAACCGGGCTGGCGTTCCCGTAGGGTACGGAGCGTGACCGATTCCGTGAATGCGCCCCTCCCGCCGCGTTCAGCGCCCGGCACGCCGCCTGGTGTGCCCGCGGTGGGCATGGTCGGCGGCGGTCAGCTCGCCAGGATGACCAGCCAGGCCGCCACCGGACTCGGCGTCGGCTTCCGCGTCCTGGCCGCCTCGGCCGCAGAAAGCGCCGCCCAGGTGTCGGCGGGGACCTGGCTCGGGGACTACCGCTCGCTAGCTGACCTGCGCGACTTCGCCGCCGGATGCGATGTGATCACGTTCGACCACGAGCACGTGCCTGACGCCCACCTAGCCGCGCTCGAGCAGGCTGGCGTGCAGGTCCGGCCCGCCGCTGCGGCGCTCCGCTTCACCCAGGACAAGCTCGCGATGCGTGCGCGGCTGACCGGGCTGGGCGTCGCGTGCCCCAGGTTCGCGCCGGTGCGCGCCATCGCCGAGGTCGAGGAGTTCGCGGACGGCTCCTGGCCGGTGGTGCTCAAGGCGGTCAGCGGCGGCTACGACGGCAAGGGCGTGTGGGTGTGCGACTCGGCAGCGCAGGCCGCGGCCGTGCTCGCGCACGGTATCGACGTACTCGCGGAGGAGTACATCCCGTTCGAGCGCGAGCTCGCGGCTCTCGCGGCGCGCTCGCCGCACGGGCAGGGCGCGGTGTACCCGGTGGTGCAGACGGTCCAGCGGGACGGCATCTGCCGTGAGGTGATTGCCCCCGCGCCTAGCTTGGCCCCCAACCGGGCGGCGCAGGCCCAGGAGCTCGCCCTGCGGATCGCCGCTGAGCTCGGCGTGACCGGGCTGCTGGCGGTCGAGATGTTCGAGACGCCGGCCGGGCTGCTCGTCAACGAGCTCGCGATGCGCCCGCACAACTGCGGGCACTGGACTATCGAAGGGGCGCGCACGTCCCAGTTCGAGCAGCACCTGCGGGCCGTCCTGGACCTGCCGCTCGGCTCCCCGGCGATGGCCGCCCCGGTCGCGGTGATGGCCAACGTGCTCGGCGGCGACGACGCGGACGTCTACGACAGGTACATCCACGTGATGGCCGCCGACCCGGGCGCCAAGGTGCACATGTACGGCAAGCCGGTGCGCCCGGGCCGCAAGATCGGCCACGTCACGGTGACGGGGGACCGGGAGGACTGGGGGGACGGGGTTCACACCGATCCGGAGGAACTGGCGGACCGGGCTCGCCGCGCCGCCAGCTACCTCCGCTGGGGCAAGGAGGACGGGGATTGAGCGCCACCAGCGGCCAGGCGGTCGTGGGACTCGTGATGGGCAGCGATTCGGACTGGCCGGTGATGCGTGCCGCGGCCGAGGCCCTGGATGAGTTCGCCGTCCCCTATGAGGCCGATGTGGTATCCGCGCACCGGATGCCGCACGAGATGATCGAGTACGGCTCGTCGGCAGCGAACCGCGGGCTGCGGGTGATCATCGCCGGCGCCGGTGGCGCCGCCCACCTGCCCGGCATGCTGGCCTCGGTGACGCCGCTGCCCGTGATCGGCGTGCCCGTCCCGCTGGCCAACCTGAGCGGCCTTGACTCGCTGCTCTCGATCGTCCAGATGCCGGCCGGCATCCCGGTCGCGACCGTCGCGGTCGGCGGCGCCCGCAACGCGGGCCTGCTCGCCGTCCGCATCCTCGGCGCCGCCGAGAACCCCGAGGGCGCGGCGCTGCGCGCCAGGCTCGTCTCCTTCGCCGAGGTCCTCGCGGACCAGGCTCGCGCCAAAGGCGCCGCCCTGCGTGACCAGCGTTCGTAGCTTTGTCACGCTGACGGTACTTTTGTCGGGATAAAGGAAACTGGACGCGGGTGCAGTTCCCTGCAACCTTAGACAAAAGGGTTCAATGCCGGGGGTGCTAGGAGGCGTGCGTGAGCATCGGCGCGACGCTGGCCGCAGCCCGCCGCCGAGCCGGGCTGACCGTCAGCGAGGTCAGTCAGAGCACTCGCGTCACAGAGCCCATCATCCGGGGTATAGAGCAGGATGACTACGCTGCGTGCGGCGGCGACTTCTATGCGCGGGGTCATATCCGCGCCATCGCCCGCGCTGTAAGGGAGGATCCCTTGCCGCTGATCGACGAGTTCGACGCGACGTGGCGATCCGCGAAGGAAATCACGGCGGCGGAAGCCTTCCGACCGGGCATGCCGCTGCGGAAGCGCGAGCGGCGGCGAGTGCGCTGGACGGCTTTCCTGGCCGTGCTGGTGCTAGCAGTCTTGGGCTTCGCCAGCTACAAGTTCGTCTCCGGCGTAGGCCGGGAACGGCATGCATCTGCCGCTACCAGCCCGCGTCCCTCCCCGCCGGGCGCCCGTACCAGCCTGCCGCCCGCCAGCGCCCCGGCCGTCCAGGCCAGCAAGGCTCAGGTTTCCCCGGCCACCACTGCTTCGGCGAGTCCCTCGGCCAGCCCCGTGGCGGTCCAGGCTCTCGCCCCGGCCAGCGTGGCGGCCTTCGGCCCGGCCGGCCCGGCCGATGGCGACAATCCTCAACTGGCGGCGCTCGCGGTCGGCAGGAACGCGGCCACGCCCTGGAATACCCAGTGGTACGCCACCTCCGGGTTCGGTGATCTGAAGGCCGGAACGGGCCTGCTGCTTGACATGGGCCGCACGGTCACGGTCTCCTCCGTGCAGCTTTCGCTGGTCAGCCGCTCCGGTGCCGATGTCCAGCTACGGGCCGGGAGCAGGCCCGTCCCGGCCTGGCTGCCCAAGGTCGCGAGCGCCTCGAACGCGGGCGGCACGGTGCGGTTGCAGCCCAGCGCGCCGGTGCGCGCCCGCTACGTGCTCATCTGGTTCACCAAG
Source organism: uncultured Actinomycetes bacterium (assembly GCA_963798675.1). GTDB lineage: Bacteria > Actinomycetota > Actinomycetes > Streptosporangiales > Streptosporangiaceae > Palsa-504. The sequence goes on along the minus strand of CAWCUJ010000047.1, from coordinate 49,723 downwards.
CTACCGCCCGATAACGCAGGCACCTTTCAGGCCAGCGTCTACAAGATCATCGTCCGGGGCCAGCCGTGACCCCGGTGCGAAGGGGGCATAGCGCTGGGACGGAATCCACCATCGAGGCATGACTGACCCCTCGGCGGGCGCGACAGGGATCCTGGCCGTGTGCTGAATCGGCGCTGACCCCGGCGGTTTCGTCACGCATCTCACCGGCCACCTCGCGCACAAGGACTATTCCGGCCGGAATTATCCGATCCGTTCGGCCCGTCGTCCCCGCCGCCCGTACGCTTGCGCCCGACGACAGCACGCGCCGGATCGCGACTGGGGTGCCATGGGATCGGCCTACGACAAACGTGAACAGCGGAAGCACGCCGAGGGGGAGCAGTCAGCCCGCGCGGTCGCGGGGATGCTCAAGGCCAAGGCGGAGCTGCTGCGGGACAGCGCACCGAACGTGGTGCTGGCGCTGGTCGCGGGGGCGGCGCTCGCTCCGATAGCCGCCACAGCCGCCGCCGTGGGCGGCGTGCCCAATGCGGTCCTCCAGGCCGTCGGGGGCGTCGGGACGAATGTGGTCTCAGAGCTACTCATGCGAAGACTCGACCGGTGGCGGGAACAGGAAGGCCCGCCTGAGCCCGCCGCCATGGCGGACGCCATCTCCGGCGACATCCTGGCCGTTCTTCGCCGGGATGACGTCGTGGCCGCCGAGCTCGCCCGCCAGCTCGTCTCGGAGGTGGAGGCGCTCGGCGGGTTCGAGGCGGCCCTCGGCGCGGCAAGCGGTGAGCTGCGCGGCTACCTGGATGTCTGTTTCGGGGAACTGAAGGCAGGCCAGCGGCAGGTGCTCGGCGCCGTGCACGACGTCCGGGACGAGCAGCGCCGCCAGCGCGCGGGCATCGAAGAGGCCGTGGACCGACTGCGGATGCTCAGCAGGCCGGCCGCAGCCGAACGGGACGGCGCGCCGACGGTGCATCCTCGCGCGGTCTTCGTCCCGGTCGCCGCCGTCGGGGACGCTGCGCCGGCGGCGGGAGCGGCCGCGTCGGACGCGGGCTGGCGCGCTGGCGCGGAAGTCATGGTCGGCGACCGGCTGTATCTGCTCCATGGCGACCTGCTCGCGGAGCGGCCCGATCCCGGTCAGTCGGCCGTACTGCGGCAGGCGACGGCCAGGCAGCTGATCCCTGAGCCGACCGGAGGCGGTTACGCCTGGCTCCGCCAGGCCGCTCCCGTCTCCGGCACTGCCGGGAACGCAGCGGTCAAGGCCGCGCGGGAGGCCTTAACGCGCGAGCGTGACCTGCTGGACCGTGTCGGGGGCATCACGGGCGTCCCCGTGGTCCTGCACCTCGCCGCCGAAGCCGACCGTATGACCCTGGCGGTCTCCTGGTCGGCCACGAAACGCGGCGAGCCGTGCCGGACGCTCGGCGCGACATTTCCGCCCAATGTGCCGCAAGACCGATGGCGCCTGCACCTGCTGCTGACCGGGTTCGGCGGGCTCGCGGCCACGCTGTCGAAACTGCACGCGCGCGGGGTGACGCACCGGAACCTGACTCCGGACGGGATCATCGTCACCGCCAACGACCGGTTCATGCTGCGCGATCTGGGGCTGGCCGCGCGACCGCCCAGGCCCGGCGAGGGGCCGCCGGATTACCAGGCGCCCGAGCAGAGACTAGCCCGCGGCCGGGCACGCCCCGGCCCGGCTACCGACGTCTGCCAGCTCGCCGGTATCACGTACCACCTGGTTACCGGCCACCTGCCCGCCCCGCGGAACCCGGTGCCGGCGCACACGTTGAACCCGGGGTTGCCCGAGGCGGTCAGCGACGTCATCGCCGCCGCCCTTGGAGCCGACCCGGAGAGCCGCCCGGGCCTGCGCGAGTTCCGCGCGGAACTCGCGATGCTCCGGACCAACAACGCCCCGGAGGAGTAATGAAGGAGAACCCATGCCGATCCGGCTCGTGACCATGCCGACGAGGCTTGTCCTCGTGCCGGGCGCGGGCAACCTGCACCAGCAGTTCCAGGACTACTCCGGCCGGGAGGGCTTCCCGCGTTCGCCATATGACATCGTGCGCGACATGGCGCAGCCGCGCGACGGCGTTCCGCTGACGTTCAGCGAGCCGATGCCGGGCAAGGACAAGTGGAGCCTGCTGGCGCACACGCGGCATTATGTCGTCCGGCTCTTCCTGACCGGAAAGTATGGGGACGCGTACTCGATCGCGTCCGTTATGCCGCTCCGGCTGCGGGACCACCAGCGGCTCGCGGAGGGGCATCTACTGGTACGCGCGCCCGGCTGGCTGACGGTAGACACCACGCGCGACATTCCCGACAGGGTGACATCCGGCTGGGAACGGCTGGTCCAGGCGTGGGACGCGCTCACCAGCGACCTCGCCGTGACCGCCCCGCCGACGCCGCCGCAGGAGGACTTCCTGCGGCAGCTCGGCGACGTGATCGACGCGACCGAGCGGATCATGACCGGCAATGGGGACGGCCAGCGCTACCCCTACGGTGAGGTAAAGCCAACGGGCGGCCAGCGCAGTGGCGCGTCTCAACTGTATGACTTTACGCTGGCTGGCGCGCGCGCGCCGGAGGAGCGCGTATTCGTCGAGGTGACCGGCCCGGCCCGAGCGCGCGGCCAGGTGACCCGGGCCGGCGGCATGACGGTCACGGTCAAGTTCGACGACCTTGTCGACTGGCGTGAGCTGGCGGGGCAGGGTGAGCTTGTCAGCACGAAAAGCGGTGCGGTCTACCGGATGCAGCGCGAGGCAGTCGGCCAGCTGCGCTCAGGGAAGGCGCGCAACCCGGGCGTGCTCCCCGCCCTTGTCGAGCGCCGGGTCAGGCCGCCGGCCCCTGCGGCCAGCAGCCATTCTTCCCCCTCAACGAGCGCCAGGGCGAGGCGTTCCGCAAGGCGCTCACGGTGCCAGACCTGCTGACGATACTTGGCCCGCCGGGCACCGGAAAGACCAGGACGATCACCGAGATCGTGCGGGCTGCGTCGGCCGGGGAACGGGTGATCGTCTGCTCGCAGAGCAACCGGGCCGTCGACAACGTCCTCAAGGAGCTACCCCAAGGGCTGCTGGCGATCCGGGTCGGTAACACCGAACGGATCACTCCCGAAGGTCAGGCCTACGTCCTGCAGCGCCAGGCGACCGACCTGCGCGCGGGCTTGCTCGGTGCGGCTGGCCGCAACCTCGACGCCTACCGGGGCCTGGACCAGGCGCAGGGCTGGGTCAAGGAGCTGGCCAGCAGTACCGCGGAGCTGGCCACGGCACGCGACGAGCAGGCGCGGGCGGAAAAGCAACTCGAAACGGAGCGATGGGCGGTCGGCGGACCGGCCGCCGAGACGGTGGACAGGCTCACCGCGACGCGCGCCGGTCACGTTATGGCGGCGCAGCGCAGCGCGGCCCGGGCGGGTCGGCTGGGCCGACTGCGGGACCTGGCCGCGGCTCGCGCCGCATGGATGCTGATCGGCTGGCTGCTAGCCGCGCTCGCGCGGCGCTTGGACCGGAGGCTATCCGCCGAACAGGACCGCGGCGCGCGGCTCGCCGCCCAGGTCCGCGACGTAGACGCGGAACTCGAAGCGGCGTGGGCCCGCCTGGTGGAGGTCACCAAAGACGCACCTGCGGTACGGGACGCCGCGGACGCCGCGGCCGACGCCACAGCCCGGTCCGGCCGGCGACGGGCAGTCGCGCTGCGGGCCGCTCACGCGTGCGCGCAGGCGGTCAGGCCGATGGAGACGCCACCCATCGTTCCGGATAATCGTGAAACAGATGCTGCCACTGACAAGCAGCTTGAAGCGCTGAGTGAGTGGCTGGCTGGCCGCCTTCCGCTGCTCGCGGCGCGCCGGGAGCTGCTGTCAAGGTGGCTGGAGGAGGCGTCCGAGGATGCCGGGCAACTCGAACCCGAGCTGATCAGGTACGCGGACCTGGTGGCCGCCACGTGCACCGGGGCGGGGTCCCGGCCTGAGCTGGCGGGCATGGACTTCGGCTTGGCGATCGTGGACGAGGCAGGGCAGATCGGGGTGGCGGACACGCTGATTCCGCTGGTGCGGGCGCGCCGCGCGGTGCTGGTGGGGGACCGTCAGCAGCTTCCGCCGTTCCTGGACAGCGATGTGGACGCCTGGGGGAAGCTCGCGGGTGATCAGGCGGTCCAGGATCTGCTGTCGAAGAGCGCGCTTGAACTGGTGGTAGCCGGGTTGCCGCCGGACAGCGAGAACGTCGTCTTGCTACAGGAGCAGCGGCGGATGCCGGAGGTGGTCGCGAACTGGATCTCGGCGGAGTTCTACGACGGCCAGCTGCTGACCCCCGAACCCCGCGTGCACCGGGACCGGCTGTTCGGCTCACCTATGGCGTTCGTGGACACCTCCGGGCTTGACTGGCCGGAACGGAAGGACCGGTCGGGGCGTGACCGGGAGCGCTGGGGGCAGAAGGGATATGACAACCCCGCCGAGGCGCGGCTGCTGGCGGACCTGGCGGCGTACTACGCCAGGCTCGACGCGGAGTGGGCGATCATCGTGCCCTACCTCGCGCAGGCGGCGCTGATCACCCGGCTGCTGACCGGCCGTATCGGGGACGCCGATCTGATCAGGGAGAACGTCGGCTCGGTGGACTCGTTCCAGGGCGGGCAGCGGGACGTGATCCTGTACGGGTTCACGAGGAGCAACCCTGAGCGTTCGGTGGGATTCCTCAAGGAGCTGCGGCGGGTCAACGTGGCCATCACCCGGGTCAAGCAGCAGCTGGTCATGGTGGGCGACCTGGATACGCTGACGCGGGCGCGCGACCGCCGGTTCGCGGCGCTAGCCCGGTCGCTACGGGCGCACCTGGACGATAACGGCGAAGTCGTCCCATACAAGGCATTCCGCGATCGGCTCGGGGAGACGATCTGAATGGGCAAGTTCATCAGGTACCCCGAGGAACGGGCGCTGGAGGACGTGGCGTTCGGGCGCGGCGGCACGCCCACCCGGCTGTGCCGGATGCTGCTTCCGGTCTGGCACGCCGACGTGCGGGCGACGATCTACGACAGCGAGCCATACGAGCTGATTGACCGGTATGTCGACGCCGCCGTCGCGAGGTGCGGCCTCGAGACCGTGGCGGAGCTGGCCGGGTTTTTTGGGCTCGACGAGGTGGTAGTGGACCGGGCGGTGCGGTTCCTGGTGGCCATCGGGCACCTGTCGCGGGATTCCGCAACCGGGCGGCTGGCAGTTGAGGACCTGGGACGGATGTCTGTCCAGGAGGGGAAACGGTACCGGCGGGAGTTGGAGGACCGGCGAAAGCTGTACTTCGACGGGTTCAAGTCCCGGCCGCTGACCCGGCCCTACTACGACGAGCGCGCAGTGACGTTCGTGGACGCGGTGGGGCTGCGGGCGGCGCTGGCGGAACACGACGGGCCGGGCTTCACCCCGGTCCAGCCGATCCCGGTGACCGCGTTTGACCCGTCGGCCTTGTCATGGCTTGAGACGATGCCGGACCGCGACCTGTTCAACCTGCCCGCGCAGGTGATCGCGCCGTCGCTGGCCGGCCCGCCGTCGCAGGTCTTCCTGCCGGCCTACGTGGTCCGGGCTCAGATGGCGAGCGGAGTCGAGTACCTCGCGTACACCCAGGCGAGGGACGAAGCGGACGCCGAATGGTCGAGGGTGTGCTCCGCGGTGCCGGAGATCGCTGGAGTCGTGGAGAACGAGAACCTCGCCGGCTCTGCCGGGAGGGAGAACGGCAGGGAGGAGGACGCGGCCCGGAACTGGGTATCGCGGCGGTTCTCCGGGCGGTTCGAACTGGTCCGGTGGGATGGGCTGCTGCTTGCCACGCTGCCCGCCAGCGCGTTCACCGGGTCTGGCGAATCTGGCGAGTCCGGCGTTCCGCTGAGCAAGCTCGGCTCGTTCGTGATGATGAACACCTGGTTTTTCCGATTGTGGTGCGACGACGTCCCCTGCGCAGGCGGGCGCTGCTTGAACGCGTCGACAGCTACCTCGGGGCGCGTACGCGGATGGATCCCGCGGAGGTGACCGGGCGGCTGGAGCGGTTCGGGTGGCAACTGGGCTTCGACCCGATTACCCCGGGTGATCTGCGGGAACTCGCGCGGAAAGCAGGCAAGCATGCCCTAGCCGCCCAGCTCGACACGCTCACTCACGCGGGCTGAAATGAGCTAATGCCCCATTTCCGTGCCGTGCTGGATCCGTGCTGACACACAGACAACCCCATACCTCGGCTCAGGGAGGGCTTGGCGGGGGCCATCCGCGCGGGATATACCCTCGCGGGGCTTCGGCCACCGTATCCGGGACATGGCAGCAGAACGACGCCGCCTTCCTGCCGGCTGCGCGCAGGAGCTCCGCATGACCCGCTCCCAGTGTCGAGTCCGTCTTGAAGATCAGTCGATTAAGTTATATTAATATACTTGCTTGGATCAATCCATCGTTACCTGAGGCAGGACGGAATGGACAGTGTAGACATCGCGGCGCTCGTGCTCCGACTCGTGGTGGGCGGCACCATGATTGCGCATGGCTGGAACCACGCGTTCGGCGGCGGCAAGCTCCCCGGCGTGGCGCGGTGGTTCGAGTCCATCGGCATCCGGCCCGGCCGGGTGCACGCGCTGCTCGCCACGGTCACCGAGCTCGGCGCGGGCGCGCTGCTCGTGCTCGGCCTGCTCACCCCGCTGGCCGCGGCGGGAGTGGTCGGGACGATGGTGGTCGCACTGGTCGCCAACCACGCCAGGAACGGCTTCTTCATCTTCCGGCCCGGGGAGGGCTACGAGTATGTGCTGATGATCGCGCTGGTGTCCTGCGCGATCGGCGCGCTCGGCGGCGACGGCTGGTCACTGGACCACGCGGCCGGGCTCGGCGTCCACGGGTGGACCGGCCTGGCCATCGCGGCGCTGGCAGGCGGGGGCGGTGCCGTACTGCTGCTGGCCACGTGCTGGCGCCCAGGCCGGGCTCCGTCCCCGGCTCCGTCCCCGGCGTCCGTCCCGTCCCCGGCGCCCCGAGGGTTGGCTAAACAGTAAAAAAAGTTATATGATTCTGTTCACTCGATGCTATGGCCGGAGGGCTGAGATGACCGGGCTGGACTACGGGCTGTTCGACTGCGACACCCACTGCTACGAGACGCGTGACTCGTTCACCCGGTACCTGCCGACCAAGTGGAAGCAGTACGCGATCGCGCCGGTTCGGCTGCATGATGGCACCGAGCGGATCCTGGCCGCGGACCGGATCGCGGTCTTCAACTCCGAGCAGGGCCTCGGCTTTGACCTCGCCTACCGGCCGGGCTCGCTGAAGGAGATGCTCCGCCAGATGGCGTCCGGCAACCCGGACGAGACCTACCAGCCGGAGCCGATGCGGCCGGAGTACACCGACCGGGAGGCCCGGCTCAAGGTCATGGAGGCGCAGGGCGTGGAGCGGGCGGTGGTGTTCCCCTCGGCGATGGCGCTGTCGGTGGAGAACTACGTCAAGCATGTTCCGGCCGCCTACGCCAACATCCACTCGTTCAACCGGTGGTTCGACGAAGAATGGGGGTTCAGCCGGGGCGGGAAGATCTTCGCCCCCGCGCTGCTGTCCCTGGCCGACCTCGACCGCGCGGTCGCCGAGCTCGAGTTCGTGCTGGACCGTGGCGCCCGGATCGTCCTGCTGCCCACCGGGCCCGCATCCGGGCGCTCGCCCGGCGACCCCTTCTTCGACCCGATCTGGTCCCGGCTGAACGAGGCCGGTGCCACGGTCGCCTTCCATATCATGGAGAACTGGTACAACGAGAACATCGCGGCGGCCTGGGGGCATGACCGGTGGCCGGGCTCCTGGCACATGTCCGCCTGGCAGTGGAACAACCTGTACGGCGAGCGGCCGATCGAGGACACCCTGTCCGCGCTGATCTTCGACAACCTCTTCGGCCGGTTCGGTGATCTCAACGTCCTCGTCGCGGAGTTCGGCGCGTCCTGGGTGCCGCATTTCACCGAGCACATGGACAAGAGCCGGGGGATGGGCCGGAACGGGCCCTGGATCGGCGGCAGGCTGACCGAGCGGCCCAGCCGCATCTTCCGCCGGCATGTCCGGGTCGTGCCCTACCCGGAGGATGACATCGGGCGCCTCGTCCGCGACCTTCCGGACGTGGACTGCCTGGTCATGGGGTCGGACTTCCCGCACGCCGAGGGCCTGGCCGATCCGGCCGAGTTCGCCGGCCTGCTGGCCGGGCTGACCGGCCCGCAGCAGCGCCAGATCCTGCGGGACAACGCGGCCAAGCTGTTCGGCACCCCCTAACCCCGGGGGGACGACCCGCCCGGACCCCCCGCGTGCCCGCGCCGGTTCCCGCCGTAGTATCGCGCGGCGCGAGGGGCCTGCCGGCCCCTCGCGGGCCGCGTGATCAGGCGCCCATGGACAGGCCGCCGTCCACGGTGACCACCGAGCCGGTGATGTAGCTGGCCTGGTCGGAGAGCAGGAAACGCACCGCGCAGGCCAGTTCCCGCGGGTCGCCCCGGCGGCCGAGCGGGATCATCGCGCGGATCGCTTCCTGCGCCCCGGGTCGCATCGAACTGGCCATCTCGGTATCGAACACGCCCGGCACCACCAGGTTGACGGTGATTCCCTTGCGGGCCACCGCCCGGGCCAGCGAGCGGGTCAGCCCGAGCAGTCCCGCCTTGGCCGCCCCGTAACCGGCCTCGACCGGGTTGCCCATCCAGGCGGTCACTGAGCCGATGTTCACGATCCGGCCGTGCCCCTGGTCGGTCATCGGCCCGATGACGGCCTGGGCCAGGTGGAACGGGCCGGACAGGTTCACCCGCAGCGCGTCCTCCCACTGGTCACGGGTCATCTTCCTGACGCTGCTCTCGACCAGCAGGCCGGCGTTGTTGACCAGGTAGTCCACCCGTCCCCGGTCGGACATCAGCCGGGCCACCAGGCCCCGGCAGAACTCAGGGTCGCCGACGTCACCGGGATGTACGCTGGCCGATCCGCCGGCCGCGGCCAGGCGCCCGGCAAGGTCCCGGGCGACGTCGTGGTGGCCGGCGTACACGGCGGCCACGTGGGTGCCGTCGGCCGCGAGGAGCTCGCTGATCGCGGCCCCGATGCCGCGGGTCCCGCCGGTGACGATGGCCACGCGCTCAGTCATCTACGCTCCCTTTCGCAGCGCGGTACGCACCGCGTCCGCTCCCTCGATGGCGGCTTGCTCGCTGTCCGCCACCGGGATCAGGTTGAACGACCGGCAGCCTGCGTCCGCGTACGGTTGCAGGGCGGCCGCGATCTCCTCCGGCGTCCCGCACGGGCAGTACCGTTCGAAAGTCCCGCAGGCCGGCCGCGCCGCCCGGCAGCTCGTGCGGCGCCCGCAGTCCCACGCTGATCTGCGCCTGTCCGGAAAGGTGAACCCCGGACCGTTCGGCATGAAGATCTTTTGTTCCGAACGGACCTTGGTGCGTGCCGCCGCCCAGCTCGTCCGGGGCCCGGCTCCCGGCAGTGATGTCAGGCACTCTGCCTCCCATCCCAGCTGTCATAGTGTTATTATTTAACTGTTTCGACGCTTTGTCACTAGTCCTGGGAGACTTGATGGATGATCTGCTTGTCCGCGGTGGCCTGGTCGTGGACGGCACGGGCGCGGCGGCCCGCGCGGCGGACGTCCGGGTCCGCGGCGGCCTGATCGCGGAGATCGGGCCGGGCCTGCGGCCCGACGGAGAGCGAGTGCTCGACGCGTCGGGCGGCTATGTCACGCCGGGGTTCATCGACATTCACACGCACTTCGACCCCACGGTCTTCTGGGACCCGCTGTGTGACCCGATGCCCCAGCACGGGGTGACGACCGTCCTGGTCGGGAACTGCTCGCTGTCGCTGGCCCCGGTGCGCCCCGAGCACCGGCGCGGCCTGCAGGAGCTGCTGTGCTACATCGAGGACCTGCCGTCGGAGGTGCTCGACGTGTCCGTCCCCTGGGGCTGGGAGAGCTACGGCGAGTACCTGTCGGCGGCGGAGAAGCTGGGCGGCTTCGGGGTCAACCTGGCCGGCATGGTCGGGCACAACATGCTCCGCAGCTACGTGATGGGCGCGGCGGCCTGGGACCGCCCGGCGACCGAGGAGGAGCGGACCCGGATCGCCGCGTTGCTCGATGAGTCGCTGGCCGCGGGCGCGGCGGCCATGTCGACATCGCTCGGCTTTGATGAGGACAGGAACAAGCGCCCCGTGCCCAGCCGCCAGGCCGACGACGCCGAACTGGGCGCGCTGCTCGACGTGCTGGCCAGGCACAACAAGTTCGTCCAGTTCATCCCGGCCGCCACCCCCGGCCGGATGCGCCGGGACGTGCAGCGGATGGCCGGCCTGACCGGGCCGCGGGGGGTGGTGAGCACCTGGATCGGCGTGTTCCATGACTCCGATCACCCGGACCGGGCGCGGGGCATGCTGGACTTCGCCGGGCAGCTTCAGGCCCAGGGGGTGCGGAACTACCCGCAGGTCAGCCCGCGGACCCTGGACATCCACGTGAACTGGGACGGCGGCATGTCCTGGTTCGCGCTTGAGCACAGCTGGCACGCGATGGTCCAGGCGCCCCGGCCGCAGAAGGAGCCGATGCTGCGCGATCCGCGGTGGCGCGCGCTCGCCCGGGCGGAATGGGATCAGGTGCCGCGGACGATGATCCCGCACAAGCACGCCGAACGGATCCGGCTGATGTCCGTCACCCGGCCGCAGAACGAGCGCTGGGTCGGCGCGACCCTGGCCGATCTGGTCGCCGACCGTGGCGGCCACCCCTCCGACGTCCTCGCCGACTGGCTGCTCGACAACGACGCCGACGCCGGCATCGTCGGCGTCGGCGTGGCCAACTCCGACGCCGGCGGCGTGGCCGAGACCCTGACCCATCCGGCGTCGGTCATGGCCAACAGCGACGCCGGCGCGCACCTGCAGATGATGTGCGCCATCGGTGACACCACGCTGCTGCTGACCAGGCACGTGCGGGATCGCGGCGACCTCACGATCGAGCAGGCCGTGCACCGGATGACCGGGCAGCTCGCCGGGCTGTTCGGGTTCGCCGGCCGCGGCCGGCTCGCCGAGGGCGCGCCGGGCGATCTGGTCGTCTTCGGCCTGGCCGAGCTCGACTGGGCGCCGGACGTCTTCGTCACCGACCTGCCAAAGGGCGCCCGCCGGCTGCGCCGCCCCGCAGGCGGCTACCGCTACACGGTCATCGGCGGCACGGTCGTCCAGGCCGGCGGCGAGCTGACCGGGGCACGCCCGGGCGGCGTCCTGCGTCCCTGATCAGTCATGGTTGCCCCGCGCGGAGCTGCCGGCGCAGCAGCTTGCCGGTGGCGTTGCGGGGGAGTGACGGCACGAACTCCCACTGGGCCGGCATTTTGAAGCCCGCCAGCGCGGCGCGGGCGAAGGCCCCCAGCTCCTCGCGGGCCGGCGGGTCGGCCGGATCGGCCGGCACCACGAAGGCCTTGATGGCCTCGCCGAGCAGCCGGTCGGGCACCCCGATCACCGCCGCGTCAGCGACTCGGGGGTGCTCGAGCAGCCGGTTCTCGACCTCCTGCGGGTAGACGTTCTCGCCGCCCCGGATGATCATGTCGCCGCGGCGGCCGGCCAGGTACAGGTAGCCGTCGTCATCGAGCCGGCCTAGGTCACCGGTGCGCAGCCAGCCATCCGGGCCGGCCGCGAACAGGTGATCCGCCCGCGCGGCCACCTCGCCGGCCCCGGAGTCGTCCGGATCGCAGATGCGCACCTCCACCCCCGGCGCCGCGCGGCCCACCGACTGGAGCAGTTCCTCCCGCCCGGCTGCGGCGAGCCGGTGATCCTCGGGCGACAGCCAGGTGACCGGGCTGCCCTCGGTCTGCCCGTAGAGCGTGAGGAAACCGGCGTCGGGCAGCTGCTCCATGGCCATCCGCAGCGTGTCGGGATGGATGGGCGACGCCCCGTACTGCATGACCCGCAGCGTGCGCAGCGGCAGCGCACCCTGCCGGAGCAGCATCTCCACCATGGTGGGCACCGCGAGCGCATGGGTGACGCCCAGCGATTCGAGATCCCGCCATGCTGCCACGGTGAAGCGGGGTACGCACACCGCGGTCGCGCCGGCGGCCAGGGCGACCATGATGTTGCCCAGTCCGGCTATGTGGTGGAACGGTGACGCGGTGGCGAACACGCTGCCGGGCCCGAGCTGCTGCAGCGCGGCGTTCAGCCGGCAGCGGCGGGCGAGCCGGTCGTGCCGGCCGGGCACGGCCCTGGGATGACCGGTAGTGCCGGAGGTATGCAGCACCACGGCCACCTCGTCAGGGCCGGGTACCGGCAGCGGCCCGGACCAGGAGCCCCGGCCGGGCAGCTCGTCCAGGACGAGCACCTCCCGGCCAAGTCCCGGGGCCACCGCCGCGGCGATGTCCGCGAAACCCGGCTGGGCCACCAGGCACGGCCCGGCCAGGCGCTCGATACAGCCGGACAGCTCGCGGGCGGTCAGCCTGGGACCGAGCGGAGCGATCGGCCGCCTGACGGCGGCACCCGCCAGCACCAGAGCGAGCGCCTCGGGGCTCGCCTGCAGCAGGGCAGGCACGGGAACCCCCTCGGGCAGCCCCGACCCGCACAGCCACCGGGCCGCGCCGGCGGCGTGGTCGAGCAGTTCTGCCCCGGACCACGTCTGCGCGGCGGTGACCACCGCGGGAGCATTGCTCGCCTGGGCCGCGCCCACCATGGACACCCAGTCTGCCGGTACCCGGTCCGCCATCGGATCCTCAGTACCCGAGCTGGCACAGCAGCCGCTCGTGGTGACCGGCCGGGTCGCCCAGCCACATCCGGGACGTCGTGGCGCGCCGGAAGTACAGGTGCGCCGGGTGCTCCCAGGTGTAGCCGATGCCCCCGTGTACCTGCACGTTCTCCGCGGTGGCCAGGTAGGCGGCGGCCGAGCAAGTCGCCTTGGCGATGCTCGCCGCGATGGGAAGCTCGTCCCGGCTGGCGTCCGCGGCCCACAGCCCGTACCACGCCGCCGATCGTGCCGCCTCCACCTCAAGCAGCACGTTCGCCAGCTTGTGCTTGACCGCCTGGAAGGACCCGATCGGGCGGCCGAACTGCGTCCGCAGCAGGGCGTAGTCGCGGGCCATGTCCAGCGCGCGTTCGGCCACGCCGACCTGCTCGCAGGCCAGCGCCACGCAACCGAGGTCGAAGGCGTGCGCGAGCGCGGTCCGGGCGCCGCCAGCTGGGCCGATCAGGGTAGCCGGGGTGGCGGAGAACCGCAGCCGCGCGTACCGGCGGGTCGGGTCGAAGGCGGGCAGCAGCGTCCTGGCCAGTCCGGAGGCGCCGCCGGGGACCGCGAACATGGACGCCCCCTCCCGGGTGGCGGCGGGCACCAGGATGAGGTCGGCGACATGGCCGTCAGGAACGAACCCGGCGGTGCCGTCGAGGACCCAGCCGTCGCCCGGCCCGGCCGCGGGCCGCCCCGTCACCTGCACGCCCGGCGGCCCGCCACCGTCGCCGGGCAGCGTGCCCTGGATGGCCAGCGTCGCGATCAGCTCGCCGGCCGCGATGGCCGGGAGCCAGCGGTGCTGCGCGGCGCCGTCCGCCGATTCAAGCAGCGCCGCGGGGGCGAGCACCGCAGTAGCCAGGAAGGGACCGCAGAACAACGCCCGGCCCATCTCCTGGGCCACGATGCCGATCTCGGTGAAGCCGGCTCCGGCACCGCCGTGCTCCGCCGGGATCGTGATGCCGAGCAGCCCCAGCTCGCCGGCCATCCGGTGCCAGGTGCCTGCGTCGTAACCGCGCTCGGTGGCCATCACGCGGCGCACCTCGGTTTCCGGCGACGTCTTGTCCAGGAACTGGTGCACCGTGCGCCGCAGGTCCTCCTGCTCGGGGCGGAACGCGAAGTCCATGTCAGCCGGCGAGCCTATCCTCAACGGCCCAACTCGGTGCCGACCACGGATACGAACGACACGCACTCGCCGGGGCCGCCGCCGAGGTTGTGGGTGAGCGCCAGCGAGCGCCCCTCGCTGACCGTGCGCAGCTTCCGCTCCGCCGGTGCCTCGCCGCGCAGCTGCAGCCAGGCTTCGAACATCATCCGCAGGCCGGAGGCGCCGATCGGGTGGCCGAACGCCTTCAGCCCGCCGTCCGGGTTCACTGGCAGCTCGCCGTCCAGGTCGAAGGTTCCGGCGAGCACGTCCTGCCAGCCCTGCCCGCGCTCGGCGAAACCGAGGTCCTCCATCAGCACAAGCTCGGTCGGGGTGAAGCAGTCGTGTACCTCGGCGAGCGCAAGCTCAGCGCGCGGGTCGGTGATCCCCGCCTGCTGGTAGGCGTCCCGGGCGGACGCGGCCACCTCGGGGAACGTGGTGAAGTCGTAGCCGGTGCCGGACAGGCCGTCCGCCGGGCCGGCCACCAGGGACAGCGCCTTCACGTACAGCGGCTTGTCCGTGTAGCGGTGGGCATCCTCGGCGCGGACCACGATGGCCGCGGCCGAGCCGTCGGAGACCCCGGAGCAGTCGAAGATGCCCAGCATCCCGGCGACCAGCGGCGAGGACTTGATCGTCTCCTTCGGCACTTCCTTGCGGAACTGGGCCCGCGGGTTCCGCGCCCCGTTCTTGTGGTTCTTCCAGGCGATCCTGGTCAGCACGTCCTTCAGCTCGGCCGCATCGACGCCGTACTTGGCCGCGTAGGCCGGCGCGAGCAGGCTGAAGTTCGCCGGGGCGGTCGTGTCGGCCTTGCCGTCATCGCCGGCGCTGGGCGGGTTGGAGCCGGCCAGGCCGGAGTATCCGGAGTCCTTCAGTTTCTCCACGCCGATCGCCATCGCGCAGTCGTAGGCGCCGCTTGCCACCGCGTAGCAGGCGTTGCGCAGCGACTCAGACCCGGTCGCGCACATGTTCTCCAGCCTGGTCACCGGCTTGTACGGCAGCCGGAGCGGCCTGGACAGGGTGAGCCCGGACACGCCCGAGCCCATCGTCCCGAGCCAGAAGGCGTCGATGTCGGCCAGGCCGGTGCCGGCCGACGCCGCGGCCACGGTGGCCGCCTCCACCAGGAGGTCCTCGGTGGAGGAGTCCCAGTGCTCGCCGAAGGCGGTGCAGCCCATGCCCACGATGGCGACCTGGTCCTTGATGCCGTGTGATCCCATTACTCATCCCTCCGCTCGTACCGGCCGAGCCTTCCAGAAGTAGTTGTGTCCCTCCGCTCGCACCGGCCGAGCCTTCCAGAAGTAGTTGTGCACGCCGGCCGTCGTGACCAGCCGCCGGAACGTCATCTCGACCGGCAGGCCGATGCGGACCTCGTCCTCGGCTGCGTCGGTTAGCTGGCAGCGCATCCTGCCGCCGCCGTCGAAGTCGAGTACCACCACCAGCGTGGGCGGGCTCGGCGTGTAGGCCAGCCGGTCCACGGTGTACGTGGCCACGGTCGCGGGCACGTCGGCGAGCGGTTCCGGCCGCATCTCGTCCACCGCATGGCATTGCTCGCAGACCCGGCCCGGCGGTAGGCTGCGCGTGCCGCACCGAGTGCACTTGGCCGCGACCAGCCCGAACTTCCAGTCCGCTCGGCGCTGCGCGGGCGGCGCCGCGACCGGGTCCGGGTCCGGCCGGCGCGGCGGCTCGCGGTCAAGGAACCCACGCCAGGACAAGAACATCGCGTACTCAAGCGCGGTGCTGCCCGCCGCGATCTGCGCGGCCACCGGCTGCGGCTGGCGGTGGCTGGTCAGGGCCGCGGTGGTGCGCAGCGCGAGGGCGGTGGCGCCGTCGGCCAGCACCACAAGCAGCACGGTCTCGTCCGGCCCGGCCCGGTCGAGCACGTCGGCCAGCAGGATGCCGGGCTGCGCCGTGCCGGCGTTGCCGATGCTGGCCACCAGGTTGTCGGCGACCGCCTCGGCCGGCCCTCCCACGGCGCGGATGGTGCGGCTCACCGCGCGGGCAGGCAGCCCGGCCACGATCAGGTGGTCCACCTGCCCGGGGGTGAGCCCTGCCTGTTTCAGGGCGTCGGCCACCGCCGCCTCAGCCAGCGGACCGTACGCCTGCTCGCCGAACCGCTCCTCCCACACCCGCGAGGCGGCGGCGCCGGGCGTCCGCCACCGGTCCAGGAACTCGGCGGTCGCCGAGCCCTGCCCGATGACCTCGGCCAGCACCGGCATGTCCGCGCCGGAGCCGAAGACGAACGCCGCCGCGCCGTCGCCGCCGTCCCGCTCCTCCGCGCTGCCCGGCAGCCCGGTGCGGATGTCGGCGAGCACCGCCATCGTGGGCACGGCCGACCCGGCGGCGGCCACCAGCGCGCCTACCCCCGACCGCACGGCGCCGACCATGTCGACCGCCAGCGCGTCGGCCGGCAGCCGCAGCGCGGCGTGCACCGCCGTGGCGTTGGTCTTGTCCGCGTACGCGGGGACAGCGGTGGCGAAGAACAGCTGCCGCACGGACTCGCGGCTTGGCTGTCTCCCCGGCCCGTCCCGTTGCGTCAGGCCGGCCAGCGCGGCGCGGCCCGCCGCGACCGCCATCGACGTGGTGTCCTCGTCATACGCGGCCACCGACCGCGTACCGCGGCCGCCGCCGCGGCCCAGGACCGCCCCGATCCGGCCGCGCTCCAGCCGGTAGTACGGGATGTAGGCGCCGTAGCCGACCAGGCCTCCCATGGCACTCCTCACGGGTAAGTGGGTGAGTGAACTAGTATACCTGTTATACTAATTTAACGCTAGCCCGCAACGGATGGAGCCCGCATGGACGTCAGCTATCCGGCCGAGGTGGAGGCCTTCCGCGCGGAGGTGCGGGCCGTGCTGGCCGAGGAGTTGCCGCCCGGCTGGCAGGGCATCGGGGCCATCGCCGACCGCGAGGACGCGGAGCGGTTCGCGGCGTGGTGGCGGCAGGCGCTGTACCGCCGGGGCCTGCTCGGCATCACCTGGCCGCGGGAGTACGGCGGGCGCGGGCTGTCCCGGCTGCACCAGGTGGTGCTGGTCGAGGAGCTGGCCCGGTCCGGCGTGCCGTACGGCGAGCACACCGACCTGTTCGGCATCAAGATGCTCGGCAGCACGCTGCTCCGGTGGGGCACCCCCGAGCAGAAGGCCAGGTTCCTGCCGCGCATCCTGTCCGGCGCGGACCGGTGGTGCCAGGGCTTCTCCGAACCGGACGCAGGCTCGGACCTCGCGTCGCTGGCCGCCCGGGCCACCCTGGACGGCGCCGAGTGGGTGATCGACGGGCAGAAGATCTGGACCTCCGTCGCGCACCGGGCCAGCTGGATCTTCCTGCTGGCCCGCACCGACCCGCGGGCCGGCGGCCACGCCGGGCTCTCCTTCCTGCTCTGCCCCCTGGGCCAGCCTGGAATCGAGATCAGGCCGATCCGCCAGCTCACCGGGGACAGCGATTTCAACGAGGTGTTCTTCGCCGGCGCACGGACCCCCGCTGACCTGGTGGTCGGCGCCCCCGGCGAGGGCTGGCAGGTGGCCATGACGCTGCTCGGGCACGAGCGCGGCGAGGAGGCCGCCACCAACCCGATCCTGTTCCGCGCCGAGCTCGACCGGCTGTTCACGCTGGCGGCCGAACGAGGCCGGCAGCACGACCCCCTGATCCGGCAGCGTCTGGCCTGGTGCTACGCCCGAGTCGAGATCATGCGCTACCTCGGTTACCGGATCCTCACCCAGGTACACGGCGAAACCGACCTGGGCCCGGCGGCCTCGGTGGCCAAACTGTACTGGAGCGAATACCACGTGGCCGCAACCGAGCTCGCACTGGACATCGAGGGCCTGGACGGGCTGGTGCCGGAAGGCCGCGGCCCGCTGCGCGCGGTGCGCACCGACGACCCGGGCGCGCCCAACTCCACCGGCTCCTGGCTGGGCGCCTTCCTCAACGCCCGGGCCGGGACGATCTATGCAGGCACCTCCGAGGTGCAGCGCAACGTCCTCGCCGAGACCGTGCTCGGCCTGCCCAAGGAGAAGCGCCGTGGTTGATCCGGAGGAGTTCGCCGGCCGGGTCGCGCTGGTCACGGCGGCCGCGGGCCGGGGGATAGGGCAGGCGGTGGCGCGGCGGCTCGCGGCCGGCGGCGCGGCCGTGGCGGTGACCGATATCCATCCGGGCCGCACCGGCAAGGTGACCGCGGCGATCGCCGCCGACTACCCGGCGGCCACCGTGGCCGGCTACCCGCTTGACGCCGGCGACCGGGACCAGATCGACACGGTTGTCGACGCCGTCACCGCCGAACTCGGCCCGGTGCGGATCCTGGTCAACAACGCGGCGCTGAACGTCGTCGGCAGCATCTTCGGCTACGACCCGGCCGACTGGGACCGGGTGGTCCGGGTCAACCTCACCGGCGCGTGGTACCTGTGCCGCCGCACGATGCCGCTGATGCGCGACGCGGGCGGCGGCGTGGTCGTGAACGTGGGCAGCTACGCGCCTGACGTCGGCGGTGGCGGCATCGAGGCGCCGTACGCGGCGACCAAGGGCGGCCTGGCCGCGCTGACCCGGGGCCTCGCCCACGAGGGCGGCCCGCATCGGATCCGTGCCGTCTACGTGTCCATGGGCGTGGTCAAGGGCACCAAGTTCGCCGCGGACAACGCCGAGCTGCTGGCCCGGATGCCGGGCACCACCGGGCCGCTGGGCGAGCTGCCCGGCCCGGCCGACATCGCCGAGGCGGTGGCCTTCCTCGCCTCCGACCGCGCCGCCTTCGTCACCGGCGAAGTGCTCAACGTGGCCGCCGGCGCCTACATGCGGAATTAGCCCCGTCTCGGCTGAAGCAGCAGCTCATCGCAAAACCAATGAATGTGGCGCTGTACCCGATCTATCAGGTAGAGCGCCACACTCATTGACTTGCGGGTACACGGGGACGGTGCGAGCGGGGGAGGGAGGGGGAGGGGAGGGAGGGGGAGGGGGAGGGAGAGGGAGTCAGGCGGGGCGGGGCTCCCGGGGCAGGGCGAGGACGCGCTCGCCGATGATGTTCCGCTGGATCTGACTGCTGCCCCCGTAGATGGTCTCGGCCCGGGACAGCAGGAAGGCCCGCTGCAGCGGCTCGAGTGCATAGCCGTCGCCGGTCACGGTCACGTCCTCGGCGAGCAGTTCGGTCGCCAGCTCAAGCAGCCGCTGGTGCTGGACCGAGGCGTACAGCTTGGCGGTGGCCGCCTGCGCTCCCGGCGTTCGGCCCGCGACCAGCTCGCCGATCGTGCGCAGCGCGGTGACGCGCATTAGCCGGACCGCGATCCAGGCATCGACCAGCCGGTGGCTGAGGCCGCCCACGCCGGTACCGGCGCCCACCCGGGCCCGGGCCAGCTCCAGCACGTGCTCCGCCTCGCGCTCGAAGCCGAGCTGCTGCGGCATCAGCAGGGTGCCGCGCTCCACGCCCAGCGCCGCCATGGCCACCTTCCAGCCGTCACCCTGGGCCCCCACGACCAGGTTGGCCCGGGTCCGCGCGCCGGTGAAGAACACCTCGCAGAACTCGCCGTCGCCGAGCATGTTGGTGATCGGCCGGATCTGCACGCCCGGCTGCCGGGCGGGCACGATCAGCAGCGAAAGCCCGTGGTGTCGCGAGGGCCCGGGCTCGGTCCGGCACAGCACGTACAGCCAGTCCGCCGACGCGCCGAACGTCATCCAGATCTTCTGCCCGTCGATCACCCACTCCCCACCCTCCCGCCTGGCCGACGTACGCACCGAGGCCAGGTCGGACCCGGCGTCCGGCTCGCTGAAGCCCTGCCCCCAGAACTCCTTGGCGGCCAGGATCTTCGGCAGGAACCTGGCCTTCTGCTCCGGCGTGCCGAACATCAGCAGCGTGGGGCCGAACAGGTCCTGCCCCTGCACCCCGAGCCGGTAAGGCGCCTGGGCGCGCGCGTAGAAGTACTCGAAGATGATCGCCTGGGAAAGCGTCGCCCCCCGGCCGCCGTACTCCGGCGGCCAGGTGAGCCCGAGCCACCGTCCCGCCGACAGCTCTTTTTCCCAGCGCAACCGGACGTGCCACGCCGCGGAGTCGTCCGGGCCGCCCACGCCGCGGTGCTCCGCGAACTCGCCGACCAGGTGCTCGTCCAGCCAGCGCCGAACCTCGTCCGCGAACGCCCGGTCCTCCGGCTTTATCTCAAGATCCATTCCTCACGCCCCGATTCCGAGCCGCGCGGCGAGCAGGTCCCGGTGGTAGGCCGGGGTGCCGAACATCGCCTCGCAGGTCTTGGCCCGCTTGAAGTACAGATGAGCGGGATGCTCCCAGGTGAAGCCGATGCCGCCGTGCACCTGGATGAGGTCGCCGGCGATCTTCGAATAGGCCTGGGAGCAGTACACCTTGGCCAGGCTGGCCGCCAGCGGCACGTCCTCGCTGTCGGCGGCCAGCGCCCACAGCCCGTAATAAGCCGCCGAGCGGGCCGCTTCGGCCTCGGTCAGCATGTCCGCGCAGATGTGCTTGATGGCCTGGAACGACCCGATCGGCCGCCCGAACTGGACCCGCATCCCGGCGTACTCGGCGGCCATCTCCACGGCCCGGGAAGCGCCACCGACCTGCTCGGCGGCGAGCAGGATGGCGGCGGTGTGCAGCACGCGCCTGAGCACCGGCCAGCCGTCAGCCTCGTCCCCGATCAGCCGGGCCGGCGTTCCCGTGAACTCCAGATGTGCCTGCTTGCGGGTCTGGTCGAGGGTGGGCACGAGTACCCGCAGAAGGCCGGGCGCGGTGCCGTTCACCGCGAAGAGGCTGACGCCGGCCGGCGTGCGCGCGCCGACCATGATGAGATCGGCAATGTGGCCATCCAGCACGTGCCGCTTGGTGCCGTCAAGCACCCAGCCGCCGGAATCACGGTGCGCCCGCGTCTGCACGCTCGCCTCGTCCCAGCGGCCCGGCTGCTCAAGCAGGGCCAGCGTGCCGATGGTGGTGCCGGCGGCCAGGCCGGGCAGCAGGTCCTTCCTGGCCGCCTCGTCGGTGCAGCGCAGCAGGGCCTCGGTGGCCAGCGCCACGCTGGCCAGGTAGGGCGCGCACAGCAGCGCCCGGCCCATCTCCTCGAAGACGATGCCGAGCTCGACGTAGCCGAACCCGGCTCCCTCGTACTCCTCGGGCACGGCCAGGCCGGCCAGCCCGAGCTGGTCGCTGAGCTGCCGCCAGACCGCGGGGTCGTAACCGTTCGGGGTGGCCATCAGCCTGCGCACGGCGTCGGCGGCCGACTTGCTGGCCAGGAAGCCGCGCACGGTGGCCCGCAGTTCCAGTTGCTCGTCCGTGCAGAGGAAGTCCATCCGGCCTCCAGGCTCACCAAGTTCCAGTACAGTAAAATCATACAACTAGTTATACTATCTAGGAATGACACGTGCGGACCACCGCGCGACCACCAGGGAAGGTAAGTGCCCCGATGACCGACCGTTACGCGGATTTCCCGAGCCTGCGCTTCGAGACGCTGGACTCGGGGGTGCTGCAGATAGTGCTGGACGCGCCGCGGCTGAACGCGGTGGGCGCGCAGATGCACCGGGACCTCGCCGACGTCTGGGCCGCGGTGGACCGCGACGACGAGGTCCGGTCGGTCGTCGTCCGGGGCGCGGGCGCGGCGTTCTCGGCCGGCGGCTCCTTCGACATGATCCAGGACATGACCCGGGACGTCGCCGTCCGCGCCCGGGTCCTGCGCGAGGCGAGGGACCTCGTCTACGGGGTGATCAACTGCTCCAAGCCGGTGGTCTCGGCCATCTGCGGCCCGGCGGTCGGGGCCGGCCTGGTGGTCGCGCTGCTGGCGGACGTCTCGGTGGCCGGGCGGTCCGCCAAGATCGTGGACGGGCACACCCGGCTGGGCGTCGCGGCGGGGGATCACGCGGCGATCTGCTGGCCGCTGCTGTGCGGCATGGCCAAGGCCAAGTACTACCTGCTCTCCTGCGCGCCGCTGACCGGAGAGGAGGCCGAGCGGATCGGCCTGGTGTCGGTGTGCGTCGACGACGACGAGGTGACCGGACGGGCGCTGGCCATCGCCCGGGACCTAGCCAGCCTGCCGGCCACCGCGGTGCGCTGGACCAAGTACTCGCTGAACAACTGGTACCGCCAGGCTGGCCCGCTGTTCGATGCGTCGCTCGGGTATGAGTTCTTCGGCTTCGGCCTGCCCGAGGCCCGCGAGGGACTCGCGGCCCTGAAAGAGAAACGGCCGCCGGATTTCCGGGCCGTAGAGGATGCGCAGGAAGGATCACGATGACCACACACCCCGACCGCACCTACCCGCCGCTGCTGGTCCAGGGCCAGACGTGGGAGGAGATGACCGTCAGCAGCGCATTCCGCACCGCGGCCAGGACCATCACCGAGACCGACCTGATCACGTTCATCACCTGGAGCGGCTTCAACGAGGCGCTGTTCCTGGATGCCTCGCACGCGGCCGCGGGCGGGTACACCGGGCGACTGGTCCCCGGCGCCCTAGTCTACTGCCTCGGCGAGGGGCTGGTCATCCAGACCAACGTGATCAACGGGACCGGCCTGGCGTTCATGTCCATGAACCTGACGATCAAGCGGCCCGCTTACGTCGGGGACACCATCCACGTGGTGGTCGAGGTGACCGAGGCGCGGGCGGCGAGCACCGGCCAGCGGGGCGTGGTGACCACTCGGAACAGCGTCCGCAACCAGCACGGCGAGGACCTGCTGATCTACACGCCCGTCCGGCTGATCCGCGGCCGTGGCTACCAGGCCTCGGGCGAAGCCCCCTGACGGCCGGCGTCAAGACCTTCTACCGAACGGTCCCCGGTCCACCCCTGCTAACCCCGCTAACCCCGCTAACCCCGCTAACCCCGCACCGCTGCCACCGCTGCCACCGCGACCCCCACCACCACTACCCCGCCATCGCCACCCCCGCCGCCCCACTACCGCTGCCACCCCCACCACCACCCCCCCACTGCAGCGTCAGGCCAGCGAGCGGCCAGGCTCCTCTTCGGGACTTGACAAGCTAAATCATTTAGCTAATTCTAGACGACATGAAGCAATCCCGAGCGAGCCTGTGGCTGGCCTGGCTGCGCAGGTCGCTAGGGCCTCCGCCGCCGCCGCCCCGGCGCTACTTCTCGTCCCGCTGCTGGCCCGCCGCCCGCGGCCCGGTCCGTCCGGCCAGGCTCGGGAACGGCCCAGCCGCCGCGGCAGCCCGCCGCCGCAGCACCGCCTAGCTTGGCTGGCGCACCCGGCTGGATGCGGACCCCGGGTGTGCCTGCCGAAATACCCCTAAACTGCGGTAACCCGAGCCAGTGGTACGGCGGTGCAGGCGTCATCGACAGCGTGGCATCTGCGCAACGGGGATTCTGTTCCTATTGAGGAAGTCAACCTCGTATACTAATTACATCAGAAACCCAGTAGTTTCATTACCGATTGGACCAGGCTTGCTGGCCCCGAGGGGAAGCGTGGACGTGGTCGCGAATATCTCGGCAGTCCGGGTGCCGAAGGCCGGGGAGATGGTGGCGTCGCAGCTCCGCCGCCAGATCGTCCTGGGCGAGCTGAAGGAAGGCGATCAGCTGCCCTCGGAAAGCGTGCTGATGGAGCAGTTCGGCGTCTCGCGGCCCACGCTCCGGGAGGCCTTCCGCATCCTGGAGGCCGAGGGAGCCATCACGGTCCGGCGCGGCGTCCGGGGTGGCGCCCGCGTGCAGGTGCCCGACATCAGCGTGGCCGCCCGCCACATCGGCCTGCTGCTGCAGTACCGAGGCGCGCTGCTGTCCGACGTCTATGAGGTCCGCGCCGTGCTTGAGCCGGCCGCGGCCCGGATGACGGCCAGGCGCCGCACGTCGGCCGATCTCGCCCGGCTGCAGGAGGTGCTTGACCGGCATCGCGAGTCACTCGACGACCCGGGTGCCTCCATCGCCGCCGACGCCGAGTTCCACCGGCTGATCGTGGAAATGTCGGGCAGCGAGACCCTGCAGATCCTGACCGGCATGCTGGACAACATCATCCGCGAGGGCGACCGCTCCTACGCCGAGAGCCATGACTGGCAGCACGAGCAGGAACTCGCCAAGGTCGCGATCCGCGCGCACACCAGGCTCGTCGAGCTCATCCGCAAGCGCAGCGGCGAGGAGGCCGAGGAACTGTGGCGCAAGCACCTGGCCGAGTCGGCCAAGGTGGTGCTGGGCGACCGCACGACGGCCACGGTGGTGGAACTACTCTCCTGAGCCAGGCGGCAGGCGCTAGGCGTGGATCGGCGCTTCTCTATTAGTGCATTACTCTAATAGATATTACTAATTAGGCGCTGAGGTCTCCTGGGCATCCGCCGCGCGCGACCGCAGCGCCGAGGGGGCGTGAAGATGAGCGTGCCGCTGCCCGCCGATCCCACCGAACTGGTCCCCCGGTAGCCCGGTGCGTGCACGATCGGCCTGTCGTCCGAGGTATCCCACGGTCACCAAGGGTGACTCCAGGGGGGACCCCCGTGCAGAACGTCGAGGATGATCCACACGATGAGGGCCAGCACGATGACCAGCAGGTAAATCATTGCCCATCGCGGGGGATATAGCTCGCTTGGCTTATCGTCAGCCATGACCGTTCATCTTCTCTCGGCTGAGATATCGATCCGTGTTTGCGGCATGTCACGTCGGTGCCGAACATCGCGTAGGGCCGCAGTCTCATTTTACGTTCGGAGAAGTGGTTTTCTTCGCTGGCTCGTAGGTTGGGCTCTTTCGCTGGGCACTAGATCGAGCGTACTATGTTTCGATCGATCGTTCTAATCTACTGGACTGCTATGAGAACCAAGGCGTCTGACGGTCGGCGCACGTTCACCGAGCTGGCCCGGCGCGCCCAGATCGCCCAGTGCGCGGCGGAGGCCATTGCCGAGGTGGGCTACGCCGACGCGTCGATGGCCGATATCGCCAGACGGGCTGGGGTCGCGAAGAGTGTCGTCTCTTACCACTTCTCGGACAAAGAGGGGCTCATGGGCGAGGTGCTCCGCACCGCTCTGGCCACCTACGCGAAGTTCATGGAGTCCCGCATGGCCGGGGCGACGAGCGTTTCCGACAAGCTGCGGGCCTACCTGACAGGAACGGCGGACTACGTGGTAGAGCACCGGAGCCTGCACGTGGCCGTCATCGAGATCGCCTTCAACGCCACCTCCGCCGACGGGCGGCCGCTCGTCGCGACGATGCCCCTGCAGGCGCCGGAGCCCTCGGTTGAGGACATCTTGCGTCAGGGGCAGCGCGACGGGGAGCTCCGGGATTTCGACGTCGGGGTGGTGGGCGGGGTGATGCGCTCCGCGATCACCCACGCCATGGTGATGCGGCAACGTGACGACCCTGGTACCGACCTTGGGGCCTATGCCGAGGAGCTGGTGCGCCTCTTCGACCTCGGGATCCGGCGGTGACCGGGAGACCCCACCAGGCGTAGAAGCAGGAGGTATCTCGTGGATGCTCAGGTGCCGCTGGTGATGGCTCTGGACGACCCGGGCGCCGCGCCCGGGGTGGCCGGAGGCAAGGGCGCCTCGCTGGCTCGCCTCGCCCGTGGCGGGTTCCGTGTCCCGCCGGGGTTCCACGTGACCACCAGCGCGTACCTCGATTTCATCGGTCGTGGCGGCCTGCGCGAGCCGGTGCTGGCGGCCATGTCTGCTGTCGACCTGTCCGACGCGGCCACGTTCGACGCGGCCGCCGCGCGCATCGATGACCTGTTCGCCGGCCAGCCCGTGCCAGCCCCGACAGCAGCCGCGATCGCCGGGGCCTACGCCTGTCTCGGCGACGACGTGCCAGTCGCGGTACGGTCCTCGGCGACAGTGGAGGACCTTCCCGGCATGTCCGCTGCCGGGCAGCACGACACGTACCTCAACGTCCGTGGCGAGGCGGCCGTGCTCGACGCGGTCAGGCGGTGCTGGGCATCGCTATGGTCGGCGCGGGCCATCGGTTACCGCGTTCGCTGTGGTGTCGAGCCTGGCGAGGTGAGCATCGCCGTCGTCGTGCAGCAGTTCGTGCTAGCGGAGGCCGCCGGTGTCATGTTCACCATCGACCCGGTCGACGGCGCACACGACAAGGTCGTCATCAGCGCGAACTGGGGCCTCGGCGAGTCCGTCGTCGCGGGCGAGGTCACCCCCGACGTCGCGGTCGTCGACCGGGCGTCGGGGACGCTCGTCAGCTACCAGGTGGGGAGCAAAGAGATGATGACCGTGGCCGACGGCACGGCCACACGGGCGACAGGCACGCCGGCCGGCCTGCGTTCAGCGGCGGTGCTCTCGTCGGGCCAGGCGAGCGAGGTGGCCCGGGTCGGCCTTGCGATCGAAAAGCTGTATGACGAGCCGGTGGACATCGAGTGGGCACTCGCCGCGGGGGAGCTGTCCGTGCTCCAGGCCAGGCCGGTCACGACTCCTGCCTTTCGCTCCGGCGTCGGGCCTGGCGAACAGTGGAACGACAGCCTGGCCGGGGACTACCTGTGGAGCAACGGCAACCTCGGCGAGGCCCTCCCTGATGTCATGACGCCTGCCACCTGGTCGTTCGTCGAACTGCTCATGTCGCGGATGACCTTCCCGCCGAGCCTGCCCGGTTACCGTGGCTACGGGCGGATCGGCGGACGCTTCTACGCGAACGTGAGCATGTCGATCTCGCTCGAAGCCCTGGCCGGCATCTCGCCGCGCCGGTTCGCTGCACTCTTTGGCCCGGTCTTGGGCAAGCTCCCTCCGATCGGGGAGATCCCGCGTCCGCGGCTTCCTCGGTGGAAGGCCGTCCGGCTGATGGTGCCCGCGACGGTCACGTTGCTGCGCAGGGTCCGCGCAAGCCAGAAGCGGATGCCGCAGTTCCTCGCCGGCGCGGCGAGCCGCTGCGAACGGCTGCGCGCTGAGATCGAGCAGACCACCGACCCCACGGTGCTGGCCAGCCTGTGGCCACAGAAGGTCCGGCCGCTGCTCGAGCAGGCCTGCGACATGCTCTCCGGCGCGGTGGTGCACGGCACCACGCTGGTATCCAGTCCCGGCAAGCTGGCGACGCTGGCCGGCCAGGCCGACTCGGCCCTGCTGCTGTCCGGCCGCCAGTCCAAGGGGCTCCCCTTGGCTAGTCTCGGCCCTGTTGTCGGCCTCGCCCGGCTCGCCCGGGGCGAGATTGACCGGGACACCTTCGCCCGCCAGTACGGACACCGCGGCGCCCACGAGATGGAGCTGTTGATCCCGCGACCTGCCGAGGATCCGGCCTGGATCGACGACCAGCTCGCCGCCCTCCACGGCACCGCCCGCGACGCCGACGCGCTGCTGGCAGACACCGAAGCGGCCCGCGCCGCGGCCTGGGAGCGGCTGGCACGCCAGGACCCCAAGAAGGCGGCCGCGGCGCGCAAGCTCACCGCGCGCTGGGCGCCGGTCGCCCGTGACCGGGAGGCGGCCAGGTCCGAGGTCGCGAGGTCGGCGTGGGTAGTCCGTGCCTGGGTGCGGCGCGCCGGGCAGCTCACCGGTCACGGCGATGACATGTTCTTCTTGGCGTTGCCGGAGACCTTCGACCTGCTCCGCGGCGACCCGGCACCCCTCGCCAAAGTGCCCGCCCGTCGGACCAGCTACGAGACCTACCAGGCGCTGCCGCCCTATCCCGCGCTGATCCGTGGCCGCTTCGACCCCATCCGCTGGGCGGCCGACCCGAACCGGCGCAGCGACTACTACGACGAGCGCGCCCGGACGACCAAACCGGACGACACGATCACAGGATTCCCCGGCGCCGCAGGCGTGGTCGAAGGCATCGCGCGGGTACTCCGCACGCCCGAGGACGCCGCCCAGCTCGGCGACGGCGAGATCCTCGTCACCACGGTGACCAACATCGGCTGGACCCCGACCTTCCCCCGCGCCGCCGCGGTCGTAACGGACGTCGGCGCGCCGCTGTCCCACGCCGCGATCGTGGCCCGCGAACTCGGCATCCCGGCCGTCGTCGGATGCGGCAACGCCACCACGCTCCTGCACAGCGGCGACCGGGTCAGGGTCGACGGCAGCAACGGCACCGTCGAGGTACTGCACCAGGCATGACATGACGGCTCGCGCACAGATGCCCGCACCCGCTGCCCGCACCCGCTGGCCGCACCTGCCGGCCGTGCCCCGCGGCGACGGGTCACACCGTGAACGTGGCTTCGATTACGAGACGGCGTGCTGAACTGGCCAGCTGGTTGTGGGACTTATCCAACCTGGCTCGGCTAGCCCGCCGAGTCCAATATGAGTATAATAAGTTATACATATAGGTTACGGGTTCCGCGGAGGACGCATGAGGCTGCAGGGAAAGACAGCGATGGTCACCGGGGCCGGCCGGGGCATCGGCGCGGCGATCGCGGAGGCCCTGGCCGCGGAGGGCGCGGCGGTCGCGGTAGGTGACCTGGACGGCACGTCGGCCGCCAAGACCGCGGTGGGTCTCGCCGAGCGGCACGGGGTGCGGGCCATCGGCGTGGCGGTGGACATCGCGGACAGCGCAGCGGTCCGGGCCGCGGTCGGCCGGGTGCGCGCCGAGCTTGCACCGCCGGACATCCTGGTCAACAACGCGGGCATCGACGTGATCGAGCCTTTCGTCGACTCGGCAGAAGAAACCTGGGACAAGATCATCGCGGTCAACCTGCGCGGCACCATCACGGTCACCCGGGCCGTGCTCGACGACATGATCGAGCGGGGCAGCGGGCGGATCATCAACATCGCCTCGGACGCCGGCCGGGTCGGCTCGTCGGGCGAGGCGGTGTACTCGGCCACCAAGGGCGGCGTCATCGCCTTCGGGAAGGCGCTGGCCAGAGAGGTGGCCCGGCACGGCATCACGGTCAACAGCGTCTGCCCAGGACCGACCGACACCGCGCTGCTCGACCAGGTGGCCGCCTACAGCCAGAAGCTGTACGACGGGCTGGCCCGCGCCGTCCCGCTGCGCCGGGTCGGCCGGCCCGATGACGTCGCGCCCGCGGTCGCCTTCCTCGCTTCGGACCACGCCGCCTACATCACCGGCCAGACGCTGTCGGTAAGCGGCGGCCTGACCATGGCCTGAGGTCCGCCCGCGCCCCGACGCCCGCGCGGCTTCAGCGCAGGTAGGCCTGGCCGCCGTCGACGGCAATCGTGGTGCCGGTGATGTAGCTCGCCGCCGGGCCGCACAGGAACGCCACCACCGGGCCGATCTCCTCTTCGGGATCGCCAAGGCGGCGCAGCGGGATGCTGGACATGCTGCGCTCGTACTCGGCGGGATTGGCCTGCCGCCAGGCCCGGGCGGCCGGGCTGGTCGCGGCGGGCAGGACGGTGATGACGCGGATGCCGTCCGGACCCCACTCGGCCGCGGCCACCCGGCTCAGGGTCTGGGTGGCCGCCTTGGCCGCGCCGTAGACCCCGCGGCCGGCCGGCAGCGGGTTCACCGTGGTCGAGCTGCCGAGGTTGATGATGACGCCGTCCGGGCGCAGGTGCGGGTGGCAGGCCTTCATCAGCCGGAACGCGGCCAGCGGTCCGGATTCCCAGCAGGCGGTGAAGGCCTCGTCGGTGACCTCGAGGATCGAGCCGAGCGCGGGGATCTGTGCGTTATTCACCAGGATGTCGATGCCGCCAAGCTCGCTGACCGTGTGCGCGACGCAGCGCTTGATGTCGGCCGGCCGGGTCACGTCAGCGACCACGGGCAGGGCCGTTCCGCCAGGTTTTTCGATCTCCGCCACCACCGCGAGCAGCTTGGCCTCGGTGCGGCCGACCAGCGCGACGGTGGCGCCCTCGGCGGCCAGGGCGAGCGCGATGCCGCGGCCGACCCCCTGGCCGCCGCCGGTGACGATGGCCCGCTTGCCGTCCAGTGTCCCTGCCATGACCTCTCCTCCTATTACGACCTCTGCCGCGTTCCGCCGCACCTTGACGAAAACCCAATGAGATTAAATAGTTAAATCAACTATACTTTAGGCGTGACCTCGAGGGCGAGGAGCGTGACGTGATGGCGCGGACCGGTGATCGGCGTCCGCCGCACCGGCCCCGAGCTGGCCGGCCAGCACCGCCCGGGCCGCCGCGTAGTCGATCTTCCCGTTGGGTGACCTGGGCACCTCATCGGCGAAGACGACCAGCCGCGGGACCTTGTAGCCGGCCAGCGACCGCCTGGCCGCGGCGATCACGTCGGAGGCGTCCACGTGCCGGTCCGTCGCGGTCACCACGATGGCGGCGACCAGCTGGCCGAAGCGTTCATCAGGGACGCCCGCGACCAGGCACTCCTCGACACCGGCAAGCTCGTTGATGACCTCCTCCACCTCTGCTGGGTGGACCTTCTCGCCGCCCGTGTTGATCACGCTGGTACCCCGGCCGATCAGCGTCACGCTGCCGTCGGCCTCGATCCGGCCGAGGTCGCCTGGCGCAGCGAGCTGCTCGCCGTCGCTGGTGAAAAAGGTGGCGGCGCTTCGCTGCGGGTCCTTGTGGTAGCCCGCTGCGGGGGTGGGGCCGGCCAGCAGGCCGACCTCTCCCTGGGGCAGTTCCCGCCGGTCCGGGCCGATCACCCGCAGGCCGCGTGCCGCTTCGAAGTTGGCGGTGACGGCCGGGTCGCCCCGCCGTACCCGCCGGAAGCCGTAGGTGACCCCTTCGGTGGACCCGCAAAAGTCGAGTAGGGCGGCTTGCGGCAGGTGCTCGAGCAGGCGCTGCTTGACGCGGGCGCTCCACGCGGTGCCCGCCGAACAGATGGTCAGCAGCGATGAGGTGTCGTAGCGGCCGGCCGGCGCACCGGCGTCGAGGGTACGCAGCAGCGGGAGCGCGAACGCGTCGCCGACGATCGCTACGACCTGGGCCCGGACCGCACCGATCGTGGCCAGGAGCTCGTGGGCGTCGAATGACCGGCTCTCGAGCGTGGCCACCTGCCCTCCCGAGGTCAGCGTGGGGAGCGAGGCGAAGGTGAATCCGGTGCTGTGCATGAGCGGCGATGCCGGGATGGAGACCAGGCGACGGCCGCTGCGTGCGTGCTCGGCCGCGTAGTCCAGGACGCCGAGCTCGCTACTGGTGCCGAGGAACTCCTCGCGCAACCGGAGCGAGTTGGCCACGCCGCGGCCGATCGTGTACCGGACGCCCTTGGGCAGGCCGGTGGTACCGCCCGTGTACGACAAGAAGACATCCTGCTCGTTGCGGCTCATCCGGGGCGCCGGCTCGGACGAAGCGATCAGCTCTTGGTAGCCGCACGCTCTCGGCAACCCAATGGCGCAGGAACCCCCGCCGACCTGGACGAGCAAGCGAACCCCGGGGACCTCGTCGCGGATCGACGCCACCCGCTCGTGCAGCGCCGAATCGAAGAAGAGCGCCTCGGCCTGGCAGTTCTCCAGCAGCGCCCGCAACTCGGCGCCGCCGTAGCGGTAGTTCACGTTGGCAGGCACCGCTCGGATCTTCAGGGCGGCGAGGAACGTCTCGAAGTACTCGGGGCAGTTGTAGAGGTAGCAGGCGACGACGCTGCCCGGGCCGAGGCCCCGGGCCCGGAGCGCACCGGCCAGCCGGGCCGCCCGTAGCTCGAATTCGCCCCACTCGATGGTCCGGGCCCCATGGGTAAGGGCCGGGGCGGCAGGGATCTCGTCGGCGATGGCCTCCCACAAGGTGGCGAAGTGCAGCGGCTCGCTGCCCGCGCGGAATCCTGACGACACGGCCTCCGCCCTCATCTCTCCGAAGTTCAGCACCACTATCGCAAGCTGGCCGCACGGACGCCATCTGCCTATAGACAGTGTGATCGTTAGATGATAACAATTAGGTAGACAATTTAGCTACCTACTGGTGATCCGAGTCACGCCCTGCCTACCGTCCAGTCATCGTTTGTGTGACTCCGGCCACTCATCGTTTGTGTGACTCCGGCCACGCCAGCGCCGCGGGAGCGGTGCCGGCCGGGCCAGTCGCCCCTCCCGTCCCGGCCCGACTCTTGGGGGTTCGAACCTGTAATGAACAAGACACGCAGAACCGCTCTGTGGCGGGCATCCGCGCTGAGCGTCGCGGTCGCGGCCCTCGCCACGGCCTGCAGCAGCACCAGCAGCACCAGCAGCACCAGCACAAGCACAAGCAGCACAAGCACCAGCACCAGCACCAGCACGAGCGCGTCCGGCTCCACCGTCGCCGCGTCCGGGTCGGACCTGCTCATCGGCACCATCGGCAACTTCTCCGGCCCGTCCGCCGAGCCCGAGCACCTGGCCGGGCTGCAGGCCTGGGCCGACTCGGTCAACGCCAGCGGCGGGATCAAGGGCCGCCAGGTCAAGCTGGTCGTCGAGGACGACCAGGGCGACGCGACCAAATCACAGGCGGACATCCGCCAGCTCGTTCAGGTGGACCACGTGCTCGCCATCGTCAGCCCGGAGGCCTCAGGCACCGAGAGCGGCTGGGCCTCCTACGTCCAGCAGCAGCACGTGGCCGTGGTCGGCGGCGAGGACGACACCCCGGTGTGGTTCACGAACCCGTCGTTCTTCCCGTCTAGCTCCACCGTCCTCACCTCGCTGGAGATGCAGGCGTACGCGGTGAAGGCCGCGGGCAAGAGCTCGTTCGGCGCGGTGTACTGCGCCGAGATCGCCGCTTGCAAGCAGGTCCTGCCCGCGCTGCAGGGCTATGCGAAGGCATTCCAGCTCAAAATGCCCACCAGCGCGGCGATCGCCGTGTCGGCGCCGGGCTACACCGCCCAGTGCCTGGCCGTGCAGCAGGCCGGAGCGCAAGCCCTGATCATCGACGCCTCCTACGCGGCCGGCTCACGTTTCGCGCCGGCCTGCGCCCAGCAGGGTTACAGCCCGGTGTACGTGATCCCGTCCGGGGCATTCGACAGCCACTACCTCCAGCTAAGCCAGGTCAATGGCGCATACGTGCCCACGACCAACGCGCTCTGGTTCGCCAGCACCCCCACGGTGGACCAGTTTAAGCAGGCGATGGCCAAGTACGAGCCGAGCACCGCGGCGGGCCCGAACGCGATGTCCGGCTGGACGGGCGGCGTCCTGTTCGCGGCGGCGGCCGCGAACCTGCCCGCCAAACCGACCGCGGCGGACATGTTCACCGCGCTGTACGCGCTGCCGAAGAACGACACGCTGAACGGCCTGACCCCGCCGCTGAACTTCCACTCCGGCGCCCCCGCCTCCCAGGTGACCTGCTTCTTCCTGGCCCAGATCCAGAACGGCAAGCTGACCGCGCCCAAGGGCACCGCGCCGATCTGCCCGTCGTGAGCCTGATCCCCGGGGCGCCCGCTGGCCGGGCGCCCCGGAGATCTCTGACCTACCGAGCGAGATGACCCGATGAATGCCCTGCTCCCGTTTGTGATCCTCGGCATCACCGCCGGATCGGTCTACGGCCTGACCGGGACCGGCCTGGTGCTCACCTACAAGACCTCGGGCATCTTCAACTTCGCCCAGGGCGCGGTGGCCACGACCGGCGCCTACGTCTTCTTCATCCTGCACGACGACGTCCTGCACCTGCCCGCCATCCCCACCGCGCTGATCTGCGTATTCGTGGTCGGCCCGGTTCTCGGCCTGGGCATGGAGGCGATGGCGCGCCGGCTCGCGGACGCGTCCGCGACGATGAAGGTGGTCGCTACCATCGGCCTGGTCCTGGTGGTCCAGGGTTTCTTCTCGGCCACGTTCGGCACGCTGGCGCGCACCTTCCCGGCCTGGCTGCCGCAGCACACGGTCAAGGTCGGCGGCGTGTTCGTCGGCGAAGACCAGATGATAATCACCGGCGTTGCGCTGGCCGCGACCATGGTCCTGTTCCTGTTTTTCCGGCTAAGCCGGCTCGGCCTCGCGATGCGCGGCGTGGTCGACAACCCCGAACTGCTTGACCTGGGCGGCACCAGTCCGGCGGCGGTGCGGCGGTGGGCCTGGATCATCGGCTCCAGCTTCGCCGTCCTGGCCGGGGTCTTGTTGGCGCCGACCCTGAACCTGGACGCCACCGTGCTCACCCTGCTGGTCGTCCAGGCGTTCGGCGCCGCGGCGATCGGCCGGTTCTCCAGCCTGCCGCTCACCTATATCGGCGGCCTGGTGATCGGGATCGTCGCCTCGGTGGCGACCAAGTACGTCGTCACATCCACCGCCGCGCTGGCCGGGCTGCCCGCCAGCATCCCGTTCATCGTGCTCTTCCTGGTGCTGATATTCACGCCGCGGTCCAAGCTGGCCGACCGGCGGTTCTCCCGGCCCCGCCCGACGGCGGTGTACGCGGCGCCCGCCCGCGTGCAGTTGGCCGGCGCCGCCATGCTGGGCGCCGTCCTGCTGATCGTCCCGTACCTGGTCAACTCCGCGCAGCTACCATACTGGTCCGACGGCATGACCCAGGTGATCCTGTTCCTCTCACTGGGACTGCTGGTACGTACCTCGGGACAGGTATCACTGTGCCAGGCCGGCTTCGCCGCGATCGGCGCGACCACCATGGGGCACCTGACCGCCGGCTTCGGGCTGCCCTGGGGGATCGCGCTGCTGCTAGCGGGCCTCGCGGCGGTGCCGGTCGGCGTCTTCATCGCGATACCGGCGATCCGCCTGCCCGGGGTCTTCCTCGCGCTCGCCACCTTCGGCTTCGGCGTCACGATGGAGCAGATGGGCTATCCGCTCTGGATCATGTTCGGCTCGAGCTCGCTGGGCCAGGCGGTGAACAGGCCCGCGTTCGCTCAGGGCGACATCGCCTACTACTACCTGATGCTCGCCTTCGCGGTGCTCGCCGGCCTGCTGATCGTGTGGCTGGTGCGCAGCAGGCTCGGCCGGCTGCTGCGGGGCATGGCCGACTCGCCCGTCGCCCTGGCCACGCACGGGACGAGCGTGGTGGTGACCCGGGTGCTCGTCTTCTGCGTCTCGGCCTTCCTCGCCGCTATCTCCGGCGCGCTGTTCGGCGGCGTGGTGCACACCGTCACCAGCTCGGACTTCACCTCGTTCAGCTCCCTGACCCTGCTCGCGCTGCTGGTCATAATGCCGGGCCGGGAACCCTGGTACGCGTTCGGTGCCGGGTTCGCGCTGGTGATCCTGCCGTCCTGGATCTCGACCGGGGCGACCGTGGGTGACTGGCTCAACGTGCTGTTCGGCGTGGCGGCGGTGCAGGTGGCGCTCGGCTTCGCGCCACGCAACGAGCGGCTGCACCGGCTGCTCGACCGCATCGGCGGCCGCCGCCCGCCACCGGTGACGACGAGCCCGTCCCCAGAAGTTCCGGTCCCGGCCGCCCCGGCTCTGGCAATAACCGGCCGCGGCCGGGACCGTCCACCGGCCTCCGCTGGCCTCGACCTGGCGCACGTCACGGTGCGGTTCGGCGGCCATGTCGCAGTCAACGACGTGAGCCTGACCGCTCCGGTCGGCCGGATCACCGGCCTGATCGGGCCGAACGGCGCCGGCAAGACAACCCTGTTCAACGTGGCGTCCGGCCTGGTCCGGCCGGCGGTCGGCACGCTGCGGCTGCACGGTGCGGACATGTCGGCGCTCGATCCGGCGGCGCGGGCCCGGCACGGCCTGGGCCGGACCTTCCAGAAGATGGAACTGTTCGACTCGCTCACCGCGCGGGAGAACGTGTCCCTCGGCCGGGAGGCCGCGTCGGCCTGCCGGCGGCCGTGGCGGCACCTGGCCGAGACCAGCAAGGAGCAACGCAGCCGCGGCGAGGCCGCCGAGCAGGCGATGGAACTGGCCGGGGTGGCCCAGCTCGCCGACCGCCCGGTGGCGGTGCTGTCCACCGGGCAGCGGCGGCTGATCGAACTGGCCCGCTGCCTGGCCGGCCAGTTCGATGTGCTGCTGCTCGACGAGCCGTCCTCCGGCCTGGACGGCGTGGAAACCGAGCGGTTCGGCCAGATCCTCACCCGGGTGGTCGCGGAGCGCGGCGTCGGCATCCTGCTGGTCGAGCACGACATGGCCCTGGTGATGACCATCTGCGACTACGTCCACGTACTCGACTTCGGGACGAAGATCTTCGAGGGAACTACCGCGGACGTGAGTTCCAGCGAGGAGGTCCGGGCCGCCTACCTCGGCACCGAACCGGTCCAGCCGCAACCAAAGATGGCGAGGTAGCCGCGATGCTGGAACTACGCGGGATCGAGGCGGGCTACGGCGGGCACACCGTACTCCGCGATGTCTCGCTGACCGTGCCGCCGGGCACCGTGGTGGCCGTTTTGGGGCCGAACGGCGCCGGCAAGACGACCTTGCTCCGGGTCGTGTCCGGCCTGCTCAGGCCCTCGGCTGGGACAGTTCTCCTGGACGGCGAGGACGTCACGCGGGCCCGGCCGTACGCTCGCGCCAGGCGCGGGCTGTGCCATATCCCCGAGGGCCGCGGCATCTACCCGACGCTGACCGTGCGGGAGAACCTCGTGCTGCACTCGCGCAAGGGGGAGGAGGCGGCTGCGCTGGACCGGGCGACGTCGGCCTTCCCGGTGCTCGGGGACAGGCTCCGCCAGCCGGCCGGGCAACTGTCCGGCGGCCAGCAGCAGATGCTGTCGCTGGTCCGGGCGTACCTCACCAGCCCCGCGCTGGTCCTGGTAGATGAGGCATCGATGGGGCTGGCGCCGGTCGTCGTGGACAAGATCTTCCAGTTCCTCGCCCAGATCGCCGCGTCAGGAACCGCGCTGCTCATCGTCGAGCAGTACGTGCAGCGTGCCCTGTCCCTCGCCGATGCGGTCTACGTCATGAACAAGGGCGGCGTGGTGTTCAGCGGGAAGCCAGCCGAGATCACCGACGACCTTTTCGCGCACTACCTGGGCACCGCCGCGAGCGCGCACTGAGCCCATTTCGCCGGGCCGATCTCAGCGCTGCATCAATTCCGTGGCGGTCATCCTGGCCCCCGGCATGCGCACGCCGGTGATCTTCTCGGGGGCGAAGTCGTCGGCAAGTGGCTGGAACGCTGGCGGCCGTTTCTGCACGAAGCTGTCCACGCCTTCGGTGAAGTCCGCGCCGCTGTTCAGCGCCTCCATCAGCGCATACGAGCGGCGGCTGGCGTCCTCGAACGAGGCGTCGAGGTCGGCGAGCACCTGATGACGGATGGCGGCCATGGCGGCCGGAGAGCAGTGACGCGCCAGGTCCCGGGCGTACTCCCGGGCCGCGGGCAGCGCCTCGCCGGGCTCGAGCACCCGGTTCACCAGCCCGAGTTCCTTCGCCTCGTCGGCCTCGAAGACCCGGCCGGACAGCAGCAGGTCAAGCGCATTGCCCACGCCGACGTAGCGGGGCAGGACCCAGGACATGCCGTACTCGGCGCCGAGCCCGCGGCGGGCGAAGGCAGTGGAGAACCTGGCTCCCCGCACCGCGAACCGAACGTCGCACATCAGCGCCTGGGTCAGCCCGATCCCGGCGCATGCGCCGTTGATCGCCGCGATCAGCGGCTTGCGGAACAGTCGCGGCGCGTACTGCGGCCGGCGAGTCACTATGTTCACCGGCCGTCCGGCCACCTCGGCCAGCCTGCTCATGTCCATGCCCGGGCAGAACGATGTCCCCGCGCCGGTCAGGACGCCGACCCGGACCGCAGGATCTGTGTCGGCCGCGGCCAGCAGGTCGAAGTACCGGTTCTCCATCGGCGCGGTCCACGCGTTGCGGCGCTCGGGCCGGTTCAGCGTGAACGTGGCCACGCCGTCCGCATCGACCTCGGTGAGCACCAGGTCCTCATCCGCTGCCATCGGGCAACCTCCCTGTCAGGGCTCTACTGATACATATTATCTGATTAAGTTATCTTGTTAGAACTGCTCTTCGCGATGAGCCGAGCGACGATCGCGACATGCTCGGGGGAGTGCATGCTGTCCCGCTCGGCGCCGAGGGCGGTCTCCATTACCGTGGCCATCGCGTGTTCCAAGTGCAGGTTCACCGCCCGTTTGGTGCCTTGCAGCGCCCCAGCGGGCAGCGCGGCCAGCCTGCGGGCGAGGTCCATCGCCTCGTCGAGCAGTTTGTCGCGCGGCACCACCCGGTTCGCCAGGCCCAGCCGAACGGCTTCCTCCCCGCTCACCCGCTCCCCGAGGAACAGCAGCTCCTTGGCCCGGGCCAGCCCGACGATCAGCGGCAGCACCATGGCTCCGCCGTCCCCGGCGACCAGGCCCACCTGGACATGCGGGTCGGCCAGGTAGGTCCCATCGGCCATCAGCACCAGGTCGCTGAGCAGGGCCAGGCTGCAGCCAAGCCCGACGGCAGGCCCGTTCACCGCCGCGATCACCGGCACCGGGCAGCGCACCATGCCGGTGATGATGCGGCGCGCCTCCGCGATGTTCTGTTCCCGGCACGCCTGGTCCCGCTGCACCCGGGTCATCACGTGGAAATCCCCGCCGGCGCTGAACGCCCGCCCCCGGCCCGTCAGCACCACCGCCCGCACCGCCTCGTCCGCGGCGAGGCGATCCCAGACGCCCGCCAGCCCGGTGTGCAGTGCGGCGCTTGCAGCGTTCAGCTGCTCCGGCCGGTTCAGTTCAATCAGCCGGATCGGCCCCTCGGCGGTCACCACGAGTTCCGGCGCCAGATCATCCATGAGCCCAATATAGTTAAATCTTATATACAAATCAATAATGCCGAACGGACCCGGTGCCCGCCCCGGGCAGCACCCGCAGCACGGGCTGGCGGGCCGCTACCCGGACGGCTTCAGCGGGCTATCCCGCGTTGCCTGCCTCGGCTCCCCTGACCTGCTCCACGGGGCGCCGAGACTTGAGGCCCCGCAGGATGAGGTCCCAGGTCTCGGTGCCGGTCTCATGGGGGGAGTAGAACGAGACGCGGTTGATCAGTTCGCCGAACCGTTGCCGGATCTCCGCCGCCACGTCGGCCGGCTCGGCCACGACCGCGATGGCGTGCAGCACGTCACCGTCGATGAGGGCACCCATGGCTTCCCATTTGTCCTCGCGGTCCGATCTGGACAGCGAGTTGAGTTCGTCGCCGAGCTCGGTCCAGCCATGCCGGGAGAGCACCCCCCGGTAGGCGGGGGTACTGCCGTAGAAGGCGATCTGCTGGCGGGTGCCGGCCACCGCGCGGGCCATCTCCTCCTCGGTGCCCCCGGTCGCGATCATCAGCAGCAGGCTGACCTCGACGTCGGCCCGCGACCGCCCCGACGCGGCCAGTCCCCGGGAGAGCGCGGGGAGCGTCACCTCGCGCAGGTAGCGCTCGGTGCAGAACGCGTGCACCAGCAGGCCGTCGGCCACCTCCCCGGCCACCGTGGTCATGGCCTCGCCGACCGCGGCGAGGAAGACCTCGGGCGCGCCGCCCGGGGCGGGCGGCGGCGAGAAAAACGGGGTCATCAGCGTGTGCTGGTAGAAGTCACCGCGGAAGCCTAGCTTCGTCCCGTCGTTCCACGCCGACCAGATCGCCCGCATGGCCATGATGTACTCCCGCATCCGCGGTGCCGGATGACTCCAGGGCATCGAGAACCGCCGCTCGACGTGCGGTTTGACCTGGCTGCCCAGGCCGAGGATGAACCGTCCGCCCGCGTACGCCTGCAGGTCATGCGCGGTGTAGGCGAGTTGCATGGGGGACCGGGCGAAGGCCACCGTGATGGCCGTGCCGAGCCCGAGCTGCCCGGTGTGCTCGGCCGCCAGCACTAGGGGCAGGAACGGGTCGTGCGCCGACTCCGACGTCCACAGCCCGTCGTAGCCCGCCTTCTCGTGCCGCCTGGCCTCGTCGATCACCGCGGTGGCGGGCCACGCCCCGAGCTTGCCGTCGACCTTCATCGGTTCCTCCGGGGTGCCCGGGCCGATCGGCCCGGAAGCTTGGCGTTTGGTCGCTAACATAGGATAATAAATTAACTATATACCTCAGACCCTTAAGGGGGCAGGCGGTGGACTTCGGCCTTACCGACGAGCAGGAGATGCTCCGGGCCACGGCACGCCAGTTCGTGGCGGACGTGTGCCCGGCCGAGCGGGCCAAGGAGTGGGATGAGGAGTCGGCGGTCCCCCCTGAGCTGTTCCAGGGCATGGCTGACCAGGGCTGGTTCTCGCTGCCGTTCGCCGAAACCGATGGCGGGGACGGCGGCGGCCCGGTCGAGCTGATCCTGATCGCGGAGGAACTCGGCCGGGCCAGCTTCGACGTGGCCATGTGCTATATAGGCGTCCTCATCCCGGGGATCACCGTGTTCGACTGGGGCAGCGACGCGCAGCGGGCGTTCATCCGGGACCACGTCATGACCGGCCGGCAACGGCTCGCGGTGGCGGTCAGCGAGCCCGACAGCGGATCGGACGCGGCCGCGCTGCGCACCACCGCGCAGGACCGCGGCGACTACTTCCTGGTCAACGGCCAGAAGATGTGGTGTACCGGGGCCGGCCTCCCCGGATACCACGATCGCCACCTACGTCCGTTCCGGCCCCCGTGAGCCCAAGCACGAGGGCATCAGCCTGCTCCTGATCGACCCGCAGGCCGACGGGGTGGAGGTGCGACGCACACCCACGCTCGCGCGGCACATCCTGGGGACCAACGAGGTGTACCTGTCCGATGTGGTGGTGCCCCGGGACAACCTGGTCGGCCCCCAGGACAAGGGGTGGTCGGTGCTGCTCTCCAACATCGAGCTGGAGAAGGTGATCATCACCGGCGGGTACCTCGGGGCCGCCCAGGCGACCCTGGACGAGATGCTCGCGTTCGCCAAGACGCGGCACGCGTTCGGCCGGCCAGTCGGTACCTTCCAGGCGCTGGCTCACGCCATGGCGGACCTGCAGGTGGAGATCGACTCGGCGCGGCTGCTGGCCTACCGGGCCGCGTGGCTCCTCGCCCAGGGCAAGCCGTGCGGCCGGGAAGGCTCGATGGCCAAGCTCAAAGGCTCGGAGACCTACGTCGCCGCCGCCCGGCTTGGCATGCAGGTCTGCGCCGGGCACGGCTTCTCCACCGAGAGCGTGATGAGCTTCCGCTACCGGGAGTCGATCGTGGCGACGATCTCCGGCGGCACCAGCCAGATCCAGCGGAACGGCATCGCCCGCAGCATGGGCTTGCGGAGCTACTGAGGCAACCGCGGCGGAGGCGGCGTCGAAATCGCGTGCCTGGAGCAATTGCTACCCTTGCGTGTGTGCGATGATGTTCGCTCGACCCGTGCGAACCGATTTCGCATGGTGGATCTGCCACACCGGCTGCTGTTGCTATTTCAGATGCTGGTCATCGTCCTTATGGCAATGGAGGCGCGGGTTTCTGTCGCCGGTGATTCCGCCTATCTGGCGCTGGAGTACGCGCTGCTGCTCCTCACCGTCGGCTTCATGTATTTCCGTGCCGCGCGACTGGAGGGATCATCCGACAGCGGGTACGCGGTGCGATTGGCGGTTCTCAATGCCGTTTCGGCTGCCTGCTTCTTCGTGGCGGTGCTCCTCCCCGAATCCGCGCGCCTCATCCTGTCCGCTGCAGGCCTTGTTCTGCTAGTGATTCCCTCGATCATTATTTTGCACCGTATGAACGATTTCCCGGACAGCGACGAGGAACACCTTGCCGATCGCATGGGCGCGTTCACCCTCATCGTGTGCGGCGAAGCGTTCGTGGAGATTGCGATTTCTGTAAGCGGCGCCACCATCGACACGGTCGATGTGGTGGCGCTCGTATTCGAGTTCATTCTGGTGTTCGCGCTGTTCACTAGCTACTTCGATGACATTCCGGCCGCTGGTGTGAACCAGCGGCGATTCGGCGGGTGGGCATCGCTGCACCTGGTTACCCAAATCTGTATCGCCGGCACGGCGGTCGCTGCGTCGAAACTCGTCGCTCTTGATACGTCGCACCGCCTTCCCGACATTGAGATACTCAGGCTGACGGTTCCCTTGGCAATCCTTTACATTGCCCTTGCGGGAGTCGGCGTGAGCACGAGGCGACGCCCCGCTGGCCCGCTGGCTGCAGCGCGGGTGCTGACCGCCGCGGGTGTCGCGGTCGCCGGCGTGGCCGCGTGGTGGATCCCATGGATCCACATGGCTGAGGCGCTCCCGATCTTGGCTGCGATTGCGGTAGTCCACGCGTTCGTCGCCGTGCGGCTCCGCGCCCGGACTCTCGTGATCGACGCAACTGCGCTCAACAGGTTGTGAGCTGGCCGGATCGATCGGAGCTGAGATCATCCGGGCCGGGTGATGCCAGCTCGGCCACGGCGCCGCAGGATGTGGGCTGGCGGTGGCCATTGGCGACCAGCGGGAGAGGTCTGAATGGCGATAATCGAGTATGAGCAGGGCGCCGCGTTTCCCGGTGTGATCGGGCGGACCGCGGATGAGTCCACGCCAGCCTGGCCGGCCCCGGTGCGGGCCCGCGAGGGCGCGCCTAATGTGCTGTTCATCGTGCTGGATGACACCGGGTTCGGCCAGCTGGGCTGTTACGGCAGCCCGATCGCGACCCCCAGCTTCGACGCGGTCGCCGCGAACGGCCTGCGCTACAACAACATGCACACGACCGCGTTGTGTTCGCCCAGCCGTTCGTGCATCATCACCGGCCGCAACCATCACAGCAACGCGATGGCCGCCATCACGGAGCTGGCCAGCGGCTATCCGGGGTACAACGGCGTCATCCCGTTCGAGAACGGCTTCCTGTCCGAGATGCTCCTCCAGCACGGCTACAGCACCTTGATGGTCGGGAAGTACCACCTGACGCCGAGCAACCAGGAGACAGGCGCCGGCCCGTTCGACCGGTGGCCGCTCGGGCGCGGATTCGAGCGTTTCTACGGGTTCCTGGGCGGTGACACGAGCCAGTGGTATCCGGATCTGGTGTACGACAACCACCAGGTGGACCCGCCGCGCACGCCCGAGGAGGGCTACCACCTCAGCGAGGACCTGGTCGACAAGGCGATCGAGTTCATCGCCGACGTCAAGCAGGTCGACCCGGCCAA
Source organism: uncultured Actinomycetes bacterium (assembly GCA_963798675.1). GTDB lineage: Bacteria > Actinomycetota > Actinomycetes > Streptosporangiales > Streptosporangiaceae > Palsa-504. The sequence goes on along the minus strand of CAWCUJ010000047.1, from coordinate 7,391 downwards.
GCCGTTCTACCTGAATCTGTGCTTCGGCGCCACGCACGCGCCGCACCACGTGCCGAAGGAATGGGCGGACCGGTACGCAGGCCAATTTGACGAGGGCTGGGACGCCTACCGGGAGAAGGTGTTCGCCCGGCAGAAGGAACTCGGCATCGCTCCGGCCGACGCCGAGCTGTCGCGTCACGACCCCGACGTGCCCGACTGGGCGTCGTTGCCCCCGGCCGCCCGCCGCCTGTACAGCCGGATGATGGAAGTCTTCGCCGGCTTCCTCAGCCATACCGATCACCAGGTCGGGCGGCTGATCGAGTACCTGCGCCAGCTGGGCCAGCTCGACAACACCCTGGTCATGGTCATCTCCGACAACGGCGCCAGCGCCGAGGGCGGGCCCACAGGGACCACCAACGAGGCGCAGTTCTTCAACAACGCCCAGGAGCCGCTTGAGGAGAGCCTCAAGCTGATCGATGAGATCGGCGGCCCCAAGCACTTCAACCACTACCCGTGGGGCTGGACGTGGGCCGGCAACACGCCGTTCCGCCGGTGGAAGCGGGAGACGTACCGAGGCGGCGCCAGCGATCCGTTCATCGTCTCCTGGCCGCGGCGGATCACGGCCAAGGGCCAGGTCCGGACCCAGTACGCGCACATCATCGACATGGTGCCTACGGTCCTGGACCTGCTGGGCCTCGAACCGCCAAGTACGATCCGCGGCGTCACCCAGTCACCCCTGCACGGAGTCAGCTTCGCCGACACGCTGAATGACGGCGCGGCCGAGACCAACCACCACACGCAGTACTTCGAGATGCTGGGTCACCGCGCGATCTACCACGACGGCTGGCGGGCCGTCTGTCCCTGGCCCGGCCCGTCGTTCACCGAGGCGGGCATGCCCTTCGGGCAGCCGATCTCGGCCGAGACGCTATCTCGGCTGGATGCCACCGGCTGGGAGCTCTACCACGTGGCGGAAGACTTCGCCGAGAACCACAACGTGGCCGCCGATCATCGCGACCGGCTGATCGCGATGATCGGAACGTGGTACGTGGAGGCCGGCAAGTACAACGTGATGCCGGTCGACGGCAGCGGCCTCGCCCGCATGATCGGAGAAAAGCCGCTCGTGGCGGTCGCCCGCGACCGCTACACGTACCGGCCAGGCACGCAATCGATCCCGTTCTTCGCCGCACCTAGGGTCCTCAACCGCCCGCACAGCATCATCGCGGAGGTCGAGATCCCCGCGGGCGGGGCCGAAGGGGTGCTGCTGTCTCAGGGCACGTCGGCCGGGGGATACTCGTTGTTCGTCAAGGACGGCAAGCTCCGCTACGTCCACAACTACGTGGGCCGCGCCGTGTACGGAGTCGAATCCGGCGTCGTCCTGGCGCCCGGCAAGCACTCGCTCAGGTTCGAATTCGAGCCGACCGGAGAGCCGGACCTGGCGCAGGGCAGGGGCGCGCCCGGCAGGCTCCAGCTCTACGTGGACGGCAACCTCACCGCGAACGCGGAGGCGCCCGTCACCACGCCGTTCGTGATCAACCCCGGTGCGCTCACCTGCGGCGCCAACCCCGGCTCCCCGGTCAGCGACGACTACGCCAGCCCGTTCAAGTTCACCGGCACCATCCACAGCGTGACGGTCGACGTCAGCGGCAAGCTGATCGACGACCCCGAAGCCGAACTGCGCATGCACATGGCCCGCCAGTAGCGGCATCTCCACGACGGGGCCGCCCGCGATTACCGCCGCGGGCGGTACCTGGGCGGTACCTGGGCGGTACCGGCGGAGGACCGCGCCATGCCGCAGCGAAATTCAATGAATGTGACAACGTAGTGACTCTATTGGGTAGAGTGCCACTCTCATTGGCATCCGTGCGGCCGCGGCGCGAGATCTCTGGGCGTTATGCCCAATATGTCGAGCGAAAAGGCCCCGCCGCCCGGCTAGCGCAGCCATTCATCGGAGAAGATGGATGCGGCGCCGAACCCCCCGTCATCGAGTAGAACTCGAACAGGATCGGCCCTCGAACAGCTCCGGCCGGTTCTCCATGATCACGGCCAGGCCGTCCCCAGGGCGCAGCGCGTAGCACCGGGCCGGCCAGGCCACCTGGTTGGAGCGGACCTCCAGCTCGGCGTAGGTCAGCACCGTGCCGGTCGCGCCCATGATGACCGTCGGCCGTTCCGGCTCCTTGGCGGCGAAGACCCGCGGGTGCACCGCTGTGCCCTCCCTGTGATGCGTGACCTTACGCTAGAATCAGTTGACTTATTATTCTAAATAGACGACGATCAGTCCAGACCCAGACGCCCGAACGGAGTGAGCTCGTGCCCGACCCGAGCACCGTAACCGACCGCGTGGAGCGCATCGAGGCGCACCTGGCCATCCAGCAGTTGGCCATCCGGTACGCGATGGCCGTGGACGCCAGGGACATGGAGGCCTGGGTGCGCTGCTTCCGGCCGGATGTGGACATGGGCCGGCACGGCACCGGCCGGGAGGCGCTGCGACGCTACATCGACCCGATGGTGCGCCGGTTCTACCGGTCGGTGCACCAGATCTGCGGGCACCGCATCGAGCTGACCACCAAAGACACGGCCACCGGCGCGGTCTACTGCCGCGCCGAGCACGAGGCGGGGCGGCAGTGGATCGTGATGGCGATCTGCTACTTCGACGAGTACGTGCGGGTGGACGGCGAGTGGTTCTTTTCCCGGCGGCGGGAGCGCCACTGGTACGCGGCCGACGTGACCCGCACACCGCAGTCGGTCGGGTTCGCCGGCTGGGAAGGCAGCGCGAAGCCGGCCCTGCCCGCCGAGTTCGACTCGTGGGCGAAATTCTGGAACGGAGCGACCCGGTGACTCTGCTGGCCCAGGGGGTTGCCCCCCCAGAACCCCCCGACATCGGCGTCTGGTTCGACCTGCGCAATCCGCCCGGCTGGCGGCAGGACCCGGCCCGCCTGGCCGCCTTCACCCTGGAACTGTGCGAGGAGGCCGAACGGCTCGGCGCGGACTCGCTGTGGTTCTCCGAGCACCACGGCTTCGAGGACGGCTACCTGCCGCAGCCGCTGACCTTCGCGGCGGCCGCGGCCGCGCGGACCACCCGGATCCGGCTGGGCACCGGCATCCTCGTCGCGCCGCTGCGCAAGACCGCGCAACTCGCCGAGGAGGCAGCGGTGGTGGACCTCATCAGCGGCGGCCGGCTGGAGCTTGGCCTGGGCGCCGGGTACCGGATGCCCGAGTTCGAGCTGTTCGGCACGGACTTCACCGCCCGCTACCGGATACTGGATCAGCAGGTGAGCGAGCTGCGCCGGCTATGGGGCGACAACGGCCTCCCCCCGGCGCCGGTGCAGAAAGACCTACCGATCTGGCTCGGCTACCAAGGGCCGAAAGGAGCCCGGCGGGCGGGACGGATGGGCGAAGGCCTGCTCACCCTGGCCGCCAGTTCCTGGCCGCACTACCGGGACGGCCTGGCCGAGGGCGGCCACGACCCGGCCGCCGCCCGGATGGCCGGCGGCGTGCAGGCCTACGTGACCGATGATCCCGAACGGGACTGGCCCCGCGTCGCCCCGCACATCGCCTACGCCCAGGACAGCTACCGCCGGTACATGGTGGAGGGCACCGACAACCCGGTGCCCCGACCGGTGGACCCCGAGCGGCTGCGCGCCAGGGGACCGGAGGCCGGCCCGATGTCGTACTTCCTGTTCGGCACGCCCGAGGAGGTCGCCAAGGCGATCGGAGCGTACGTCGGCGACGCCCCGGTGCGGACGGTCTGGCTCGGGGCCTCGGTGGCGGGCCTGCCGGAAGACCTGGCCGCCCGCCACGTCCAGACCATCTGCACCCGGCTGCGCCCACTACTGCGCCCACTGCTGGGCCCACTACCGGGCCCGCCCCTGAAGGAAGGATGACCATGGGCAGGCTCGACGGCAAGATCGCGATCATCACCGGCGCGGCCGCCGGCATCGGCAACGCGACCGCGCTACGGGTAGCGGCCGAGGGCGCGCGGACGGTGGTAGCCGACCTGAACGCAACCGGGGCGAAACAGGTCGCCGAGGCGATAGCCGCCGCGGGCGGCGAGGCCATCGCCGTCCAGGCGGACCTGGGTGACGTCGACTCGGTGCGGGCGATGGTCGAGGCGGCGGTGACCGGCTACGGCGGTCTGGACGTCCTGCACAACAACGCGGCGGCGACGGTCCTGGCCGCCACGAAGGACCTGCCGGTGAGCGCGGCGGACCCCGAGGTCTGGGACGAGACCATGCGGGTCAACCTGCGCGGCGCGCTGGTGGCCATCCAGGCCGCGGTGCCGCACATGATCGCGCGCGGCGGCGGTTCGGTCATCAACATGGCCTCGGGGGCCGGCCTCACCGGGGACCTGCGCCCCCCGGCCTACGGCGCGTCCAAGGCCGCGCTGGTCAGCCTGACCAGGTACGCGGCGGCCGAGTTCGGCAAGCAGGGCGTGCGCTGCAACGCGATATCGCCCGGCTTCATCGTGATCGGCGAGAAGCCCGGTCGCGAGGTGGTGCACGCGACCATGCTGCGGCACGCGCTCACCCCCCGGCTGGGCCGCCCGGAGGACATCGCCGCGCTGGTGGTCTTCCTCGCCTCCGACGAATCCGCCTTCATCACCGGCCAGAACATCTGCGTGGACGGCGGCATGCTCGCCCATCAGCCGTTCCTGGCGGACTTTAAAAACCGATAACACCGAACGGACTGGGTATCAGCCCGGGTCAAACAGGAGAGCACATGCCGGCAGGAACATGCACCGGGCGCGTCGTGGTCATCACCGGCGCGGGGAACGGGATCGGCCGGGCGCACGCCCTGGCCTTCGCCGCGCAGGGAGCCAAGGTCGTGGTCAACGACCTGGGCGGCGCCCGGGACGGCGGCCGGGAATGCGCAGGGTCGTCGTCCGGCCCGGCCCAGGCGGTCGCCGACGAGATCGCCGCGGCCGGCGGGGAGGCGGTCGTGAGCACCGACGACATCTCCTCCTGGGCCGGCGCGCAGCGGCTGATCAGCCAGGCCATCGAGGCGTTCGGCGGGCTGGACGTGGTGGTGAACAACGCGGGCATCCTGCGCGACCGGATGATCGTCACGATGACCGAACAGGACTGGGACTCGGTCATCGGCGTGCACCTCAAGGGCACCTTCGCGGTGCTGCACCACGCCGCCGGGTACTGGCGGCAGCGGGCCAAGGAGGGGCACGCCAACGACGCCCGGGTGATCAACACGACTTCGCCGTCCGGGCTGTTCGGCAACCCGGGCCAGGCCAACTACGGGGCGGCTAAGGCCGGCGTCGCCAGCTTGACCGTCATCGCGGCCCGGGAGCTTGACCGCTACGGCGTCACGGTCAACGCCATCGCCCCGACCGCGCTGACCCGGATGACGCATGACATCGAGATGATGCGCGCCGCGGCGGCCGCGGAGGACCTGAGCCCGGAGGCGATCTCGCCGCTGGTCGTCTGGCTCGGCTCGGCGGAGTCCCGGGATGTGACCGGGCGGGTGTTCGGCGTCTGGGGCAACGCGATCACCGTCCTGGAGGGCTGGGTAAACGGCCCGGCCGTCTCCGCCGACACCCGCTGGGACCCCGCCGCCCTCTCCACCGTCATCCCCGCCCTGGTAGCCAAGGCCGCCCCCAACGCCGACACGCTGGGCCACCGCAACCCGGCCAGGTGAATGAACGCGACGCCTCTAACGGGCGGGCTCCCGGCCTCACAGATAGCCGAGGCTGGAGATATCGTTGACCAAACCTCCGACAGCGCGCTGCAGCGCATGGGCGGTGGACCCGATCAAGCGGTAGCAGAGGTGCTTCAGCGCCACGCCAAGCAAGCGAGCCGTCGAGCAGGGTTGATGACGTGATGTAGCAAGAGCGCGATCCAGTCCCAGCGACGGATCGAACGGATCAGGCGATGTTTCTCCCCAGCTGCGGACTCGGCATGGGCGGCGCTTCGCGATGAGTTCGCGGGCCGCGTACCGTCATACCCGGCATGACCTACGCACCGGTGAACGGCCTGCAGCTCTACTACGAGATCCGCGGCAGCGGGAGACCAATCGTGCTGCTCCACGGTGGCCTGCTGACGATCGACCTCAATTTCGGGCCGTTGCTCGAGCCCCTCGCGGCGAGCAGGCAGGTGATCGCGGTGGAGCTCCAGGGCCACGGGCACACCGCCGACACTGGCCGCCCGATGACGATCGAGGCCCTGGCCGGTGACGTCGTCGCGCTGCTCGACCAGCTGGGGATCGCCGAGGCCGATCTGTTCGGCTTCAGCCTCGGCGGTCTGGTCGCGTACGCGGTGGCGCTCGGCGCGCCCACCCGGGTCGGCAAGCTGATCGTCGCCTCGGCGGACGCCCACCGCCCGCCGGGCCGGGAGAGCGCGCCAATCGGCGACGACCGCATGCCGACGCCGGCTGACTTCCAGGCGATGCGCGAGGCCTACAACGCGGTCGCTCCCGACGCCGCGCACTTCGACGAGTTCGCGGCCAAGACCTCGGCCATGGTGCACGAGTTCCCGGGATGGACCGACGAGCTGCGATCACTGCAGGTGCCGACCATGCTGATCTTCGGCGACCGCGACTTCTCACCGTTGCCCGACGTGGTGGAGATGTTCGGTCTCCTGCCGGACGCGCAACTCGCGGTGCTCCCCGGGACCACGCACGTCGGCGTGACACGGCGGCCCGGCGAAGTGCTCGCGCTGATCACGCCGTTCCTCGACGCGCGCTAAGCGGCGGATACCTTCGCAGCGCGCGGACCAGAGTCGATCATCCCCAAGGCCGGTGAGTCGACGGATCTCCCGGGCCTTAGTCGGCGCTGCGGTCGGCCACGAGGTCGCGGACCGCGTCCCGGACCAGGGAGCCGAGTTCGGCGCTGGAGACGTTGTCGAACGCGTCCCCGGCCATGAACAGCCCGCCGAATACCGCGCCCAGTGAGCATGCCATCCGGACCCGGTCGCGCAGTGACAGCGACGGATCGGCGAGTGCCTGCCGGAACCGCTGCTGGATGTCGTCGTGCTCGTCGTCGTGGTCCTTGCGATGCAGTTTCTCCAGGGCCGCCTGGTTGCGCTCGTGCATCAGGAAGATCTTTCGCTGGGCCAGCATCTGATCCAGCAGCTCATTGAGCAGCGAACCCCAGGCCTGGAGCGTCACGGGCTGGCCGGTCAGACGGGCCAGCGCGGCCTTACCGAACTCGTGCAGGCGCATGTGCAGCGCCATCAGGATCTCGTCCTTGGACGCGAAGTGGTAGTAGATCGATGGCTTGCTGAGGTGGAGCCGTTCGGCGATCTCGCGCATGGAGGTGCCGTCGAAACCCTGGTCGGTGAACAAGTCCAAGGCGACGTCGAGGATCCTTTCGCGGGTGGACGCGCCGCCCTGGTCGCCGCCGCCCTGGTCGCCGCCGCCCTGGTCGCCGCCGCCCTGGTCGCCGCTGCCCTGGTCGCTGCTGGGCTGGT
>CAWCUJ010000046.1:0-258992 GCA_963798675.1 uncultured Actinomycetes bacterium | reverse complement strand
GCGCGATGGCGATCCGGCTTGCTTTCGAACGAACGCGCCCCACCTAGGAGGTAACGGCGATGCCCGTGATGGGCTTTACCAAGTTCGAGCGCTTCTTCCGCGCCGCCGGCGGCGTCGACGTCGACCGGGACGACATCAAGCGGTACCTCGATTTCGTCAACGACGCGCTCTACGATCTGCTGCTCATCGGCCAGGCCACGGCCAAGGCGAACGTCCGCGACGTCATCCTGCCCTGGGACCTGCCGGTCACCAAGGGGCTGCAGGAAAGCGTGCACGCCTTCGAGCGCCTCGAGGAGGAGATCGAGCTCCGCCCCATCCTCGAATCCCTGGCCGCGCGGCCCCCGCTGGATGCCGCGCTGGCCGACGACACCCAGGCCAGGCTCCCGTTGCTCTTCGGGGGCATCAGCGTCGCCCTGGCCCGGACGTTCAAGCTCATCGATGCCGAGCTCAAGGCCGTGCACACCGGGGAATGGGAACGCACGTTCAGCCTGTTCCGGCTGCTGATCTGAGCTGGACAGGCCATGACTACCAGGATGGTGGATGTGCCCGCCGCCGCTCGCGGGAAGCGTAGGGATATCCCGAAGTCACGTTCCCAGCCACAGGAGGAATCCAATGGCAGCGCTCCCGGTCCGCCGCGGCGGACGGAACACCTCGGTCGTCAACCCTTCCCGCGAGTTCGAGGACATCTACGACCGGATGGGCCAGCTGATGAACTTCGCGTTCGGCCTGACCCCGGCCGCCCTGGCCGACATGCCGTGGGTCCCGCTCGCGGACCTGTCCGAGACCGACGACGCCTACGTGGTCAAGGCGGAACTGCCCGGCGTGAACAAAGACCAGGTCAACATCCAGCTCCAGGACCGGGAGCTGGTCATCAGCGGCGAGATCCCCGAGCCCGAGGACGGCAATGGCCACCGCCGCCGCCACCGCAGCTCGCGCCGCACCGGCCAGTTCGAGCTCCGGACCTACCTGCCCGGCGACGTCAACGCCGACGCGGTCACCGCGCAGCTCTCCGACGGAGTCCTGACCGTGACCGTATCGAAGGCCGAGGCGGCCAAGCCGCGCAAGATCGAGGTCACCGGCTGACCAACCGGCTTCCCGCGCTCCCGGATCGGCCCAGGACGCCGGGAGCGCGCGGGGCCAGCCTGAGCATTTGCGGGTAAAGAAGCAGGAGGCAGTGATGGCAGTTGCAGTCGGCATCGACCTCGGCACCACCAATTCCGTGATCGCCGCCACGCAGGGCGGCCAGACCACGGTCATACCGAACGCCGAAGGGTCACGGACCACGCCCTCGGTGGTGGCGTTCACCCCGCAGGGCGAGCGCCTGGTCGGCCAGCTCGCCCGGCGGCAGGCGATCCTGAACCCGATGGGGACGATCTACTCCGCCAAGCGGTTCATCGGGCGGCGCTACGACGAGGTGACCAGCGAGCTGAACGCCGTGTCGTTCGACGTGGTCCCCGGCCCGGACGGCGCGGTGCGGTTCAAGATCCAGGGCCGGCTGTACGCGCCCGAGGAGATCTCCGCGCTGGTGCTCCGCAAGCTCGTCGAAGACGCGTCCAAGTTCCTCGGCGAGAAGATCAACGAGGCCGTCATCACCGTGCCGGCGTACTTCAACGACGCGCAGCGCCAGGCGACCAAGGACGCGGGCCGCATCGCCGGCCTGGAGGTCCTGCGGATCATCAACGAGCCCACGGCCGCGGCGCTGGCCTATGGCCTGGACAAGAAGAAGAACGAGACGGTCCTGGTCTACGACCTGGGCGGCGGCACCTTCGACGTGAGCATCCTGGACATCGGCGACGGCGTGGTCGAGGTGCGGGCCACCGCGGGCGACACCCACCTGGGCGGCGACGACTTCGACCGCCGCGTCGTCGACTACCTGGCCGACGAATTCAAGAAGGACAACGGCATCGACCTGCGGTCCGACCCGCAGGCGCTGCAGCGCCTGTTCGAGGCGGCCGAGAAGGCCAAGGTCGAGCTGTCCTCGGTGACCCAGACCACCATCAGCCTGCCGTTCGTCACCGCCGACGCCTCCGGGCCCAAGCATCTCAACACCACGCTGATGCGGTCCACCTTCGAGCAGATCACCGCCGATCTCGTCGAGCGCACCGTCCAGCCGGTCCGCCAGGCCATGTCCGACGCCAAGCTCACCGAGGCCGACATCGACGAGGTGATCCTGGTCGGCGGCTCCACCCGGATCCCGGCCGTGCAGAGTCTCGTCCGCCGGCTGACCGGCGGCAAGGACCCCAACATGACCGTCAACCCGGACGAGGTCGTGGCCGTCGGCGCGGGCATCCAGGCGGCCGTGATCAAGGGCGAGCTCAAGGACGTGGTGCTGCTCGACGTGACGCCGCTGTCGCTCGGCATCGAGACGCTCGGCGGGGTCATGACCAAGGTCATCGAGCGCAACACCACGATCCCGGCCCGGCGCACCGAGGTGTTCAGCACCGCCGAAGACAATCAGTCGGCAGTCGACGTCGTGGTCCTGCAGGGAGAACGGGAACGCGCCGCCGACAACCGGGTGCTGGGCCGGTTCCGGCTGGAGAACATCCGCCCGGCCCCGCGGGGCGTCCCGCAGATCGAGGTCACCTTCGACATCGACGCCAACGGGATCCTGAACGTCTCGGCCCGGGACAAGGACACCGGCCAGGAGCAGCGGATCACGATCAGCGAGAGCTCCAACCTGGACCAGTCCGAGGTGGAGCGGATGATCGCCGACGCCGAGCAGCACCGCGACGAGGACCGGCGGCTGCGTGAGCTGACCGACGCCCGTAACGCGCTGGACACCGCGGCTTACCAGGTCGAGCGCCTGGCGACCGAGCGCGGCGACGCGGTGCCGGTGCACGAGAAGGCGCGGGCCGACAACCTGGTCGCCGACGCCAGGCAGGCGCTCAAGGACGACAGCACCCCGCTGGACCGGCTGCGCAGCCTGACCGCCGAGCTGCAGCAGGTCTACCAGTCCCTGGCCTCGGCTAGTCCCGGCGCGCCGTCTGGCGGCCCTGGCCCGCAATCCGGTCCCGGCTCGCAGGGGGGCGCCGCCGATGACGACGACGTGATCGACGCCGAGTTCACCCCCAGCGAGTGAGCGGGCCGATGAGCCAGGCGGCTGAAAACAGCGAGGCCGGCCGCGGTCCCGACGCGATCACCGAGCAGGCCCGGTCCGCCGAGCAGGCGGCCCGGATCGCCGAGCTCGAGGACTTGCGCCTGCGGGCCCTGGCCGACCTGGACAACATGCGCAAGCGATGCGCCGCGCAGGTCAGCCGGGCCGAGGAGGAGACCAGGGCAGCCGCGGCCAGGCAGTGGCTGCCCGTGGTGGACAACCTCGATCTGGCCCTGGCGCACGCCGAGGCCGACCCGGAAACCATCATCGAAGGCGTCCGGGCGGTCCGGGACCAGGCCGTGGACGTGCTGGCCCGCCTGGGCTTCCCGCGCCGCGACGACCGGGGCGCCCGGTTCGACCCGGTCCGGCACGAGGCCGTCGCCTCCCGGCCCGACCCCGGGGCCGAGGCCGACGTGGTGGCCGAGGTCGTCCGGCCCGCCTACGGTGAAGGGGACCACCAGCTGCGGCCGGCGCAGGTGGTGGTGGCCAGGCCGGGCTGATGGCCGACGGCGAGGACTTCTACCAGATCCTGGGCGTGCCGAGGGACGCCAGCCAGGAGGACATCCAGCGCGCCTACCGCAAGCTGGCCCGCACCTACCACCCGGACGTCAACCACGACCCGGGGGCCGAGGACCGGTTCAAGGAGGCCTCCGAGGCGTATGACGTCCTGTCCGACCCGGAGACGCGGCGCCGTTACGACGCGTTCGGGCGCGACTTCCGCCAGGCTCCCGAGGGTGTGGACCCGGAGACGTGGCGGCGGGCCCAGGCCGGCGCAGAGCCCGGGCCGGCGCTGGTGCCGGGGCGGGGGCTGGTCCCGGCGGGTTCAGCTTCAGCGAAGGCGACATCGACCTCGACGACCTGCTCGGCGGGCTGTTCGGCAGCCGGTTCGGCGGCCGGGGGTCCCGGCGCGGCTGGGGACCGATCCCGGGCGCCGACCAGGAGGCCGAGATCGAGCTCACCGTCGAGGAGGCCTACCGTGGCGGGCGCAGGTCCGTCACGCTGTCCAGCGACGGCACCCGCCGCTCCTTCGACGTCACGATCCCGGCCGGGGTGACCGACGGGCAGCGGATCCGGCTGGCCGGGCAGGGCGGCCGCGGCAGCGACGGGGCGCGTAACGGCGACCTGTACCTGCTCGTGCGGATCGCGCCCCACCCGCGGTACCGCCTCGACGGGCGTGACCTGTACGTCGAGTTGCGGCTCGCGCCGTGGGAGGCGGCCCTCGGCACGTCGGTCGCCCTGGATACCCCGGGCGGCGAGGTCAAGGTCAAGGTCCCGGGCGGGACGTCGAGCGGCCGGCGGATCCGGCTGGCCGGCCGCGGCCTGCCGAACCCCAAGGGGAAGGCGGGCGACCTGTACGCGGAAGCGAGGATCATGGTGCCGTCCCGGCTCTCGCGCGCCGAGCGGCGGCTGTTCGAGCAGCTGGCCGCCGAATCCAATTTCGACCCGAGGAAGCAGCGGTGAGCTACGCCATGGTCCGCGCCGTGCGGCCCAGTCTTGAGCGGCTGAGTCTGGAGGAGTTCGCCGTGCTATCGGGCCTGCACCCGGACCTGATCCGCAGACTGGTCGCCCTCGGGCTCATCGAGGCGCACCGCGACACGGCAGGCGCGCTCTGGATCTCCCGCAGCGAGCTCGCCGAGGTGGCCCGGGTGCAGCGCCTGCGCGCGGGCTTCGCGCTCAACTACGCGGCCATCGGGCTGGTCACCGACCTGCTCGACCGGATCGCGGTACTCGAAGCGGCCCTACGCGCCGCCCGGCGCCGAGGAAGGTGAACATGGATCCCAGCCACCTGACGCAGAAATCAGCCGAAGCGCTCCACGACGCGCAGACCAAGGCGCTCCGCTTCGGGCACACCGAGGTCGACGGCGAGCACCTGCTGCTGGCGCTGCTCGACCAGGCCGAGGGCATCGCTCCCCGGCTGCTGAGCCAGGCCGGCGCCGATCCGGACCGGCTGCGAACGGCGCTGGAGGCCGAACTCGCGCGGCGCCCGAAGGTCAGCGGCCCGGGCGTGAGCCCGGGACAGGTCCGCGTAACGCAGCGGCTGTCCCGCCTGCTCGACGCGGCCCAGCAGGAGGCGAACCGGCTCAAGGACGAGTACGTCTCGGTCGAGCACCTGCTCCTGGCGCTGCTCGCCGAGGGGCCGACCACCGCGGCCGGCCGCCTGCTCCAAGCCGACGGCCTGACCCGGGACGGCTTCCTGGAGGCGCTGACCAAGATCCGCGGCAACCAGCGGGTCACCTCCGCTACGCCGGAGGGGGCCTACGAGGCGCTGGCCAAGTACGGCCGGGACCTGGTCGACGACGCGGCCAGCGGCAGGCTCGACCCGGTCATCGGCCGGGACGCCGAGATCAGGCGCGTCATCCAGATCCTGTCCCGGAAGACCAAGAACAACCCGGTCCTGATCGGCGACCCCGGCGTGGGCAAGACCGCCATCGTGGAGGGCCTAGCCCGGCGGATCAATAGCGGCGACGTGCCCGAGGGGCTGCGGGACAAGACGATCTTCAGCCTCGACATGGGCGCCCTAGTGGCCGGGGCCAAGTACCGCGGCGAGTTCGAGGAGCGGCTCAAGGCCGTCCTGTCCGAGGTCAGGGCCGCGGAAGGACGCATCCTGCTGTTCATCGACGAGCTGCACACGGTGGTGGGCGCGGGCGCCGCCGAGGGAGCGATGGACGCGGGCAACATGCTCAAGCCGATGCTGGCCCGCGGCGAGCTGCACCTGATCGGCGCCACGACCCTGGACGAGTACCGCAAGCGCCTGGAGAAGGACGCGGCCCTCGAGCGCCGGTTCCAGCCGGTCATGGTCGACGAGCCGTCGGTGGAGGACGCCGTCTCGATCCTGCGCGGCCTGCGGGAGCGTCTGGAGGTCTTTCACGGGGTGAAGATCGCCGACAGCGCGCTGGTCACCGCGGTCACGCTCAGCCACCGTTACATCTCCGACCGGTTCCTGCCGGACAAGGCGATCGACCTGGTTGACGAGGCCTGCGCGATGATCCGCACCGAGATCGACTCCATGCCGGCCGAACTCGACGAGCTCACCCGCCGGGTCATGCGGCTGGAGATCGAGGAGAACGCGCTGGCCAAGGAGACCGACCGGGCCAGCCAGGAGCGCCTGACCGACCTGCGCAAGGAACTGGCGGACCTGCGGGCCCAGGCCGACTCGCTGCGAGCCCAGTGGGAGGCCGAGCGCCAGGCGCTTCGCCGGGTGCAGGCCTTCCGCGAGGAGCTGGAACAGCTGCGGCGGGAGGCCGAGCAGGCCGAGCGCAACTACGACCTGGACCGGGCCGCGGAACTGCGCCTGGGCAAGATCCCCGATCTGGAGCGGCGGCTGGAAGGCGAGGAGCAGCGGCTGGCGGCCAAGCAAGGCGGTGCGCGCCTGCTGCGGGAGGTCGTGACCAGCGACGAGATCGCCGCGATCGTCTCCCGCTGGACCGGCATCCCGGTCAGCCGCCTGCAGGAGGGGGAGCGGGAGAAGGTGCTCCGGCTGGAGCAGATCCTGCACGAGCGGATCGTGGGCCAGGACGAGGCCGTCCGGCTGGTCGCCGACGCCATCATCCGGGCCCGTTCGGGGATCAAGGACCCGAGCCTGCCGATCGGGTCGTTCATCTTCCTCGGCCCCACCGGCGTGGGCAAGACCGAGCTGGCCAAGACGCTGGCCGCGGCGCTGTTCGACACCGAGGAGAACATGATCCGGATCGACATGAGCGAATACCAGGAGCGGCACACGGTAAGCCGCCTGGTCGGCGCGCCGCCCGGCTACGTGGGCTACGAGGAAGGCGGGCAGCTCACCGAGGCGGTCCGGCGCAAGCCGTACTCGGTCGTGCTGTTCGACGAGGTGGAGAAGGCGCACGCGGACGTGTTCAACACGCTGCTGCAGGTCCTGGACGACGGCCGGCTCACCGACGCGCAGGGCCGCACCGTCGACTTCCGCAACACGGTCATCATCATGACCTCCAACATCGGCTCGGAGTGGCTGACCGCGGACGCGGTGTCAGACGGCGAGATCAAGCCCGACGCGCGCGAACGCGTGATGGCCGAGATGCGCGCGCACTTCCGGCCCGAGTTCCTGAACCGCCTGGACGACATCGTCCTGTTCAAGCCGCTCACCCAGCCCGAGATCGAGCGCATCGTCGACCTCATGATGAACGACCTGCGCGCCAGGCTCAGCGAGCGCCGGATGACGCTGGAGATCAGCGACAAGGCCCGCCGCTTCATCGCCCAGCAGGGCTTCGACCCGATCTACGGCGCACGCCCGCTGCGCCGGTTCATCAGCCGGGAAGTGGAGACCCGCATCGGCCGCGCCCTGCTAGCCGGCGACGTCCTCGACGGCGCCGTGATCCGCATCGGATACGCCGACGACGAGCTGACCGTCAGCTACGAGAACCAGGACTGACCCATGACCGCCCCCTCGATGTCCGCCGAGCTGGTCCGCTGCCGCAACTGCGGGCGCCGCAACCGGGTCCCGGCCGCGGCCGCGGGCATCCCGCGCTGCGGGAACTGCCACCAGCCGCTGCCCTGGATCGCCGACGCCGACGACGACACGTTCGCCGAGGTCGCCGAGGCCGCGTCCCTCCCCGTCGTCGTCGACCTGTGGGCGCCGTGGTGCGGGCCTTGCCGCATGGTGAGCCCGGCCCTGGAGGAGGTGGCCGCCACGCTGGCCGGCCGGGTCAAGCTGGTCAAGGTCAACGTGGACAGCGCGCCCCAGATCCAGGAACGGTTCGGCATCCGGGCCATCCCGACGCTGATCGTGCTGCGCCAGGGGCAGGTCGCGGCGCGCCGGTCCGGCGCCGCCCCGGCCGCCGAGCTGCGGGCCTGGGTCGAGTCGGCGATCGGCTCGTAACGCCATCAGCCCGGTCACTTGATCAGGCGCCGCCACGGGGCGGCAGTCGCTGTAGGCTCGCGTGCGGCAACCGCCAGGCGCGGTTGCGCCTCCGCCGGGGCCTGCTGTCCGGCTTGCCCGCCTCGAGTTCGGTCCTGAACCGGTCCAGATGGCTGATCAGCTCGCCCGGCAGCGGCCACCCGACCGGCCTGGCCACCGGGTCGGTGCCCAGTAGCTCGCTGAGCCGGTCCTGCTCATTGTGCGCCGCGGCCAGGTGACGCTCCAGCTCGGACTCCAGCAGGTCGTGACGGGGCGCGTCGAACTGCTGGGCAGCGGCAGCGCTAGCAGGTAGGCGGTGACGGTCAGGCGGACGATGGTCGCGGCCGTGGGCTGGGCCCGGTGCCGGACCAGTGTCAGGGTCACGGGCGCACGCTGCGTGATGGTCCGCGCTGCGGTGCTGATCTCCGCGGCCCGGTGCCTGGGGCGGATCGCCAGGCTCACAGCGCAGGCCCCGGGACGATGTTCCCTGGCCTCACGACCGGGATACTGCCGGGACCGGCCGCCGGCCCGCATCCCCCGGTCAGCTAGATCCAGGACGCCGTCACTAGCCGGGCGGGGGATGCGGGCGCCCCGCGCGCGGGCCACGGTGGAACCATGAAGCCGACCCAGGCGCTGCACGAGGCGGGCCAGAGTCTCTCGCTGGTACCCGGCGACCCGGTCCTGGAGGTGACCGACTGGCTGGTCGCGGTCACCGGCCCGTACCAGGGCCGCCGGCGCATGACGCTCACCTACCCAGCGCTGGCCCGGGCCGACGAGATTATGTGGCTGGTCACCGGGGCGAGCAAGCACGAGGCCCTGGACCGGCTGCTGGCCGGCCTCGCCGCGGCACGCCTCGGCGACGAGCAGGCGCAGCGGGCGCTGGCCGACGCGGGCGCGGATCTGGTCGTGCGGACGCTCGACGAGGTGTCCCGCCCGGCCCTGGCCGAGGGCCGGCTGGCCCGGAAGACGGAGGGCTGATGGACAACCACCGCGACGACGCCGCGGACGTGCTGGTCATCTTCGGCATCACCGGCGACCTGGCCCGGCGGATGACGTTCCGCGCGCTGTACCGGCTGGAGCGCCGCGGGCTGCTCGACTGCCCGATCATCGGGGTGGCCAGCGACGACATCACCGCCGAGCAGCTCGTCAAGCACGCCCGCGAGGCCATCGTGGACGTCGGCCAGGAACTCGACGACGCGGTTTTCGACCGGCTCGCCCGCCGGATGTCCTACCTGTCCGGAGACGTCAGCGACGCCGCGCTCTACCGCAGCCTCACCACCGAGATCGGCGACCGGCAGCGGCCCGTGTATTACCTGGAGGTGCCCCCGTCCCTGTTCGGCCCCATCGTGGAGCAGCTCGGCGCGGCGAAGCTCCTGCGCGACGGCCGGGTCGCCGTCGAGAAGCCGTTCGGCCGCGACCTGGCGTCGGCCCGTGAGCTGGACGCCCGGCTGCACCGGCTGCTGCGCGAGAGCCAGATCCTGCGCGTCGATCACTTCCTCGGCAAGGAGCCGGTCGCCGAGCTCGAGTACCTGCGGTTCGCCAACGTCGCGCTGGCCGAGCTGTGGGACCGCGAGAGCGTATCCTGCGTGCAGATCACGATGGCCGAAGATTTCGGCGTCGAGGGCCGCGGCAGGTTCTACGACTCCGTCGGCGCGCTGCGCGACGTAGTCCAGAACCACCTGCTGCAGGTGCTGGCCCTGGTCGCCATGGACCCGCCGGCCGGCGCTAGCGCCGGCGACATGCAGGACAAGAAGGCGGAGGTGTTCCGCGCCATGCCGCCGGCTGACCCCCAGCACTGCGTGCGCGGCCAGTACCAGGGGTACGCCGACGTCCCCGGCGTGGCCAGCGGCTCGGCCACCGAGACCTTCGTGGCGCTGCGGCTGGAGATCGACAACTGGCGCTGGGCCGACGTCCCCATCTTCCTGCGGGCCGGCAAGGCGCTGCCGCACAAGGTCACCGAGGTGCGGCTGGTCCTGCGCCGCACGCCCCGGCTGGCCTTCCTCCCCGAGCCGACCAGGGCAGAGCCTAACCAGATCGTCCTGCGAATCGACCCGGACCCGGGCCTGCGGCTGCAGCTGTCCGCCCTGGCCGGACAGTCCTGGCGCACGGTCCACTTGGATACCTCTTTCGCCCGCGAGCTCGGCGAGCCGCCCGAGCCATACGAGGTGCTGCTGCATGCCGCGATGGCCGGCGACCACCAATACTTCGCCCGGGAGGACAGCGTTGAGGAGACCTGGCGCATCGTGCAGCCGCTGCTCGACCACCCGCCCGACGTCCGCCCTTACCCGCGCGGGTCCTGGGGACCCGAGGAGGCGGAAACCCTGCTCCGCGGCCACCCGCGCTGGCAGCAGCCGTGGCTGCCCGAGGAGGGCTGAGTCCGTAAACCACACGTCACCGCGGGCCGGCGATGGCGTCGATCTGCGTATCCGGCTGATAGGTGTAGGCCGCCTCGCGCACGCTCTCGCTGCTCTCCAGGGCCGCGCCGAGCGCGCCGCCCAGCGTCGCGATCGAAGTGGCCAGCCAGGCCAGGTTTACCTGGTCGGCCACGCCGGCCGGGTGCCCGAGGACCAGGCCGAGCAGGCTGCCCGGCACGAGCAGCAGCGCCGCGGCGAGCATGGCGATGAACAGGGCCAGGTACAGCGCGGCCACGCCGAGGCCGACCGTGGCCGCGGTGACGATGTTGAACAGGGCGACCTGCTCGCGCGCGGCCGGGTGCGGGCTGCGCTCCCACAGCGCGGTGCTGACCATGATCGTCACGGTGATGGCCGCCACCGAGCCAAGACCGATGGCGACCAGGCGCAGCGGCCCGAGATAATGGGCGAGCCGCCAGATGTCGCTGGTCACCAGCGCGAACACCCCGGCCGCGAAGGCCACCGCCAGCACGCGCATGAGCCGCAGCGCGAGCCGCCACGGGCGGTTGGCGCGCAGCATGCCCAGCAGCAGCCAGATGTTGCCGGTGACGACCCGCGCGACGAAACCCACGCCGTGCTCGCCGCGTTCCGTGCGGGCGCCCAGTTCGCGCAGGCGGCGGATCACGGCCTCAGCCAGCGGGAGCCGTTCGGCGGCGCCCTCGGCCTGCGCCAGGTCGCCGAGCATGTGCCCGACCAGGCGGACGATCGTCTCGGCGGTGCGCTTGCGCACCGAGACCGGGCCGAGCGCGGGCATGGACAGGACCGCGACGCCGTGGGTCGCGCTGACGTGGGCGATCACCGGACGCCGGGCGGTCTGCAGCGGGAGGTCGGTGACGCACACCGCCAGGTGCCAGCCGCGCTCGAGGAGCATCCTGCGCCCCGCCGCGATCAGCTCGCTGAGGTCCGTCGGCGGTTGCACCAGCCGGTCGGAGACGAACTCGACCCGCCACCGGACTCCGGGCAGTTGCCCGGCGAGCCGGTCGGCGATCTCCCCGACCAGGCTCTCGGTCAGCTCCGACGCGGGTCCAGGTGCGGCCAGCAGGCCGATGACCAGCTCCGACTGCGGTTTGGTGTCAGGCACGCTCTGCGCGCCAGGGCCCTCCGCCACGATCCCATTTACCACCACGGAGGCCATGTTCGCCAGGTGGGCAGGCCGCCCGCATCACCAGATCGGTTAGCTGGGCGGGTCGTCGTACGCCAGAGCCGCGGCGTCCCGGATGACGGAGTCGACGGGGAACCCGTGCAGTCGGCGTACAGCTCGATGACCATATTGCCGAGTGCGGTGAGGTCGAGCACGGCCTGTTCGACCGTGCTGCCGTCGCCTTTAGCCGCCTCGCTCAGCCGCCAGGTGACGGCGCTCGCGCGGCGTGCATGGCCGGCTGCCCGCCAGGCCGCGATGAGGCCGAGGGCGAGCTGCCTCGCACCCGGCGCTGGCCAGCGAAGCCGACTTCATCGCCGCCCAGGACGCCATTGCCACGCGCGGCCCAGCGGGCCCGGCCACTTGGCGGTAGTTGCTGGCGTGCGGTCGGCGGCTCGAACCCAGCCTGGTCTAGCGGCACGCCCGCCTGCCGGTGCCGCCACGGCCCCAGCAGCGCAGCTCGGCCCGACCCCGGTCGGCCTAAGAACAGCCGGGGAGGGCAACGTCGTCCGCATCGCAGGTGACTTCATCAGGTGCGCAGTGTGACGCTCGGCGCTCGCCCGTACTGCCTGTGATAAGTGGAAGCAAAGCTCGCTGGGCTGGCCCAGCCCCAGCGGCGGGCGATGGCTGCGACCGTCGCACCAGCGGCGGGGTCGGCGGCTTGCAACTGCCGGTGCGCCTGCTCCAGCCGGACCTGACGCAGATAGCCCATGACGGTGGTCTCGTAGTGGCGGCGGAACGCGTACTGCAACGAGCGGGGCGTGACTCCGGCGACCTCGGCGACCTCGGCGACCGTGACCGGCTGCTCGGCATGAGCCTCGAGAAAAGCTGCGGCCTCGCGCACCGTAGCCGGTGGCACTCGGGACGGCCCCGGCGTATGGGCAGCGGTCATAGCGGTGCTCGGAAAGACGTCCAAGACCGTAGCTGCGGCCAGCCGGGCCATCTCCTTCGCCACGATCGGGCTGATCCCCGCACTCGGGGAGTCAAGGAGCTGGCAGCAGATGAACGCGGACGTCTGCGACCATCGCGCGCGCGCCGCTCGGGAAACCGGGGCCATCGACTCGATTCGCATGGATCCTGGAGGCAGGCCGGTGTATTCCTCGGCCAGCGCGGTCAGGGTCTGCGGCGAGATACGCACCAGCGCGTACGCGAAGTCGTACATGTCCGTCATAAAGCGCTCACCGCTAGCGAGGAGGATGACATCCCCGCGAGCAAAGCGCAGCTGTTCCCGGCTGCGGGTGAACGTCCCTTCTCCGTTCAGGACGACCAGCGCCAGGTGGTCCTCTGGCCCGCTGGCCTGCGCGTGGTAGTCAAAACGCCGGTACCGGCCGACAGCAGCCTCCAATGAGCCCGTGGCCGCCAGCCGGAGGCCCGCGTCAACGCGTGACGGCGCAGGACACCGGAACCATGCCTTGTGCTCGACGTACTGCCGGTTGATCAGGTCGGCGATCACGTCCATCTCCTGGGTGGACATCTCGGCTCGCCGGATCGGGACCTTCCCGGCGCCTGTTACTTTGCTTGTCACGCGAACCTCCTTCTTGTTCGCAAAGACGACCTGGGCACAGCGCTCCTGCTTGCCAGCGAAGCCGTGACCTGTTTGGCTCCAGGCAGCGGCCAGCCGCTCAGCACCCGCAATAAGCACGGGTGACCTGCCCGACCAGCGAGCCATCGCCAGGCGACGGTTGGGGTGCGCCTTTCGCGGTCTTCCAGGCCGTCGGCGCCAGGATCTTGCGTACCGCGGTCCAGGCTCCGCGCATGAACGCGATCTGCGAGCGCCTCGTCGGCACCCTGCGCCGCGAGCTCCTGGACCGCGTGCTGATCCTCGGCGAGGCACACCGGCGCAATCCTAACCGGATACCAGGCGCACTACAACACGGCCCGGCCGCACCAGGGCATCGCCAAACGCGTCCCAGACACCGAATGCGATATTCATCCCGCGACCGTAACCAACGTCGATGCACGGCAGATCCGCCGAAAACCCGTCCTCAACGGCTTGATCAACGAATATGCACGCGCCACCTAGCGCACCGAAGACCTGCAGGTCACCGGCCGAATCCTATTTTCGAGCGGGACAGGTTCGGTACCGCCTAGACCTGTCCTCGATCCATCTGACCAGCCCTGAGAGGAGCGATGAGCGGCGCGGTCATGGCCGCCTCCCTGCGGGGAGGGGCCTGGACGGCCCGGCGGCCAGCGGGCAACCGGGTCGCGTGTTCGAGTGATGCCTGTTGTGCGGGAAATTTCCCCGGTCTGTGTGTCCGAGGGGGAGCTTGAACACGTAACCGGGGAAATCTTCCCGAATCGGGGATTTTTCACCCTTGGACAGGACACCGCCCCTTGCCGACAGAGGCAGAACTTCCGCGCCGTCACATGTTCGCGACGACTGCTCGCCCACGAGAACACCCGGCGGCAAAGTCACCCACCGTGAAAGCTGGCCGGGCCGGACACGCGCTAGATCCGATCTGGGCGCTTCGGAAAGGGAAGCGTCGGCGGTCGGCCGACCATCCATAACAGGGTTATCTGCGCGAGGAGTATCTCGTGTCGCTCCCGGTTAGGATCAGCTGCGCTCACAGATGCTGCTTAGCGATTTCGCCGAATGTGCGCCCAAGTCAGCCTGGTTGCATATGTCTTTGCAGGACATGTGATTTCGGCGTGTCGGGCCGAGGAAGATCACGTTGTCGCGGGCAGCGGCGAAGTCCGGGGTGCCCAGGTGGGCGATGACATCGCGTTTGAGGCCGCGGGCGTGGTCGAAGTCGAATTCCCCTAGCGATTTGCGGGCCGGGAACCGGGCGGCGCGGATGCGGCCCTCGCCGCCGTGGGACTCGCGGGCGGCGACTTCACGCTGCAGGCAGGCGGCCAGGAACTCCTCGTGCGTCCAGGACTCGGCCCGGGCCCGCTCAGCCAGCCGGGTGACCGATTCGCGCAGGGTGGGGCCTTGAGTGCCCGGGTCAGGAACGCCAGCTCGGCGGTCACGTCCCGGGCCGGGGCGGGGCGGCTTTTGTTACACCCATCGTTCCTTCGTGGCTCGTACTGCGGCCTGGACCCGGTTCCGCACCTCAAGCCTGCGCAGGATCTCCTGGATGTGTGTCTTCACCGTGTTCTCGCTGAGGTGAATCCGGCTGGCGATCTCCTTGTTCGACAAGCCCTCGGTAAGCAGACGCAGGATCTCTTGCTGGCTGTCGTTGAGCCGGGGCCGGGCCGGGGCCGTCTTACCGGGATCCACCCGGAAGGCAGCCGCCATGCGCTCGCGCTCCAGCGCCACAAGTTCATCCCGCTCCGCTTTACTCAGGTGCTCGTGAAGCTGCTGGAGCCGGACAATCATCTCCTGCTGGTGCTGGTACAGGCCCGCGTTGTCGATCGCCACGGCGACCTGGTTGGCGAAGGTGGACAGGAGGCGCTCGTCGTCGGGCCCATAGCCTTTCCGCTTATTCGCTACCCCGATCATGCCGATCACTTCGGTGCCCAATTGGAGCGGCACCCCGAGAAAGGTCCGGACGTCCGGATGCCCTGGGGGTTCACCCACACTTACCGGGTCATTCTCGACATCATTCGAGATGTGCGGGCGGCCTTCGGTGATCACGATCCCGAAGACACTGGGCCGGACTGGCATGCGCTTGAAGCGCTCGTAGAATTCGGGATCGGGAGGAGCGAACCCCTTTACTGCGACGACGTCCATGTCGACGTGGCCCTCGTTGAGGAGATCGATGAACCCCATCTCCGATGCCGTGAGCGCCAAGCAGAACGCCAAGGCCAGGTCGTAGACTTCCGTGAGATCCCGGAGGCTGGCGATCTGCGCCGAGATCCCGTACAGGGACTCCAGTTGGTCGCGGTACCTGCTGTTGTTCGCCATAGCTGCCTCTTCAATTGAGCATAGTCCCGCCGTAAACCGGGAGCGGGAGCGTATCCGACCGGAGGCGTGACGGCTCACGTCGAAGGGCATTTTCCCCCGACCGGGTGAGTCGGTATCACCCGGTCTACCGATGACCCGGGCCACTCGCGGACGCGACAATTTCTTGATGGTCACTGGAAGGCCGCCTGCAACCCGCAGGCCTCGACCGCCCTCGGTGCGCTGTGGGTTTCGGTTGTCACAGTCATGGGGCGAGTGAGCCGCGGAGGCGGTTCGGCCGCCCGGGATCTATGAGCGGAGCAGGGGTATGAACACAGAGCCACCCCATCGTCCCGGCGACCGCTCGGCGCCCGAGGAGGGGTATGACATCGAACTCGCGCCGGTCGGGCTGCTGGTCGCCGCCAGCGATGGTCATGTTATCGCCACCAACCAGGCCTGGAGCGAGCTGTCGAACCTCAGCGGACCTGACTCGACCGGCCAGGGATTCCTCGCGGCACTGGCCCCGGCCGAACGCCCCCGGTTTCAAGACGACCTTCGCCAAGTCGCCCTCGGAACCGACCAGGTTGTCGGTGACTATCATCTGGAGGCCGGTTCGACCCGGCGTCGGACCCGCTGGTGGCTGCGCCCGCACAACCGCAACGGGGTCCCACTGGTGGTCATGGCAGTCGGTGACTTCAGGAGCCCTCTGATTTCCCCAGCGGAGCCAGGTTCCCGCTTGACCCCGGCCGGCACGCCCATCGAAGTCGCCGACGTCATCATCGCGGAGCTCATCGCTATCGGGTTCACCCTGGCGTCGTGCGTCAACATCGCCGATGACATGGCCCTCAGCCGAGTAGCACAAGTAGTCGCCGACCTCGACCGTATCGTACAGCGCCTGGACAACTCCCGCACTCAACCGGATCAGGCCTGGGGCGCTGAACCCTGCTTGGGCCAGCCCTGACCACGACGTTACCGGCAATAACACAAGAACCAGCCCGCCATGGCGCCGACGGGGAACGCTGGCCAGGCCGCGTGGACCGGAGCAGTGTTGACAAAACGAGCAGATCGACTACTCGGACCCGGAGTGGCCGGAAACGCAGTACCCGCAGGTGGACCTGTGCGCGGGCGGCCTGATCTACTTCCGCAACCACCTCAAGCAGCCTCGCCGTAGCCCCGCCGTGAAGAGCTGGCCAGGGCTGTGCGGAACGTGGAGCCTTCACCGCATGTTTTCGCCTGGGCGGAAGAGTTTTTCGCGCATTATGCACCCGGCGAAGACGCTAAACGGCTCGCTTCCCGCGCTCAGTGGCCTTTCGACCCTGACGCACAAGAACAAGAAAAAGAGGAAACACGCTGAATTTCAACCCGAACGGCGAGTCCGATGTCACCGTGGACCTGGAAAACAACCGCCCGCCCGCGAACATGCTGGAGCGGCTGCTGCGGACCTGGCCGGAGATGGACAGGTCATGATCAGCAGGGGGGTCCGCTGGCAGGATAAAGGCCTAGCTAGCCGCGATGCGCGATGCCGCGGTTGTGGCGACCCTGTAATCAAGACGCAAACGCACGAGCGGGATCGTTCGCCACCCTCACGAACCCACGGGAGTCTGCCGTGCCCGGCCAAACCGCCGCGCCATCAACGGCCGATACGGAGATGGCCGCCGCACCGTCAGCGATGTTCGCCGAAGATGCCCCCAGCTGAACTGCCCGCCAGGAAACGCTGGCTGGCCCTGGTCGTACTGTGCGTGACGGTACTGGTCGCGAACCTGGACAGCACGGTCCTGAACGTCACGCTCCCCACCCTGGTCCGCGACCTGAGCGCCACGTCCGGCGACCTGCAGTGGATCGTCGACTCCTACATCGTCGTGTTCGCCGGCTCGCTGCTGGCCGCGGGCAGCCTGGCGGACCGGATCGGCCGTAAGAGGACGCTGCTGGCCGGCCTGGCCGTCTTCGCCGGCGGCTCAGCCTGGGCCGCTTTCTCCGGCGACGTCGGTACCTTGATCGCCGCCCGGGCGAGCATGGGCATCGGCGGCGCGCTGATGATCCCGTCGACGCTGTCGATCATCAGCAACATGTTCGGCGACCCCGCCGAACGCCAGCGTGCTATCGGCCGCTGGGGTGCTACCAGCGGCATCGGCGTGGCCCTCGGCCCGATCATCGGCGGCTTCCTGCTGGCCCGCTTCTGGTGGGGCTCGGTCTTCCTGCTCAACGTGCCCATCGCCATGGCCGGCCTGCTGGCCGCCTACTGGCTGGTGCCGGACTCCAGGAACCCGGCCGCCAAGGCGCCCGACCTGGCCGGGGCCGGCCTGTCGATGGCGGGGATCGGCGTGATCCTCTGGTCGATCATCGAGGCTCCCACCCGCGGCTGGTCGTCGCCCCTGGTGATCGGCGCGGGCGCGGTCGGCCTGGCCGTCCTGGCCCTGTTCGCCAGCTGGGAAAGGATCACCGACTATCCGATGCTCAACCTGAGCTTCTTCCGGCAGCGCCCGTTCTCGGCCGCGATCCCGGCGGTCGTCACGCTGACCTTCGGGCTATTCGGGGCGCTGTTCGTGCTGACCCAATTCCTGCAGCTCGCCCTCGGTTTCACCGCGCTGCAGGCAGGCATCCGCCTGCTTCCGTTCGCGGCCGCCGTCATCGTCGTCGCGCCGGCCTCCGCCGTGGGCGTGCGGGCCATCGGGCCGAAGTTCACCATCGCGGCCGGGCTGGCGCTGGTCGCCGCGGGGCTCTGGCTGATTTCCGGTGCCACCGTCAGCACCGCCTTCGCCGGTCTGTCGGCGGGTATGGTCCTGCTCGGCACCGGAGCCGGGCTGGCGCTGCCGACGGCGACCGGCGTCGTGGTCGGCTCGGTGCCTCCGACCGACAGCGGTGTAGCCTCCGCCGCCGACACCACGGCCATCCAGCTCGGCGGCGCGCTCGGCGTGGCGGTCGTCGGCAGCCTGATGGCTACCCGCTACCAGGACCGGATGACCGGCGCCCTGTCCGGTCGGCCGCTCCCCGCCACCGTCAAGAACTCCCTCGGCGGCGCACTCGCCGCCACCCGGGCCGGCGGCACCACCTGGCTGCCGGTCATCCACCTGGCCAAGACCGCGTTCATCAGCGGCATGGACCCGGGCTTGCTCACCGGCGCCGTGGTCGCCGTCGCGGGCTGCCTGGTCGCCCTGATCTGCCTGCCGGCCCGCTCCGGCCACAAAAACCAATTAATCAGAACGGGCCGTGGTTTCCCTGTCCGGCTTCGTCCCAGCACCCCCGGCCGCCGCTGCCGCGCCGGGTCCCCGCCCGGCCGCGATCATCGCCAGCAGCAGCACCCCGCCCACCGCCAGCGACGCCATCATCCGGCCGACATGCTCGACGACGCGTCGCGGCGGCGCCAAGCGGCCGGGAAACGCGCGCTGTCCCGCTACCAGGACGAGCTGATCCAGTATCGCGCGCAGGCCCAGACCGTCCGGGTGAAGCGAGACAGGGCCCGGGCCGAGCACCGCTGGGGCGTCTGTGCGAAATTATAGGAAAATTCCCTCACAAAACCCTATGGCCTCAAAGCTCCAAATGCGAAGCTACGCGCATCCTCCGACTGCTCCGCTGGATGGCTAACCGTTCGCTCGTCCCCTATCAGAAATACGGACCACTACCGCGGGACGGGGCGGGCGCGCGCACGGCGCTGCTATTCCATCACCGCGGCCGGGCGGCAGAGCCTGACGGCCTTCCGCGCCGACTGGGCCTGGTTTTCCGCGACTGTCGGGGGCGTGCTGAATCACGCAGCCGTCCGTTCATAGCGGCACCACACAGAGGGGACGCGGTCCATGAGCGGCACCGTGCTTGATCACCGGCTGGTCCGCAGCTACCTGGGCGAGCTTGACGCGGCCATGCGCGGCTTGCCGGCCGCTCAGGCGCGCGAGCTCAAAGAGCAGATCACCGCGTACCCGCAGGACGCCCTCGGGCCAGATGCCGGCGATCAGGAAGTCGCCGCGACCTTGAGCCGGCTCGGCTCTGCTTCGAATATTGTCACGAAAACATGACCAAATACTGGCATTAAGGGCTGCCCGCCAGGCCAGTGTTACCTTACTTCTGATGTAAGTCCCCCGGTCGCCGACGAGTCAGCACAATGAGGCAGGGCCAAGGGAGAAGCGACATCAAGGGAGTCGGCACACGCCATGGAAATACGCAGGAAGCGCGAAGACAGCAAACCGGGGCCGCGGGAATGGTTCACCGGCCAGGTGTGGATGGACGAAATCGCGGCGCCGGCGCCGCCGTCGCGGACCAGGGTGCTCAGCGTGCATTTTGCTCCTGGCGCGCGCACGGCGTGGCACCGGCACCCGTTCGGCCAGATCCTGCACGTGACCGAGGGTGCCGGGCTGGTGCAGAGCCGGGGTGGCGAACCGGAGGCAATCCGGGCCGGCGACACCGTGCAGGCCGGAGCTGGCGAGTGGCACTGGCACGGGGCCGGGCCGGGCACGTTCATGACCCACCTGGCCGTGCAGGAGGCGGACGGGAACGGCCGGACCAGCGAATTCGGCGAGCACGTCACCGATGACGAGTACCGGGCCTGACGAGCCGGCCGACGCCGGCACCCTCGACTCGACCGAGGAAGCCGTCGCGATGACGCTCCTGCTCGACGGGGCTTCCCGGGCCGCCCGCTGCGGCTAGCACCAGGATCAGCTCACCGCCGACCCGACCAGCGGCGGCCGGGCGGTCCACCCCGAACTGTTCGCGGACCAGCTTTCGCTGATCATGGAGGGAACGTATGCCTCGGCGCAGGCGCTGCCCGCCGCAGGCCCGGCCCGGCACGCGCGTGCCGTGGCCGAATCGCTCCTCGACGTGAACTGGTGGCCCACGTCCGTCGTTAGCTGGACGGCGGGGTCATACGGCCGGCCATGCACGTGGCCGGGCGCGGCCATCACCATCATCACAACGGCGACTGCGAGCATCAGCACCCCGGCGACTCCGGTCAGGCACGTCGCCCTGGCGCGCTCCCGGCTTACCACGGCCGTCATCTCCGCCACCCCGTTTCCCCGGTCAACCCCTGTTCCCTGCACCTCTACGGTAGGAATCGGGCGCCAAAAAATACGACGGTGCGCGCCCCCGAATCTCATCGGGGGTTTTCCCCCGGGCGCTGAAGTTCCCAGGCCAGCGCACCCGGCGCGGACGGGCGGCGGCCCACTGGCGCCATCACCCCGCAGCCGCGCCCGGCCAGCGATGGCGGCCACCCCTGCCGGGACGTTGGTAAGCTGTCGGCGGCACCACAGAGTGCTCATTTCGGGCGGATCAGGCTCACGATCACGCTCAGGATCGGGCCTACTGGTGCCGCAACCGGGAGGCACGCGCAGTGGGACGCCACAGTCCATGGGAGAGTGAGGGAACCCCGCCGCCCCGGCTCGACACCAGCACGGCGCACTCGGCCCGGGTCTGGAACTACCTGCTGGGCGGCAAGGACAACTTCGCGGCCGACCGGGACATCGGCGACCGGATCCTGCAGATGTTTCCCGACATGGCCCATATCGCCCGCCTGCAGCGCCGTTTCCTCACTCGCGCGGTGCGCTACCTGGCCGACGAGGCCGGGATCAGGCAGTTCCTCGACATCGGCACCGGCCTGCCGACGGCTGACAACACCCACGAGATCGCCCAGCAGATAGCGCCGGAGTCGAAGATCGTCTACGTCGACAACGACCCACTCGTGCTCGTGCATGCCCGCGCGCTGCTGACCAGCGCTCCCGGCGGCATGACCAGCTATGTCGAAGCCGACGTGCGCGACACCGAGGAGATCCTGGAGGAAGCGGCCCGCACGCTGGACTTCGGCCAGCCCGTCGCCCTGATGATGCTGGGCATCCTCGGGCAGGTCCCAGACTCCGCCGGCCCAGGCGCGGTCGTGGACACGCTGATCGGTGCCCTGCCGCCGGGGAGTTACCTGGCGGTCAGCGACGGCACCGACACTAGCCCCGCGCTGAACGAGGCGATCGCCGCCTACAACGAGAACTCGGCCACCTCCTACCACCTGCGGCGCCCGGAGCAGATCGCCCGCTTCTTCGACGGCCTGACCCTGGTGCCGCCCGGCGTCGTCACCACGTCGCGCTGGCGGCCCGACGTCGTGGACACCGGCAGCGAGCCCCGCGAAGTCGACGCGATCTGCGGCGTGGGGCGCAAGGGCTGAGGCCTCCGGGGAATTCCGCGGAGCCTCCGGGGAATGCAGCGAGGCAGGTCCCGTTTGGGATAGTGAAGGAGATCTGCCCGTGACTCGAAGGAGAGAGCTGATGCTGCGCGCGATTCCCGTGATCGATCTCGCTGCCGCCGAGGCCGGAGACAGCTCGCAGCTAAGCGCGGTGCGGGCCGCCACCGAGGACCTGGGCGCGGTCCAGGTGGTCAATCACCGCCGGCCAGTAACTGGGCGAGCCGGTACTGGGCGAGCCGGTACTGGGCGAGCCGGTAACTGGCTGAGTCCGGGTTTGCGACCCGGTGCGTCTTCCGTCCTGCGCCGCATCCGGCTGTGGATGACGATATCGCCGCCGAGGGCACGATGCGGGACGAAGAGGTGAGCAAGGTCCGTTCGGTCAAAAATCTTCTCATATCCCGAACGGACTGGGTGCTACGGTCAGGAAACGGCCGGGAGCCTGCCCGCGGCGGCGCGGCGGATGACGTGCCGCCGGAACAGGTCGGTGGCGGGGAGCAGGCGGCGTTCGGCGGACCAGGTCAGGAAGATCTCCCGGACCGCGCCCGAGTCCAGGATCTCGCGGTAGACCACCGGGCCTGTCGCTGCCTCCGGTGATCCGGCGCGCGGCGCGGGGATGACGGCGACGCCCAGGCCGGCCGCGACGAAGCCGCGGACGTTGGACAGGTCGTCGCCCTCGAAGATGACCTCGGGCCGGAAGCCGGCCTGCCGGCACAGCTCGTCGGTCAGCCTGCGCAGCGCCGAGGCCGCCCGCAGGCTGATGAAGGGCTCCCCGGCCACGTCGGCCAGCCGGACCTGCCGCTGACCAGCCAGCCGGTGCTCGTGCGGCAGGGCCAGCCGCAGCGGCTCGAGCTCGATCAGCCGCGCGTGCACGGCCGCGTCCGGCGTGTTCGGCGGCCGGCGGGTGCCGAGCTCGAGGTCGGCGTGGCCGCCGTCCAGAGGCGCCGAGTCCGGCTCGTCCCGCACCTGGGTGAGCTGGAAACGGACGCCCGGGTGCGCGGCGCGGAAGCTGCGGGCCAGGTCGGGGACCAGCCAGGTGCCCAGGGACGGCTGGAAGGCCAGCGCCACCACGCCGGTGTCCGGGTCGATGAGCTGGCTGACGGCGGCGATGCCGTCGTCGAGGTGATGCAGCAGCGCGTCCAGGTGCGGCTTGAAGACCGCGCCGGCGTGCGTCATCCGCAGTGTCCGGCCGGAGCGGCGCAGCAACGGCGTGCCGATCTGCGCCTCGAGGCGGGCCAAGGCGCGCGAGACGCCGGACTGGGTGACCGGCTCCAGGTCGCTGACCTCGGTCACGGTGGTGCCGTCGGCCACCTGCTGGAGCCAGCGCAACGCGTCGGTATCCATATCTATGACTCTAGGTCATATTTCAGTTGTCATTAAATCATTGAACGCATAGTTCCTCCTGAACCACACTGGGCCGCCCAGCACGCCCACCGGGCCGCTTTTAGTCTGTACTGAGCAGGTCCGCCGTCCGCGCGGTGTCCTCGGTGCCGCGGTAGAAGCAGATCTTGCCGTCGCGGAAGCGCCACCAGTGATGGATGTCCATCGCGGTGGACTTCCCCGTGGCGGGGGCGGTCGCGGCCCAGCGCGTGACCACCATGACATCGGTCTCGTTCGACGTGAACGACAGCGGCGTGAACTCGGTGATCTGCAGGGTGTCGCCCAGCGCCTTGAAGAAAGAGGGGACCTCGGCCCGGCCCCGGTGGATGCCGTGCCAGGGCGCGATATCGCTGTCCGGGCAGGACGCCCAGTCCACGTCTTCGGTGATCTGGTCCAGGATGTAGTCGATGTCGCCCCGGCCGAACGCCTCACGGCAGCCGGGCGGCAGCGGAGCCAGTCTTGCCGACACCGGGCTCCCCGGTGAGCAGCACGACCCCGCCGACCCCGGCTTCAGCCTGCGTGATCAGCGCATCGAGGACCGCGAGCTCGGCGTTCCTGCCGACAAGCACGCCCGTCTCCACGACCGCTCTAGATGGCGCCGGCCAGGTGAGCCGCTAGCTCGGCGAGAAACCGCTCTGGCTGGTCCAGGTGCGGGCCGTGGCCCGCGTCCTGGATGACTACCTCCCGGTAGCGGCCGCCGGCCGCGGCGTAGCCGGTCAGCACGGCCCGGGTCTGCGCCACCATGGGCTGCGGCGGCCAGGCCTGGTCGCCGGGCCAGCCGGGGATCGCGCCGACCGAACCCAGGTAGGCCAGGTCGTACAGGGAGGTATCAGAGACGATGACGTCGTCCGCGCCACGCAGCCAGAGCACCGGCGGCTTGGGCTCCACCCCGGACAGTTCGGCGATCCGGAAATGCGTGGGGGCCATGGTATTGAGCACGCCGCGGTCGCCGGGCGCGAAGCCGGGCCAGGCGTTCACCTGGCGCGAGTCGCCCGGGTAGTGCCACTCGCCGACCCGGGTGGACAGCATCGATTCCACGAAGATGTCCAGGTGCTCGGGTACGTGCGGCGGCTTGACGTAGTGCGCGAGCAGCACCCGCCGCGGGGACAGCAGGCTGGAGTCCGTGCGGTCCTTGCCCGCCAGTCGCTCCACGAACTCCGGATTGGCGCCGCCCGCGCCGGACCCGGCGCCTGACGGGTCGCACAGCATGCCCTGCACGCCCTTGGTCCCGCCGAACCCGAACGGCGAGACCGGATCCACCAGCGTCAGCGACGCGACCCGATGCGTGCCCGGCCGGTCCACCAGGTACTGCAGCACCACCCCGCCGCCCATGCTCCAGCCGACCAGGTGCACCGTATCCAGGCCGAGGGCCTGGATGGCGACGGCCAGGTCGTCGGAGAAGTCGCGCAGCCCACGGGTGGCGTCTACCGGCTCGTCATCGGTGTCGCCGAAGCCGCGCAGGTCGATGGCAAGCGGCCGGTACGGTTCGGGCAGCGCCAGCATCATCGGCTGCCAGAACAGCGAGGACGACACGTTGCCGTGCACGAACAACACCGCAGTGTTCCCGGTGGTGCGCCCGGCCACCGCGAGCACGTTGACCGTCAGACGGCTGGTCGGCACCCGTTCGGCAGAAATACCCGGCAGCAGCGTGTCCATTTCGTCCTCCCGCAGATGTGGCTCGGCCAGGGTACTAACCGAAGGTGTGGCGTGTCTGGCCGAAGCGGCCCTTGGCGAACGCCAGGACCTTGGCCGGCCGGACCTCGAACACCAGCGCCTCCCCCTCCCCGCCGCCGGGGTTCTCGAAGCGGCCGTCGCGGACACCGAACTGCCATTGCCCGTCCCATTTTCCAGCCCAGGCCCGCGCGAGCCGGGTGAGCAGGGTGTCGTCGGTCACCAGGACGGCGTCGCCCTCGGCCACCACGTCGAGCCCCTCGTCCCAGCGGTGGCAGCCGGTCAGCAGCAGCACGTGCGGGTTGCCGCGCAGGTTGACGGCCTTCTGCTCGCCGGCACCGGTGCAGAAGTAAAGCGCTCCGTCGAGCCACACGGCCACCAGCGGGGTGAGGTGCGGCCGACCGTCGGCGCGGACCGTGCAGATCCAGGACAGCTGGGCATCTTCGAGCACCCGGCGGGTCTCGTCCCAGCCGACTGGTGTTGCGTCGGGGGCGCTGAACCGCTGGTCGAGTATGGTGTTCATCGGTTTTCCCCTTTTTCTGCGATTTTTTCTGCGATGAGCCTGTCGATTCGGGTGATCGCGGCCAGGCCGCCCCTAGCTGGGCCGTTGCGCATGACGGCCACCGCGAGGCCGGAGTCCACGTCGGCGTAGGCGGCCGAGCCGGTGGCGCCGACCATGCCGAACGTCGAGCCACGGCGGGATGGGACGCCACCGGGGCGGTCCGGGCTGTAGCCGAACGCCCAACTTGTGTCGAAGCCCATCACCTCGTCCATCCCGGTGAAGGCGATGGCCGTCATGGCCGCGAGGCGTTCCTTGGACACCAGGGTGAGGCCGTCGACGTGGCCGAGCAGGGCGGAGTACATCCGGGCCACGCCGCGCGCGGTCATCGTGCCGAGGGACGGGATGTCGGAGGTGAGCACGTCGGCGCGGTGGCCGAGGCTGGCGACGTCGCGCAGCGCGGGCGGCGTAGCCCGGTCGAGCGGTGAGCCTCTTTCCGGCGGCGGGGGCGGGTCCGGTGACGTGGGCGGCCGTGCTACCCGGGACAGCAGCGGGCGCGGGACGGCGAAGCAGACCTCGTCCTCGACGCCGAGCGGGCCGGTGAGCACCTCACGCAGGAGCTCGGTCACGGTTCGCCCGGTCGCCCGGCGCATGGTCTCGCCGAGCAGGAAGCCGAACGTCAGCGCGTGGTAGCCGAACCGGGTGCCCGGCTCCCACCAGGGTTCGGCGGCGGCCAGCACCGCGCACATGTGGTCCCAGTCGCAAAGTTGCTCGACGGTGGTCTGGCTGGGGAGGCCGGGCAGGCCGACGGTGTGCAACAGCACGTGCCGCAGCGTCACCCGGTCCTTGCCGCGCACGGCGAACTCGGGCCACACGTCGGCCACCCTCATGTCGTAGCCGAGGTCGCCGCGTTCGGCCAGGACGTGCGCGAGCGAAGCGGCGACGCCCTTGGCCGCGGACGCCGCGTAGAACAGGGTGCCGGAGCGTACCCTGGCTCCGGTCCCGGGCTCGGCTCCGGTCCCGGGCTCGGCTCCGGTCCCGGGCTCGGCTCCGGTCCCGGGCTCGGCTCCGGTCCCGGGCTCGGCTCCGGTCCCGGGCTCGGCTCCGGTCCCGGGGTCGGCTCCGGTCCCGGGGTCGGCGACGCCGCTCACCACGTCGGCGACCACGCGGCCGCGCCGACGCACCGCGATCTGCAAGCCCGTCTCCGCGCCGGAGGCCACCATCTCGTCCGCCGCAGCCTGTATCTCGGCCTCGAGGTCAGTCATCCTTCTTGAGCTCCGCGGCCAGCTTGAGCTCCGCGGCCAGGGCGTCGAGCTGGGCGGCGGTGCCCTGCTCCCGCCAGGCCGGTTCCTCCCGGCCGTCGAGGAACGAGCCCTGCTCGGTGAGGACCAGCCGGGTGCCGCCCTCGGCGGGCCTGAACTCCACGGTGGTGAGGGAGACCGTCATGACGTCACTCCCGGTCGACAGGGTGGACGTATAGATGATCCGCTGCTGCGGGACGATGTCCCGGTAGATCGACTCGAAGGTCATCACGGGGCCGCCGTCCGGACCACCGTGAGCCACCTCCCGGCCGCCGACCCGGAAGTCAAGCTCGTGTCCGGAGTCCGTTTCGGCCGCGAACCATCTGGCCTTCGCGGCGGGATCGGCCCAGGCCGCGAAGACCCGGGCGGGCGGCACCGGATAGCTGCGCTCGAGG
Source organism: uncultured Actinomycetes bacterium (assembly GCA_963798675.1). Taxonomy (GTDB): domain Bacteria; phylum Actinomycetota; class Actinomycetes; order Streptosporangiales; family Streptosporangiaceae; genus Palsa-504. The sequence goes on along the minus strand of CAWCUJ010000046.1, from coordinate 232,277 downwards.
CTGAACGTGGCGTGCGTGACATAGCGGTCCATCGTCAACTTCTCCCTTGTTGATGGTCGTCCGGGCCGGGCTCGGCCATGCCGGGCTCGGCCATGCCGGGCTCGGCCATGCCGGGCTCGGCCATGTACGCACCGAGCCGGTCGAGCCGGCGCTCCCAGGCGGTGCGCTGCGAGGTGATCCAGGCCTCGGCCGCCCGCAGTGCGGCCGACTCGATGTGGCAGGTCCGGACCCGGCCGGCCTTCTCGGACCTGACCAGGCCGCAGGCCTCGAGCACCTGCAGGTGCTGCATCACCGCGGGCAGCGACATGGCCAGGGGCCGCGACAGCTCGCTGACCGACGCCGGGCCGCGGACGAGCCGCTCGACCATGCCCCGCCGGGTCGGATCGGCGAGCGCCTGAAACACCTGGTCCAGCGAGCTCAATTGGTTAGGCATTTACTTAACTATAGGATCGGCCGGGCTTGATAGTCAAGTGGGCGCTTAACTATTGCGCGGCGGGCTTCAGTGGGTGGCGGGCTTCAGTGGGTGGCGGGCTTCAGTGGGTGGCGGGCTTCAGTGGGTGGCGGGCTTCAGTGGGTGGCGGGCTTCAGTGGGTGACGGCTACCGCCAGGGCAACTACCGAAATGGCGACGATCGTCGCGGTGACCAGCTTGAGCCGGCCCGGGCGATCGTCAGCGAGGCGGCCGAGCCGCCAGATCACCGGGGCCACGGCCAGGATGATCAGCCCGGCGACGACGTCCTTCTTCAGGACCACGCCGCCCAGGGCGGCGAAGGACAGCGCCGTCCGGGTCCAGGCCAGGGAGGTCCGCGCCCGGGCCAGGCCAGGGTCACCGTCCTCGTGATCGTCCTGGCCAGACGTCATCGCTGGCCCGTCATCGCTGGCCCGTCATCGCTGGCCCGTCATCGCTGGCCCGTCATCGCTGGCCCGTCATCGCAGGGTCGAGACCAAGACCACGGCGGCCGCGATGACCGCAATGACGGTGATGACCGCGGCCAGCAACCACGGCAGGACCGACCGGGGCAGCGGCTGGCCGTGCCGCATCGCCCGCTGGCTCCTGCCCCATTCGCGGTATGCGACCACGGCCACGACCGCGCCAAACACGATCAGCGGCAAGCCGAGCATGCGCCGGCCCCATGGGACGCCGGGAAACGGCGGCAGCAGTTGGACCACGCCGAGACCCGCCACCACCAGCGCGAGGGCCGTGCGGCTCCAGGCCAGGAAGGTGCGCTCGTTGGCGAAGGTGAACCTGGGATCGGGTTCGGTGCCGGCGTCGGCTGAGTCCGGCGGTTCCGCGTCCGTCACCTGCACCTCCAAGGTCCCCCACAGAATCTTGTCAAAAAGCGCTGGCAATAGCCGGGTATCACGCTCTTAACACCGGGAGCCAGTTTTGGGGGGCGTCAGCAAAGGGGAGCGCCGGGATCTGGTCACACCGGAAATCCGAGCCGGGCGCTCCCCCGCTGGCCCTGCGCCGGTGAGGTCGGCGGCCCGCCTGCCGCAAAGGGGGCCGCCGACCACAGGCTCAACTACCTAGCGGGCGGGCTAGGAAACCAGGTGGCGAGGGGCAGCGCGACATGGAGCGCAGCCCCGCGCCGCCCGTCCTGGCCTCGACTTGGTGGGGCTCGAATTATCGTGGCTGCTGCCTCTTACAGCTGGGAGCCACAGGTCCAGCCGCTTGCATCAGAGCTTGCGTGATGAACGAAACCGGGCTTCGCGTGTTGCCGCTCCCAGGCTCGGCCCCACGGGTTCGGCATCATCTTGACCGGCCTACCGTGAGCTGGTGCCGTAGGTTAGGTGTGCCTCGGCTGGCTTGATGGTGCGAGCGCGCCTGGCGGCCGGATCCGGCCGGCCCGATGTTCCACCGTGCCGGTCAGAGCCGGCCCGATGTTCCACCGTGCCGGCCGGCCGGGTGTTTCGCGGCGGTGGTGATGCCTCCGGCTGGCCCGGGAGCGGCGACTGCGGGCCAACGTAGCCGGGCGCGGTACTAGCAGCTACCGCTGACGGGTGGCTGGGGTGGCTGGGGTGGCTGGGGTGGCTGGGGTGGCTGGGGTGGCTGGGGTGGCTGGTGGCTGATTGGCGCTGGCTATCATCTGGATTACTTGTGTGCCGCCCAGATGGTGGGAGATTTCAGGCAGGCCCTAGAGAAGAGCGAAGATTGCTGCCAGGCCGATTGCGATTTCTTGTCCGGGCCGAACGTGAGCACCATGACCGCCGCATAGAACCTGACAGTCGGCGATACCGCAATCCGGCCATGTCTAGCGCGGTCTTATGCTGCCTGCCATCTATCTCGCGGTTTGCCAACCGCTCGAATCCTGGGCCCCGGCGTCGCCAGTCCAGCAGCGTCTGTCAGACGGGTTTATCTCAGCCTGTCATCACCGAGCCAATCGCGGCACGCAACGTGGCGGCGATAAGTGTGTAGTAACGCCATGCCGTCTACTGCTGATAGGCCACGCGTACCGATACGAATAAGGTTGAAACGGCCGAAATCCTAGGCGACTATCGCAAATCTGCCGCAACGACTGGGCCTAATGATGACAACGTGACATTTGAGGTAACCTGTGCTTAGATAGAAATAGAGTATGAGGTGGTCGTTTCATATACCACCTCCGTAGACGTGGCCGATTTGAACCGGGGATGATGGTCTGGCTCTCGGCTTGTGCGGCTGGCAACGGGCGGGCCGCTAGGCGGAAGGTAACGTCGGTGGATAGCCCCGCTGTGCGCGTGCCGGGCCGGTCTGGGTGGCTGCCGGGCGGTGCTGATGGTGTGTTGCAGGCTAAGGTGCGGGTGCCGGGGGTGCCGGGGTGGCTGGTGCCGCGGGCGCGGCTGGACCGGCGGCTGGATGAGGGTGCGGCGGGGTCGTTGACGGTGGTGACGGGGCCGCCGGGGGCGGGTAAGACGATGGCGGTGGCGTCGTGGGCGGCGGCGCGGCGGGGTCTGGTGGCGTGGGTGACGCTGGATGAGTTTGATAGCCGGCCGCGGGTGTTCTGGGCGACGGTGGTGGAGGCGCTGCGGACGGCGGGGGTGCCGTTGCGGCGGGTCGCGGCGGCGCCGGCCCGGGCGGCGGCGGCGGATCATGTGTTCTTGCTGCGGCTGGCGTCGGAGCTGGCGGTGCAGGATCCGCCGGTGGTGCTGGTGCTGGATGATCTGCATCAGCTGGCGGGGGCGGGGCTGATGGAGGGGCTGGCGTACCTGCTGCGGAACGCGCGGTCGGGGTTGCGGCTGGTGGTGTGCTCGCGGGCGGATCCGGTGCTGCCGCTGCACCGGTACCGGCTGGCCGGGGAGCTGACCGAGATCCGGGCCGGGGAGCTGGCGTTCAGCGTGGCCGAGGCGGGCCAGCTGATGGCCCAGCACCGGATCACGCTGGCGCCGGCCACGCTGGAGCTGCTGACCCGGGTCGATGAGGGGTGGGCGGCGGGGCTGCGGCTGGCGGCGCTGTCGCTGGGTGATCATCGTGATCCGGGGCAGTTCATCAAGGAGCTGGCCGCGGAGAACAGCGCGATCACCGGGTACCTGGTGGAGGAGGCGCTGAATAACCAGCCCGCCGAGGTCCGGGACCTGCTGCTGAAGACCAGCATCGTGGACCGGGTCAGCGCCGGGATCGCGGCGGAGCTGACCGGCCGGGACCAGGGCGCCGGGACGCTGGCCGAGCTGGCCCGGGGCAACGCCTTCGTCCAGCCGGCCGGCGGCGGCTGGTACCGTTACCATTCGCTGTTCGCCGAGGTGCTGCGGCTCAAGCTGCGGCTGGAGTGCCCGGCCGAGGTGCCCGGCCTGCACCGGCGGGCGGCCCGCTGGTACCAGCGCAACGGGCTGCTGCCGGACGCGGTGCGGCAGGCCACCGCGGCCGGGGACTGGCCGCTGGCCGCCGGGCTGGCGGTGGAGGAACTCGCGGCCGCGCCGCTGGCCGACCCGCACGGCCGCAGCCCGCTGGCCGGCTGGTTCCGGCAGATGCCGGCCCAGCCGCCCGCGGCCGGGCCGGCGCCCGCGCTGATCACCGCCGCGCTCGCGCTGGCCGACGGCCAGCCCGCCGCCGCGGCCGCCGCGCTGGACGCCGCGGCCGCCCTGCTGGACGGCCCGGACGGCCCGGACGACAGCACCGGCGCGCCGGCCCGGCTGGCCGCCGCGACGCTGGCCCTGACGGCCGCCCGCCGGGCCGGGGACCCCGGCGCCGCGGCCGCCGCCGCGGCCCGGCTCGCCGCGGCCGCCGCCGCGCTGGACGCCGGGATCACCTCCCGGCACCCCGGCGCCGGCGCCGCCGTGCTGGCCGCCCGCGGCATCACCCAGCTGTGGTCCGGGGACCTGGACCCGGCCGCCGCGACCCTGGCCGCCGCGGCCGCCGCCGCGGCCGCGGGCACCCCCGAGCACGCCGACACCCTGGGATACCTGGCCCTGCTGCACGCCCTGCGCGGCCAGCTCACCCGCGCCGCCGGGCTCGCCGCCCCGGCCGCCCCGCCCCCCGCACACCGCGCCGCCCCGGCCGGCGGCGCCGCCCAGGTCGCGCTCGCCTGGGTCCACCTGGAACGCAACCAGCGGCACGACGCCCGCGAGGCACTCAAACGCGCCGACACCGCCCTGCGCGCCGCACCGGACAAACTCCCCGCCGCGATCGCCTGCCTGATCGTGGCCCGCTACCGGCTCGCCGAAGGCCGCGCCCGGGCCGCCACCGAGATGATCACCCGCGCCCGGCACGGCTGGACCCCGCCCGGCTGGCTCGACCACACCCTGACCCTGCTGGAATCACGCGCCGCCGCCGCCGCCGGCGACACCCCCGCCGCCGTCGCCCTCGCCACCCGCGCCGACCCCGCCACCCACCCCGACGCCGCCATCACCTTGGCCCACGCCTGGCTCGACGCCGGCGACCACCACGCCGCCGCCCAGGCCCTGCACACCACCCCGGACCACCCCGCCCCCGCACCCGGCCACCACCGGCTCGACCGCGACCTGGCCGACGCCCGCCTGGCCAGCGCCCGCGGCGACAACACCCGCGCCCGCCGCTCCCTGCACCACGCCCTGACCCAAGCCGAACCCGAACAACTCCGCCTCCCCTTCACCCAGCACGCCCCCTGGATCCACCCCCTCCTGCACGACGACCCCCACCTCACCGGCACCTGGCACCACCTCCTGGACCCCGCCCACCCCGCCCCCGGCCCCGGCAACCCCCCGCCACCCCCCGCCACCCCCGTCATCGTCGAACAACTCAGCGACCGCGAACGCGAAGTCCTCACCCTCCTGTCCGCCATGCTCAGCACCGCCGAAGTAGCCAGCGAACTCTACATCTCCGTCAACACCGTCAAAACCCACCTCAAAAGCATCTACCGCAAACTCGCCGCCACCCACCGCGGCGAAGCAGTACGCCGCGCCCGCCAACTCGAACTCCTCTTAACCGCGCCTGGCGTAACTACCTACACGCAACTGCATGCAGGGTTCGACACGGCGAGCGTTGAACGGACGCCGGGGCCAGGGGTTACGCACGCGCGAGTGGTCACTGATTTGGATGTGACTGAGGTGCATCGTCCGGGGACGTGACGGCTCGCATCGCTGCGAACTGGGCGGCGATCGCGTCCAGAGTCCAGTGCGCGTTCAGGCCGCTGGGGTTAGGCAGCACCCAGACGCGGGAGCCGCCGGGCGGTTCGGGGTGCGGGGCGCCGGGCGGTTCGGGGTGGGGGGCGCCGGGCGGGTCCGGCTGCGGGGCGCCGAGCGGGTCCGGCTGCGGGGCGCCGAGCGGGTCCGGCTGGGGGCCGATGGTGGCGTGGGGATGGCCGAACGCGGTGCGGTAGGCGGTCACGCCGGCGATCGCGAGGATGCGGGGGCGGTGTTCGGTCACCAGGGCCAGCAAGCGCTCGCTGCCGACCCGGAGTTCGGCGGCGTCGAGCTCGGCGGCCTGGGCGGTAGCGCGGGCCACCAGGTTGGTGATGCCCAGACCATAGCCGGGCAACAGGTGCTGCTCGCGCGGGGCCAGGCGGCGCGAGGTGAAGCCGGACAAGTGCAGGGATGGCCAGAACCTGTTGCCCGGCCGGGCGAAGTGCCAGCCGGTCGCGGCCGAGTACAGGCTGGGGTTGATGCCGCAGAACAGCACCCGCAGCGGCTGTCCGAGGGGCGGCAGCACGTCGGGGATGGTCCGGTCCCTGGCCGCCGCGAGGGCCGCGGGACTAGGACGCGGCGGCGGCGAACGCTTCACTAAGGGCCTGACGGGCGTGGACGCGGACAAGGTGGCGCAGGTAGTCCGGAGAGGCCTCGCCGTCGGGGAGCGGGGCGCAGGCGGCTGCGGCCGCCTCGGCGCAAGCTTCGGCGCGGGAGTCGAAGTCCCTGGGAGAGGCGCCTAGCAGGTGGGTCTCGGTGTCGGCGGCGAACGGGACGCTGGCCACGGAGCCCACGATCAGGCGGGCCTGCGCGACGGGGTTGCCTGGCGCGAGGTTGCCTGGCGCGGGGTTGCCTGGCGCGGGGTTGCCTGGCGCGGGGTTGCCTGGCGCGGGGTTGCCTGGCGCGGGGTTGCCTGGCGCGGGGTTGCCTGGGGCGGCGTTGCCTGGGGCGGCGTTGCCGGGGGCGAGGGTAACCAGCGCGGTGACGGTGACCACGGGACGTTCGGTCAGTTTCATGCGAAGGTGGGAGATGCCCGTGCTGGATGGGCGGCGCGGAAGCTCGATCGCGACCAGCAGCTCGCCGGGGGCCAGGACGGTCTCGTACAGGCCGGTCAGGAATTCGGCGGCGGGGACGCGGCGGGTTACTTTGCCGCGCTGGCAAACGAGCGTGGCACCCACCGCCATCAGGAACGAGGCCGGGTCGGAGTGCGGGTCGGCGAAGCACAGGTTGCCGCCCAGGGTGCCGACCGAACGGACCCGCAGGTTCGCCACCTGGGAGATCATCGCGGACATCTCGGGGTAGCGGGCACGCAGTGCGGCGGACGTCTCGATCTCGTGATGGGTGGTGGCGGCGCCGATGCGCACCGCACCGCCGTCGGTGCCGATGCCGCGCAGGCCGTACACCCGTTTCAGGTCGACCAAGTGCTCGTAGCTGGCCAGGCCGAGCTTCATCGCGAGCAGCAGTTCGGTGCCGCCGCAGTAGGCGGCCGCGTCGTCGCCCAGGTCGGCGAGCAGGCGCGAGGCCTGCTCGACCGAACCCGGGCGGTGCACGGTGAACGGTGCCAGTTTCATGGGCACAGTTTCATGGGCACAGTTTCATTGGGACAGTTTCATGGGCACAGCCTCATGGGGACAGCCTCATCAGTGCCGGGTGTGGCCGCCGTCGGCGGTGAGCATCTGGCCGGTGATCCAGTGCGCCTCCTCGGACGCCAGGAAGGCCACCGCGGGAGCGATGTCGGCCGGGACCGCGCGGCGCGGGATGGACTGCAGCGACACCACGAAGTCGAACGCCTCGGCGTGCGGGCCGGCCAGCACGCCCTCGCTGGCCGTCAGGCCGGGCGCGACCGCGTTGACCGTGATGCCGTGCGCGCCGACCTCGGTGGCCAGGGACCGGGTGAACGCGAACACCGCGCCCTTGGAGGACACGTAGTGGGCCATGTTCGGGGTGCCCGCCGTGACCACGTTCGAGGCGATGTTCACGATCCGGCCGTATCCGGCCGCCTTCATGTGCGGGTAGACCGCCTTGCATATCAGGAACACGCCGTCGATGTTGACCGACATGACCCGCCGCCACTCCGCGAAATCGAGCTCCTCCCACGGCACGAACGGCACGATCGCCGCGTCGTTGACCAGGATGTCGATTTTGCCGAATTGGTCGGCGGCCGCCGCGACCAGCGCGCTGACCTGGTCCGGGTCGCTCACGTCGGTGACGTGCGCGGTCCCGCCGATCTCCGCGGCGGTCTTTCCCGCGGTCTCGGAATTCTTGTCCGCCACGACCACGCTGGCGCCCTCGGCGCGCAGCTTCTCGGCGATGGCCCGGCCGATGCCCTGACCCGCGCCGGTGACGATCGCGACACGACCCTCGAGTTTCATGCTCACCCTTCGTGGTAGCTCGGTGCCTTTTTCCAGGACTGGAACGGTGCCATCTCGTGCGACGGGTAGATCTGCGCGTCGTGCGTGCGGGCCAGCCGCTTCAGCCGCCGCAGCGACTCGACCGAGGCGGTCGGGTCCAGGTGGAAACCGCCCACGATCAGCCGCTCGAGGTTCTCGTAGGTGTAGGCCGCGTCACCCGCGAAGATCATCGACGGCTGGTCGTCGTCCATCTCCACGAGCAGCGAGTAGTGCCCGGCGGTGTGGCCCGGGGTCTCGTACAGCCAGATCCCGTCCGCGATCTCGATGTCGCCGCTGATCCGCTCGTACTTGGTGCCGGGGAAATCGAAGGACAGGTCGGAGTAGCCGAGGTGCTCGAACGGCTCCGGGACCTTGGCGTGCCGCAGTTCCGCCGTGTTGACCAACGTCGTGGCGTTGGTCAGGTACTTGTTCCCGCCTACGTGGTCGAAGTGGAAGTGCGAGTTGACCACGAAATTGACCTGCTCGGGGTCGAAGCCGCACGCCTTGAGCTGCGCCGGGATGGTCTGATCCGGGGTCTGCTGCGGCTGCTCGAACGGCAGCACGCGGTTGACGTGATCCAGGTCGTAGCCGGTGTCGTACATGAAAAGCCCGTCCGGGTGCTCGATGAGCACGCTGTACACCGGGAACCGGACCGGCGTGCCCACGTCAATGTGCCACAGAACCTGCGAACGGTCGATGACCAGCGATCCGCCGTCCAGGATGTAGACCTTCTTTTTCGCGTGCTTAATATTCGGCATCACGGCCTCACAGCGCCGACAGGGTCTTGCGGACGGCGATCAGGCCCTTGGCGATCTCGGCCCGGCGCTCGGCCACCTGCTCGGCGGTGTAGGGGTAGATGCCGCCCAGGGTCTTCATGCCGAGCTGGCCCGCCTCGGCCCGCTCCCTGATCATCTCCGGCACCTCGGTGGCGGCGGACAGGTCGGGGTTGAGGTAGGAGGCCACGCTGGAGTAGATGTCCAGGCCGGCCATGTCGAGCAGCCGCATCGGGCCGATCACCGCGAGCTTGTACCCGATCCCCCACTTGACGCAGGTGTCCATGTCCGCCTCGGAGACGATGCCGCGCTCCACCAGGGACAGGCACTCGCGCAAGATGGCGTACAGGATCCGGTTCTCCACGAAGCCGGGCACCTCCTTCTCGGTGACCGCCTCGTAGCCGAACGCCTTGATGATCTCGACGATCTTCGCGGTCGTCGCCGCCGAGGTCTGCTCGCCGGGCACCACCTCGATCATCGGGATCAGGTGTGGCGGGTTCGACCAGTGCATACCGACGAAACGGGCCGGGTGCGTCAGCGCGCTGGCGATCGAGGTGACCGGGATGCCCGAGGTGTTCGTGGCGATGATCGCGTCGTCGGACAGGTGCCCCTCCATCTGGGCGATGACCTCGCGCTTGAGGTCGAGCTTCTCCGGGATGGCCTCGAGCGCCAGGTCGGCGCCGGTCAGTGCCTTCCCGAGGTCCGGTTCGAACGCGACAGCACCACCGGGGGCCGAGGCGGCCTCCACCCGGTCCAGCGCGCCGCTGGCTAGCTGGTAAGAGCCCTTGGCGCGGTCGAGCACCTCATCGCTGATGTCGTACAGCCTTACCTGCGACCCGGCACGGGCCAGGACCGCCGCCATGCCGGGACCCATCGTGCCGGCGCCGATCACCGCCGCGACCTTCGGAATGCTCATATGCCTTTCCTCCAGAGGGGTATCAGTTGGCCTTCAGTTCCTGTATCCGCCGCCACACCCGCTCCGGGGTGAGCGGCAGGGTGTTCATCGGCACGCCGGCGTCGGCCAGCGCGTTGACGATGGCGGCGGGGATCGCGGCCAGCGCGCCCTCGCCGCAGCCCTTGGCCCCGAACGGGCCGGGGCCATCGCCATTCTCGACGATCGAGCACTTCATTGCGGCCGGTATGTCACGGAAGGCAGGGATTCGGTAGCTGAGCAGGGTGTCGTTCAGCAGCATGCCGTCCGGCGCGAAGTGCATCTCCTCGAACAGGGCGTTGCCGATGCCCTGCAGGGTCGCGCCCTCGTCCTGGCGGGCGACCAGCTGCGGGTTGATGGCCCGGCCGACATCGGCGACGCTGGCGGTGCGCAGCACGGTGACGACGCCGGTCTCGGTGTCGACCTCCACCTCGGCGCCGGCCACGCACACCTCCCAGAAGACCGGCCCCTCGGCGTAGGAGCCGGTGCCGCCTTCGGGCTGGACCCGGCCGTGGCCGATGAGTTCACCGCCGTCGAAGCCGAACCGCGCCCGGACCAGCTCCGCGTGGGTCATCGACCGGCCGCCCTGGTCACTGATGGCGCCGTCGGCCAGGGTGAGCAACTGCGGCGGGGCCTCCAGCCTGGTCGCGGCCGTCTCGAGCAGCGCGTCCAGGACGTTCTGCGCGGCCCGCTGGACGGCCAGGCCCGCCACCGTGGTGGAGCGGCTCGCTCCGGTGGACCGGTCATACGGCGTGTACCTGGTGTCGGTGCCGCGGACGACCACCTTGTCGACGGGCGACCTGAGCACCCCGGCGGCGATCTGGGCCATCACGGTGCGGGCGCCCTGGCCGAGTTCGGTGGTGCCGACCAGGACCGTGACCGAGCCGTCCGGGCCCATTCTCACGGTGGCCATGGAGACGGGGTGGGCGCCGGCCGCGAGCAGGCCCACGGACACGCCGCGGCCCCGGCAGTGCCTGCCCCGGGGGGCGACCCCCCGGGATCCCCCCGATCCTGGGGGAGAATCTTCCCCCCAGACCCCCCCGACCAGCCGATCGCGGCGGCGGCCTTTTCTACGTCGCCGATCAGGTCGGCGTCGAGGGGCTTGCCGCCGGGACGGACCTCCTCCCCCGGGCGCAGCAGGTTCCGGCGGCGGATCTCCAGCCGGTCCAGGGACAGCCGGCGGGCCACCTCGTCCAGCTGCGACTCCCCGATCCACTGCAGGTGGGTGGCGCCGAACGCGCGGTAGGAGCCGGCCGGCCCGGTGTTGGTGTAGACGCAGTGCGCCTGTACCTCCACCGCCTGCCAGCGGTAGGGACCCGGGGCGGCGTCGCCGGCCGTGGCCGTGACCCGGGGGCCGTTGTCCGCGTACGCGCCGGTGTCCAGCCAGGCCTCCGCGGTGCGCCCGAGGACGGTGCCGTCGGCGGCGGCCGCGGTGCGCATCCGGCAGGACATGTTGTGCCGCCTGGTGGTGATCATCGACTCGTCGACCCCGTTGAGGATCCGCACCGGGCGCCCGGCCTTGCGCGCGATGGCCGCGGTCAGCGGCTCCATCTTGGTGTAGGACTTGCTGCCGAAGCCGCCGCCGAGGAACGGCACGATCACCTGGACCAGGTCCAGCGGCAGCCCGAATAGCGTCGCGATCTCCTGCCGGACCAGGAACGGGTGCTGGCAGGAGGACCACAGGGTCAGCTCGCCGCCGTGCCAGTGCGCGATCGTGGTGTGGGTCTCCATCGAGTACTGGTAGACGGCGGGGAAGGTGTACTCGCCCTCGACCACCACCGCGGCGTCTGCAAAGGCACGCTCGATGTCGCCGCGGCGGAACGCGTAGCTGTAGCAGATGTTGCCGTCGGCGTCGGGGAGGTCGCCCAGGCCGTGCGCGCTGCCCGGCCGGGCCCGCTTCTCGTGCACCAGCGGGGCGTCCTGGCTCAAGGCGACGTCCAGCGAGGCCGCCACAGGGAGTCCATCAAATTCAACGTCGATCAGCGTGGCTGCATTGTCGGCGGCGGCCTGCGACTCCGCCGCCACGACCGCGACTGGCTCGCCGAGGAAGCGGACCTTGCCCAGGGCCACGACAGGGCGGTCCCGCAGCGCGTGGCCGTAGTGGGGATCCAGGTCGGACAGGTCACCGGCGGTGAGGACGGCGACCACGCCTTCGGCCTTCTCCGCGGCTGTGACGTCGATGGATTTGATCCGGGCGTGTGCCACCGGGCTGTGCAGGACCGCGCCGTAGAGCATGCCTGGCACCCGGATGTCACCGGTGAACTCGGCCTGGCCGGAAAGCTTGAGCCGACCATCGGCGCGTTCCACGCTCTGCCCGATAGCGCTGGGTCCGACGGCGTTCATGAGGTCTCGCTGAGGATCTCGGTGAGCGAGTCGAGGATCGACCGGTAGCCGGTGCAGCGGCACAGGTTGCCGTTCATCGCCGCGGCGATCTGGTCGCGGTCGCCGCGCAGGCCCCGGCCCGCCAGCGCCTTGGCGGTCAGCAGCATGCCGGAGGTGCAGAAGCCGCACTGGACGGCCGCGTGCCGCATGAAGGCGCCGACCGCGCGCTGGTGGAACTCCGAGCCGACCAGACCCTCGATCGTCTCCACCTCGCGGCCGTCGATGTCGGCGGCCAGGAAGCAGCACGAGCTGACCGGGTTCCCGTCCACCAGCACCGTGCACACCCCGCAGACCTGCACCTCGCAGGACTGCTTCGCGCCGGTCAGGCCGAGCCGGTCGCGCAGGAAGTCAAGCAGCAGTTCCTCGGCGGGCACGTCACCGGTGAAGGGGACGCCGTTGATCGTGGCGGAAACCCGCTCGGTCATCGGGTGTCTTCCAGCATCCGGCACCAGTCCTGCCAGTACTCCTCGGCGAACTCCTCCTGGTACTTGCTCGCCGACAGCTCGCGGGCCACCTCCCGCGGGATCGGCACCGGGTCGCCGAGGACGCGGGCGGTGAACTGGATCCGCGCCGCCCGCTCGAGGGTGAGCGCGGTCAGCACCGCCCAGCTGATGTCCTCCCCGGCCACCAGGATGCCGTGGTTGCGCAGCAGCACCGCCCGCCCGGCGCCCAGCGCCCGGGCCACCGCCTGGCCGTCCTCCGGCGTGGTGACCAGGCCGGCCGTGCCGTCGAAGACGGGCACGCCGTCGGGGAACAGCAGGCCGTCGTGGGAGAGCAGCTCGAGGCCGCCGGCCGTGGCGCCGAGCGCGATCGAGTACATCGGGTGGGTGTGGATCACCGCGCCGACGTCCGGCCGGGCCAGGTAGGTCTCCAGGTGCATGATCGTCTCGAGGTGCGCGCCCGGGGTCAGGTACCCGTGCGGGTCGTCGAGCGCGATGCCGATGACGTCCTCGGCGAGCACGTGCCGCAGCGCCTTGCCCTTGCGCTTGATGTAGACGGTGCGCCCGTCGGGCGCGCGGACGCTGGCGTGGCCCAGGGTGAGGTCTTCGTGGCCGAACCGGGCGATGATCCGGCAGGCCAGCGCGACCTGCCGGACCGCGTCCTCCGCCGTGGCAGGCGGCCGCCCCGTGGGGACAATCACGGAGTGGCCGCCGGCTCGCGGCGCTCGGTGGGCGGGTAACCAGGCGAGGGGAAGGAGAAGACCATCACCAGATCCTCGCCGCCCGGGTTCACCACCGTGTGCCAGAGCCGGGCCGGGACGTAGAGCGCCTGCCCGGCGGTCACCGGGACGTCCCCGGTCTCCAGCCGGATCACGCCGCTGCCACTGACGATGTAGGCGAGCTCCTCGACCGAGTGCGACAGGTCGGCGGTCGAGGTGCCCGGCTTGAACACCGAGTAGCCCAGCGCCGAGGCGTTGCCGCCGACCGTCTGCTCTGCCACCAGGACCCGGGACCAGCTCCCGCCGGGCAGCTCGACCGGGGGCACGTCGGCCAGCGTGATGACCGCGACGCTCTGCTGTCCCGGGGGGACGGCCCCTCCAGACCCCCCCGCGTTCACAGCTGCCAGAACCCCGTCCTTGACGATGTACTCACCCGTGTCCAGGATCTGCAGCGACACATTGTGGCATACGCCGTCGAGGTGCAAAACGCTCTTGTTCTGGCCGCCCGGATAGCAGTTCTGGTTGTCGCCCAGGGCGAAGTGGACGGTGCCCTTGCGGCCTTTCTCCGACGGGTCGCCCACCGGCGCGAAGTCACTGGTGCCGAACGCGAACTCGGCCACGGTCTCGGTGCCGGGCACGCCGGTGATCACGTCGAGCAGCCGGCGCGCCTCGGCACCGCCCTCGATGGCCTGGTACTTGCCGTCCTCGACGTGCCAGGTGATCGGGTGCTCCACGTGCCGGGGGATGCCGATGCCGAGCATGTTGCCGTCGATCACGATGGTGCCGTTGGTCTGGTCCTCCACGGCGGCGTAGGCCACCTCACCCCACAGCGGGGCCGGCCCCATCATCGCGCCCGGCTGCTTCACCGGCACCACCTCCAGCGCGGGCCGCCGCTCGATGCTTACCACCACGTCCGTGCCGGCCGGCGAGGTGACCCGCACTCGCTTCTTGCCTTCGAGCCTGGCGATGGCTTTCTTCGCGTTGCCGATGGTCTGCTCGATGTCGGCGACCGATATCGGCCAGCGCCCGAAGCCCTCCTCGATGGACCCGATGCGGGCCATGTTCGCCACCGACTCCTTGACCGCGGGCACGTGCGCGAAGCGGTTGGCCCATTCCAGGTTGGTCATGATGATGATCTGATCCGAGGTGACCATGGCCTGATGCAGGTTGCGCGGCGGCACCATGGGGAACAGCGTGTCCGCCAGGGCGCGGCGGATCTGAGCCTCGTTGTTCGCCACGATGGGCAGGCCGCCCCGCTCGGCGACCACGGTCGCCACCATCTCCGCCTCGGGTTTGCGCCGGTCGTCGGTGATGATCGTGACGACGTCGCCGTCGGTGACCTCGAAACAGGTATCCACTACGAGCTCGGCCGAGGCGCGCAGCTGCGCTTCGGTACGGGGTTCTTCAGTCATTGACTCGGTCCTTTCTGCTCGAGGGCGGCCAGGTCGAGGGCGGGGAGCACTTCGGCAGCGAAGCGCTCCACCTGGCCGAACTGGTCAAGGGCGCCGAAGCGGCAGATAAAGTGATCCACCCCGGCCGCGCTGAACCGCCGGAACCAGTCCGCCACGACCTCCGGGGTGCCCGTGGGTCCCCAGTTGGACAGGTCCACGGACCTGCTGAGCTCGGGGTAGTAACTGCCGATGTACTCACCGAAGGCGGTCTTGGCCTGCTCGGCCGAGTCGCCGATGTTCATCGTGACCTGGTAGGAGACCGTGTACCGGCCGAAGTCCTCGCCGAGATCGGCGGCCGCCTTGCGCAGCGTGGTGATCTGCTCGGCGACCTCCTCCGGGTGCATGGCCCGGCAGCAGGTCATCCAGCCGTCACCGTAGGAGATCACGCGCACGCAGGCGTCGCGCATCCGCTTCCTGGCGACCTCGGGGGCCAGTTCGCCGGTCAGCCGGATGTTAGAGATCACCCAGGTCGGCGGCGGCTGCTGGACCGGCATCAGCGGCCCCATCTCGGTGCCCGAGTAGAACGACACGTCGTCGAAGTCGTAGTACTCGCCGTGGTGGCTGACCTTCCCGGTCGTCCAGAGCGACCGCAGCACGGCCAGGCCCTCCTCGAAGACCGCCGCGCGCTTGGCGAACGGCAGGCCGAGCGCCTCGAACTCCCGCCGCACGCCGTGCTCCGGGTTGCCCATGCAGGCGCCGAGGATCGTTCGGCCGCCGCTGAGCTGGTCCAGGGTGGCCCACTCCAGGGCCAGGTAGAGCGGGTTCCGCGTCGAGGTGACCAGGCACGCGGTGCCGAGCTTGGCCCGCGAGGTCCGCTGTGAGATCGCCGAGAGCAGGCTGATCGGCTCGTACCGGGGCTTGGAGAACAGGCTGTCGCCCACCCAGACGGACCCGAAACCCCGCTGCTCCGCCAGTTCCGCCAGGTCAAGCACGTCGGCCAGGGTGTAGTCAGAGGTGATCAGCGGCTCACGGTTGTTCAGGTTGACGCCGAATTCTGTCATTCTCTGTTCTCTCCGCTCGCTCTGTTCTCTCCGCTCGCCTCCGGGCCGCTCCGTCATCCCGCTCGCCTCCGGGCCGCCTTTTGAGGCGCCGCCTTGCTTGGCTGGCCGCCTGCGGCGGCGGGCCCTCGTCGCTCCTTCGTCGCTCCTCAGTCCAGGCGGCGCCGGCGGCCCTTTGGCTCGCGGAGGGGTCGCGCCCGGATTGCCTCAACGTAAATCGTATATCTGCTGACTGTCAACAGATGACTTACGGTGAGCGACCGGTGGCCCAGCTCGCGGGAATGGGGGGCACAGATGGGGGCAAACGACCATTGGAGAAGGCAAAAAGGTGGTGCTGACCTGGTGAACCTGGTCCGTTCGGTAAAAACATTAAAGTCGCCAGTTGACAGTTTGCAGAAGGGCCAGTTTCAATGTGGCCACTCGGCGGGTCCGGCCGGGATCACGGTGTGTGCTGGGCGCGGCGGGCTGGCAGACGGGGCCCAACCTACGGGAGGCCCCCCCTACAGAAAGCAGGGAGCCATGAGTGCTGGGGAGCAGCTGGGTCTGAAGCAGGACGCGGCGGCCACGCAGGGACCGGTGGTCGAGCGGCACCATGTGGAGGTCATCCCCGAAAACGAAAGGCACGGCCGGCCGCGTGATCAGTTCACCCTCTGGTTTGCGGCCAACGCCAACGTGGTCAACTTCACGCTCGGCGTGCTGGCGATCCTGTTCGGCCTGAACCTGTTCTGGGCGCTGGTGGCCATCGTGGTCGGCAACGTGCTCGGCATGCTGCTTACCGCGCTGCACGCCTGGCAGGGACCGCGGCTGGGGGTGCCGCAGATGATCCAGAGCCGCGGGCAGTTCGGCTTCTACGGCGCGAACTTCATCCTGCTCGCCTCGATCGTGCTCGACATCGGCTACCTGGCCGCCTCCCAGGTGCTGCAGGGCGATTCGCTCAACCTGCTGGTGTCCGGCGTGAGCGTGCCGGTGTGGATTGTCATTATCACGCTGCCGGCGCTGGCCCTGGCCATCTTCGGCTACCGCTGGATTCACTCGGTGCAGAAGCTCATGACGGCGGTGTTCGCCGTGGTCATCGTGATCGCGGTGATCCAGGCCGCGACGTATGGCTCGGTGCTGCACCAGTACCGGGGCACCACCTTGTCCAGCGGCCCGATCCTGGTCGCCACCATCGGCCTGTTCTTCATGAACATGCTGAGCTGGGCGCCGTACGTGTCGGACTACTCCAGGTACCTGCCGAGGGACGTCAGCTTCCGGCGGACGTTCTGGGCCATCTTCGGCGGGAACGTCATATCGACCACGCTGTTCGCGGGGCTCGGCGCCTGGATCGCCACGCTGGTGCCCACCGCCACGGGCAACCCGCTGGAGGCGCTGGCTAAGGTGTCCGGGCTGTGGATCATGTTCTTCATGGGGATCAGCCAGATTCCCGGGGACACGCTCAACGCCTACAGCGGCATGCTGGCGTTCGCCAGCCTGGGCAGCTTCAGCAAGAAGTTCATGGCCGCGCAGTCCCGGCAGGCCGTCCGGCTCACCGGCATCCTGATCATCTTCGTGACCGGCACGATCCTGGCCGTGCTCGGCTACAAGAGCTTCCTCACCTCGTTCGAGAACTTCATCGGCGTGCTGCTGTTCTTCTTCGTCCCGTGGAGCGCCATCAACCTCGTCGACTACTACCTGGTCAAGCGGGGCCGCTACGATGTGGCGTCGTTCTTCACCCCCACCGGCATATACGGGCGAATCCAGTGGTGGGCGTGCCTGTGCTACGTGATCACCCTGGCGGTGCAGGTACCGTTCCTAGACCAGACCTTCTACACCGGACCGTTCGTCCACGACCTGGGCGGTGCGGATATCTCGTGGATCGTCGGATTCGCCGTAGCATCGCTGCTATACCTGGCTGGGGCGAGGCGCTTTAGCGGGACCCGGCAGGGGCTGCCGGCGGCCGCCGGTTCAGCTTCGTAGGTTACATGCGGCGGAGGGATGAGCTAGTGACGGTAGCGTTCGACAACCTGACGCTGTCGCAGCGGGTCTATGAGCACTTGCGCGAAGAGATCCTGGCTGATCACCTCCTGCCCGGAACCGAGCTGTCCGAGGTAGCGC
The DNA here is from genome assembly GCA_963798675.1 of uncultured Actinomycetes bacterium. Lineage (GTDB taxonomy): Bacteria > Actinomycetota > Actinomycetes > Streptosporangiales > Streptosporangiaceae > Palsa-504. Next base: position 214,526 of record CAWCUJ010000046.1, on the reverse strand, counting down.
TGTCCAAGGAGCTGGCGATAAGCCGCGGCCCCATCAGGGAAGCCATGGGCCGCCTGTCGGCCGAGGGGCTGATCACGATGCGGCCGCGGCGCCGGGCCGAGGTCCGGTCGCTGACGCCCCAGGAGCTGATCGACGCCTACCAGGTCCGCGAGGCGCTCGAGGTCATGGCCGTCCGGCTCGCCATCCCCCGGATGACCGAGGCCGACCTGACCCGGCTGGACCAGCTCATGGAGCAGATGGCCGGCCATATTAGCGATGGGGCCGTCCGCGAGTTCTTCGCGGCGAACGTCTCGTTTCATGAGCTGCTGTGCGAGCTGAGCGGCAACCCGAAGCTGCAGGAGGTGCATCACCGGCTCGAAGGCGAGATCGGCCGGTTCCAGGGCCGCACGCTGGCCCTGCGTGGCAGCATGGACGACTCGCTGACCGAGCACCGGGCGATCCTGGCGGCGATTAGGCTCCGGGACGCGGATCGGGCGGCCGCGCTCACCGCGGACCACATCAGGGTGCCCGCGCAGCGGCTCCAGGCGACGCTGCGGGACGATGCCCCGGCGCCGGCGGAGCCCGCCGGGACTTCGCTCGCGGAAGGCTCGCCGACGCCGGTCTCCCGAGCCCAGTCGCGGGCCGAGTCATCCGGCGCTGGGGCCTCACGGGCCGGGGCCCCGGCTACGGGGCTGCGGGGCTGAGGCGTGCCCGAGTTCCCGGTCACGCGGGCCGGCGCCATCCTGGCTGTTTCCGACTTCGCCTCCTCGCTGCGCTTCTACCGGGACCAGCTCGGGCTCGCGGAGGTGGCGCTGTATGACGACCCGCCGTACGCCACGCTGACCGCCGCCGGGGCCCGGATCTCGCTGGCGGAGCAGGGCCACCCGGCGCCCGACCGGCCGGGTGTGGAGATGGCGGCCCCGGCTTTGGCCGACTGGGGCCGGGCGAACGTGGTGCTGGTGCTCGAGGTGCCCGACGCGGACGCGGCCCGTCGGTCCCTGGCGGCCCGCGGAGTCTCGTTCCTCGCCGACACCTACCGCCCGCCGTGGGGCGGCAGCCGGTTCTTCTGCGTGGACCCCGACGGTTACCTGGTCGAGATCGAAGAACCCGCGAGCTGAAGGGGCGCTTTAAGGCGCCCAGGAAGCGAGCGGGAGGAGCGGAGCAAGCATGAAAGCGGTGCAGGTCGGTGAGCCGGGCCGTGCGATGGTCGCCGACGTCGGGGAACCGAAGCTGCGGGAGCCGCAGGACGCCATTGTCAAGGTGACGGCCGCCGCGATCTGCGGGGCCGACCTGTTCCCGCTGCACGGCATGACGCCCGGCTTCGACCCCCGGACGGTGCTGGGGCATGAGTTCGTCGGCGTGATCACCGACGTCGGCGACGCGGTCGACCTGCTTGAGGTCGGACAGCGGGTGGTGTCCTCGAGCATGACGTCCGACGGGACCTGCACGCACTGCCGGATGGGGCGCCCGGCGCAGTGCGCGAGCCGGGCGCTGTTCGGGTATTCGGGCGTCTACCCTCGCCTCGACGGCGGGCAGGCCGAGTACGTCCGGGTCCCGATGGCGGACCGCTGCCTGCTCAGGCTGCCCTCGGCGTTCACCGACGAGCAGGGCCTGTTCCTCGCGGATATCCTGCCGACCGGCTACGCCGCGGTCCAGCGGTCCGGGGCCGGCCTCGCCGACACGATCGTCGTGCTTGGCTGCGGGCCGGTCGGGCTGATGGCGCTGCTATGCGTGTCCGGCTTCGGCGGCGGCGCGATCGCCGTGGACTCAGTTGAGGCGCGGCGGGAGCTCGCGGCTTCGCTTGGCGCCGAAGCGGTGTCGCCTGCCGAGGCCTCGGGGCTGGTGCTGGCCCGGACCGGCGGGCTCGGCGCGGACGTGGTCATCGAGGCGGCGGGCACGCCGGGGGCTTTGGATGCGGCGCTGCAGCTGGCCCGGGGCCGCGGCACGGTCTCGGTCGTCGGCGCCCACTTCGAGCCGGACTACAAGCTGAACGCGGGCCTGATGTTCGAGCGCGAGCTGACGCTGCGGTTCAGCATCGGGGATCCGCTCGCTGACCGGGAGCGGCTGATACAGATGATCCTGTCGCGGAGCCTGGCGCCCGAGCGGGTGATCACGCACCGGCTGCCGCTGGCCGATGCGGCCGAAGCCTACCGCCTGTTCGACACCCGGGCCGCCACGAAGGTCGTCCTGCTCCCCTGAGGTTGCTGCTCCCCTGAGGGTCCCGCTCCCCTGAGGCTCCCGCGCGCCGGTCCACAGCTAGACAATGCCCGGATTGCCCCGGTTTTTACCTCTGTGCGCCTCTCAACGAAACGCATGGTTGTGACTCCGTACCCATTCTTTCGGGTAGAGAGCCACATTCATTGCATTTCAAAGCGCGGGCCTAGCCGCATCGAGCCACGTGTTCATGATCATGTGCCAAAGAGCGTCATTTTCGGAGCATTAGGGCACGTGATCATGGAAGGTGGCCTTTCGAGGCGAGCCGATTGGCGGCTGGTTAGCGGGGCGGGAGTGGGGTGACGGGGGGCGAGGGGCTGGTGACGGGGGGCGAGAGGCTGGTGACGGGGGGCGAGGGGCTGGGGAGGAAACGGGCGGGGCGGTAGGGGGCTAGTGCGGCGGGCGGGGTGGCGGTGGTTAGTTCGGCGGCGATGAGGCGGGACAGGTGGGCGGCTAGGGTTACGCCGCTGTGGGTGACCGCGACGTAAAGGCCGGGGGCGCCGGGGAGGCGGCCCACGATGGATTGGCCGTCGGCGGGCATGGGGCGGACGCATGCCTGGAATTCCTCGACGCGGGCGTCGATGAGGCCGCGGACGGTCTGCTGGGCCCGGCGGAGCAGGGCGGCCGCCCAGCGGCGCAGGGCGGGTTCGGGAGTGTGCAGGTCGACGGCGGCGTCGGGTGCTTCCAGGTGCAGCAGGGCGCCGGAATGCGGACGCAGGCAGATCTCGGGGGTATGGACCAAGCGCATCGGGCCGGCCGAAGCGAGCGGGCCGACGCGCACCGCCAGGCCGGGGGCGGTCGCCCCGGGTTTTTCCCAGTCCACCAGCGGCAGGGGGCAGACGGCGCCGGCCATCGCGGCCAGTTCGGGCGTCCAGCGGCCGGCGCAGCACACTACCTCGTCCGCCACCAGGATGGCGCCGGCGGCGGTGCGGACTGTTCGCACCTCTCCCGGGCCAGAGTCCAGGCTGGTCACCCGTCCCTGCTCGCCGGTGAGCACATCCGCGCCGTGGCTCGCGGCGCGGGCGACCAGTCGCGTGATCAGCGGCTCGGTGAGGACGTAACCTTCGCCGGGGAACCACGCGGCCGTTCGGGCGGGCTCAGGGAATCGCAGCGCTGGCTCGAGCTCGGAGGCTTCGGCCGGGTCGATGAGGCGGGCGGGATAGCCCCATTCGGTGAGCCTGCGCACGCGGCCTTCGAGTTCGGCACGGCCGACGTCGGAGCTGGCCAGCTCGAGGTTGCCGACGGGGCGGTACCAGGCCGCGCCGTCCAGGTCAGGTGCGAGCTCCGCCCAGGCCCTGATCCCGGCGTGGTTCAGGTCGTGATAGGGCCTGGGCGCCTTGTCGTTGGAGTTCAGCCAGGCGAAACTCCACCGACTGGTGGCGCGGCCGGGCTGGGCCTGGTCAAGGAGCGTCACCTGCATACCGGCCGAGGCCAGTTGGGCTGCCACCGACGCGCCCAGCACGCCCGCGCCGATCACCGCGCAGCGGCGAGATCCGAGTAAAGCCATGACACCCACCGTAGGGGGTAGCCATGAGGCGGGGAAGCTGCGTGATCGTAGTTATGATAACTATACTTATGAGATGCGACATACCATGCGGAAGCCGGGCGACATGTTCGACCGGGACTTCGAGTGGATGGAGCTCGTCTCGTTCGCGGCCGATCCCAGGCCGGGAGCCACCTTGGGCGTGGTCTCCGGGCGCAGGCGCCAGGGCAAGACGTTCCTGCTCCGCGCGCTGTGCCAGGCCACGGGCGGTTTCTACTTCGCCGCGGAGGAAGCGGCAGACGGCGAATCGCTGCGCCGGGCCGGATCCGCCCTCGGCGCGCACCTGGGCACACCCGCGCCGCTGGAGTTCAGGGACTGGCGTGAGGTGGCGGATGCGCTGCTAGCGCTCGGCCACGACGGCCCCGTACCCGTGGTCATCGACGAGTTCCCGTATCTGGCCAGGGCCAACCCGTCGCTGCCCTCGATCATCCAGAACGCGTTCGGCCCGCGGCGGGCTGAACGGGAACAGAGCCGCACGAGGTTGCTGCTGTGCGGTTCCGCCCTGTCGTTCATGAGCGGGCTGCTGGCGGGCAGCGCACCGCTGCGGGGGCGGGCGGGCCTGGAACTGATCGTCCCGACGCTGGATTACCGTCTCGCCGCCGAGTTCTGGAACGCCCGCGATCCCGTTCTGGCCTTGAAGATCCACGCCGTCGCCGGGGGCACCCCCGCCTACCGGCGGGAATTTGCCCGCGACGATACGCCCGCGGGACCTGAGGACTTTGACGGCTGGGTCAAGCGCACCGTGCTGAACCCGGCCAGTCCGTTGTTCCGGGAAGCGCGCTACCTGCTGGCAGACGAACCCGACCTCCGGGACATCGGGCTCTACCACTCGGTGCTCGCCGCCATCGCCGACGGCAACAACGCCCGGGGAGGCATCGCCTCCTACATCGGGCGCAAGTCGGGCGACCTGGCGCATCCGCTGAACGTCCTGCAGGACTGCGGCCTGATCGTCCGCGAACCGGACGCGTTCAGGGAGAACCGCAGCACCTTCCGTATCGCGGAGCCGCTGATCACCTTCTACCACGCGGTGATGCGGCCCATCTGGTCTGATCTCGAGCACACTCGGGACGCCAGCCGCCTGTGGCAGCGCAGCCAGCGCCGCTTCACCGGTAACGTGCTCGGCCCGCACTTCGAGCGAGTCTGCCGGTACTGGACGCGCTACTTCGCCGCGGAGGAAACGGTCGGCGGAACCCCGCTCAGGGTCGAGACCGGAACCGTCCACGACGTGCCGCAAAAGACGAACCACCAGGTCGACGTCGTCGTCTTCGGCCTCGAGGATGAGGGGCCCGAGCCCGTCATCGCCATCGGCGAGGCCAAGTGGAACGAGGTCATGAGCGTGACGCACCTGGACCGACTGCGCCATATCCGCGGCCTGCTCGCGGCCCAGAGCCGACCGGGTGCGGCCGACGCCCGCCTGCTCTGCTTCAGCGCGGCCGGCTTCACCGACGGGCTCCTCCGCGAGGGCGGGCGGCACGCCGACGTGGTGCTCATCGGGCCGGCTCAGCTTTACGCGGGCTCCTCTGCTTTATGGCAGCGTCAGGCGGTGAGGGCACCGATTGACCACATTTAGTCATCTCCGGGTGTGGGTGTCAGCATTGGAGCGCGTTATGCCTTGCGGGGTCGAGGCCTTAAGCCGCGGCGACACGGATCGTAATCAGGCAATCGCCTTGCGTAACCAATTGAACGCTGTAAGACTATGCACGCTGCGTCAGCAGGGAGACGCAGGCCGCTCTATCGGGAGCGGCCCACGACGGGCTAATAACCCAGATCAACACAAGGGGCAAAGAACATGGTAGTGACGTTCCTGAATCAGCTTGGCGGCGAAATCCAGTGCATCCTTTGTAGCATCGGCTCGCTCGTCAGCAGCCTGCTTAGCTGATAGCACTTCCCCCCAGCCCGGTCCGGGCACTACGAGCTGCCCGGACCGGGCTCATTTGCGCGAGCGGCGGGCTTCTGCAACGAAGCCGGGCGCCCGGGCGCCGCGCCCGAGACGACGCCAAGCACCTCATTGGCGTTCTCCGCGCGTCCATATCGCTTCCTGCCTGGCGGAGCCGGTATCGAAGGGGTCTACCTGGATGATCATGGACACGCTGACGGCAGACCCGCTAACCTTACTTATAGTAATCGCTCGAATACTAAATGTGCGTTTCGTTGGCGGGGATATTCGGCCATGGGGGGAATGTGACTACGGGGCAGCCTGAACTCTCGATATGCGGGGCGTGCTGGTGAGCGCTGTGGTGGTGGCTGGGCTGGGGTATGTGGGCCTGCCGCTGGCGATGCGGGCCGCGGAGGCCGGGCACGAGGTGGCCGGGTATGACACCGACCCGATCCGGGTCAAGCGGCTGGAGGCCGGGGAATCGTATGTGGAGGACGTGTCCGGCGGCGAACTCGCGGCGGCGCTGGAATCGGGGCGGTTCCGGCCGTCGGCGAATGCCGAGGCGTGCGACGGCTTCGACGTCGCCGTGATCACGGTCCCCACGCCGCTGCGGGACGGCCTGCCCGATCTGGCCTGCGTCGAGGCGGCCAGCCGGACCCTGGCCCGGTACCTGCGCCCGGGCGCGACGGTGATCGTGGAGTCCACGTCCTATCCCGGGACCACGCAAGAGCAGGTACGGGCGTGGCTCGAAGACGGGTCCGGGCTGGTCGCGGGGACCGACTTCCACCTTGGCTACAGCCCGGAACGCATCGACCCGGGGAACCGCACCTGGACGCTGGCCACCACGCCGAAGATCGTCTCGGGCATCGACGCCGGGTCGCTGGCCGCGGTGGAGGGCTTCTACGCCGGGATCGTGGAGCGGACCGTGGCGGTGTCCTCGCCGCGCGAGGCGGAACTGGCCAAGCTCATCGAGAACACCTTCCGGCACGTGAACATCGCCCTGATGAACGAGCTGGCGATGTTCGGCCGCGAACTCGGCGTCGATGTGTGGGAGGCGATCGACGCCGCGTCCACTAAGCCGTTCGGGTACATGCGGTTCAGCCCCGGGCCCGGAGTGGGCGGTCACTGCCTGCCCATCGACCCGTCGTACCTGTCCTGGCGGGTGGAGCGGACCCTCGGCCAGAGATTCCGGTTCGTGGAACTGGCCAACGACATCAACAACCACATGCCGGACTACGTCGTCCGCCGGCTGCTGCTCGCGCTGAACCGGCGCGGGCGGCCGGTGAGCGGGTCCCGCGTCCTGCTGCTCGGGCTCGCCTACAAGAAGAACACCGGCGACGCGCGGGAGTCGCCCGCCATCCGGGTGGCCGAGCTCCTGCTCCAGATGGGAGCCGTCGTCCGGGCCGCCGACCCGCTGGTGACCGAGACGGCCGTCCTGAACCCGGCGGTGACCCGCGTCGAGGCCACACCCGAAGAGATCGCCGCGGCTGACCTCGTGCTGCTGCTCACCGACCACGATGCCTTCTCGGCCGCCGACGTCAGTCGGCACGCGCATTACGTGCTCGACTGCCGGCGCACGCTGTCCGGCCCCAACGTCGAGACATTGTGAGACCGGGCCGGTGCGAGTCATCTGCGTCGCGGGCGCCCGGCCGAACTATATGAAGGTCAAGCCGGTGATGGACGCGCTCGAGCAGCGCGGGGCGCAGGTCATCCTGGTCCACACCGGGCAGCACTACGACCCAGCGATGAGCAACGTGTTCTTCGCCGACCTCGATATCCGCCGGCCGGACCACTTCCTCGGCGCGGGCTCGGGCAGCCATGCCGTGCAGACCTGCCGGGTGATGACGGCCTTCGAGCCGGTGGCCGCCGGCCTGGCCCCCGACGTGGTGGTCGTGGTCGGCGACGTGAACTCCACGCTGGCCTGCGCGCTGGTCACGGCCAAGCTCGGGGTGCCGCTGGCGCACGTGGAAGCGGGCCTGCGCAGCCGCGACCGGTCGATGCCCGAGGAGATCAACCGGCTGGTCACCGACCGGGTGAGCGACTACCTGTTCGCCCCGTCCGCGGACGCGGTCGCTAACCTGCGGGCCGAGGGATTCGGGCCGGAGCAGATCCACCTGGTCGGCAACGTCATGGCCGACACCCTGCTAGCGAACGCCGACCGGGCCGCCGCGCGCGGCACCCTGGCCAGGCTCGGCCTGCGGCCGGGGCAGTACGGCCTGGTGACCCTGCACCGGCCGGCCAATGTGGACGACCCCGCCGTGCTCGGCGCGCTGCTGACCGCCCTCGCCGAGATCTCCTTTAGCTGCCCACTCGTGCTGCCCGCCCACCCGCGCACCCGCGGCCGACTGCGCGGTGCGGCACCCGAGGGAGTGCGGATCATTCCCCCGCTCGGCTACCTCGACTTCATCGCGCTGGAGGCCTCGGCGCGGCTGGTACTCACCGATTCCGGCGGCGTCCAAGAGGAAACCACCATGCTCGGCGTCCCCTGCCTGACGCTGCAGGACAGCACCGACCGGCCCATCACCGTCACCGACGGCACGAACCGCGTGGTTGGCCGGGACCCGGACCGGATCGTCGCCGCGGCCCGCGAGGTGATTGCCGACCCGCCCCCGCCGCGCGCCCCGGCCCTGTGGGACGGCAAGGCTGGGACGCGGATAGCGGCCGCCATGTGCTCATGAATGCGGCCAGCGGCCGAGGCAACTTATCCGATGTCGAATGGGGTGGCTCCGCATGCAGATCACGTATCTCGGGCATGCCGGGTTCTGCGTCGAGACGTCGCGGTCGATTGTCGTTATGGATCCGTGGGTGTCCCCGACGGGTGCGTTCGACTCGGCGTGGTTCCAGTTCCCCTGCAATCACCATCTCGCCGCCCTTGTCCAGGAAAAACTCCAGGACGCGACGAAGGACCGGTACCTGTACATCAGCCACGAGCACAAGGACCACTTCGACCTGCCGTTCCTGAACAGCCTGCCGGCCCGCGACTTCACCCTCATCGTCCCGCGCTACCGCCGCCCGGCGATCCGTGAGCTGCTGGCCCACTACCGGTGCAAGGGCCTCATCACCTGCCATGACGGGCAGCAGATCCCGATCGCCGACGGCAGCATGACGCTCTACCTGGACGACTCCGAGCTGAACCGCGACTCCGCGATCCTGCTGAGGGCCGGCGCCGGCAGCTTCCTGAACCTCAACGACTGCAAAATCCACGACCGCCTTCCCCGAATCCGGCAGACGGCGGGGAATATCGACGTCTTCGCATGCCAGTTCTCCGGCGCGATCTGGCACCCCACCTGCTACGAGTACCCGCAAGAGACCTATCGCCGGGTCTCGCGGAAGAAGATGATGCACAAGTTCGAGGTCACCGCGAAGGCGATCGAAGCCGTCCAGCCCCGGATGTTCCTGCCCTCGGCGGGCCCGGCGGTGTTCCTGGACCCCCTGCTGTCGCACCTGAACTTCGAAGAGGTCAACATCTTCCCGCGCGCCCCCCGGTTCCTGGCCTACCTGCAGAAGCGGCTCCCGGACCCGCACCGGCCCGAAGCACCCGACATCATGCCCGGCGACGTCATCGACGTGGCCACGGCGTCCCCGGTCTACCTGGCGCCCGACCGGGTGACCGAGGACAACTACGACAGCTACATGCGCGCGTACATAGCCCGGTACGAGGGTTTCTTCCGGGCGCGCCGCTACGACGATTCACCAGGCCGCATCGACCTGGTGCTGAAACGCCTGCAGGCAGAGCTCGGGCGCAAACTCGACGCGTTCACCCTGCGGGAGCGGGTTGACCGGATCCTGTACGTGGGGCTCCTGGATTGCCCGGGCAAGCTGCTGCGGGTCGATTTCCGCAACGGGCGCGTCGATCGTGCCGGCGCGATCGACGACCAGGACAACTACTACTCGATGTCAGCTCCGCACTGGGAATTCGAGCGGGTCCTCGACCAGCGGCTGAACTGGCAAGATTTCTCGCTGACGTTCCGGATGCGGCTCAGCCGCGAGCCGGACGCCTACCAGACGCTCGTACACGGCTTCCTCACCATGGAATCCGGCGATCTCAACCACTTCTGCGCGCGCCTCCTCGACGTCGAGGCGGCCACCGAACGGATCATCGTCGAAGCCGGCGGCTGCCGCTACTCCGTGAACAGGTTCTGCCCGCACCAAGGCGGCGACCTGGCCCAGGGCTGGGTCGAGGAGGACCGGTACCTGGTCTGCACCCGGCACGGCTGGCGGTTCGACCTGCTTAGAGGCGGTCAAGCCGACGCGAGTTCCGACACGATCGAGGCGATTGAGCTAGAAGACTCCTAACCCCGCAGCCCGCCCCCGAGCAGTTCTGGACCCCGGCGAGCCCGGAACCCGTTCGGCCGGACGGATCGGGTTATGCGACGGTGATGTTGGAGGCGCTCAGGGCCGCGTACCAGGCGGTGTCGTCTTGGGGGGTGGTGCCGTAGCCGGGGCCGGGCTGGAGCAGGTTCGCGACCGTGATGAAGTCGTTCAGCATCAGCTTGTAGGCGGCCTGGCCGACGGTCGGGAGCAGGGCGGGGGTGGCCAGGATCGTGCGGGCCTGGGCTCGCACGATGCGGGCGTCGGCCTCGAAGACCAGGTGGTTGGCGACGGTGGGCGAGTTGTTTTCGATTTCCAGGGCGGCGGCCAGGGCATCGACCTCGTCGTTGAACCTCACCTGGGCCTGCCCGCCGGCCGACTCCAGCCACGTCACGGCCGGGTCGGCGGGGCGGGCGGCGAGCAGATGGGAGGTGGCCGGGTGCGAGCTAGCTGTGGAGGAGGCCACCGCGTGTGCGGCGGGGTGGGTGCCGGCGGCCGCGCCGTGGTGAGTGAGAGTTGCTCCGCATCCGGAAAGGATGGCGACTGCGGCGATTGTGGCGGCCACTCGACTTAGCCTCATGACTAGTCCCTCTCATTAGCTGCTATTTACTTCCTGCTGCTTATGATTTGAGTGTCATTCGCGGGCGTAGCAGCGCGGTTCTCCCTTCGGTTGCACGCCGGTTGCACTGTCCAGAAAAATGGCGGGGTATATCGAGGACCCGGTGAAGCCGGCCTTTTGGGGTCGGGTTCCCCGGGGGTTATGCGACGGTGATGTTGGAGGCGCTCAGGGCCGCGTACCAGGCGGTGTCGTCTTGGGGGGTGGTGCCGTAGCCGGGGCCGGGCTGGAGCAGGTTCGCGACCGTGATGAAGTCGTTCAGCATCAGCTTGTAGGCGGCCTGGCCGACGGTCGGGAGCAGGGCGGGGGTGGCCAGGATGGTGCGGGCCTGGGCTCGCACGATGCGGGCGTCGGCCTCGAAGACCAGGTGGTTGGCGACGGTGGGCGAGTTGTTTTCGATTTCCAGGGCGGCGGCCAGGGCATCGACCTCGTCGTTGAACCTCACCTGGGCCTGCCCGCCGGCCGACTCCAGCCACGTCACGGCCGGGTCGGCGGGGCGGGCGGCGAGCAGATGGGAGGTGGCCGGGTGCGAGCTAGCTGTGGAGGAGGCCACCGCAGGTGCGGCGGGGTGGGTGCCGGCGGCCGCGCCGTGGTGAGTGAGAGTTGCTCCGCATCCGGAAAGGATGGCGACTGCGGCGATTGTGGCGGCCACTCGACTTAGCCTCATGACTAGTCCCTCTCATTAGCTGCTATTTACTTCCTGCTGCTTATGATTTGAGTGTCATTCGCGGGCGTAGCAGCGCGGTTCTCCCTTCGGTTGCACGCCGGTTGCACTGTCCAGAAAATGGCAGCGTTTCGCTTTGGGTAATGGTGGTGTTACGCTGGGTGCCCGCCTGTCACGCCGCGCCCGTGGCTCTGGCGGCGGGCAGGGTTCAGGTCAGGAAGTACGGCTCAGGAGGAAGTCCGGGTGCGGGGCCCGGGACATGCGCGGGACAAGACCGGGCACGCGTCTGACCGGCCCCAAGCGGCGGATACCCCAAGCACATCGGGGACCCGGTGAAGCCGCTGGCCATGGAACTGCGTCAGTCCCTAGGTCTCCGGGCTGGTCAGCGTCGGCTGGGGCCTGGTGGTATGGGTGTTCGGGGCCTTCGGCGGGATCTTCGCCCCGGGCCTGACCTGGCTGACCGGAGCGCCCAGGAGCACCGCTGTCCGTTCGGTAAGAAAGAATTTTCCCGCCGAACGGGCCTGCCTTCTCCTATCGCGTCCCCCGATTCCAACGTCGGTGGCGACGCTCGGCCGGAACCGATCGCATACCCGGTCGTTCACAGCGCGAGGACGGCGATGATCGCCGCCAGCGGGCCGAACACGCCGGACCGGCCCGACACCGCGCCCAAGCCGTCCACCAGGTACGGCGCCGCGAAGCCTAGGTAGACCAAGGCGTAGCAGCAGGCGACCGCGCTCGTCCGGGCTCGCCATCTGCTCGGCCTGCCGCAGGCCCGACACCAGGCACATCTCGTAGGCCAGGCCGAGGAGCACGGCCGCGGCGCCGGGCATGCCGGGTTCCGCGTCGAGACGTCGCGGTCGATTGTCGTCATGGATCCGTGGGTGTCCCCGACGGGGTCCGTTCGACTCGGCGCGGTTCCCGCGCGGCCCCCGTTCCTGGCCTACCTGCAGAAGCGGCTCCGGGACCCGCACCGGCCCGAGGCGGCACGTACCCATCCCGCCGGAACCGGCAGCCTGGGCGGGCAAGTGAACCGCACGCAAAAACATCCACAGGAAACGGACATTAAGTTATCAACCACCCGGCGACCTGCAAAAGCTTGACGGGGCAGTTTCATATGAGGAGTTCTGGGGGTAGCGGGTTGTGGTGGCGTTGAGCTGGACGCAGAGGGCGGCGCGCTTTCTGCACGTCGCGTTTCCCGGAGTAGGCCGCGGCTGTGCTCGTCGATACGTCGCAGGCCGCATCGTACTCGGCGGTCCCTCAAGAGGCCTCGAACAGCCAGTTCGAGCCACCGTTGGCGATTGCCACGGGCTTGAACCGGAGCGACGACCGCGCGCACAACTCGTAGAACGCCTTCATCTCATGGTCGCGATCTGGGAATTCGTCGAAGTAGATCAACGTCCCGGGGCGCAGATACGGTTCGGCCCAGCGCAGGACCGTGGAGGCACTCGAATAGAGGTCGCAGTCCACGTTCAAGACCATCTGGTCATGCTCTGGGACGGTGAAACGGGGCAGCGTTTCCTCGAACCAGCCGACCTGGAACGACACACGACTGTCATCGATATGCGGTGGTCCATCGGTCTTGAAGTGACCCGCAGCGACCCCAGGTCGCCAGTCCTCGGGCAGTCCCTCGAAGCTGTCGAAACCGACCAGCTTTGCGCCGGGCTCGGATAGGTTACGCGACCACCAGCGCATCGACCTGCCTTCAAACACCCCGAACTCCAGGTATAGCGGCGCCAGCCCTACGACTTTACGGCGTGTGATCTCGAAGAGCGCGAATTCGTCGTCGACCATCTCAGGTCGAGCCTGCTCGCTAGCCAGCCAGTGACCCGCTTCGAGGTAGCTTAGCACTTTGGAGAGGTGGACCAAATGCGCGGGTCTGGCGCGGCGTCCGGCATATAGGAATGCTCGACGGGCGGCAGACCTTCGGTCGCGTAGCACGGTACGCTTCATGGCCTAAGAACCCTAGCCCTTCACATACGTCGGCGGTCTCGAGCGATCGAAGCAATTCCGACCGGTGAGATCTCGGCTTCCTGAAGCATTAGCTCCGCGAACACTTCGCTTAGTTTTCCTGAATTCGAGTGTAGCACGGGCCGGTCGTTAAGCGAGTCGGCTGCCGCCCAGAGATAATCAATGTCGCCGATAATTTCTGTCCATTTTAGGAGGTATTCTTGGATGAAGCCGTTGGTGCCCTCGTTGGTGCCGCGCTCCCACGGGGAACGGGCGTGGACGAAATACACCGGAAGGTCGGCGGCGAGGGTGATCGCAGCGCGCCGGGCTATCCGTGTCCCCTAGTCCCAGGTCAGCGACCTGCCGGTCGATTTCCCTCCAGACGACCGATTCGTCCCGCCTGAGTGAGGCTGCTATGTCCTTATTAGACAGTCCTTTCGCCAGGCCGCGGGAAATGTCCTCCCGCTCTTCCATCGTGAGGGGCTCGCGCTTGGGGGCCACGCCTTCTCCTGTCGGCTCGCCTATCCGTGTGAGCCTTTCACCACAGGAAGGTCATCCCAGTAATGTCCTATTGGGACGTTAAATCCGTGTCGCCTATTAAACCCGATTGCTTGGACCGTCTGTGATCAAGGCAGCAGATAATCCGTCCGCGAACGACACGCCGACACCGGGCAGGCTCCCTTACCCGCCGTTACAGGCGCCCGAATCGTCCCCCGGATAAGCCTGAATCTGGCTTTTCTCATCGACGCTGACCATCACCGCGTTGTCCGGCGGCGCCAGGTACAGCCCGATGACGTCACGGACCTTCGCCTCCAGTTCCGGGTCGGTGCTGAACTTGAAGGTCTCGATCCGGTGCGGCTGGATCGCTCACTTGTGCCAGATCCGCGACCGACGCGAACGAGATCCCCAGCCCGGCGGCCAGGGACCCGGGCCGACCAGTGCGTGATCCCCAGCCGGGCCGAGGGCTTGCGGTCATCGGCGAGCGTGGCCACCACGACCTCGATCTCGTCGATCTCCGCCGGGCGCCCCGATCGCGGCTGGTCATCGAGCGCCCTGATGCCGCCCTGATCATATCGGCCCCGCCAGCTGATCACCGTCGGCCGCGACACGCCCGCTATCCGCGACTGAGCGCCAAGCCCGTCCGTACGTTCCGTGCCGGGGGGCGGCTGGCCATCGATGTCTGCGCCGGTCCGCCTGGCATGACCGGGACATCAACGCCGCGAAGAACATCCTGGCGGCAGGTCATGCCGTAGCCGGGGCTCCCCGGGCGATGCCTGCGGAGCTGACATAAGACATGCCGAGACCCCCGGGTGCGGTCGGCGGTGAAACAGGAACTCCCGGCCGGTGACGGCCGGAATCCCCGTCCTTCAGTTAAAGGCGGGGCGTAGTCAAGTCCCCTCTGAGGAGGGAGAGAGAGGATGCCCTCTGAGCCGGGCCTGCGGGCATGATGATATCCGGCCGCGACGGCCGCAAGCCGGTGCGCTCGTCTGGCGCGCGGAGCCTAACGGGAGTCGACCACGCGCCGGCCCCAGCCCGGCCTTAGCAACGATTCGTAGATACATCGCCTGCGAATCGCTACCATGGTTACTGAAAGTAATAGCACGAACACAGAAAGTCCTCAAATGTCACGCATACCGAACGTTCGGTGGGCACCGTGACAGCGGCGGACTTTCTGGCTGGGGGAATGTGGCTAGCAGAAGACTGCGCTCTCTACAGGGCCGAGCCGCCACGAAGCAGCCGGTCAGCGGCACTCCCGCTCCGTACCGCGGCGCCCGGCAGGAGGACGCCGGTGACCGCGGTCGTAGGGTCGTAGTGGCCAGCCTCGGGTACGTGGGCCTGCCGCTGGCGATGCGGGCCGTCACGGTGGGGCACGACGTGACCGACTACGACACCGACCAGGCCCGGGTAAAGCGGCTGGAAGCCGGCGAATCCTACGTGGAGGAGGTGCCCTCGTCCGAGCTGGCCGCGGCGTTGGACTCAGGCCGGTTCCACCCGTCGGCGCACGCGGATGCGTGCACCGAATTCGACGTCGCGGTGATCACCGTCCCCACGCCGCTGCGGGAAGGCCTGCCCGACCTGACCTGCGTGGAGGCGGCCAGCCGCACCCTGGCCAGGTACCTGCGCCCCGGCGCGACGGTGATCGTGGAGTCCACGTCCTACCCCGGGACCACGCAGGAGCAGGTGCTCCGGTGGCTCGAAGACGGGTCCGGCCTGGCCGCAGGCACCGACTCCCACCTCGGCTACAGCCCCGAACGCATTGACCCGGGCAACCGCACCTGGACCCTGGCCACGACGCCGAAGATCGTCTCGGACATCGATGATGACTCGCTGGCCGCGGTCGAGGGTTTCTACCGGGGCATCGTGGAGCGAACGGTGGCGGTGTCTTCGCCGCGCGCGGCGGAACTCGCCAAGCTCATCGAGAACACCTTCCGGCACGTGAACATCGCCCTGATGAACGAGCTGGCGATGTTCGGGCGCGAGCTCGGCGTCGATGTGTGGGAGGCGATCGACGTCGCGTCCACCAAGCCGTTTGGGTTCATGCCGCTCCATGCCGGACCCGGGGTAGGAGGCCACTGCCTGCCCATCGACCCGTCATACCTGTCCTGGCGGGTGGAGCGTGCCCTCAGCCAGCGATTCCGGTTCGTGGAACTGGCCAACGACATCAACCGCCACATGCCCGACTACGTCGTCCACCGCCTGCTGCTGGCGCTGAACAAGCGCGGGCGGCCGGTGAGCGGGTCCCGGATCCTGCTGCTCGGGCTCGCCTACAAGAAGAACGCCGGCGACGCGCGAATCACCCGCTATCCGGGTCGCCGAGCTCCTGCTTCGCATGGGAGCGGAAGTCCGGGCCGGCGACCCCCTCGTGACCGAGCCGGCCGTCATCGCCCAGGCCGTGGCCTGCGTCGACGCTACACACCGGACGAAATCGCCGGTGCCGACCTCGTGGTACTGCTCACCGAGCACGATGTCTTCACGGCCATCGAGATCGGCCACCACGCGCGTCACGTGCTCGACTGCCGGCGGATGCTGTCCAGCCCGAACGTCGAGACCCTGTGAGACCGGCCCGTGCGAGTCATCTGCGTAGCGGGCGCCGACCAATTACATAAAGGGGAACCCAGGTGACCGTCAAGGAACTGATCCGCCCGATCCCTGGCGTACGGCAGTTCTCCTTGCTGCAGCAGCGGATAGCATTCCGCGGCTCGGCGCTGTACTGGGAGCGGAACTACGCTCGGGGCGGAACGAGCGGGCCAGGTTCTTACGATGCCGCGGGCGAGGCCAAGGCAGACTTCCTCAACGACTTCGTCTGCACCCGCGAAGTCAGGTGGGTTATCGAGTTCGGCTGTGGCGACGGGGCCCAGCTCTCGCTGGCCGGTTACCCGCGCTACATCGGCCTGGACGTCTCCCGGTCCGCCATCGAGCTGTGCCAGCGCCGCTTCGCCTGTGACCACACGAAGAGCTTCTTTTTGTGTGACGGCGCCTGCTTCACCGACCGGGTTGGCCTTCACCGCAGACCTGGCCCTCTCTCTCGATGTCATCTACCACCTGACCGAGGATGCGGTCTTCGACGCCTATGCATACAGCCAGCTATTTAAGGACTTTCAGCAAGTGCAAACACACACTCAGCGGACACCGGATCGCCTAGCCTACGTTCCAAAGGGGCAGGCAACCAGCGGACTGCCGCCCACGGGCTGCGGCATGGCACGATGGGCGGCCCTAACCTGCGCGGCCGCCTTCGGCCCCTTCACTGCCGGGGTGATGACCGGGCAGGTCATGGTGCTCGTCTGGGCGATCGTCATACTGGTGACCGGCTGGCCGCTGATCATCACGGCCAGGCCAGCGCCGCTGCCGACCCTCGGGCTGTGGACGGGGATCTGCGCCGTCATGCTCATCGCCACGGCATGGCGGCCGCTTGATCCGGCGTTCTACGGGTCACAGTCAGCCGTGCATTCGCTGTGGTGGCTTGTGATGCCCCTGCTGGTCATGATCATTACGTGGTACTGGACGCTACGCGCGCCGCCGGAACAGCTCATTCTGGCGATTGCCAGAATCATTCCAGCGGCGATGACAGCCAACGCAGTGCTAGCCCTCGCGCAGCTGGCATTGTCCAACGTCACGCTGGGCGGCTTCCTGCCACCGTTCTGGGACACCGCATCCGGGACGGTATCAGTGGCGGAGCTGGCCGTGGAGAACGGCCGTTACACTGGGATCTTCGACCAGCCCGCCGAGGCAGGCCTCGCCTATGGCCTGGCATTGCTCTGTGTCATCTACCTCGTCCGGCGCGGCATGCGGTGGCAACTAGCCGGCGTATGCGCCGCCCTGCTGGTCACGGGGGGCACACTGTCGCTGTCAAAGGCCTTCCTGCTTGGCGCCCTGCCACTCGCGGCGTGGGCGATAGCGCGCAGCTCCGGTGTGCGGATGCGGATCCTTGCCGGAGGTGCGATGGGCGCCGCGGCGATGCTGCTGGCTGGCTCGCTCGGCCTGCTTCCCTCGTGGGCCGCCGGGCATAACACCCTGGAAAGTCTGCTGCATCCGACCGCGTCGCTCGTATCCGTGTACACGGGCGACCGGTACGGACCGGGGGGCGGGACCCTGGGCCCGGTCGCTGCGGACGTCCTGCACGCGAGCCCATGGGCCGGGTTCGGTGCCAGCGGCCTCGATGTCCCGTATGACTCGCTGTGGCTTGAGATCCTAGTGCTCTCCGGCATCATAGGAGTTATTCTGATGTGTGCCGCCCTAGCGACGCTGGGGTGGCGGTGGCTGCGACTGCGCACCGTCACCGCTCCCGCTGAGCGGTCGCTAGCCGGATCGGTCCTCGTCCTGACTGTGGGAACGTCGCTTGGATTCTCGACGTTGACGGCCAACCGAGTCGGCATTCTGGCCTGGCTGATCCTGGGGGTTCTGCTCACCGGCCGCGACTATGGACCGGCGGGGCAGTCTCGATGGAACTTGGTCGCTCTCCCGGCCTCGACGTCGTGGTGGGGAAAAAGATGATCCTGCAAGTCGTTAACTGAGGGCACCAACCGGCTGGTCGGCAGCAACCCGGACCGGATCGTCTCCGCGGCGCTCAAGGTGATCGCGGACCCGCCCGCGCCTAGGGCGCCGACGCTGTGGGACGGGCAGCCGGGCCAGCGCATAGCGGCCACCGTGCTTGCCGGGGGTCCGCGTCGTACTGGGAGCGGACCTAGGCTAGCGGCGACACGAGCGGGCCCGGCTGGTACGGCGTCCTTGCGTGATACCGCGGACGGTCTGCATTGAGATCCCGGCGGCGCGGCCTGTGCCGCTACTGTTTCACTACAGAGTGTATCTTGATAGAATCTAATTGTGATCGGTCCAGCTAGCCCGGAGGGCTCACGGTGTGCGGCATCGCCGGGACGATCGACGCGACGGCCGAACGGGCGGCGGCGAGAGTCGGCCTGCTGAACGACGCCCGGGCGCATCGCAGTCCCGACCACAGCGTGATCACCAGGGTCGGCGGGATCGCGCTAGGAAACAGCCCTGCCTACCGAATACCGAAGTCCTGCCTACCGAATACCGAATGGCTGCTGGCCTCGATGCGAGCAACGCTGGCCGCTGCAGTGCGCGAGCACAGGAGAGGATGCGGGAGTTGAACGAAACGGTCCTGAACCGGAGGCGGGTTGCCAGCTACCACATACTGACGCCTCGTCGAAGGAACGAGAGAAGCCAAAGGGCAGGCCGATGAGGGAAAGGACACAGGATCAGTCCAGTAGTGACCTAGGTCGGCATGAGAACTCCACATGCCGAAAGACGGCCGTGCTCGTTCTCAACTGGAATAATGCCGCGGCGACCGTCGACTGTCTTGACTGTTTGCGAGCCGACGCCCCGGAACTGCAGGTACTGGTAATTGACAATGGCTCTAGCGACGGCTCGGCCGATCTGATCGCACGCGCCAATCCTGATGTGCCGATCGTGCGCTTGCCAAACAACGAGGGATTCGCTCGCGGGACGAACGCAGGGATGCGTTGGGTACTGGCGCGCAGCGAGCATGACGTGGTCGCGTTCCTCAACAACGACGCGCAACTATCTGCTGATGACCTGCTCAGGGCCGTCGACATGGTGCGGAACGACCACTCGATCGGCCTGCTCACCGGAAAGATTCTCCGCCCAGACGGCCGATTGTGGTATGGGGGAGGACGGCTCCGTCGGTGGCGAGGTGGCGTGGACATCTTCGGCGCGAGGAGACGGGACCGCGGCCAGTGTGACCTGGCCGCAGATGTCAGTTTCATCTCGCTGGCGTTTGCTGTCACCAGGCGCGATGTGATCGAACGCGTAGGACTGCTCGCCGATGAGTACTTCTTCGGCCAAGAGGAGTGGGACTACTCTCTCCGCGTCCAAAAGGCAGGATACCGTTTGCGCTATGAACCCTCTATCGGCTGCATTCACGGAGGAGGTGGCAGCCACAACAACAGCTCACCCGAGTTCGTTTACAACGGCTATCGGAACAAGCTGATGTTCCAGCAACGTTACCTGCCGCGCTGGGCATTTCCAGTCTGGAGGATGGCGTTCGTCCTCTATGCTCGCACCCTCTTGCCGCCCACCTGCGTTTGGATCCGTGGCACCAAGCTGCCGCCAAGCCTTCTGCGTTTCTGCGCCCTGGAGGCTCTGCGGGACCACACCCCTGGCCGGCGGATCGAGGAGGCCGATCTTCTGGACTTCAGGCAACGGGTCAAGTCTTCGGGGCGCGGGCGATGACGGACCTCGGCTCGCCTTCCACGAGTTCTTGCCGTCCGGCCCTTGCATGGCTCCCGCACGAGGCCCCTGACCGTCCCAATCGCCCCGTTCGGGCGGGACGGGACGGACGCTCAGCGGCGACGCCTGCCAGCGTGGGCCTGCGGCCCGTCCTAATCGCTGGCGCTATGGCCGCGACCTTGCTCGGCTCCTCGCTGGTAGGGATCGAGAACGGGTTCGGGTCACTCTGGCTCGTCATCAACGCCGGGCTGCAACTGTCGATCGCCGCGTGGCTCCTGATCCGACTGGGGGGGGCGACGGCGGGGGCACTGTCAGCCGGAGCGCTTTCCGCATTCGTCCTGGCTGTATACGGATCCTGGGCCCCGGCCCTGGCCGCCGGGGAGCTCTTCTCGCCTCTCGTGCCCGGCCCGGTCGCGAAGAGCGCGCTGGAGTACACGACCGCGGCCGCCCTGGCTGTCGCCGTCGGAGTCGTCCTAACCTCGAGCATCTATGCTGTGGTCCGGAGCCCAGGCTTCCGGGTCAACCACCGCCCGGCTGTACCGCCGAGCCAGTGGTGGCGGGGGGTGCTTCTCATGGAGGCCATCGGGCTGTGCTGCTTCGTCGCCTTCAAGGTCAGCTCTCATCAGCCGGTTATCAGTCTTGCCATTTTCCGGCCCATCCCGGCGGACATCGCCCAAGAAGACACCTCAAGCATCTGCCAGTTCCTTGGCGCAGGGATCAGCGCGGCGATCGCCGCCTCGAGCCTCCTCGGCCTTAAGGCCTATCGTCTCCGCGTCCTCGCCCTCATCGTGCTGAACCTCCGAGCCGCGAGGGCGGGGCTGAGATGACGACGGCCCACAGAGCCCTCCGGGCTCAGGCAGAGCGCCCCAGGGAAAGCCGCCCGCTGCGGGTGGCGGTGGAGGCCGTCGCCACGGCGCCGGGAGGAGGATTGAGCTACCTCCGCAGCCAGCTCCCGGAGCTGGAGCGTCAAGGTATCTCGCTGCTGGTGTTCGCGCGCGCCGCAGTCGCCGCAGACCTGCGAGATGCTCTTAGCTCGCCCGCCAGCGCGGTACGTGTGGTCGATGGCAGGTCCCGCGTTGCGCGGCTGCGCTTTATCCACGCTCGGCTGGCCGTCGAGGCTCGGCGCTGGGGCGCCGAGGTGCTGTACTGCCCTGGCTCCACAGCGCCGTTGCGGTCACGGGGGATCCCCACCGTGTTGTGCGTGCAGAATGCTCAGTTGTTCGAGGCTGACGCTCCCCGATCGCTGCGAATGGCGGTTGCGCGGCCGGTCGCCTGGCTCTCGGCCCTCCGGGCCTCGGAGCTTGTCCACATCTCGGTTTCGACAGCGGCCGAGTTCTCGCACCACTCCGCTCTCCGGCGCTCCTACTCGATCGTCCTGTCGGGTCTCGGACAGGTTGAGCAAGCCTCCCGGCCCACAGCGGGCATCCGCCGCGACGCCATTGTGGTGGTCTCGAATCTCTACGCCCACAAGCGTATCGACGAGGTCCTCGCCGCCTTTGCCGCAAAGAGTGGCCTGCACGACTCCTATGAGCTGGTCATCGCCGGGGACGAGCTAGAGGCCGGCTTGCGCCGACGCCTGGAGGATCTAGCGTCTGCACTGGACTGCGCAGAGCGCGTCCGGTTCACGGGCTTCCTGACGAAAGCCGAATTGCTGGACCTCTACCAACGCGCCGCCGTGCTGGTGAGCGCGAGCCGAGAAGAGGCGTTCCCGTTGCCGCCAGGAGAGGCGCTGGCCATGTCAGTCCCCGTGGTGCTGTCCGACATCCCCCCGCACCGGGAGCTCTACGGGCGCTGGGCGCGCCTCGTCACGCCCGGCGATGTGGCCGGGCTAGGCCAGGCGATGTTGGCTGCCGTGCGTCAAGGGTGCGTGCCGGATGATCAGGTCGAGGAGCTGAAGGCTACTTTCTCGTGGGCACGCAATGGCGAGGCGCTCGCGCGCATCTTGCGGCGGGCCGCCACCACGGGCCCGGTCCCCGCCAAGCGAAAGCTCCAGGCGGTGCAGGTCGCCGCGCTACCCCGAGCCGTTAGGACCGTCATCGGCCGGGCGATGCAAGCTGGGCCGGGGTTTCCGTCCTCCCGGAACCACGAGCGTACCGGTGCCCCGGGGGAGAGGTCGTTTAGATGCTGGTGATCGTTCACAACATCCTCGCCCCCTACCGGGTGCCGTTGTTCAACGAACTCGGGCAGAGCCTCGATGGCCAGCTGGCTGTCGTACTCACCCGGGACACCCACCGCAAGCGGCGCCGCTGGTCTGTTCCATGGCAGGACGTGTCGTTCCAGGCGGAGCTGCTGCGCACCGTGGGGATAGCCCATGGCGAGCGTGTCTTTGATGTTTCCTTTGGGATCCACCAGACGCTCGATCGGCTGTCGCCGGAGATGGTCGTCGTCGGTGGCTGGGACCTGTCGGCTTCGTGGTCGTCCCTGCGCTGGTGCCACCGCCGCGCTGTGCCGGCCGTCGCCTGGGTGGAGAGCGGGGTCGCGACCGGGGCGTTCCGGGATCCGCTCAGCACGCTGGTTCGCCGACGGTTCCTGGACGGCTGTGGCGCGGTACTGGTGAGCGGTGACGCCGCGGCAGCTTTTGTGAACCAGCTGCGGCCCGGCCTGCCGACGACCGTGGTCCATAACGCGATCGGTCTCTCTGCGCTTCATGCGCTGCCAGCCCCGACCGCCGGGAGCGCGCTGTTCGTAGGAGAGCTTTCACAGCGCAAGGGAGTCGACGTGTTGCTCGAGGCTCTGCCCGAACTGCTGCAGCACCTTGAGAGCGTCGTGATCGTGGGCGATGGGAAGTTGCGACCCGCGGTCGCGGACGCAGCTCGGCGCCTGGAGCGGGTTCACTACCTCGGATACTTGGAAGGCCAACGCCTCGTGGACGCGTTCGCGTCTGCTGGCGCCGTCGTGGCGCCGAGCCGCAAGGACCCGGCGCCGCTCGTCGCGTCGGAGGCGCTCGCCGCCGGTCGGCCTCTCGTGTTGGGCCCGGGGGTTGGGAATGCCGATGATCTGCGTCGTCTCTCGCCCGAGGCGGTGAGCGTGATGGCGGCAGCGTCCGCCTCCGAGCTGATCGGAGGCGTGCGCAAGGTGCTGGGGCGCGTGGTTACCCCGGCCGCCCGTGCCGCCTTCACCCCGAGCTCCTGTGCCGAGGCGCTCCTGAAGGGCACAGAGATCGTGTTGCCCGGAGAGACGTCGATCCGGCAGACCGTCTCCGAACGACATGGAAGTCGGACTGAGTGAGGATGGCCATGAGGTACTCCCGATTGGCACGCTTTCCTATCTGGGCAGTCACCAAGTACTACGGGTGGACCGGGCGAAGCTGGTGTCCTCCGGCAGGTGCGGGACGGGCGCTGAACATCGGGACGGGTGGACACGACCTGGTGGGCTGGGTCAATCTCGACGAGACAAAGCCTGGCGACGTGCTGGCCCGGGTCCCGCCCGCGCCGTTCCGGGATGAGTGCTTCGACGAGATTCTCATGAGTCACGTTGTGGAACACATGACGCTCGACGACGGCCGCGCGCTGATAAAGGAGTGCCACCGTATCCTGAAGCCTGGTGGGGTTGTGACCGTGATCGTCCCTGACGCCAAGATCATCTCGCTCGCGTACCTGGCCGGGCAGCTCGACAACGAGACGTTGAACGACCTGTACGTGTACTCGTACTGTCAGGAGTCCCAGCACCGGTGGTTCTATGATCGTCGGACACTGACCCAGATAGTCGCGGACGCTGGGTTTGTCGGGCTCCGGCGCCTGAATCGGTTCACCGACGGCCACATGATGGCTCCGGCCTGGTTTCAAGTGGGAGTCACCGCGGTCAAGCCACATACGTCGACATCCACGAACAGCTTCGGATAAGCGCGTGCATCCCTGGAGCAGTGGGCAGCAGTCCCGGTCGAACATTCTGACCGGGAGCGCTTGGAGCCTGACTTCCTGGCTCCTCTCAGCGGCGATGGCCTTCCCGCTCACGGTGGTCCTCGTCCGGCTGATGTCACCTTCCTCCTTCGGGACCTATGCGCTGGCAACGGGCGTCAGCGGGTTCCTCGTCCCCTTCGCAGCATTCGGGTTGCAGGGAAGCGTCGCCAAACGAGCTACTGAGGCGCTGACCTCCGAGGAGCACCAGGGCCTCAGCATGGTTGCGAGGGCCGCGACGCGGGTGATCGTGTACCTGATGGTGTTTGCCTCTGTGACTGTGGCGGCCGTCTCGCTGATTATGAGCCGGGTATCCTCCCTGTCGCCGGTCGTCCCGGCATTCCTCGCGCTCGCGCCGGTGGCGCTCGTCGCCCCGCTGAGTGAAGCTGCGATGGGCCTCATCCAGGCGACGTTCCAGCCGAAGGTCCCTCTGAAGTGCGGCGCGTTCAGATCCGGCCTTCTGCTGGCATTGACGATCAGCCTGCTGGTGGCGGGCTTGCGCTCGGCTGTGTCCATGGCCGCGGCGCGGTCGGTGGCGGTGGGGGCCAGCGTCGTCGTCCTGGTCCTGTGGTCGGGCTGGGTGGGCCAGTTGCGCACCCGCCCCGAACGATCCCTGGGCAGCAAGCACTTCATGACTTTCGGTCTGGCCGTGCTGGCCAATACGACGTTCTTTGTGGCTGTCTCCCAACTCGACGTGGTCTTCCTCGGAGGATTTCACGGCAGCGCAGCGGCAGGGGCGTACGCGCCGGTCTCCGGGATCGCTGATGGCATCGGAGCGCTGTTCGCCGTCCTCATTAGCTACGCTCTGCCGGCAATGACGGCAGCACGGATCCGTGGGAAGGATACGGACCTGCTCGACCTCACCAGGTGGATTTCCCGGTGGGGGCTGGTCTTGTGCGCTCCGGCGCTGGCGCTCATGGTCGCGGCACCCGGTCCTCTGGTGCATGTGCTGTTCGGGAACCGGTCCGCCGGGATGGTGCTCCCGGCCCGCATCCTCGCCGTCGGGCTCACCGTCGATGTGCTGCTAGGCTTCAACACTTACGCGATCCTCGCCTTGGGCCTTTCCCAGGTGCTGGTCCGGAACGCGCTCGTTGGACTTGTTGTGAGTGTGATTGCCTGTGCGACGCTGATCCCTCACCTGGGGGCGGTCGGGGCGGCAGCCGCGACGGCTCTTGCCGTCCTCGCCGTCAACGGCTTGGCCTCGTTGTTCTTGTGGCACCGAGCGCACTTCCTCCCCTGGGACCGCCCGCTTGTTCTGACGGCAGCGGCATTTGTCGCAGGGACGGGGGCGGCTGTTCTTCTGTCTCGGCTCGTGCCCAACGACCTTGCCCGGCTGGCGATTGCCGCCACTTTTGGCGGTATTCCGACACTCGCCTTCTCCGTTCTGGCGGGCGGCGCTGCTGATCGGGAGCTGCTGGCGGCTGCGCTCAACACCGTGCATCGGAAGATGCGACTCGGCTATCGAGAGCCGGTCCAGCCGGACGAGGTTGAGTGGGGGTGACATGGCACGGATCGGTAACCCGTTAATGGCCACGCAACACAGCCACGGCGAAGGCGATCATCACTATCAGCCCTTCGTGCGGGGTGCTCCCGTCATCAGGCTGCCTGATTCGCCGTGAGGCGTTCGAGTCTGTCGGGATGTTCCGTGAAGATTACTTCTTGGACCACACCGATTATGAATATTGCGCTCGGATCACTGGCGCCGAATGGCGGCTGGTTTGCCCGACCCCGGCCGAGATGTAAATCGCTGCAGAATGGAGAAGATATGGTCTCCCGAAATGTCAGGTTGCGGGCGAACATCGGCCGCACCTTGGTGGGCCAGGTGCTGGAAGTGGGACCAGGAACCAGCCCTTTCCCGGTCGCGCTATCCGCACGGGTCACGTACGTCGACCGGCGCGTCGAAGGCGGCCGTGACGCGAACTGGCCCGAACTGAAAGGCGAGCCACACGGACCAGACCCCCACCTCAACCTCAACGTCGACGTCGACCGGCTCAGCCCAATCGAGGACGCCAGCTTCGATGCGGTCATTGCCTCTCACATGATCGAACACCTAGCCAACCCGCTACGCGCCTTGCAAGAATTCCACCGGGTGCTGCGACCTGGAGGCCGTCTGGTACTGATAGTGCCCGACCGCACGCGCACTTTCGATCGTGTGAGGCAGCCGACCACCCTCCAACACCTTCTTGATGAACACGCCCGCAACGTCGCCGAAGTCTCCACGGAGCACATTCGCGAGTTCTGCCAGGCCGTCTACTCTCAGCCACCGATCCACCCGCCCCAGGTACGGGAATGGCACAATCCTGCGACGCTTGACAGTGATGGCCTCGCGCTGATGCGCCGCAGGTCCATCCACGTCCACTGCTGGACACCTGAGGAATTCGCCGTCCTCATTACCGGGGCCATCGGCCGAAATCTTATGACGTGGCAGATCGCAGGCAGCTACTTCTTTGAGGACTGCGGCAGCAAAGGTGAGTTTAGCTTGGTTCTTCAACGACCCGCTACGCCACAGGTTGGCGGCTTCCTCGATTTTGTCAGCTCGTGGTGCGACCAGATTCTCGGCAACCTCTACCGTGACCCCCAACGGATAACCGGTTTCCAAAGGGCGTTGGAGTCAAACATGGAGGGCTGGCCGGAACTGCCCGCCGCGCAGGCGGAGATTGTGGAGTCACTCGCCTGTCATGTCGCTCGTAGCCCCCAAAGAAAGGCTGCCCAGCTAGCAGCAAAGGGTCAATCATTGGCCCAGCACGCGCTTGCAGTAACACGGGTCCGGGCGCGTCGGTTGATATATCCTTAGCCACCATGCCGAAGAGTTCGGCGAAAGCCTTATGATACCCCAACGCCTAGGCCGCCCAGGAAGGCTACTGCGGAAATAGGTAGACCGGATCAATGCCCGAAAGGACCTGTGGCCCAATGGACGAAGAGCGCACACAGTTCGGAGATCGACGCTGGGCACTGATCCCTCTGATGTCCGGCGCGTTGAGATCCGGGCTTATCTTGCCATTGACGATCGGCCTGCTGGCGGCGAGTGATCCTTGTCGAGGCTGGGATGGTAGGCATGTGGTCATGCTCTACCAGCAGTGGTACCTCCGGGCCCTCATGTCATGCCTGGGACCCGGCCAGCATCGTGAGATACCGAGTCGGCGAGATCATCGCCTCCTGGACTGGTTGCTCAATGACCGAACGTGACCTTCTGGCTGCCGGCTCGATCGCGGCACGAGCCGCGGACCCGACTCGCTTCGTGGCGGCCGTCATCATCACCTACAACTGCTACACCTCGATCGAGCGGACGATCCTAGCGGTGGCCAACCAGGTGGGCAGGGTGATCATCGTTGACAACGGATCGGAGCCGGAGACACTGAATGCGATCAGGAGCGCAATCGATCGTAATCGACTGCAGAGTTGTGAGTTTCTTCCCCAGGGCCGGAATCTTGGTATCGGGGCGGCCCTCAACGTAGGTGTGCGTGCCGCGCTGGCGGCCGGAGCAGAGTACGTCTTGACACTCGATGACGACACCGAGATCTTTCCCGGAGCTGTCGCGGAGCTCGTTCGTTGTTGCATGGACCACGAAGGCCAGCACGTCGGCATCGTAGGGGCTCGCTGGATTACAGCAAACACTTTCCGGGAAACCAGTTGTGGCGAGGAGGATCCGCCGCGAAGCGTTGAACGGCTCCCGTCATCCGGCTGCCTAATTCGCCGTGAGGCGTTCGATTCTGTCGGGATGTTCCGTGAAGATTACTTCTTGGACCACACCGATTATGAATATTGCGCTCGGATCATTGGCGCCGGATTGCGGGTGCTGATTTGCCCGACCGCGACTGTGTTTCAGCGACCAGGGGATGTGGTCCTTCGACCGTTCTTCGGTCGTACCGTCATGGTCACCAATTATCCGGCGGAGCGCCTGTTCCTCTTGTGCAGGAACGGGTTCGTCCTATACCTCTGGGAGAGGCGATCGGGTCGTCAGCTTCGCCAGCACTGCCGCGTCGTGGCCGTGACTTTCGTCAAGTCGATCTTGTACGAGCGGGAGAAGTTGAGAAAGGCCTCGGCGATCATCCGCGGATGCGTGGAGGGACTATTGGGGAACCTCGGTCCGCTCTCTCGCCGAGACGGTGACCACCGGATTCGCCGTCTTGACAGAATATAGGACTGGCGGTGTGGGTCGCCGAGCATCAGGTGCAGACCCGCTGTGGCTGCGCCGCCCCGGGTCCGACATCCGCAGGTGCCGCCCGACCCGGGCGGCGATCGTCAACTGGGGGTGCCTGTGGATGCGCACCGCGGGAATACCCGTCACGACGCCACTTGCGGCCCGCAATACGCTCCAGGATGCGTACGGCCTTCCGGGCAGGAGGCTTGCATCTACGTGAGCGCTGCTCACGAGGGCCGCCGATTCGAGCGCTGCGGCGGTCTGGAGGCCCATCCGGATGCCTGGGAAATAGTCGAAAGCGACGGTCCCCCTGCCTCACATGGTGTCCTCAATGCCGGCATCCTTCGGTCAGATAACGGGCAGCGCCAACATCTGCGCGCCCGTGGGGTTCACGATTACAACGGACTCTCATAGGCGACACCCAGATGGTTCGAACTGTAATCGAACATTATTTTTATTTTCTCGCAGAGGCGCCCCCTGCCTGTTGTTGTATGCAGTTCCGCCGCCCCAACACGGGCCTTGCACCGGCCTTGCGGCCCCTTCTTGAGAAGGGTCGGCACTCGCGCCCCCCAATTTCACCGCATCAAAGCGAGGACGTCGCCGTTGCCCGCCATGACGTGAAACCCCTGGTCCAGCAACAGGTCGCGTAGCTGGGCTGGGCTAACCGAGCGGGCGGGGCGGTTTGCTTCATGCAGTTCGATGATAAGCAGGCGACACTTCTCAAGCACGGCGCGATCCTGCTCAATGATCTCCAGTTCGGCGCCCTCGATATCACAGATCAGCTGGAAGCTACCCAAGGAGAACTTTTCGCAAATCTCCCGAAGCGTCGTGGTTTGAGCATGAATCGTGGGAATCCCAGGGCGTGCTTATACCCTTTCCATGAGCCGAAGGAGCCAGCCGGGATGACGAAATCGGCATGAGTGCAACGATCGGCACCCAGCGGGTAGACAATGGCCCTTGGTAGAATACTGAACATATTTCCACAGGAGTTTAGAGAAAGGTTTCGTTCGAGGATAGGCAGGAGTTCAGGCCGGAATTCCGCAGTTATCAGACGGGCAGGGGGCGTCAGCTTCCTCAGAATCGCTGAACCGGTGACCCCGAGAGCACCGCCCAGTTCGATGGTGTCAAGATCCGGAATTAGCAGACTCTGTACAAGAGCAAGCTCTGCATTCTCGTATGTCTGAAAAGCCAGCGCAGCATAGACCTCGGCGGAAACAACAGCCCGCGGAGTCGTAACGATGCAAGCTCCATGCACCGCGAAGCGATCGTGCTTCACACGTCGAAGGGCACCGCCGACAACTTCGTTCAGCAGCATCCAGCGGGCCACGGACTTTATTCTTTTTGGTGCCATGCAAGCGAGATTACCACTGTGAGAAGCGCCGCCACTAGACCTCCTGTCGTGGCCGTAAAGGTGCATCGGCTTATCGTCCAAGCCGTGCCGGGCATAAGACCTTCCGCTCGCGGTGGGCGAACGTGCATGCCCGAAATGCGTAGGGCGCGGCATGATCCTCTACTCCAATTCTCACGTACTTGCCGGGATGTACGTAAACCCTGATTTTGGCCATGCACTACCGTGTAAGACTGGGTAACGGCGCAAAGCAACGAGCGGCACCCCGCTGGGCGGCCGCCAAATGTCCAGGTTGCGGGTGCGCTCAGCACAATCTACGGATCTGTGAGTATGTGTCGTTACGGCGGTTCTGGGTGGACTGCCTGGTGGACTGCCGCCAGGATCGGTTCCGGCGGTCAGGGTGATGACTCGCTGCGTCGCGGCATCCGTTCGTAGGAGGCGAACAGCGCCGGGCACAGAATGACGGGGCCACCGGGCCCGACGCGGGATCAAGGCGACGGAGATCGGATGTGGCCTTACAACGACCCGGCTGCACAGGTCCGGCCTGACCTTTACGATGCGCTCGGCCATAGCCCGTGCGCACGAGATGGCCAAGCAGCTCATTCCGGTACCGGTCGGCGCCGTCCCTCTCCGCCTCGGCCGCGTCCACGGGTCACTGCGGCTGTCACTGCCGTGCACCCCTTCTCGTCAGCGAGTGATTCGTCAACGCAGCGGAACGCAAGCAGCCGGAGCGGCGACAGGGCGCCGTCCGCTTGGTATGGCACTGGGCGCAGGCCCGCCAGATGGGAAGCCGCCAGCCACCACCGGACGCGATGGCGCTGCAACGACGCCCGCAGGTAAGCGTGGTAGCCATCCCACCGCGACCCGCGGCCGTTCCCCAGACAGCTTCCCGTCACCCCGACCACCTGCTGGGCACACCACTCCGTCCACCGGACCGGGTTGCGCAGATCGGGCACCGTGTACAAGACAACACCGCCTGCACGCAGCACCCGAGCGCACTCGCGCAGCACGATGGCGGGCTCGGCTAGGTATTCAAGCACGCTCGCGGCCACCACCACGTCGAACACTGCAGACGCGAACGGCAGCGTCCGCCAGTCCGGCTCCAGCCGCACCCACCCGGCGCATCTGTCATCATCGCGGGTGGCACGCAGCAGCATTTGGCAGGATATGTCACATCCCGTCACATGGAATCCGGCCGCGGCGAGGGCACGGGCGAGTTCCCCGGTACCGCATCCTAGGTCGAGGACTCGGTCCCCCGCCTGCGCGTACTGGCTGACCGCGGCGGACAGGCTGGCTCGGCGGCCGACCAGCGGACCGCCCGGAGCATACTTAGCCGCCCAACCCTCCGCCTTGGCCTCGAACAGGCGCAATACCTCCCAGGTATGGCCGTCCGACTCAGGGGCGTCCTCCCGGACAGTGGAGGGCGGGCGTCCGGCCGTCATGATTCCCTGGCCCGTTCACCGGCGCGGATGGTGGCCCGCATGCTGCCCAGCATCGCCTCGGTCGGCACGCATGTGCCGCCCTGCACCGCCTGCCGAAACGCGGCGGCGTGAGCCTGATGGCCCTTGTCCTGCCGACCCTTCCACAGGGTGCGGCCGTCGACCCGGACCGACCGGAAGTCGTCGATGACCACCTGGTGCGATCCGGAGAGTACCTCGATCCGTTCCTTTCCCGGCTTTGGTGGGGCGCTGCCGTAGGCGATTGACGCGACCGAGCCGTCCGCGAACCGCAATGCCACCACTACGCCCTCGTTCCCCTGGGATGCGTCCCCGCCCAGGAGGCCCACCGCGTCCTCGATGTCGGCGCCCACGAGCGCCTGGGCGAGGTCGACGAAATGGCACACCTCGCCAAGCAGGCGCCCGCCCTGGCGCCGGTCCAGATACCACTGGCCTTTAGGTAGCCGACCTGCGGCGATCCGGTAGACCACGAGCCTGGGCGCCTGCACCTCCGCCAGTACCCGCTGCGCGGCCAGCACGGCCGGCGCCCAGCGCCGGTTGAAGCCGAGCGTGAGCTGGCGTCCGGATCCCCGCCAGGCCTTCTCCACCTCGTCGACGCCAGCGCAGGTCAGCGCCAATGGCTTTTC
Organism: uncultured Actinomycetes bacterium; assembly: GCA_963798675.1. GTDB lineage: Bacteria > Actinomycetota > Actinomycetes > Streptosporangiales > Streptosporangiaceae > Palsa-504. The sequence goes on along the minus strand of CAWCUJ010000046.1, from coordinate 183,200 downwards.
GCACCACACGTCCCGCCCGGCGGTCAGGGCCCGGCTGGCGAGTTCGGAATGCACGTCGTGCGGGGTGGCGATCACGACCAAGCTGACGTCCGGGTCATCGATGACGGCGGCGGCGCCGGATACCGCCTTCTCGAACCCGTGCCGTTCCGCGGCCCGCCGTGCGGATACGCCGCTGACCGTGGTCACGGCCACGAAACGCTCGAAACCGGCGTCCTGGAAGGCGGGCAGCAGCGTCCCGGTAGAGAAGGCGCCGGCTCCGATCCAGCCGACTCCGGGCAGGGAACGGTCGGCCCTGCCCGGCTTGAGGCAGACCGGCTCGTCCGGCCCCGCCGCGGCCGGGTAGGTGAGGCTGATCGCCAGGCACGGCTCGGTCCGCTCCTCCAGGAGCCGGAACGCCTCATCCGCGTTGCCGATGCCGAAGGACTGGGTGATCAGGTCGGACACCCGGAGTCGGCCAGCCGCGAGCAGGTCGAGCACCGCCTCCTGGTTCCTGCCTTCGGTCCAGCGGACCTGCCCGGCCGGGTAGTCGACCCCCCACGCTTCGTAGGACGGCTCATAACGCCCCGGGCCGTACGACCGGGCAAACAGCAGCGAGATCTCCCGCTCATAGAACGGGGTACGGCGGGTCGGCATGCCCACGTCGCCCACCATCACCACGGCAGCCCGGTCCCGGCATAGGGCCGGTGCCCGGGACATCGGGCCTGACGACTTGTCGGCGGCGCACACGAGCACGGCGTCCGCGCCCCGCCCGCGGGACCAGGTGAGGACCTGGTCCGTGGTTGTGTCCCCCGACTCGTCCAGGGCCAGGACGCCGGTACGGGCTGCGGTTTCCCTCGCAAACCCGTTAGGGTCGATCCCGGCCACGTCGCATCCGGAGGCCATCGCGAGCCTGGCCGCGAGCTGGCCGATTAGCCCGAGGCCGAGCACCACGATCTTTGAGCCCGGGCCGACCCCCGACAGGCGCAGCCCGTGCAGTGGTATGGACGCGAGCGTGGCGAACGCCGCGTCCTCCGGCGGTACCGGGTCGGGCACGACCGCGCACAGCAGGCCAGGTACGGCCTGGTACTCGGCGTGGTTGGCCTTGCCTGCACCGCCTGTCGCGACTAGCTGGCCAACTCCGATCCCGTCGACGGCGGCGCCGACTTCAGCTACCAGCCCGGCCGCGGAGTAGCCGAGCGGCACGTCGGCGGCGAGCCGACCCCGGACTGTCCGCACCGTGGCGGGGATGCCCTCGGCCTGAGCCTTGCGCACGACCTGGCGAACCAGGTCCGGCCGGGCGCGTGCCTTGGCGAGCAAGCTGGACCTCGCGAGCGTCGTGACTGCCCGTTCGGTACCCGGGGAGATCACCGAGGCGACAGTGCGTACCAGCACCTCGGTCGGGCTGATCACGGGACGGGGAACATCGAGCACCTCGACCGGGCCGCCGCTGACCGGCTGCACGATTTGCTTCATGACATCTCTCCTTCGGCCGAACGGTCGCGCGATCGGCTCCAGACGGTAGTAGCCCGGACCGGCAGGGCCGCGTTGATCCGGCAGGTCAGTACGGGTGCGTCGGTGGTGCTCCCGAACCTGGCCGCGACCGGCCTGGTCTCGGCGGCCAGGAGTACAGGGGCGGTTGCCGCGATGGTCACCGAGAAAGCCCCGGCCGGGCTGGTGACGAGCGCCATGCCGTCGGCGGCCCGCACCGCTGTGCCGACCGCCAGCAGCCAACGGATGACGACCTCGTGCCGGCCTCGCCCGGTGACCAGATCCTCGACCTGCAGCTCATCGCTGGTCAGCGACCAGCGGCGGTGATGCAGGGGGCGGCCGGGCAGGCAGCGGAACCCGTCATGGACCGCCTCGAAGGTGATGCCAGAAGGGCCAGCGTGAACGGTCAGGCCGCTAACCCGGGCTCGCCGCCCGGCCCGGAATACGCCCCACACCTCAGTCGAGTCCGCCCCGTCCACCTGCACCGTGCTGTGGGCGGCGGTGGAACGCTCGTGGCGGCGCACCGACCCCGCTTCGTAGGTCGATGTGCCGGTATCGACCAGCAGCGGCACCTTATCCACGTGCACCAGGCAGCCGAAGGTATCGGCATGCGCGTGCGCAGGCAGTGACGGCGGGCACGGCGGGCCGACGTCGGCGAGCAGGTGCCAGCCGCCGGCTACGGCACGGACCAGCCCGGTCTCAGGAAGCACGAGCACCGGGCTCGCCGGGGTAACCGGGTCCGGGCCCGGCCGCAGCGCGGCGAGGAGCTCGCGGTCGACCGGGTAGCCGTCGTTGAGGAGCGGTACCTGGCCGTCGGGGGTGAGGACCGCGCCCAGCCAGTCCCGCATCCGGTCGACGGCGGCGGTTATCTCGCCGGCCGGGGCCTGGCCCGCGGCCCGCAGCAAATCCGCCACGTCGACAAGGTTGGCGAGCACCTGGCAATGATAGGCGGGCGCGCGCTCGTAGTGGCCGCCGTCCGCCAGGATCTGCCTGGTCAGTTGCCTGGTCAGCCGCCCGGTCGCCAGCCGCAGGAGCCGCTCGTCGGCGAAGAAAACGGCCAGGCCAGCCAGGGCCTTGAGGCCCTTGATCAAGTGGTTGCCGCCGACGTCGTACTCCAGGTGCCGGCGCAAGAATCCCGCATGAGCCGCGAGCCCGGCGACAAAGTCCGGTTCAATGTCGCTGCCGGTCGCGAGGTCATGGTGCAGGCCGCACCATGACCAGGCGCGCAGCGCGGCGGGGTAGGGGTGCCAGGAATAGCCACGGCCGAATCCGGCTGATCCCTGCCAGGACCGCCACAGCCGGGCGAACAGTGCCCGGGCGGCGAGCCGGTCAGGGGCTGCGGCCAGTCCCCACGCCCAGTCCCAGTAATGCAGGTGGAAGCGCCAGAGCCCCGGTGCATCGGCGTGGTCCCACCCGGGTGCATCCCCCAGTTCGCGTAGCAGGCCAAGCAGCCGGATCTTACCTGCCCGCAGTTCGGGCAGGCTCGGCCAGCGGCCGGGAGTCAGCGCGTCCACCGGGTGGAACGCGTCCGGCCAGCCTGCGGCAGCGGACGGATCCGGGCCGGAAAGGACCCGGCGTCCCGCCTCAGGGAACCGGCGCAGGCCAGCCTGCTGGATGCGCAGCCGCGCCCGGTGGGCCCCCTGACCGGGCCGCAGGTGTACCACGGTGCGCCCGAGCACGGCGAGATCTGCGCCGCTCATGCCGTGAGTTCCAGCGCGCGGGCCTCATCGCCGATGCCGTCGGCAAACGGGCGCGGGGCGTAGCCGAGATCGCGGATCGCCGTATCGATCAGGAAGGCCTTGTCCTCAGCCAGTCGCAGCAACTGCTCCGCGCGGATCCGGGGATGGCGGCTCACCCGCTCGTAGCCGCGCGCCAGCGTCACCAGCGGTGCGAGCGGTACGGGTACCAGCCGGGTCCTGCTTCCGACCGCGCGGGCGCAGGTCCGCAGCAGTTCGGCGAACGGGAGCGGCTCAGGCCCGGCCACGTCGTACAGCGAGCCTATCGCCGCGGGTCGCTCGAGCGCGGCCAGCACGGCGGCGGCGACGTCGGCCACGTGAACCGGCTGGTGCAGGCATTGGCCGGTGGCCGGCACCGGCAGCACCGGCGACCGGCTCAGCAGCAACAGCAGCCGGGACAGATTCCGGTCACCGGCGGCGCCGTAGATCATCGTCGGCCGCAGGATCGTCCAGTCAAGACCGCAGCCGCGGATCTGCTGCTCCGCGGCCAGCCGGACCTGCCGGGTCGGCGGGTGAAGGGTCGTCGTCACCGCGGTGGTCGAGACGAAGACCGCCCGCCCGATTCCGGCCTCCTCGGCGGCGGCGACGATGCCCGGGCCGTGACCATAGCCCAGCGACGCGAGGCAGACCAGGGCCTCGCAGCGAGCCGCGGCGAACGCATCGTCGAGACGGCGCGCGTCATCGAGGTCACCGACCAGCGGGAGCGCACCGTGGGCCGCCACCGTACGGGCCGCCACCGGGCTGCGCGCCAGCGCCACGACCTGGTGCCTGCAGCGAGCCGCCTCGCGGAGCACGTAGCCGCCGGTAAAGCCGCTGCCGCCGACGACCAGGAGCCTCATCGCCGGTCTCCGGGCGCGTCGAGGAGCTTGCGGTACAGCCGGGCCAGCATTCCGCGGTCGAAGTGCCTCTCGACGTAGCAGCGGCCCTGCCGCCCCATCGCCTGCCGCCGCTGCGGGTCGGCGGCCAGCCCCCGGATCACGTCGGCCAGGGCCTCGCTGTCTGCCGGCAGTACGACCGAGGCGCCCGCCTCCCGCAGGATCTGCGCGGCTTCACCGGTCACCGCGGCCACGACGGGCTTGGCCGCCGCGAGGTACTCGAACATCTTCGACGGGATGAACGCCGAGAACAGCGGCACGTCGCGCAGCGGGACCAGGCAGATGTCGGCCGCAGCCAGCAGCGCCGGGACCTGCTCGTGCGGCACGCCGGGCAGCAGGGTGACGTTACGCAGCCCTAGTTCGGCGGCCCGGTGCCGCAGCCGCTGCTTGTCTGCGCCCTCGCCGACGAACGCGAACCGGATCGCTTCCCCGGTGAGCCGGGCGGCGGCGTCGGCCACCGAGGTGAGCCCCTGGGCGATGCCGTGCGTACCGGCGTAGAGCACCAGGCAGTCGCCGGGGGCGGCGCCGAGCTTGGCGCGCACCTGGGCGTTCGGCGCTGTGTCAGGATCGAAATCGCCGGGGCATACGCCGTTGCGTATGGTGTGTACCTTGTCGGACGGCACGCCGCGGCCGATCAGGTTGGCGCGGAACCCGTCGCTCACCACGATCACGGTGTCGGCCGCTTCGTAGGCGGCAAGTTCCAGCCGTTCCAGCAGGCGGATCACCCGGCGGCTGGTCAGCACGCCAAGTTCGGTGAAGATCGCCGGCCACAGGTCGCGCACCTCCACCACCAGCCGGGCGCGTTTGAGCCGGGCAAGCAGCCACCCGGAGCCGATGGCGAAGAAGGTGGGCGAGGAGACCACGACCACGTCGGCGGCCCCACTCGCCCGCCCGCCCAGCAGCACGCTGGTGATCATGAAGCTCAGATGTCCGATGGTCTTGCGGGCCATTCCCTCGTTCGGAGTGGCATACAGCCAGGTCCGGATCACCCGGTAGCCGTCGTGCTGTTCACGGCGCCGGATCGCGCCGCGGTACTCGGGCGGCACCACCCCGGTCGGGTGGTTCGGCATGCCGGTCAGGACCGTGACGTCGTCTCCGCCCGCGGCCCAGGCGGCGGCCAGGGCGGACAGGCGGGCCTGCGGGGCCCCGGTCTCCGGCGGGAAATAGTGAGTCACGATGAGGATCCGCATCCTCAGCACGCCTCCGCCTGGGCTACGCGGCGGGCCAGCAGCACCGGCGATCGCAGGTAAGCCAGGACAACACCCGCCCCGGCCAGGTCGGCGGCGGCCCGCAAGGCGGGATCACCGGCCAGGCTGGCCGCCCCGAGCACGCTCAGCAGGACCGTGGTCGCCGCTGCCGTCACCGTCACCCGCTGGTGCGACCAGCCGACGTCGCACCACTTCTGGTAGATATGCGTACGGTGCGGCTCCAGCCAGCGCTCACCGGCCCGGATGCGACGCTGCAGAGTCCAGGCGGTGTCGGCAAGGTAGAGCGCGAGCGGACCGAGCGCCGCCTCGACGGGGATTCCTGCCAGGACGGCGTAGGCGGCCAACGTGGCCAGGGCCGCCCCGAGCGCGTAGCTGCCCGCGTCCCCTAGGAATACCCGGGCCCGGCCGGCGTTCCACGGCAAGAAGGCCAGCGCGCTGACGGCGACCGCCGCGCCGACCGGGACCATGAATCCGTCGTGCCGCCACCATCCCAGGTCGGCGTAGACGACGCCCGCGATGAGGGCGTGCGCCCCGGAAATCCCGTTGACGCCGTCCATGAAGTTGAAGGCGTTCACGAACCCGGTGATCCAGGCCATGCCGAGCACGGCCAGCAAGAGCACCTTGACCGTCGGCTCCGCCAAGCCGCTGACGAGCACGATGGCCACCATGGCCCCGCCGACCGCCTGCCAGATCAGCCGCCGGCCCGGCGGCAGCCCGCGCAAGTCCTCGGCGAACCCGAGCAATCCGAATGCGGCCACGGCAAAGCCGAAGACTGCCGCGTTAGCTCCCCCGACCAGCGCCGCTGCCACCAGCAACCCGGCGGCCACCGGGATACCACCGCCCCGCGGCGTCGGGATGGTATGAGAAGAACGGTGGCCGGGCACGTCGATAATGGCCGCCCGGCGCAATAGCGGAACCGTCACGGCTTCTGCCGCGGCGACTACCGCGCCGCACGCGGCTACAGCGAGCACATTAGTAAATTCCCCCGACATGAGACTGCCGATCCCCCCGGATGCAATCTTCTCAAGAACCGGAGACTATTAATCTGCCGGAAAAATGGTTAGCGCGAGCTGCGATCCTGGGCCTTGTTGCTCCCGTTCAGTTGCTCTCCCTGTGTCATTGACGCTGTCGCCTGCTTGGGCTTGTAGGAATATTGATAGGGCTTGTACGTATATGAGTACCCATAATTGCGGCCGGTCTGCCTGGTCACCTTGTTGAGGACGATGCCCAGGATCTTGGCCCCGACCTGATCCAGCTTCTCCACGGCGCGGTGCAGGTCTCCTCGCCGGGTCTGCCCCGCCGCGGCCAGCATCAGCGTGGCGTCCGCGTGCTGGGACAAGATCGCGGCGTCGGTGACGGGCAGCACCGGCGGGCTATCGATGAGCACGAGGTCGAAATCGTCTCGCAGCCGCGTCAGGATGTCCAGGAAGGGGGCGCTGTTGAGCAGTTCGGCGGGATTCGGAGGGACCGGCCCCGCCGGGAGCAGGCTGAGTCGGTCGAAGCCGGGCACGGGCAGCACCGCCTCCTCCAGCGTCCGCTGGCCGGTCAGGACGCACGTCAGGCCCGCCTGCTCGTCCAGCCCGAAGAACTCCCCGATCTGAGGCCGACGCAGGTCGCATGAGACGAGCGCCACCCGCTCGCCGGCTTGCGCGAAGACGACCCCCAGGTTGGCCAGGCAAGAGGTCTTGCCGTCACCGACGCCCGGACTCGTCACCACCACAGTGCCAAGCTCCTGCTCCTGCCGGGCGAACTGGAGCGAGGTCCGCAGTGACCGGTACGACTCCGCGGCCGGAGAGGTTGGCTCGGTCACCGATACCACGAGCGGCTTCTGCCGTCGCCAGGAGGTCACCATCGGAGTCAGGGCCAGCACCGGGGCGCCCCCGGCGTGCTCGGTCGCCTCTTTGGACGTCAGCGTGTCATCGAAGCTGTCGCGCAGGAAGGCCGCGCCGAGGCCGAGCGCGAGCCCGGCCGCCAGGCCGAGCAGGGCGTCCTGGACGGGCTTGGGCGAACTCGGCGAGACCGGGGTCTGCGCGGGCGTGACCAGGGCCACGTCGCCTGTGTCGACGGCACCGCTGACCTGCATCTGGGCCAGCTGTTCCTTGAGGACCGCCTGCTGATTGAACAGCGCCGACGCCTCGGGCGAGGTCGTGTTGCCGTGGGAGGAATTGAGCTGCTGCCCGAGCGAGGAGATCTGCGAGCGCAACTGCGCCTCGGCGGTCGCCAGGCTACGGCTCGCCACCGCCTGGCGGTACTGCACGAACGCCGTCGCGTACAGGTTCGCGATCAGGGCCGCCTGGGACGGTACCGGGCTGGTGGCGGTGATGGCAATCACGTTCGTCTGGCCCACCTCCGACGCCGATACCGCTGGCACGCTCCTCAGCCGATTGTGCACCGTCTGCTGAACCGGAGCGCTGGTGACCAGCTGCAGCTCAGTCTCCACGTCCGTCTGGGTGACCGGCTGCTGTGCCACGCCAAGCCCGCTCGCCACGACGGACGGCTGTACCAGCAGCTGCGCGGTGGCCGAGTACTGCTTGTGCGCGGTAAGCGAGAACGCCAGGCTCGCCGCCAGGCCGAACACAGTTATCGAGCCAGCCCACCATTTGCGGTGGCGCAGAATCTGCAGGTACGCGCGAAATGTCGGCTCAGTACCGAATTCGGTCATTATTACTTTCTCTCTGAATTGCAGGTAGCGGAACTAGCACCCCGAAGACCGCAACGACCCGGAAATTCCCGGGGCGCCGTCGCCTAGCATGCGATATGAGAAATGAGTGTACGCCGAGCACAGCTGAGATAAAATAAATGCCCATACCCGGCACGGTGCTTAGTTGCGGAAAGTCCTGCGGGCTGGCACGGATATCGGACGAAGAGCAAGTTTCGGTAATATCGCGATGAATGACGAAGACGGCATCGGGCACATTCCGGTGGCGAGGCGGGACACCCAGGCAGAGGCTGGCATTCTCGTGCTGTGCACGGCGAACGTTTGCCGGTCCACGATGGCGGCCCCGCTGCTCGCCCGGCGACTGGCCGCGCTCGGCGTGACGGTGCCGGTGCGCTCGGCCGGGACGCTCCGTTGCGGCGACCCGCCGCACCCGGAAGTCATCTCGGTCATGGCCTCGTATGGAATCCAGACCGCCTCGCACCGCAGCCGCGTCACCTGCCCCAACGACCTGGCCCAAGCCACCCTCGTGCTGGCGATGTCCAGGGAAAATCTCCGGTATGCCGTGATCGCTGCACCCGGGGCATGGCCGCGTACGTTCACACTTAAGGAACTCATCAGGCGCGGTGAGCGGATCGGGCCGCGACCTCCGGAGGAGCCGTTCTGGAGCTGGCTGTCGCGTGCTCATGCGGGACGCGAGCGCGTATCGCTGCTTGGTGACTCCGCCGAGGACGACGTGGCCGACCCGGCAGGCGGACCGCTGCACGCCTATGCGGATACCGCCCGCCTGCTGGAGCGGCTGGTGACGAGGCTGGCCGAGCTTGGCTGGGCTCATAGTCGACCGGACGCCTAACCGCGCCGAACGCGGGTGCGGCCAGTCGGCGAGCCTCGGGCCAGCTTCCTGGGCAGTCGCAAGCTCGGCCCGGTCCTGGAACGGGACGGGGATGGAGCCATCGCCGGAGTCGCATGCGTACCTGGCCAGGGCCTGGCGCAGGGAGAGCGCATCAGCGTCAGGATCCAGGGCGGTCACCTCGCCGGGGTCGAGGGCCGGCACCGGGACCTGGCAGATCAGCGGGTGGCAGGGCCGCTCGTCGGTTTCTCCCGGCCCGAGCCGGTCCTCGGTCAGCTTCTCGCCGGGCCGTAGCCCGGTGAAGACGATGTCGATATCGCGGCCGGTGCTGGCGGTCAGCCTCCGCGCCATGTCGGTGATCCGCACGGGTTCGCCCATGTCGAGCACGAGGACCTCCCCGCCGCGGCCGATCGCGGTCGCCTGCAGCACCAGATGGACCGCCTCGTCGGCGAGCATGAAATAGCGGCTAACGTCGGGATGGGTCACCGTGACCGGACCGCCCGCGGCGACCTGCGCGGACAAGGCGGTGAGCACCGATCCGCGGCTGCCAAGCACGTTGCCGAAGCGCACGCTCAGGTACGCGCCGTCCGTCTTGGCGGCCATATACGCGGTGAGGCGTTCGGAGATTCGCTTGGAGTAGCCGAGCACGCTCACCGGACTCGCGGCCTTGTCGGTCGAGATGTTGACGAACGACTGGACGCCGTGCTCGGCCGCGGCCTCCAGGACCGTGAGGGTCCCCCAGACGTTGCTCTTGAGCGCCTCGGCCGGGCAGCTCTCCAGCAGCGGCAGGTGCTTGAGCGCCGCGGCGTGGAACACGATGTCGGGCCTGTACTTCCCGAACACCTCCCTGATCCGGCGCTGGTCCCGGATGTCGGCCAGTACGGTCTCCTCGGAATCGAGCAGGGCACGGCCGCTCAGTGCGAGCTGGACCGCGTGCAGGGCCGACTCGTCCCGGTCCAGCATGATCAGCTCGGCCTGCCCGAGCCGGTGCAGCTGGCGGCAGAGCTCGGCCCCGATGGATCCGCCGGCGCCGGTTACCAAGACGCGCTTGCCTGCGATGTGTTCGCGTACCGGGGCCACCTCGGTCGTCGCCGCCGGGCGGCCGAGCAGATCGCTGATGCGGGGATCACGGACACCCTCGATCCGCGCTCCGCCGGTGAGGAGCTCCCTGACCGACGGGATCACCTTGGGCACGAGCCCGCAGCGCTCGGCCTCCTCGGTGAGGTCGTGAATGACCCGGCCACTGCGCCCGGCGATCGCGATGACCAGGACCTTGGCGCCGGTGCTGGCGGCGACTTCCGCCATCTGGCGGCGGCCACCGAGCACAGGAACGCCGTCGATCCGCAGCCGCCTCTTCGCCGGGTCGTCATCGAGGATCGCTACCGGCCGATAGGCCGCGCCGGATTGTGCGGCCAGCCGGTGGATCAACTGGGTGCCCGCGTCCCCCGCCCCGAAGACGATGATCTTCACGGCCGTCGGGGCCGGCGGCCGTGACCGCAGCCTCGCCGCGAAGGCCACATACCGGGCGCCGAGCATCGCGACCACGGCGAACGCCGCGCCGCCCAGGACGGTCCCGGGCAGCGCGTGCTGCCCGGCCACCAGGACCGGGCCGATGACCGCCAGGCAGCCAGCGGTCAGGAGACCCGCCAGCGCTACCGCAGTTACCTCGTCGCGGCTTCCTCGCAGATACCGGCCGCGATAAAGCCCCGCGAGGAAGCCGCATCCGGCCACCACCACGCAAATCCCCGCCGCCAGGAAACCTGGCCCCGCCACCGTCATATGGGCCCCGGCCAGGTCGCTGGTGGCCCTAGCCACCGTGAGCAGGCCGACGGCCCATACCAGGGCGTCGTATCCGGCCTCCGTAACCAGCCGCACCCACCGATGCCTGCTCACGCCCCGTACTACCTGCCCGCAGATCCTGCCGGGCATAGCCCCCTCGCTCACACGCTTCCCCGTCCTAGCCAGCACACCGAACGCCTGACCCCTTGCGTCTACCCCCTTTCGTTTGCGAACATTACCCTGTGCAATCGAAAGATAACATAGTGCTCATTGGGAGCTGATTACCAGCAGCCGGCGAATTCGCTGCGGCAACCCCCACCCAGCGATCGGACACCAGAAAGCGGTATTTCGGTCAAACATCACCACATGAGAAACGACGCCGAAGGAACCGAAGCAAACCGGGCGACGCGAAAACGCCCAGGCAAGGGGGAAATATATGTCCGATACGCCCGACCCGGCCGATGCTCGCCCTGAGCACTCTGCCGAACATCCAGACGACGACGAGGACCACGGGACAGAGCCGGGCCAGAGAAGGCGTCGGCGCCGACGCGTCGTGCTGGTGTCACTCGGGTCGGTTCTCGGCCTGGCGATCGTGGCCGTAGTCGGCATTTTCGCGTACCTCAACCACATGGCGAGCAGCATCCCGCGCATCCCCGTCCACCATCTCGTCCCCGGCGCGGCGGCCCAGACGTTCCTGATCACCGCCGATCCCTACGGGCCCACGGGGACATCCAACCTGGCAGACTCCCAATCGAGTCTCAGCAACCTCGTCATGCTTCTTCACATCGACGCCAACGGGGAAAATGGCGGCGCGGTGACGATCCCGGGCGATACCAGGGTCAACGTGCCAGGCATCGGCACCGAGCCGCTCTGGAACACGCTCAAGCAGGGTGGCCCCAGCCTGCTGGTGCAGACGGTCACGCAAGTCACCGGAATCCCCATCAACCATTACGCGCGGATCGACTTCAGCCATATAACCGGCCTGGTGAACGCCATCGGCGGGGTAGACGTCACCGTGCCCGCTGCCACTAAGGGTTTCGGGTATAACTTCACGGCGGGAGTCAACCACCTCACCGGCGTCAACGCGATCTACTATGCCCGCGACCCGGCGCTCAGCGATGAAGACCGGCTGCTGCGCCAGGAGAGCCTGCTCCGCGCCGTCCTGAGCAAGATCGCCGACGACCACCTGCTCATCAACCCCGTCACGACGGTTCACGTGCTCAGCGCGATCACCACCATGCTGGCCGTGGACAGTGACATGAGTAACTCCGAGATCGTGTCACTCGCCAGGGAATTCGGCAACCGGAACTCCAGTGGCGCGATCTACGTGACCGCGCCCACGCTGACGATGGGCGGCAAAACCGTGCTGAACGCGGCGATAGACGATCAACTCTGGACCGCGGTAAAGCACGATTCGATCCCGGCCTTCGCCAAGAAGTACCCGTCGACCGTGACGCCCGAGGCTGCACCATGAGCTAGCGGCATTCTCTTCCCGGCTGCTCTGCCTGGTAGCGGAGTCCGTGTTAGTCTTGGCCACATTGAGTAATTGAAGGTTTACTATTAGTTAGGTCGCGGTGCGTGACCGGAAGGGCTAATGCCGGGCGCATCGCGAGGCATAGCCAAGAAGGCGACAGGATCCCGTATGCAATCTGTGGGAGTGATCTGCGGTTCGGGGGCCGCCGCTCTCGGCATGGCCCGGTCCTTCTCCAGGGCCGGGACCTGCGGTTCCTCGTCCTCGATGATGGCTGGCTCGAGGCCGGGCAGGATGAGGCCGAGATGGATGAGGCCGAGCCGCAGCTCGCTGGCAGTTGACGGTATCGGCCGCAGTCGGGCAGCATAGCCGCAAGCCCGCAGGACCTCCCGCGGGAGAATCGCCGGCGGGCCAGGGGGCGTAAGCCCTCCCCGGACCGCATGGCCCCCCAGTCCTCACCCCCCCAGGACCGGGGCCTGCGGCCCGGGCCCTTAATAGATAAGGGCCACGCGATTCGTCGCGGCCGGTGAGTTCATCCTTCCCCGTCCCGCCGCGGAACCGGGGCCGCGAGCCTGCGGGATACTCGGCGCTCGAATATGCGTTTGGCGACGGGCTAGACTGCTCGCATGAGTGTTTCAGTCCAGGAATCGCTGCTGGACCTGTGCGACGAGCCAGAACTCGGCGCGCTCGCGGGCTCGGTGCGGCGGACGCCGCTGGCCCACGGCGCCTGGGTCGACCTGCGCCCCGGGTGGCTGGCCGGGTCGGGAGCGGTGTTCGGCAGGCTCGTCGAGACGGTGCCGTGGCGGGCGGAGAAGCGGCACATGTACGACAAGGTGGTGGCGGTCCCCCGGCTGCTCTGCTTCTACGGCGAGGACGCGCCGCTGCCTGACCCGGTGCTGACCGCCGCCCGGCGGGCGCTGACCGCGCACTACGGCCCGGAGCTCGGCGAGCCGTTCCGCACCGCCGGGCTGTGCCTGTACCGGGACGGCCGGGACAGCGTCGCCTGGCACGGCGACACGATCGGGCGCGGCCAGACCGAGGACACCATGGTCGCCATCGTGTCGCTGGGCACGCCGCGGGCGCTGCTGCTGCGCCCCCGTGGCGGTAAGCAGGCCGGGCGCGGCGGCGGGCGGGGCGCCTCGCTGCGGTTCGAGGTCGGCCACGGCGACCTGCTGGTCATGGGCGGCAGCTGCCAGCGCACCTGGGAGCATGCCGTCCCGAAGACGTCCCAGGCGGTCGGGCCACGGATCAGCGTGCAGTTCCGGCCGCGGGGCGTGCGCTGAGACCGCGGGACGCCCGGCGAGACCGGACGGCACCGATCACGAGACCGGACGGCACCGATCAGCGGAAGTCGCGGCTGGGGACGGCCGCGCCGGTGACAGAGGGAAGCCGGAGCGGGCGCAGGGCGTCGGCGACCAGGTTGACGGCGCCGCCGGCCCGCTCGACCCGGCCCTGGACGAGCAGGGCGGGGGCCACCGTGGCCATCCGCTGGTGGCGTTCCCACACCTGGGGTGGGCAGATGACGTTCACCATGCCGGTCTCGTCCTCCAGGCTGATGAACACCACGCCGCGCGCGGTGGACGGCCGCTGCCGGTGGGTGACCAGACCGGCCACGGCCACGCCGGAACCGGCCCGCGCCGACTCCGACTTGACGGCTGCTGCGGTCAATACCTGCCTGGCCGTTAGCGCTGCCCGGATATGGGCCACCGGATGGGTGCCGTACGTGCTGGTGGCCCACAGGTCGGCCATGGTCTCCTCGACCGGCGTCATGGCCGGCAGCGGCGGCGCGGTCAGCCCGGTGGCGGTGCCGGGCAGCTGTCCCTCGCGCAGCGAGGCGGCGGCCCCGGCCGCCCACAGCGCCGCCCGCCTGCTGAGCCCGAAGCAGCCGAACGCGCCCGCGGTGGCCAGCGCCTCGAGCGCGGCGGCAGGCAGGTGCGCCCGGGTGGCGAAATCCTCCAGGTCACGGTACGGGCGCCCGGCGGCGATCCGGTCGGCGGCGGTGCGGCCCAGGTTCCGCACGCTGGACAGGCCGAGGCGGATAACCGGCGGGGAGCCTTCGAGCGTGGCCAGCGCCTCGCTGGCGTTCACGTCCACGCCGCGGACGACGACCCCGTGCCGCCGCGCGTCGTCGATCAGGCTGTGCGGGGCGTAGAACCCCATCGGCTGGTTGCGCAGCAGCGCGGTGGTGAACGCGGCCGGGAAGTACCGTTTCAGCCACGCGCTGGCGTAGACCAGGTAGGCGAAGCTGATCGCGTGCGACTCGGGGAACCCGTAGCTGGAAAAGGCCAGGATCTTCGCGTAGATGTCCTGCGCGACCTCGGGGCTGATACCGCGCTCGGCCATCCCGTCCAGCAGCCGCTGCCTGAGTTCTTCGATGCGCTCGGGAGCCCGTTTGGCACTCATCGCCTGACGCAGCCGGTCGGCCTCGTCCGGTGCGAACCCCGCGCAGTCGATGGCCAACTGCATCATCTGCTCCTGGAACAGCGGCACGCCCAGCGTCTTGCCCAGCGCCGGCCGCATCGACTCGTGCGGCATCGCCGCGTCCTCCAGGCCGTCGTGCCGGCGCAGGTACGGGTGGACCGAACCGCCCTGGATCGGGCCCGGCCTGATCAGCGCCACCTCGATGACCAGGTCGTAGAACTGCTGCGGCCGCAGCCGCGGCAGGGTGGCCATCTGGGCGCGGGACTCCACCTGGAACACGCCCACCGTGTCCGCCTCAGTCAGCATCTGGTAGACGGCCGGGTCCTCCTGCGGGATACAGGACATCGTCCAGTGCTCGCCGAAATGCTTGGTCACCAGGTCGAAGCAGTCGTGCAGCGCCGCCAGCATGCCCAGGCCGAGCAGGTCGAACTTGACCAGGCCCGCGTACGCGCAGTCGTCCTTGTCCCACTGCAGCACGGTGCGGCCCGGCATCCGCGCCCACTCCACCGGGCACACCTCCCCCACCGGGCGGTCGCAGATCACCATGCCGCCCGAGTGGATGCCCAGGTGCCGCGGCAGCCGCTGCATTTGCCTGGCTAGTTCGGCCACCGGCGCCGGAACCGCGTCCGGGTCGCCGGTCTGGCCGGCGGTCTGGCCACCCGGCAGTGACTCTCCGGCGACGGCCGGCCCCGGCCCGACCTGGCGCACCCAGGCGTCCGACTCCGCGGGCGTGAACCCGAGCGCGCGCCCGGCGTCCCGCAGCGCCAGCCGCGGCCGGTACGAGATCACGTTGGCCACCTGGGCGGCCCGGGCCCGGCCGTACTGGCGGTAGACGTACTGGATGACCTCCTCGCGGCGGCGGTGCTCGATGTCCAGGTCGATGTCCGGCGGCCCGTCCCGCCCGTCCGACAGGAACCGCTCGAACAGCAGGTGGTGCGAGACCGGGTTGACGTTGGTGATGCCGAGCGCGAAGCAGACCGCCGAATTCGCCGCCGACCCGCGGCCCTGGCACAAGATGTCGTTGTCCTCGCAGAACTCGACGATGTTGTGCACGATCAGGAAGTAGCCGGGGAATTCCAGCCGCTCGATCACGCCGAGTTCCCTGGCGATCTGGGCGTACCCACCGGGCACCCGCTCGTCACCGGGCGGCCCGTAGCGGGCCGGGGCCTTGCGCGTGACCAGCTCACGCAGCCAGCTGGCTTCGGTGTGCCCGGGCGGGGTGGGGAAGTCGGGCAGGCGAGGCGCGACCACTTTGAAATCGAACGCGCACTGTCGGCCTAGCGCGACGGTCCGCTCAAGCACGCCCGGGTAGCGGCGCAGCCGCGCGGCCATCTCCTGGCCGGAACGCAGGTAGGCGGTGCCCGCCGCGGGCAGCCAGCCGTCCATGTCATCCAGGCTGCGCCGAGCCCGGATCGCGGCCAGCGCCTGGCCGAGCCGGGCCTGCGCGGGCGCGGCGAAGTGGACGTTGCCGGTGGCCACCACGCCGAGGTCGGCGAGCGCCGCCAGCCGGGCCAGCATGTCGTTGCGCTCGTCGTCGCCGGGGTCGTGGTGGCAGGTCAGCTCCACCATCACGTTCTCGTGCCCGAACATCTGCGTCAGCGTGCCCAGCTCCCGCCAGGCCGCCTCCGGCCCGCCCGCGGCGAGCGCGGCGGGCACCTGCCCCTTGCGGCACCCGGTCAGCACCACCCAGTGACCGTCGTGCGCGGCGGCCAGCGCGGCCGGGTCGTAGACCGGGCGGCCCTTCTCCCCGCCCGCCAGCTGGGCAGCGCTGATCACCGCGCACAGCCGCCGGTAGCCTTCCGGGTCGCGGGCGAGCACCAGCAGGTGGCTGTGTTGATCCGGGGGGACGACCCCCCGGACCCCCCCGCGCACGGGGGGGCTGCCCGCCCCCCCGTACCCCCCTGGCCCCCCTGGCCCCCCTGGAAGGCTCAGCTCGGCGCCGAACACCGTGCGCAGCTTGCTGCCGTGGTCGCCGAGCCGCGCCGCGGCCTGCGCGAACTGCGGCACCCCGTACATCCCGTCGTGATCGGTGAGGGCGAGCACCTCGAGCCCGAGCCGGGCCGCCTCGGCGACGAGCTCGCCGGGGGTGGCCGCCCCGTCGAGGAAGCTGAACGAGGAGTGGCAGTGCAGTTCGGCCCACGGGATGCTCCCGGCCGGCCGGTCTTGCGCCGTCCGGTCTTGCGCCGGCTGGCTTGGAGCAAGCCGGCCTGGGGCGAGCCGGGCCTGGGTGCGCTGGCCCTGGGTGCGCTGGCCTTCGGCGCGTTCGGCCTCCGTGCGCCAGGACATCCGCCGCTTGAGCTCCCGCCAGGGGACCGGCGGGTTATCCCAGCCTATGGCCGGACCTCACCGGTAGCCTGCCTCGATCAGCCACCGGCCGTCCTGGACCACCGCCAGCCACGCCCGCCCGTCGTCCGTGGCCAGCTGGAACCGGGCCCGCCTGCGCGCGGCGGCCGGGTCCCACCAGCGCTCGGACAGCGGCCAGGGCCCGGCCCAGCCGGTGACGCGCCGCGGCGGCTCGCCGGGCATCGCCAGCCGGGCGGGCGCCGCCGAGACCACACAACGCCCGCTGACGGTGACGATCTCCCCGGCATCGTCTGTCACTTCCGCCTCACAGGCAGACGGGTAAACCACGCCCGGCGCCGGACCGATGACCCGGCCGGGCCAGGGCTGGTCCGCGGCCAGGCGAGGCTCTGTTTTCTCTCCGAACGGGACGGGTGTTACCTGACTGGCGAAATCCCGGCCGCCGCCGAGAACCGGACGCAGCACCGCCTCGTGCCCGAGCATGGCCTGCACCCGCATGGCGGCCCGGGCCACCCGGTCGCTGACCACCGTCTCTCCCCACAGCGCGAGCTGCTGCCCGGCGGCGCGGACGAGGAGATCAGGCGCCAGCCGCAGCGCCGCGACGCCGCCCTCGGGGTACTGTCCGGCATCCGCCGCCCTGCCGCCGGGAGCCCCGTCGGCGGGAGCCCCATCGCAGGGAGCCCCGTCGCCGGGAGCCCCGTCGCCGGGAGCCCTGCCGCCGGGAGCCGGGCGCCAGGCGTCCAGCTGCCAGCGGACCCGGTTGGCCACCCCGGCCGCGGACAGCAGCCCGTCGTGCCGCCACAGCCTGCTGCTTTCCCGCCCGTCCGCCCAGGTGGCCAGGACCTGCACGCGGACGCAGGTCAGCCCGCGGGCGGCGAGGCCGGCGTGTAGCCGCATCGCGAGCGCCTTGGCCGCGAACACCACTGGCTCGGCCCGCGCTTCTGGCGGGTTGAACTCCTGGGTCACGGACAGGTCCGCGGGCGGCGGGCGCGCCGCCAGCGGCGCGGAGTCCAGGCCGCGGGCCAGCCGGTGCGCGCACTCCCCCGGGTCGCCGAACCTGCTGGCCACATCGCGGGCGGGCAGCGCGGCGAAATCGCCGAGCGTGACCAGTCCGAGCCGCTTCAGCAGCCCGGCTAGGTCCTGATCGGCCAGGACGCTCACTGGCTGCAGCGCCAGGAACCCCGCGGTCTCGCCCGGCGGTACGACCAGAATCGCGCCGCTGCTGTCGGTGCTGTCGGCCCGGGCGGGGTCGGCCGCGCTGGCAGGGCTGGCGGCCCGGGCGGGGTCGACCGCGCTGGCAGGGCTGGCGGGGCTGGCGGCCCGGGCGGCGAGGAGCGCGGCGAACAGCCCGTCGGCGACGCCGACCCGGGACTCGACGCCGAGGTCCGCCACCGCGGCGATGATCCTGGCGGCCAGCGCCGCCTCACCGCCGAAGTAGCGGGCCGGCCCGCGGGCGCCGAACGCGCCGACCCCCGGCTCCACCACCTCCACCTTCGGGCAGAACCCGGTCACGACCGTGATCACCTGCTCGAACAACTGTGCCGCCCCAGAATTCCCGGAACCCCCAGAGTCCCCAAAATTCTCAGAATCCCCAAAACCTCCAGGATCCCGCGGTTTCCCTTCGGGACAGCGCCGCCCGGGGCAGCAGCTCACGACCATGATCCGCGCCGGCGGCAGGTCCGCGGGCCCGCGGGCGGCGGGCCGCCGGGCAGCGGGCCAACGGGCAGCGGGCCGACGGGCGCTCATCCCGCGCTCACCGCCCGCAGGGCAGGCGCGGCCCGGGCGAAGGGCAGGTCCGCCGCCGGGAAGTCCGCCGGGAGATCGAACGGGAAGTCCGCCGGGAGGTCTCGCGGGTCGGCCACGGCGACGCCGCCGTCCTCGGCGGGCAGCCAGAGCCAGCGCGTGCGCGTCATGGCCGCCTCCCCGCGGCCGTCCGTCACCACCTCCGCACAGCACGCCCGCAGCCGTCCGTGCCCGTCCCCCAGGCCGGTCCATCGCTGGCTGGCGACCCGCAGCCGCACCTGCGCCCCGGGCCAGTCTCCGGCTACAAGCAGGACGCCCCGCCCGCGCCGCAGCGTCGCCTCGAGGCGCTGCCTGACCTGGGCCGAGGCTCGCGCGGGCGGGCGCAGCAGGACGATCTCGCAGCCGTCGAGCAGCGACGCTACCACCTGCGGCCAGGCCGGTCCTGGCTCCGGGACCAGCAGGGTCCGCCCGGCGTCCAGGCCGAGGCCCGCGGCCGCGAGCACCCCGGCCTCGGGTATCCCCGCGATCCCGCACCACGCCCCGTCTGCCGACGCCCCGGCCACGAGCGCCAGGCAGAGCAGGCCGAACTCCGCCACGGCCACCACCGACCCGCGAGCCAGCCCGCCCCGGGGCAATAGCTCACGCAGCGCTGGCAGCACCGACAGAGCCGACGCCGCTGCCGACGCCGCCGCCGGCGACGACGCCGCCGGCGACGACGCCGCCGGCGACGACGCCGCTGGTACCGCTGGTGTCCTGGACCCGAGGTCGCCCGGCATCCCAATGGGTGCCCCGAGAGCCGCAGATGACCTTGGCTGCCGCGCCGGCATCCGCCTGATTTCCGCAGGCGTCCTCTCCATCTCGCTGATTATCGAACAAAGATTCGCTAAAGTCAACTAGCAGGTCAGATACATTTGACGACACCTGAACGTGAACGACACCTGAACCGAGGACAAAAAGTTCGTATCAGGACGGCGTTAGGCGCCTCTGTGTCAACTAAGGGGAGCGGCTCGACCACAGAGCGGGGGCTAGGTGGTGTGGCCGCCCACGGGGGACAAAGGAGAGGCCTTCCGATGAACGGAAGATATGTCGGTTACGTCGCGGGCGACGATCCGCTGCACGGTTTCCTCAGCCGGATTATCCGCGATCGAATGGGGGTGCGCGGAGGCCAGCCGGCGTTCCGCGCCTTCCGGCTGTCCGGCAGCAACGTGGTCTACGCCTACCAGGAGAAGTTCAGCCGCGTAAAGATCATCTGCAAGTTCTACGGGCCCAGGTTCGGCCCGGATCTGGACAAGGCCGCCTGGAAGGCGCGCCAGGAGTACGAGGGGCTCCAGACGCTGCGCCGGTACAACCTGATCGGGTCGCCGCACCACGTGATCCGCCCGCTGGATTTCAGCCGCGACATCAACGGCGTGCTGGCCGTCGAGTACTACGCCGGCGAGGAATTCAGCCACGCGATCGCGCGCGCCACCCAGCACCGGGACGAAGCGCATCTGTACTGGCGACTGAAGGCGCTGGCCTATTTCCTCGCCACCCAGCACAACCGCACGGCCAACGGCGATGGCGTCGATTTCAACGCCGACTGCGAGTACTTCGACACGATCGCGGGCCGGCTAGGAAGGCCCACCGCATCGGGTCGCACGAAGCCGAGGAGCTGACGCGGCTGCGCGACCGCTGGCGGGACCAGCCCCGGATGTGGCAGGACGAGCAGGTCTGGCTGCACGGCGACGCCACGCCGGCGAACTTCCTGTTCGGTGACGGCATGGACGTCGCGGCGATCGACCTGGAGCGGATGAAGCGCGGGGACCGGATGTTCGACGTCGGGCGGGTCGCGGGCGAACTGCAGCACGCGTTCATGCGCGACGCGGGCGACCGGCATCGCGCCGACCCGTTCATCGGGCATTTCCTGTGGGAGTACAGCTGCCACTTCCCCGATCGCGAGCGCACGTTCGAGTCGGTCAAGTCCCGCGCGCCGTATTACATGGCACTGAACCTGCTGCGGATCGCCAGGAACGACTACATCGACCGGGACTACGGCGGACGGCTCGTCGACCAGGCCGAGCGCCTGCTGCAGGCCGCCTGAACGGCGTCCCCATGAGATCGTGCACGGCTACTGCCCGCACCAGGGCAGTAGCCGTTCACCATAACGGGGTTCGGGCTCGGGCAAGATGCAAGTATGGACATCCGAGCGGTCGCGTTCGACGCCAACGGCACCCTGGTCAGGATCCTGACCGAGGACGGCATGGAGGAAATCTTCCGGGCCGCCGCGCACTTCCTCACCTACCAGGGCATCGACCTGTGCCGGAACCAGGTCAGGGACCTGTACTTCCAGTTCATGTCGGAGCAGCAGCACGCCAGTCAGGAGCATCATCCCGAGTTCGACGCCGTGGGCATCTGGCGCCGCATCATCACCGAGCATCAGACGGCCTTCACCCGCGCCCTGCCCGCCGCCAAGCTCGAGCAGATGCCGCTGTTCCTGGCCGAGATGTACCGCGGCATCTCGCGCCGCCGGCTGGGCCTGTACCCGCATACCCGCCAGGTGCTCGACGCCCTGCGCGAGCGTTACCCGCTCGCGCTCGTCACCGACGCGCAGAGCACCTACGCGCGCGGTGAACTGCACCGGGTCGGCCTGCTCGGCTACTTCGACCCGATCGTCGTTTCCGGCGACCACGGATTTCGCAAGCCGGACCGGCGGCTGTTCCAAACCGCGCTGGACCGGATGAACGTGGCCGCCGGGAACGCGATGTACGTCGGCAACGACATGCACCGCGACATCTTCGGCGCGCGGGAGGCCGGCCTGACCACGGTGATGTTCGATTCCGACCAGGGCAAGAAAGCCTATTTGGACTGCGTGCCCGACTACACGATCACGGACCTGCGTGACCTGCTGGCAATACTCGGGGTGCAGGAGTGACGCACGAGGCGGCGGGGCTGATCGTGGGGCGGCGGGGCTGACCGTCGGGCGGCGGGAGAAGGCGGCCGACCCGGACAAATACATAACGACCTACATAATCCGAACGATGCGGAGTGTTACGGCGGCCGAATACCTTGAGCGTCGGCGAGGCTTGGGCTGTGCCAGCAAGCGCATCACATTGTTGCTGCTAAAACGCTTCTGGTGGGGAGGACAGCCCGCCTCGTCGATTCCTTAGGCCCAGTGAATTCGCCTAGTAACGGGGCCTTACTTTGCGTGACTTAAGCCCGTTTCCCCCGGGAATCGCCCTTCAGGTTTACGCTGAGGGTGTCGCTGTGCCCCGAGGGAAATGACGTGGACGAGATCCAGGCACATCTGCCTGAGGAACCGAATAGCTTCATCGGCCGGGAACGGGAGCTTGCCGAGCTCCGCCAGATGCTGGACCGAACGCGCGCACTGACCTTGTGCGGCCCCGGAGGCATCGGCAAGACCCGGCTCGCGCTGCGGTTCCTGGCCTTGGCCGCGGCCGAGTTTCCCGACGGGGTTCTGGTTCGTGGAGCTGGCTGACCTGCAGCAGCCTGACCTGGTGGTCTCGCGCGTAGCGGCGGTCATCGGGATCACCGAAGAGGCCGGGCGCCCGCTGCTCGAGACGCTCGGCGAGGCGCTGCGGCCACGGCGGCTGCTGCTGGCCCTGGACAACTGCGAGCACCTGCTCGACGCGTGCGCCCAGGTCGGCCGGCACCTGCTGGCCAGCGCGCCGGGGCTGCGGCTGCTGAGCACCAGCCGGGAGCCGCTGTCGGTCGCGGCCGAGCTGATCTGGCGGGTACCGCCCCTTACGGTCGCCCCGGCGAGCACGGACCTGGCGGCCAGCGCGGACGCGGACCGCTACGAGGCCGTCCGGCTGTTCGCCGACCGGGCCGCGGCCTCCCGTCCCGGGTTCACCCTCGGCCCGGACAATGTCGCGGCCGTCACCTTGATCTGCCGCGCGCTTGACGGCATGCCGCTGGCGATCGAGCTGGCCGCGGCCAGGGTCCGGGCGCTGTCGGTGGAGCAGATCAGCGCCCGCCTGGGCGACAGGTTCGGGCTGCTGACCGCGGGCGACCGCTCGGCCCCGCCGCGCCAGCGCACCCTGCGGGCCGCCATCGAGTGGAGTTACGAGCTGCTCACCGCCCCGGAACGGACGCTGTTCCTGCGGCTGTCGGTGTTCACCGGCTGGTCGCTGGAGATGGCCGAGCAGGTCTGCTCGGACCAGGACATCCCGGCCGCCGAGGTGCTCGGCCTGACCGCCGCGCTGGTGGACAAGTCGCTGGTCGTGCTCGATCCTGAGGTGCTCGGCCAGGCGCGGTACCGGATGCTCGACACCATCAGGGAGTACGCGGCGATGCGCCTGGCCCAGGCCGGGGAGTCGGCGGCGGTCCGGCTCAGGCTCCGCGACTACGCACTGCGGACCGCCGAGCACAACCTGGCGATCGGGATGGCCCGCGTCCCGGCCTCCTGGGCCAGCCGGGTGGACGTCTTCCGCCGCTACGACGTGGACGCGGGCAACGTGGCCCAGGTGCTGAACTGGTGCCTGGAGGCGGGCGACGCGGAAGCGGGGCTGCGGATCTGCCTCGCGGTCAGCCCGTGCTGGATCGTCTGGGGCACGTTCGGCGAGGGCGGCGAGTGGCTGCGCTCGCTGCTGGCCCTGGACATGACCGCCGTCCCGGCGTGGGTCCAGGGCGCGGCCACGGTGGTGCGCGCGCAGCTCGCGCTGTCCAGCGATCCCGGCGCCGCCTCGTCGCTGGCCACCGACGGGCTTAAGCTGTGCCGCGAGTCCGGCGACGGGTACTGGACGGCGGTGGCGCTGAACCTGGTCAGCGAGATCGCCCTGCATACCGGGCGGATCGACGAGGCGGAGGCCAGCGCGGACGAGGCGCTGTCGATCGCACAGGCGGCGGGTGACGGCTGGAACGAGGGCTACGCGCTCGGCACCCGGGGGGCCATCGCGGCCGGGCGGGGCAAGCTCCGCGAGGCCGAGCAGCTGGCCACCGCCTCGGTCGCCGTGATGCGGCGGATCGACCAGCAGTGGGGCGCCGCCCGGGCCCTGCTCGGCCTCGGGGACCTGGCCAGGTTCCGTAATCACTCCGGCGAGGCGCACGGCTGGTACGTGGAAGCCCTGGCCATCCTGCGGGAGATCGGCGCCCGGCCGGAGATCGCCCGCTGCCTGGCCGGGCTGGGACGGGTGGCCATGGACCTCGGCGCGACCGAGCAGGCCAGGCGGCACCTGACCAGGAGCCTGCGGCTCAGCCACGCCACCGGCGCGCGCCTCAGCGTGGCCCGCGGGCTCGAAGCCTTCGCCGCCCTGGCCGGGCCCGAGAGCCGACCCGAGCTGGCCGTGCAGCTGACCGCGGCGGCGGCCGCGCTGCGGGAGACGGCGGGCCTGCCGCCACTGCCCGGCGCGCGCACGGAAGGCTACCTGGCTCCGGCGCGCCGCCTGCTTGGCGATGCCGCCGTCGCCCGGCTGTGGGCCAGCGGCCGGACCCTGACCAGCGAGGCCGCGGTCGCGCTGGCCCTGGACCAGCCGGCGTCCGCCGCAGCCGGGGACGACGAGAGCCCGGCGCTGACCGTAGTGGGCAGCTACCAGGTGGCTTCGGCGCCGCCGAGCTCGCTGACCCACCGCGAACACCAGATCGCCACCCTGGTGGCCAGCGGCCGCAGCAACAAGGCCATCGCGGACGAGCTCTCCATCAGCCCGACGACCGCAGCCAGGCACGTGGCCAACATCATGGCCAAGCTGGGCTTTAACTCACGGACCCAGATCGCCGCGTGGATCGCGGAAAAGCCGCAGGGAACCGGCCGGCTGGGCGGGCCCGCCGAGCCGGTCTAGCCGTCCGCGGGGCACGCGGCCCGGTCCGTTCGGGATGAAAATCTCTTAAGGACCGGCGGCGATCGGGACCGGTACATGGGTGATGGCCGGTAAAGGTGAACATGCGGGCTCCGCGCTCCAGCGGGACATGGGGGGTCGGGGTCCCGGTGAAGCGGTGCGCGCCCGCTCCCCAGCCCTGCGCCGGGTCGGACACCCAAACCAGCTCGAAGCCGCGGGTGGCGAACCAGTCGCAGATCTGCGGCACCAGGTCCGGCTCCCACCGGCCACGGGTCCACACCACCGTGCCGCCGTGCGCGCACAGCTGGGTGCAGTAGCCGATCGTGCGCCGCACGTCGTCGTCGGTCATGTTGCCGAACACCCCGCAGACCAGCACCAGGTAGGCCGGCGCCATCCCGGCGTAGTGATCGGTCAGCGCCGCGTCGCCGGTCACCACCTCCACCCGCGGCAGCCCTGCGGCCTCGGCCGCCGCGCGCGCCGTGGCGGCGTTACGCGGATCGAGTTCGACCAGGCGGGCCGACACGTCGTCGCGGCGGGGATGGCGGGCCAGGGCGCCGATCAGGTCACGCCCCTGACCCGCGCACAGGCTGATCGCGCGCAACGGGCCCGGCGGCGCCGCGTCCAGCGCGACCCGGATCTGGTCCTGAACCGCGGCCAGCCGCCGGGCGAGTGCCGTGCCGGGCTCGTCGTAGTCGTGGTGCCACGAGTACCAGTCCCGTTTGGTCACACTAGTCATGCTACGGAGAGGACGGGGGCGGCGGTGCCGGCCCGGGCCAGCGGCCGGGGCCCCCGGATTCTGGACGCGAGCCAAATCCTGCTGGATATGATGGCTGCAGGATCATAATTTCCCGTGACACTCCCGTGCTGCGGAAAAGAAAATAACTTGACAGGTGTATCAGATGCGCTCGGCCGCTCTCTGAGTTACAAACGGATGATTACCACCCGACCGAGGTGTTGATCATGGTGGAGAACGAGCTGGCTAGGACCGGCCATGCGTAACGACCCGCACGTCGTCGCGCTGGTTACTCGCGCGTCCGGGGGCGACCAGGACGCGTGGCACGAGCTTGTCGACCGCTATGCGCCATTGGTGTATACAATCTGCACTCGGTACCGGCTGAGCAATCATGACATCGAGGACGTGGGGCAAAATGTCTGGCTCTTGCTGGTGGAACAGCTCGGCAAGCTCCGCGAGCCGGCCGCGCTGCCCGGATGGCTGGCGACGACCACCGCGCGCGAATGCCTGCGCGTCGTGACGGCGGCGCATAAAGCCGAACGGCTGGGTACAGGGCTGGATGATTCGGTGTTGTTCGTGGACGACGCGGCGATCGATGAGGAGATCCTCATGGCTGAGCGGAACGCGGCGCTGCGCGCGGCCTTCGCCGAGCTGCAGCCCCGCTGCCAGCAGCTGCTGTCGATGCTGCTGCACGACCCGCCGCATTCCTACGCGGAGATCCACGCGAAGCTCGGCATCCCGGTTGGGAGCATCGGCCCGCAGCGGGCCCGCTGCCTGGACCGGCTGCGCCGGTCGAGCGCCTTCGCCGCCCTCGGTGAGGGTGAAGAAAAGATAGACATCCGGGGAGGCGAGCCAGGTGCGTGACGGCTGGGACGACGAGCGGCTCCTGACGGCCCTGGGTGAGGCGATGAAGGCGAGCGACGCCGTTCCCTCCTGGTTCGTCGAGACGGGCAAGAACGCCTTTGCCTGGCACAATATCGACGCAGAGCTGGCGCAGCTCACTTACGATTCCAACGAGGACCGGCGCGAGGCCGCGGTGATGCGGTCGGAGACGGCCTCGATCCGCGCCCTCACCTTCACTTCGGCCCATCTCAGCCTGGAGCTCGAGGTCACCGAGAACTCGCTGCTCGGTCAGGTCATCCCGCCGCGGGCCGGCGCGCTCGAGATCCACACCAGGGCGGGAGAGATCAGCACGACCGAGGTGGACGAGATCGGCCGTTTCGCGGTCGATCCCATTCCGGACAGCCCGTTCCGCTTGCGCTGCGGCGCGTCGGACGGCACCGACGTGCTAACCGGGTGGATCACGATCTGAGGTCTCCCGGCGTTCGTTCGGGATTATTTCGCGGGTTTATGTATCAAACCGGGCGAAAGACCCTCCGTGGTAGTAACCGAGTCCGCGGGCTTCGGGGGGAACCCGCGGACTCGCTTTTTGATTGGCCGGCCGGCTACCAGGATGCGGTGGGGGCGGCCACGAGCGGCCCAGGACGGATGTCACGGCCGCCGCGGGTGCCCAGGAGGCGGACGGGGCTATCCCTTTGGGCTGGCGGCGCGCTTGGCGGCTGATTCGAGGGCCGGCAGCGGGAGCCAGCCGTCGTGCGACCAGATGATCTTGCCTGAGGCGGAGACCAGGGCGAACCAGGGCTGGTCCTGGACCCCGTAGCCGTCGGCGACGCGCCCGGTGGTGTCCAGGGCGACCGGGTAGTCCAACGAGGTGCCGAGGTTCCGCAGGTAAGAGCGGACCGTCTGGGCCGAGGGCTCGACCACCGTCTCGTCCACCGCGACCAGCTGCGGCAGGCCATCCCGGCGGGCCGCCGCCATGTAGGCGTTACCGCTGACGAGTTCGGACTTCAGGTCCGAGACCTCCGACAGCCAGGTGGCGAAGAACATGACCAGGCGCGGCTGCCCCGGCCCCAGGGGGACGGTGCCGCCCTGGGGCCCGGCGGACGGCAGCGTCAGGCGGGTGGCGGGGCCCTGGACGGCGATGGACGCGAGCGACTGCCGGCTGGCGACCATGGGGTGACCGGGCAGCAGGCTGGCGAGCTCGTCGGCGAGCACCTGCGCGGATTGCCCGACGCTGGAGTAAGCCATCTGGGTCAGGTAGAGCTTGCGCTCCCGGCCCTGCTGATCGATCACGAACAGGGCGGGGGTGTGGTCGATCTGCCCCTGCTGGATCTGGACGGCGATGTGGTACAGGCCCCAGGTCGCCTTCAGCTGAGCCGGCGAGCCGGTCAGGAAATCCCACTGGTTGACCAGGCCGTGCACCCGCGAGTAGGAGAGCACGTCCGCGACGCTGGTGGCAACGGGGTTCGCGTCTATGCCGAGCAGTTGCACCTTGTCCCCCGCGGCCCCGAGCAGCTGCTTCGCCTCCAGCATGCTCTGCGTGGTCAGGGGGCAGACCGTGGTGCACTGGGAATCCTCGAACGCCAGCATGACGACCTTGCCGCGGAACTGGCTCAGCGACATCGGCTGGCCGAACTGGTTCTGCAGCCGGAAATCCGGCGCCGCCGTGCCGCCGAGCGAGCTGCCGAGGTCCAGGTTGGGGTTATCCATCGCGGCGGAGCCCGGCCCCGCGGACGGCGAGCTCGCCGGCTGCGCGCCCGCCGACGTGCCGGTACTGCATCCGGCCAGGGCCGCAAGACCGCCGAGGGCACCGAGCAAGGCCGCGGCTGACAGCGCGACGCGCGCGCGGGACCTGTTCATCGCGCACAGCCTACTTGCGGGGCGAGGATGACTTAATTCGGGCTACCGGGCTACCGGGCTCCGGGCTACTCGGCTCCGGGGCCTACTGGGCTGCTGGGTCCCGGCGGGCCGTCGGGTTCGTCGCCGACGATCACGGCGCCGCCGTGGCCCCAGAAGAGGTACCGGAAGGACAGGTTAATCAGCGTGGACACGCGGTTGCGGCCGCCGAGCAGGTAGACCAGATGCAGGGCGAACCAGGCGAGCCAGGCGAGCGTTCCGCGCAGCCGCAGCCCCCCGGCCAGCTGGACCACGGCGGACCGGCGCCCGATCGTGGCCATGGTGCCCTTGTCGTGGTACTTGAACGGTTCGGTGGCGGTATCGTCCTCCGGCTTGCTCTCCAGCTTGACGATCTGCGCGGCGGCATGCCGCCCCATCTGCAGGGCGGGCTGGGCGAGCTGCGGCGCGGGTTCGTCCGGGTTCACCGCGATGTCCCCCACGGCGAAGATCCTGTCCTGGCCCTGCACCCGCAGGTCGGGCCCGACCACGATGCGGCCGTTCTTCCCCTGGGGCAGCCCCCAGCCGGCCACGGCCGGGCCTGCCGCCACGCCGGCCGCCCAGACGGTGATGTCACTGGGCACGTCCTCGCCGCCGGCCAGCCGTACGTGGTTCGCGGTGACCTCGCGGATCTTGGTGTTCAGCCGCACGTCGACACCGCGGCCCAGCAGCTGGGCCTTGGCGTATTCGCGCAGTTTCTCGTGGAACGGCCCGAGCAGCGACGGCGCCATCTCGACCAGCCGGACATGCACCCGGGATGGGTCGACATCGGGGAAGGTGGCGCCGAGCACGGTGCCGCGCAGTTCGGCCAGCGTGCCGGCCAGTTCTACGCCGGTGGCCCCGCCGCCGACCACGGTGACGGAGAGATCGCCGCTGCCCACGCTCAGCCGCTCGAAGCCCGCCATGAGATGGTCGCGGAACACGATGGCGTCGGTCCGGGTGTACAGGCCGAACGTGTTCTCCGCCGCCCCCTTGATGCCGTAGAACGCCGCCGACACGCCGGTGGCGACGATGAGGTAGTCATAGCTGAGGTCGCGGCCGTTGGTGAGCTTGATCCGGCGGGACGCCGAGTCGATCGCCGCCAGCTCCCCGTGCCGGTAGACCGCCCCGTACCGGCGCACGAAGCCGCCCGCCGGGTAGGCGACGTCGCCCGGGTTCAGCCCCCCGGTGGCGACCTGGTAGAGCAGCGGCTGGAAGGTGCTGTACAGGTGGCCGTCCACCAGGGTCACCCGCATGCCCGCACGGGTGAGCCTGGAAATGGCGGATAGGCCGCCGAAGCCCGCGCCGCAGATGACCACGTGCGGCGCGTTCGGGTCAGCCTGACGTCTTCTCGCGATCGTCCTCACCTCCGGCTCCCGCCGCGATGTCCAGCTGGTTACGTCGCTTGTCTACGTATAGCTGGAAGGCACGGCGGTCTTGTTCCGTATAGGGCGGCGGGGCCAGGCTTCGCGGCCACAGCCGGTAGGCCCGGACCACGTTGATCTCGACGGCGTACAAGGTGAGCTGGGCCTGCAGGTAGAGCCAGGCGATCAGCCCGAGCACGACGGCGAACGTGCCGTACAGCGGTGAGGCGTGGGCAATCTGATGGGACAGGAAGTAGCCGCCGAAGGCCTGCAGTATCTGCCAGATGACGGCGCTGATGGCCGCGCCGAGCCAGAGCTGCCGCCAGGTGATGTCCTTCGCGGTGGCGAGCCGGAAGGCCAGCCAGAACAGCCCGAAGTTCAGCACCAGCGACACCACGAAGGCCAGCACGGACGCGCCGGCGCCGTCCAGGACGCGGCCGGCGCCGACCGCGTCCCCCAGGCGGCGTCCGGTGGCGGCCGCGAACCCGGACAAGATCGTGGTGGCGATGAAGCCCGTGCCGACCCCGACGATCAGGGCGGCACTGCGCAGCCACGACCACGGGAACCCGGGGCGGCGGGCGAAGGGAATTTCCCAGACCGAGTTGAGCGCGTTCTGCAGCGAGTTCGCTACTCCCAGCGTCCCGATGAACGTCCCCACCAGGCCGACCGCGAGCGCGATCCCGGTCTGGTTCAGCCGACCGATGCTCTGGTCGAGCAGGCCGATCGCCGGGTACGTGTCCACCGCGTGCAGCACCGTTTGCTTCAGCCCGGGATTGTCCTTTAGCACTATGTCCAGCACGGTGACCAGGACAAGCAGCAGCGGGAAGATCGCGACCAGGGCCGAGTACGCGATCAGCGCGGCCAGGTTGCCTGCCTGGTCGTCGCCGAACTTCTTCCAGACCGCCACCGGCACGGCTAGCCATGCGTGTCGCTGCTGCAGCGCATCCACGGCCCGGAAGGCCTTTTCCGCCATGTTCATCGCCTGAAAAACCTACCCCGACGCAGCCGCACCCACCCGCCGGAACCCGTGCCACGTTGCCGCAGGCCATCAGGGAGTTAGGGGCAATGTGCTACAGCTAAGTGCTACAAATTTAGCGCGACCAGCTCGGGATGCAGGCAGTTCTGGCCGGCCCCGGTCGGCGGGCTGGTGCCGGGACTCGGCGTGGAACTAGCCGATCCCGAGGATCCCGAAGAACCCGAAGACCCCGACATGCCCGGCGACGACGAGGCCGGCCCGCTAGGGGTCTGGGACGGTCCGGCGGTCGGCGGGGGGGCGGACCCCGACGGGGCGGACGCGCTCGGCTGGGTGAGCGAACTGGGCGCCAGCTGCCTGCAGGCCGCGATGATCACCAGGTCGCTGGCCGGGTCGGCGCTGCCGCCGACGCCGCTGAGATCGACGAAGTAGTGCGGCCAGGGCAACCCGGCCGCGGCCAGCGTGACCCGCTGCACCGCGAGGTCATAACCCCACGCGTCTCCGTTCCCGCCCTGGTCGAGCCCGAGGGCCACGCCGCTCCTGACCACGTACATCCCGGCCGATCCGTTGACCGCAGAGCCTGAGGCGGTCGCTTTGACCCGGCCGGTTGGCGGGTCCACGCCAACCAGGTTGGACCCCTCGGTGAGGTAGATCCGGCGCGGACTGCGGTCGGTGCTTTCCGGCACCGCCCCGTGAACAGACCAGAGCGAGGCTCCGGTGGTGCCGCTGTACGCGGTCACCCCGGCCGCCGAGGAGAACAGCACGACGCCGTCGAAGGCGGTGCTCAGCGTGCCGTCGAACTCCAGGCCCTCAAGCGGCCGGACGACATGCTCAGCCCCCGTGGCCAGGTCGATCCGGCGCAGCGCGGTCACCGGGGCCGAGTCCACGAACCCGCCGGCCGATTCGGCCACGTAGAGCCAGTTGCCGTCGGTACGCCACGCCTGGGCGACCCGGCCCGTAGGCCGCTGCCAGCGGATGTGCCCCGTCGCGTTGTCGTAGCTCGTCACCGTGGTGGCGCCGACCACGACGGTGTATTTCGCGCTGCCCGCCACCGCCCCGCCGAACGCGGCCGCCGGATACCGGCCCGCCTGGGCGCCCGCCGGATCGGAGATGACCACCTCGGTGCGCTCGGGAGCGCCGGCACCGCCCGCGGACCGGTAGGAGACGCCCGCGGTGACCTCGCCCGGCCAGGTGCGCACCGACACGATGGCGGCGCCGACCGGGAAGCCGGTCAGCGTGTCCTGCCACCGCAGTGCGCCGGTCTTCGAGGAGAACGCAGAACACGGTCAGCCCGACGCCGACGGCCGCGACACCGTCGCCGACGGACGCGTAGGCCAGGCCCGAGGCCGGCACCGTACCGGTCAGCCCGGAGAGCACGTCCCACGACCCGGGCAGCGAGGTCGTCCACCGGACCATGCTGGGCACGAACCCGGGCCGGCAGCCGACCCGGCAGGCGGTCGCGGGCGGCGCGCCGGCCGCACCCTGCGTCGGGTATGGCACCAAGACCACGCCGAGCAGGACCAGGGCCAGCACCCAGCGCCGCAACCGCGGCGAGCTGCCCGCCGTGCCCAGCCGGATCCGGCCGAGAACGCCGCCCGCGGCCCGGCGGCGCATCCGGCCGAGGAACCACCGGGCATCCCGGTGGCGCGCTCGCCCGGAGAGCTTGCGTCCCCGCCGCTGCGTCACAACAACTACCGTAGGAGAACTCCGGTGCTTAATTGCTGTTTATCATCCCAAACTACGCGACCAAGCGGGCGCCCCCCGGCGGTGTTAGCCCGGCGGACCGGCCGCCGGGCTTACCGATAACGTGGGACCCGTCCAAAGGACGAACCCAGCCCGCCTCGACGAGGAGGTTAAGCCATGACTAACCGTGCGCCGCTCCCTTATGACTTCCACCCTGCCGTCCCGTCGTTCGACCTGCGCAGCGATGACGTCGCCGAGGGCGCGATGATGCCGGAGAACCAGGTCTTTGACGGGTTCGGCATGACCGGGGGGAACATCTCCCCGTCCCTGCGCTGGTCTGGTTTCCCGGCTGAGACCAAGAGCTTCGCGGTCACCTGCTTCGACCCGGACGCGCCGACCGGTTCGGGTTTCTGGCACTGGATCGTGCTCGGCATTCCCGCCTCGGTGACCGAACTGGAGACGGGCGCGGCCGGGACCGATGGCTCCGGTCTGCCCAAGGGGGCGTTCCATGTGCGCAACGACTACGGCGCCAAGGACTTCGGTGGCGCGGCCCCGCCGGCCGGGGACCCGCCGCACCGCTACGTGTTCGCGGTGCACGCTCTCGATGTGGAGTCGCTGGACGTCAACGACGAGATCTCACCAGCCGTGGCCGGCTTCAACTTGCGCTTTCACACCATCGCCCGGGCCGTGATGATCCCGGTGTACGGGCACTGATCAGGCTGTGCTCATCAGGCTGTGCGCTCGCCGCAGCGGCCGGCGTCGTAGCCGGGCAGGCCGGCCAGCTGGGCCAGCAGCCACGGCGACGTGAGCACCTTCAGCAGGCCCTGGACCTCGCGGGACGCGGCGTGCTTGGCCGGCAGCAGCAGGTCGAACCGTTCCGCGGCCAGCGGGATGAAGTCGAGCCCGTAGGCCAGCGCCGCCGGCTCACTCGACACGCCCGCGTCCGCGAGACCGCCGACGATGGCCGCCGCCACCTGCAGGTGGCCGGCGGCCCGGCTGTCGTAGCCGGGGAGTTCGGCTGGGTCCAGGCGGAGGCGGAGGCGCTCCCGGTCGAGCAGCGCGCGCGCCTGCGCTCCTGGCTCGCGGTTGACCAGCCGCAGCCCGTGGGCGGCCACGTCGTCCAGCCCGCGGACCTGGGTCCCGGGCCGGACCACCAGGCCCTCACGCCAGGAGGCGAACCCGACCACCTCGGCGCCGCCGGGAATATCGGCCACGTCCCCGGTATCCGCCCGGCCGGCCGGGCGCCCTGAACGGCCAGGGCGCCCTGAACGGCCAGGGCGTCCAGCGGGGCCCGGGCGTACTGCGGGGCCACTGGGTCCGATCCTGTGCACGCCCGCGGCGTGCACTAGCCCGGCGGCGGCCAGGCGCAAGGCCTCGCCGCTGCCGCACGGCCACCAGGCGAACGCCAGGGGCGGGTCGAGCAGGGCGAGCGGCGTCTCGAGCAGCGGCAGCGCCGGATCGCAGCCGGCCACCACGACGGTCGGCCGCGGCGGCCCGATGGGCCGTACCGGTACCAGGTTCCACGGTTCGCGGCCCCTGGAGGACACACCCGCCGGGGCCGATGACGGGCCTGCCACCAGTCCGCCGGCCGGGCTGAAGCCCAGCCGGGCGGCCGTGTCCGCGTGCAGTGGCAGCGCGACGAACGTGTCGCCGACGGTGGCAAGCGCGACCCGGGAACCCGGGCCGTTGACCGCCGCGACCGGCTGCGCCAGCACCGGATCGCCGAGGTCACCTGGGCCGAACAGCTCCTCTACCGTCATGCCGAGCGCCCGGGCCAGGCCGAGGGCGACCCGCAGCGAAGGATCCGAATGGCCGGACTCGACGGCGGACACGGCCTGCCGGGTGACGCCGGCCACGCCGGCCATCTGCTGCTGGGACAGGCCGCGAGCCTGCCGGGCCAGCCGCAGCCGCGCCCCGTCCGGCTGGGAGATCTCCGTCATGCTCGCCCCCCTTCCTGCGGGTACATGATCCTTACCCTACGGGTAAGGGCGTGGTAGAGATCCGCCGTCCAATCCACCCTATGATCCGGGGCATGAAGACGCAGATTATCGAAGTCCGTACCGGGGGCCGGGAGACGGTCAGGGACATCACCGGCGAGTGCGCGGATTTCGCCGGCGCCGCCGCCGAGGGCGGCGACGGCTTGCTGCACGTCTTCGTGCCGCACGCGACTGCGGGCATCGCGCTGATCGAACTCGGCGCGCGCAGCGACGATGACCTCCTGGCTACCCTCGCCGATCTGCTGCCCGCCGACGAGCGCTGGCGGCACGCGCACGGATCCCGCGGGCACGGCCGGTCGCACGTCATGCCGGCCTTGGTGCCGCCCTACGCGACCGTCCCGGTGATCGGCGGCCGGCTGGCCCTCGGCACCTGGCAGTCCATCGCCCTGGTCGACCTCAACGTGGACAACCCGGACCGCCGGATCCGCCTGTCGTTCCTCGGCTGATGCGGGTCCTGGTCGAGGGTTCGGGAGGAAGTACAGGCTGGCCGCGGCCCGGCTGCCGGTGCGCCTCCTGCCTGCGCCAGGCAGCGGACGGCAATGTGCGGACGCGGTCGACCATAGTCGTCGACGGGCGAGTGAGGCTCGGGATCGGGAACGCGGGAGACGGGAACGCGGGAGACGGGAACGCGGGAGACGGGAACGCGGGAGACGGGAACGCGGGAGACGGGAACGCGGGAGACGGGGGCGCGGGAGACGGCCCGGTCGGTTATCGGGTAGCTGCCATCGCGGGGGGGTGGGAGCTCACCACGCCGGACGGGGGGCGGCTGCTTTACCCGGCGGGACCGGGGGCGGTGCCGGTGCCGCCGGAGGACGCGGCGCCTTACGACGTCGTGTTCCTCGACGTGCTGGGCGATCCCGCCCAGCTCGGCTGGCTCAGGGCCCGGAGGCTGATCACGGCGAACACGATCACCGCGGTGGCGTTCGCGGACCACCGCGTGCCGTCGGAGCGGGAACTCGAGCAGCGCTGCGGCTTCTGGCGGGTGCGGCTGATGGGGGACGGCGATGCGATCAGCACAGCCCGTTCGGCACCAAAAGGTCTTAAAGGTCTGGCCGGGACCCGGCGGGTGCTCGTGCTCGGCGGGGCCCGGTCGGGCAAGTCCGAGCGGGCCGAGCTGCGGCTGGCGGGCGAGCCGGACGTGACTTATGTGGCCACCGGGGCCGCGGGGGCGGGTGACCTGGACTGGGCGGCGCGGCTGGCCGCGCACCGGGCGCGGCGGCCGGGCTGGTGGCGGACGGCCGAGACCACGGATCTGGCCGGCCTGCTGGCCACCGCCCGCGGGGCGCTGCTGATCGACGGGATCGGCGGCTGGCTGACGGCGGTCCTGGACGACTGCGGCGGCTGGGATGCGGCGCGGGATGACCGGGGCGCGGCGCGGGACGACCGCAGGGCGCCGCGGGACGAACTGGCGGGCCGGATCGCGGAGCTGATCGGCGCGTGGCGGCAGACCAGCGCTCACGTCGTCGCGGTCAGTGACGAGACCGGGCTGGGCGTGGTGCCCGCGACGCCCGCCGGGCGGCTGTTCCGGGACGAGCTCGGGCGGCTGAACCAGGTGCTGGCCGCCGAGTCGGAGGAGGCCGAACTGGTCGTGGCCGGTCGAGTCCTGCCGCTGGGAGCCTGGTGACGTGCATGGCGCGGGCCCGGTGATGAGCACTGCGGGATAACAGTCAGGTGACAATATTGCGCGGGTGGCGTGTTAAGCATCCATCCAGCCGTGATCTCTACTGGGCCCGCTGGCCAGCCAAGGCTGCTGGCCGCTAACGTAGGTAGGACCTGTGGGCGGGCACGCCGACTGCCGGGAGTTCGTCCCAGCGGGGCCCGCAGAGTGACGAGGTGATACAACATGGCGCGCGTGGTAGTCATTGGCGACCTGATGACCGACGCGGTCGCTCACGCTGCGCTGCCGCTCGCCCGCGGCAGCGACACGCCAGCGAGCGTGACCATGCACGGCGGGGGTTCGGGGGCCAACATCGCGGCCTGGATGGCGGCCGACGGCGGCGACGTGGCGTTCGTGGGACGGCGGGGGGCGGACATCGCCGGGCGCAACCGCGACATGGAGCTGATGGGCTACGGTGTCGACGCCAGGCTGGTGATGGACCCCGAGCGGCCCACCGGCACCTGTGTCGTGATGGTCACCCACAAGGGCGAGCGGACCATGCTCTCCGACCCCGGCGCCAACGCGGCGCTGTCCCCCGACGACCTGCCGCACGACCTGTTCGTGCCCGGCGCTCACCTGCACGTCTCCGGGTACACGCTGATGTCGGAGGGAGCGCGGGCGGCCGGGCTGGCCGCGATCGACTACGCCCGCCGGACCAACATGACCGCCTCGGTGGACGGGGCGTCGGCGGCTCCGCTTGAGCGGGCCGGGGCCGAGCCTTTCCTCGAACTTTCCGCCGGGGCCGTGCTGCTGTTCGTCAACGCCGCCCAGGCCAGGGTGCTCACCGGGCGGGATGACCCCGAACAGGCGGCCCGCGTGCTCACCGCCTGGTATCCGCACGTCGCGGTCAAGCTCGGCGCGGAGGGCGCGCTGTTCTACGCCAACGGGCGGCCGCCGGTGCGAGTGCCTGCGCCGCCGGTGGACCGCGTGTTGGACGGCACCGGCGCCGGGGACGCCTTCATCGCCGGCTTCATCCCGCCGTGGCTGGACAAGAAGCCGCCGGGCGAGGCGCTGGCCAGCGGATGCCGCCTGGCCGCGCACGCCCTCGGCCTCATCGGCGCCCGCCCGGTGCTGTGACGGCTGCCGCGTGACGGCGGGCGCAGGCTTCCTGGCGGACCTTTTCTCGCTGACCGGGCGGGTCGCCGTGGTCACCGGCGGGAGCTCGGGGATCGGCGCGGGGATGGCCGCGGCGCTGGCCCGGGCCGGAGCCCAGGTGGTGCTGGTGGCGCGGGACGCCGAGCGGCTCGAACCGGCGGCGGCGGGGCTGCGCGCGTGCGGCGGGCAGGCCGCCTGGGTGAGCGCGGACCTGGCCGACCGGGCCGGGCTTGAGCGGGCGGCGGACGAGGCGGCCGCGGCGTTCGGGCCACCGGACATCCTGGTGAACTGCGCGGGGATCAACCTGCGGCCGCCGCTTCCTTCGCTGACCACGGCGGACTGGGACCTGACCCTGGCGGTCAACCTGACCGCGCCGTTCCTGCTCGGCCAGCGGTTCGGGCCGTCGATGGCGTCCCGCGGCTGGGGCCGGATCATCAACGTGACCTCGCAGCAGGCCCAGCGGGCGTTCGCCAACAGCGGGGGGTACGGGGCGTCCAAGGGCGGCCTGGCCGCGCTGACCCGGTCGCAGTCCGAGGCGTGGGCGCCGTCCGGCGTGTGCTGCAACTCGGTGTGCCCGGGGTTCGTCGCGACCCGGCTCAACGCGGCCGTGGCCGCTGACCCGGAGCGGATGGCGGCGATGGCGGCCAGGACGATGATCGGGCGCAACGGGGAGCCTGCCGACTTCGCCGGGGTGGCCGTCTTCCTGGCCTCCCGGGCCAGTGACTACGTGACCGGGCAGACGCTGTACGTAGACGGCGGCTTCTCGGCCACCTGACGCTGGCGCGCCTTGTCCGCGCGGGTCGCGCCGGCACGGCAGAATGTTCGGTATGGCAGGACGACGAGGCGGTACGACTACGCCCCCCGAGGATTTCGAAGAGAACATCGTCGACATCGATGTCGCCGAGGAGATGCGCGGCAGCTACCTCGAGTACGCATACAGCACCATCTACCAGCGCGCGCTCCCGGACGCACGAGACGGCCTGAAGCCGGTGCAGCGCCGGATCCTGTACCAGATGAACGAGATGGGCCTGCGCCCGGACCGCGCCCACGTCAAGTGCGCCCGGGTCGTCGGCGAGGTGATGGGCCGGCTGCACCCGCACGGTGACTCGGCCATCTACGACGCGCTGGCCCGGATGGCCCAGCCGTGGGCGATGCGGCTGCCGCTGGTGGACGGGCACGGGAACTTCGGCAGCACGGGCGGCGACGACTCCCCCGCGGCGATGCGCTACACCGAGGCCCGGCTGACCGCGGCCGCGATGGAGATGGTCGCCTCCATCGACGAGGACACCGTTGAGTTCATCCCGAACTACGACGGCAGCGAGACCCAGCCCGACGTCCTCCCGGCGGGTCTGCCCAACCTGCTGGTCAACGGCGCGTCCGGGATCGCGGTCGGGATGGCCACCAACATGGCGCCGCACAACCTCGGCGAGGTCATCGCGGCCGCGCGTTTCTTGATCAAGAACCCGGACGCGTCCCTTGATGCCCTGATGCGCTTCGTGCCCGGGCCTGACCTGCCCACCGGCGGGCGCATTGTGGGGCTGGAGGGTATCAGGGAGGCGTACGAGACCGGCCGCGGCATCTTCCGCACCCGGGCGACGGCCAGGATCGAGCAGATCACTCCCCGGCGCACCGGCATCGTGGTCACCGAGCTCCCCTACAGCATCGGCCCGGAAAAGGTCATGGCCCGGATCAAGGACCTGGTCCAGGCCAAGAAGCTGAACGGCATCGCCGACCTGAAGGACCTCACCGACCGCAATCGCGGCCTGCACCTGGTGATCGAGATCCGCAGCGGCTTCAACCCGGACGCCGTGCTGGCCGAACTGTACCGGCTGACGCCGATGGAGGAGACGTTCGGCATCAACAACGTCGCCCTGGTCGACGGGCAGCCGCGGGTGCTCGGGCTTCGCGAGCTGCTGGAAATCTACGTGGCGCACCGGCTGGAGGTGACCAGGCGGCGGACCGAGTACCGGCGCCGCAAGCGTTTGGAGCGGCTGCACCTGGTCGACGGCCTGCTCATCGCGCTGCTCAACATCGACGAGGTCATCGCGGTCATCCGGTCCTCCGACGATGCGGCCGCGGCCAAGCAGCGCCTGATGGACGTCTTCGAGCTGTCCGAGATCCAGGCGCAGTACATCCTGGACACGCCGCTGCGGCGGCTGACCCGATACGACCGGCTCGAGCTGGAGCGGGAGCAGGACGAGCTGCGGGCCGAGATCGCCGCGCTCACGTCGATCCTGGAATCGGACGCCCGGCTGCGCGAGGTGGTCAGCGGTGAGCTGGCCGAGGTGGCCAAGAAGTTCGGCACCCCGCGGCGCACGGTTCTGCTCGAGGGCGGCGGCGCGGCGTTGCCAGCGGCGGTCCCGCTGGAGGTGGCCGACGACCCGTGCGTGGTACTGATGTCGGCGACCGGGCTGGTGGCCCGGGTACCGGTGACCGGCCCGGCTGCGGATGATTATCCCGAACGGGCCGTGGTCCCCCCTCTGGGTGAGCTTTCTCGCTCGGCCCACGACGTCGTCATCGCCGCGGTCCGGGCCACCGCCCGCGGCACGATCGGGCTGGTGACGTCGGCCGGGCGGCTGGTCAAGCTCAACGTGCTCGAGCTGCCCGCACTCTGCTTGCCGGCTCCGGTCCCCGGCGCCGGCGCCACGTCGCTGGCGGGCGGCACGCCGGTCACCGAGTTCACCGCGCTTGCGCGGGGCGAGACGGTGGTGGGTCTTGCTTGTATTGATACGCCGGGTGCTCTTGGCGGTGGCATCGCCCTGGGTACGGCCGAGGGCGTGGTCAAGCGGGTGCTGCCCGACTACCCGCAGAACAGGGACGAGTTCGAGCTGATCACGCTGAAGGACGGCGACCGGGTGGTGGGGGCCGCGCAGCTACCCGGCGAATCGGCGGAGCTGGTGTTCATCACCTCGGACGCGCAACTGCTCCGGTTCGGCGCTGCCTCGGTTCGCCCGCAGGGGCGGGCGGCCGGCGGCATGGCCGGCGTCCGGCTGTCGGCGGGGGCCGCGGCGGTGTGGTTCGGCGCGGTGGACGCGGACGCGGCGGCCGGGACGCCTTCCGGGCCGCCTGGCACCTACTCCCCCGCCGTGGTCGTGACCGTGGCGGGCAGCGCGTCCGCACTGCCGGGGACGGCGGCCGACAGCGTCAAGGTGACCCCGCTGCACGAGTTCCCCGGCAAGGGCCGGGCCACCGGCGGCGTGCGCTGCCACCGGTTCCTCAAGGGCGAGGACCTGCTGGTGGCGGCGTGGGCCGGGCCGGCCCCGGCGGTGGGCGCGACCGAGACGGGCGCGCCGGTCGAGCTGCCCGCCCCGGTCGGCAAGCGGGACGGCTCGGGCGTCGCCGTCAGCGGGCCGCTGGCCCTCCTCGGCGGTTCCGTCCGGGTGGTCTAGTCTCTACTCAGCGTAGCCAGCCATGTCTTGGTGTATGGTTGGTGTATGAGGGCGATGACGCGGACGAACATCGAGATCGACGACGAGCTTGTCGCCCGGGTGATGGAGCGGTACGGGCTCAAGACCAAGAAGGAGGCCGTCGACCTGGCCCTGCGTCAGGTGGCGGGAACCCCGCTCACCCAGGAGTTCCTGGAAAGCGTAGAGGGCATGGGCTGGGACGGGGACCTGGCTGAGATGCGTAAGTCCAGGATCTTCGAGTGCTGAGCCGTGTACCTCGTCGACAGCTCGGCCTGGATTGAGTATCTGCGGGGCACCGGGAGCCGTGCGCACCGGCAGGTCCGTGCCATGGTGTGGCGCGAATCGCCGACCGCAGGCGTGACCGAGCCGGTGATCATGGAGTTGCTGGTCGGCGCGCGTAATGCAGCGGACTTCCGCAAGCTGCGACGGCTCACCAGCGCCATGCCGCTGTGCCCGATCGATCCGGTGTGCGACTACACCGAAGGGGCCGCACTCTATGGGTTGCTGCGGAACGAGGGCCTGACCATCCGGTCAGTGACCGATTGCCTCATCGCGGCGATCGCGTGGCGGCGCGACGTCACCGTTGTGCACGCGGACGCCGACTTCGACAGGATCGCGGCCCGCTATCCGGTTCAGGTCATGTCGCTGATCGGTTAGCGTCCGCGCCGGAGCCCGGGTCGCGGTGGCCTGCCTCGCGGCGGGGGCCTGCCTCGCGGCGCCGGCCTGCCTCGCGGCGCCGGCCTGCCTCGCGGCGGGGGCCGGCCGGGGGATGCTGATCGCGGCCGCGGCCGGGGTGGCCTGGCGGGCGGCCCGGACGAGCTCAGCCAGCAGGTCGCGGGGGCCGGCCGACGGCTCGTCGGCGAGCTGCCAGGACCTGATGATGGCCGCGCCCTCGGGCCCGGGATCGAAGACGCCGCCGGCCAAGCGCCCGGCCGCCGCCAGGGCCAGCAGGTCGGGGTCGTCGTCGGGAACGTCCCGCAGGTAGACGGCCGCGTCCAGGAGGGCGACGACGCTGCGCGCCACGTGCAGCGCGCTGGCGCCCGCGCTGTCGAGCCGCCACCGCGCCCGTGCCCGCAGGTGCTGCGCAATGAGTATCGCCGTGGTCACGGAAGGTGATGCTAGCAGCGGCGGAGGTGACTCAGCGTCCGATTCTCAGTTGTCGATGCGGCCCGGATCCCGGGCGGCCTGCGGCGCTCCATCTGGACAACGCCCTAGCGCAGGGAGTCTGATAGGGGCATGGGGTACCGGGCCCGCGAAATAAGGTCGTCCCGGTGCCTAAATCTCTGCGGCTTTGAGGGAATCCCGGCCGCCGGTGATGCTGGGGAGGCGGTTGACCCGGTGTGGCTGAAGACCTCGTAGAGGATACGGGCTCGGTGGTCGAGCCGCATCTGCTACGTGGCTGGCGTTCGGTCATGTTCGCCCCGGTCGGCGACGGCCAGCGACGCCGGCGCGGTAGCGACGGAGTGCGCCTGGCCACGGCCGCCTTCGCGCTGGTGTGCTGCGTGCTTGTCATCCACTACAACTCCCGCATCGACCAGGCCATCGTCCAGGTCATCCATCCGCCGCCGCGGAGCATCACCTGGCTGGTGACGGTGGTCTACCAGGGTGGCTCGTACGGCGTCGCGATCGTCTTGGTGCTGCTGGCTCTGGTCGCGCGCCGCTGGGAGATCGCACGTGACATCGGGTTGAGCGCGGCCGGTACGGCGGCGGTGAGCGGGATCTTGATTCTCATGCTCGGAAGCCGCGGCGGGCGACCGGGCGGGATCGTCATCAACGGCTATTACCTGAATTTCCCTGTTCTGCAGATCGCTCTGTTCATGGCGGTCGCCACGGCGGCGCTGCCCTACCTGGCGCGGGGCGTACAGCGCCTCATCGAGATCTTCATCGCCCTGGTGGCGATGGCCTCAGCAGTCGGAGGTCACGGGCTGCCGCTGAATGTCCTGGGGAGCCTGGCCATCGGCTGGGGGGTGACCGCGGTGGTCCGGCTGATCTTCGGCTCACCGCTCGGCCTGCCGTCGACCGAGGATGTGCGGCTGCTGCTGGCCGAGCTCGGTGTCCGCACGGGCGACGTGCACCCGATGAGGAGGCAGGTCTGGGGCGTAGCGAAGTACGAGGCCGGCGAGACGCGCCGTGCGGATTCGCCCGGTCAGCGCGTCGGTATCGCGGTCTACGGCCGGGACGCGGCCGATGCCAGGCTGCTCACCAAGGCGGGCCGGTTCCTGCTGTACCGGGACTCAGGGCCGAGCCTGACGATTTCCCGGCTGCAGCAGGTCGAACACGAGGCCTACCTCACCATGCGGGCGGCCCAGGCAGGCGTCGCCGTGCCCGAGATCATCGAGGCAGGAACCGCGGGACCGTCCAAGGACGCGCTCCTGGTCGGCCGGTTGCCTGCCGGGACGGCGCTGGCGGACGCCGGTGCCGCTGACATTAGCGACGTTACGCTTGACGACCTGTATCGGCAGCTGCTGATGCTGCGCGGGGCACGCATCGCGCACGGCGCGATCAGCGGTGATGCGCTGCTGGTCGACGTGGCCGCGCAGACCATCGTGGTGACGGACTTCCGCAACGCCTCGGCCAGCGCTTCGCCGGATCAGCTTGATC
The DNA here is from genome assembly GCA_963798675.1 of uncultured Actinomycetes bacterium. Taxonomy (GTDB): domain Bacteria; phylum Actinomycetota; class Actinomycetes; order Streptosporangiales; family Streptosporangiaceae; genus Palsa-504. Next base: position 140,700 of record CAWCUJ010000046.1, on the reverse strand, counting down.
GTGACATGGCCGGTGCCATGGCGGCGACCGCGGTGGCAGTCGGCGCCGAACGAGCCGCCGGCGCCGCGGCCCGGTGCCTCACGCCGGAGATGCTAGACGGCGCCCTTCGGCACCTGCACAAGCCAGCGCTCGACCCCGTGCTCGGCCGGAGCCTGCGGGGCCAGCGCGGACTGCTGGAGGATGTCCGTAAGCGCGCCGCTCAGGCCGCCTCGATCGACGTGCCGAAGCTGGTCGAGCCCCGCCGGGTGAGCTGGCCGACGCTGATCATGATGATCGGCACGCTCATCGGCGGCTGGGCCCTGATCGGGGTGCTGATCGACGTCTCCAAGTCCTTCGACACCGTGATCGGGGCCGACTGGCTCTGGGTCATCATGGCGTTGGTCCTGGCCCAGCTGGCCTACGTGGCGTCGGCCGTCGAAGGCATCGGCAGCGTGTCCGGGCCGCTTCCGTTCGGGCGGACGGTGGCCGTCGAGGTCGCCAAGGCATTCAGCGCGCTGGCGGGCGGAACAGCGGCGGTCTTCGCCACCCGGGTGCGCTTTTTCCAGAAACAGGGCTACGACACGTCGGTGGCATTGAGCTCGGGCGCCATCATGGCCACTTCCAGCTGGATCGCGAAGGGGGTGCTGCTCCTGGTTTCACTGCCGTTCGCTTGGGGAGCCATCCACCTCGAGGTCACCCCCGAGTCTGGGGGGGATTCGAAATTGGTGTGGATCATCCTGGCTGTCGTGGTGGTGGTCGCCCTCGCCGTCGGCCTGCTCCTGGCCGTGCCCAGGATCCGCAGGCTGGCGGCCGAGAAGGCGCGTCCCAAGGTCCGTGACATCTGGGGCAACCTCAAGGGAATAGCCAGCTCTCCGCACAAGCTGGTCCTGCTGCTCGGTGGCTCATTTGCCCAGGAGCTGTCCGTGGCCATGGCCCTGTCCGTTTCATTGCGCGCCTTCGACGACCACCTCAGGCTTCCGGTCCTGATCGTGATCATCATGCTGGCCGCCATGATCGGAGGCGTCGCACCGACGCCAGGCGGCTTGGGAGTAGTGGAGGCGGGCATGATCCTCGGCCTCACCGCGGCCGGCGTCTCGGAGGCCGATGCCACCGCCGCCGTCTTCATCCAGCGCTTGTTCTCTTCCTACCTGCCGCCCATCTGGGGCTGGGTCACCCTCGTCTGGTTGCGAAAGCGAGACTACCTATGAGCACCGCCGAAACGCCCTCGCAGCCAACTGCCTCGCCGGACCTGACCACGCGGGAGGGGGGCGCGCCGTTCGCGTCGACATGGCGACGCAAGCACCTGACCGTGGACGAGCGAGTGGCCAGAGGCCGGGCGGCCCGAAAGCAGGCGCCCAGGTCGGGCCACGGGCGGTGGGAGGCCGCGCCAGACCGCCCGGATCCGGTCGCGCTGCTCGAAGAGCAGGCGGCCAGCCGGGTCCCTGGCCTGATCCCGATCCGCTACGGACGGATGCTGGTCTCCCCGTTCACGTTCTACCGGGGCGCCGCGCTGATCATGGCGGCCGACCTGGCGGCCACCCCGGTATCCGGGGTCACCGTGCAGCTGTGCGGCGACGCCCACCTGTCGAACTTCGGCCTGTTCGGCACCCCCGAGCGGCAGATGATTTTCGACATCAACGATTTCGACGAGACTCTCCCCGGCCCGTGGGAGTGGGACGTGAAACGACTGGCGGCCAGCTTCGAGGTGATGGGGCGCGACCGCGGCTTCGCCCCGGCCGACCGCCGCGCCGTGGTCATGGCCGGGGTCCGGGAGTACCGGGACCGGATGCGCCGGTCCGCCGGGATGAGGAGCCTGGACGCGTGGTACGAGCATCTGGAGGCCGGGATGCTGCTCAAAATGGTCCGCAAGGAAGTCCGCGTCAACCGGGTCAGCAAGGACGAGGCCAGGGCGACCAAGGAGATGGTGGCCAAGGCGCGGACGCGGGACAGCGTCCGGGTGTTCGCCAAGCGGGCGGACGAGGTCAACGGTGAACTGCGCATCGTCGCCGACCCGCCGATCATCGTCCCGATCGAGGATCTGGTCGAATCGGGGTCGGAATGGGAGAACCCGGCCCCGATCATCAAGAAGCTGCTCAGCTCGTACCGGCGGACGCTCGGGCGCCACCACCACCCTCTCGAGGAGTACCGTTACGTCCACTCGGCGTACAAGATGGTGGGCGTGGGCAGCGTCGGGACCCGCTGCTACATCATGCTGATGCTGGGCCGCGATCATGACGACCCGCTGTTCTTGCAGGTCAAGGAGGCGCAAGCCTCCGTGCTCGAACGCTTCCTGCCCAAGAGCACCTACCGGCACCACGGCGAACGCGTGGTAGCGGGGCAGCGGCTCATGCAGGCGGCCACCGACATCTTCCTGGGCTGGCAGACCATCAAGGGGCTCGACGGGGTACTCCGCGACTACTACGTACGCCAATTCCAGGACTGGAAAGGCAGCGCGGACCTCGACAGCCTGCTCGTGCCCGGGGCCATCCTGCACGCCCGCATCTGCGGAGCGACCCTGGCCCGCGCGCACGCCCGGTGGGGTGACCGGATCGCCATCGCCTCCTACCTCGGCGGGGGCGAGGCCTTCGACCGGGCCATCGCCGACTTCTCCGCGGCCTACGCCGACCAGAACGAGCGGGACTACGCCGCGTTCACCGCAGCCGTCGACTCCGGGCGGCTGATCGCGCGAACCGGGCTGTAGGCGCCCTCACCGCGGGCTCAGGTGTCGATGCGGGACGGGTCAAGCTCGGCGGCGCCGCCGACGATGAAGTCGCGGCGCGGGGCCACCTCGGTCCCCATCAGCAGGCTGAACATGTCCGCCGCGGTAGCCGCGTCCTCGATCCTGATCCGGCGCAGGGTGCGGTGCCTGGGGTCCATGGTGGTCTCGGCGAGCTGGGACGCGTCCATCTCACCCAGGCCCTTGTACCGCTGCACGGGCTCTTCCCAGCGCTGGCCGCGCCGCTCGAGCTCGAGCAGGATCCGGTTCAGCTCCGCATCGGAGTACGTATACCGGTACTTCTCCTGGCCCTTGCGGACGTTCTTAAGCGCCACCCGGTGCAGCGGCGGGACCGCGGCGAAGACCCGGCCCGCGTCGAGCATCGGCCGCAGGTACCGGTGGAACAGCGTCAGCAGCAGGCACCGGATGTGCGCGCCGTCGACGTCGGCGTCCGCCATCAGGATGATCCGCTGGTACCTGGCCGAATCGAGGTCGAACGAGTTGCCCGAGCCCGCGCCGATCACCTGGATGATCGCGGCGCACTCGGCGTTCTTGAGCATGTCCGCCAGCGACGCCTTCTGCACGTTGAGGATCTTGCCGCGGATCGGTAGCAGCGCCTGGAACTCCGAGTCCCTGGCCAGCTTGGCAGTACCGAGCGCGGAGTCTCCCTCGACGATGAACAGCTCGCTGCGGTCGTCGGCCGACCGGCAGTCGACCAGCTTGGCCGGCAGCGACGAGCTGGCCAGCACCGACTTGCGCCGCTGGTTGTCGCGGTGCTCGCGGGCGGCGATGCGCGCCTTGGCCGCGGACACCACCTTCTCAAGCACCGCGCGGGCCTGCTGCTTGGCGCCCCGCGGCGGCGTGTCCAGGTAGGCATTGAGCTGCGCGCTTACCACCTGCGCCACGATCTTGGAGGCGGCCGGGGTGCCGAGCACCTCCTTGGTCTGCCCCTCGAACTGCGGCTCGGGCAGCCGGACCGAGACGATCGCGGTCAGGCCTTCGAGCACGTCTTCCTTGGTCACGGGCTCGTCGCCGTTCTTCAGCAGCCTGGCCGCCCTGAGCTGGTCGTTCAGCGTGCGGACCAGGGCCCGCTCGAAGCCCGCCACATGCGTGCCGCCGTGCGGGGTGGCGATGACGTTCACGAACGAGCGGACCACGCCGTCGTAGCCGGTCCCCCACTGGACCGCCACGTCGACCTGCAACTCACGATCGACCTCGGTCGGGGTCATGTGCCCCCGGTCGTCGAGCACCGGGACCGTCTCGGTGAAGTGGCCGGAGCCGGTGAGCCGCAGCACGTCGGTGACCGGCTCGCCGGAGCCGAGGTGGGCGCAGAACTCGCTGATGCCGCCGTCGAAGCGGAACGCCGCCTGTTTGGTCCGCTCCGGCTCGGCCTGGTGGCCGTCGGCGTTCGGTGCGGGTTCCGCCCGGATGCTGGGTTCCTCACGGATGCTGATGGTCAGGCCCGGCACCAGATAAGCAGTCTGCCTGGCCCGCTCGGTGAGCGCGTCGAAGCCGAACCTGGCGCCGGAGATGAACACCTGCCGGTCCGGCCAGAACCTGATCCTGGTCCCGGTAGCCCGGCGGACCCGGCTGACCTGTCCCGGGCGGCTGAGCTGGCGCAGCCCCGACTTCCTGGTGAAGCCCGCGTCCGGACCGGGCCCGGCGAACTCGCCGGTGACGCCGCGGCGGAAACTGGCCGCCCAGGTGCGCCCCTCCCGGTCCACCTCGACGTCCAGCCGCGCGGCCAGCGCGTTGACGACCGAGGCGCCGACTCCGTGCAGGCCGCCGGAGGCCGTGTACGAGCCGCCGCCGAACTTGCCGCCCGCGTGCAGCCTGGTCATCACCAGTTCGACGCCGGTGAGCTTGGTCTTGCGCTCGACGTCGACCGGGATGCCCCGGCCGTTGTCCCTGACCTCAGCCGAACCATCCGCGTGCAGGGTCACCTCGATCCCGGTGCAGTGCCCGGCCAGCGCCTCGTCCACGGCGTTGTCGAAGATCTCCCCCAGGCAGTGCTGGAGCCCGCGGCTGTCCGTCGACCCGATGTACATGCCGGGGCGCTTGCGGACCGCCTCCAGGCCCTCGAGGACCGACAGGTGCCTGGCGGTGTAAGCGTCAGCCGGAGCGGTTTCCGCGGGCGTCCGGGTCGTGGTAAGGGCGGGCACAGCCGGCCGATCTCCCTTCGCGAGATGGACGTGGCCCACACGGGCCCATCCGAAAATAGTAGCGTCCCGGACCGGGTGCCCCTGGCGTGCCGCGCGGCGGGCCGCCGAAAATCCCAGACTGACCATGACGAATGCATCAACCAACGGCAATCTGGGTACATATCCAGCTAGAGAACACACGGTGCCTGTGTGCTGCCGGTACTGACACCGAGTACCGGCGGGACGCAGGCATTGTCTGTCCAATGGCGGCAGTTACGGCCACGCTCCGTCGGTGAGCGGTTTCGCTTGTGGCGTACACCACTCGGAGTGGGGAACGCTGACGCCGGGGTATGTGTTGTGCTGAGCTGTAAGGGCAGAAAACCGAGCCAGCCGGATATTACAGGCCGGAGGCACGACGCGAAGGAAGGCGACGTTGACTGGAGCGATAGCCCCCACGAAGCCGCTGACCGCGCTGGACGTCTGCGATCGATGCGGCGCCCAGGCTTACGTTCGCGTGCTGCTGGCTAACTCAGGAGAGCTGCTTTTCTGTGCGCACCATGGCCGCGAGCACGCCAAGGCGCTGGCCAAGGTCGCCGTCGACATACAGGACGAGAGCAACCGCCTGTCTGAGCCGCCGCCGCAGTAGGAGCGGGAACAGCCAGACCGGCAAGGACGCCGGCGCCAGTTCGGGTATTGGCGTCGGCTTCTTTGTGCCCTCGGCCAGGCGCCAGGGACCGGCTGACACTGGGCCGGCCGGGTATGCACGCCGAAGCCGCCCGGGCGGGTGGCCCGGGCGGCTTCGGTGCCGCAGGATGAACGGTTAGTCCAGGTAGTCGCGGAGGACCTGGGATCGGGACGGGTGCCGGAGCTTGGACATGGTCTTGGATTCGATCTGGCGGATGCGCTCGCGGGTTACGCCGTAGACCTTGCCGATCTCGTCCAGCGTCTTGGGCTGGCCGTCGGTGAGCCCGAACCGCATCGAGACGACGCCGGCCTCACGTTCGGACAGGGTGTCGAGGACCGAGTGCAGTTGCTCCTGCAGCAGCGTGAAGCTGACCGCCTCGCCGGGCTGGATCGCCTCGGAGTCCTCGATCAGGTCGCCGAACTCGCTGTCGCCGTCCTCGCCCAGCGGCGTGTGCAAGGAGATCGGCTCGCGGCCGTACTTCTGCACCTCGATGACCTTCTCCGGGGTCATGTCGAGCTCGACGGCCAGCTCGTCCGGGGTCGGCTCACGGCCCAGGTCCTGCAGCATCTGGCGCTGCACCCGGGCCAGCTTGTTGATCACCTCGACCATGTGCACCGGGATGCGGATGGTCCGGGCCTGGTCGGCCATCGCCCGGGTGATCGCCTGCCGGATCCACCAGGTGGCGTAGGTGGAGAACTTGTAGCCCTTGGTGTAGTCGAACTTCTCCACCGCCCGGATCAGGCCCAGGTTGCCCTCCTGGATCAGGTCCAGGAACAGCATGCCCCGCCCGGTGTACCGCTTGGCCAGCGACACCACCAGCCGCAGGTTCGCCTCCAGCAGGTGGTTCTTGGCCCGGGTGCCGTCCTCGGCGATCCACTCCAGGTCGATCCGCGCGTCGGTGGACATGCCCCGGCCGCCGTCGGCCAGCTTCTCCTCGGCGAACAGGCCCGCCTCGATCCGCTTGGCCAGCTCGACCTCTTGCTCGGCGTTGAGCAGCGGCACCTTGCCGATCTGCTTCAGGTAGTCCTTGACCGGGTCCGCAGTGGCACCCGCCACCGCGACCTGCGCGGCCGGAAGATCGTCGTCGTCGTCACCGAAGACGAAGACCTCCTCGTCCTCGCCGGCGCCGTCCGGCGAGATCTTGACGACCCGGGCGCCCGCCGCGCCGGGGCCGTCGGCCTCGGCGTCCGTCTCCGCGGACGGCTGGTCGGGCTCGGGCTCCTCGGCGCCGTCCGGTCCTTCCGGACCGTCGACGTCGTCCGCGACCAGGTCGGCCACCTCGGCGACATCGGCGATGTCGTCGGCCGTGGCCAGTTCCTCGTCGGCGAGCGCGGCCTGGAGGTCAACCTCGTCGGCGTCCAGATCGTCGAGATCCAGATCCGCGTCGGTGTCCAGGTCGGCCTCGTCGAGATCCACCGCGGTCAGGCCGCCGTCGGCGTCGGAGCGCAGCTCGGAACCATGCTCATCGGAGCCATCGGGTCCAGGGCCTCCTGGCCGCGGAGCCGCCTGAACCGCCTGATCCTCGACGGCCCGGGGCCCCTGGTCCGGTGTCCTGGGGCGCTTCCGCGCTGCGGAGTTAGCAGCGCTCACGACCACGGTCACCCCTTCCTTCGCTGGGTAGATGCCACTCGGGACTGATTCAACCCGCCTGCCTCCCACTCATCACCATAGGCTGCGGCCGGGAGTGACTTGTACGCCTCCGCCCGGGCCCCCTCACCGCGGACCGCCCGCTGGTACATGCATGACCAGCACCGTCACGTCGTCGTCTTGCTCGTGACCAGCGAGCATACGTTCAACGAGGTACTCCAGAAGCCGTTCGGGCCGGGCCAGCAGGTCCTCATCGGCCCGCCCGGCCACCGCGGCCAGTTCCTCAAGACCCGCGTCGAGACCACGTTTCCTGTTCTCTACCAGACCATCAGAATAAAAAACCGCAGTACTTCCGGGGCGCAGGCTGAACTTGCGCTGCCTCCGCGGGCTGGGCACGCCCAGCGGGGTGCCCTCCTCCACCTCGCAGAACCGCGGCGCGCAGCCCGCCTCAAGAAGAAGGGCCGGCAGGTGGCCCGCATTCCCGAGCACGCCCTCGCCGCTCACCGGGTCGATGACCAGGTAGGCCAGGGTGGTGACCTGCTCGTCCTGTTCGGTCGCGCTGAACAGCCGGTCCAGGCCGCCGAGCACCGCCGCCGGGCGCGGGTCGGTCAGCGCCAGCGCGCGCAGCGCGTTGCGTACCCGGCCCATGCCGGCCGCCGCGGTCAGGCCCTTGCCCATCACGTCGCCGACCGCCACCCCGAGCCGCTGATCGGCCAGCCGGAACGCGTCGTACCAGTCGCCGCCGATCTCCATTTTCTTGGCCGGACGGTACATGGCCTCCAGGACCAAGCCGGGCACGCTGGGCAGCTTGTCGGGGAGCAGGCTGCGCTGCAGCGTCTCGGCCGTGGTGTGCTCCCGCTCGTACAGCCCGGCCCGCTCGACCGCGAGCGAGCACTGCCCGGCCAGCGCCTCGAGGAAGACCCGCTCCTCCTCGGTGATCTTCCTCGGCCGGCCGAAGGAGAACCGCAGCGCGCCCAGCGGAGCGCCCGCCGCCAGCAGCGGCAGGCCGACCCAGGAGCGCTCGTCAGACCTGGCCACGCGCTCGGGATCGATCTCGAGCTCGCCCTCGAACTGCCTGCGCAGGTCGTCGGGGTCCTCGACCAGCACGGGCCGCCGGGTCGCGATCGCCTTGGTCATCACGCTCGGAGACTCCAGCGTTAGCGGTCCCCCGGCGGAGTCGGGGGCATTACGCAGGTCGTCGTTGACCACCCGCAGCCGGGCGCCGTCGGGCTCGAGCAGCACGACCGCCGAGCGCAGCGCCCCGATTGCGGTCCGGCCCACCTCGGTGATGACCTGGACCACCTGTTCGACGGTGAGGGCCTCGGCCAGCATCGAGGTGACCTGCTGCAGCCGCGCCGTGCGCAGCGCTGCGGCCGACAGCTGCTCGGTCAGCCGCCCGCGCATCTCCTCGGCCTCGCGCTGGCTGGTGACGTCGGTGCTGGCGCCGACCCACTCGGCGATCTTGCCGTCCCGCTCGATCGGCACCGCCCGCACGTCGTAGTGCCGGTAGGACCCGCCTTTGGTGCGGATCCGGTAGCGGTCGTCGAAGATCCTGCCGGTCCGGACGCACTCACGCCAGTCGCGCTCGACCCGCTCCCGGTCCTCGGGGTGGATGGAGTTCAGCCAGCCGTAGCCGGTGAAATCCTCGGCCGACTGCCCGGTGATCAGCCGCCATTCCAGCGAGTCTTCCTTCATCGCGCCGTCCGGCGCCGCCACCCAGACCACCTGGGCGCCGCCGTGCACCAGCGAGCGGTAACGCTCCTCGCTGCGCCTGATCTCGGCCGCGGCCGCTTCGGCGGCCTCGGCCGACGGGCCTGCCATGTTGAGCATGATCAGGCCGACGCCGAAGACCTGCCCGGCCGCGTCGTGCACCGGGAACCAGGAGGCGCACCCGGACACCGCCGCCGCCTCGCCGACCGGGCCGGTACCCGCGCCGGGACCGCCCGCGCCGGGACCGCCCGCGCCGAGGAGATCGCCAGCGGAGACATCGCCAGCGGAGACATCGCCAGCGACGGGGAAGTCGGCGCCCGGCGTGGTGAGCGTGGCCGGAGCCGACGGGGGCGGGGAGACCGGGGGATAACCGGCCTCCGCCAGCGGCGCGCCTTCGGCCAGGACCTGGCGCAGCGCGTTTTCTGTCCGGGTGGCGATCGGCTCCGGCCACGCCTGCGACGGCAGCAGGCCCGCCCAGCCGGACGGGTCCGGGTTGGCCGGAGCGGACGAGTCGGACGGGTCCGGTTCGCCGGCCCTGGACTGCCTGCCGAGCCGTGTCAGGGCAGCATTCACCCAGCGGAAGCGCATGTCGGGCCCGAACAGGGCTAGTCCGACCGGCGCCTCCAGCATCAGCATGTCCACCAGAGCGGAATCTGGGGTGTCATGCTGCCTGGGCACGGAGGTATCCATGCTCACAACGAACACCCTTGTACCGCGCCGGGGGCTGCCATCGGCGGCTCCTTCCCCGGGATCATCGTTCCGCGCCAACCAATCAAGCGTGCCACAGTCCGGCAATTGGTGCGGCCAGGTAACCGGATTCGCGGACAGCGAACGGTGGTTACGGTCGCACGTCAGGCCCGTCGGAAGCGCGCCGGCGTGGCGCACGCGGTCTATGAGGCGGAATTACAGCGGGCATGACAACGTAGCATAGCGTCCGCATGTCCAGATCTGAGAGGCTATCAGGGTGACCCCGCAGAGCCGACGAAGCCAGCCCGCCGGGGGCCAGACTCCAGGCGGATCAGGAAGCGGCCAGCGGCGAGGCGCCGCTGCGCCGCCCAACGCGCTCTTCGCCGAACTGCTGCGCGCAGCGCGCGAGCTGCTGGCTGTCCGCAGCCCGCTCGACGCCGAGCTCATGGTCAGCGAACTGCTCGGCACCTGGTGGGGCCAGCGCGGCGGCGGCCGGCGCGCCGCCACCGTGGAGCAGCTCGTCGGCGAGGGACTCGTCGACTACGCGGGCGCGCAGCACAGCCCGGCGGCGCTGGCCCTGCTGTCCGGCATCGCCTGCCTCGGCACGCCCCGGCAGGCGGCCAAGGCCGAGCGCGCGGCCCTGGAGCTGATCGAGGCGGGCGTGCCGTGCCCCGGCTGGGCCGAGCACCTGGGCGCGGTGACCTCGGCCGAGTGCTATATCAACCCCGACGATCTCGGTGACACCGACGAGGTCATCTGCGTGTTCAGCTACGCCGGCGAAGAGCCGCACGCGCTGGTCACCGTGGTGGACTACAACGCGGACGGGATGATCAAGGACGGCTGGGTGACCTCGCGGGTCGGCAAGCTGCTCGACCACTGCCGCGAGTCGAGCAGCCGGCGCAGGACCGCGGGCAAGTACGCGTTCCGGCAGCTGGACGCGGGCCAGGCGCGGCACATGCTGGAGACGGCGCTGACCGTGACCGACACGGCGTCCGACCCGGCGGTCAGCGAGTCCTTCCCCTCCTACCACGCGTTCATCCGGGCCCGGATCCGGGCGCTGCCGCCCTACCGAGGCCGCTCGCTTTCTGCCACCGGGGAGCGGCGGCATGCCTGGAGCAAGGACCGCCGGGCCATGCTCGCCGCCGAGTTCCTCGCCTCCGACGAGGCCGAGGACCTGTCCGACCGCGGTTCGGCCAGCCACTGCGCGGACCGCATCATCGACTACGGATGCGACAAGGACTTCGGGCGGCCGCTGCGGATGAGCCCGACCAAGGTGGAGACGTTCCTGCTCAGCTGGCTGCCGCGCAAGGTGATGCTGTCGTTCGCCGAGCAGGACGCGATGCCGCACGTGCTGGCCGCGTGGGTGCGCTGGGCGGGCCGGCGCCGCGGGCTGGCCGAGGCCGCGATCACCGAGTCGCTCGAGGCGGTGTTCAACTCGATCGGCCGGTTCGGCCAGGCCTACCGGGATCCGGCCGAGTTCGGCCTGGACTACGCGCTGGTCCGCCGGTTGCTGCCGGACTCCGACCTGGAGGCGCTGCCCCGGCGGGCGTTCGCCTTCCCGGTGCTCGAGGGCTGGCATTCCGGCACCGACCTGTCCATCCTGGATCCGGCCGACCCGCGGGACCGGCGGGCGCTGCTCGCCGCCGACCACGCGACCCCGGCTCCCGGCGGGGTCGGCCGGCATATCGAACGGCACCTGGTGCTGGCCGACCGGCTCTGGCGCGGCGACCCGCCCGAGCTGTGGCAGGCCGCGCAGCGCCTGCTCGACGCCGGCCAGGACCGGCACCTGGTGCTGCACGCGCTGATGGCCGTGCTCGACCACACAAGCGGTGACGAGGCGGCGCTGATCGCCGTGCTGCGCGAGCTCGAGGCCGACGGGGCGTAGGCCGACCCGGCGTAAGCCGACCCGGCGTAAGCCGAGCCGGGCAAGCCGCGGGGCGGGGCGTGACACTACGCCCCGTTCGGGATCAATAATCGGCTACGGGCGGTCCGTATCCTCCCCCACCCGGGGTCTCGATGACGAACACGTCGCCGGGTCCGACCTGCACCGAGTCGCAGCCGCCCATGGCGGTGACCGCCCCGCCTGGGTGCTCGATCCAGTGCCGGCCGAGCGCGCCAGGCTCGCCGCCGGCCAGGCCGAACGCCGGGACGCGGCGGTGCCCGGTCAGCGTGCTGACGGTCATCGCCTGGTTGAACCGCAGCCGCCGGATGCCCCCGTGGCCGCCGCGCCAGCGGCCCCGGCCGCCGCTGCCCGGCCTGATCCGGTAGGACTCGAGCAGCACCGGGTAGCGCCACTCGAGCACCTCAGGGTCGGTGAGCCGGGAGTTGGTCATCTTGGTCTGCACCACGTCGGTGCCGTCGAAGCCGTCGCCCGCGCCCGAGCCGCTGGCCACCGTCTCGTAGTACTGGTACTGCTCGTTGCCGAACGTCACGTTGTTCATCGTCCCTGACCCCTCCGCCATCACCCCGAGCGCCGCGTACAGCGCCCCGGTGACGACCTGAGAGGTCTCCACGTTGCCCGCCGCGACCGCGGCCGGGTACTGCGGGGAGAGCATCGTGAGCGGCGGGATGATCACGGTCAGCGGCTGCAGGCAGCCGGAGTTGAGCGGGATGTCGTCGTCGACCAGGGTGCGGAAGACGTAAAGCACGGCCGCCATGGCCACGCTCGATGGGGCGTTGAAATTGTCCACTAGTTGTGCTGAGGTCCCGGTGAAGTCGATCTCGGCGGTCCTGTCCGCGGCGTTGACCCGGACCGCGACCCTGACCACCGCGCCGTTGTCCATCTCGTAGCCGAACTCGCCGTCGTGCAAGGCGGTGATGACACGGCTGACCGCCTCGGCCGCGTTCTGCTGGACGTGGCCCATGTAGGCCTGCACGACATCCAGCCCGAAATGTTCCACCATGCGGTGCAGCTCCTGGATGCCCCGGGAATTGGCGGCGATCTGGGCGCGCAGGTCGGCCAGGTTCGTGGCCGGGTCGCGGGACGGGTACTCGGCTCTTTCCAGCAGGCTGACCGTCTCGGCCTCATTGAGCCGACCGTTCTCGACCAGCAGCCAGTTGTCGATCAGCACCCCCTCCTCCTCGACCCGGGTGCTGCTGGCCGGCATGGAGCCGGGGGTCACTCCCCCGATCTCGGCGTGGTGCCCCCGGCTGGCCACGTAAAACCAGATCTCATCCGCAGTCCCCTGGCCTGGCCGGCTCGATGTTCCATCGTGCCGGTCAGAAGCGGCTCGATGTTCCATCGTGTCGGTCTGCGGGGGGCGGGAGGCGAACACAGGAGTGACCACTGTGATGTCGGGGAGGTGAGTGCCGCCGTGGTACGGGTCGTTGAGGACGTAGACGTCGCCGCGGCGGATGCGCGGGTTGCGCTTGATCACCATCTTGATCGACTCACCCATGGAGCCCAGGTGCACCGGCATGTGCGGCGCGTTGGCGATCAGGCCGCCGTCGGCGTCGAAGACCGCGCAAGAAAAATCGAGCCGCTCCTTGATGTTGACCGAGTGCGCGGTGGACTGCAGGCGCACCCCCATCTGTTCGGCGACCGACATGAACAGGTTGTTGAAGATCTCCAGCATCACCGGGTCGGCGTCGGTGCCGACCTGGGCTCTGGCGGGCCGGGCCGCCACGCGGGACAGCAGCAGGTCGCCGCGGTCGCTGACCACGGCCCGCCAGCCCGGCTCGACCACGGTGGTGGCCAGGTCCTCGGTGATGACGGCCGGGCCGTCGACGGCGTGCCCGGGCCGCAGCCCGGCCCGCGGGAACAGGTCTACCTCAGCCCAGGCGCCGCCGGTGAACATCGGGACCCGGGCCGGCTCGGCTTTCTTTTGGCCCGAACGGGGCAGGGTGTCAGCGCTGCCTTCGGGTTCTTGCCTAGCCGCGGAGACCTCGACGGAAACGGCTTCGACGATGACCGGCTTGTCCCGCATGAGGAAGGAGAAGCGGCGGGAGTACTCGGCCTCGAACGCGGCGATCATCTGCTCCAGCGGGCCGACAGGGACGATCACGGCGGTGTCGGTGCCCTGGTAGCGCAGATGCGCCCGGTGCGTGGCGGTGATCCGGCGGGCGGGGCCGCCCTCGGCCTCGACCTCGGCGCGCGCGTCTTGCTCTAGCGGGCCAGTGGTCTCGGGCAGCCCCTTGATGAGGTCGGCATCCAGCGGTGCCTCGACGGCCTGCTCGCGCATCGCGATGATGTCGGCCAGCCCGATCCCGTACGCCGACAGCACGCCGGCCAGCGGGTGGATGAGCACCTGGGTCATGCCGAGCGCGTCGGCGACGGCGCAGGCGTGCTGGCCGCCGGCCCCGCCGAACACGTTCAGGACGTACTCCGTGACGTCGTAACCGCGCTGCACCGAGATCTTCTTGATCGCGTTGGCCATGTTCGCCACCGCGATATCGATGAAGCCCGCCGCCACCTGCTCGGGGCCGCGGTCGTCGCCGCCTGTCCCGGTGATCTGCTGGCTGAGCTCTTGGAACCGGGCCCTGGTGACGTCCGCGTCGAGCGGCTGGTCGGACTTCGGGCCGAACACCTTCGGGAAGAAATCCGGCTGGATGCGGCCGAGCAGCACGTTGGCGTCGGTGACGGTGAGCGGGCCGCCGCGCCGGTAGCAGGCCGGCCCTGGATCGGCGCCGGCCGAGTCGGGCCCCACCCGGTACCGGCTGCCGTCGAAGTGCAGCACCGAGCCGCCGCCCGCGGCCACCGTGTGGATGGCCAGCATCGGCGCCCGCATCCGCACCCCGGCGACCTGCGTCTCGTACTCGCGCTCGAACTCGCCCGCGAAGTGCGATACGTCGGTGGAGGTGCCGCCCATGTCGAAGCCGATGACCTTGCCGAAGCCCGCCTGGGCGGCCGTGCGGGCCATGCCGACGATGCCGCCGGCCGGGCCGGACACGATGGAGTCCTTGCCGCGGAAGCTGGCCGCGTCGGTCAGGCCGCCGTTGGACTGCATGAACAGCAGCGGGACGCCCTGTAGCTGGCTGGCTACCTCGGTCACGTACCGGCGCAGGATGGGCGACAGGTAGGCGTCCACCACGGTGGTGTCGCCCCGGGAGACCAGCTTCATCAGCGGGCTGGTCCGGTGCGACTCCGACACCTGGGTGAAGCCCGCGGCGCGGGCGATGGCGCCGATCCTTTCCTCGTGCGCCGGGTAGCGGTAGCCGTGCATGCAGACCACGGCGGCAGCCCTGAATCCGTCCTGGTAGGCCTTTTCGAGCTCGTCCGCGATGGCGGCCTCGTTCAGCGGGGTCAGGATCTCGCCGTGCGCGCTGACCCGCTCGCTGGCCTCGATGACCCGCTGGTAGAGGACCTCGGGGAGCAGGATCCGGCGGTCGAAGATCCGCGGCCTGCTCTGGTAGGCGATGCGCAGCGCGTCGGCGAAGCCGCTGGTGATGACCAGGACGGTGGGCTCGCCCTTCCGCTCGAGCAGGGCGTTGGTGGCCACCGTCGTGCCGAGCCGGACCGAGGCGATCCGCTCGGCGGGGATTTGCTGGTCCGGCCCGAGGCCGAGCACCTGCCTGATGCCCGCCACCGCGGCGTCTCGGTAGGCGCCGGGGTGATCAGAAAGCAGCTTGCGGGCGACCAGCCGCCCGTCCGGGCGCCGGGCGACGATGTTGGTGAACGTGCCGCCCCGGTCGATCCAGAATTCCCAGCGTCCGTCCACGTGGCGGCGATATTCGGGGCTAGCCCTGGCCGGGGACGGGTACCGGGGCCTTCGGGGTGCCCGGGTCCAGTTCGCGATAGGCCGTCTCTACGTCCGCCGCGGTCAGCGTGGTCAGGTCCGCCGCGGTCGCCTGCTCGCCCAGCCGCACCACCCGGACGTCCCGGCAGGCGCAGGCGCGCTCGAACAGGGACCTGGCGAACCGGCCGTTGCCCAGATCGTCGATCCGGCCCGCGTCGCAGGCCTGGGCGAAGATGCGGGCGAGTACTTCCCTGGCGGCCGGTTCGAACATGTCCCCGGCCTGTTCGGCCAGCAGGTTCGATATTTGCACCAGGTCGGCAGGTGCGTAGCTGGGGAAGGTGACCCGGGTGGCGAACCTGGAGGCCAGGCCGGGGTTGCTGCGCAGGAACCTGTCCATGTCGTCGGTGTAGCCGGCGAGCACGATCACCAGCCGGTCCCGGTCGTCCTCGGCCCGCTTGAGCAGCGACTGCACCGCCTCGGCGCCGAATGCGTCGCCGCCGGAGTAGCCGTCGTTGTGCAGCGAGTACGCCTCGTCGATGAACAGCACGCCGCCCAGGGCCGAGTCGACGAGCTTGTTGGTCTTGATCGCGGTCGAGCCGAGGTGCTCGCCGACCAGGTTGGCCCGGTGCGCCTCTACCACCTCGGGCCTGACCAGCAGCCCGAGCGCGGCGAAGATCCGGCCGAGGATGCGCGCGACCGTGGTCTTGCCGGTACCCGGCGGCCCGGTGAACACGAAGTGCCTGGTGGGCGGCTGGCTAGTCAGCCCGTGGGTGTCACGCAGCTTGGCCACGCGCAGCTGCGCGGCGATGGCGCGCACCTGCTGCTTCACCGGCTCCAGGCCGACCAGCTCGTCGAGCTCGGCGATCGCGCCTTCCACCGTGGGCGTGTCCTCGTAGCCGCGCAGCCGGCTGGTGAGCTCGGCATAGGCCTGCTGCAGGTCGCTGCCGCGGATCGTCACCAGGTCCTTGGCCGCGGGTTCGGCCGAGCCGGTCATCACCCGGACGTCGCGGGCCTGGCCGGCCTTCTCGAGCAGGCTGCGGATGAACCGGCCGTTGCCGAGGTCGTCGGCCATCCGGCGGCGGCCGACCTCCTCCAGCGTGCGCCAAAGCACCGGGCGCGCGTCCGGGTCGAGCACCTCGCCGCGCCGGTCGAGCGCGGACTCGGCCAGCGCCATCATCTCCGGCGGCGAGTAGCTCGGGAACTTCAGCCGGGTGGCGAACCGGGACGCCAGGCCCGGGTTCGAGGCCAGGAACGTCTCCATCTGCTTCTCGTAGCCGGCCAGGATGATGATGAGGCTCTCGCGATTGTCCTCGGCCCGCTTGAGCAGCGTCTGGACCGCCTCGGTGCCGAACCGGTCGGCCTGCCCGTCGCCCTCGTTGACCAGGCTGTACGCCTCGTCGATGAACAGCACGCCGCCCAGCGCGGAGTCGACAAGCTCGTTGGTCTTGATCGCGGTCGCGCCGAGGAACTCACCGACCAGGTCGGCCCGGTGCGCCTCGATGACCTCCGGCATCGGGAGCAGGCCGAAGGCATAGAAGATCTTGGCCAGGACCCGGGCCACCGTCGTCTTCCCGGTGCCGGGCGGGCCGAGGAACACGAAGTGCCGCATCGGCCGCTCCGTGCTGATGCCGGCCACCGTCCGGCGCCGCGCGGCCTCGATGGACGCGGCGATCGAGCGGACCTGCTCCTTGACCGACGCGAGCCCGATCATCGCGTCGAGCTCGGCCATGGCGTCCTCGACCGAGATCTGCGGCCGCGGCCTGGGCGGGCCGTACCCGCTGCCCTGGTGGTCGCGGCCGCCATGTTCGGCGTAGGGCAGCGCCGCCGCCTGGGCCCGGACGCCGTAGCCTGGCGTCCCCGGCTGGCCTCCCGGCTGGCCCGGGTGGCCCGCTCCTGGGTGGCTGCCGGGACGGGCGGCCGGATAGCCGGCGCCGGCCGGGTTGCCCTGGGGCCCGGCGCCTCCCTGACCATCCGGGGCCCGGCCGCCGTACATGCGGGTGTCCTGGATGCCCTTGGCCACCCGCCAGCCGAGCACGGCCGCGGCCAGCAGCCACGCGGCGATCGTGCCGATGAACGGCTGGTGCGGCGCTGCCTTCAGCGCGATAACGGCCACCGGCACGGACCAGACCAGGACCCAGGCCACCGTGCGACACGGCACGAACCAGCGGGCCAGCGGCCTGGCGTGCGCGGCCAGCGCGACCACGAAGGGCAGCAGCACCAAAGAGTAGAGCCAGGTCAGATTGCCGTCGTACAGGCCGAAGAGCACGGTCAAACCCCAGACCGCGACCGAGGCGGACGCGCCGACGGTGCGCCGTCCCTGGACCACGGCAACGACCGCGTAGATCAGCGCGACCAGGATGATCAAGCCCAGCGTGGCCGGGAAGAGCAGGATGGCGGCAGCGGCGACCGTGACCTTCAGCCAGGTCGGGGCTCGCCGTTGCGCGCGCATCAGCCGCGCGCCCCAGCTCGGCTTTTCTGGCGGCGCGGGCTGGGCCCTATCGTTTGGCAGCATCACGCTTCCTTGCCCCTATGTCCCTGCCTCCCTAGAGCCTGACCCGGGGCTCGCGCCACGAGCCCGGCGACTGGGTCGCCTTATCCATGACCCCCGCACCCGGTTGCCGGACAGTCGTATGTCCCTGTATAGCGCATGAACCTGTGCCCGCGACAGCACACACGTCGGTACTGTCGGTGAAAAATGCGGCTGGGTGATCCTGAACCTGGGCCTCCGTGGAGAACGCGACTAATCGTCGATGATGGACCGGGCACGCGCCGGCCCGTCAAGATAATCACCATGGCATCTGCGGTCTCAATCCGTCCAGATCCGTCCAGTGAGGAGAATGATGCACCGAATCGAGGCTGAGCTGCTCATACCCGGGCACGGCGGGCCCATTCGCGGCGGCGTGGTCGTGCTGGACGGATCCCGGATCGGCTACGCCGGCCCGGCCGGGGCGGCGCCGCCCACGCCAGGGGCGCCGGTGACCCGGGTGGCGGCGGTCATGCCGGGGATGTGGGAGTGCCACGGGCATTTCCTCGGGACCAGGACCTTCGACCTGGCGCAGCTCCCGCTCGAGCCGGAGGCGCTGCGGGCCGCCCGGTGCACGCGGGACCTGCGGGCCGCGCTGGACGCGGGCATCACCTCGGTGCGCGACGTGGGCGGCCTCGGCGTCTACCTGGCCCGCGCGATCGCCGAGGGCCACCTCGACGGGCCGGCCATCTATGGCGCGGGGGCCATCCTGAGTACCACCGGCGGCCATGCCGACCTGCACTCCTTCCCGCTCGACTGGATGCGGGACTACTCCAGGCGCGAGGGCCTGATGCGGCTGGCGGACGGGCCGGACGAGTGCGCCAGGGCGGCCCGCGAGCAGCTGCGGCGCAACGCGAAGCTGATCAAGGTGTGCGCCTCCGGGGGCGTGCTCTCCGAGGTCGATGACCCCATCCACCAGCAGTTCACGGCGGCAGAACTGCGGGCCATCGTAGAAGTCGCCGGGCTCGCCGACCGGGTGGTCGCGGCGCACTGCCACGGCAAGCCCGGCATCATGGCGGCCTTGCGGGCCGGCGTACGGACCATCGAGCACGGCACCTTCCTCGACGACGAATGCTGCGACGCGATGCGCGAGTCCGGCGCGGTCCTGGTCCCGACCAGGACGATCATCGAGGACATGCTGGCCAACAAGGCGGTGGTGCCGGACTACGCGATGGCCAAGCTGGAGGCGATCGCCGACACCCACGCGCAGGCCGTGACGCGGGCCTACGAGCACGGCGTCATCATCGCCATGGGCACGGACATCGCCCTGACCGGCGCTGACCTGCCCAACTCGTGGGGCAAGAACGGGTCAGAGCCCGGCTACCTGGTGCAGCTGGGCATGTCGCCGCTGGAGGCGATCGAGGCGGCGACCGCCACCGGGCCGCTCACCGTGGGGCCGCAGGCGCCGCTCAGCGGCCGGCTGGCCGAGGGGTACGACGCCGACGTGATCACCCTGGACGCCGATCCGCTGGCCGACATCGGCGTGCTCGGCGTCCCGGATCACGTCACCGGGGTATGGACCGGGGGCCGGCTGGTCAAGGGGGCTAGACCCGCAGCGTGAGGTCGATCTCGTCGTGCAGCGGGATGCCGTAGTCGCCGACCCTCGGGATCTGGGGCTTCTCCTGCCGGGAGCGGTCGACCGCGCCCGGCCTCAGCTCGGTGAGCCGGAACCCGCGGCGCTGGTAGAAGCGGAGCGCGTCGACGTTGTCGTTGGTGGTGGTAAGCCGGACCTCGCGGCAGCTGAAGTGCCGCGCCGTGCTGGCCGCGGCCTCGATGAGCAGGGTCCCGATGCCGATCCGGCGCTCGATGGCGTTGAGCGTGACGACCTCGAGCGTGTCCTCTACCAGCTGGTATGTGAGCAGGCCCACCACCCGGCGGGACCGTTCGGCGATGAACCCGGGCAGCTCGGCGGGCCGCAGCACGGTACCGTGCACGGCGACCAGTTCCGACCCCCACAGTTCGGCGACGAGCCAGGCGAGCATGGGCCGGTCACCCTCGTCGATCGGTCTGATCTTGACCTCTGGCTCTTTCACCACGCCATTATGAGGCCATGATCACGTCCGCGCCCGGTGCCCGCCACGTCGGGGGGTCTGCCGATGCTGGCCGGGCTCCGGGTGCGTGGCGGAATCCGGCCGGGGGACGGGCCGGCCGCCGCGCAGCGCGGACGCCAGGGCCGCCAGCACGGTCAGGGCGGTGGCCAGGGCGAACACCACGACCAGGCCGTGCTGGAAAGGCCCGGAGATCAGATCGGGGAAGAACTCCCGGCCGGTGATGGTCTGCCGGGCCACGGCCGGGAGGGAAGACAGCACGCCGCGGGCCGCCAGCAGGTGGCCCAGCGGGTTCACGCCGAGGACGGCTGCGAACAGCGACGACACCGGCGGCAGGGAGCCGATCTGGTGGGCGGCGGCGGACGGCACGCCCTGGTGCTGGAGGCCGCTGGCCAGCGTCTTCGGCAGGCTGCTGGCCAGCCCGGCGATCATGACCGAGAAGAACACGCCGATCGACACCGCCGTGCCGGAGTTCTGGAACGTCGAGCGCATGCCCGAGGCCGCGCCGCGCTGCGCGGCCGGCACGCTGCCCATGATCGAGGAGGAGTTGGGGGCGGCGAACATGCCGCTCCCGATCCCGTTCGCGGCGATGAGCACGGCGAAGGCCCAGTAAGGGAAGTCGACGGGCAGCAGCATCAGGCCGATGAAGCTGCCGCCGAAGACCGCCAACCCGGCGGTCGCGATGCCACGGGAACCGAACCGGTCGGACAGGGTTCCCGCTACCGGGCCCGAGGCGAGGAACCCGGCGGTGAGGGGCAGCAGGAAGATGCCCGCCCAAAGGGGCGTGACACTGTAGTCGTAGCCGTGCCGCGGCAGCCAGATCCCCTGCAGCCAGATGATGAGCATGAACTGCAGCCCGCCCCGGGCGATGGCCACCGCCAGGCCCGCGAGGTTGCCGGCCGTGAAGGCCCGGATCCGGAACAGGCTGAGCTGGAACATCGGCTCGGCGATCCTGGTCTCGATGAGGCCGAACGCGACCAGCAGCGCGACCCCGCCGACCAGCCCGGCGAGCACCCAGGGATTCGTCCAGCCCATCGTGTGTCCGCCGTAAGGCTGGATGCCGTAGGTGACGCCGATCAGGACCGCGCTCAGGCCGACGGCGAAGGTGATATTGCCCCACCAGTCAATGCGGGCGCGATGCCGCTCACCGTTGTCCCTGAGCCTGAGGTAGGCCCAGACCGTGCCGTAGATGCCGACGGGCACGTTGACCCAGAACACCGCGCGCCAGTTGATGGCGGCCAGCAGGCCGCCCGCGACGAGCCCGACGAACATGCCCGCCAGGCCTGCGATCTGGTTGGTGCCCAGTGCGAAACCGCGCTGGTCGGACGGGAAGGCATCGGTCAGGATCGCGGCCGAGTTCGCCATGAGCATGGATCCGCCGACGGCCTGGAACACCCGCCAGCCGATCAGCCACAGCGCCCCGCGGCTGCCGTCGAACGGGTCGAACGACAGCAGGATCGAGGTGACCGTGAAGACCACGAAGCCGAAGTTGTAGATCTTGACTCGGCCGAACATGTCACCCAGGCGGCCGACGCTCACGACGAGGACCGCCTGGACGAGCCGGTACCCCATGATCATCCACAGCAGGTAACTGATGTTGCCCGGCGCCAGCGGGTCCAGGTGGATGCCGCGGAAGATGGCCGGCAACGCGATGATGACGATCGACCCGTCGAGCGTCGCCATGAACATGGCCGCGGTGGTGTTCGCCAGCGCGACCCACTTGTAACGGTCATCCTGGGCGGTCTCCTGCCCGGTCCGGGCGGCCGACCGCATCAGACGCTCCCCATCAGATGCACTGGGCCAGGCGCTCGAGCAGCGGCGCGGCCGCCGTCAGCTGGCCGAGCTCGGCCCGGGTGAACCCGGCCGACAGGGCCTGGGCCAGCTGCTCGGTGCGCGCGTCGCGCTTGTTCCGCAGGATCTGCCGGCCAGCCTCGGTGACCGAGAGGACCACCCGCCTGCCGTCCCGCGCGTCCGGCCCCCGCCCGACCAGGCCGCGCGCCTCGAGCGCGCTCAGCGTGGCGCCCATCGACTGGGGGCTGATCTGCTCGAGCTTGGCCAGCGCGCTCGAGGTGGCAGGCCCGCTACGGTCCAGCCGCGCGAGCGCCGCCGTCTCCGGCACGGTGAGCTCACCCTCGACCCGGGCCTGCCGCATCCGCCGCAGGAGCAGGCCGATGCTGACGCGCAGCGCGGCGGCGACTTCGCGGACGTCGGGGTCCTCAGTCATATGTTAAGTCTAAGCTTATAAG
Source organism: uncultured Actinomycetes bacterium (assembly GCA_963798675.1). Lineage (GTDB taxonomy): Bacteria > Actinomycetota > Actinomycetes > Streptosporangiales > Streptosporangiaceae > Palsa-504. The sequence continues at coordinate 118,702 of CAWCUJ010000046.1, read as the reverse complement.
TCTGGACTTAGCAAATGCGATTGGGCACGGGCTCTGTCTCCAGTTCTGGGTGTGATAGCGCGGCTGCGGGGATCTGCGCCGCTGGTCAGCCGAGCAGGTGCACGGCGCCGGCCCGGGACAGGTCATAGCCGCCGAGGGAGTTCACCGCGGACTGCACGTGCGGGTCGTGTAGCGCGGTGATCAGCGGCCTGGCTGCGGGCAGGGCATCGCCGCTGAGCACGATGTCGAAGTCTTCCCAGGTGACCGGGACGAAGCCGAGATCCAGCGCGGTGGCGGCCGCGCGCACGCCCAGCCCGGCGTCGGCCTGGCCCGCGGCGATGGTCATGGCGACTTCCAGGTGGGAGGCCGCGTCGGGTCCGGTGACGGAGGCGGGCGGGATCCCGGCGTCGGCCAGCAGCCGGTCCAGCAGCACGCGTGTCCCGGTGCCGAATGGGCGGCGGGCGATCCGCAGGCCCCGCAGGCCGCCCGGGCCGCTGACGCGGCCGGGGTTGCCCGGCGGTACCAGCAGGCCCTGCTCGCGGCGCCACAGGTGGATGATCGCGGGCTGCCGGCCGCGGAGAAGGGAGCGGGCGAACGGGCTGTTGCCGTCACCGGAGCGGTGCCGCAGGTGGATGGCCGCGGCGTCGGCGGTGCCGCGCCAGATCCGGGTCAGGCCGTGGAAGCTGCCGCGCGCGCCGACGGTGACCACGGCCGCCCCGGCGCGGCGCAGCGCGATGTCCAGGCCGGGGTCATCGCTGCCGGCCAGGCGCAGCGCCGGGTGCCCGCCGAGCAGCCGCCGGGCCGCGGCGTCGGCTCCGGCCGCGACCCGGGCGCGGCGGCGGTCCGGCACCTCGATCACGCCGGCGTCGGCGAGGTGCCGCCAGGCGCGGCCGATGGTCGTGGCCGTGGTGTCATACCGCTGCGCGGCCTGGCGGATGCTCGGCAGCTCCTCCCCGGCCGCCAGCATCCCCGCCGCGACGCGCTCCGCGATGTCGCTGCTGACCTGGAGGTACCGCGTCATGTCCGGGATGTTACCGCCGGGGGTTGCAGTGCGGTCTCGTCTTGCTCGCATCCGCCCGGGCGGCTGTAGGCTCTGCACCGATCTGTACTACCTCAGCAGCAGGAGGGCAGCTATGAACCGCGGACTGCGCCACAGCGGACTCGCGGCCGCCGCCGGGCTGGTCCTGGCCCTGACCGCAGCCTGCAGCAGCACTAGCAGCAGCACCACGAGCAGCAGCCCGGCCGCCAGCGCGAGCAGCACGGCAGGCGCGACCGGCACGCTGACCGTGTTCGGCGCGGGTACCCTGGCGACCCCGTTCACGGCGGAACTGCAGGCCTTCAAGCAGCAGAACCCCGGCGTGACCATCCATTCGCAGTTCGGCGCGAGCGGGGACATGGTCAAGGACATCACCCAGCTCGGCCAGCCCGCCGACGTGCTCGGCGTGGCGGACTACTCGCTGATCCCCAAGCTCATGTCCGACCCGTCCAAGCCCCACGCCACCTGGTACCTGGGCTTCGTGTCGAACCAGATCACCTTCGCCTACACCAGCCACAGCAAGGGCGCCAGCCAGCTGTCCGCGTCGAACTGGTACAAGGTGCTGGCCGAGCCCGGCGTGCACATCGGCCGGTCCAACCCCGCCGCCGACCCGTCGGGCTACCAGATCCTGCAGATGCTCCAGCTCGCCCAGGGCTACTACCACGACCCAGGCCTGTCCGCCGCGGTACTGAAGAACTCCCCGGACTCCAGCGTCGCCGAGACCGAGACCTCGCTGCTGGCCGCCCTGCAATCCGGCCAGATCGACTACCTGGCCATCTACCGGTCCGACGCGCTGGAACAGCACCTGAAGTACATCGCGCTGCCCGCCCAGATCAACCTGTCCGACTCCGCGATGGCCGCCGCCTACGCCAAGGTCACCATCCACGCCGGCTCACTCGGCGCGCTGACCGCCAAGCCCATCATCTACGGGCTGACCATCCCCAGCACCGCGCCGGACGCCGCGCTGGGCCAGAAATTCATCAGCTTCGTGCTCAGCCCCCAGGGCCAGGCGATCATGAGCAGCAACGGGTTCGTGGTCATCTCACCCGCCCTGGCCAGCAGCCAGGCCAGCCTCCCGGCCCCGCTGAAAGCCCTCACCACGCCGTGGCCCGCCTCCGGTGCCTGACACGACGGCCGGCACGCCCCGCCCGGCGCCGCCAGGTCCGGCACCGGCACCACCGCGGCGGGCCGGCGCAGCGGGCACGTGAACCCGGCGGGGGCGCCGGCCCGATGCTGGCCCGGCGGCTGGTTCGGGGCCGTGATGTGGACACTCGGCGGCCTGCTGCTGGCCTTCATCGTGCTGCCGATCGTGCGGCTGGCGGCCACCTCGCCGGTGGCCAGCCTGCGGCAGGCCGCCACCACCGCCGCGATCCGCGACGCCACGCTGCTCAGCCTGCAGGCCGCGGGGATCACCGCGGCGATCGCGACCGTGTTCGGGGTGCCGCTGGCCTGGCTGCTCGCCCGCGGCACCTTCCGCGGCCGCGGCCTGATCCAGGCCGTGGTCGACCTGCCCCTGGTGGTGCCGCACACCGTGGCCGGCATCGCGCTGCTGTTCCTGCTCGGCCGCACCGGCTGGGTCGGCGGCCCGGCCGGCCACCTCGGGATCTCGTTTTACGGGACCCAGCTGGGCATCATCGCCGCGATGCTGTTCGTCAGCGTGCCGTTCGCGGTCAACAGCGCCCGCGTCGCGTTCGAGGCCATCGACCCCCGGCTCGAGCTGGCCGCCCGTAACCTGGGCGCCACCCCGTGGCACACCTTCCGCCGCGTCACCCTGCCGCTGGGGCTACGCGGCGTGCTGACCGGGGCTGTCCTGGTGTACGCCCGCTCGATCAGCGAGTTCGGCGCCGTGGTCATCATCGCCTACTACCCGGCCACCGCCCCGGTCCAGATCTACACCCTGTTCCTGCAATCAGGACTCACCCAGTCCGCCGCGGCCGCCGTCGTCCTGCTGATCGTCACGCTGTCCACATTCCTGGTCTTCCGCACCCTGGCCTCGGGCCGCCTGCTGACCCGGATCAACCGTGCCTACGGCTGACCGCGGTCTTGCCGTCAGCGACCTGACCGGCCAGGCCGGATCCTTCCGCCTCGGCCCGGTCAGCCTGACCATCGCCCCCGGCCAGGTCCTGGCCGTCCTCGGCCCGTCCGGGGCCGGCAAGACCATGCTCCTGGAAACCATCGCCGGGCTCCGCCCGCACCGCTCCGGCCGGATCACCCTGGCCGGAACCGACATCACCGCCCTGCCTCCCGAACGGCGCCGCATCGGCCTGGTCTTCCAGGACGCCGCCCTGTTCCCGCACCTGTCCGTCGCCGGGAACATCCGGTTCGGGCCGAAGGCCCGCCGCCAGCCCCCGGCCGCCGGCACCGATCCGCTGCTCGACCGCCTGGCCATCACGCCACTGGCCGACCGATCCCCGCGATCGCTGTCCGGCGGCGAACGCCAGCGGGTCGCCCTCGCCCGGGCGCTGGCCATCCAGCCCGGCCTGCTGCTGCTCGATGAGCCCCTGTCCGCGCTCGACCAGCCCACCCGCGAAGACCTGCGCGCGCTGCTCCAGCAGCTGCTGGCCGCCCTGGACATCCCCGCCGTGCACGTGACCCACGACCGCGACGAAGCACTGAGCATCAGCAACGACCTGACCATCATCATTGGCGGCCAGTTCCGCCAGGCCGGCCCGACCAGCCAGGTCACCGCCGCCCCCGCCGACCCGGAGACCGCCCGCCTGCTCGGCTGGACCGAGCTCGGACCCGGCACCGCCGACCGCGGCACCGTCAGCACCGGCCAGCTCTACCTCTCCGGCGCGGCACCACTAGGAATCCAAGGTCCGGTGCGCATCTTCTACCGGCCCGAAGACCTGCTCCTCGGCACGCCACCCGCCGGAACGCGAGCAGCCGCCCGCCTCACCGCCCCGGCCGCGCAGATCCTCCCCACCCGGCCCCTTGCCCGCATCACCCTCGCCGCCGACCCGCCCGTGACAGCACTCCTGCTGCACCGGGACCTCGAAACGCTCCGCCCCAAGCCCGGCGAACCGATCACCGTAACAATCCCCCCCGGCAGCGTTCGCATCTTCCCCGCCGCACCAGACACCCCCTGAAACAGCCAGCACCGCACCCGCTCGCGCCAGCCCCATGCGACCGCAATGTAAGCCCCGGTTAGCCGCCCATCCGGCCGGGCACGCCCGGCCGCTAACAGTACTTGACCTGCGCAAACTTGTCAGGCATAGGGTGTGCAGGCAGCCTGGAGCCGGTTACTGTGGCTAGGTGCTCGGCGCTGGGTGGACCGAGGCCGTGGCCCTGGCGGCGGCCTTCGCCGTCTCCGCCGTGGCCACCCCGGCGGGCATCTCCGGGGCGGTCCTGCTGCTCCCGTTCCAGGTCAGCGTGCTGGGCACGCCCAGCCCGGCCGTCACCCCCACCAACCTGCTCTACAACGTGGTATCCACGCCCGGGGCGCTGTACCGGTACCGGCGGCAGCACCAGACCGGCGGGCGGCTGGCCCTGCTCCTGGTCACCGGGACCCTGCCCGGCGTGATCACCGGATCGGTCATCCGGGTCGAGCTGGTTCCCGGCCCCCACGTCTTCGACCTAATGATCACCGCCCTGCTGCTGCCGCTTGGCATCTGGCTGGCCGCCACCCGGCCCGCCCGCGACCGCGACCCGGCCCGGCCAGCCCGCCAGATCCCGGCCCCCGTGCTGATCTTCCTAGCGTGCCTGACCGGCTGTGTCGGCGGCCTCTACGGGATCGGCGGCGGCTCGATCCTCTCGCCCATCTTGATCGGGTCCGGCCGCCCGGCCTCCGAAGTCGCCCCGGCCGCCCTGGCCTCCACCTTCGTGACCTCCCTCGCCGGCGTGATCACCTTCACCATCTTGTCCATCAGCAAGGGCCCGGTCGCCCCCAACTGGCCCACCGGCATCGCCCTGGGCATCGGCGGCATCGCCGGCGGCTACACCGGCGCCCGGATGCAATCCCGGCTCCCCGACACCCTGATCCGCCGCATCCTCGGCACCCTCGCCATCGCCATCGCGGCCCAGTACCTATGGTCCGGGCTGCACTGACCCCGCCGCCCGCAGCCAAGCTAGTAGCCCAGCAGTTGCGCGGCACGGGCCGGCCAGCCGGGAGTCATCCACCCAGGTCTGCGCCGCAGTGTCGGCGGATGAGCTGGTCGATGTGGTTCTGCCGGGCGGCATCGGGTCCCGCCGCCAAGGCCGAGCTCGACGCCCTCACCGCCAGCATCCCCGCCGTGAACGACCCGGCGCACCTGGACGAACTCCCCTACGCCTCCGGCCTGCTCGCCGACGCCCCGGACACCATCCGGGAAGCCCTGTACGCCGCGTTCGACATCCAGTGCCTCTAGCTAGGACCGGCGCGACCAGCGGTTCACGTAGCGGCTGCGGCTCGGCGGGCGGCCGGGCAGGAGCTGGCCCGGTCCCGCTCGCAGCCCGTCGAGGGCGATGGTGAGCAGCCGTGACCGCACGTTGTGCTCTTCGGCCGGCTCGACGTGAGCCGGGGACCGGCGGCTGAACTGCTCGATCAGCCAGGTGATGTCGAGGGCGGTGACGTCGGTGCGCAGGCGGCCGTCGCGGTGAGCCCGGGCGACGACTTCCTCCATCCGCGCCATGCTCCGGCGGGCCGTGCTCCGCATCTCGGCGGTGGTCTCGATCTGCCCGGCCAGCGAGGCGAGCGCCCCGCTGCGCAACTCGACGCAGGCCCGGATGTAACCGCACAAGCCGTCCCACGGGTCGCTGGCGGCCAGGGCGTCGTCTGCCGCGGCCAGCGCCTGGTCCATCGCCAGCACGCACAACCGCTGCAGAAGCTCGGTCTTGCTGCCGTACCGGCGGTAGAGCGTGCCCATGCCGACCCCGGCGCGGTCGGCGACCTCCGCGATCGGCGCGCCCGCGCCCTGGGCGGTGAAGACGTCACGGGCCGCTTCAAGTACGGCCAGGTCGTTGCGCCGGGCCTCGGCCTGGCGGCCGTGCCCGGACTGCGGGCGCAAGGACCGGAACGTCACCCGTCCAGCCTACCTTTATTCGGAGGGAATCATTCCGATAAGATCTGAGTCGGATAGATTCGCTCCGATGAGGGAGGCGCCGTCGTGCGTGCCGTGGTGATGCGGGAGTTCGGGCCGCCTGAGGTGCTCGAGCCCGCCGAGGTGGACGAGGTCCGGGCTGGCCAGGGCGAGGTGGTCATCGACGTCGAACTCGCCAACGTGACGTTCGTCGAGACGCAGGTCCGGGCCGGTAAGCCGCCCCATAGGTCGATGCTCCCGGCGCTGCCGGCCATCCTGGGCAACGGCGTCGGCGGCACGGTGGCCGGGGCCGGGCGCCGGGTGGTGGCCAGCCGGCGGGCGGTTCTGCCCGTTCGGCATGGCCAGCGGGAGCTTTGCCCCGGTCACGGCCGAACTCGCTCGGGCCAGGCAAGTCTCGGTGCTACCCGGCGCGGCGGCGAGCCCGGAGGAACTGGCGGCACTAGTCCGGACGGCCCTGGCCGAGGCCGCCGAGGGCCGGCTGCGGCCGGTCATCGGCCAGGAATTCGAGCTGGCCGCGGCCGCCGGTGCGCACGCGGCGATCGAGGCCCGGACGACGATCGGCAAGACGCTGCTGACGGTACCGCGGTAATCGCCAGGCCAGCGCGCGGGTGCTGGGGCGGGCCCGGGAACACCGGGGCGTGGACGACGGCCCGTTCGGCCCAATGATCTTGTCATGCCGTTACCTGGCCCGCCATGAGTTACCGATCCGTTACCTGGACTCGCGTATTTCTGGGTCCCTGGGGCCGCTCTAAGCGGGTGGAGGCACTCGCTCCAGCTGTGCGGGATTGCCGCGATGGCCGATTCAGGATGAGGTGCGATGCCATGCGAGAGCCGAACGCGAAATGGTTCTTCCAGGGACGTCCTGCCGGTAACGGAGCAAGATCCCGGGACGATGACGCGGCGGCCGGCCTGATCAGCCTGCCCGCAGCCATGCTGCTACGGCACGGCGCCCGGGTGCTCGACCCCGGGACGGCCGTGGCGGTCGACGGTTACCCGCCGCCCCAGTCGACGGTGTACCGGGCCAAGACCCTGCTGGTTCCCGGCAACTTGCATGGGCAGGAGCCGATCAACGCCCTTAACAAGATCCTCGACCGGATCGGGGTGAACCTGGTCGCGTCTGCGCCGGGCACCGGCAAGAACCGCGGCAGCAGACAGAGCATCGATGTCCTGCCGCAACTGCCCCGCCCCGTAGCGCTGGTCCCGGCCAAGGGCGGCGATAGGCCGGTCGAGGTCGACGCGTGGCGGGCGCTGCAGACGCTGCGCGCGGCCACCAGGGCCGGGAAGCATGATGGGAACCTGGACCAGGCAGACGTCGACGGGATCGGGCTCGAACACCTGCTTATCGGCTCCGCTATCAGCGGGAGCCCGGCCTACAGTGGAGGCGGCGGCATCGGCGGGGGGCCGGGCACCAACAACGACGGTTCCGGGCCCACCAGCACTGACTCCTACCTGTTCAGCGGCGGCGACTCGCGTGCCCCGGTGGCCGTGTTGCTCGATCCGCCGAGGCGCATGTCGGCTGCGGACTGCGTGAGCGTGTACGGCCGGCGTGCGGTGGTCGCCGTCCTGGACACGGGCGTCCGCGCCCACCCGTGGCTGGATGTGACGGCCAAGCACGGCGGCGGCTACAACACCGACCCCAACGGGGACGGCGACGGTTTCATCGAGCTCGATCACGAGATTCAGGACGCCATCCGCGTGCAGGACGAGGACACGGAGGCGCACGGCGACCGACCGCGCCAGGTGATCAGGCGTCCATGGGACACGCCGATCACCACGGATCCGCTGCTGGGCGAGCTTGCGACGGACACGGGCCACAGCACGTTCATCTCGGGCATCGTGCGCCAGCTCGCACCCGATGCCCGGGTCCTGGCCATCCGGATCATGCACGGCGACGGCGCTGTCTACGAAGGCGATCTCCTGTGCGCCCTGCATGAGCTGGCCAACCGGGTCGCCGCTGCTCAGGCGGCAGGCGACCCGGCCAAGATGGTCGACGTGGTGTCGCTGTCCCTCGGCTACTTCAGCGAGGCCAGCGACGCGGCCCTCGACTCGGCGCTATGGCAGGCGATCGAGGCGCTGCTCGGCATGGGGGTGGTCGTCGTCGCCGCGGCCGGGAACTTCGCCACCAGCCGCAAGTTCTATCCGGCGGCGTTCGCGCAGCGTCCGGTTCCTGCGGGTCAGGTGCCGCTGATCAGCGTGGGCGCGCTCAACCCGAACGGGTCCAAGGCGATGTTCAGCGACGGGGGCCACTGGGTCACGGCCTGGGCCTCGGGCGCGGCCGTGGTCAGCACCCTGCCGACGGACATCAACGCCAGCCGCAGCCCGGAACTCCGGATGCGGGCGCATCCGGCCAACCCGATGCCGCCGGGCGTCTCGCTGCCCGGCTTCCGCGCCGCCCTCGATCCAGACGACTACGCGGGCGGGTTCGGGGTCTGGAGTGGCACGTCGTTCTCGGCTCCGCTGCTGGCCGCGGAGATCGTTCGGTCGCTGCTGACGGGAGCAGCCCAGTCTGGCTTGCGGCTCGACCCCTCCGATGCGCAGACCACGACGAACCGCGTGCTGGCCGCCCTGAAGGACATGGGCTGGGAGGGCTGATCGTGGACGGCCCGGGACCGCTTGGGCCCGTCACGGTGCGGGCGAGTCAGACAGACCGAGGCGCGCGCATCGCGGGCCTGGTCAGCGCGGCCCGGGAGGGGAACGACGACGCGCTCGGCCAGATCGTGACCGAACTCAGCCCGCTGCTGTGGCAGATCGCGCGCGCTGCCGGGCTGAGTTCGGGTGATGCCGAAGACGTGCTGCAGACGGTATGGCTGCGCCTGGTCGCTCACCTGGACAATATCCACGACTCGGCGGCCCTGGTCGGCTGGCTGGTCACCACCGCGAAGCGGGAAGCGTGGCGGGTACGCGCCGCCGGGCGCAGGCAGCTTCCCGCGGATCAGGAATTGCTGGCCGGGCTGCCCGACGAGCGCCCCGGATCGGAGGAGCAGGTCATCCTCGATGACCAGCGACGTGCGCTGTGGGTAGCCATCGGCCGGCTCTCCGGACGGTGCCAGGACCTGCTGCGGATCATCGCGTTCTCGCCGCGTCCGGATTACGCCACGGTAGCGGCCGCACTCGGCATGCCGGTCGGGAGCATCGGTCCCACTCGCGGTCGCTGCCTGGCCAAGCTCCGCACCCTGCTCGCCGGTGACCCGCAGGGGAGTCCGCGATGATGGTCTCGGATGCGGGCGGGCGGCCGTCGGCTGACGAGCCGCTCGATGACGCCGATTTCGGGTTGCTTGACGACATCCGCGGGCTGTTCGAGGCCGCTGACCCCATGCCGGCGGATCTTCCTGAGCGGATCCGCTTCTCCCTCGCGCTGCGGGACCTCGAGATCGAGGTGGCCCGGCTGGCCGCGGAGGAGGACCGGCCGGCCGTCGCTGCTCGCGGCGTGGAGCAGAGCCGGACGATTACCTTCGACAGCGACAGCCTGACCATCATGATCCGGATCGACGCGAACCGCGACGGGACGGCGCGCGTTGACGGCTGGCTGGCGCCACCGCAGCGCCGCGAGATCGAGATGAAGACCGCAGCCGGTTCACTGAACGTGGCCAGCGACGACCAGGGGCGGTTCGCTTTCCCCCGAGTTCCCCGGGGGCCGGCTCAGCTCGTGGTCCGCCCGGCCGAGGCCGAACCCGGCGGAGGCGGGCGGTCTGTGGTGACCCCCGCGCTCATTCTCTGACCGGCCAGCTGGGAGGCTCCCGCCGGATGCCCCGCGCCGAGCGGCGCTCAGCCCGCTCCCCCAGTTCGCTCGCTCGCGCCGAGACCCGGGCCCGCGAGGCGCGCCAGCGCGGCCTGCGGGAGGGCAACGCGGGCCGCCCCGCGATCGGCGCCCGCTACGCCCGCGCGGGACTGCGGCAGCTGGGCTGGACGGAAAACGGGAGGCAACCCGACGCGCGGCGGGTGCACGAGATGCACCATGGCCTGGCCGCCAGGCTCCTCGGGATCTTGGCCGAGTGGGAATCCGAGCTGGGCCGCACCGAGTACGGGCTCCGCCTCCTGGATCACGCCGAACGTCTGACCGCGGCCGATGACCGAGGCATCCTGCTTCTCCAGCGAGGCCTGATCTTCATGCGGACCGGGCGGGAACGCGACGCGCTGAAGGTGCTCGACGATGCGGTGGCCCAGCTGAAGGGAAACCCGGCGGAGACCGCGAACCTCGCGAGCGCCCTGCTGAATCGCAGCTTCGCCTACCTCAGCCTCGGCCAGGTCCGGCAGGCGCGCACCGACCTGGTCTGGTGCCGGCGCGTCGCGACGGATGAGGGCCACGACCTGATCGCGGCCAAGGCGCTGCACAATCTGGGTTACTGCGACCTGCTGGCCGGCGACATTCCGGCCGCGCTGCAGCTGTTCAACGTGGCCGCCAACGCATACCGGCTGAGCGCTCCCGGCTTTCTCCTCGTGCTGGCGACAGACAAGGCCGCGGCGCTGCTCGCCGCCGGGCTGGCCAGCGACGCGGCCAGTGAGCTCGACGCCGCGATGGCCTCCTCCCGGCGGCAACGGCTTGATCAAAATCTTGCCGAAGCCCAGCTGACCCGGGCGCAAGCGGCGCTGGCCGCTGGAGAGCTGGCGGCAGCGCGCCAGTGGGCGGCTGCCGCCGAGCGGCGCTTCCGGCGGCGAGGCAACGCCGCCTGGGCCTACGTGGCCGAGCTCACCCGGCTGCGGGCACGGTCAATCGCACCACGACACCAGGCGCCCATCGTCGCCGAAACGCTGGTGCTGGCCGAGCGGCTGCGCGACCGCGGCCTGGCCAACGACGCGGACATGGCCGAGTTGCTCGCGGCCCGCGCTCTGCTCGCGGCCGGGCGTCCGGATGAGGCCAGGCGACGCCTGGAGATGGTGCGCCGGCGCAGGGCCGGCGTGCCGCTGGCCGTCAGCCTGCTGCGCCGATTGGTGCGGGCCGAGCTGGCCGAGCGGGAGGGGCAGACCGGGGCGGCGCTGGCTGAGCTTCGGGCAGGCCTGGCGCTGGTGCAGGTCCAGCGCGGTCGGCTCGGCAGCGTTGACCTGCAGACCGGCACCGCCGCCCTCGGTGCGGATCTGGCCGACGCTGGCCTGCGGCTGGTGCTTGACCGGAAATCCGCGCCACTCGTATTTGCCTGGCTGGAACGCTCCCGGGCCCAGGCGTTCCGGGTCAGGCCGGTACGCCCGCCCGCCGACCCGCAGACGGCGGCCGTCCTGGCGGAGCTGCGCCAGCTCAGCTACCTGATCCGCCATGCCGAGCTGAACGGCCACCGCGACCCTTCGATGATCGCCAGGCACGCCTCGCTGCAGCGCGATATCAGGGAACACAGCTGGCAGGCCAGCGGTCTGGGTCAGGCCACCGCGCAGGCCAGCCTCGGCGAGGTGAGCGCGGCCCTGGACGAGAGCGGGCAGAGCCTGGTCGCCATCCTGGCCCGGCGCGGCCAGATGGTCGCGGTGGTCGTGCGGAGCGGATCTGCGCGCCTCATCGGGCTCGGCGACTTCGAAGCCGCCGCCGAGGCAGCCAGGCGGCTGAACGCCGATCTTGACACCCTGGCCGGGCGGCGGCTGCCCGCCCGCCTCGAGGTTGTGATCAGGGAGTCGATCCGGCGTCAGGCGGAAACGCTGACGGCCGAGATCATCGCGCCGCTGCGCACTTCGATCGCCGACCGCGGCATCGTCGTCATCCCGGCGGGCCCGCTGGCCGGCATTCCCTGGGGCGTGCTGCCTGACTTGCGCGGCCGCCCGGTCACCGTGTGCCCGTCAGCGTCCTCATGGCTGGCCGCCTGGCGGCGCGGGCAGGCCGACGCGACGTGGCCGCCGTCCGGCAAGCCGCTGCTGGTCGCGGGACCGGATCTGGAGCACGCGGCCCGGGAAGTCACCGAGATCGCCACGTCCTATCCGGGTTGCCGCCCGCTGCTCGCGGATGCGGCCACCGTCAGCGCCGCGTTGCGGGCCCTCGACGGCGCCCCCCTCGCCCACCTGGCCGCGCACGGGCACCACGACCAGGAGAATTTCCTGTTCTCCAGGCTCGACCTGGCCGACGGCCCGCTCATGGCCTACGACATCCAGCAGCTCACGGCCGCTCCCCGGCACGTAGTCCTGTCATCTTGCGATGTCGGGCGGACCGTCGTGCGTCCCGGCGAGGAGATCCTCGGCTTCACCGCGGCCCTGCTCTACATGGGCACCGCCACCGTGACCTCTAGCGTCACCCGGGTGGCCGACGATGCCGCCGTCGGCACGATGACCGCCTATCATCGCCTGCTCGCAGCCGGGACCCGGCCCGCCGAGGCGCTCGCCGGGGCCACGGCCACCGAGCCGTTCAGCCCGTTCGTGTGCTTCGGCGGCGGCTAGCTCGAGATCCCGGCCGTGAACGCTTCCCACCTGGGCACAGCGCCGGTGACGCTGCATATGGTCACACGTGGACGACGGTGATGCGCTGCGCCTTCGGTCGTTCTGGCTCTTCGACCAGCCTGTTCAGATCATCCGGGTCGCTGGTCAGCAACACGACCGGGCGCTGGAGTTCAAGCGCCGTGGCGGCAACGACAGCGTTGATGGCGCAGCGATGACCCGAAAGGCCTGTCTGCCCGAGCAACTCACCGGCGCGGCGTGCTATCTCAGGGCTCACTGGCACGACGGTGATTCTGGATAGCACACGGTAAACGGCCGCATCGCGCGCGCCGCCCCTAAGTGCCTCGGTCAGCGTGATCGCACTCACGGCCACCCGGGCTCCGCGGGCGCGGGCGCGGGCGCTATCAAGATAGCCGCGGGTGCGCGCATCGCCCGCCGCTAGCTTAGCGAGTCCTTCACTATCGAGGACGAGAGTGCCACCTGCGGCTATTCGCCGTCCGGCCATGCAGCCCTTGCCTCTGCCAGGTATTCCTCGGGAACCGGACCATGCTCCGAGGTAAGCAATGCCGACAGTTCATCGAGCATGTCCATCTCGAGCTGCCGGGTAACGGCCTCGGTTACGTACTGGCTGAACTTCCCGCGCCCAACACGCTGTTGGACAGCCGCGGTGAGGTCCTCTGGCATCGACACGCTGACTTTGCGGGCCGGGCTGGCGTACTTGACCTCCGCGACTATGCGGCCCGCAACGATGTCCGGGTAATGCGCCGCCATTTGAAGGGCGGCAACGGCCTCGACGGCACGCCTGGCGTAGTCCGTCAACCCAGGTGACGCGAGCAGCTTGGCTATTTCGGCTGGCGCGTACTCCTCCAGGGCACGGACGCACCGCATTAGCTCCTGCAGATGCTCATCCTGACCTTCAGCCTGGCCTTCGGTGCGGGCCGGGTCAGCACTCATGGTTTGATGCTACCACCGGTAGTAAACCTGACGTGGCCTGGCATTCGGCACATCAGGCGGCTCTCCAGCGAGCCCGTGAGCGTCAGACCCGGCGCAGCACGGCGACTACCTTGCCGAGGACCTTGGCCTCATCGCCTGGGATCGGGGTGAAAGCGGGGTTGTGCGGAATCAACCAGACGTGCCCGTCGGTCTTCTTGAACGTCTTGACCGTTGCCTCCCTGTCCGCCGACGTATCGCTCTCGATCATGGCCGCAACGATGTCGCCGTTCTCGACGTCCGACTCCCGGCGGACAACCACCCAGTCGCCGTCGGCGATCGCGGCGCCGATCATCGAATCACCCACGACCTTGAGCGCGATGAGCTCACCCTCGCCGACCAGTTGTCTGGGCAGAGGGATGACGTCCTCGATCAGTTCGTCGGCGAGAATCGGACCGCCGGCGGCGATACGGCCGACCAGCGGTACGCGAGCTATTGTCCGCCTCTCGGTGTCACCATCCGCGCGATCAGCATGCTCCGCGATACCCGGAGAATTGAGCAGGCGCACCACCGCCGTGCGCGGGCGCCCGGTACCACGGCTCAGGTATCCCTTCTCCGCCAGCACCGATAGCTGATAAGAGACACTCGACGTACTCGCCAGCCCGACCGCGTCCCCTATCTCCCGCATGGTCGGCGGGTAACCGCAGGCCTGCGTGGTGTCCTCGATGACCTGGAGGATCTTGCGCTGACGGTCGGTAAGGTGCGGACCGGTCATATCGGGTGCCTTGGCACGTCTCATCCCGAGCCTCCGTTGCCAGTAGGTGTGTTCCATCACACTATCGTACAACGTAGTTTATCAAACACATATACGAAACGTTGGGTCGACATCAGCAGCGCCGCCCGCAGCGGTTGGCTCGCATGAGACGGGTGCTCTGGTTCCTCCACGAGCTTGGTGCGATCGTCCGGGTCGCTGGTCAGCAACACCACCGGGCGCTCCAGTTCAAGCGCCGTAGCCGCCACGACAGCGTTGATGGCGCAGCGATGGCCCGAAAGGCTCGCTCCCCGAGCAACTCGCCGACGCGGCGTGCGATTTCGGAGCTCACCTGCACCCCACCCGAGCAGGGCATTTACCAGAAGAGCGGCCACATTTACTGGGGCAGTGCACTATTGCGGTGCCGACCGCCTGCTCAAGCATTATGTCCACCGGACAGGGTCAGGGGAGCAGCAGTTCGACCTGGACAGAGGGGTAGCGGGCGGGCATCTTGCGGTCGAGGGTTGTCAGCGTGGCGTCGCTAGCCTGGGCAAAGGCTGCCAGGTAGTCATCGGTCCACAGCTTGTGTCTCTTGTCATCACGCGCGGAGATCGCACGCCAGACCGCGTCCAGTTCGGTTGGCTCGTCAGCCCATAGAACGCGCTCGTCAGCCCAGAGCTGATCGTAGGTTCGCCATGCTTGGCTGCGGTCGATGACGTCGTCACCCATGACGGCGGGGTTGGACAGCAGTCGGAGCAGTCCCATCTGCGTAACCCGGCAGAAGACGATGTCATCCGTCTCTCTGCCGAACCAGTCCGCCGCGACCGGATGGTGGACGTGCCGTCCCCAGACGGCTGCCAACCAGAAGCCAACGTCTACCAGCTTCACTGGGCGGCGAACCTCTCAACATCCTCGGCGTCGAACGCGTCCTCAATGTCCTCATTGGTGACGAGGACCGTCGGCTCGGCGTCGCGCGCGATCAGGGGCAGCGTCACGCGCCCCGCCTTCCCCCGTGGCGTGGCGGGAAGGCCTATTTCATGTGCTACCGCTCGATTGACGAGATCCTTGAGGCTTTCGCCCTGCTCGGCGGCACGTGCCTTGGCCGCTCTCATCAGGGTTGGGGACATGTCAATCGTGGTGCGCATAAAAGCATATTAGCAGGACCGCTGGCCTGGACGGCAGCTTCAAGCGCTGCACGGGCCTGGGCGTCCAGGGCGAGGGTGGATGTCACACGAGATTCCAGCAGCACGTGGATGGCGTCGGCGTTCTGGATTACCGTGTCGATCAGCATCCCTGATACCGGGAAAACGGTGGACAGCGGGTTCTCGCCCCAAGGGCTGCCGTCGGTGCCGAGCAGTCGTGAGGTTGCCTTTACCTCGTCCTCCGCGTCCGAACGCCAGGCCGGCGTCCAGGTACTGGGAATTCGTCTGCGCACGGTGACCCGCAGGTCCAAGGGCGGCGGTCCGGCGGGCGCGGCGCAGCACGAACCAGTGCATGAAGGGCCTGATGAGCCGGGCCTGGTGAGCTGCCTGCGCCAGCGCGCTTGCAGCCGCCGACCGCTCAGCGCCAGTCGCATTCGGATCCGCCAAAACCCTCGCGGCATCCGACGCAGCAATACCGATCACTTTGCTGGCGCAGGGCACTTATTCGGAGGGTGCGGTATTCGTGCGGCTCCAGGTCGCGGAGCGGCCGGTTCCGTCGACCCGGACCTTACCTTCGTTCCTGAGCTGTTCCAGGACGAGTCGGATGGTCTGGTCACTGACACCTGGCACTGCCGCCCTTATATCGGCGAGGCGGAACGTGGCGGGTGCGTGGCGCAGGATGTGCTCGCGGACACGTTGCTGCTTGGTCCCTGGGGTCCGGGCCGCAGCCGCGCGTTCGGCGAAGACGGCGTAGGCACCGGCGATCACGCTGGTGAAGTAGCCGAGCCAGGGCCATGGGTCGGCGGCGCCCTCGTGCCAGCCGTGGGTGGAATCCAGGAGCGCCTGGTAGTAAGCGTCAGCCGATTCGGCAATCGCCTGCTCAAGGCTCACGTAGCGGCCCACCGTGTAGCCGCGCTCGCTGAGCATGGCATTGGTGAGCAGGCGGGCCACTCGTCCGTTGCCGTCCTCAAAGGCGTGGATAACGAGTAGGTCCAGGATGAACAGCCCAGACAGGAGCACCGGATGGTGCTGGCCCGCCGCGACCGCGTCCTGGTAACGCCCGATCAGGTCGTCGACGGCGAACGGGGTGCCTGCGGCGGACACCGGCTTGAAGCGCACGGTGATAGAGCCGTCTGGCGAGCGGTCCACGACCAGGTTGTCCTCGGTCTTGAACGCCCCGCCTGGTATGGCGGTATGAGCGAACAGCAGTCGGTGCAAGTGCAGGATCAGGCCAGCGTTCAGCGGGCGCCAATCTTCCCGGAACAGGTAGTCCTGAGCGTCGCGGTAGCCTGCCAGCTCCTGCTCACTGCGGTTGCGCAGCGTGGTCGCCTGCCGGTTGATGATCCGCTGGGCGCGATCGGCGTCCGCGACGATGACGCCCTCGATCGCCGATGAGGCGGTGATGCTCAGAACGCGGGCCCGGTCGGCGAGCTCGGTAAGCAGCCCTGTCATCTGGTCACGGTAAAGCGCCTCCGAGCCCCGGCCGAAGTCAATCGCGCTGAGCCGGGTGACGACCTGGGCCGGCACCAGCCCGATGAGCGCATCCAGGTCAGCGAAGCTGCGCAAGGAACCTCCCAATCAACCTACTAAACGACCCAATATTAGTGTCGGTTAATAGGTTTAGTGGGTTTCTTTAGCGGGTTTCGGTGACCGCTACCCTTCGCGGTCGTCGGCGACGCGCTGGCCGACGTAGACGGCCCAGTCCCGCTTGGCCCACTGGGACCAGCGTTCGGCGGTGCTGATGCTGATACCGGTCAGGTCGGCCAGCACCGAGGCGGGCAGCTCGGCGGCCAAGGCAAGGCGCCCGGTATTGCGGCCGGCGTGGGCGTCGATGCCGTATACCGGCTGGCCCGGCGGATCCCCGGGCCAGCCGCATCTCTTGTTGCATCTGATGCAATACCGCTCATTTTTAGCTGCAGCCGCTGGTGGAGCCGCAGCCTTCGCAGACGTAGCAGCTGCCCGCCGGACGCATCTTGGTGCCGCAGGTGAGGCAGAGCGGAGCGTCGGCGGTCCGGCCCTGCTGGGCCTCGATCAGTTCGGTCGAGCTGTGCGGGGCGGCGGGAAAGGGGGCGGCACCGGGCTGATGTTGAGGTTGAGCCGGGGCTTGCACCACGGTCCGTTCGGCATGATGAGGCTGTTCTACGGCGGCCGACTGGGCAAGTTCCACGGGATCGACCTCCTCGCTCATCCCGGCCGGGTTGTTAGGATCGTGGCCCGCGACCTCGGCGGCGCGTTCGGCGGCCGACAGGATGCCCAGCTCGGCGCGCTCCTCGTAGGACAGGTGATCCAGCGCGAGGCGGCGGAAGATGTAGTCCATTACCGAGCTGGCGATCCTGATGTCCGGGTCGTCGGTCAGGCCGGCCGCTCGAACCGCATGTTGGTGAACTTGGCCACGTAGGAATCAAGCGGGATGCCGTACTGCAGGCCGACCGAGATGGCCATGGAGAAGGCGTCCATCACGCCGGCCAGCGTCGAGCCCTGCTTGCCGAGCTTGAGGAACACCTCGCCGACGCCGTCGTCCGGGTAGCTGGAGGCGGTCATGTAGCCTTCGGCGCCCGCGACGGAGAACCTGGTCACGGTGGCGGGCCGCTGCCTGGGCAGCCGCCTGCGGACCGGCCGGTGCTCGTGCGCCACGGCGGCCGGAGCCTGAGCAGGCCCCGCCTCGGCGGGCTTCTTCCTGGCGTCCGAGAGCGGCTGGCCGACCTTGCAGTTGTCCCGGTAGATGGCCAGCGCCTTCAGGCCGAGCTTCCAGCCCTCGAAGTAGATCCGCTCGATCTCCTCGACGGTGGCGCTTTCCGGCATGTTGACCGTGTTGTGATTCATGATGCCGTTGGCGACAAATGCATGGGTTTCTGGCACCGAAAGGTCATACACTTCCGCGTCACCCATGTCCGTCACCGAGTCGACGGGCGAGAAGTGAAGATTTCCTTCGATCACTTGACGGAGCCATCCCGGCAACTCGACGCCCGGCAGAGTGGAGACCCGCTCCAGCGTGCGCCGGGTGACGTGCTGGGTACGCGGGTCGCGTAGATAGGTGAACTGGTTGCGCCAGCTGCGCCCGTTGCCGCGACCGCTGGCAAGTGGGATCATCTCGTAGAGTTTCCGCCCGGTGATTCCGGGGACGACGTCGGCCGTGCCGGTGGAGTAATCCAACGTCAGGAACTTCGCGGCCCGCGCGGCTTTGTCCGGTTCCAGGAACGGGACGAGGCTGACCATCAGCTGCCCCTGCAGCCCGGAGGCATGGACCTCGTCGTAATCCTTGCCGTTGTCCTTGTTGTGCTTAGTCACCCTGCTGTGCAGGACACCGAGGTTGGTCATGATCACCTGGAGGTCGTCGAGCAGCTTCCGGCTGTCCAGACAGATCGCCCACTTCGGGGTTGCGGTCGTCACGTACGCATCTAGAGCGAGGCCTTGCAGGAACGCCAACACCATCTCCCTGGGCGACCGCAACACCGCGTCCGGAATGCGCTTCTCCGATGCCCGTGAACCGCACCCGAGCGCTTCGAAGAACTCGACGATCGCCTTGGACGAGACGGCAACTTCCGGGCACTTACCGGGTTGCGCTCCCATCCTCGCCTGCACACCGAACACTTCCTGCCACGCGTGCCGGACCCGCTCAAGCACTCCGGGCACGGAGTTCGTGATGCGGATCGTCCAGTTGGTGCGAGTGATGTGACCTTCCGCGGCATAGGCACCCAAGAGGAAGGCAAGCTCGGTACTCATTTCCTCCGGAAGCCTCACCTGCTTCTGGTTGCCATAAGAAGCGGAGACCTTGATGTCGCGCAGACCGGCCGGCATCGTGGCCCAGAGTTCGGCGCCGTATTGAATCGCGACCGCATCGCCTTCTGCTATCTCGCCGAGCGTCTTCCACTCGAGGCAACCCTCGCCGGCGACCAACAGGCGGTGCGGATAGGTGCCTGTGATCGTGTGGCCGGAGCGAAGGCGGACGCGGCGCACCGGCCGTGTTCCGCCGTAGTAGAAGGCGTCGGTCTTCCTGTCCCCGCCCAGCGACGAGATCACCAGCCGCTCTTCACGGAAGCTGTCCTCTTCTTCGCCAGCATGGAGGTTGCCGATCCGGATAAGCCCCTCAGCCGAGGGAACCAGTGTCTCCCCGGTCACGCACTTGCTAATGGCGCCACTCAGGTGCGGTTGGACGGCGGCCATCATCCGGACGTGGCCCATCGGGCTGATCGCGCGCTCGCCCATCGCGCAGTCGAACACCTCATAGTGCTCGGGCCGAAGCCCGGGGGCGTTCACCACGTGGCCGTGCTCGGCGATGTACTCGGTGATCGCCTCGGCCTGCTCGTGCGGGTAGCCGAGGTTCTTCAGCGCGCGCGGCACGGTCTGGTTGACGATCTGCATGGAGCCGCCGCCGACTAGCTTCTTGAACTTGACCAGGGCCAGGTCGGGCTCGATGCCGGTGGTGTCGCAGTCCATCATGAGGCCTATAGTGCCTGTAGGTGCCAATAGGCTAGCTTGGGCGTTTCTATACCCATTTGTCTCGCCGAGCTCGGCGCATTCCTGCCAGGTCTCGTTGGCCAGGTCGAGGATCTCGCGTTCCATCGGGCCGGCCGGGCGGATGTTCTCGCTGGCGTCGGCGTGCTTGCGGATGACCCGCTTGTGCGGCCTGGCGTTGCGCTCGTAGCCGTCGTAGGGACCGACGGCGGCGGCTAGTTCGGCTGACGTCTTGTAGGCGGCGGCGGTCATCAGCGAGGTAATGGCGGCGGCGATGGCCCGGCCGCCTGCCGAGTCGTAGGCGTGGCCGGTGGCCATCAGCAGCGCGCCCAGGTTGGCGTAGCCGATGCCAAGCTGCCGGTAGGCGCGGGTGGTGGCGGCGATCTTTTCGGTCGGGAAGTCGGCGAAGCAGATGGAGATGTCCATCGCGGTGATGATCAGCTCCGTCATCTTCGCGAACCGCTCGGCGTCGAAGGTGTCGTCGTCGCGAAGGAACTTAAGCAGGTTGATGCTGGCGAGGTTGCAACTGGAGTTATCCAGGTGAATGTACTCGGAGCACGGGTTGCTGGCGGTGATGCGGCCGGATTCGGGGCAGGTGTGCCAGTCGTTGATCGTGCCGTCGTACTGGATGCCGGGATCGGCGCAGTCCCACGCCGCCTGCGCCATCATGCGCATCAGCTTTCGCGCGTCAACCCGCTCGACGACCTCGCCGGTGCGCCGGGCCAGCAGGTCGAACTCCTTGCCTTCCTCTACCGCGCGCATGAACTCGTCGGACACCCGGACCGAGTTGTTGGCGTTCTGGTACTGGACGCTGACGATGTCCTTGCCGCCGAGGTCCATGTCGAACCCGGCGTCGCGGAGCACCCGGACCTTCTCTTCCTCGCGTGCCTTGGTCGTGATGAAGTCGGCCACGTCCGGGTGGTCCACGTCGAGCACGACCATCTTGGCCGCGCGCCGGGTGGCGCCGCCCGACTTGATCGTGCCGGCCGAGGCGTCGGCGCCGCGCATGAACGAGACCGGGCCGCTCGCGGTGCCTCCGGAGGACAGCAGCTCCTTGCTCGACCGGATCTTGGACAGGTTGACGCCGGCGCCCGATCCGCCCTTGAAGATCAGTCCCTCCTCCCGGTACCAGTCCAGGATGGCGTCCATGGTGTCGTCCACGGCCAGGATGAAGCAGTTGTGGACCCGCAAGTTGCCGGACAGGTACTCACCGCTCTCGGTCTGGATGTCGTAGACCTCCATAACACCCAGTTCCTCGATCCGGTCGATCTCTAGGCGCTTGGTCTCGCGCGCAGAGAGCCCGGGAAGATCAAAGCTCCGTTCGAGCTTGGCCGCCTTGACGGGGTCCACGAAGCCGATCGCATCCGCGAAGATGCGCCTATCACCAGCAGACTGGACTCGGAGAGTCCAGCACCCATAGCGGTCTGCGCGAGCATCCGGCTTGAAGCCGACCCGCGAGTAGATGCCGAAGCGGAGCAGTAGCTGCTGCATACCCCTGATGAGCTGCTCGGATATCATGTCGACCTCCACGACGGTGGAGGATTTGCGCGCCGACACGAATCCCTCGGCCTGGAAGACGCTCTTCAGATAGGCGGCCACGACAGGAAGCGGTGCCGTGAAGAGCTGGCACGGGACCGTCATCTCGGTGCCGCGGGCTAGCAAGTTCCAGCGATCGACGAAGTCCCGCAGGACTTCCCCGTACAGCCGGGTGCGCCGGCAGTCGAGCCGCTCGTCCTGCGTACTGACATGCCGCTCGTGACGGTGCACACGAGGGAAGAGCAGGTCCAGCGACTCGATTACCCAGGCCAACTCGGAGTCGGTAACCGTCATGGCCTCGATAGTGAGGGATCGGTTCGTACCGTGGTACTGGCCCACGAACCCGTCTGATTGCAGCCAGCCAGCCAGCGCTGCTTCGGCGATCTCGCACCGGCTGATCTCGGCCTCGCCATGACTATCGCGCCGATGCCATTGCAGCGTGTCCCCCGGCTGCAGGCTCCCGGCTGGCACGAAGCGGCCGGTATCGCGATCTGATGACCGCCAGACGAGATGATCCGACGTTACGTCGAGCGCATAGCCCGCCTTGGTGTGCAGGCGGAGTACTGGCTTCACGCCGTTTGCCTTAGTCGCGACGATCCGGGTCACGCCGTGTGCATCATAGACCTTGGTGCCTTTGGCGTCCTGTTCGACCAGCTTGCCGATGGGAACGAGCCCTGCGGGCGTGCTTACCAACGCGCCGTACGGCTGGCACGCGCTGACCTGCTGCGGGGACGCGGTGCCGACGTTGAACCAGACGGGGGAGTTGAAGCTGAAGACCTGGTGGACCAGGGCGTACCTGAGCTCGTGGCCGAAGATCTCGGCGTCCTCGGCGGTGGCGAAGTAGCCGTGCTCCCGGCCTGCCTTCTCGTAGGTATCGACGACCCGGTCCACGAGCTGCTTGAGGCTCCACTCGCGCTGCGGTGAGCCGACCGCGCCGCGGAAATACTTGGTGGTCACGATGTTGGCGGCGTTCACCGACCAGAAGTCGGGAAACTCTACGCCGCGCTGCTCGAAGTTGACCGAGCCGTCCCGCCAGTTCGTCATCACGACGTCCCGGCGTTCCCAGGTCACCTGGTCATAGGGGTGCACGCCCGGGGTGGTGTGGATGCGCCCGATCGTGAGCTTGCTCGGTCCGGCCTGGGCTTGGGCTGCCTTCCCCTTGCGGGTCGTCGCGCCGCTCACCGTCTCCGTCATTTCGTCCCCCTTCCGGGATCCGCCGGATCCCTGACAGGCCCTGCATGGCCTGGCCGCAACAATGACAACTCTGATGCCGCCCTTACGGCGCCGGTTCCAGGCTCGCCGCGGGCCTTCGTCGCGACGTCGGCCTTGGCCGCGTCGTCACGGCGGCTCCGGCGCAGGGCGGTGATCTCATTCTCGAAGTCGGCGAGCGACTCGAACCCTCGGTAGACCGAGGCGAACCTCAGGTAGGCCACCTCGTCCAGATCCCTCAGCGGGCCCAGGATGGCCAGGCCCACCTCGTGCGAGGGAACTTCGGCCAGCCCCCGCGCCCTGATCGTCTCCTCCACCTGCTGGGCCAGGATCGCCAGCTTGTCCTCGCTGACCGGCCGTCCCTGACACGCGCGCTGCACGCCATGGATGATCTTGTCCCGGGTGAACGGCTCCGTGACACCGCTGCGCTTGGCCACCATCAAGATGACCGTCTCCTGGGTGGTGAACCGCCGCCCGCACTCCGGGCACGACCTCCGGCGGCGGATCGCGGCGCCGTCGTCTGCCGTCCTGCTGTCGATGACCCTGCTGTCCGGATGACGGCAGAAGGGGCAGTACACGCGATCACCTCCCTGGCCATCGTTCGTGTTCACTTATCAGTTTACCTGTGAACACAACTTGTGGAAAAAACACAACGATGTAAGTACTAGATGTTGTGGTTACCGTAGACTACCAGGGCGGCCCGAGGCAAGCGGGCGCGAGCGGAGAATCCGAAACCTCCGGCCGCCGTGCGGCTGCGGCGGGCGCGCCGGCGTGTCGCGGCTTGTGTTTTCGAGGGCTGCCGTCTGCTGAGGGTGGCGGAGTTTTCTGGAGTTTTCGGGACTGCCGGGATTTACCGGGCTGCTGAGGTTTTCAGGCTTGCCGGGTTGCCGGGTTGCCGGGTTGCCCGGGACCTTAGCCGCGCGGGACCCAGAGCTGCTGGCCGGCGGACACGAGGTCGCCGCTCAGCGCGTTGAGATCGACGATCTGCTGGATAACGGCGCGGGTGTCCTGGTCCGGATCCGCGCTCTCGGCCACCGACCACAGGCTCTGACCCGGGCGGACGACCACCTGGACGAGGTTCTGCCGCGCCACGCCCGGCGGCAGGGCGTGATTCGTAGCCTGCGCCGCGCCGGCCGCGAGCAGCGACACCAGGGTCACAAGCAGCGCGGCGACAGCCGCGACCACCACTCGGCCCCGCCTGGTCAGCCGCAGCGCGGCATCCGGCGCGCCACTGCGGGCCGGGTCGCGACGCGGGCGGGGCGCCAGGTACACCGCACCGCCGTGACGTGGGCGGATCCCGGAACCACAGGGCCGCGTCACTGCTGGCATCGCATCCATGGCGGACCTCCTGATCAAACCTTCGTTCGAGCCGTGATGCGTTCGATCGTACACCCATTCGATCGTATTACTGTTCGATCGAATGGGGTACGTAGCTGTTGTACGTCGGGGGTCTGACATTTTTGCGACACGTCGAACAGATGTTTGGGATCTCGGGCGAGAACCGTTACTCTCTACTCAGCACGCAAGAACTCGGACACGGAAGGTCATCAGATGGAGGAAACCGCCATGGGAGGCGCCGCAACCGGTGCTTCCGGCACAGATCCAACGGAGGCGCCCAGACCTAAGGGGCGGCCAGGGCGCAAGCCGAAGGGCAGCGTGCCGGTCGTCATCCCGGAGACCCCGGACAAGCCCGACCCCGACCACGTGCTGACCTGGCGGCAGCGCAAGGTGCTCCAGGTCATCCGCGAGTCGGTGCAGAAGCGCGGCTACCCGCCGTCGATGCGCGAGATCGGCGAGGCTGTCGGCCTGACCAGCACGTCAAGCGTCTCGTACCAGCTCAGCACGCTGCAGCGCAAGGGATACCTGCACCGGGACGTGGGCCGGCCGCGGACGGTCGAGGTGCGGCTGCCTGGTCACCCGGCGGTGCGGCCGGCGCCGGGCCGGGAGGCCAGCCGGGAGGAGGAAGAGGCCGGCGACATCCCCGGCATCGACATCCCGTCGCAGGAGGCGGCCTACGTGCCGCTGGTCGGGCGGATCGCGGCGGGCGGCCCGATCCTAGCCGAGCAGGCGATCGAAGACGTGTTCCCGCTGCCCAGGCAGCTGGTCGGCGAGGGCACGCTGTTCCTGCTGAAGGTGGCCGGCGATTCGATGATCAACGCCGCCATCGCCGACGGGGACTGGGTGGTGGTCCGGGAGCAGCCGGTCGCGGAGAACGGCGAGATCGTGGCGGCCATGCTGGACGGCGAGGCGACGGTAAAGACGTTCAAGCAGAGCGACGGGCACGTCTGGCTGATTCCGCACAACCCGGCCTACACGCCGATCCTCGGCGACGAGGCCAGCATCCTCGGCCGCGTCGTCGCCGTGCTCCGCCGCGTCTGAGTACACAGCTGCCGGGCGGTGCGGAGGCGTTCGGGCTACCAACGGCCGGACGCGTCCGCCCCGGCGCCTGTCCCAGGAATCCCGGACCGGGAATCCTGAGGGGGGCGCTAGGCTGCGACGATGCTGACCAGTTTGGGCGCCCGCACGATGACCCGGCTCACCTGCGCCTCACCCAACGTGCGGACCACCCCAGGCGCGACCAGCGCGAGCTCGCGGAGTTCGTCCTCCCCGATCTGCGGCGAGACCTCTAGCTTGTCACGTACCTTGCCGTTGACCTGCACCACGCAGGTCACCTTCTGCAGGGTCAGCAAGGCCTGGTCCGCGACCGGCCAGGTGGCGCGCGCCACCGACGGCTTATGCCCGAGCAGCTGCCAGGACTCCTCGGCGGTGTAGGGCGCGAACAGCGACAGCAGCACGGCCAGCACCTCCGCCGCCTCGCGGACCGCCGGGTCCGTCGCGCCAGGCCCGGAGTCGATGGCCTTTCGGGTGGCGCTGACCAGCTCCATCAGCCGGGCCACCGCCACGTTCAGGCGATATGCCTCCACCTGGCGGGTGACCTCGTCGATGGTCCGGTGGATAGTCCGGCGCAGCTCGGTGTCGCCCGCCGTGGCCGTCTGGTCCGCGGAAACCCCGGGACCTCCGCTGCCCTGGTCCGCGTCGGACACGTCCGCGGCGATCCGCCAGACCCGGCCGAGGAACTTGACCATGGCTTCCGGGTGCATGTCCGCCCAGTCGATGTCGTCTTCGGGCGGGCTGGCGAAGATCATGGTCAACCGGATCGCGTCCACGCCGAACCGCTCGATCTGCTCACCGAGGTCGACACCGTTGCCGAGCGACTTGGACATCGCCTTACCGTGGTTGATCACCTGGCCCTGGTTGATCAGCCTGGTGAACGGCTCGGTGAAGTCGACCAGTCCCATGTCGTACAGGATCTTGGTGAAGAACCTGCTGTACAGCAGGTGCAAAATGGCGTGCTCGACGCCGCCCACGTACATGTCCACCGGCGCCCAGCGGCGGACTTCGGCCGGGTCGAAGGGCCCGGCGGTGTAGTCGACCGAGCAGTACCGCAGGATGTACCAGGCCGAGTCGACGAAGGTGTCCATCGTGTCGGTGTCACGCCTGGCCGGGCCGCCGCAGGCCGGGCAGGGCACGTTCACCCAGTCCTCGGCCGCGGCCAGCGGTGACACACCCCTCGGCACCAGGTCCTGGCCGCGCAGGTCGGGCAGCACCACCGGCAGCTGGTCGTCGGGCACCGGCACCTCGCCGCACGACGGGCAGTGCACGATCGGGATCGGGGTCCCCCAGAAGCGCTGCCTGGACACCAGCCAATCCCGCAGGCGGTAGTTGACCGCCGCCTGGCCCTGGCCCCGCTCCGCCAGGATGGCGGTGATCGCGGCGATCGCCTCGGCCTTGGGCAGCCCGTTGATCGGGCCGGAGTTCACCAGCGTGCCGTCGCCCGCGGTGGCGACCCAGGTCTGTGCCGGATCCGGCTGCCCGGTGTCCACCACGACCTGGACGCCGAGCCCGTAGGCGCGGGCGAAGTCCAGGTCCCGCTGATCGTGCGCGGGCACCGCCATGATCGCGCCGGTGCCGTAGTCGGGCAGCACGTAGTCGGCCGCCCACACCGGGATCCGCTCGCCGTTCACCGGGTTGATCGCATGGCGGCCCAGGAAGACCCCGGTCTTCTCACGTTCAGTGGACTGGCGCTCGATGTCGGTCAGCTTCCTGACCTGCTCCACGTAGGCACGCAGCTCGGGCAGGCGATCGGGAGCGCAGATCTGCTCGGCTAGCGGCGAGTCGGCCGCCACCACGAAGAACGTGGCGCCGTACAGCGTGTCGGGCCGGGTGGTGAAGACCGTGACCGGCTCGTCGCGGCCTTCCACGGCGAAGCGGACTTCGGCGCCCTCCGAGCGGCCGATCCAGTTGCGCTGCATCAGCAGGACGCGATCCGGCCAGCAGCCCTCGAGCTGCTTGGCGTCCTCGAGCAGCCGGTCCGCGTACTCGGTGATCTTGAAGTACCACTGGTTCAGCATCCGGCGCACCACGTCGGCGCCGCAGCGTTCGCACTTGCCGGCGATGACCTGCTCGTTGGCCAGTACGGTCTGGTCCACCGGGCACCAGTTCACGTAACCGTCCCTGCGGTAGGCCAGGCCGCGCTCGTAGAACCGCAGGAACAGCCACTGATTCCAGCGGTAGTACGCGGGATCGCAGGTCTGCAGCCGCCGACTCCAGTCGAACGAGGTCGCGTACCGCCGGAACGAGGCGGCCTGGGTCTCGATGTTGGCGTAGGTCCAGTCGGCCGGATGCGAGTTGTTCCTGATGGCGGCGTTCTCCGCGGGCAGGCCGAAGGCGTCCCAGCCGATCGGGTGCAGCACGTTGCGGCCCCGCAGGAACCAGTAGCGGGCGAGGGCGTCCCCGATGGCGTACGCCTCGGCGTGGCCCATGTGCAGGTCACCAGACGGATAAGGGAACATGTCCACCAGGTAGAAGCGGTCCCGGGGATCGGCGGGATCCGCACCGGCGCGGAAGGGGTCAAGCTCCGCCCAGCGTGCCTGCCACTTCTCCTGGACATCACGGGGGTCATAGCGCTGCGCCAGGTCGGCGCTCTCGGCCGCTGTCATCGTTTCCTCACCATTGAATCGGTCCGGCCCATTTAGGCCCCGTTTACCCCTGGGCTGATATCACCTGCAATGAAAACGCCCCTCCGGACGAGGGGCAGCCGCGCCAACGACGGTAAGTCGGCGCGGCTAGGTAAGAAGCAGCCGGACGGCACGCATGGGCACAGGATAGCGCACGTGCCGCGCAACCGCCCCGCGTGTGTGCCTGGGCACGCCTGCCGGCGGCCGCGGTGAGCGAGCCGCGGTGAGCGAGCCGCGGTGAGCGAGGCGGGCGCGGTGAGCGAGGCGGCCGCGGTGAGCGAGGCGGCAGACGGCCGGGGGCTGGTGTGGCGCCTGGATCCCGCCCCCTGCCAGCCACGCCGGGACCTCGCCGCCGCGGGCGCATAGCGGCCAAAGGCCCGTATGACGGGCCAGAAATGCATTCGCGCGCGGAAATCAGCGCGTCTCGTCATTCCCCTTGACGGGCACCGCCAGCAGCACTTATTCCTACTGGGGGAAATCCAGCTAACCAATCCTGTCACTGAGGAGCAATGGGCGGTCGGGGGGATCACGGCGGGTCCGTGGCGATTATCGGCGTGGCCTGCCGGTTCCCCGGCGCCCGGGATCCCGCGGAATACCACGAGCTGGCCGTGGCCGGGCGGCGCATGTTCCAGCCCGCGGCCGGCCTGCCGGGCCGGCCGCTGCGGGCGGCGCTGCTTGACGACTGGACGGTCCCGCAGGTACCGGCGGATGACCATCTGTTCGGTGAGCTCGAGCTCGGGCCGCAGGACCTAGGCCCGGTACAGAAGCTGGCGGCCGAGATGACCGCCCTCGCCCTGACCGACGCGGGGCTGCGCGAGGCGGCCGGGACCAGCCGGACCGGGCTGATCATCGCGAGCACCGCGCCGGGTGTGTGCGAGCTGGTCCGCGAGGAGTTCGGATTCGGTCCGCGCGGGCCGTACCCGGGCGCGGCGCTGGCGTCCTCGCTGCACGCGGTGACGGCCGCCGCCGCCGCGCTTCAGGCCGGCGACCTTGACCTCGCGGTCGCCGGCGGGGCCGAACTCGGCTTGGACCCGATCTGGCTAGCGCTGCAGGCCCGGGCAGGCACGCTGGGCACCGATGAGATGCGCGTCTACGCGGCCGACCCGGCCGGGCTGCTGCCCGGGGAGGGCTGCGGCATGGTGGTGCTGGTCCGCACCGCAGACGCCCGGGCAGCGGATGTTCCGGTCTATGCAGAGATCACGGGCTGGAGCGTAGTGCCCGTTTCGGCACCCGAACTGGCCGGCCCCGCGCTGCTGCGGGCCTACCAGCGAGCCGAGGTGGATCCGGCGGACATCCAGCTCATCGAGGGCCAGGGCACCGGTACCGCCGCGGCGGACTCGGCCGAGCTGACCGCGCTTACGCAGCTCAGGCGGGGCGGCCGGGGCGTCGCGGCGCTCGGCGCGGCCTCGGCCGGCATCGGTTACACCCGGGCGGCGGCAGGCATCGCGAGCCTGGTCAAGACGGCCGTGGCGATGGCTACGGGGACGATCCCGCCGGGCCCTGGCTGCACCCGGCCGCATCCGCTCATCGCATCGGGTGACGGGCTGCTCCGGCTGCCTGCGCGGCCGGAACCCTGGCCCGACGAAAGCTCGGGAACCCGCGCCCGCCCGTCTCGGTTCGCCGCGGTGAACTCGCTCGGCATGGCTGACCCTGCGGTGCTGCCTGGGCATTCCGGCCCGCGCGACGCCGAGGGAATCCATCTCGTGCTGCGCCGCGAGGGCGAGGCCGACCGCTGGGCCTGCCGGCGCCGCCGGGCCGATCAGGCCGACGTCCAGGAACCCCCGGTACCGGGAAGACACACGGCGCCGCGCAGGCCGGCCGCGGTGGATACCTCGGAGCATCTCCGCGTCTTCGCGCTGCGCGGCGGGGATCCTGGCGCGCTGGCTAGTCAGCTCGACGTCATCGCCGCCAGCGCCGCCGTGCTCTCGGACGCCGGACTTGACGGGCTCGCCCGCCAGTTGGCCAGCGGCGCGGTCCAGGCCTGCGATCACCCGGCGCCGCTGCGGGTCGCCCTGACTGCGGCCACCCCGCGCCAGCTGGCCGCCCGCGCTCAGTGCGCAGCTTGGCGGCTGAGGACGAGCGGCCCGGCCGCCGCCAACGCCGGGCCGCCGGACGTGCGCATGTCGGCCGACGCGACCGGCGCGGTCGTAGTGCTCTTTCCCGGGCGCGCCGAATCGGCGGCCGGCCAGCCGGCGCTGTTCGCCGCCTCGCTCCAGGCCCTGGGCACCCTGGACATGCTCGGCGTCCGGCCGATCGCCGGGGTCGGCTACGGCCTGGCCGAGATCACCGGGCTCACTTGGGCCGGCAGCATATCTTCGGCCGAAGGGGCGCGCCTGCTGGCGCAGTGCGGCCAGGTCTTGCAGGCCTGCGCCCGCGGGCCGGCCGCGATGGCCCGCGTCACGGCCGACGCCGAGATGGCCGGCGCGCTTGGCGCACCTGGCCGCCTGTACCTCTCCGCCTACGAGGGACCCCGGACGCACGTGCTGGCGGGATCCACGGCCGGCATCCGGGACATGGCCAGGCGGGCCGGGGTGCTCGGCGTCCCCGTCGAGGTGCTCGACGGCACGAGCCCGATGCACTCCCCGGCCATGGCGAGGTGCGCCGCCCCGCTGCGGTGCGTCTTCGCGGGCACGAGTTTCGCGCCGCCGCGGCGGCGGCTGTTCTCCACCATCACCGGCCACCTGGTTACGCCGCAGGAAGACATCGCCCGGATGCTGGCCGGCCAGATGAGCCGCCCGGTGCTGTTCGCCCAGGCGATGGCGCAGGCAGCCGAGCTGGCCGACCTGATCGTGACCGCCGGGCCGGCGGCCGGGCTGACCGCTAAGGCCGCCGAATGCGGCGGCGTACCGGCCGTCGCTATGCCGACGACGCTGCCGGGCGACGGCGGGGTCCAGGCCGACTGGGCACTGGCCAAGGCCATCGCCGCGCTGTTCACGGCGGGGGCCATCGCCGACCTGACGCCGTTCCTGGCTCCGGCCGGGTCTGCGGTGACCGGGGGCACGCTGGCCAGCTGCGCTGTTCCGCGGATGCGGGCCGCAGAGCCGCCCGGGCCGGCCGGACCGGCCGTCAGCCAGGCTGGTAGCGGCGCGGGCGGGAGAACTACGGTCCGTTCGGCCAATTAACTGGCCAGCACCCGGGGCAGCTCCCAGTCGGGCCGCAACGGCATGCCGGACGTCCCGTCCGCAGCCAGTCGCACTCCCAGCACCTGGTGCAGTTCGATGTGGTCGCGGACGAACCCCAGCCGAGAGCCGGCCATATAGAGCCGCCATACCCTGGCGGTGCCCTGGCCGACCTCCTTGACCGCCTCGCTCCAGTGCGCGTCCAGGTTGGCGCCCCAGGCGGCCAGGGTCTTGGCGTAGTGCTCGCGCAGGTTCTCCTCGTGCCGCACCTCGAAGCCGGTGTCGTGCATGAGCGAGATCAGGTAGCCGGGCCCTTCAAGCTCGCCGTCGGGGAAGACGTACCGGTTGATGAACCCGCGCTTGCGGATGGGCGGCTCGATGTTGTCTGGCCGGGTGATGCAGTGATTCAGCAGCCGTCCGCCAACCTTCAGCTTCCGGTACAGGAACGAGAAGTAGGACGGCAGGTTCGCCTTGCCGACATGCTCGGTCAGCCCGATCGAGCTGACCGCGTCGAAGCCGGTCTCAGGCACGTCGCGGTAGTCCAAGTGCCGCACCTCGGCGAGTCCGGACAGCCCCTCCCGCTCGATCGCCGCTTGGGCCCAGGCGGCCTGCTGGCCGGACAGCGTGACCCCGAGGGCCTTGACGCCGTACTCCCGCGCCGCGTGCATCACCATGCCGCCCCAGCCGCAGCCGACGTCGAGCAGTCGCATGCCCTCGCCCAGCCCCAGCTTGCGGGCGACCAGGTCGAACTTGTACGCCTGCGCCTCTTCCAGGGTCGCCTTCTGGTCGGGATAACAGGCGCAGGTGTACGCCATTGACGGCCCGAGCACCCACTCGTAGAACTGGTTGGAGACGTCGTAGTGATGGGAGATCGCCCGCGCGTCGCGGCTCTTGGAGTGCAGCCGACCGGTCAGCCAGCGGCGCGTCTGCGTGACTTCCTGCGGCGGGGGCGGCATTCGGTGCAGCAGCAGCTTCGGGCCGCCGAGGGCCTGCAGCAGCCGCATTTTCTCCGCCATGCTCATGCTGCTTGACTGGGCCTTGGTCATCCTGGCCAGCGCCTCGTACATGTCCCCTTCGACGTCCAGGTGCCCGGCCACGTAGGCCCGGGCCAGGCCGAGCTCGCCCGGCGCCTGGGCCAGGTAGGCCACGGCCGCCGGCGAGCGGACCGTGATCTTCACCGGAGATCCGGCCGCGCCGGCATGGCTGCCGTCATAGGCCGTGAACTCCACCGGGGCTTCAGGCCCCGCGAGTGCCTCGAAGACCTCCGCCAAAGCCATCCTTCGCTTTCCTTCCTGTCGTCCGATACCTCAGCCCTGCCGTCCCGATGCCTTAGCGTCCCCTGACGCATTTCTCATACAGGCCGAGCAGGCGGCCCTCGCCGTCGTAGGCGCGCTTGAGCGCGCGGTAGGCCTCGCCGTTGTATTTCCGGTAGAACTCGTCCTCGGCGTAGAACGACGTGGAATACAGCGATTTGTGCCCGTCCAGCCTCGCGACCTCGTCCTCGACGAGGCGGTTGTGGTAGCCGTCGGCCTGGCCCGCGGGCAGCGGCACGGTTCCCCAGAACCCGAAGTTCACGTATACCTCGCCGGGCCGTAGGGGATAGAGAGGCCAGATCCGCTCGCCGCGCAGCCGCAGCGGGCACATCCACACCGGACTCATTCCCACCTTTTCCTGGAAAAATCGTAGGAACTCGGCACCACGTTCGACCGGGACCTCTACGTCCTGGATGACCCTCTCCCGTGGCGGTAGGTGCCGCCGCGCATTCACGAAGTCGAAGAGGCCATACCGGTGGTCCAGGGCGACCAGTTTGCGGTAGACGTCCGAGCGTCGGTAACGACGCGGCCACATCTTTCTGACCAGAGGTTTCTGTACCCCGAAGGGTCGCGAGCACCAGAACCAGTCGGTGTCCCAGCGCCACAGGTAGTCGCGGATGGTCAGGAAGTCCTCCTTATCCCGCCGGACCGATTCGTAGTAGATCTGCTGCCCGGTGAAGTCGCTGCGCCACGGCGCCACGTCGCTGAACGCCCCGACGGTGAGGTAAAGCTCATCGGGGCCGAACGCGGTGCCGTCGACGAAATCCGCCCGGTGGCCGTGGAAGCTGCCGTCCGCGGCGATCTGGCTGATCGCGTCCATGCAGGCTGCCGCGGTGCCGAACGGGAAGTGGCGAATATGCACGAACGGCTGGACCGGCTCGAGCTCGACGGTGAGCGACAGCGAGTAGCCCAGCGTCCCGTAGGAGTTCGGGAAGCCGCGGAACAGGTCGGCATGCTCGTTGTCGTCGGTGGCGCGGATAACGCGCCCGTCGCCGGTCAGGATCTCCATCTCGGTGACGGACTCGTGCGGCATCCCGCTGCGCAGCGCGGTGGATTCGATGCCGAGCCCGGTGACCGCGCCGCCGAGAGTGATCGTCTTGAGCTGGGGCACCACGAGCGGCATCAGCTGATGCCTGAGCGTCGCGTCGCATAGGTGCTCGTAGGTGGTCATGCCTCCGACCCGCGCCGTCCTGGTGGCGGGATCAACGCAAAGCACGTGGCCGAACGCGGAAACGTCCAGGCCCCGGTCAGCCCGCGCGGTTTTCTCCGCGGGAGTCAGCGGGCTCTTCGGGATCTTTGGGTTCTGCGGGGTCTTTGGGTCGGCGTCACGGAACCTGAACAGGTTGGAGGTGCGCTTGGCCAGCCGCACCGGCGCCCCCGGGGGCAGGGCCGCGTAGGCCTCACGCAACCGGGCCACCTCGACCTCATGCGCGTCGGCAGTCATGCGAGCATCCACCACGGGCATCCTTCCGGTTTAACGGCTGTCACCCATCATGGAAACGGCCGGGGCGGGCAAACGAGCGAGATCCGTACTGAGCTGGACGAACGCCCCAGGCAGTGTATCTTGCCAACCGGGGTCTCTCCCTTTGCCATCGTCCTGACCTCATCGTTCGCCCGCCGGTTCCGGGTCGTGGACATCTGGGTCCAGGTAGTGGTCATGGCTCCCCGCCAGGTCGTTCTCCTCGGCGTCGTCGTAGCTGGCGGCCACCTCCTCCGGTGTCATCGGCAGCCTGGCCAGCGACGGAGGCGCCCCGGCGCTGATCACCTGCCGGAGCAGCAGGGCCATCGAGTACCGCGGCTCGTCGGCGGCGGCCCGGTCGAGCGCGACGTTCGCGAGCGCTCCGTCGCCGGACTGCCAGGCCACCAATCGATGGTGCCAAGCTGGTGACGAGCCGTCGAGGGCGTGCCGACTGACTCTTGCGCAGGAGCGTTTATCTAAGTCACGATCTAGAGGATGCTCTCAATCGCTCGATACAAGAACTAATCCATCTAGATAAGGACATATATTTCTCAATGGTACTCGTGGATTACATATACCTTGATGTCAATCGAATCAATAGTTATTATGAGCAGATATCCGGACGTCGGCGACGACGGTTTATCCCAACTCTGAGCTTCAATGCAGGAATTCCGCCTTCGGTCGGCGTGCAAATCGGCACTCAGCTGATCGATGCCTCGATAGTAGATAAGTACAGTAAGGTTATCAATTATCTTCAGGAAGAAGCTCTAATACGCGACGGCAGGGGACATAAGGAGAGGGAGCAGCAATGGCTGGAGCGCCGCGCTGACCAAATCGTTCCTTTTCGAAGAGAAGAATGTTTCCTGCAAACCATGACAATACATCCCCAAGGCAGGCCTTATGCGCAGGACGACATGACCATGTGGCTATCTGAGTGCGAAGAGCCCGCAGTGGAGCCCGCCCCTCTGTACCTGGTTGAGAACTATCCGGCAGATGGAAGAGTTGAGGGCAGGATAAGCGGGCTCACAATGCTGGCGGCAATGGCCGAGCTCAGTTATCCTCTAAGGGACGATACAGGTGCTTATCGTTACCATGGCGATACTGGCGAGCATATCTCCATGCTCGATCTCTTGAGTCGTCTGAATCTGCACATCGGACCGCCTAAATTGGTAAACGTAGTTTACAGAATCAGAATGTTTTTTCCAGATAGATATCTGGATCGCGCGCCCAGCACTATTGGATATCCAATCGCTATAACACAGACGGTCTAGGCCGACATGCGTCGTCACCAACCTCTAGCAACACTCCGCTAAACGGCCTTGACCGCCTGGTGACGACGCGGGCCACGGGCCTGAAGCCGATCGGGCAACTCGCGTCAATTTCCGGGAATGGCTTGGCAAGGCGTATGATCACTTAGCCATACGCACCATCCAGTGGAGAGAGGTACGTACGTCATGACGTTGCCGTAGTCCGGTTTAGCTGAGCCACAAGTGTTGCTTTGGTACAGATGACCCTTAGTGACCTGGACTCTAACTCCGTAAATTCCATTCGCGGTCATACCTGCCGGAATAGTGACCCTTACTGCGTTTCCGACTACCGTGCTTGCCGTCTTAGATACCGAGGCATTTATCTGCGCGTGAACGCTTACGAAAATAATGTCTAGCAGAGCATCAGCATTTACTGAAAGTTCGACACTAGCGGATTCGGATACAGTGGTCGCCGTTGTGGAGCTCAAGTCGATGGTGACTGGCCCTGAAGTGGTGTTCTGGTCCGCTTGCTGATTTATGACCCGCCACGCTTGGCCTTCGTTTACGAGATCATTATAGGTGTACTTAGGCGAGCAGGATTCAGGGGCGGACGCAGTGTCACCATTGGCGCAGTTCTGGGTTGCACAAGCATAGGTCTTACCGTCATAGTAAAAGTAAAATTCGCCGCTTGTGTTCGTGCAGTATTGTTTCTTGATTACAGTTACGTCAATATGACAGGGGAACGAAGTTCCGTTACTCATAAAGTAGTAACAACCCCAGTTTTGTTGTACAACGACACCCGTTTTGAGGTTCGTGCACCGAAGTCCAGTTGGCGTAGTTCCTGAAGAACTACAGCCGTCGACGGCGAGTGCCAGCACCAACAAGACCACCACCAAGACAGCCTTCTTGACCATGTCTCCTCAGCCTCCCACCCCTATGCCCTGTGAAGCACCCTCCAGAGTTCACTATCGCCTCCATTACGGTGATTCGGATAGAAGTGAAAGGTTACGGTTCGGTCACTCAACGGCGCCAAGCTAGGCTGGAGACATTGCTTCGTTCCATCACCTGTGACTATCAACACTTCGCTAAGGCAAGCAAAGCTGCGGGAGGGGCCACGTGTCCGGGCTGGGCCCGCCGGATCACGTCGATCTACAGCCGCAGGTGCGGCTCGGCGTGCGCGGGATCCATCCGGGCCCAGGCGTCGTCCCTGACCCTCAGGTCGCGCAGGGCGACGGTGATGCGGGCGATCTCGTAATCGGTGCTGAACCGGCCGCCGCGGCGGTACCTGGCGATCATCGCGCCGACCGCGGCCAGGCTTTCGGCGGCGATCATCTGACGGGCCGCGCCCAGGCGGGAGGACGTGCGGACCTTCCCGAGCCGCTGGGCGACGTGCCGCTCGGCCCGCCGGGTGGCCTGGCGCATCGACTCGGCGGTGACGCCGCCCAGCGGCGCCACCCGGGCGGCCAGGGCGGTCCGGTCGGCCAGCACCGGCTCGCCGCCGCGGTCCAGCACGGACACCACGGATCGCTGGGTCACGTCGAACGGCGTCCCCTCGGCCGGGCAGCATTCCTGGTCATGGCAGTTGTACGACCAGAAGCGGCCGTTCTCGACCCGGAGGAAGTCCCGCAGGTCGATCCGGGCCTTGGCGGCCGCAGCCCGGAGGGCCTCGGCCACCGGGGTCACCAGGGTCTCGGTCCCGTAGCCGACCGC
Organism: uncultured Actinomycetes bacterium; assembly: GCA_963798675.1. Classification (GTDB taxonomy): domain Bacteria; phylum Actinomycetota; class Actinomycetes; order Streptosporangiales; family Streptosporangiaceae; genus Palsa-504. Next base: position 82,435 of record CAWCUJ010000046.1, on the reverse strand, counting down.
CGTCGCTTCGGTCAGGTGCTGGGCGTGCAGGACGCCCGCGGCGTGCTCGGCGACGTCGGCGGCCAGTTCCGCGTCGGGCGGATCGGGCAGGTCGTACCGGAGCGTGACGCGGATGCGGTCGCGTGGCGGCGCGAGCCCGATGATGACCACGCTGGCCGCGGGCCAGAAGCCGATCAGGTGCGGGATCACGGCCAGCAGGGCGGCGGGCGAGCTGACCCGGACGGCGATGCCGGGCTCAGGGTCCGGGAAGGTCTGGGCCCTCTGTGCCCTCTGGCGTGCCTGGGGTGTCTGCGGGGTGTCGTCACCCGCGGTGGCGGTTTGTCTCATGACGCCAGCGTTGCCGGGGCGGGCTGGCGAACGAGCCCCGCGGGACCGCCTGTGGATAACTTTTTGGTTTATCCACAGGCTGGCGGCGGGCCTTGAAAGCGGAAGGGTCAGCCGTGCCCAGGCTCCGCGAACCTGCGGTCCATCGGGTATCGAAATTGCGCGGCGCTGTGTTCACAAGCAGCGACGGCGCCGCCGCGGGTGAGGAGCGCAGCGATGGGCAAGATCGCAGGTATCAGTGAGCCCGAGAGCGAACTAGAACGCCTGATCGCGGAGCTGTCAGAGTCTGGGCAGCTAATCTTCGTCTTCGGCATCGGCTGGTGGACCGCGCACCTGACCGGCGCGGCCACGCCAATCTTTCGCGGGCCAGCCGACCGGCGCTGGTGGCACGTCGTGCTCGGCGACGACGCGGCCAGCTGGACGATGGACGTGCGGGTCGATGAGATCACCGGGATCCGGTTCGTACGCGAGCCCTACCCGTTCCCGTCGTTCGCCGGGCGGGAGTCGCTGACTGTGCAGTTCCTGGGTCCGGGCGGGGAGACGGTCCTCTACTGCTACGTGCACGACCTGTATGACGGGCAGCAGATGCGCCCGGAGAAGCTGGACGCCTGGCGAGCGCTACGCGAGCGCTACGGTAATCGCGACGAGTCGCGAGTCGACCGAGGTGCCCTCCTGGCCCCTGCCGCCTGAACCATGGTGACCACCCGGTCAGGGTCCGCTACTGCAGTGACGCAGGAGAACCGGTAACGGCGGCAGGGGCTTCGCCTTACTTCATGATCAGGTCCGCCGAGCCGATACCAGATCGCGACACAACCTCACACACGGCAGCCCGGGAACGGCCAAGGCTGACCTTAGAACGATCTTGAAACGGCCGTGGCAGAAACAGTGACCGCCACTGGGCAGATCTCAGGCTCTAGCCCAATTGCAGCGCGCCTCAGGCAAGATGAAAGAACAGCAGCACACCAATGAGGATCGTGGCGGCAACACCGATAAGAGTCAGGATGAGCAGAATTTTCGAAGCGGCTCTGGTGTATGCGAACGTCAGCCCGGCAGAGATCACCAGTACGGACCCCATCAAAGTGTCATGCAAGTCCATCGCCATCGCGTCGCTCCGTATCCTGCTCGCAAGCCGTGCGTCGCTGACCGGCAGCGAGCACGGAAAAGGTCAGATGCCACCCTTGGCTTAATTGCGCACCAAAGGCGCTACCGGGGTCCAGAGCAGCCGAAAGGGATATCGATTCGTCCGCATGCGGGATGGACAGGTACACCTTCCTGTTTTTTTACACTACGCCCAATCCGTCACAGAGACAAGGATGCCTGGTGGTTTTGCCGCCGGGAATCCGCCGCCGGATTCTCATGCCTCATGGCACGGGCAGCCCTCGGTACGGCGGAAGTGTCAGTGCGACGAGAATAGCCGCAACGAGCACCTCGCAGGTGTCAGGCTCAGTTTCTCGTCATGCGGCTCGCGCCCCACGCTGCTGCCCGGCATTAACGCGAGGCCGTCGCGGCTCGCCCTGCCTGCCCACCTTGGCCCATCACCATTCCAGACCAGGACCCAAAATGAGACCGAAAGAAGGTTTGCCCGCATCAATCAGGATTCGAAATCGCATCGGGTCCTCCTGCTTATTCCGGGTATCCTGCGAACGGCCGGCCGCCCCGGCGAAGGGACCACATACCAGCCCGGGCACCCGAGGCCGAACCGGAATGTTCCCCGGTGTACCGCATCCGAGGCTGGAGCGCCGGGGCCTGCCACCTGCGGGTTCCCAGCACCCAAACGGGTACCTGCATGTCGTCGAATCCAATGGTCACGGCATTTCGCCGTCAGCTGAGGAGGCGTCGAGCCCGTACGGGGCGACAGACCGCGGGCGGCCGTCCTGCCCGAACCAGGCGTCTCATGGGTCAATCCGCTACGCCAGCGCTACCAGGGTCCGGAGCAACGCTCCCGGACGCTGCTCAAGCTGCCTTAAGCAGAGACCAACACGGCTACGGGAATATCCATCGTGTCACCCTCACGCTACGTCAGGCCATGCCGCAACTCAATAGAAGCTGACTTATTTCTAACTGTCTATGGACACTCCGACGAAGATGCAGCGGGCCTTGCCGCGGGTCTCAAAAGTCACTTCTGGCTAGCAGTGGCCACTTCTATGCTCTTCCGTGGTACCGTGAGAGAAGTCTCTCCTTGGGAGCGACGCCTTGTTTGGGCAGGACGACCACTTCGGGTTGTCGCCCCATACGGACCCGACACCTCTTCTGAGCAATTCTGCGCGCCAGGAGGTACCGGGATGAGTATTGAGCTGATTATCGTGATCGTTGTGGTGCTCCTGGCGGTCGGGAACATCGCATGGCGCAAGGCGCGCACGGGCTCGTTTGGCCCATGGTGGTGGCGCGGCAAAAGCAGCCGGGATGGGTAAGAACCCCGGGTCGCTGGCGAGGCCGACGGGCCGTGCCATGCAGATAACCCGGGACGACGCGGAGCGTGCCGCGCTGCCAGGGCGGCAGGACCGCGCCGGGCCGGCGCCGTCTGGAGCCTGCGCCGCGACACCGCCAGAGTGTGACCCAGCATCGATCAGATCCCTGATGTGCGGGTCAGGCCGCCCGCGCCCGATTCTTGCCAACCGGGGCCTCCCTTGCCATCGTCCTGACCTCATTGTTCGCCCCCCGGTTCCGGGTCGTGGACGTCTGGGTCCGGGTAGTGGTCATGGCTCCCCGCCGGGTCGTCCTCCTCGGCGTCGTCATAGCTGGCGGCCACCTCCTCCGGTGTCATCGGCAGCCTGGCCAGCGACGGAGGCGCCCCGGCGCTGATCACCTGCCGGAGCAGCAGGGCCATCGAGTACCGCGGCTCGTCGGCGGCGGCCCGGTCGAGCGCGACGTTCGCGAGCGCTCCGTCGCCGGACTGCCAGGCCACGAAGGCAAGCAAAGCTGCGGGAGGGGCCACGTAGCCGGGCTGCGCCCGCCGCGTCACGTCGATCCACAGCCGCCGGTGCGCGTCCGCGTGCGCCGGGTCCATCCGGGCCCAGGCGTCGTCCCTGACCCTCAGGTCGCGCAGCGCCACCGTGATCCACGCGATCTGGTAGTCCGTGGTGTACTTACCGCCTGCGCGGTAGGTCGCGATCATGGCGCCCACCGCGTTCAGGCCCTCGGCGGCGATCAACTGCCGCGCGGCGCCGATGCGCGCGGACTTGCGGACCTTCGCGAGCAGCTGGCGGGCGTGCTGTTGGGCGCGGCGGGTGGCCTGGCGCATGGACTCCGCGGCGATGCCGCCGACCGGCGCGACCCGGGCCGCCACCGCAGCCCGGTCGGCCAGCACCCGGTTCCCCGCGCTGGCCATGGCGGCCGCGGCGGAATGCGCGCCGGGATCGAACGGCGTCCCGGCCGCCGGGCAGCAGTCCTCATCAGCGCACAGGTAGGACCAGTAGCGCCCGTCCTCGACGCGCAGGACGTCCAGCACGTCGATCCCGGCCGTCCGCGCCGCGGCGCCCAATGCGCCCGCCACCGGGTCGACCAGGCATCCGGGACCGTAGCCGACCGCCACCAGCGTGGCCAGCTGCTGCGAACCGATGACGCCGACAGCGTGCGCGGCGATGTCCACGGAGACCCCCGCACCGGGCGGGTCGGGCAAGTCGTAGCGGAGCGTGACCTTGATCCGATCGTGGGGAGCCTCCATTCCGATCACGACCAGGCTGGCCTGCGGCACGAAGCCGAGCAGGTGCGGCACGATCGCGAGCAGCGACTCGGGCGATCCGGCCCGGACCTGCACGGGGTCCGCCTGCAGGGCGTCCGGAGTCTGAGGGCCGGCCGGGGCCTGAAAGGCCGGCGTCTGGGGAGTGTGCGAGGGCTTGGGACCGTGCGGGGTGTCGTCACCCGCGGTAAGCGTTTGGGTCATATGGCCAGCGTGCGGTCCGGCAAGTTCGGAGTCTGGCCAAACGGCCGCCTGTGGATAACTTCGATCGTTATCCACAGGCGGGCCGGGATGATTTGACAACGAGGCTCCAGCCACGCCCGATCCGCGCACCCGCAGCGCCCAGCCTCTGGCCGAGCACGCACCCGGAGCGGGAGGGCGCCGGGCTACAGGCTGATGCCTAGGAGGGCGTCGACGGTGGTCCGGACGCGGCGGGCGCCGGGCTACAGGCTGATGCCTAGGAGGGCGTCGACGGTGGCCCGGACGAGGCGGGCGCCGGCCAGGTCGCGGGGGGTGATGCGGGTCGGGGGTGCGGCGAGCAGGACATCGGCCCAGCGATCCACGACGGCCAGTGAGCCGGGGGCGTCGAGGTCGTCGCGCAGGCGGGTACGCACGCCTGCCAGCACCATTTCGGCCGCGCTGGCCGGAGTGGCCGCTTCGGCGGACGGGGAGCTGGCCTCGGGGACGGCGGCTTCGGTGCGGGCCAGGGCGGCGCGCCAGCGGTCCAGGCGGGCCCTGGCGTCGCTCAGGACGGCGTCGGTCCACTCCCAGTCGGACCGGTAGTGATGCGCGAGCAGGGCCATCCGGATGGCCATGGGGTCGACTCCGTCCGCGAGCAGGCTGCTCACGAAGACCAGGTTGCCCAGCGACTTGGACATCTTCTCGCCGTGGTAGCTGACCATCCCGGCGTGGACGTACACCCGGGCGAACGCGTCCGGGGCCAGCGCCACCCGGGCGTGCGAGGCGCTCATCTCGTGGTGCGGGAAAACCAGGTCAGAGCCGCCCGCCTGAACGTCGAAGGTATTACCGAGGTATTCGGTCGCGATCGCCGCGCACTCGACGTGCCAGCCGGGCCTGCCGCGCCCGAACCGCGACTCCCAGGCCGGCTCGCCGGGCCGTTGCGCCAGCCAGACCAGGACGTCGAGCGGATCCTTCTTGCCCGGGCGGTCCGGGTCGCCGCCACGCTGCGCGGCGAGTTCGGCCATCTCGGCCGGGCCGTACCCGCAGGGGGTGCCGGGCCCGGACAGTGAGCCGAACCCGTGGTCTGCCGACTTGGCGAAGTACACGTCCTCGTCCACGTTGTACAGGGCGCCCCGGTCGGCCATCCTGGCGCTGAACCGCTCGATGACGGGCAGCGCCTCGACCGCCCCGATCAAGTGGGTCGGCGGCAGGACACGCAGCGCCGCCATGTCCTCGCGGTACCGCTGCGTCTCGCGGCGCGCCAGCTCGCGCCAGTCCTCGCCGTCCCGGTCGGCCCGCTGGAGCAGCGGGTCGTCGACATCGGTCACGTTCTGCACGTAGATGACGGTGTATCGCGACGGGGGCGACGACTCCGGGCTTTCCGGTGTTTCCTTGGTTTCCGGGTCCGCGTCTAGCCAGGCCCGGACCAGCAGGTCCCAGGCGGTGTAGGTGGCGGCGTGCCCGATGTGCGTCGCGTCGTACGGGGTGATGCCGCAGGCGTACAGCGTGGCCACCGGGCCCGCCGCGGCCAGGACCAGCTCACCGGTGGCCGTGTCGTGCAGCCGGGGCGCCGGACCGCTCCCCGGCAGCACGGGGACCTCCACCCGACGCCAAGACTCCATGATCGTCAGGTTATCGTGCGGCCGGGGCAGGCTGGATGAGGCTAGTGGACACCGGGAGACTGGGTGACGCTGGCGGCCAGGGTGGGGGGCTGGCGGTTCTGGGTGGCCTGCTCGAAGGCGTAGGCCAGGGCGATCAGCCGCGGCTCGGTCCAGCGCGGCCCGAAGAAGGACACGCCGACCGGCAGCCCGGAAACGGACCCGAACGGCACCGTGATCGACGGGCAGCCGGCCACGGCGGCCGGGCCGGAGGTGTGGAACACGTCGTGATCGCCGAGCACGTAGTCGGTGAGGCAGGCGGGGTTGGCGGTCAGGGCCACGATGGCCTCGAGCCCGTCGTCGGCCAGCGGCGCGGCGATCGCGGTGCGGGCGAGCCTGGTGGCGTCCCGCCGCGCGGACAGGTAGCCGGGGTCGGCCAGGTCACCGCTGGTCGCTTCGGCCTGCTCGAACATCTCCTGACCGAACCGGGAGAGCACCAGGTCCGCGTTCCGCTTGTTGAAGTCGATCAGCTCGGCCAGGCTGCCCGGCAAGGCCACGCCGTGGCTGAAGTCCGCGACGTAGGCCAGGTAGGCGTTGATCCCGTACTTGAACTCGCAGCGCAGCGCGGCGAACTCCGGCTCGGTGATCTTCTCCGCGTCGGGCACAGACACCGGATCGGTCACGATCGCGCCGAGCGAGCGGAGCCTGGCCACCGCCATATCCAGCACGGCGGCGGTGGCAGGCCCGGCCGCGGCCGAACCGGCCCGCCAGATGCCCAGCCGGGCGCCCTCGACCGCGGCGACGTCCAGGGCCTGCGTGATCCAGGCGCCGGAAGGGTCAACCCCAGCCCGTTCGGCCAATTCATTCTCGGCCGCCGAGATGGGGTCCTCGGGGTCGGCGGCGGCCAGGACGGACAGCAGGGCCGCCGCGTCCGCGACGGAGGTCGCCATCGGCCCCGCGGTGTCCTGCACCGGCGAGATCGGCACGATGCCGCGGCGGCTGACCAGCCCGTTGGTGGGCTTGATGCCGACGATCCCGCAGGCGCTGGCCGGGCAGACGATCGAGCCGTCGGTTTCTGTGCCGATCGCGAGCGGCGCCAGTCCCGCGGCCACCCCGGCCGCCGACCCCGAACTCGACCCGGACGGATTACGGTCGAGCGCGTACGGGTTGGCGGTCTGGCCGCCGAGCGTGGACCAGCCGCTGGTCGAATGGATGGACCGGAAGTTGGCCCACTCGGAAAGGTTCGCCTTGCCGATGATCACCGCGCCGGCCGCGCGCAGCCGCGAGACCAGGAACGCGTCGCCTGGCTCGGCGGCCAGCAGGGCGGGCGAGCCCGCGGTGGTCGGCATCCCGGCCACCTGGATGTTGTCCTTGACCAGCACCGGAATGCCCTCGAGCGGACCGCGCGGGCCGACCGACGCCCGCGCCGCGTCGCTGGCCGCCGCCTCCGCCTGGGCGTCCAGGTTCACCGTGATGACCGCGTGCAGGGCCGGGTTCAGCCGGTCGATGCGCTGCAGGTAGAAGCCGATCAGCGCGGCGGAGTCGAGCGCTCCGGACGCCATCGCGGCCTGCAAGCCGGCCAGCGACGGCTGGCTCGCGCTGACCCGGGTGCCGGGGATCATGTCGCGGAATTCCGGCATGCGGGAAGGATAGCGGTGAGATCGATGGCGAGCGAAGGGGACCGGGCCGCACGGGCCCGCGGACTCACCGCCGCGCCACGCGCAGTCCCTCGCCGATCTGGTCGGCCGCGGACCTGACCCGACTCAGCAACTGCGCCCGCTGCTCGGCGGGCGCCCGGACAAGCGGCGACGGCACGGTGAGCACGGCCGCCACGCGCTTGCCGTGCTTCACCTGGGCCGAGGCCGCCCAGACTCCCATGTGGATCTCCTCCTCGCTGGTGGCGAAGCCCTGCTGGCCGGCCACGAGGATCTTCTTCTCGAGCAGGGCGGCGGCTTCCGGGTCTCGTTCGGCCAGCGGGGCCAGGTATTCCTTGCGGACATTGGGCGCCAGGCTGGCCAGCAGCAGCCGGGCGCTTGCGCCGCGCTCGAGCGGGAGCGGCTGGCCCGCCTCGAACGAGATGCGCAGCTGCTGTGCGGATTGCACCCGGTGCACGCACACCGCCGACCGGCCGATCAGCCGGACCAGGATGACGGTCTCCCCGGTCTGTTCGGCCAGGTCGTGCATGACCGGATTGGCCACGTCGATGATGCTCTCGGCGGACTCCGCCGCCCGGGCCAGGCCGATGAGCCGGGCGGAGAGCCGGTAGCTGCCGCGTTCGTCGCCGGCCAGCAAACCGGTCTCGCGCAGCAGCGTGATATAGCGGTAGACGCTTGGCAGCGCGATGCCGGTGCGTTCGGCGAGCTGACGGGCGGTAAGCGTGTTGTCGTCGGCGGAGAACGTGAGCAGCAAGGCGAGGACACGGCGGGCGCCCTCGCAGCCGTGCGCGGCATTCGCCTCCGGAGGCATTCTGACCGCGGAAGCCCTGGCCATGTGACCCTTCTCGAGGAGTCAGAACAGTACTATCGGTAGATGATAACCGCGTCGGCGTATACGGTCAACGATATTCGGGAAAAGTGCGAAATATCAGCGAACTAAGGATGGGGCCGCCGGGCCAGGGCGGCGTCAGGAATGCAAACCGGAGTGTATGCCAGGGTGCCAGCCGGGCGGCAGCAGCAGCCCGGCCCCGATGATCAGGGCGGCCACCGACACCAGCACGAACAGCGTGATCCACAGGCCGACCGGGGTGCCGGTCAGCCGGGCCAGCTGGTCGGCGTCGGAGCCCCGCGTCCAGCGCTGGCGTCGACCCAAAGAGCCCCTGGCCAGCTCGAGCACCGGGCGCACCCCGCCGAACAGCAGGAACCACGCGGCCAGGTAGGCGAACCCGGCCTGCACGACGGCCGTGGCGTAGTAGCTCACCGCGACCACCGCGCCCGCGGTGACAAGCACCGCGATCGCGCCGTACAGGTTGCGGACGGCCAGGAACGTCGCGGCCAGCAGCACCAGGGCGAGCCAGAGCATCGCGGTCAGGTGCCGCGCCGCCAGCAGCCCCGCGGCGCCCGCGCCAAGCAGCGACGGCATGACATAGCCGGCCGCCGCGGTGAGCACCAGGCCGGGGCCCCGCCACGGGCCGCGGGAGTAGGTCACCCCTGAGCTGTCCGCGTGCAGCCTGATGCCGTCAAGCCGCCGCCCGGACAGCACGGAGACCAGCGCGTGGCCGCCCTCGTGCGCGATCGTGATGACCTTCCCGGCCAGCCGCCAGGATCGCGCGTCAAGCACGACGACAATGGCCAGCAGCCCGGTCAGGCCGATCACCCAGGCCGGCGGCAGCGGCTGGCTGCCCGACACCCTGTCCCAGAGCCGGGCGAGCACCGTCATGGGGGCGGCTCCCTCATGGCTTGGGCAACCAGGACACGTGACCGGCGAGGAGCGCGTAGCCGACGAAGGTCACCGCGTCGATCAGGAAGTGCGCGATGATCATCGGAGTCACCCGGCCCCACCGCCGGTACAGGACGCCGAAGATCGCGCCCATGACGGCGTTGCCGATGAACGCGCCCGCCCCCTGGTACAGGTGATAGGAGCCCCGGATCACCGCGCTGATGGCGATCGCCCTCGACGGCCTGACGCCGAGCTTCTCTAGCCTGCTCATCAGGTACCCGAGGACGACGACCTCTTCCAGGGCGGCGTTCTGGGCCGCGGAAAGCAGCAGCACCGGGATCCGCCACCAGATGGCGGGCAGGTTCTCCGCCACCACGTTCAGTTCGACGCCGATGTGATACGCGATCAGGTACAGGCCCAGGCCGCTGCCGCCGATGACCGCGGCGAGCACGGCGCCCCGGGCCAGATCCCGGCCCGGCTCGCGGAAGTCCACGCCAATCGAGGACGGTCCCTCCCCCGCCCGGGCCAGCAGGTAGAACACGAGCAGCACCGGGGCCAGCGACAAGGTGATGTTCAGCAACTGCAGGCTCAGGTCGAGCAGCGGGCGGCCGGGGGCCAGCGAGCCGTTGAGCACAGCGGTCTGCTTGCCCAGCGACTGGTGCGCGGTCAGCGAGCCGATGAAATTAACCACCGCGTACAGGCCGCTGGCGCCGAGCGAGACGGCGAAGACGCAAATGATCTCCCAGCGCTGCAGCCGGGCAGCCTGCGGGGTCAGCGGGGTCAGCGGCGCCGATCGAGCCATCGGCACCGCGGTGCCCGCGGGGGTCTTCTCCGTCATGGTCTTTTGAGTATCACCGAACCCGCGGAGCCGAATAGCCCGTTATCAGGCTGGCGGTAAGCTCGGTAGATTAGCGGGACCCGCCATCCGGTTCGGCATCGTCACCCAGCAGAGGTCATCATGTACCAGCCTTACCCGTCGACCGGCAAGCCCGTGGAGCCGGAGCGGCCCTCGGCCCCGCCGCCGGTGCTGCAGGCGGTCAAGCTCATGTACGCCGGCGCGGCCGTCAGCACGGTCAGCCTGGTCGTCTCCCTGGTCGACATCAGCGGCACCAAGGCCGCGATCAGGAAGGCACGCCCGAGCCTGACCGTCGCCCAGGTCAACCAGCTGAACACGTTCATCATCACGCTGGCCATCGTCTCCGGCGTGATCGGCGTCGCGCTGTGGCTGTGGATGGCCAAGGCCAACGGCCAGGGGCGGAACTGGGCCCGGATCTTGTCCAGCGTCTTGTTCGGGCTGGCCACCCTGGACCTGTTCGGCGTGTTCAGCCAGCCGAAGACGCTGCTCGGCCTGGTATTCCCCGTACTGACCTGGCTCATCGGCCTGGGCGCGGTCATCCTGCTCTGGCGTAAAGACTCGACCGCGTTCTTCAAGCCGCGCGGTTTCGTGTGAGCTCGGCCCCGGTCGTACTCTCGGCCGTCGCGACGTTGTTCGGCGCTTCAGGCGAGCTGGATTCTGACGCCAACCGTGCGCTGTACAAGCTCGTCGCCGGGCTGGTAGACGGCCTGTTCGTGGCCGGGACCAGCGGCGAGTTCCCCGCCCTGGAGGATTCCGAACGGCTGACGCTGTTCGAGCTTGCGCTGGCCGAGGCGGGACCGGATCGGGTGATCGCGCACATCGGCGCCCCGGACGCCCGGCACGCCAGCCGGCTGGCCCAGGCGGCGGCCGCGCTCGGCGCCAGACGCATCGCCGCCATCACGCCTTACTACCTGCCCGCGCGCCCCGATGAGCTGATCAGCCACTACCGGCGCATCCGGGACGCCGCCCCCGGTCCCGAGCTCTATGCCTATATTTTTCCCGAACGGACCGGGCTGCACGTCCCCCCGCCGCTATTTGCGCAGGTGGCGGACGCGGCGGGGCTGGCAGGCGCCAAGGTCAGCGGGTCCGCCTCGGCCGAGGCGGCCGGCTACGTCGCGGCGGCGCCCGGCCTGGCGATCTTCTCCGGCAACGACGCCAACCCGGCGGCGGCGATGCGGGCTGGCTGCGCGGGCGTGATCTCCGGCCGCAGCTCCGCCTACCCCGAGGTCTACGCGGCCCTTCGTGATCAGCCCGGGGAGCAGGCGCGGCTGGACCGGATCGTCGCGCTCGGGGCCAGCATCGGCCGGATCAAGCACGCGCTCCGGGTGCGCGGCCTGGCCAGCACGGCCGCCCGGATGACCGTCGATCCCCCCGACCCGGACACCGCCGCCGCGATCGCCGCCGAAGTCGCTGCCCTCCTCGCCTGAACCCCCGGCGGCCGCCGCCCGGGATGGCCCCGCGCGAGACGGCATGGATGTGGCACCGTGCCGCCTCCTAGCCAGCTCGATGGAACACTGATCCGGCCCGGCTCTGGGCGGCTCGATGGAACACTGAGCCGGCTCTGGGCGGCTCGATGGAACATCGAGCCGGCCCGCCGCGCCGCCATAACCGGTGTGGGACTTGGAAAACACCGCTCTTTCGGGCAGGCTGCCACGTTCATGCGTGCTTTTCCCCGCCGGGCGTGAACCTCGGGCGGGGGAGGCTGGCCGGGGTCGGTGTCGCCGGGGCTGGTGTCGTGGTAGCCCGTCCTGGCCGGGGCTGGTGTCGTGGTAGCCCGTCCTGGCCGGGGCTGGTGTCGTGGTAGCCGTCCTGGCCGGGGCCGGTGATGCCGGGGATGGCCCCGGTTGCCGCTTTAACCGCGGCGACCTCAGCCGGCCGAGAACGGCCGGAACTGAAGGTCGCGGTACAGGTGGACCACCCGCTGGCCGTCGTCGGTCAGCCGGGTGTCCGACTCGGCACCGTGCACGCCCGGGGAATACGTGGGCGTAGTGAAGCCCGGATAGCCCGGGTAGCCCGGGTAGCCCGGGTAGCCCGGACCCCCGTCGTTCCCGTCCTGCAGGATGGCCACGGCCTCGTTCACGAGGTCCTGGCACTTGGCCTGGATCTGGGCCAGGCTGAGGCCGGATTTCGGCAGGGCCAGGAACTCCGACCGCAGGTTGAGCAGAGCGGCCAGCTGCTGCTGGCCCAGCAGCCAACCAAAGCTCATCGGCTGCGGGGTGTCGGTAGCGACGACCACCTGGTACGCATCGGCGACGGCCGAGCAGGTCAGGGTGCAGTCCTTAGTTGACGCGCTGGCCACATTGAGGGCGTGGATGGCGGTGAGATCTCGCTCCGTCGTGGTCACCACCTGGAATCCGATCGCGATCGCATGGCAATCTGCGCAGTGGCTGGCCAGCGCCACCGCGCGATTGACGGCGCTGATGGTCGGGCTGAGCCCCACTCCCAGCTTGAACTTCACCTTGAAGACGGTCTTCTGATTCGTTTGGGAATCCGCGCGTACGACGTTGACGAACTCGTTTCCCTGGGGGTGGCCGGGATAATTTCCCGGGAACGGATAGGCCGGATTCGTGCTCGCCGATGCGGTGACTGGAATGGCCAGCGGAACGAACGCCACCAGCGTCAGCGCCAGTGCGCCTGAGCGCAGCCGCCGAACTCCATGCTTCGTTTTGAGCAACATCGTGATCCCTCCCTGAATCGTGTCCGGCAGCGTACCATGCGCGCTCCGTATGAACGGCCCGAATAAACGGGAAGGCGTCCATCTGGTATCGCCAAGATGACGAGGCGAATAGAAATTGCCCGGTCATGTCGTAACTGCCGGGTTCGGCAGGCAATGTCTATTCACGAGCCTTGTGCCGCGTATTCCTCCTGCGTACAGCGCTATCGCCACGGGCGAGACCGGCCACCGCTTCGTCCAACCGCTGGGCGACGCCGCACGAGGAAGCCGACCGGTTTACGCCCGGCGGGCATCGTTGAATGGCAATTTTGGGAGGTGTTGAATTTATGATCTTTTTACCCGTCGGCCAATATCAGGACAATCAGTGTTAATCGTTCTCGGCGAAAGTGACCGGCTGCCCGGCGCTGTCCTAGTAAAGTACGAGGACATAACAGAGAAAGAGCCCGCCAAACCCTTACGCTATGCCAGTATGTCGGCCAGGCTGTCCCGGTTGGCCCGGGTTGACCCGAATTACTCGTCGTGCTGAGAAATTCGCTGAAGGGTGGTTGCGCCGCATAGCGGGGTCTGCTAGATTTATCCTACGATCCACAAAAACGTAGGCCGAAGTCGGCTGCGGAGAAGATTGCATGGCATAGCGGGTCAGCTAAGTTCGTCCCACGATCCCGAACGCGAATAGAGGGGCGGGGAGTTGGGTTCCGAATTAAGCTTGTGCCAGCCTGAGCTCAATCTTTCTTAACTCGACCTGAACTTTGTCTTCGATCCCCCAAGTCGTGCACGCGGCGCGTAATTTTGCCCTATCTGCCGCGTGTGCTATCCGATAACCGTGAAGGGGCGGTATCGGGCCACTCGATAGGAAGAAGGGAAACCATCATGTCTGAGCTGAGCATCGATGAGCTGCGGGCCGAGACCGGCGAACTGCTGCCCGAGCGGGAGACTCTCGGCACCATCACCATCGTCAGCGTGGGCACCGCCAGCTCCACTCTTGACCATGCGTCCCTGTCGTCCAGCCGGGCCGTCAACATCGAGCAGACCAACGTCGCGGTGGGCAGCTTCAACAACCACTTCTTCTTCCACCACCACCACGGCGGCGGAGGCGGCTCCTAATCCCGCAGATCGTTCTTGCACCACATGCACTCTGACGAGGGCCGTCCTTCCGGCGGCCCTCGCCAGCCGCTGTTCAGGGACCTGCATTCCCCCGCCGCCGAGCCGGGCTGCGGCGGCACCGCGAGGATCCAGGAGCAGCCCGGCCAGGACGAGATCGGCGCCGCGGTGCCGCGCCTGGCCGCTGCAGTGGAGCCGATCGGCGAGTACCAGGGGTCGGGTCTGACCGAAGCCACCTACCTGGTCCGCAACGCGGACGGCCGGGTCGTGCACCTGTCCCGGCTGCTGTACCTGGTCGTGAGCGCGATCGACGGCCGCCGCCCGGTTAGCGAGATCGCCGAGCAGGTCACGGGCGGCTTCGGCCGCCCGGTGAGCGCAGGCAACATCGAGTACCTGCTGGCCAAGAAGCTTTTCCCGCTCGGCATGCTGGCCACGGCCGATCCGGCCGCCGCAGCGCCCGGGAAAGCCGGGAAAGACGCCGCCCTGCTGACGCTGAAGCTGCGCCGGACCATCGTTCCCGAGGCGGGCGTCCAGCTCCTCTCGCGATGGTTCCGCCCGCTGTTCCGCCCGTTCGCCGTGGCCGTGGTGCTGGCGGCCCTGATCGCCTCGGATACCTGGCTGTTCGGCCGGGGCCGGCTGGGATCCGCGTCCCGGTACGTGCTGCTCCACCCGCTGCTGCTGCTCCTGGTCCTCGGCCTGTCCGTGGCCTCCATGCTGTTTCACGAGTGCGGCCACGCGGCCGCCTGCCGGTACGGCGGTGCGCGCCCCGGCGTCATCGGCATGGGCATCTACGTGATCTGGCCCGCGTTCTTCACCAACGTCACCGACGCCTACCGGCTGGGCCGGGCCGGCCTCCGCACCGACCTGGGCGGCGTCTACTTCAACGCGATTTTCGTGCTGCCGCTGACGGTCACCTACCTGGCCACCGGCTACGCGCCGCTGGCCGCCGCCGTCGTGCTGATCCACCTGGAGATCGTCCAGCAGCTGCTGCCGTCACTGCGGTTCGACGGGTACTTCATCCTGGCCGACCTGATCGGCGTGCCTGACCTGTTCCGGCGCATCGGGCCCACGCTGCGCAGCCTGATCCCCGGCCGGCCGACCGATCCCCAGCAGGCCAAGCTCAAGCGCCCGGCCCGGGTGGCCCTGACCGTGTGGGTCTTGCTCGTCGTCCCCATGCTCGTGCTGCAGCTGGGGTTCGTCATCCTGAACGGCCCCAGCCTGGCCCGGACCTTCGCCGGCTCCCTGCGGGCTCAGCTGCACGCTGCCGTCACGCAGTTCGGGCACGCCCACATCGCCGCCGGACTGCTCACCGTCATCTCGACCGTGCTGCTCGTCCTGCCGATGGCCGGCTTGTCGTACATCCTGCTGCGCACCGTCCAGAGTACGTTCCGCCAGGTCCTCGCCGTCACCCGCCGGCGTCCCGCCCTCCGGCTCCCAGCCGTGGCCGTGACCCTCCTGGTCGCCGCCGGGCTGGCTGCTCACTGGGGGGTCCTGCCGTCCCGGGGCCGCGGTGCCGCCCTGCGCCCGTCACAGGCCGGCCGGGTGACTGTCGAGCGGCTGGACCTGGCGCCACCGGCCGACGGCCGGACCGCCCGCCGGCCGAGCCCGCCGGCCATCGTGTTCCAGCCGGTCGGCGCGGCCGGGTTCGACCCACTGGAAGGCCTGCCGGAGAACCCGGGCAACGAGAACAGCGCCGCCGCGCGGGACGCCATCGACCGGGATCCGGCTGCCGCCTGGCAGACCCAGTACTATCTCGGCAGCTCGGTCTTCGGCGGCCTGAAGAAGGGATCGGGCCTGATCCTGGACATGGGCCACCAGGTCAGGATCGGCTCCGTCACGGTCACGTTCGGTCCCGCACGGGGTGCCGGCGTGTCGGTCGAGGTCGGCAACCACGACGCGCTGGCCGCCGCGACCCTGTCCACGTTCCGGACGGTGGCGAAGGCCGACGATGTCGGCGGGACCTATACCTTCACGGCCGCCCGCCCGGCACCGGGGCGCTACGTGCTGATCTGGTTCACCAAGCTGCCGCCGGCGGGCTTCGGCCGGTTCGCGGCGGAGATCTTCAACATCGTCGTCCGGGGTCCGGGCTGAGCTCGGCCCCGGTCGTGCTCTCGGCCGTCGCGACGCTGTTCGGCGCTTCGCCCGGATAGCCCCGGACGGTCCAGGGACGGCTCCCGGTGGCCCCTGAATGGCATGGATGTGACAACGTACCCCTCTTCGGGCAGGCGTGCGTTCTTTTGGCTTATCGGGTGTGAACCTGGGGCGGGGGTGGCGCGTCTCTTTCTTTAGAGGTCCGGCGTAAGCGGGGCGCCGGGCCTCTAAATAGCTCGGCAGGCGGAAGCCGAGCGGCAGGCCCGGCGAGAGCGGGGCGCCGGGCTCCGGCCTGGCGTGAGCGGGGCGCCGGCGTCCTGTCGAGGCTCCGCACCTGGCGGTGAGCCGCCTGGAGGTGACGTGAAACGCTGGCCCCCTCACCTGGCAGGGTGCCAGCCTGGCTCAGTCCTCCGCGTCGAGTACCTGGTGTGCGCGGGCGACCAGCGTCGGGACGGCCAGGCCCTCCTGCTCGAAGCCCTCGCCCACCGTCTGGCGCTGCAGATAGCGCGCGTGGATGCCCTCGAGCACGACGGCGAGCTTGAAGTAGCCGAACGCCACGTAATAACCGATCCGGGATATGTCCCGCCCGGTCCGCTGGGCGTACCCGGCGGCGAATTCGGCCCGGGTCATGAAGCCCGGGCTGGTGGTGCCGTCCGTTCTCACGCCGGGCCCCGGGGCGGCCGAACCCAGCGCCGGTTCGAGCCAGCCTTCCTCTCCCTGGTCGGTCCAGTAGACCAGGGTCAGCCCCAGGTCCGCGAGCGGGTCGCCCAGGGTAGCCATCTCCCAGTCCACCACGGCTGTGATCCGCGGCTGCGGCGCCACCGTCACCAGCACGTTGTCCAGCCGGAAGTCCCCGTGCACCAGCGTGGTCTCGCCTTCGGGCGGGAGCGTGGCCGTCAGCCGCCTCACCAGATCCTCGTATCCGGGCACCTCCCTGGTCTTGGACAGCTCCCACTGCCGCTGCCAGCGGCTCAGTTGGCGCGTGAGGTATCCGGCACCGCGGCCGAGCCCGTCGAGGCCGACCGCCTCGACGTCGACGCCGTGGATGGCGGCGAGCATGTCGGCCAGCCGTTCGGAAAGTTCCGCGGCTTGCGGTTCGGTCAGCACGGCGGTGTCCCGCCGGGACCTGAGCACCACCCCGGGCACGTGCTCCATCAGGTAGAAGGGCGCGCCGACGACTTCGGCGTCGTCACAGAACGCTACCGGCCGGGCCACCGGCACCTTGGTGCCGACCAACGCGGACAGGACGCGGAACTCCCGCGACATGTCGTGCGCGGTGGGCAGCACGTGGCCGAGCGGCGGCCGGCGCAGCACGAGCAGCCGGTCTCCTCCGGGCCCCGCGCCGCCAGGCGCATGAGCAGGCACCGCGCCGCCAGGCGCATGAGCAGGCACCGAGACGGCCAGGCGGTAGGTCAGGTTCGACCGGCCGCCCGCGATCAGCTGGATATCCGTCAGCTCGGCCGGCTCGCCGGCCAAGGCCTCGCTGAGCCAGCTTTCCAGCCGCGCGGGGCTGGGAATACCCGGAGGGGTACTGGTCACGGTCATGATCTACCGAATCGTAGAACGTGTGGAACGCAAATCTTAACGTGCCACCTATGGACTAATCACCAATGGTGACGTAAGCAGGTGAAAGGGAGCTAGAAGGTCTAGACCGTTCTACAGTGGGAGGCAACCCTGTGGCTGACGCGTGGATGCCGGGCGCCAGATGCATCCGAGCCGAGACCGACGGGGGGCAACTCGGGGGTGGAGCACCGCGGGTGGTCTGGCTGACGCTAGGCGCCGACCCGCGCGTCGTATCGGCCTGGTCGGCCGCGCAGCGGCTCAACCAGGAGAACCGGTCAACTCACCTGGTGTGGGACCCGATGACTGGTGACATCGCGCAGCTAATGCCGATCGTCCGGGCAGGCTGCGCACTTGGCATGCCCGAGTACCTGGACTACGCGCCGGACCGGCTGCCGTCCCACCCCGCGGGCGTGAACCGCGAGGGCAGGCTGTGCGTCCAGATCGGGGTGCTCGGCTCCCCCCGGGAGCCGTTCACGAGCTACCAGATGATCGGGCTAGCCGCGATCCTCGGCTGGCTGGACTCATGGCAGATCCCGCGGCGCTGGCCGGCCGGGCAGCCGGCCCCGTTCCGGCAGCTGGCCAGGCCCCGCAGCCGGGCGCTGTGGGCTCGCGGCGGCCACTACGGCGCCTCCCAAGTACCCGAGTGCGACAACCTCGGCCCAGGCGGCATCGATATCGACCAGCTCACTCGCCTCGACGTTCGTATCACCCGCGAGCTGCCCGAGCCCGCCCGGACCAGCGGCGCCCACATCCGCCTAGGCCCGCGCACCGCCCATGAGATCTCGGGCCTGCAGGCGGCAGCTGTCTGACCGCAGGGGCGGCAGGCGTACCGTAAGTATCGTGAGCCCTGCTGACCTCTCCAGCACGCCGCGCACCGTGCTGCGACGGCACAACGAGCGTGGCCGGACCGACCGCGACGACCTCTACGCGGTGCTTGACGGCGGCCTGATCTGCCACCTCGGGGTCATCGCCGACGGCGTGCCGCGCGTGCTCCCCACCGCGTACGGTCGTCTCGGCGACGCCCTCTACCTGCACGGGTCGTCGGCGAACGCGACCTTCGTGGCGGGCGGCGGCCAAGAGGTCTGCGTCACCATCACGCACCTGGACGGGCTGGTCTGCGCCCGGTCGGTGTTCAATCACTCGATGAACTACCGCAGCGCCATGATCTTCGGCGTGGCCCGGCTGGTCACCGAGGCTGACGAGCGGATGGAGGCGCTCCGGGTCATCACCGAACACCTGGCACCCGGGCAGTGGTCCTACGCGCGCCAGCCCACCAAGAAAGAGCTGGCCGCCACCTCGGTCCTCGCGCTTCCCCTCACCGAGGCCTCGGTCAAGATCCGCAGCGGCGGCCCGTCCGACGAGCCGGAGGACTGCGCGACCGACCGATGGGCGGGCGTGGTGCCGGTCACGGTAAGGTTCGGCGAACCGGAGCCCGATGCCGCGCTGCGGCCGGGCATCGCCACCCCAGAGCACATCAAGCGGAATAGGGACGCATCCCAAGCCCGGTAAGACCAAACACAGTCATCTGGGCGGCGACGCACCCCGGTTCGTTCGGCCCAAAAAGGTTCTTGCTGGCGGGACAGGGCGGCCGAAGTCATAGTCTGTGAGGATGAATGACCGGCTCGTATGGATCGACTGCGAGATGACGGGGCTCGACATCGAACGTGATGCCCTCATCGAGATCGCGTGCCTGGTGACCGACGGCGAGCTCAACCTGCTCGACGAGGGCATTGACCTGATCATCAAGCCGCCGGCTGAGGCCCTGGAGTCGATGCCGGACGTGGTCCGCGAGATGCACACCTCCTCCGGCTTGCTCACCGAGCTGTCCGGCGGGATCACGGTGACCGAGGCCGGCGACCTCGTGCTCGGCTACGTGCGCGGGCACGTCCCCGAGCCCAGGAAGGTGCCGCTGTGCGGCAACTCGATCGCCACCGACCGCTGGTTCATCGCCCGTGACATGCCCGAACTCGACGCCTACCTGCACTACCGGATGGTCGACGTGTCCAGCATCAAGGAACTGGCACGGCGCTGGTTCCCGCGGGCGTACTTCGCTTCCCCGGCCAAGCACGGCGGGCACCGGGCGCTGGCGGACATCAGGGAGAGCGTGCAGGAACTCCGGTACTACCGGCAAGCGGTGTTCGTGCCGCAGCCGGGCCCGGATTCGGCGACCGCGCGGCAGATCGCCGCGCGGTACTCCGAGCCGGGCACCTAAAGCATGTGACGCGCGAGGGCTCGGGGAACGCTATACTTTTGCTAGCCGCGCGATGTCCTTCCGGGCAGCGCGCGTTCTGCTGTTACCTAGGCTGTTTCGGCGGGTGACGATGGTGGGCGTAGCTCAGTTGGTTAGAGCGCCAGGTTGTGGTCCTGGATGTCGGGGGTTCGAATCCCCTCGCTCACCCCACGTTGTATAGCCGGTGACCTGCGGGTTTGACAGGACACCGAAGCTTTCCCTAACCGTTTGGTTGGGACTTCGGTTGGGACATCTGTGTGACGTCGATCACATGGAGTCTCGTGGCGTGTAGTGCCGTACTGCGTTGTGCAGTGTCCAGGCCGTTTACCCAGGCACCTTGCCGGGCGCGGCCGCGATCTAGCCCGAGGCCCGCCGACCCGCTGGCCTGCTCCCTGCTGGCGTCCAGCCGGACGAACCGGCCGAATACCCGCTCTCGTTCCTCGGCCGGGATGCCGGGGCCGCCGCCGGCCCGGACGACGAGGCCGTCCGGCCCGGCGGCGGCGGTGATCAGCACCCGGTGGCGGGCGTACCGGACCGCGTTGTCGAGCAGGTTGCGGAACATCCGCGACGGGTCCTCCGGGTTCCCGGCCGTGGCCGTCCCGTGGGGACGGAGAGGTCGATGCTGAATGATCTGCGCGAGCCAGTCGCTTGGCCGACCTGCTTCATCGGGCACTCCGAGTCGGCGATACGGCAACAGGTGCTGCCTGTGACGGTCACAGTTGGTTACACGCCGAGATCGGTACCGCGGTGTGTCGCGCGTCCTGAGCGGTGATCGGCGGTTGCGATCACCCAGCGCGGATCCTATGTCTGGTCGTCGCACTCCCCGGAACCGTGACCGGCCGCGGCCGGAGTCGGTGGCATCACAGGTCGATGGCACGAGCGCATTCCCGCCCAATTGAGATCTGTACGCCGTAGGAGGCTCAGCCGCCGGGCGCCTGTGGCACTCAGATCAGGCAGGGAGAGTGGCCTCTGGCGTGGCCTGCGGCATGACGAATTGCCCCGCGCGCTCTGGCAGGTCCGCTGGTGCGTCGATTAGCGTGTAGGCCTAGTCCCGGCCGCGCGAGTGATGCTGCATGCGTGAGATGTGAGGGCGGAGAGATGGCTGACGTTCCGGCTCGGCGAACCTGACTTTATGGCCTGCGGCTTCGCCTTCATCGGCGCCTGGGGACGGCGCAACGCTGGCTCGCGTACATGAAGCGATCGGCTCCATGCGGCAGTCCCGTAGACAAGATGCGGCAGAGATCCCCCCCCCCCCCGCGGCCGGGTAGCTCCGGCGCGTGCCCCGCCGGGGCCTCTCAGAACCGTACGTGCCACTCGGCGCAGGCAGCCCAGTACCTACCACTAGGACCGGGCAGAATCGATGCGGCGGACAAGATCAGGGGGCAGATGAGCACGGCTAACCAAGGCGACGGCCTAACCCGGCGCGGCTTCTGGCTGGAGTACGCGAGCATGGCGTGGATGACCGTCGAGGCGGCGGTCGCTATTACAGCAGGCATCATCACCTCATCAATCGCTCTGATCGCCTTCGGCCTGGACTCGGTCGTCGAGTTCGCCGCCGGTGCCATTGTCATCTGGCAGCTACGTGGCGGCAGCAGCCACCGCGAGCACCAGGCAGTCCGCCTCATCGGCGTGACATTCTTCCTTCTCGCTGCATATCTGGTCATCGAGAGCATCCGGGATCTGATCAGTCAGGCACGGCCAGGGGCATCTACGGCCGGGCTCATCGTCACTGCGGCGGCCCTGCTGGTCATGCCGCTGCTGGCGCTGGCGAAGCAACGGACCGGGCAAGCCCTGGGCAGCCAGACCCTCATTACCGACGCGGCCGAAAGCAAGTTGTGCGCCTTGACCTCTGGTGCCGCCTTGCTGGGCGTCGGGCTGAACGCCTGGCTTGGCTGGTGGTGGGCTGACCCGGCCGCCGCCCTGGTGATCGCCGCCCTTGCAGTGAGAGAAGGCCTCGAAGCCTGGGAGAACGATGGCGACTAACCCGGCTTGATTCGCCGGAGCCGGAATTACCGAGTCAAATTCGATGATCTTGAGAGATGGTTCATGCGGCAATGTGCAGGCCCGCTCGCATGGTCAGGTCGTCGAGGGCTGCCGTGGGAATCTGCCCGGGCGGGCTCCACTCTACCGTCCCTTTACCGCCATACGCTGCGAGCGAAGAGCCGCCGCTATGCGCGGAAGCCCTTGCCAGCCGGCCGCCTGTCCGTATCGCGCCCGAGTGGCTGTTCTGTCGCTCCCCCAGCTGGCGGGTGCCGATGCTCCAGGATGATGAGAACCCGGGCTAGGGCCAGGCAGATGCGGCCACCCGCAGGCCCGTATTACTGGATGGTGACCGCGCAGCTGGTCCGGCCATGTTTCTCGAGGTAACGCTGGTGGTGCTCCTCGGCCCGGTAAAACGCAGACGCAGGGGTGATCTGCGTGACGATCTGCCGCCTTACCGATTGCTGCGCGGCGTCGCGTGATGCGATCGCGGCTTCTTGCTGGCCAGCGCCATGGTAGAAGATCGCCGAGCGGTACTGACTGCCGAAATCGAAGCCCTGGCGGTTGCGGGTGGTCGGATTGTGGATCCGCCAGAATGTCTGCAGCAGCTGCGCGTAGCTGACCTGGGCCGGGTCGAACCAGACCTCGACCGCCTCGGCGTGGCCGGTGCGGTGCCTGCAGACCCGCTCGTAGGCCGGGTCCGGGACGTGCCCGCCGGTATACCCGACAGCGGTCTGCAGCACCCCGTGGATCTGGCGGAAGGCCGCCTCGACGCCCCAGAAGCAGCCTGCGGCGAATGTCGCGCGCTCGGCTCCGTCTGGGCCGTGGCCTTCGAACGGCGGGGCCAGCGCCGGCCCGACGGCCGCGCTTCTGTTCCTACGCGTAAGCAAGTCATAGCCCCCTTGGATTTCATGCTAACGCAGGGCCCGCGCCCGGGATTCCTGCACGGGCGCGCTGGGGCGAGGCCGTTCCCAGTGCACCCATACCCGCACAAGGCGCACGAGGTCAGGGACGATTCAGCCGATGAGCCTGCCCTCCCGCCGGCTCAGGGCTTTGTCCGCGCATGAGCCACGCCAGAGCATGCACCGGGCGTGACTGCTCTCGCCCGGCGGAGGCCGGTCCCAGGCGGGCGCAGTGCCGCGTTATCTCAAGTCCGCTTTAGGGTGTCTCCGATGTAGCTTTACGGGCCTTTGGGGCTGCGTGGTGGACGCGTTATCTTAAGTGGTGTCTACGACGCACCGGAAGCGATGTCACCCACGTGACCTGCGCCTATCCCCTTGTCGCTGCGCTTTTGAGTTCTGGGCCGCACCCAGAACCTCACGTCAGCGACATGTCTCAGACGCAAAACCCCCTCATGACCAAGGCTTTTCCAAAATGGACTTAAGATAACCGCCACTATGCGCGGCAAGCCGAACGTTGGCAGGACTGCTTACTCGAACACAGAACGGGTCGATCTGGCGCGTTGCGATCGGGGCGGAGGTTGCCTTATCGCGGAGCCGGCGTGTTCACCGGGCCCATGGCCCTCAGATAGATGGGTGAGCGGGTACGGCCGGGGGTCTGTCGTATCGGTTTCGCGCCCGGGTCATGCCGGATACGTGCGCATCTCGGTGCCCGTCGCACACGTTGGCCCAGGTCACCATCTTAGCCATTTACCGATTTTCCAAGCTGGTATTACGGGTCCGTGTGCGCTACTCGGGGCGGACGAAGGCAAACAGGAGCGTCTCGCGGATGTTCTCGCCGGTGAGCGTCATCAGCAGGCGGTCGATGCCCATGCCCATTCCCCCGGTCGGGGGCATGCCGTACTCCAGGGCGCGCAGGAAGTCCTCGTCGAGCTCCATCGCATCCGGGTCACCACCCGCCTTGAGCAGTGACTGCGCGGTCAGCCGGGCACGTTGCACCACCGGATCGGCTAGCTCGGAGTACCCGGTCCCCAGCTCGGCGCCGAACGCGACAAGGTCCCACCGTTCGGCAAGCCGTGAGTCGGACCGGTGCTGGCGGACGAGCGGCGATACCTCGACCGGGAAGTCCTGGTAGAAGGTGGGCTGTATGGTTCGCTTCTCCACGAGCCGTTCGTACATCTCCAGCACGATCTGGCCCCGGTTCCAGCCCGGCGCTACCGGCACGTCGAGCCGCTGGCACAGCTTACGCAATCCGGCCCCGGCCGTATCGGCGGTCACCTCCTCGCCCGCCACCGCGGCAATCGCGTCGTACACCGTTACCTTGGGCCAGTCCCCGCCGATGTCGTGCTCCGACCCGTCGGCCCGCCTGATGACCGTGGAGCCGAAGGCCGCGACCGCCGCTTCCTGCACCAGCTGCCGGGTCAGTTCCCCGATCGTGGTGTAGTCGCCGTACGCCTCGTACGCCTCGAGCATCGTGAACTCGGGGTTGTGCGTGGCGTCGGCGCCCTCGTTGCGGAAGATCCGGCCGATCTCATACACCCGCTCGATCCCGCCGACGACCAGCCGCTTGAGATACAGCTCCAGCGCTATCCGCAGGTACACCCGGCTGTCATAGGCGTTCGAGCGGGTCAGGAAAGGCCGCGCGTTCGCCCCGCCGTGCAGCGGGGTCAGGACCGGGGTCTCCACCTCGAGGAAGCCGCGCTCGTTCAGCTGGGAACGGATCGAGTGCATAACCGCCGCGCGCAGCTCGGCGGACCGCCGCGCTCCCGGGTTGACGATCAGGTCCACGTACCGCTGCCGCACCCGCGACTCAGCATCGGTCAGGCCGCGGAACTTCTCCGGCAGCGGGCGCAGCGACTTCGCGGTCAGCGTCCACGACGAGGCCAGGACCGACAACTCACCCGACCGCGAGGTGATCACCTCGCCGGTCACGCCCACGTGGTCGCCGAGGTCGACGTCGCGCTTCCAGGCCGCCAGCCGCTCCTCACCAACCCCGGCGAGCGAGACCATCACCTGGATATCGCCGGTACCGTCACGCAGCATCGCGAAACACAATCTGCCGCCGACCCGGGACAGCATCACACGCCCGGCGACGCTCACCACCTCACCGGTGGACGTGTCCGGCCGCAGATCGCCGTGCCTCGCGTGCAACTCAGCTGCGGTCGCGGTTCGCTCAAAGCCACCTGGATAGGGTTCAGCGCCCGACTCAAGCAGGCGATCTCGCTTGCCGAGGCGCACCCGCACCTGCTGCGGAATATTCTGCTCAGCCACGCTCCGTAGCGTACCGGCGAAGATTAAGACAGCATCCCGCCAGCTCGAACCTGATCAGCCGGATAAGCAGTCCGCTACGCATGAGAAACCATATGTTACCGGCGGGCTGCCGCCCGAGGCGCGAGAATCAGGAATGTGCGGCAAGTGCCGGGCGTGGGTGGTCTCATCGATAAGTGGGTATGCAGCCACCGCAGTATAGACATTCACGGACATTACCGCCAGACTCGGAATCCCGCAGGAACCACGTTTATGCTCATAGCGAGAATGAACGTACAGTGCTACTGCGCTCCGTTCATTCCCCTCGAATACAAGCAACGCGTGTACTGCCTGCGAGCTCGCCTGCCGACACGGATCCCGCCTGCCAATATAACGGATAATCCGCGCGAGTCTCTCGCCTAACCACAGATCACCTAGCCGCACAAATATTTGGCGTGGTTTGAGCTGTTGGGCTCGCCAGCGCGTTGGCTGCCGCCTGCCGGGTCAGCTCGTCATCGTTGCCGGAGCGGCGCACGAGCCGCGCAGCCGAGGCCTCGCAGAACGCCAGGCCGAACCGCAGATGCGGGCTCACTCCGGCCAGCGTCTCATGCAGGTCTTCGACGGTCTTGATGAAGTGCGCCTGGCCGATGATGACGTTCATGTCGGCGGGCTTGTCTATGGGAACCACCGCGAAGGACACCGGACCCGTTTCCACGAGCCAGTGATACCAGGCGGCATGGCCGCGCGCCGGGCTGAAAAGCTGAAGGCCGGCAGTTCGATCCTGCCCCTGACCATCACCCTGACGGAGACCAGTCAGCCCTCTCACCTGCGCGAACGCAGGGAGAGAGCGATTCCCGCGGCTCTGGATGCGGTTGTTCTTAAGTTCTCTGAGCTGCGGAAATGCTCTGGCGTGGATGGCAGATGGCAGGCGGCGGCGGGCCAGCGGACAGGCGGAGGGCCTGCAGGCCCTCAATACGGGCGTCGCGGGGCCGCTGACTGGCATGTCAGGATGGCAGGGCGGCCATGGCGAGGCGTGGACGCAGCTGGCGCGGGGATACGGGCCACCAGAGCCGGCTGCCTGGCGGGCACGTACGCCAGGTAACGGGAAGCGGATGCCAGGTCTGGGGGCAGGAGGTGCTGTGAGGACGGGGAATGGGCTCGGGGGCGGTCCCGGTGCGGTCGCCGCACAGCTGGCGCGCGCCGTGGAGATCGCCACGATCTTGTCCGCGAGCGGCTTCGGCTGGTTTGTTCAGGCCCTGGGCCTGAGGGCGTGCGTCTCCCCCCGCTGCCGCCTGGTCTGCGCATTCCGGCCGGGCACGCAGTGCCCGCACCATCTGGCAGGGGACGTTCCGCTGCCCGAACGGCTGCGGCTGACGCTTGAAAGGCTCGGGCCGACGTTTGTCAAGGCGGGGCAGATGCTCGCACTGCGGCCAGACTATGTTCCGCTGGAGTACGCCGAAGCGTTGCGTGGCCTGCACACCCACGCCGCACCCTTCCCGGCGGCGGAGGCGGCGGCCATCGTCGAGGCCGAGCTCGGTGCGCCGCCCTGCGCGCTCTACGCCGAATTTGACCGGGACCCCTTCGCCGCAGCGTCGCTGGCGCAGGTGCACCGGGCGCGACTCCGCGATGGCCGCCAAGTGGCGGTGAAGGTGCAGCGCCCCGGCATCAGGGTGCAGGTGGAACGAGATCTTGCGCTGCTCACCACGCTGGCCCGCCGCTTCGAGCGGCACCAGCCGGGCTCGATTGCCTTCAGGCCGTCCGAGGCGGTGGCCGAGCTGGCACAGTACACCCGGCGCGAGCTCGACTTCCGGCATGAGGCGCGCACCGCTGAGCGGCTGCGGCAGCTGTTCGCCGAGGATGACCGGATCGTGATCCCCACCGTCATCAGCGACCGGAGCTCGGCGCGCGTGCTGACCACCGAATTCCTGGAGGGACTGCCGCCGGCGCCCGCCGCCGACCTGCGCCGGGCCGGCCTCGACCCCGCGGCGGGGCTGCGCGCTGGCGCCGCGGCCATGCTGCGCCAGGTCTTCCAGTTCGGGCTCTTCCACGCCGACCCCCACCCCGGCAACCTGCTGTTCTTGCCCGGTAACCGGATCGGCTTCATCGATTTCGGCATGTTCGGGCGGCTTGACCCCAGCGAGCGGCGGCGGATCGCTATTCTCATTTGGGCGCTTATCGACGACGACTACGAGGCCGTCGGCGACCAGCTTCTGCGCCTGTCAGAACTCCTCCCGGGTGCCGACCCGGCCGGCTTTCGCGCCGCGCTCGCCGACACCGTCGAGGACTGGTTCGGCGAGCGCGCCGCCGACTT
The DNA here is from genome assembly GCA_963798675.1 of uncultured Actinomycetes bacterium. Taxonomy (GTDB): domain Bacteria; phylum Actinomycetota; class Actinomycetes; order Streptosporangiales; family Streptosporangiaceae; genus Palsa-504. Next base: position 55,327 of record CAWCUJ010000046.1, on the reverse strand, counting down.
CTCCATCGCCCGCCTCCTGCTGTCCGAGCTCGCGCTGGGAGCGCGCCACGGGATCGTTTTCCCGCGCGGGCTGATGCTCCTCGCACGCGCCCTGGTCAACCTCGAAGCGACCGCGATGATCGTCGACCCGCAGCTCAACCTCGCCGAGCTCGCCCGCCCGCTGCTACCCGAGCTGCAGCGCATCCTCCGGCCCAGCCCCCAGGCACTGCAACAGCACTGGCAGCGCTACCGCTTCGAATACCTCGACCTCGCCGCCGAACTGCCTACCCTGCTGCCCGAAGCGATCGCCCGCCTGCGCGAACAGCCCACCCAGCCCCCTCCCCCAGCCGCGCACCCAACCGCCAGCCGCTGGCTCCCGCTGACCGGCGCGTTCGCCGCCGGCGCCGGCTTGGCCGCGCTCGCCCGCAAACGCCGACGCGCATAGCAACGTCGGGCTGAAGACCAGAGAGCTGGCGGCGGAAGGGGATCGGCGACCATGCCACGCGGCGTCCCCGCTCCTAAATAGCCCGGACAGCGGGCGCGGGCGCTCACCCTGTCACAGCCTCACCCACCGGGCCATGCTCGAAGCTCGCCGGGCGCCAGCCGCATGATCGGCATCGGACAGCAAAGCCGAAGACGCGCAGAACTGGACAACATGAGCATCACCGAGCTGGAAACCCTCGGCCAGGAAATCGCCGACAACGACCACCGCTGGAACCGCGAGGCAGCCAAGACAAATGCGGGCACCCAGCGCTTAACCTGTGGGCAGCCCTCCAGCAAGACCCCGTTTCCGCAGGTCAGCCTCAAACGTGAGGACCTCCCCTCTTGTGCAAAGTGCCGGTCCACGCGGGCCAGGCGGCCGCGAGGCGATCACGCTGGCGTGGCGCGCTGCTCGGCGATCGAGTTGCCGCCGTCCACGACCAGGTATTGCCCGGTGATGTAGGACGCGCCGGGGCTGGCCAGCCAGGCAATTGCGGCGGCGATCTCGTCGGGTGAGCCGCTCCGGCCAGCTGGGGTGGCCTGCCCTTGGCCGCGCTCTTCCGGGGTCTGGGAGCCGGTCGCTATCCAGCCAGGGGCGACGGCATTGACGGTGATACCGTGCCTTGCGGTGTCGACGGCGGCTGCGCGGGTGAGGCCGACCATGCCCGCCTTGGCGGTGGCGTAACCGGCGTCCGCGCGGATCGCCATCACCGGGCCGGTAACGCTGGCCACCATGATGATCCGCCCCCAGCCACGGCTGGTCATGGCCGGCACCGCCGCCTTGGTGACCAGGAAGGCGGAGGTCAGGTTGCGGGCGAGCGCAGCCTGCCAGGTCGGCAGGTCCATGGACTCCACGGTGCCGGACTCGAACACGGGGTCAGCGGCGGAGATCATGCCGGCGTTGTTGACCACGATGTCCAGCCGGCCCCATTGCTCCAGCGCAGCCGACACAAGCCCGGACGACACGCCGGCGTCGGTGAGGTCGCCGATGATCCCCGCCGCGTCGAAACCAGCGCTGCGCAGTTCGCTGACCCTGTCCTGGATCCGGGCCGTGGTGGCGCTGATCATCACGGCGGCACCGAGTTCGGCGAGCAGCCTGGCGGTGGCGAAACCGATGCCGTCGGGACCGCCCGCCCCGGTGACCACCGCCACCCGGCCGGACAGGTCAAACGCCGGTGGGATGGGCATTGTCCGATCCTAGTAGGGCTGGATGCCAGATCCCCCGCCCCGCGGTCGCTGCTCCCGGACCAGCCGGAGGCATCACCACCGCCGCGAAACCACCCGGCCGGCCGGCACGGTGGAACATCATGCCGGCGATGACCGGCTCGGTGGAACATCGTGCCGGCCGGATCCGGCCGACAGACGCGCCCGCACCATCAAGCCGGTCGAGGCAAACCTAACCTGGCACGGCACTAATAGGGCCAGATCCCCCGGCCGGGGGGAAGGCGGCCGGGGGGTGGCCGGCCCGCGGGAAGGCGGCCGGGCGGTGGCCGGCCGGCGGGAAGGCGGCCGGGCGGTGGCCGGCCGGCGGGCCGCAGGATAACCTTCGGGCTTATGGTGAAGCGCTCTGACCCCTTGGAGAGCACGCCGCCTGCCTTCGGCGAGCAGGCAGCCAGGCAGATCCTGCGGGAAAGCTTCGGCGTCGAATCGTCGTCCCTCAAGCCCCTCGCGGGCGAACGGGATCAGAACTTCCGGGTGGACACGGCCGCCGGGCAGCGCTTCTTGTTCAAGATCTCTAATCCGGCCGATGACGGGCTCATCCTGGCGATGCAGGCCGCCGCTCTCCGCCACATCGAGCGAGTGGATCCGGGCCTGCCGGTGATGCGTGCCCTGCCGGCCGGGGCGGGGGAACCCTGGGTCGAGGTGCCGGGGCCCGACAGCCGGACCTACCCTGCTCGGCTTTTCACGTTCTTGCCCGGGCGGGTAGCCGCGAACACAGCGCTCACCACTGAGGCGATCTGGTCCCATGGGCAGATCACGGCCCGTCTGGGGCGGGCGCTGCGTGGCTTTTTCCACCCCGCGGCCGACTATGAGATCTTGTGGGATATCACCCGCTTGCCCAAGCTCCGGCCGCTGCTCACCCATGTCTCCGACGGCCAACGCCGGGTTCAGGTGGAATCGGTTCTGGACCGGTTCGAGGCCCGGGTCGCGCCGGCGCTGCCCGGGCTTCGCGCGCAGGTCATCCACGGCGATATGAGCCTGGACAACGTGCTGTTCAGCGATGACCTTCGGGTCAGCGGGATCGTGGACTTCGGGGATATGACCCATGCGCCGCTGGTCTGCGATCTCGCCGTCGCCGTCGCCGATGTGCTCCACGGCCGTGATGACGCGATCGAGGCGGCCGACACGATCATCGGCGGCTACGTCTCGGTGACGCCGCTCGAAGACGAGGAGGTCGGGCTGCTCGCGGATCTGGTGGCGGCCAGGCTTGCCACTGAGGTCACTGTCACCGCGTGGCGGCAGCGGCTCTATCCGGACAACGTTGCATACGCCGCGAGCGAGCCGGGGGCCCGCGCCTTCCTCGATGCCATCGAGGCGATGGGGATAGACGCTGTCGCGCGGCGTTTCCGCGAGGCCTGCCGCCGGCTCCCCTACCGAAGGTCTGCCACCAGTGCTCTGCTCGAGCGCCGCCGCCGGGCGCTGCCCCGATCGCCGCTGTTCTACTCCCGCCCGGTGCATCTCGTCCGCGGCGAGGGCGTCTGGCTGTTCGACCCCGACGACCGGCGGTACCTCGACTGCTACAACAACGTGGCCGTGGTCGGGCACAGCCACCCAAGGGTCGTGCAGGCGGTGACGCAGCAGCAGCAACTGCTCGCGACCCACAGCCGCTATCTGCACGAAGCGATCGTCGAGCTCGCCGAACGGCTCCAATCCACCCTGCCGCCGGGGCTGGACGCCGTCATGGTCGTGAACTCCGGCAGCGAGGCCAACGACCTCGCCTGGCGGATCGCTCGCGCGGCCACCGGGCGGGCCGGCGCGGTCGTGACCGCCTGCGCCTACCACGGGCTGACCGAGGCCACCCATGCCCTGTCCCCCGAGGAGTGGGCCAACGGGGAGCACCCTGCCCACGTCGCGACGATCCCGGCACCTGACGGGTACCGTGGCCCGTACCGCCGGGGAGACGACGGGTGGGCGCAGCGGTACGCCGCCCACATCGATGACGCCGCCCGAGCGCTTGGCGATCGCGGCTTCGCCGCCATATACCTGGATCCGGCCTTTACCGCCGACGGCATCCTGTCGCCCCCTCCCACTTACCTGCGGGAAGCAGCCCGGCGGGCGCTGACGCTTGGCGGGCTCGTGGTGGCCGACGAAGTGCAAGCCGGTCACGGCCGGTCCGGGACGCACCTGTGGAGCTTCCAGGCGTCAGGGATCGCGCCTGACATGGTGGTGATGGGCAAACCGATGGGCAACGGCTTCCCGGTCGCCGCCCTAGTGGTCAGGTCCCAGCTGCTCGAGGCCGTACCCGAGGAGGTCGAGCTGTTCAGCACCTTCGGCGGCAACCCGGTAGCCTGCGCGGCCGCGCTCGCGGTCCTGGCCGTCATCGAGGAAGAGGGCCTGGTGGCCAACGCCGCGAAGGTCGGCTCCCACCTCCGCCACGGCCTGCTGACACTCGCCGAACGCCACCCCATGATCGGGGACGTCCGGGGCGAAGGCCTGCTGCTCGGCGTCGAACTGATCGATGAGGCGCGCGGGCCAGCGGCCGAGAACGCCCGCCAAGTAACCGAGGCGATGCGCGAGCGGGGAATACTGCTCAGCGCAACCGGCCCGGCCGGAAACGTGCTCAAGATCCGGCCGCCCCTGGTATTCCAGCACGAACACGCCGACCTCTTCCTCCAGGCCCTCGATGAGGTTCTCGCGTCTTCATGACGCTGTACCGCGCACCGGACAGCACCGACAAAGGCCAGCGCCGCATCCCCCGGTATCCGCACGCGGGCAGCACTATCGCGAAGTTCGTCCCTTGCCCTGATCCTGACTGAGCCAGCGCTCCGGGCGCATCCGGAACGCCACGTTGTTGCGCCCGGGGTCCGGGTTGTCCGCGACGTAACGGTCACCGCCAGCGGCGCCCAGGTAGCGGCGCGCCATCGCAAGCCGCTCAGCGGGATCGAGTTCCTCCTCGCTGACGACCGGCCCCTCGACGCTGACATAACGGTAGGGCGGGCTGTCGTCCTGGACGCACAGGCTGAACCGGCCGGCGGCGCGGACCGCCCCGGCCTTGCGCGACCGGCGGCCGGTCAGCACGGTCAGCAGGCCGCCCGGCTGGTAGCTGTACCAGACCGGGACGGCGAGCGTCCGGCCCGCCGCGCCTGCTGCCGCGCTTAGCACGCCGATATGCACGCCGGCGAGGAATTCCTCGCGCTCGGCAGCGCTCATGAGAACCCACATGATGGCTTCATACCAGACGAGCCCGGCCCGTGCCCGCCTTTGGTGCTGCCTCAGGTTTCGGACTGCTCGCTCACGGCTCTGCAGCCAGCGCGGCCGGATTGCACCCCAGGAACCGGCTCGGACCCCGGCAGCTAAAACTACTATCCAAGAGAATACTCTTAGGGTATTCTCTTGGATATGAGTGTTCCGCTGACACTGCTTGGCCTGCTTGAGCGGGGGCCAAGCCACGGATACGACCTGAAACGGGACTACGACACGTACTTCGGCCGAGGCAAGCCGCTGCGCTACAGCCAGGTGTACGCGACCCTGTCCCGGCTGGCCAGGGACGGAAAGGCGGTGGCCGGGCCGGTCGAGCAGGAGGCCGGGCCCGAACGCCGGCGGTACGTCATCACCGAGGTTGGGATCGCGGAGGTGGAGCGGTGGCTGGCCGAGCCGGCCCCGCCGGAGCCAGACCTGACCAGCGAGCTGTTCGCCAAGGTGGTGCTCGCCCTGATGCTCGACCGGCCGGCCGACGGCTACCTGGACGCCCAGCGGGCAGCGCACCTGCAGCGGATGCGCGAGCTCACCGAACTCAAGCGGGACGGGGATCCACTCGGCGTGCTCCTCGCCGACCACGCGCTCTACCGACTGGAGGCTGACCTACGATGGATCGACCACACCGCGGCCCGGCTGGACCTGTTCGAACGGGCGGTGCACTGATGACCGCGGACCTCGGCGCCGTCGCGGCGCCCCCCGGAACTGCGAAGGTCATCGAGGCGCGGGACCTGGAGAAGTCGTTCGGCGAAACGCCGGCGCTGCGCGGTGCCTCGCTGGGAGTCCGGCAGGGCGAGATCGTCGCGGTCATGGGGCCGAGCGGATCGGGCAAGTCCACCTTGCTGCACTGCCTGGCGGGCACCCTGGTACCCGAGCAGGGGCAGGTCTGGTTCGGCGGGCAGCGGCTGGACACGCTGAGCGATGACCGGCGCAGCGCGCTGCGCCGGGACCGATTCGGGTTCGTGTTCCAGTCCGGTCAGCTGGTCCCCGAGCTGACCGCCGAAGAGAACGTCGCCCTGCCCCTGCTGCTGTCCGGCACCCGCCGCGGCCCGGCGATGACGGCGGCCAGGAACTGGTTCGGCACGCTGGGCCTGGACGGGCTCGAGCACCGCAGGTCCGGGGAGCTGTCCGGCGGGCAGGCCCAGCGCGTCGCGCTGGCCCGCGGCCTGATCGCAGGTCCTGAGGTGCTGTTCGCCGACGAGCCGACCGGGTCGCTGGACTCGGTGTCGGGGGAGCTGGTGATGGAGCTGCTCACCGCCGCGGCCCGCGAGCATGGCACCACGGTCATCCTGGTCACCCACGACGCCCGGGTCGCCGCCTACGCCGACCGCGAGGTCATCGTCCGCGACGGCAAGGTCGGCACGCTCACCGGGGCCAAGCCGTGATCGGGCTCGGGCTGCGGCTGGTGCTCGGCGGCGGCCGCGAGGCCGTCACCCGGCTGGTCGTCCTGGCCGTCGCGGTCGGCCTGGGCGTCGGCCTGCTGCTGATCGCCGTGGCCGGGACCAACGCGGTCACCACCTGGAACAACAGCCACGCATGGCTCTGGACCGGCACCTTGGCCGTGCCCCCGGGCCCGGCGGCGGGCATCGCCCCACTGTGGTGGCACCCAAGCGGTGACACCTTTGACGGCCAGCAGATCGACCGATTCGACGTGGCCGCCACCGGTACTTCGTCACCGGTGCCGCCTGGCATCACCCATGACCCGGGCCCTGGCCAGTACTACGCCTCGCCCGCGCTCGCCGCGCTGCTGCGCAGCACCCCGGCGAACCAGCTGGCCGACCGCTACCCAGGCCGCATGGCAGGTACGATCGGCGACGCCGCGCTGTCGTCGCCGAACTCGCTGATCATCATCATCGGGCACACCCCGGCGCAACTGGCGGGCACGCCCGACAGCGTGCAGGTGACGTCGATCGCCACGACGGTGCCCGGCAGCTTCGACCACCGGTTGAACCCTAAGGGCCTGGCCTATATGCCGGCCAACGCGGGAATCGAGTCGAGCGGCATCGACCTCATCCTGTCGGTCGTGGCGCTCGGCATGCTGACCCCGGTGCTGATCTTCATCGCCACCGCGACCCGGCTGTCGGCCGCCCGCCGCGAGCAGCGGTTTGCGGCGATGCGCCTGGCCGGCGCGACCCGCAAGCAGGTCTCCCTGCTCGCGGCCGTGGAATCGACGACGGCCGCGGTCCTGGGGATGGCGGCCGGCTTCGAGATCTTCTTCCTGCTGCGTACCCCGGTCGCGGGCATCCCGTTCTTCGGCGAGCCGTTCTTCCCCGGCCAGCTGTCGCTCAGCCCAACAGACATCCTCGCGGTCGCGATCGGCGTGCCGGTGGCCGCCGCCGTGGCGGCCCGGCTGGCGCTGCGCCGGGTGCACATCTCCCCGCTCGGCGTCGCCCGCCGGGTGACGCCGAAGCCGCCCCGGGCCTGGCGGACGCTGCCGCTGCTGGCCGGCCTCGCCGAGCTTGGCTTCTTCGCCGTCCGCGGTGGCCAGCTATCCGTGGGCGCGGAGACTCAGGTGCTCGTGTCCGGGTTCCTGCTCATCATCGTCGGCATGGTCATCGCGGGCCCGTGGCTGACCATGGCCGTGGCCAGGGTCATGGCCCGGCGGACAAGCCGCCCCGGCGCCCTGATCGCCGCCCGCCGCCTCGCCGACGACCCGAGGGCCGCCTTCCGCGCCGTCAGCGGCCTTGTGCTCGCCCTGTTCATCACCACCGTGGCCGTGGTGGCCATCACCACGCAAGACACTAAGGACCTCACGCGGTTCGGCAGCGCCGCCGAGGCGAACGTGCTGACGGACCAGCTGGCAGACCAGTCGTCCGGCATTGCGTCCACAGGCCCGGGACCGGCCGCGCCAGCCGCACCGCTCGCCGCACAGCTGCGCGGGATTCCCGGCGTCCAAGGGGTGGTCGTGGTCCGCGCGGTCCCGAGGCTGACTATCCCCGGGACACTTCCCGGCCTCGGCACCAGTCAGTTCGGCCCCCCCAGTCCGGTTCCGGCAGGCGTGGTCTCGTGCGCGCAGCTCGCTACCGTGCCCGCCCTTGGCCGCTGCCCGGCTGGGGCGACAGCGGCGGCGTTCCCGGAAGGCGGGTTCGGCTCCGGCGAGTATAACTCCCTGTTCGGCACGGACCCCACCGGGATCACCTGGCCAGCCGCGAACGTCCCGGCCTCGCGGCTCGACACCCTCGCAGTGGACGCCATCAACGTGGCGACGAACGGCTCCGTGCCAGCGGTCGAACAGGCGAGGACAGCGCTTGAGGACGCACCGGCGTACCCCACCATCAGCGGGCCGTCCACCCTCGGCGACCTGATCGCGCAGGATAATTCCGGCAACAACGCCTACCAGCAGCTCGCCAACACGGTGATCCTGGTCAGCCTGCCGATCGCCGGCTGCACGCTCGCCGCGGCCATCGCGGCCGGGCTCGCCGACCGCAAACGGCCGTTCAGCCTGCTGCGGCTCACCGGCGCCCGGCTCGCCATGCTGCGGCGTGTCGTCACGCTGGAAAGCGCCGTCCCGCTGCTCGCCGTCGCCGCCGTCGCGATCGGCACCGGGTTCGCCGCCGCCGCGGAGTACGCCTCGGTGGCGCAGCATTACCCGATGGTGGCGCCCGGCGTCACGTACTACCTCATCACCGCGGGCGGGATCCTGGCGGCTCTCGGCATCATCGCCGCCACCTTCCCGCTGCTGGCACGCATAACCGGACCCGAGGCCGCGAGAAACGAATGAACCTGCTTCCCCGTACTTTGCCGCGGCCCGGCACTGCCGTGGTGCTGTGGGGGCGACCCGATCCCGTACGGGCTGGCCGGTGAACCAGCGCTCACAGGAAGGTGCAATGTGCGCAGGCGGGTAAGCATGACACGGCTGGACCGGCCCTGGCACCGGCCGGGGGCGGCCAAGTATGCGCTGCGCCGGCTGCACTGGGGACCGAAACACCAGGCCCGCCTTCTCCTCCCGATCATTCCCCGAGCCGAAACAGCACATCCGATCCCTCAGTAACGCATCCATACCGCGCCTCCCAGGCAGCTTGCCACGGCACCGATTCGGCAGGGAGGATCCTGTGGAGCGGTAATCGACGGCGGGAACCGGCGGCGGGGGGTTCGTGGGCTGCGGCAGCAAGGAGGACGATGTGAGTGACACGACGCCGGCTCTGGACGAGGCGTTCGAGCGGATGGCGGCGGCCAGCTTCGAGCTGCCGAACGGCTTCGTCAACCACGGAGCCATGGCCTGCGAGGCGCTGGCCATGCTCGACTGCACCGACGACATCGACAGCTGGGCGCGCCGGTTCGCCCGGGCAGGCGGGGCATCGGTCCACCCGGTGGTGCCGGCCGGGTTCGAGTGGCGGCAAGCGCTCGGCGACTACCACCGGCTCCCGGAGTGGATCGGCTACTTCACCCGGGCCATTGACGACGACGGCTGGCCGGCTGTGGTCGCGACGTGGGTGCCGCGGCTGATGCCCGCGCTGCGCACCGCGCTGTTCCACGGCGCCATCCGGACCGCCCATGCCGTGCGGGCCATTGACGCGGTCGACACTCCGCCGCGGCACGGCGAACTGGCCCGGGCGCTGGGTTACTGGGCAGCCCGCTACCGCGCCGGGCAGCCGGCCAGCCCGCTGCCGCACGCCGGTGACCTGCGGATGGCGGTCGTAGCGGCCGCAGCCGACGGTGCCCGCCGCTACCTGACCCGGCCCGACATCTTCCACCTGCACGGCGTCACCGGCGCGATGGCCGTCGAGATCCTCGCCGCCCACATCCCGGCCACGGACGGCGCCGCCGCGCTGGCCCAGGTGCACGCCGAGCACGCCGCGCTGTACGCGGCCACCGAACCGGTAACCCAGCCTCACCCGGCCAGCCCGGCAGGCAGTGAGCTGGCCGTGGCGGCCGTGCGCAGCCTGGACCCGCACCAGGTTAAGCTCGTGGAGGCCTGCCAGCGCGGGCACGCGGCAACCGGCGATCCCGCCTTCGCCGCCGCCGCGGAAACAGTCACCGGCCTGCACGCCTGACTGGCAGCCGCCGGCCCGCCGGGGATATAACGAGGCGCCTCGTGGCGCATCACGGTTAGCGGCGACGCCGCAGAATTCGTCGACCTCGGCGGGTTGCCCGCCTGCCTGGCTAGGGGGCGGGCGCCAGCGGGAACACGACACCACTCCGGGCTCAAGCAGGTCCAGCCCGTCGAAGAACCGGGCGATCTGCTGTGGGCTGCGCAGGGTCATCGGCGGTGTCCCGACCTGGTTCCAGTGCGCCACCGCTTCTTCCATGGCTGCGCCATGTACGGCGCTGGTGGAGTGGTTGATCGCGAGAAAGCTACCCGGCGCCAGCGCTGCCATCAGCCGCCGCACGATCGAGTACGCCAGTTCGGTGTCGGAGATGTGGTGCAAGATGCCCAGCAACATCAGCGCCACCGGCTGGGTGAAGTCGAGGGTCCGCGCCGCCTGGGCAAGGATCTTGTCCGGCTCGCGCAGGTCGCCCGCGATATAGTCGCAGACGCCCTCCGGGCTGCTGGTGAGCAGCGCGCGGGCGTGCAACAGCACCAGCGGATCGTTGTCGGCGTACACGATCCGCGCTTCGGGAGCCACCCGCTGGGCCACCTCGTGGGTGTTGTCCGCGGTCGGCAGCCCGGTCCCGATGTCCAGGAACTGGCGGATGCCTGCCTCACCGGCCAGATACCGGATCGCCCGGCCCAGAAAGGCCCGGTCCGCCCGGGCCTGTGCCACGATACTCGGCAGCATCGCGGCTACCCTGTCACCCGCCTCCCGGTCGACGGCGAAGTTGTCCTTGCCGCCCAGCCAGTAGTTCCAGATCCGCGCCGAATGCGACACCGTCGTGTCGAGCTTGAGGCCCGGCCGGGCAGCAGCCGCGTCGTCCGACACCAGACATCATCTCCCATTCCCGTGGACGGGCCTGCTACGGCAACGGCTTCCCTCGGGAAAGCCGATCTATTACAAAAAGCCTGGCCAGGTAGCGGTCCAGCGCCTCGCTGCGCCGCGCGACCGGTCCGCCGCTGCGTTCTAGCGCTTCGGCCGGTCGGCCGGCTGCCAGAGGCGGAACGTCGCGTCCTGGTCGTCGACGCACTCGGCGAGCAGCCCGTACGGCTTGCGCTCGGGCTCGTCCGCGCGGCCGCCGGCCGCCCGGACCCGCTCGACCGCAGCCGCGATGTCGTCGACGCGGTAGGACAGCTGCACCCCGGGCTCCGCGCCCTCCGGCGATACGATGCCAAGCGGCGGCCTGGTCTCGCCGGTGCGCCACGCGCCGGGGTGACCGGAGGAGAACGGCACCTGCAGCACGACCTCGTAGAACTCCTTGGCCCGGTGCGCGTCCCGTGCCACCATCGTCACGTTCGCGACGTCGCCCTGGCGCAGCCGGGTGGCCCGGGCCGGCCGCCTGAGGAGCATCCAGCGGTGCCCGAACGGGTCGATGATCACCGAGCCGCGACCGTAGGGCTGGTCGGCCGGCTCCCGCTCGACCAAGGCGCCGCTGCGCCGGGCCCGCTCGGTACTCGCGTCGACGTCGTCGACCTCCAGGTGAAGGGTGTGGCTGAACGTCGCGGGGGATTCGGGCGCGCGCACGGGTACGTCGGGCCAGAGGTCGGAGGCTTCGGCGAACATCAGCACCGCGTCGCCGATGCCGACCTCGGCGTGGCCGATCGTGCCGTCCGCGTTGACGTGGAGCTCGCCGCGGCGCTGCGCGCCGAACACCTCGACGTACCAGTCCATGGCGCGCCGGGCGTCGGACACGACGATGTACGGGGTCAACGTCGGAGGCCAGGCGGGCTCGCGCTCGACCCGGGTCGCGGCGGTCTGCTGGGACATGGTTCCTCCTGGGGGTGCGAAGACCTCCTGGGTCAGCCGCTGCCGCAGCCGCCCGGCGAAGTCGGGGTCGGGATCGGCCGGCGTGACGGGCTCGCGCAAAACCTCGAACGGATCGGTCATCGCGAGCCCTCCTCTCCCTCGTACAGCCGGCGGAACGCGGCGCGGGCCCGCACCAGCAGCGCCTCGGTGGCGTGCACGGTGCGGTCCAGGTGCCGGGCCACCTCGGGCACCGGCAGCCCGTCGAGGTAGCGCAGCGTGAGCGCGGCCCGGTGGTGCGCGCCGAGCCGGTCGAGTACCTCGCGGGCCCGGATCCGATCGACGGCCGCCTCCCACGGGTCGTCGACGCGCGCCGGCTCGCCGTCCAGCAGGCGCAACCCGTGCTGCTCCCGCTCGGCCCGTCGCCAGTGGTCGGCGAGCTTGTGCCGGGCAACCCCGATCAGCCACGGGATCGACGGATCGGGCGAGCCCGGCTTGCGGACCGCGTGCACGGCGGCCAGGAACGATTCGGCCGTGAGATCCTCGGCCAGGCCGGTGTCGCCGCACCGGGCCAGCAGGTAGCCGTAGACGTGCGGCAGCGCATCGTCGTACAGCTTCAGCAGCCCGAACGCCGGGTCGGGCCGCACCTGCGGGTGCGTCACACCCTCATCGTCGTCCGGGAGACCGGCACTCCGACGGGCCAATGCCGAATTTCCCTGATGGGTCCGCAGGTTCACCGCGCCACCCGGCGAACGCGAACCGCCGCTATGCTCGCCTCTTCGGTCCGTTAGCGTGATCGTTCAGGACGTACCTGACGGGGCGTTCTGGGTCCGGGGTGTGTGGTGCCCCAGGATCCCGCGGGTGATCTTCGGAGGCACGGCGTGGAGAGCATCGAACGGTTCGTCGCCAGGCAATTGGCTGCGTGGGAGGTCCCGGGATGCGCGATCGCTTGTGTCCGGGATGGGGATGTCGTACTGGCGGCAGGGTGGGGCCGGCGCAACGTGGAGACCGGTTTGCCGGTCAGCTCGGACACGTTGTTTGCCATCGGGTCGGCCACGAAGGCCTTCACGGTGGCGACGGTAGGAGCCCTGGTCGATGACGGCCTGCTTGAGTGGGAACGCCCGCTGCGGGATTACCTGCCGGAGCTCCGGCTGCACGATCCGGTGGTGACCGATCGCCTGAGCGTGGTCGACCTGCTGGCCCACCGGTCTGGCCTTCCCCGCCATGACCTGGCCTGGCTCGGCTTATCGCTGTTCATTACCGCGTTCCGGCGGTCTTTTCCCTTCGCGCGAGCTGCCGACCTTACGACACGGGACCGATAAGGTCCCATCTGTTAGGGGCGTTACCCGACCCGGCCGTAATGCCGGAGTAGCTTATCGGCGGCGTGGAACAGCGGCGGGTGCTTCCTGATCTGACGGCGTGCCCAGTCAGTTGCGGCGCTACGCGCCTGGTGCGCACCAGCGAGGACCGGTCCCTGGGCCACGGTGCCCGCACCGATGGATAGGTCGTAGCTCTTTAGCGTTTGCTTGTAGCGTTCTGACCCGATACCCATGTCGATCAAGTAAACGCCGAGAGCGGGAGCCTCCTGCACCGTGCGCACGTGCTGAAGCAGTCCCGGCGATTGCCTGCCGAAGCGCGAGTCGTAGGCGCAGAACCAGCCCCCAAGCAGGTGGCCCGAGCGAAGGCCGAATTGTGCGGCTACCGGCATTTCGCCCGCGTAGAGGACGGATAGCAGGCCACTGAAATGGCCATTACGGGTGCTGAAAAGCTGGTCCACCAAGCCGACAACCCACGGCCGGTCGAAAATGTCGACCATTCCGTTCCGGCGATACTGATCCGATTTCCAGCATATGAGCGCGTGCAGGCCCGCCGCATCGCGGGAGTCGAGCACGAAACGGAGTTCGCCAGCTTCTCGCTCGAGCTTTCGTGCCTTGCGGGCCACTTCCCTGCAAAATTTCGGTGACTTTACCCGGAGCTTTTCCTGGTATATCTCAAACCCATCGGCCAGATCTATTACGGGCAATGGGGTCATCCTCGCCGCATAAGGTTCAAAAGGCTTTTGGCCTGCGACCAGGCTGTCGAACTGCCATACGGACACCCGGCATGCCCTGAGCAGTGCCCGCGGATCCCATTCCATCGCCGGCGCATGAATGAGGCCCTGACAGTTGTTCAGGCCCGCGCCGATCGGCACGCCGACGCCAAGCCGACGCCGCTCGAATGGGAAGAACCCGACGAGTTCCGGCCCGTCGTACAGCACGGCGACCCTGGCGTTGGGGCGGAAGTTGCCGACCGCGAGCGTGAACTCGGGGGCCAAAAACGGGCTGGCCAGAGAGGCCGTCTTATGTTGCATGGAGCGCCAGGCGGCAAGGTCATCCGGGCCGAGTTCATTTGGATGTGCTACCGAGATCTGCACCTGATATCTTCCTCCTATTCTCAATCGTCAAGATTGTACGTGCGGGTCACCGTAGCCCAGGCATGGTATCGCGGCGCATACTCAACCGCCCCTTCGAGGATTTACCGTGAAAGGCGCAATACCGGTCATAATCCTCGATGATTCCTGTCGGCCCGCAACCGGCAAGGACAATAGCAGACTGAGCCACGACGAAGCTCCGATGGTGAGGAAACTGCGAGAGGACTCAGTCCCAGCGGCGGAAGCCGCCTTCGGTGTTGATGACCTGGCCGGTGATCCAGGCGGCTTCGTCGGTGACCAGCCAGGCGATCAGCCGGGCGGGATCGTCGGGCGCGCCCCAGCGCTGCTGCGGGAAGTGGCAGCGGACGGCCTCGTGCGCTTCGGGCGGGGCGTAGCCGGTGTCGACAGGGCCGGGGTTGACCGTGTTCAGCGTGATCGCCTGGTCGGCTAGCTGGTCGGCCAGGGTTCGGGTGACCGAGGCCAGCGCGCCCTTGCTCGCGGCGTAGGCGACCTCGTCCGTCATCGGGCCAAGGTCCTGGCCGGAGGTCATGAAGACGATCCGGCCGCCGGGCCGGCCCCCACCCACCTCCCCTTCCCCCCTCACGGCGGCGAAGGCCTGGGCCAGCAGGATGACGGAGCGGGTGTTGGCGGCCCAGTGGGCGTCGAGCATGGCGGCGGTCAGCGTGCCGAGGGGACCGTCGCCGCCGCTGCGGGCGTGGTTGCAGACGAGGATGTCCAGGTGCCCGAACGCCGCCGCGGCCGCCTCGATGAGCCGGTCCGGCGCGCCGGGATCCGAGAGGTCGGACTCCTGGTGCCGGACGCTGGCCCCGTCGCCGGCCAGGGCGGCGGTCACGCCGGTGAGCACGGCCTCGGGTCCGCCAGGGTCGGCGCCCCACGGCTGGTCACGGTCGTGCGGGGCGTAGTAGTGCAGGAACAGGCTGACGCCAAGCGCGGCCAGCCTGCGGGCAATGGCGTATCCGATGCCCGCCCGCCGGCTGACACCGGTCACCACGGCGACCCGGCCGAGCAGCGGCAGCGGGTCCCGGCGAAGCTGGGCGGGAGTGGGTTCGGCTGGAATCATGGTCGCCAGTCTCTTCCAGAAAACTGGATCTTTTCAGGGGGTTGACTAGGCAGTGCCGTTTTGTTAATAGCATCGACTCCGTGCTTTCGGAGGAATGTCCCGTCCTCACGGTTACGGTCTGGGGGTCGTGATGAGCGATGACTGGCCACGCGGGTGGTACAGCGACGAGCCGGACCAGCCCGGCGCCTCTGGTCAGCGGGCTCAGCCGAGCTTCACGTCCGGCTCTCAGAGGCCGGGCACGGCTGGGGCGAGCGGGTCTGCGTGGCCGGCTCAGCCGCCGTCGCGGTCCTGGACGGGCGGCGCCGGAGGGCCGGGGGGTTCGGGGGGTTCCGGGCGGCGCGGGCGGCGGCGGTCCCGGCGCATATTGGTCATCCTGGCGAGCCTGGTGGCGCTGGCCGTGCTGGCCACCGTGGCCGTCTACTTCAGCGTGAGCTCCAAGCTGACCCGGATCAACGTGCTAGTGCCGACCTCGTTCACCTCGGCCGGGACGAACTGGCTGATCACCGGCTCCGACAGCCGAGCCGGGCTGACCAGGCAGGAGGAAAACCAGCTGGCCCTGGGGCACGATATTACCGGTAGCCGTTCGGATACGATCATGCTCTTGCACCTGCCGGCCAACGGCACCCGTCCTACACTGGTCAGCCTTCCGCGAGACTCCTACGTGCCGATCCCGGGGCACGGCTACAACAAGCTCAACGCCGCCTACGACTTCGGCGGCCCGAAGCTGCTTGTGCAGACCGTGCAGAACGTCACCGGCCTGCCTATCAACCACTTCATGGGCATTGGCTTCGGCGGCCTGGTCGACGTGGTCAACGATGTCGGCGGCGTGCGCATGTGCCTGACGGCGCCGATGAAGGACCCGAAGGCCGGCCTGAACCTCAAGGCGGGATGCCAGACCCTCAACGGCGACCAGGCGCTCGGCTTCGTGCGCACCCGCGCGTTCGCCGAGGGTGACCTGCAGCGCGAGCAGGACCAGCGGGTCCTGCTCAAGGGCATCCTGGCCAAGATGACGTCGCCCGGAACACTGGCTAACCCGTTCGCGATCATCCC
This sequence comes from uncultured Actinomycetes bacterium, assembly GCA_963798675.1. Lineage (GTDB taxonomy): Bacteria > Actinomycetota > Actinomycetes > Streptosporangiales > Streptosporangiaceae > Palsa-504. The sequence goes on along the minus strand of CAWCUJ010000046.1, from coordinate 39,135 downwards.
CGCGGCCAACGGCGCGGCGGCCGCCATCTCGGTGGACCAGAGCACCGGCCTTTCTCAGCTGATCTCCGTCGCGTTCGCGCTGCGGAACCCGGTGACCACCACAGTGCCGTTCGGTCAGTTCGCGAACACCAACGTCGGGTCGGTCGTGGAGTGGGATCCCACGGCGGCCAAGCAGTTCTTCAACGACCTCGGCCACGACCAGCCGCTGCCGAAGAACCTGGTCACCGGGTCATCGGTGCAGGGCACCACCTAGCCACGGGGGCGAGCGGAGAGACTGAGCGTGTATGCGGGCCGGGATGCTTGGGTAAAGAACTGACGAAGTCTCCCCCAGATCGGTCCAGGTACTGATTTACATGGACCTTCATGGGATTGACGCAGTACCTACCTTGTTTGGTGCGTTCGCTGCGGTACGGGTCAGCCGTCCGCGGCCGGAGGTCAGATGGACGATCGCAACGTCCCTCGGCCAGGCGGAGGCGGGGGACCCGTTCTCGTCCCCGCTCTCAACGGGGCCGGGGAGCCGCACGGGTTGTCCGCGCGTGAGGTCGAGGTCATGTCGCTCATCGCGGACGGGCAGACCAATGGTGAGATCGCCGCTCGCCTGTTCCTGGCGGAGAAGACCGTGAAGAACCACGTCAGGCGGATCTACTCCAAGCTCGGCGTCGGCTCACGGCCCGCCGCCATTGCCTACTGGCGCCAGGCCTGCGGGCCCGCGCACGGGTGACCCCGCCCGGCCCGGGCCGCCGGGTCGCCGCCGGGCTAGACGTCGCTGGCATTCTCCGGAACGGTTCCCCGCCGGGGGTTGGCCGCTACGGCCGCGGACCGGAGATCATCTCCAGCAGACCTTCAGGTTATCCTCAGCGTGGCGGGTGACAATATGGAGCATGGACACGCTGACCGATGCGCGGCAGCGACCGGATGCCCGGCTGCTCGTCGTCGAAGACGAGCCGAACATCCTTGAGTTGCTGTCCGCGAGCCTGCGCTACGCGGGTTTCGACGTCGTCACGGCGGCAGCCGGAACCGAGGCGGTACAGGCCGCTCAGCGTCACCGGCCCGACCTGATCGTGCTCGACGTGATGTTGCCCGACATGGACGGGTTCGATGTCATCCGGCGGCTGCGGGGTGGCGGCGCCCGCATCCCGGTCGTCTTCCTGACGGCCAGGGACGCCACCGAGGACAAGATCCGCGGCCTCACGCTGGGCGGCGACGACTACGTCACCAAGCCGTTCAGCCTGGAAGAGGTGATCGCGCGGATCCGGGCCGTGCTCCGCCGCACCCGGGGAGACGGGGTCGAGCCGACGCCACGGCTCACCTTCGCCGACCTCGAGCTCGACGAGGAAAGCCACGAGGTATGGCGGGCCGGGGAGCAGATTCAGCTCTCCCCCACCGAGTTCAAGCTGCTGCGGTACTTCATGAGCAACTCCAACCGGGTGCTGTCCAAAATGCAGATCCTCGACCACGTCTGGGACTACGACTTCCGCGGCGACACCGGCATCGTCGAGTCCTACGTGTCCGTGCTCCGCCGCAAAGTCGACACCAAGGAGCCCCGGCTGATCCACACCCTGCGCGGCGTCGGGTACGTGCTGCGGCTCCCGTCTGCTTAATCGGGGCGTGCGGGCATGACAACAGCGGGAGCGAGCAACCAGGGCGGCCACTGGGCGGCCCGGCCATGGCGAGTCGTCCGGCAGTTGTCCGCCCGCACCCCGCTGCGGACCAAGCTGGTCGCGGCGCTCGTCGCCCTGGTGATCTTCGCCTTGGCCGCCCTGGGTATGGTCGGCATTTCGATCTTGCGCGGCTACCTGCTCGGACCATTCGACACCGAGCTGCAGAGCGCGGGCAGCGGGCAGCCGATCGTGTCATGCGTCGAGAGCTATCTTGCTGGCGGCGGGGGTTGCCGGGCTGACTTCGACATCTACTGGCTCACCTCTAGCGGTCGGCTCGAGCCGGTCTGGACACCACAACCAAACACGTACTTCAACTATCAACAGGCACAGAGTCCCGCCTTCCTGCCCGACCTCTCCGGCGTCACCACTTGGCTCGCAGCCAACGCCCAGCAGGGGACTACCGTGCCGGCCCAGTCCGGCAGTGACCAGTGGCGGGTCATGGGATTCCCGGCCACCGTCACCAACGTCCAGACCGGCGCACAGACCACCGGCACCATAATCGTCGCCACGGATGTAACCACCGTCTACAGCACCATCCAGAAGCTGATCTGGGCGGGCGTGATCGTTAGCGCGGTGATCGTCTGCGTGCTGGCGATCGTGGCGTTCGCGGTGGTGCGGGCGAACCTGCGGCCGCTGGTCGACATCGAGGAGACCGCCGGAGAGATCGCCGACGGGCACCTGAACCGGCGCGTGCCCGACCGCGATCCGCGCACCGAGATCGGCAGCCTCGGCCGGTCGCTGAACACCATGCTGAGCCAGATCGAGACCGCCTTTCACGCGCGGGAGGAATCCGAGGCGGCGGCGCATCAGTCCGAGGAACGGATGCGGCGTTTCATCGCCGATGCCAGCCACGAGCTGCGCACGCCGCTGACCGCGATCCGCGGCTTCGCCGAGTACTACCGCCAGCGCGGCGGGCTCGTCGCGCACTGGGACAAGTCGGCCTCGGCCTCGGCTTCGGCAGATGAGGCAGGCAGCCGCGCCCTGACCATGGAGGGCGGGCTCACGCCGGACGACCTGGACCGGATCATGCAGCGGGTGGAGAAGGAAGCGGCGCGGATGGGCTTGCTCGTCGAGGACCTGCTGCTGCTGGCCCGGCTTGATCAGCAGCGCCCGCTGGCCCGGAAGCCGATCGACCTGCTCTCGCTGGCCGCCGACGCGGTTCACGACGCCCGCCTGCTCGCCCCGGCCCGGACCATCAACCTGTCCGTCCAGCCCGGCGCCGCGTTCCTCGTCATCGGCGACGAAGCGCGGCTGCGGCAGGTCATCGGGAACCTGATGAGCAACGCGCTCACCCACACCCCGGACGGGTCCCCGATCGAGGTATCGATCGGGTCCGGGATGCTAGACCCCCGGGTGCCCGATTCGCCCCCGGCCGTGACGCTCGACGTGACCGACCACGGGCCCGGCATGACCCCGGAGCAGGCCCACCGCGTGTTCGAGCGGTTCTACCGCGCGGATCAGGCCAGGACGCGCACCAGCGGTGGCAGCGGGCTCGGCCTGGCCATCGTGAGCGCGCTCGTCACCGCGCACGGCGGCGTCGCCTCCGTGCGAACCGCGCCCGGTCACGGCGCGACGTTCCGGATCGCCCTGCCGCTAGACCCCGAGGCGCAGGGCGGCATGGCCTCAGACGACGATCCCGACCTGGACGAACCCGGCGAGGTCGACGAAACGGATGCCGCCGGCAGGCTGTCGTACCCGGCCTAGCTGGCGATGATCGATCCGGGCTGTCCCGGTGGAGACTTCGCGCTCGGCCACCCCTTGCTGGCCGTCCGCCTCCTGCTGCTCCGGGGGCACCCGGAGTCTAGGCGGACAGGACCGCGCGGGCCGCGGACCGCACCTCGGCCCGGTAGGACGCGCCGAACAGGCACGCGTGCACCAACAGCGGATGCAACTGGTGCAGCGGAACCCGGGACCGCCAGCCCGCCGCGAGCGGCGTGGTGTCGTTGTACCCGGCCAGGATGCGGTCCAGGTGGGGCGCGCCGAACAAGGCCAGCATGGCCAGGTCGGTCTCGCGGTGGCCGCCGTGTGCCGCCGGGTCGATGAGCCAGCCCCGGTCGCCCGACCAGAGCACGTTGCCGGCCCAGCAGTCACCGTGAATCCGGCTCGGCGGCTCGGCCGGTCCCGCCAGCGAGTCGATCTGGTCCATCACCGCCTCCACCAGCCGCGCGTCGTCTGGCCGCAGCGCGCCGGAGTCTACCGCCCGGCGCAGGTAGGGCAGCAGCCTGCGGCGCGCGTACCACTGCGGCCAGCCCGGCTCGGCGGCGCCGGCCGGCTGGCCCGGCGGCGCAGGCGTGTTGTCGAGCGGCGCAGGCGTGTTGTCGAGCGGCAGGCTGGCGATGAACCCGCGCCACGGGGCGCCGAAAGCCTCGGACCCGGCCGCGTGCAGCCGGGCGAGTTCGGTGCCGAACCGGAACGCTCCCGACGGCGTCGCGCGCCCCGGCGGGATCAACGAGATGACCAGTGCGGCCTCGGTGACGGCCAGCACCTCGGGCACCGGGACGGCGCCCGGCTCCGATAGCCAGCGCAGGCTGCTCGCCTCGGCCGCGAACGCGGCGGCCACCTCATCCGGGGCCACCTCATCCGGGGCCACCGTGGCCGGGCTGGCCACCGTGGCCGGGCTGGCCGCGGCGGCCACCTTGGCGAAGGCGCGCTGGCCGCCGGCCAGCGTGAGCATCAGGTGCTGGTAGCCGTGCTGGGAGCCGACGAAGCGCGCCTCGCGGACGGCCAGGCCGGTCTGCTGGGTGACCTGGCGCGCGGCGGAGCTGAACGAGGTCACCGGACGCCGGGATGCCCGGCCTCGGAGCCGCCGGCATCGTGGCCGCGGGCCTCGAGCAGCCGCGCCAGCCGGCCGGCGATGACAGGCGCGGCGGCGCCGAGCAGGTCGAGCACGTGGCCGAACTCGTCGGCGCCGCCGCCCCAAGGATCGGGGATGTCGCTGCCGCCAGCCTCGTCCAGCGCGCCCACCTCGCCGAACAGCCGGATCCGGTCCTCGCCCTGGCCCCCTGGACCCCGAGCCATCCGCCGCAGGTCAGCGAGGTTGCGCGCGTCCATGGCGAGGATCAGGTCACGCCGGGCCAGCCAGGATGGCTGGAACTGGCGGGCCCGGTGGGTCTTCGGGTCCGAGCCGTCATAGCCGCGGCTGGCCAGCGCGGCCCGGGCGCCCGGGTCCATCGCGCCGCCGACGTGCCAGTCCCCGGTGCCGGCGCTGTCCACGACGACGGCGCCATCCAGGCCGGCCGCGGCCAGCTCGGCCCGCAGCACGGTTTCGGCCATCGGTGACCGGCAGATGTTGCCCAGGCAGACCAGGCAGACCCGGTAGGGCGTGCCGGGTTCGCGCGGGGACGGCAGCTCAGCCGCCGACGAGAGAGCCATACCACCAGCATGCAGCATCCGGCCGGGTAAAAGGACGAGCTACTCCGTGGCCGGGCGGCTCCGGCCCGCCATGGCCGGCTGCGCGACCGCGGCAGGCTTCAGCCGGCATCCGGTCGGGGCCGAACTGAGCGTCCAGCCAGCGCCCCACCCGCCGGCCGACGTTCTGCATCGGCCGTTCGACGAACAGGTACGTCAGCGAGCTGACCGCGATCATGATGGCCAGGACCCCCGCGGCCAGCAGCACCTGCACCGCGAAGGGGTGGTGCAGGCGGGTCCAACTGGAGTGGTGGTAGACCTCGATGACCAGCGGATGCAGCAGGTAGAGGGAGTAGCTGATCAGGCCGAGCCAGGTCAGCGCGCGCGGCCACCGGACGTGCCGGAACGCCAGCCCGGCCCCGAACGTCAGGCCGGCCAGCAGGAGTGCGGTGAACCATCGGCGCTCCCAGACCAGTTCGGCGTACGCGCCCATGCCCCAGGCGTGGCTGTGCCATAGGCCCGCGGAGATGGCCAGGCCCAGCACGGTCGTCCCGACCGCGATGGCCTTGCGCCACGAGTACTGGCCCTGTTCGGCCCGGTAGAACACCGTCCCGGTGAACATCAGGGCCAGGATCGACAGCGTTTCCCACGGCCAGAGCCAGCTGCCGTTGAAGGCCAGCAGCGCCACCGCCACCACCGCGGCGATGGCCGCGCCGAGCAGCCGCGACATGCCTCGCAGCACGACCGCGAGGGCCAGCCCGGCCAGTACGGCCAGGTCGGCGGTGAGCGCGATCAGGCGGGGGGTGGCCACGTTGTGCGTGAGGTAGGCCTGTGGCAGCAGGCCGCCGATCGCCACGGCGGCGGCCGCGAAGGCCAGCGCGTACCAGCTGCTGCGCTTGTGCACGCGGGCGATGAACAAGGCGGTGAGCAGCAGGTAGAAGACCATCTCATAGGACAGCGACCAGACCACGTTGGGCAGGTTCTGCCCGGCCAGCACGTTCGACATCATCAGCAGCTGGGAGAAGATCGACGTCTCCGGGTCCGCGCCCTCGCCGCGCAGCGACCCGAAGTGCAGCAGGTAGAGCGCCACCGCGATACCCACGGCCAGCAGGTACAGGGGATACAGCCGGAACATGCGGCTCACCCAGAACGTCCGGACGCTGCCCTTGCGCTCCAGCGAGGCCGGCACGATGTACCCGCTGATGATGAAGAAGACGAAGACGCCGTAGTTGCCCGGGTCGAACCAGCGATAGACATCCGCCCGAACGTGCTGCAGCACGTAGTAGCTGAAGTGGTCGAAGACCACCGCGAGCGCCGCCAGGCCGCGGAGCACGTCAAGCCAGGCCAGCCGGGCTCCCGGCCGGGCCGCGTCCGGCGCAGCAAGCTGCGAGGGCCGGGACGGTTCGGGCATGGATGCCGACACCACGTTACGGTTGGTCATGACAGCGTCACCCGGATATACCCCGCTATGCCTTGCGTCTCTTCACGTCCCTTTATGTCTCAACGGCCGCAATCCGTACCCGGTTCATTGCGCATGGTAGCCGCGACGCTACGCCAGGCACGTACCTCTCACTGACACAGCTACCATAGGCCGTTCGGGATATTGCTCTTTTCAATCTTTTCTCCCGAACGTCCTATGTCTTTCTCATCCTTTCCGCGCTCGGGTACTGGCGCGGGCGCCGCGGCCCGGCGGCCGCCCCGCGTGCTGCGGTCCGCGATTGGCAATGCCCCGCCGATTGCTGCTACGATCACAGCGTTCTTCACGCGCCGCTAGCTCAACTGGCAGAGCAGCAGACTCTTAATCTGCGGGTTCGGGGTTCGAGTCCCTGGCGGCGCACCCGTACTGACCTGGGGTTATATCCACCCAGGTCTTTTTGTTGGGTCGGTTCCTGCCCATGTTTGCTCCACGTTTGCTCGTCAGTCGGGATCTAGTCGCGGGTGGCTCGTCGGATTCGGCCATTCATGCCTCCAGCGGAGGTCAGCGACCCGCATAATTGAATTACGCAGCGTAATGCCCGCTGGCAGACACGCTTACCCGAGGCCATGACATCCGGAGCGGTCCGAGAACGTTCGGCTTGGTACGCGTCCCTGCTGCGAAACTGGGCGCGGTGCCGTTCAGGCTCCCGCGACGACCAGCTTGCCCGGAGCCTCACCGGGCAGGCGCTCACCGCAGGGCTGGTCGATGCAACCGGACCAGCCCCGCCGCGGTCAGCAGGGCCCCGGCCGCAATCATCACGAGCCATGGCGCGGGATTCGCGGGCGGGCGTGGTGCGGTCCCGCCGAATCCGGCGGAGGCAGCGCCCTTCGGCATGATCTGGCTGCCCGCCGCGTCGGTCACGGCGTCGACCTTCAGCCCGGAGGAGTCGTCAAGCACCACGATGGTGTGCACGCTGTCGGCGGCCAGCGTGACTGGCATGGCGGTGTGCTCGCCCGGCGCGGTGAACCGCACGATCTGCGCGCCCGGCGAGACGGCCGTGTACGACGTGGTGGACCCGAAGACAAGCCGCCGCGCGAGAACGTCCGGCCCGTCGCTGACCGTCACCAGATGCTGCTTGAGCGAGGCCTGCAGGACCCGGACGACGGCCTTGCCCGTCGGCGTGGTCATCTGGTCCTTCAGCACCTCTGTCCGCAGGCCGGGGTCGGGGCCGAGGGCAGCCAAGGTGTAGGCCGCCCTAGCGGTCACCATGAAGCTCGTGGTCAGCGCGGGCTTGCTGGAGGCCGGCGCGCCGAAGCCCCGCATCGCCACCGTGTACTGGCCCGGGATGACCGCCATGTAGGCAGAGACGTCGCCGTAGCTAACGTCCCTCAGCACGATTGGCTGCCCGGGGTTGCCGAACGGATACAGGTACATGTCCATGGCCGGCGCGTCTGGAGACAGATGGGCGATCCGGATCCATCCGTCCGGCCCGGCCTCGGGTGCCGCGGACGCGGCCGGTGATGTGGCCGCCATCAGGGCAGCCGTGCTCCCGAGCAGCGTTGTGATCATCGCCAGTCGGGCAAGATGCCGGAGCAGTCGCATGGTTACCTACCTCTCATCTCAATAGTGCCCACCCCAGAGGAAATGCGCCGTCGGCCGCGGCCGGGCGCGGCGAGTCAGCGTCGAGGACCGGCGAGAGCAGCCCCAGCGGGCTGGGCGCGGCGAACTCGATGCTCAGCCCGTCCTGGCCGACCGCAGCGGCGTGAGCGGGCAGGTACGGCGGGTTCTGCGCGCGCACCATCGCCAGAGCCGCCGCCAGGCCGCGGCCGACGCCGGCAATGCTTGCCTCCCGGAACAGCACCGGGCCGCCGGGAGAGGTATCGCCGAACCCGGTGACCCGAAACGAGTACTGGGACGCCAGCGCCGCCAGTGTGGACAGCAGGCGGGCGTCCACATCGCCTGCCCGGAGCCGCGCGGCGCCCGGCCCGGTGAACCGGATGTGCGAGTTCTGGAGCAGCTGGGATCCCGCGGCCCTGCGCGCGGCGAGGTCGGCCCGCAGCGCGGCGCGGTAGGCGGACGCCCCGCCGGGCTCGACCGCGCGGACCTCGACCCGGTTTCTGCCCGAACCGAAGCTTGCGATCAGCCCGGGCGCGTACTGGCCGGCTAGCTGGCCGCCGGCCGACGGGGAGATCGCCAGCACGCTGGCGCCGAGCGGGCTGGCCGCCGCGGAGCGCAGCGGCATCAGCCGGCCTGCGGCGACGCCCTGTTCCTGCAGCGCCGCGCACATGCCGGGATCGCACGCGACGATCGCGTCGCCACTCACCTGACCGGCGATCCAGGCGGCCGCCTGGGCCTGTACCCCGGCCGCCAGGGATGGCGGGCCCGGGCCGGCCGCCGGCACCCGCGCGGCCCGGGAAGGAGTGCCGGTAAGGCCGCCGGTAAGCCACAGGACGATCACCGCAGCACCCGCCAGGGCCAGGACGAGGGCCGCAAAGCGCCAGCGCCGACCGGTATGCCAGGGCCGGGAACCGCTCGCGCGCCGCCGCCGCAGACCGGCCGCCCGCAGCCGCCGCAACACCGCCAGCTTGACGGTGTTGACCAGCACCCGGCCCCACGACGGCTCCGCCTGCCCGGCCGGTCTCCGCACGGGCCCAGCCGGCCTCGTCAGGGCTCCGGCATTCAGCAGGACATTATGGGATGACGCAGGATCGTGATCTTCCCCGCCCACACCTACCACCCCCCGGCGGCTCATGGCGCTGCCGTCACCTGGAAAGCGCTCATGGCGCTGCCGTCACCTGGAAAGCAGAGCACGTGAAATTGCCGGACTCAACCGAAATGGCCAATTAGTTACGGTTTACGCGTTCTGTGGCTTTTCAGTACTACAGCAGCGTGCTGTGATGCGGCGTGAGGGGAGATCAGCGTTTCAGCCGGGTGGTCGCCCGCTTCTTCACCGGCGAAGATGAGGCGATCGCCCCATGCCCCGCGGCCGGCCGGTGGTTACCGTCGTGTCGGGCGATTCCCAAGGAGGCATGGTGCCCAGGCTCAGCAAGGGCAGCGCACCGAACGTCCAGGACGCCGGCCCGGCCTGACCCTCGCTCACTTGTAACAGGTGCTGACTTTCCAGGACTATGTCCTGGCAGCGGGATTACCTGCACCGAGAGGGGAGCACCTGATGACGAGCACGAGTCCGCGTTATGACGATCTGAACGCGCTGTTCATCAACTGCACGCTGAAGCCGTCGCCTGAGCTCAGCCACACCCAGGGGCTGATAGAGGTCAGCGCCGGGATCATGCGCAAGCAGGGCGTGCGCGCCGAGACCATCCGCGCCGTCGATCATGACATCGCGACCGGGGTGTGGCCGGACATGACCGAGCACGGCTCGGCCACCGATGCCTGGCCGCAGCTGTATCCCAGGGTGCTGGCCGCTGACATCCTGGTGATCGCGGGCCCGATCTGGCTAGGCGATAACAGCTCGGTCACCAAGCGGGTGATCGAACGCCTCTACGGCTGCTCCCACCTGCTCAACGACGTCGGCCAGTACGTCTACTACGGCCGGGTGGGAGGCTGCCTGATCACGGGCAACGAGGACGGCATCAAGCACTGCGCGATGAACATCCTGTACAGCCTGCAGCACCTCGGGTACACCATCCCGCCGCAGGCCGACGCCGGCTGGATCGGCGAGGCCGGGCCGGGGCCGTCCTACCTCGATCCAGATTCCGGCGGCCCGGCCAACGATTTCACCAACCGCAACACCACGTTCATGACGTGGAACCTGCTGCACCTGGCCCGGATGCTCAAGGACGCGGGCGGGATCCCGGCCCACGGCAACCAGCGCTCGGAATGGGACGCCGGATGCCGCTTCGACTTCGACAACCCCGACTACCGGTAACCAGTCACCGGCCGCTGCGGTGCGGATCAGGTTGACCTCGTGCCGGAGCACGAGGATCTCCGCATCCTTCGCGGCGTCACTCCACCTGACCAGCGGAAACACTCAGCCGGGATCATGATATAAAGAATTCAGGGAGATCCTTGACACCGAAATATGGCCCTCTTAATTTGGTGAGACGAACAGAGGTACGTAGCGACTGCCCAGGGTAGCAACGAACGGAGTTCCAGGAATGGCTGCTGGCCCCACCAGGAAGGATGCTGGCACGGCACAGGGCCTAACAGGGTGGAGTAGTCGGCTGCGCGAGCTCCTCTCCGGCGACCCAGAGCTGCGGAGGCGTTTCGAAGATATCCGCCGGTACGCGGCACGCATCCGGAGCTCTGAGTACCACCTGACTAATGCGTGCAACATCCGGTGCAAGGGCTGCTGGTTCTTCACTTACGAGTTCCAGAATCAGGCGAGGGAGAATCGCAGTCTCGCTGACCTGAAGCGGTTCGTGGCCGCCGAGGCTGCCCGCGGAATCAATACCGCGCTGCTAATCGGCGGGGAACCGACGCTGTTCCCAGATAGAGTTGCGCTCTATCGGGAGAAGATGCCTCATGTATCAATATCAACGAACGGCCTCAAGCTGCTGCCGCGCGCCGGATTCGAGGACGTGGCGATCGGAATCTCGCTGTTCGGCGGCGGCCCGCTTGACGACGAGCTACGAGGCATCCGTCCCAGCGGACGCCACTTCAACGGGCTCTTCGAAACCGCGCTGCGCAATTATTCCGGTGATGTACGCGCCGGATTTGTCTATGCCTTGTCCGAGGACAGCATCCAGTATATCGAGCCGACCGTCCGCCGAATTCACGATAACGGCAACCGGCTATTTTTCAACTTCTACAGTAAGTATCACACCGATGATCCCCTAAGGTCTGAACGCCCCCGTGAGCTGCTTGACGAGGCGCTCCGTATCAAATCTGCATACCCTGAGACCGTCCAAAGTCATCCATACCTCATCAAGGTAATGATCACCGGCCAAAGCCACTGGGCGCATTTCGGTTACGACGTCTGCCCCTCCATCAGCATCTCTCATCCTGCCCATCACGGGCGGCTACGCAACGGGAACCCGGTGCTTCCGCTGTTCAACACCTGGGCTGCCGACCTGGAGACGGTGCATTTCTGCTGTACAAGCGGACACTGCGATTCATGCCGGGACAGCCAGGCTGTCTTCAGCTGGCTGATGGTAAGCCCTCATCACTTCCTCGACGACTCCGAGCAATTGTGGACGTGGGTGCAGATCGCGGAGAGTTACCTTAGCCAGTTCATCTGGTCACCTTTCCATCCGCTGAATGGTGGATCTCGGAACATTGGCGGGACCATAGCGCCCCCTGCGGCGCGGGAGACGGTCTTAGATGAGTCGCTGGAGCATTCCAAACCGCTCATCCGGAGGGCGCATCCAGGTAACTAACATGGTGGAAGTAGCCCGTGTCAGGGCCGCCACTGCTCCCGGCCGGACCGTTTTCGTCCTGCACATCCCGAACCAGAACGGCGAGGAGATCCTGCCTCTGTCGTACGGGCAAGTCGACCGCCGGGCACGTTGCGTTGCGGCGGCACTGCGCGAGGACGGGGCAGCTCGCTTCGGCAGCCGAGTCCTGCTGCTCTATCCGCCGCCATCGGCCGAATACATCGCGGCGTTTTTCGGCTGCCTGTACGCTGGCGTTCTCCCAGTGCCGGTGTACCCGCCGGTCAGCACGAGCCAGTGGAAATTGCTGGCAACGATCATCCGCGACTGCCAACCGGCTGCAGTTTGCACTACCGCGGCGGCCGCACAATATACCGCAGCTTCGCTGACCGCCGCCGGAGTGCCAAGACTGCGCCTTGTCGCCACCGACGAGGCAGACGAGCCGCTAGACGAAGCGAGCATTGCTCATCCGGATGCTGAGGCTATAGCGCTGCTCCAGTACACATCGGGAAGTACTGGCCAGCCCAAGGGCGTTATGGTGCGTCACCGCAACCTGCTGGCTAACCTCGAGGTGATCGCCAGCGTATGCGGATCCTGGTCCGCGCCTGACTCGGTGGGCACCATATGGCTACCGCCCTACCATGACATGGGGCTCATCGGCGGGATCCTCGATCCTGTCTATCAGGATTTTCCGATGCACCTCACCTCGCCGCTGTCGTTCCTCAGGGACCCGCTGTCCTGGCTTCGGCTGATCAGCGAGATAAGGGCCACCACGACCGGTGGTCCGGATTTCGCATACGCACTCTGTGCGAGCAAGGCGCGCCCGCACGATCTTGCCGGGTTGGACCTGACCTCTTGGCAGACCGCGATCAACGGAGCCGAGCCGATGCGCCCGCAGACCATAGCGGCGTTCACGGCAACGTTCGGCCCGGCGGGCTTTCGCCGCACCGCGTTCACGCCAGGTTACGGACTGGCCGAGGCCACCCTGGTGGTCGCCAGCACCGGCCGACAGGATGAGCCGCTGGTAATTCCCGAGCGCCGGGCAGTGGCCAGCGGGGAACCACGCGACTGCGCGGTCCTGATCGTCGCGCCAGACGGCCGTCCTGTGTCGGCTGACGGGGAGGAAGGCGAAATCTGGCTGAGCGGACCGAGCGTCACGGCTGGCTATTGGGGTCGCGAGGAAGAGACGCAACAGGCTTTCGGAGCGCGGCTGCCCGACGGGACCGGCCCGTACCTTCGCACGGGTGACCTTGGCTACCGCGTCGGGGAACAAATAGTAGTCCTGAGCCGGATCAAGGATCTGATCATCGTGCGCGGGCGGAACATCGCCCCAGCCATCGCCGAGGTGGCAGCGTGGGACGCGGTGCCACTTCTGAAGCCCGGCTGTGCCGCCGCGTTCGCAGTTGAGGGAGCGGACGGGGAAGAGGTCGCGATCGTGGCGGAAGCGCGAGACCCCTCGACTCCGCTGGAACAGCTCGCAGAAGCCACACAGCAGATGCGGGCTGCCGTGGCGGCGGCCTGTGGTGTTGGTCTCCGGCTGGCCGTCATCGTCCCGCCCGGAACGGTGCCGAAGACAAGCAGCGGGAAGATACGCCGATCACTGTGCCGCGACCTGCTTCTTCGCGGCAGCTTCACCGAACTCTGCCACACGAATTTTGCTCCCGCCGCGGAAGACACCACGGCTCGCGACAAGCAGTCGCTTCCTGAACGGCGACCGCCGCAATCCGAATCCGCAGGGAAGATGATCGCCGACATCGTAGCCCTCATTCTTGGGGTACCTGCTGATACCCTGGGCCCGGATCGCCCATGGGCTGAACTCGGCCTGGCTTCGACCGACGTGGCCCGGATGGCCGCTGTCCTGCAAGACCGCATCGGCATGGATATTCCGGCAGCCCTCCTCTTCGATCACCCCACCATCAGTCGGCTCGCGGCCGAGTTTGACCGTCGCACCGCAGGGTCCACGAACTCAGCCCCGGCGCGGCAACGGACCAGGCTGCCCGCCGAATCGGGAGAGGCCATCGCCATCGTCGGCATGGCCTGCCGTTTTCCCGGAGCGGACGACACCGACGCGTTCTGGGAATTGCTGCGCAACGGCGGCGATACCGTAAGCAAGCTCTCCGGGGAGCGAAGAAATCTGAGCGGGTGTGACTACGACGGCCGGCCCCTTGGCGCGCTAGCCGACATCGACTGCTTTGACGCACCGCTGTTCGGGGTGAGCGCGCCCGAGGCGAGAGCGATGGATCCGCAGCATCGGCTGCTGCTCGAGATGACGTGGGCAGCGCTCGAAGAATCAGGCTTCGATCCGAAGTCACTTTCCGCCTCACCCACAGGTGTTTATGTCGGCATCTCCTCGGCGGATTACGCGCAGATCGCCCTGCACGGCCGACCGTCGCGGTTCACCGGTATCGGGGCGAGCCCGGCAGCAGCGGCCGGGCGGATTTCGTATCAGCTCGGGCTGCACGGACCGAGCCTGGCCATCGACACCGCCTGCTCCTCAAGCCTCGCTGCAGTCCACATTGCGATCCAGGCACTGCGCCGCCGCGAGTGCGAGTTGGCCATCGCTGGCGGGGTGAACCTGGTGCTCACCCCCGAACCGACCGCCGCCTTGGAACGACTGGGCGTTCTCTCCCCTAGCAATCAATGCCGACCTTTCGACGCAGCCGCCGACGGTTACGTCCGAGGTGAGGGTTGCGGTGTCGTTATCCTCGTGCCCCTGTCAGAAGCCCGCCGCCAGCGACTGCCGATCCGTGCGGTGATCCGGGGGAGCGCCCTGAACCACAACGGCCACGGTAACGGTATCACCGCCCCTTCAGGAGCCGCGCAGCGAGAGGTGATCGGGGAAGCATTGCGCGATGCCGGCCTAGAACCCACCCGAATCGGCTACCTTGAGGCGCATGGCTCCGGGACCGCGATCGGCGACGCAATCGAACTCGCGGCAGCGGGTGAGGCTCTGGGAGGGGCACGCCGCGGCAATAATGTATTGCAAATAGGTTCGGCGAAAGCTTACATTGGGCACCTCGAAGCAGCAGCGGGAATCGCCGGGCTGATCAAGGCTGTGCTGACACTCGAACAGGAAGAATTCCCAGCCCTGCCATTGCCTTCCGGCCCGACGCCGAAGATCGACTGGACTCGCGCGCGCCTTGCCGTGGCAGGCGAGGCAGCATCATGGCCATCAGGTCAAATACCATCTTCCGCCGGAGTAAGTTCTTTTGGCTTCAGCGGGACTAACGTTCATGTTGTGCTGGAGCAGGCTCCGGCCCCACTATCCGCCCAAACCCGTGTTGAACGTCCGGGGCAACGCGTTATTGCCGTCGTGTCAGCCCGAAACGGGCAAGCGCTCGGTGCGGCTGTCGACCGTCTAGCCAGGGCTCTGCGCCGTACCAGCCCAGACCTGGCAGCGGTAGCGGGCACGCTGGCCGAACACCGTACGCGTTTCGGCTATCGCGCCGCGTTCCATGCGGCTACGCTCTCCGAACTGCTCAGCAAGCTGGACAAATGGCTCACCGATCCGTTGACCGCAATTGCGCGAACAACGTCATGTCAGCCGGAGCTTACGGTAACTGCTTGCACAGAGAATTGTTCTCATTCCGACGGATTCAGCCTGGCCTCGGTAGGCGCGATCCTGCAAGATTGGCATATGCAGGTGTGTATTGAGCAGCACGCGTCCGGGGACGAAGACGAAAGCGCGAAGCACGCGCGCATTCACTTCGAGACCGCTGGAGCCACCGAGCAGATCTTGGTAGACCTGGTGAACGTGGAATCCGTGTTCGAGGCCGCGTGTATTTATTTCGTTCTCGGCGGTGACCTCAATCTACGTGCAGTCAACGGACCCGGGGCGCACCGGGTCCGGCTGCCAGCATATCCCTTCGAGAAGCGACGTTACTGGATCGATGGAGGCTAACGTGTCCCCTGCTACGCTACTGGCTGCGGTTCATGAAGGCCGCCAGATCCAGGACAGTGACGCAGTCCGGGACGCCGCGATTGAATATCTTCGCTCACTCATTCGCAGTGCCCTGGAAATCGATGGCAGCGAGGAATTGCCTGCCGACGTTCCGCTGGGAGAACTTGGCGTCGACTCGTTGCTTGGCCTAGAGATACAGGACCGCGTTAACGACGACCTCGGCGTCTTCGTGAACCCCGCAGCACTCACCGACGACCCCACCCTGGCCGACCTTGCCGGGATGCTCATCGGCGAACTCTCCGCCCGCCCGTCATGATCACGCTGCTCTGCGTACCGTACGCTGGCGGCACTGGCCGGGGGTACGCGAGCCTGCAACGGTGGATCGGCCCCGGCATTCAGCTGGCCGGGCTTGACCTGCCCGGCAGAGGAGTACTTCGCCATCGGCCGCCGGCAGGCAGCCTCGATGAAGCAATGGACGCGCTGACCGTTCAGGGGCAGCACCTGGTAAATTCGCCAGGCACGGATCGCTACGGCGTTCTCGGCCACAGTCTCGGTGCCTTGCTAGCTCACCGCCTGGTGAGCAACATCTGCCGGAATGGCTTGCGGTCGCCAGAGATGCTGGCGGTTTCCTGCTGCGTTCCGCCGCATCTGACCGGTGCACTCCGCCAGGTTGGTACCGAGCACCTGGCGGCTATGGCGGCAATGGCCTTGCTAAAAACGCGTCCTGGTCCCGCGCGCGAGTCGAGGTTGGCAGCGGCCACGGAAGCGGGCCGCCGCGATCTAGCCTTGCTGCAGGGCGCATCGCCAACAACCCGGCTACCCGTGCTGAAGGTTCCTGTGATCGCCATATACGGGTCTGACGACTCGTTTCGATCAGAAGAGACGATGGCTGGCTGGGCGCGATGGACGACAGCGTCATTCCGGCTGCACGCCATCCCGGGCGGACATTTCTGCTTCCGGCAACACCCGGCGGCGTACGCACAAATCCTCCGACAGGCTCTTCTGGCTGGGGAGATGCTCCAGTCAGGGCTACCCGATGGGGCGCAGGTCGCCGGGGACGGAGCAGATGCCGGACCGGGCTGACCTGACCGGCGGAAGGGTACTCATGCTGACCCACGCGGCGGCCGGACGGGCGGCAGTGTCCGGGGAGCGTTGGCCAGAGCTCGGCGTCGTACCGGCAGGCCCGGTCCGGGAAATGATCACCAGGGCGGTCATCAGCGGGCTGCTGAAGCGGCTGCCGCTTCGGGTACGCGTGCCTGGGCCGGGACACCCGGAGGGCGGTGGCCGGCCACACGGCCAGCCTGAGCTGGTCATCAACTCGCCTGGCGCGTTCTACCGGCGGATCGCCGCCGCCGGGCTTGTCGGCCTCGGCGAGTCCTATATGGCAGGCGACTGGGACAGCACCGACCTCGCCGACGTGCTGACGGTGCTTGCCACCGGCCTCGGCAGGCTGATCCCCGCGCCGTTGCTGAGGCTCCGGCCACCAGGCAACGGGAGGCGGCCCGACTCCGACTACCAGGACATCACGGGCTCGGCCCGCAATAACCGCCAGCACTACGACATCGGCAATGACCTGTTCGCCGTGTTCCTTGACGAGACGCTGACGTACTCCTGTGCGCTCTTCGAGACTGGCCCGGCCGGCGAGCCGACCGCGTCGGCAAACCCCCTCGCCGACGCGCAGCGGCGGAAGATCGACGCGATACTCGACCTGGCCGGGGTACGGCAAGGCACGCGGCTGCTCGAGATCGGCACCGGATGGGGCGAACTGGCGGTCATGGCCGGCCGACGCGGGGCCGAGGTGATGTCGGTCACGAACTCAGCCGAGCACCACAAGATGGCGCGGCAACGGGCGGCCGCGGCCGGGCTCGCCGACCGGCTCACTATCAGCCTGTGCGACTATCGCGAGGTCAATGGCCAGTTTGACGCCATAGTCAGCATCGAAATGATCGAGGCCGTCGGCGCCGAATACTGGCCGGTCTACTTCGCTGGGATTGACCGCGCGCTGGCGCCGGGCGGCCGGGTGGGGCTGCAGGCTATCACCATGCCACACCAGCAGATGCTTGCCACGAGCAGGAGCCACACCTGGATCGACAAGTACGTCTTTCCCGGGTGCCTGATCCCGTCGCTGCGGTCGATCGAGGAAACGCTGGCCAGCCACACCGAGCTGACGATCGCCTCGGTCAACTGGATGGGGCGGCATTACGCGCAGACGCTGCGGATCTGGGGCGAGCGATTCGCGGCGGGCAGCGACCGGCTCACCGCGCTTGGTTTCGACGAGGCCTTCCAGCGGATGTGGCAGTACTACCTCGCGTATTGCGAGGCCGGATTCCGCTGCGGTCGGCTGGACGTCGGCCAGTTCCTGCTGGTACGGCACGGATGACGGCGTTTGGCGTGGTCAGCTGCGAGGCCGTCGCGCCCGTCGGGGGCCAGCCCGCCAGCTTGACACGACGCCGCCTCCATCTGTGCCCTATCGAAGACCAGGGATACAGACCAGTAATTCTCACTGGCGCGACGCGGCCGCCCGATGCGCGATGGTGAGGAGGTACCGCTTGTGAGGGGGATCCTCAGATCTCAGCTTCCACCCGCCTGCCCGTCCCGGAAGGCGGCGGCTCCAGCTAGGACGGCCGACTCCACATCGACCACCTGGCAAACCGAGGAGGCCCACATGTCCGCCCCAACCGTAAATTCAGCAGGCACCGCGGCGGTCCGGCCGTTCACGGTCCCGGTCACCCCCGAGGCGGAACTGGAGGCGCTGCGTGTCCGCGTCGCGGCTACCCGCTGGCCCGGCCAGGAGCTCGTCACGGATCATTCGCAGGGCCCGAAGCTGGCGGTCATGCAGGAACTCGCCCGGTACTGGGCGACGGAGTACGACTGGCGCCGGTGCGAGGCGAAGCTGGCCGCCCTGCCGCACTTCATCACCGAGATCGACGGGCTGGACATCCACTTCATCCACGTCCGCTCGCAGCACGAGAACGCGCTGCCGGTCATCGTCACGCACGGGTGGCCCGGCTCGGTCATCGAGCTGCTGGCGGTCATCGACCCGCTGACCAGTCCCGCCGCCCGCGGCGGCAGCGCAGCGGACGCCTTCGACGTGGTGATCCCGTCGATGCCGGGCTACGGGTACTCCGCCAAGCCGCGCGAGACCGGCTGGGGCCCGGACCGCATCGCCCGGGCCTGGACCGCGCTGATGCGGCGCCTGGGCTACGCCCGGTTCGTGGCGCAGGGCGGCGACTGGGGCGCGATCATCACCGACGTGATGGCCGCCCAGGCCCCGTGCCCGCCATCCGCCACGCCCGGATCGCGGGCCGGGAACCCCCGGCCCGGATATCCAAGCCACCAGGAGGCATCGTCATGAACGCACGCTGGCGTGCGCCCGCCGGGCTGCACACGGCCACGGCCCGGCTGCCCGTCGAGGGCGAGCTGCCATCTTTCGGCGGCGCGGCCGGGTGGCTCAACTCGCCACCGCTGACCCCGGCCGGCCTGCGCGGGAAGGTAGCCCTGATCGACTTCTGCACCTACACCTGCATCAACTGGCTCCGCCAGCTGCCCTACGTCCGCGCCTGGGCCGGGAAATACTCCGGCGCCGGACTGGTGGTCATCGGCGTGCACACGCCCGAGTTCGGATTCGAGCACGACGTGGATAATGTCCGCCGCGCGGTGAAAAGCAGGCGGGTCGACTACCCGGTCGCGATCGACAACGACTACGCGATATGGCGTGCGTTCGACAATCACTACTGGCCCGCGTTGTACTTCGCCGACGCGCAGGGGCGTATCCGGCATCACCATTTCGGCGAGGGCGAGTACCAGCAGTCGGAAATGGTCATCCAGCAGCTACTGACCGAAGCCGGATCCGGCGGCACCGGCCAGGGGCTGGTTTCGCCCGGCCTGTCCGGCGTGGAAGCCCCGGCCGACTGGGCCGCCTTGAGATCGCCAGAGAACTACACCGGCTACGAGCGCACCGAGAACTTCGCGTCCCCCGGCGGCATCCTGCCGGGCAGGCGCCACGCCTATACGGTCCCGGCGGAGCTGAGACTCAACCACTGGGCCCTGTCGGGTGACTGGACGATGGAGGAGCAGGCCGCCACGGCGAACGAGGCCGGCGGGCAGATCGCGTGCCGGTTCCACGCTCGCGATCTTCACCTGGTCATGGGGCCGGCCGCGCCGGGCACGGCCGTGCGATTCCGCGTGCTTCTGGACGGGCAGCCGCCTGGCGCGGCACACGGCGCCGACGTTGACAGCCAAGGCGACGGAACGGTGGCCGAACAGCGACTGCACCAGCTCATCCGCCAGCCCGGGGCGGTCACCGACCGCATCTTCGAAATCACCTTCCTTGATCCCGGCGTCCAGGCGTACTCGTTCACCTTCGGCTAGAAGGGGAGGTCCGGCCATGTCATCTCAATCACCCTCACCGGGCGGGACACAAAACGTGGTCTGCGGGAACCACCCGGCGGCCGGCACGATGGAACATCAGGCCGCCAATGACCGGCTCGATGGAACATCCTGCCGGCCGGATCCGGCCGCCTGACACATCTCAGCCACCTGGCCGATGTCCCCATCAGCAGCTCCCTGACGGCCGCCCGCCGGGATCGTGCCCCGCAGGTCTCGGCGTGACCTGGGCCGCCCGGCGCGCGGGGACCGCGATGAGAACAACTGCTGCCACCAAGAGCAGGCTGCCGCCGATCAGCAGGCCGGCGCCGATCCAGGGCAGCGTCGGCAGCGAGGCTGCAACGTCAATACGTACGGCCACTGGTCGTGATCCGGTGACGTTCATCACTACCGCTATCCCAGCGTCACTGGCAGGCCAGGCCAGTGTCTGGGTGCCCGGTCCTGCCGCCTGCACGGCCCAGATCTCGGCCAGCCCGGGCACGGTCACCGGAGCGCCACCGCGGCGCCCGACATAGCTGGCGTGGCGATGGGCAATGCCACGGACGGTGTCGTAGCGGACCCCGGATAGATAGTGACTGGCCGCGCCGGCCGGGGCGATGCCGACGAAGACCGGGCCAGCGCCGGCGGAAGATGTGACCCGGATCCGGACTGTCCCGAGCAGCGACCGCATGACCTCCCAGCCGCCCGCCGCCCCGAACATTTCTGTCGTGCCGCTGGTCACTGCGTAGCCTGTGCTGCGGCAACTCCAGGTCCCCAGATCGATATCGCCGCCGTGCCGCTGGGTCGTGCTGGCCCACAGGGCCACACCGCCCGCCGCCAGGAATCCCAGCGAGCCAAGGGCAAACAGCGCGCCGATGACCGCGGAGACGAGGCGGGCGTGACCCGAACGGGATCCCTCGTCACGTGGCTGCATGCATGTCGGCGGCGGCGGGTGGCCTTTCACGGGTGTCAGCGAGCGTGCGCTGCACCAGCGTGACCGACGTCGGCCGGGTGGCGGATGTCTCGTGTCCGCTACGGCGCCAGGCTGGGGTCACCGCAACTGCAGGTTGATCTCAGGAGGTTGCCCGACATGTCGGCCCACACTCTGCCGGGTTCCGCCCTCACCATGCTGCTGGCGCAGCAGCCACCGTTCATTCCGGTGCCGGCTGAGGTTATGACCGCGACCGTCGAGCTGCCGCCCGGGGATCCCGGCACCCCGCCTCACCGGCACTCCGGGCCGGTCTTCGGTTACATGCTCGAAGGCGAGATGACGTTCGAGCTCGAGGGGGAACCCGAGCGCGTGATCCGCGCCGGCGAGGCGTTCTGGGAGCCGGGCGGTGACGCCATCCACTACCAGGCGGCGAACCATCTCGGCGATGCGTGGAGCAGGTTCGTCGTGGTCATGATCGGGGTTCCCGGCGAGCCGATGCTGGCCTTGGTCTCCGACCGCGAGCTAGCGGCGCGACGCGACCGGCGGGCACCGCGACGTGCATGAGCTGCGCTGGGGCCATGCTCACCCCTCATCCGAGATCCGTCAGGCCAGCAAGGTCTCGTTCTGCTTGGCCACGTGATCGGGCCACCCTCGTTCATCCCGAAACAGGCAGCACACAGTAGGAGAAAATCATGCAGGAAGTCTCAACCGAAGTGAGCCGTGCGGTGGTAGCCCGCTTTTTCCGCGCCCTCCGGGCTGGTGACATGGACACAGTGCGGGCCACCTTCGCACCCGATGCAACCTGGACCCTGCGCGGCGAGCTTCCGGCTTCGGGGATGTGGACCGGTCCGGGCGGAATCATGGATGGGTTCTTCCCCCGGATATTCGGCCGCCTCGATCCGGAGGTGCCCGTGGTGCAAGACGTTCACCGGATCATTGCTGACGGCGAGCACGCGGTCGCTGAGTGGACCACCCACGCCCGGACCCGCGACGGCCGCTGCTACGACAGTGACTATGCCGGCGTCTTCCGCGTCGTCGATGGGCACCTGGCAGAGGTCACCGAATACCTCGACACCGCTTATGCCAAGCGGGTGCTCTTCAGCAGCTGACACGACTGCCGGACCCAGACCAAGGCGCATGGCACGCGAACGGCACCAGCGCAATGGCCAGCTCTGGTCTAGGAGATCCGCGGCCCGGCGAGGGTGGCTTTCGCGTGCGCGCGCGGCAGACACCGGCCAGGAGGCGGCGTTTACCTGCTGGGCACGCTCTGGACGTCAGCGAAGCGCGGCGCACCGTCTTCGCACGCGACCCGGGCGCCGTTGGCGGTGAAGCTGATGGCGTGATACCAGCCAGCGAGCATCATCAGGTCAAGCAGTTGCTCCTTGCGGAACAGCCGGGCTAGCCGGCGCCACAGGTCCTCGCCGATGTCGGCGGAGTCGTGCAGGGCATCGGCTGCCTCGATGAGCAGCCGGTCCCGCTCGTCGGTCCAGCACGGATCGCCCGCGCTGCCATGCGTCAGGGAGGTGATCTGGGCACTGGACAGGCTGGCCCGCTCGGCGAAGAACGCCACGTGCACTCCCCACTCGTACTCACACCGGCAGCGGGCGCACGTCCGGTCGATGATGATCTCGCGGTCACGCATTGACAGCGAGAGCCGTTTGCTGAGCTCGTAGCTGCCCCAGCCGCTCATGGCGGCGGTCATCGGAAAGTTCCGCACGAAGGTCCGGAACAGCAAGATCGGCGGCACGCCAGGCGGCATCATGGCGTCGAGCCGTTCGGCGATGTGGGGTGGGTACGGCGGGCGGACGGGATCGACCCGGGTCGTCATCGGGACCCTCCTCGGCTGTTTCTGATTCCGAAACACCTTGAGTACGATATCGTTTCTGATACCGAAACGCAAGGGGGTGTCATGGCAGCACGGCTGCCGCGTCCCGGCGGGCCGGTCCGGGGATCGGCAACGGGTCGGCCGCTGATGGCGGCGATGGATCTTCTAGGGCGACGCTGGGCGCTACGGATCCTGTGGGAGCTGCGTGACGAGCCGCTCGGGGCGCGAGCCCTGCGGAGCCGGTGCGATCGGATGTCGTCCAGCGTGCTGTACGAGCGGCTGGAAGAACTCACAGACGCGGGCCTGCTAGACCGTGACGAAGCCGGCGCCTACCTGCTTACCGATCTGGGAGCTGCGCTCGGGCCAGCACTCGAATCCCTCGACTCCTGGGCGCGCCAATGGTCAAAAGCGCTGCAGGAGACAGACCGCCAGCGGTGATTCGGCCAACTGGCGGATGTTCTCGCCGCAGCTGTTTCACCATAGTGGCCGTTCAGCCAGTAAATAGGAAGGGAGGCGATCTCGTGTCGCGTATCGGGGTTGCCGGAGGCACCGGCCTGGTTGGGCGTCACGTCGTGGAAGCGCTTCGCCGCGCCGGCCACGAGGCTGTGACCCTGACGCGTGCGAGCGAGGTGGACCTGGTCGCCGGGGACGGGCTGCCGGACGCGCTCCGCGGCGTCCGGGCCGTAATCGACGTCACCAACACCGGTGGCGGCAGCCGGGTTAGTACGGAGTAGGACTCGACCGCCGCGTGCGCGACGAGGCGCGGCCGGGACGGTGGGGCCGGTACCTCAGTGCCGGGTGGGGCGGGACCGGTTACCCAGGATCGTGTTGCGGTGACCGGTGTTCACGATCGGGCGGCCGCTGTTGCGCAGGTACCGGCCGAAGCGATCGAGGCCTATGTAGTTGTTGATCACGAAGTTCCCGTAGGTGCCGCTGCGCAGGGTCACGCCGTTGCCGGTGTTCCCGCTGATCAGGTTGGCCGGTCTGCGGGTTACCTGGCCGATGAGGTTACGGTAGGCGTGGCCCGCGACCAGGACGCCGCCCTTCCGATTGCCCAGCGCCTTGACGCCAAGGAGCTGCGTTCCGATGAAACTGCCGAAGACGCGGTTGTCATGCGCCCGTCCCGTGATCACCACGCCGTACCCCGTGTTTCCTGAGAACGTGTTCTGCGGGATCACCGAGCGCAGCGTGCCGCCGATGATGTTGCCGTGAGCGGTACCGTCGATCAGCAGGCCGTCGCCGCCGTTGGGCAGCACGCCGTCGCCCTTGGTATTCAGGCCGACGATATCGGGATCGACTGTTACCCCTGAGGCGTTCCCGGCCAGCTCGATTCCGTTCTCCCTGTTCCCGGAGAGCACGTTCGTCCGGACCAGGTTGTCGCCGCCGGTGGACGTGATGAGCAGCCCGTCCTTGCCGTTGGGAGCTGCGCCCTTGAATGCCAGCAGCCCGCCGAATGTGTTGAACGTGACGAACCCGCGGGACTTCCCGGTCACTTCTATGCCGTTCCGGCCGTTTCCGGCGGACACGTTGCCCAACGGGATGACCCCGCCTACCTGAGTGTTCGCCGAGGACCCATCGACCAGGATGCCGTCCAGCCGGTTTTCCACGATTGCCGTGTTGTTGGCACCGACGCCGAAGAAGTTTCCCTGGACCGTCACGTTGTCCGAGCTGGTGACGCGCAACCCGTTCTGGCCGTTGCCGCTTATGACGTTGTAATAGACGAACGGGTTATTGACGAACTTGCAGCCCACCAGCGAGTTGCCGGGCGCCCGGTCGATCCACACGCCGTTACCTGCATTGCCGAGGGCGCCGTCCCCGTTGGCCGTCGTCCCGATGAAGTTCCCGTTCAGCGCGTTGCCCAGGGAGCCAGCGTCGATCATCACACCGTTGCCGCCGTTGCCTGATATCAAGTTGCCCAGCGGCGGCACCACGAAGACCGGCGTCACCGTTCCCTTGTTCCCGGTGGGATTGTTCGCCTGGCCGGTCACGGTGTCGACGAAGGCGGTACCACCGATCTCGTTGCCTCGTGATCTTCGGGTGAGCCAGATGCCGTCGCCGCGGTTGGCGATGGCCGAGGTGCCAGCGGCGTTGGTCCCGATCCGGTTAGCCACCACCGTATTCGCCGACGATCCGGCCAGCACGATGCCGCTCCCCTGGTTGCCGGATATCACGTTCGCGACCACACCCGAGGCGTCCGAGCCGTTCAGCCCGATGAAGTTCCGGGCCGACGCGGCCGAGACGTACACGCCGTTGCCGCCGTTGCCGGCTGCGGCCCCGGCCAGGTTCAGACCGATGTAGTTGTCATTGAGCGTGACCGAACCGGCATCCAGCGTCACGCCATCGCCGTTGGCGTCGTCCACGGCTACTCCCAGCAGTTGCGAGCCGCCGGAGCCGGCGGCAAACCGCAGGCCTGGATGCCCGTTGCAGTCAAGCGCTACGACCGGCGGGCCGCCACTGACGTGCGTGGGTGCCGATGTCGCATCAATCGCCACTTTCCGCGTGATCGCGGGCAGCGGGCCGGCCAGGGTGATGGTCCCGTTTACGCCGAAGCGGATGAGGGTTGAATCTCCCGGCGAAGTGGCATTAGCGGAGTTGATGGCGGCACGGAGGGAACCCGCCCCGGCGGCGTCGCCCAGGTTGGTGACGACGAATGTCTGCGAGTACGCCGGGGTGCGGGTGGAAGCCTGGGCCACGGCCCACCCGGCCGGGGAAGCAACCGCTGCCAAAACCCCCGCGGCCAGGCCAGCGGCACCTGCGATTCGCGTCGTGAAACGCCATGCTCGGATAATCCGCGTACTTATGAAAGCCACCTGCATGGCGCGAGCAAACATCATTAGTCCCGTTTCCGTCGTTTTGGCGCAGAGGATCTCCGGCTTCAAGAAGTATGCGCTGTTGAGCGCGCGGTAAACCACGAAGATACTTTCACCATGGGCACCTAGTGCAATTCACGGGAATCGGCCAAGTCCGATTATTTCGGTGCTCGCCCCAGAACCGGACTCGCCGCGCGCCCGGAGCGCACCCCCTGCGGTCCGGCAAGGAAGCGGGGGTGGGCCGCTTATACGGGTAGGGCGCGGGTACGATTGCCAGGTACGCGGAGGTCAGCTATTCCGCGTCCCGGCGTCTTCGAATGAGAAGGGATGGGATAGACCGGTATAACCGTTTGGATCTCGAACAGAAAGCCTGTATGGGGACAGAACGCTCTCTCATTTATGTGCCGGTGCTGCACAGTCCTGGTGATATGGGGTCGCTCGCCAGCATCATCTCGCGGCCCGCGGACTACAACGTGCAGGTCGGCAGATACTGGGATGCCGTAGCGGCCGATTTCCGCGCCATGGGTCGCCGGTGGCAAGAGGTCCGCGTCTATCAGGACGGCCTGCCGGATACCAGGCCCGATATCGTGGCCCGGATTGTCGCCGACGTTGACAGCCCGAACTACCGGCTGCTGCGCTGGCTCGCCGGCCAGGGAGCCATGGTTGTCGGCACCGAGGACCCCGTCCTCTTGCAGGAAGAGTACGAGCTGCTGAAGGCGAGCGTGACCGACGAGGCGGCAAGGCAAGCTTATGCGGCTCGTGCGGCCGGGCTGCTGGAGAACAGGGACCGCTATATCGCCGCGCGGATCGGTGACACGCTACCGTCAGCCGGCGCGGGCGCGCTGTTCATCGGCCTGCAGCACGAGGTGGCGAGGATCCTGCCGCCTGACATCCATATAACCAGCTTGCGCTCCTGCCACGAACTGCTTTCTTCCGTCGTCAAGAAGCTGGGTATCACACGGGCGAAGGCGGAGGGACAAGGGTAGCGCTAATGGCGCGAACGGCGGCCGGCCGCGTGAACCACCCCGGCGCCGCGGCAATCGGAGCAGGACAGCTTGCGCTCGCTCCGGGGGTCCACGCCGCCCCCGCCGCAACGGGAACAGGTCACGTGCGGTTCCCGGACCGTCTGGGCTCCTCTTCCGCCGCAACTGCTGCAGGTCAGCCTGGTGTGGGGTTGCACGCCACGCCCTCGGCAGTAGGCGCACGGTACCCGCGGTTCGGGCACTCCCACGACGCCGCGCCCTAGGCAGACCTGGCAAGCCGACGGCGGAGAGAGAATCCCGAAACGGTCGCGCCCTGTCCCGTCGCAGAATGCGCAACGCACGGAAAGTTCCGACTGGGTATTACTCATCCTGGCAACCGCCTTCGGCTCGACGATGCACGGCAGGAACCAGATCACGCCGTGGTACGCGCATTATTCACCCGCCTTTGTAAATTGAGGCCTATTGTCCCGATTTCGATGGCTGGCTAGTTCTGCAATTACTTTCAGCTTAGCCCGAGATGATCACGGACCCGCAGCAGGCCGCCTGGCCGGCCAGGAAGGAGAGGTTGTCCGCCGCTCCCAGTCGCACAGCGCCTGCTCATGACGACCTCTTCAACGCCCCTCGGGCCGCAGATAGCCGCGCCATCTCCTCATCTGCGTGCCGCCCGACGTTGCGTGCGAGGCCCGCGTAAAGGTCCGACTGGGTGACCTTGAGTTGCGACATGTCGAGGTTGGCGGCGCCGTCCCGGGCGATGAGCCTGCGGATGGCCTCCATGCCTGCCTCCCGGCAGATCCCGGCGAGGTCGGCGCCCATGCAGTTTTCTGTTCTCGCGGTGAGGGCATCGAGGTCGACGTCGTCGGCGAGCGGCTGGCGCCCGGTGTGGATGGCGAGGATCGCCCGGCGAGTTGTTGCGTCGGGGAGCCCTATCTCGATCTGCAAGTCAAACCGGCCGGGTCGCAGCAATGCCGCGTCCAGTATGTCGGGGCGGTTAGTGGTCGCCAGGGTGACGACCCCGCGCAATTCGTCGATTCCGTCGAGCTCGGTCAGGAGTTGGCTTACCACCCGCTCGGTGACGTGGTTCCCGCCTCCGTCGCCCCGCTGGGGGGCCAGTGCGTCGATCTCGTCGAGGAACACGATGCAGGGTGCGGCCTGGCGGGCTTTCTTGTAGACCTCCCGGACCCCCTTCTCGGACTCGCCTACCCACTTGGACAGCAACTCGGGCCCCTTGACCGAGATAAAGTTCACGCCGCTTTCATGCGCGACCGCCCTGGCCAGGAGCGTCTTGCCGCCCCCGGGCGGCCCGCTCAGCAAGATGCCCTTGGCTGGGCGAGTGCCGGCTTGGGTGAACGCCGCCGGGTAACGAAGAGGCCACTCCACCGCCTCACGCAGCGCCGCTTTCGCCTCCTCCATCCCGCCTACCTCGTCCCAGCTGACGTCGGGAATCTCGGTGAACACCTCGCGGAGCGCCGAAGGCTCTATCTCGCCGAGGGCGCCGAGGAAGTCGTGCATGGTCACCTCGGCAGCCATCAACTGCTCGTATGGAACGTCCGCCGATGCCAGGTCGGTGATCGGCATGAGCCTGCGGAGCGCGCCCATGCCTGCTTCCCGTGCGAGCGCCTCGAGATCGGCACCGCCGAAGCCATGTGTCATGGCGGCGAGACGAGCCGTGTCGACATCGTCGGCTAGCGGCATGCCGCGGGTGTGGATCTCCAGTATCTCGGCGCGTCCGTCACAGTCCGGGATGCCGATCTCGATCTCGCGGTCGAAGCGGCCGGGGCGGCGCAATGCTGGGTCGATATTATCGGGGATATTCGTCGCGCCGATCACGATCACCTGGCCGCGCGATTTCAGGCCGTCCATAAGCGCGAGCATCTGGCCGACCACGCGCTTCTCGACCTCGCCCTTCACGTCTGCCCGCTTGGGCGCGATGGCGTCGATCTCGTCGAAGAAGATGATGCTAGGCGCCTTCTGCCCAGCCTCCTGGAAGATACTGCGGAGATGGGCCTCGCTCTCCCCGTACAGCTTATGGATGATCTCCGGCCCGCCGATGTCGATGAAGTACGCCGCGGTCTCGCTGGCGACCGTCCTGGCGAGCAGCGTCTTCCCGCAGCCGGGCGGCCCGTAAAGCAGCACCCCTCGCGGCGGCTCGATCCCCAGCCGCTCGAATACCTCGGGGAAGCGCAGCGGCATCTCGATCATCTCGCGGATGCGGCCTACCGTAGCGCCGAGACCGCCGACGTCCTCGTAGGACACCTTCTGGACGCCCTGGACGCCGCCGCGGCTGTCCGCTTTTTCTGGCCGGGCATTGACCTGAACGCGCGTGGCCGGCTGGATCTGCACGAAGTCGCCGGGAGCGGTGCTGCTGACTGTGAAGTTCTGCGACCGGGAGCCAAAGAGGTTGACGCTGAGACGCTCCCCGGCCTGCACCACCATCCCCATAATGAGCTGCCCGACATAAGAGGCGTCTCGTCCTTGCGGCGCGCGAAGTGAGCCGACGGGTGTCAGCGTCACCTGCTGGGCAGCTTCCGCCTTGGCCAACTCCACCACCACGTGCTCATCGAGTCCCACCGCGGCATTCTCGCGGGCGATGCCGTCGATCTGGATTTGCCCCTTGCCGCGCTTGGCGGTCTGCGCGGGCATGACCTTCAGGGCGGTCGAACCCTGTTGGCCCTTGATGACTACGACATCCCCCACGCTCACCCCGAGGCGCTCCATGTCTGCGGGGTCCAGCCGTGCCATCCCACGGCCGGCGTCCCTCGCGGCAGCCTTTGCGACGCGCAAGGTCGGCTCGGGCCCGGGATCGTTGTCGGGGGTAGTCATACGGCCATCTTCCTCACTCTTGTACGCTCCGCAGGCTGGCGACGCACCCGGACTTGCGGCGCGCCGATGCGCGCTCAGCCTTGACCCGGGAGCCCCGCCGATCGCAATGAAGGCCGCCGATAGAGGATTGCCGCGTCCCGTGATTGCTATACGGATACAGAAGACCGCGTTGGATCTGGTCCCGGCGACCCGGCGTCACCTACCGGTGCCGGGCGGGGCGTCCGGGCTCGCCTGGCCGGCCCGCCCGCATACTCGCGGACCAGTTCCAGGACCCGCCCGCGGACCGCTTCCGGCGTGAGCCCGTCCCAGCCACGCCGCCCCGCCTCACTGGACAGGACATCCTGGCACACCTGCTCGAACACCGGATCCCCGGCCCGCACCACCGCCCCCCGCTGCGTCACCACCCGCGCGATCACGATCGCACTGCGCACCGTATGACGGTCGGTACCGCCCAGCGCCTGCCGGCACGCATGCACCAGCCGGACAATGCTCCGCGCATCCGCCTCCGCCACCCCCGACCGCGCCCGCACGATCGCCACCTCGCTGCCCTCATCGAAACAGCCCAGGTCGATCGTCACGATCCGCTCGAAAAGAGCATCCTGCGCCTGATGCACCCCCGCATACTCCGCCGGGTTACTCGTGAAGATCGCGGTGAAATCCTTATGCACCCGCAGGTAATCCGTCCCCGCCCGCCGCTGCGCCGGAAGCACCAGCACCCCCTCCTCCAGCACAGAAAGCAGGGCATTATTCGCCTCCGGCCGCGACCGGGTGAACTCGTCATACACCAGCGTCAGCCCCTCCCGGCAGGCGATCGTCAGCCGGTTATCCACCCACCGCGGCGACACATCATCCTCGGTCTTGCGCACCGACTGGATGAAGTTATCCACCACCCGCCGGCGCCGGTAACCCGCCTGGGACCCGACCAGGTCCGAGCTGCCGAACTCATCATCACCCACCATCAGCATCACCGGCCTGCCGAGCTGATGCGCGACATGCAGCGCCATCGTCGTCTTCCCGACCCCGGACGGACCGCGGAAATGCACAGGGAAACCCGCCCGGACATACCCCACAGCCCGCTCACTCACCTGCGCGACATAAGGAGTCTCCACGAAATCCGGCCGCGGAGCCGACTTGATAACCGAACCACCGGCAACATCCAACGCACACACCCCGTCCCGAGCATTCACCGAGGGCTTCCCGCCCCTGCGGAGTGAACGCTCCAGATGTTCCTCAGCTCGAGTGCCACCGCCGCACGCGCGCTGGCGTCCTGCGCGGCGATGGCCTGCCGCTCATGCTCGGCCTCGGTACGCGCCCTGGCGTCGTGGGCCGCCTGCATGAAGCGTTCCCGGTGAAACTCGCTCAGCGCCTTCGTGACGTCGACCGACCGGCTGGCGATGTCCGACGCACGTTGGCGAGTGTCTTCCGCGCCCGCCGCGTGCCGTTGAACAGCCACGCCATGCCGCTCATAGTCGGAGGCGCCCCGGTCGCGGGCGGCCTGCGCCGCCATCGCCAGCCGCTCGCGCTCGGCCTCGGCACGCGCCTTGGTGTCCTGCGCGGCCTGCATGACGTGTTCCCGGCGGAACTTGGCAAGCGCCTCAGCAAGCTCGATCCGCATGCCAGCGATTACCGCCATACGGTCCCTGGCGTCTGCGGCAGCAACCGCTTGCCGCTCACTCTCATCCCTGGTGCGGCGCGCAGAGGCCGCCTCGAGGTCGCCGACGAGGACCTGCATTTCCTCTTGGAGCGCCATTCGTCAATCTCCCCCCATAAGCGCGATGCCGGCCCACAGCGGCCCGGCTCGCGATGTATACCACGGAATTCCCCTCGCCTCCGCTCGGCGCCATCCCGCTGGCGACGTGGGAAGTCACTGCAAGCGCCGCCGCGGGGCCCAGTGAATAGGGACAACCAGGCTCACCCGGATGAAACGAACCGTCGGCGGAGGGCTGGCAGCACCAGCCCGCTCCGATCCGGCTTTCCCTACCCGCTAGACCCTAGCGACGACTCTTCTACGCTTCTGCCTCTGCCGCGGTGGCGGTCAGGCCGACTGCCTCGGCGTACTTCAGGTACGTTTCCACCGAGGCCACGACCACCCGGGCCTCGATGGCCAGCAACTCGACGCCGACCAGGGACATGCGCACCCAGGCGTCGATAACGATGCCCTTGTCCAGAATCCGATCGACGACCTCTACCAGGCTCGAAGACCCAATCGCCTTCTCTACAGCCATCGGTCACTCCCCCCGTCAATGTACCTCATGGCCAGACGACCGTCTGACCCAGGTAATGCGTGCCTCCTAGGCAGCGCAATCCTTTCTATCTATATCCGGCGGCAGTGGCCTGCAAACCACCCGCGAGCGGGAAATCTTTCCAGGTGTCCGGACTGTGGTACTGCTTTCTTGGGCGTGGCTCCGCATAAGCCTGGTGCTCCGGCAAAGCGGAAAGGTACATTATGCGCACATTGGCATAATGTACCTTTCCTGAACTCCATGAAGCGATGACTTACCCTGCCGCCGCCCTCAGGCGTCGGGGGTATGCACCCACCCGGCTCCGTGGCAGGCGGGGCAGTACAGATGGAGTTCGCTGGCCGGGTCCACTCCGTCGCCGCCACAGCGCGGACAGATCGCCCTAGCTTCCCGGACCGTCTGGAGGCCTTTGCCGCCGCAGCTGCCGCAGGTCAGCCTGGTGTGCGGGTGGACGCCCGACCCCCTGCAGAAAGCGCAGGTCACCCGCGGCTCCGGCACGTCCACGACGCCCTTTCCCAGGCAGACCTGACAGGCAGAGGGGGGCGAGAGAATGCCGAAACGATCGCGCCCCGTCCCGTTGCAGAAGGCGCAGTCGATCTCGGTATCCATGCGTGTCTTATCCATACTGGCCACCTTCGCATCGGCGCGGCGCGGTCGGCATCCGCCGCTGCGCTCTTAGCGCCGCCAATGCGGCGACAATGTTCGTGTTTTCGCGCGACCACTCGGCTCGGCCTCGCTGCCGGAGGTTAAGGCTGGGGACTGACATCACACCCCGCACGTGGCGCATCCCCTTTACCTCGGTGCTTCTCGTAATTAGCACTTTGCGCCCCCTTTTTGCCGTTTTAGCTCCATCCATCCCTGCGGCATCTGTCCTATCGGCCGCTATCCTCAACGGTACCAAATGAGCCCGCGAAACTGTACGGCGGCCACGGCCCAGTGAACCTCACCTCGACGCCCGGCTCCTGGCTCACCCTTTCGAGATATTCTCCGATGGGGGCGATCGCAAGTCGGGCGACGAGCAGCGAGAGGTTGAGCACCATTTGCCTCCCTTTCACCGGTCGCGGCTTGCCGACTTGCACGTCGTCCGCCAGCGCTGCGAGATTCTCCAAGTAGCGGCGGCAATCTGCCTCAGCCTTCCGCTCGAGTTCGGTTCTGAGCCGTCGCCGGAGTTGCTGACGGGCAAAGTAGGCACGCCCGCGTGCGGGAATCGCCGACGCCTCAGCGGCAATCGCCTCGGACGCGGTAATATTGTTGGTATTCCATAGAATCTGAACCCCCATCTCGGCGCGGCCCTTGAGGGCCGCCAGGCGACTGCGAAGGGCAGCATGATGCTCTCCGAGCCAGCCGACGAGGTTTGCCTCAGCGTTCCGGTCAGCATCGCCGGTGACGATGACGTCGAAGCTCATGGGCAGAACGCTTTCCGCGGACTGCCAGGCCTCCTCGACGACGGTGTTGTGGGCTGCGACCCAGGCCCGCACCTTTTCCTCGTCCCCCTGGTAAGGCTCCGGTGGGCACGCGTGCGCGAGTGCGGCGAGGTCCTGGTGCCGGACGGCGTGAACTGGCCCCCCGTCGAGAGCCGGCGACGAGAGCGGTGCAGGGGCGGCGTCCGTGACCGGTACGACGCAATAGAGGTAGAGCGCGGCAGCGCGCACTTCGTCAATCACCCCTGGTCCGCGGTCCGTGAAGTGACCTGCCCGCCGGAGCGGGAGGCAGCCAGGCTCCGCCGCGTCCCGCCCTCAGCGCGCCGCTCCGCAGGAGTTGCTCCCCGCGCCTTGCGCCGCACCCGGATGACGAGCGTGCCAGTGGCGCTAATAGCGCACTGCGCCTCGCCAACGACTTGCGCGGGCAGGTTGATCCAGCGGTCGTGCCCGCCAGCACCGCTCACCACGAGGCCATATCCGCCCGGTTCGACTCGGGCGACGGGCAACGCGCCCCGCGCCTGCGTTGGCACGCTGGTCACCACCAGCAGGTCATGGTCTTCTAGTAGCACATCCGCCGGAACGCGGGAGGCCGACCACCATTCGGCTACCGACTCGTCGAGCCGCCACGACTGCTGCTTCACTACCCCCGACTGCCGGTCGAAGTACACGGCTTCATACCGGATCACTGGGCGGCCCAGGGCTGGCTCCACGTGCCGGAAGCGCTCATGCAGATGGAGGAACACGGCCTCCTCGGTTCCGGCGCCGACCAGTGCCATGAGTTCGCCGGTTGTCGCGTGACCGCGGTGCGCGAGGTAGTCGAGGATTAGCCCGGCCGTGCCACCAAGCCCGGCGAGCGCTGTCGCAAGCTTACGAGTCACCGGGAGGGTCGGCTCCACGGTAAGCCTGTGTTCGCTGGGAAGTCCTGCTCGCCGGCTCAGCGCTTCTTCCCAGTCGCCGAGATGTGCCGTGATCAGCCAGCAGGAACGCGGGTGCGCTGACCCCGTGGGCCGATACGCCAACCGGACCACGCGTTTGGCGCACATGACGAACGTCCGCCGCTCCACGTCCAGTCGCGTGACCGTCTCCAGATCGATCCGCATTCCCGGCCGGCCGGGCTGCCGGAAGGTGAGCGTCGTTTCCCCCAGGCTCAGCCACCCCAGGCGCCAGCCACCGGGCCGGCTGACGCTGATCGCGCCCTGCGCCGATAGCGCCGTCTCAGGCTCGCTGAGCATGGGTGCGCTCCGTCCCGCTGGACCACCGCTCGCGGCCGATCATGGTATCGATGAGATTGCTCACGACCTGGTCAAGGTCGTCCCTGACGCCCTGGACCGCCTCTTCTACGCCGTGCTCGGCCTTGATCTGGGCAACGGCCTCCTCGAGTTCGGCCAGCGCGTCGCCCAGCCGCTCGACCTCGGCGTCGCTCAGCCGGCCCCCTTCGACCCGGCGGAGCGCCGCGTGCACCAGCGCCTCCTTGACTACTTCGAGCAGCGCGACGATAAGCGCGAGCAGCCCTTGTCTCAGGTTGCCCTCTTCAAGATCCAGCATCGCCGTCCCCGTCGCCGGCCAGCGCTGCTCGCCGGACCGCCTCAGACCATGCGCCGATGCCCTCGCCTGCGAACAGGGCCTCGGCGCGATCCCCCCCGGCCCCGTGAGTGACGACGAGCACGTCGCGCACCCCGAGAGTTCCGAATTCGCGCCGTTCGATGGTTATCCCCCAGATTTCGGTGAGCGGCACGCGCAGCAGCGCACCTTGCGGCGGGTCTCCCCGCCAGGTGAGTTCGGTCCCCGTCAGCACCGCCCAGCCGGACTTCCACAGCGCTGAGCCGCGCCCGGGCACCCAGCGGTGCCACAACTGGCCGCCGGCCACCGCGCCCAGGTCGAGCCGCTCGAGTTGCGCAGCGGGGATCTCCGTGACCGCCTGGCCGAGCCGCCGGATCCCCTCTCGCAGGCGCGCCTCCAAGATGTCGGGCTCGGCGGCGTAGAGCCCGGCCACCGTGCCGTCCGCCAGCGCAAGGGAGACGATCTCACGCCGGCCTGGCCCGAGGTTCTCATGCACGACGCGACCGATGCCGACAATCGCGCTGATGAGCGTCTCGAAAAGAACTTCCGGCGGCGCTGACCGGACGAGCATGAGGCGCCGGTCGGTGAGAATGAGGCGGCCGGGCTGCCAGACGCGGGAGACGCCCCGGCTGCGATGGTACGACCCGTACAGATCGAGCACCGGATGCTCACCCGGCTGGAAGCCGAACTCTCGCCGCCGCTTCTCGCGGACCGCGTACGCACGCGTGTCAGCGTCCCAGGCCTCCATCATGCCGTAATCCAGCATCGTCTCAATCGCGGCAATCGCCCCTTGGAGGCTGATCCCGATCAGCGGAATCCCCGCCACGCCGATGATGAGGTCGAGCTTGAGCACGATCCCCTTGTCGAGGACGCGCTCAAGCAGGTCCTCCAGGGTCGCCTGAGACCCGCGCTGCGGCTCCATGACCGGCGGCTCACCTCACCGGGATGGGGCCCGGCAGCTCAGGGGAGAGGCCGGGCACCCGGGCGCCTCGCCAGCCACACGCTGGGCAGCCCGTGCCGAGCAGCTCAGCCCTCGCGGTGAACTTCTCGCCACAGCCCGGGCAGCGCTCCCTTTCCAGTGCGGCGTCGCGCCAGGCGGCGGTATCAAGATTCGTGCCTGACGGGAATTCCAGACCGTACCTGGCAGCAGTCTCGAACGAGGCGAGCGCCGCCCGCACCTTAATGCCGAGGAGCTCCACCCCGGCCAGCGAAACCATGATGTCGGCGTTGATCACCAGCCCCTTGTCGAGCACGGCGTCGATGACGTCGGCTAGGGCATCGCCGCGATCCCTGGTCGGCTCAAGCGCCACGCCGCCGCCCTTCCCGGCCCGGCTGAGCGGAAGAACCCCTCACTCCGTACTCCATTCCGTATCGTTCCTGCGCCGCAGGCCGGTGCGCCGCCACTCAAGGATCTCGCCCTCGTCATCCAGCCGGACCTCGTACGCACCGATCACGTCCTGCGCCTCGGGGATCCGCTGAAGCTCTACCATCTCCACCTTCAGCCGCCACCCCCCGCCGTCGCGGTCTGCCCCCGACACGATCAGCGGCTCCAAGTTGGTCGCCTCGGCGAGCTGCGCCTTGGCGAGCTCGGTGACCTTCAATAGCTGCATTCCCCTTGTTCCTCCCCTTCCGGGTCCGTGACATCATGCTTGCGACCCGCCCAGTTTCCGGCGTGCTTCCCTCGTGTCGCGCCGTGACGGTATCGCAGAGTCTTCTCGCGAACGGTTGACACCCCCTTAGCCAGCACCTCCCGCAACCTCACCAGTTCCTTGCCGCCCGGCGATCGCGCTCAGGTGTGCCAGCAGCTCCGCTTCCGCGATGTCGTATGCGGCCTCGTCGATCAGGCCGACATCGAGGCGCCCCTGCAGCTCCAGCAGTTCCCGGCGGATGGTGTCCGGATCGTTCAGCTCCTTGTCCACCACATCCCGGATCTCCCTGAAGATGGAGTTGATCCCGCGCACGGGCAACGCCACGGGCGCGAGCAGCAGGTTCGTCAGAAGTCCCATCCTCAGCCCTCTCCCCTCGCATGCTTGCGCTTGTTCACGGCCGGTCGATACCGACGAAGCTGTAGGGAGGCAGGGGCCCGGCGAGCATAAAACCCAGACGGCCCCCGCAGCCGCGGTCGAGCTTCTCGACCGCGGCCTCGAACGCCTCGGTCCGTCCGCGTTCTACGAGGAAGGCCGCATTGAGCACCATGAGCTCGGAGATCGGATCGTTCCGGCAGACGTCGGCCGCCTGATGTTCGAGCGCAGCCACGATCTCGTCCGCCTCCTGCTCGCGCTTCGCCGCCAGCATCTGCGCGGCCCGGCCGCCAAGCTCGAGCCGCGCCTCGTACGTCGCCCTCGTGGGATGCCTGACCAGGCGGTCGCGCTCCGCCCTGAGGTCGCGGTCGGCAGCGACGACCTCACACAAGGCGCGCTGCAGATCCAGCCAGGACACCTTCAGGCCGAGCTCGACGCGGCCGCCAACGCGCTCAAGTAGCCGCCCCAGCTCGGTCCAGCGTTTCTCCAGCACGTCCTCGACGACCGACCGCGCACTCGGCAGCACGGTCCCAAGCCGCGTCGGCAGGATGTCGTTCGTTCGCATCACGTCGTCGATGACTGCCTCGTGGCCGCGGACGTTCTTGCGGGTCAGTTCGTATCGTGGCAGGGGGTCGTCGCTCACCACGGCGGCTAGGCCGCGGTGCCGGATGGTGTGGACGGGCCTGTCACCGTTGATCGGCGGCGCGTCGAGCACAAGCGGTTCCCCGTCCCGGATCACGCCGTAGAGGTACACGCGGGCCGACCCCTCAGTCATGGCGGCCTTCTTCGGGAACCGCGGTGTCTCCGTTCCTGTTGATCATCACCATGATGGCCGGGCCGTCACCGGACCCATCCGCCTGGCCGCGACTGCGGCAGTAGGCAAGGAGGTCGGTTCGCGCGGCGTTGAGCGCGGCGAAGCGTTCCGCCGCGCTTGGGTCGGCCGGGCTGCGGTCGGGGTGCGCCAGGCGGGCGAGCCTGCGGTAGCTCGAAATCACGGCCTCCTCGGAGATCTCGCCGGGGAGACCGAGCAGCGCACGGCCTGCCGCCAGTCGCTGCGCGTCGAACCGGGTAACGCTGACGGTGGCGAAGCTGTAGGGGGGAAGCGGGCCGATACGGCGAATCGAGAGCGCACCCGCCAACGCCGCATCCAGTCGGTCGATGGCCGCGTCCAAGGCCGGCAGCGCCTGTCGCTCCAGGAGGAACGCGACGTTGAAGACCAGTTCGTCCGTCAGTACGGCGTTCGGCTGTACGCCCTTCGCCGACGAGCCGACCTCCTGCAGGAGCTTCTCCTGAAACAGTGCGCGCCGCTTGTCGAGAGCCCGCTTGACCACCTGGCCGACCTTCACCTGCTGGGCGAAACGCTCCTCCGGCGCTGCCTGCCCGGCCGCCGCCTTCGCCGCCACCACCTCGGGTTCGACTGCGATCAGGGCGAGTGTCCGCCCCAGGTCCCAGGTGGCCGCCACCTCCACCTCGATGAGACCGGAGAAACGCGTCAGGGATTCTCTTACCAGTCCCCCCCAGCGGGTCAAGATGGACCGGACCTCGTCCTCGGAGGCGAGCACGGTGCCGAACCGTGCGGGCAGGACGTCGCCCCGCTCCATGACCTCCTCGATCACCCGTTGGTGAATGGTCAGGCGGCGCAACAGCTCCTGCTGCGGAAGACCGCCCAGATGCATTCCCTCATGGCGCCCGACGATGGCGGCCGCCCCTCCGACGGCGATCGCCGTGACCGGAGCCCGCCCGTCGGGCAGTCCCCGCGCGCGAAGCGGGGCGCGGGACGCGCCGGCCGCGGCAACGCCGTAGACATAGGTTGGCGTCTCAGGCATTTCCCAGTGCCCTGTTACGTGCTTCCATCGCGAACGCCATGTCCGCGCGCTCGATCTCAAGCTCCCCCAGGTCGCTGTCGGGGCTCTTGTCCTGTGTGATGAACCTCCTGGCGGCCTCCATGGTGGCCTCACGGCAGACCCCCGCCAGGTCGGCGCCCACGAACCCGTCGGTCTCCGCCGACAGGACATCAAGGTTGACGTCGGCGGCGAGCGGGCGTCCCCGGGTCTGCACTTCGAGGATGGCCCGCCGGGTGGCCTCGTCCGGGAGCGGAATCTCGATCAGGACGTCGAAGCGACCCGGCCGGAGCAGGGCCGGATCGAGCATGTCTGACCGGTTCGTCGCCGCCAGCACGGTGACCCCGCGCAGCTCCTCGATCCCGTCGAGCTCGGTGAGGAGCTGACTCACCACCCGCTCGCTCAGGTGACCCTCACCTCCCCCGCTGCCCCGCCGGGGCGCCAGGGAGTCGATCTCGTCGAGGAAGATGATGCAGGGCGCCGCTTGCCGTGCCTTCTTGAAGACCTCGCGAATCCCCTTCTCAGATTCGCCGACCCACTTGGAGAGCAGTTCCGGGCCCTTGACCGAGATGAAGTCCACGCCACTCTCATTTGCGACCGCCTTCGCCAGCAGGGTTTTCCCGCTGCCCGGCGGGCCGTCGAGCAGGATGCCCTTGGG